>JACKNF010000004.1 GCA_024234995.1 Gammaproteobacteria bacterium
CCCTGTACAAGGCAGGCATCTGCTGGTAGCGTTTGCCGGAGGGGCGACCAGCCTACGCCTTATCAAACGGATTAGGCAAACGTTAAACCGGATGGTTTGCCGCCATCATGGCCTTGCCCGCTCTCGTGGATTCAATGAAACCTGATCGCATTTGCAAGGAGAAAAGCGATGAAATTCAAATACCATAATCCGGTCCGCCTCGTTTTCAGCGCTGGCGCGCTCTCCCGCCTGGGTGAGTTCGCGTCTCAATACGGCCAACGTGCGCTGCTGGTCACCGGCGGCGGCAGCGTCAAACGTAACGGGACTTTCGACCGTGCGCTCAAGAGTCTCATCGATGCCGGTATTCCGGTGTTCGCGTGCGAAGGCGTGGAACCCAACCCGAGGATTACGTCGGTGAAGCGTGGGGCAGCGACGGCGCGTGAAAATGCCTGCGACCTGGTCATCGCCCTCGGGGGCGGCAGCGTAATGGATGCTGCCAAGGTGATAGCAGCGGCCGTCCTGTACGACGGTGACCCGTGGGACATGATCATTCACGGCCAGCCGGAACCCCACATTCCAGCCCAAGCCCTCCCGCTGATCACGGTTCCGACTCTGGCGGCGACTGGCTCCGAGATGAATTGCGGCGCCGTCATCTCCAATGAAGCGACCCAGGAAAAATCCTTTGTCAGCACTGAATGCCTCTACCCGAAGGTAGCGTTGCTCGATCCCGAGTTGACCGTGAGTGTTCCCAAGGACCAGACCGCCTACGGGGTCTGCGACCTGATCACCCATATCACCGAAAGCTATTTCAATGGGACCGGCGACACGCCGATTCAGGATCGCTTCGCCGAAAGCGTAATTCTGACCGCCATGGAATACGGCCCCAAGGCCATTGCCAACGGCAGCGACCTGAACGCGCGCAGCCAGGTGCAGTGGGCGGCCACAGTTGCCTTGAACGGCTGGGTGCAGTCGGGTGCTGGGGGTGTGGGGTATCCCGTTCACATGATCGAGCACACTGTCTCGGCCTTCCACGACATCACCCATGCGGCGGGGCTAGCCATCATCAATCCGGCGTGGATGCGCTTTGCCGCGAAAACCAGCACGCCCAAGTTTACCCAGTTCGCCGAGCGCATTTTCGGCCTGGCGGCCAAAGGTTCCGGCGATCTGGACTGCGCGTTGGCCGGGATCGACTGCTTCGAGGCGTTCCTCAAGTCCATTGGTTGTCCGGTGCGCTTTTCCGATCTGGGCATCGATGATCGCTTGGTCGAAACCTATGCCAAGGAAACCCTGCGCATTATTCACGACGAAAACGGTTTGCTGCCTGCCCGTCCGCCGATGACGGAGGCGGATATCGTTGGCGTGTTACGCGCGGCGCTGTAATCCAGCGCCTCTGCAAGGTCAGAAGCGCGAAGCCAAGGCGTTTTTCGGCATGTCCAGAATTTGAATTAAACTGAATTTTTCAAAAATCAGGAGGACACTAATGCAGAACTTTAGCCATTAATAATGGGGTATTGAAATGCCCATTTTGGGCTTTGGTGTTTATCAAGCTACAAATAATTCCAGGTTGGTATTGACATCCGCAGGGCATGGACCAGCCCATGCGTTCGTTACATTCAGTGACTCGCTCAAGTCGCTTCCAGCAGCACTCCAAGCGCCAGCATCAGCGCCACGCCCACCATCAGCGATACCGTGGCGACGGTCTTATGACCCTTGCGATGGGTTTCCGGGATGATCTCAGCGCTGATGATGTAGAGCATGGCCCCGCCGGCGAAGCCAAGGATAGCAGGCAACAGTGCAGATGCGAGCCAAGCAGCACTGGCGCCCAGCAACCCGCCGGCAGGCTCCACCAGCCCTGTGAGAAGGGCGATTCCTGCACTCAAGTGACGGCCGTAACCTGCAGCCATGAGGGCGGCAGCGACTGCCAAGCCCTCAGGCACATTTTGTATGCCGATACCGATGGTCAAGGCAGTGCCCGCGGCGAAATCGCCGCTTGCAGCGCCCACACCGACGGCCATTCCCTCCGGAAAATTGTGTAGCGTGATGGCGATAACGAACAGCCACAGACGCGCGAGCTTGCCGGTGTCCGGTCCTTCGCGGCCGGCATGGAAATGTTCATGGGGCGCGTAGGTATGGACCGTCCAGAGCATCCCGCCACCGAACAACATCCCCGCGATGACCAGGATCACAGCGATTCTGGGGCTGCCATATCGCTCAATACCATATTCCAGCCCGGGCTGTAGCAGGGAGTAAAAAGAGGCGGCCAGCATGATGCCTGCCGCGCCCGAGAGTAACGCATCTTCCGTGCGGGGTTTCAGCTCCCGGATGCCGTAGATGAGCACGGCGCCTACACCAGTGCCCAGACCGGCAGCCAGACTGGCAAGGAAACCAGTAAGGATTGGATGAAACTGCGTCATGCTGATGGCCTGCTGGGCGGGGCGCTACGATATAAAGCCACTATCCCTTATTTCGGGATGCTTCAATGATGTGGCTTGCGGTAAGAAGGGAGTTCCATCTCAGTCGTTGGTCCAGCAAGTGGGCAATCCCTTCCAAGCTGAATTGAGCAATATAAAATTATAGCAGGTCCGGTCATGGGAAGACTGTGCTTTCAATTGAGGTCCGTGCAGGATACGTGTAAAAAGTTATCACTAGACTATATCAAGCTGATAAAAAAGGTTTTTTATAGTTGCGAAGAGGGTAAAACAAATTGACAGCAGATTACGCTACGAACGGGGTCATGGCGATGAAGAATCTCAAGATTGCCTATCAATTGCTGGCGTTGGGCGTGTTTATTGTGGCCGGCTTTACCGGCGTCGGGTTTATCTATGCCTACAGCCAGTTGATCCAGCAGGATGCCATGGCCCAAGAACGGCACGTAGCCGGAATTGCCGATCAGATCGATCGTATTCACATCGATGCTTTGCAAGCACGCCGGAAAGAAAAGGATTTTTTACTGTACCTCAAAGCTGAGGATGCGGAGGAACACGATAAAATCATGGTAAATCTGGCCAATGAAACTGACCGGTTGCGGGCACTGCTCTCCGAAGACCGGCAGCGCGCAATGGTCGATGAAATACAAAAGCTGTTGAACGAATACCGGAACAAATTTCAGCAGGTGATGGGTTTGTATACCGAGGTCGGGTTGAATGCCGACAGCGGTTTGCAGGGCGAGTCGCGCAAGGCAGCGCACGGGATCGAGACCATCATCAAATCAGCCGGCGATCCGCGGTTGCAAGGCATGCTATTGCAAGCGCGCCGGCACGAAAAAGATTTTTTACTGCGGCAGGACGATAAATATCTGAAGCAGTTCAATCAGGAAATCTCGGGCTTCTTCACTATGCTGGCCGAGGAAAAGCTGGCCGCTGCTACTGGAGCCGAGATCAGGCAACAATTGGCGGTTTACCGCGATAAGTTTTTGGCGTTGGCGGAAAAGATGAAAGCGGCCAGCGGCCAGATCGAAAACTTGCGTAAAACCGCTCATGAGATCGAGCCGAACTTTGCGAAGTTGCACGAGGAACTCAAAAAGATCAAGGCGGCGGGTGCGGCGATTCAACAGCGCCAGCTCCAGCGGGCCTCGCTCTTGATGGTGGCGGCTATCGGCGTGACCGGTGTGGTTCTCGTGGCGTTTTTGACCCTGTTGGGACGGCGTATCGTCCGCTCCCTGCGGCGGGGAGTTCATCTTGCTGAGGAACTTGCGACAGGCAATCTAACGGTCCGCATTGACACGGCCGCCACCGACGAGATCGGTCAATTGTCGCGCGCCCTGCAAGCCATGAGCACCGAATTGCACCGGATCGTTGGCCAGGTCACTCGCGCTACCTCGCAAGTAAACTCAGCCGCCGCCGAGATCGCGCAAGGCAGCGGCGATTTAGCGCAGCGCACCGAAGAACAGGCCAGCGCGCTGGAAGAGACCGCCGCTAGCATGGAAGAGCTGACCAGCACGGTTAAGCAGAGCGCCGAGAATGCCGGCTAGGCCGACCAGCTCGCCCGCGCAGCCCGGCACCAGGCTGAGCAGGGCGGGCAGGTGGTCAGCCTGGCGATTTCCGCCATGAGCGCGATCCACCAGAGCAGCCGCCAGATCGCTGACATCATCGGGGTGATCGACGAAATCGCCTTCCAGACGAACCTGCTGGCCTTGAACGCCGCTGTTGAGGCCGCACGGGCCGGCGAGCAAGGCCGGGGCTTTGCGGTGGTCGCCGGTGAAGTGCGTAAGCTGGCCCAGCGCAGCGCCGATGCTGCCAAGGAAATCAAGAGCTTGATCACCGACAGTGTCGCCAAGGTCGCCGACGGCAGCACGCTGGTCGAGCAGTCGGGCCAGACGCTCAAAGAGATCGTAACCGCGATCAAGAAAGTCAGCGGTATCGTTGCCGAAATGGCCGCTGCTGCCCGGGAGCAGGCCTCGGGCATCGAACAGGTCAACCAGGCGATTCTGCAAATAGACCAGATGACGCAACAGAATGCCGCGCTGGTTGAGCAAACCGCCGCTGCCAGCCAGTCGATGGGCGATCAGGCCCGCGAGCTGCAAAATCTGATGGATTTTTTCAAATTGGACGGGCAGGCCACTGCGCTCAAGCCGGCGGTTATCCCGGCAGACCCGCACTGGCGGCGAATAGCATCGCGACCGGCGCCCAATGCCGGCGGCCAGCCAGCGGCTCGCCCAGCCAAACCAGCAGCCATGACCCGCGCTGCTGTCCGAGCATCGCCGGTGGAGAAGAAACCCGCCCCGGCACCAGGCACAGGCGAGCAGGAGGAATTCTAGAGAGTCTAGTCATGAGATTTTAGCCCTAAAAAGCCGTGCAGCGGATGTGCATGGCAGCGAGGAAAGGCTCTCTGCTTTTAGTATATCGGGTGGCAATACCGTGCTAGCGTTTGAGGTATAGGAAGGCGTTTTTGATAAGGTGACGCAGTATTATCAAGTTAACGGCTCGATCTTTCTGGATTTCCCATCAAGGAGCTATTTTGGCGTCTTATCGGATTAGCACCCAAAAACAAGCTGATTTCTAACCAATACTTCCCGCTTTATAGCGGGTTTTCAGGCAAATTTTCATTAATTTGATAATACCGGTCAAGGCGAAATACTTAGCCCGCTGGAATTCATTGAAATCGCTATTCACGACCAATCTCATACTGGTTTTCTGCTATGATTGAGGTCATAGCAAAAATGTTATATAATAAATATTATAATTTGGATGATCGAGACCATTGAACGCTATCATGGATGCGAAAATTCCGTTTTTTGGCCTTGAAGCGGGCGAAGGAGGTGCAGGCATGACGAGAGTAAATGAGTTACACACGCAGTGGATGCAGGATCTAGAATATCAGGCAGCTTATGATAAGCCGGAAGGGGGATTTGCGCTGGCTTCAGCATTGATCGAGGCGCGGGCTAGTGCAGGGATCACGCAGGAGGAATTGGCGCGCCGCATGGAGACAACTCAATCGGCGGTCGCCCGGCTGGAAGGTGGACGGTCACAGCCTTCAACCCGTACCCTTGAAAAAATCGCGAAAGCAACTGGAACTCGCCTGAAGATCAGTTTTGAGCCAAACAAGCTCCTAAAAGCCCCGTAGGAAGCCTGCAGAGTAATTCTCCAAATCCACCCCTAACATCTGTCATGAAATCTGAGACAGATAAAGAGAGCTAAAAATATGCTTCCTAATATCAACCCTCTCTCTCTATGGGCTGTACTTCGCATACAAGATAGCTTTTTTTCCGTGCCGTGTGACTATGTTCAATCCATCGTCGCGCTAACCGGTATTAGGCCAGTTCCTAATGTTCCTAAATATATTCGTGGCATGATAAATCATCGTGACCAATTCATTCATTTGGTTGATATGAGAATTCTATTAGGTATCCGCTCATTGAATGCTGAAGTCGATGAATTCATTGAACTGATGGACTCTCTTATGCAAGATCATGTCAACTGGCTTGATACGTTAAGAAACTGTATTAATGAAAGAAAAAAATTCACTTTAACGACTGATCCGCACGAATGTAAATTTGGTGAGTGGTATGATAATATCCTGCCGACAATAGAAGATGCTGCGCTTAAATCTTTGTTATTGAGTTTTGAAAAACCTCACCATGATATACATGGCATAGCGGCCCATGCTGAGAAGCTTCTTGAGGATGGAAAAGAAATCGAGGCAATGAACCTAATTGAAGAAACGAAGAATTACGAGTTACGTAAGATGGTAAAATTGTTCGATGAAGTTAAAAAAAATTACCGGAGTAATCACCGGGAAATTGCAGTAGTTTTAGAGCATTCGAATTTCCAATCCGCATTAATCGTTGACGAAGTCGTCAAGATTACAAACTTATTATGGGACAATTGGCGATCAATAGATCAGGATATGATAGGTTATATAAAATCAAAATATATGCTAGGTATCGCAAAAATCCCGGAAAATGAATCACCTGTTGTTATCCTAGATGTGCCAAGTCTATTTGCTTGAAGGCAGATCCGGTTGAATACCATACTCTCAGTGAGCAATGAGGCTTGTTTGCAGATCGCTTTGGCCTGAGCTCACATGAAAGAATCCTCCTGTTGAAGTCAGCAGACTAGTCAGTCTGATCAGTTTGCTCAGATTCCGTTGAACCGCCAACTTAACAGGACGTGGTCCGCCCTTCGCGTTCGTGTGATAAAAATTTACACATATCCCGAGCAGACCCTTATAAAGCCAGATTGACCCGGTTCATTGGTCCAACCTTAGCAGGTCATGATGAGACACTGACGCTACTCACTTTTGCAAGCTTTTGATCAATTTTTATTTTTAAAATTGGTACATGGGATGCCTTCAGATGTTTAATGACTTTATGGAGGAACCACTTATGGCCATCAAGCTGACTTACCGCTACCGTATGCCCCAAGGAACTGTTGACCAACATGCCGTGTTCAGCCATTTGCAGGATGTATTGAATGTCTTCGCTAGCAAACCCGATTGCACGAAATTTTATATCGGCATTACCAACAATCTGAAAAGGCGGCGACGCGAGCATCAAACCGACCGTCCTGAATACACCTTAATGTGTGCTATTTACAAGGAAGAAGACGACCATATTAAAGATCGATTTCACAATCTGGAGAGGGAAGCTATCAGCCGCTTTCAGCATGGCGTTCGCAATAAAGCCACCCATCGTGTGCTGAGGTGTGACAATGAGCCTGGTCAAAAGCCCCACAACTGGCTGTATATTCTGGTCGATAAACGCGATGTCGCCGGTGTTCCTACTAACAGTTTGAATCCTGGACTTTGGGGAGACGAAAGATAATGCAGGAAATCATCTCCGGCGCTGTCCATGCGCCTGGTTGACGGAACTCGAAAGCGCCCACTTGCAACTCCTGGCGCGCACCGCCGCGCGCCAGGGCAACTGGGATCGTGTCGAACAGTTACCTCAGGAGGCTGCACCGGACCGGGCGCCGGCATATTTGCAGCGTCCGTCCCGGCAAGGTAAGGAGCGGCCATCATGAATTCAGCAACGCCCGTCGCACTGGTCACCGGCGGAGCCCGGGGGATTGGCCAAGGCATCGTGCGCCGGCTCCTTGAACGGCAGTATGCAGTGGTCATCGCTGACAACGATGTTGAAAACGCGGAAAGCGCCTGCGCCGCGTGCCGATCGCTAGGACCGGTCCAGTTCGTAGCAACCGATGTGGCGGATGAGGCGGCGGTTCGGCACAGTGTGGCGGTCGTGGCCCAAACTTTTGGCCGCTTGGATGCGCTGGTGAATAACGCGGGCATCGCTGACCCGCCACAGCAGCCCGTCGACGTTCTGGATCTGGCGCTCTGGAATCGGGTGCTCAGCGTTAACCTGACCGGCAGTCTGCTTATGGTCAAGCACAGCGTCCCGTTACTGCGGACCCGCCGGGGTGCCATCGTCAACATCGCCTCGACCCGCGCCCTGCAATCCGAGGCGCATACCGAGGCGTATACTGCGTCCAAGGGGGGCCTCGTTGCCTTGACCCATGCCTTGGCGATCAGTCTGGGGCCGGACATCCGGGTGAATTGCATCAGCCCCGGCTGGATCGATGTCCGGCATAGCCCGTTGCGCCCAGCGGATCATGCCCAGCATCCAGTGGGGCGCACCGGCCAGCCCGGCGACATTGCGGCGCTGGTGGCTTTTCTACTGTCCCCCGACGCGGGCTTTATCACCGGCCAGAATTTCATAGCGGATGGGGGCATGACCCGGAAAATGATCTATCGGGAATAAGCGCGCCCCGCGATCCCGTAGCGGAGAGTGCTATCGTGACGTAGCGGCGTGTTCAATCCCGCCGGACCGCCGATTTACAAACGGGAGATATCAAGCCGAAACAAAGAACCCGGTTTCGAGTGAGGAGATTGAGTAATTCTGACCTCAATGCTTAACGTTAGCCAGCATCCTTCAGCAACGGCCAAGGAAATGGCAGAATATTTTTCTGTAAAGCCATCCTCGATTCAGGCACGATTGAAGATACTAGATCACTTATAAAAAACCTTTCTTAGAGCTTACGCATTGACAAGCATCGTATGATGTGGTCGGTAAAGACGAACTCGGTCCACGAAGGTTTTCGGCTGATGAGAGTCATCAGTCGCCCATCGACAGCGTTGCACTTTGGCGATGTATGTTTTTTGTTGGGTGAGCCGCATTCGCCAACGGGGAATCGCTTGGCAGAGATCATGGAGATCAGCCATGATAGCGTCAACCGGTTTTGCTCCGCGAAGACTACACCCCCGCGATTTGTTCGAGGAAGCCTGCTCCGGCTTGAATTTGAAGGGTGGCACGATCAGTGTCGACGACAGTGTCTTGATAAACCGTACAGCCAATTGATGGCCTTTGTTGGGCATTTCTGGTCGGAAAACATCATGGTGTCGTGAAGGGGATCAATCTGATGACGTTGTATTACACCGATCCGCACGGTCGCCATCAACCGATCAATTACCGAATTTACGACAAAACCGCGAACAAGACCAAAAACGATTATTTTCAGGAAATGCTCGTGGAAGTGCTCGCTTGGGGACTCCAGCCAGCCTGGGTCACCGGCGATAGCTGGTACAGTAGCACCGCGAATCTCAAGATGATTAAAAACCATCATCGGGGATTTCTGTTTGCACTGGAAAGCAACCGTCGGGTTTCCGTGGAAAAAGGCCAATGGCTCCAGGTACAACAACTGGCGATTCCCGAAGACGGCTCGCTCGTGTACCTCCGGGGATTCGGTACGGTCAAAGTGTTTCGGACGCAGTTGAAAAACCAACCACGCCATTATGCCTTGTATCAGCCGAACGACGAGGATTGGGTCGCTTTTGATCGTCCTGCTTTCCTCAAGCTCCACGACCAACACTGGCAAATCGAGCAGTATCATCGGACGCTCAAACAAGTGTGCCACATCGAGCATTTTCAGGTCCGACAACCCACCGCCATTCGCAACCATCTCTTTGCGGCGATCTGTGGCTATGTCCAATTGCAACGACTACAGGCTACCGATGTGATTCGTAATTGTTATCGTTTGCAGCGTGAGTTGTTTAATGAGGTGATTGCCGCGTTTATTAAAGCCTTCGCCCCCAACTTGGGACACCTCAACCCACAATTCCAACCTCCTGTCAATGCGTAAGGATCACTTATAAAAAACCTTTCTTTATAAAGAAAGGGATGAGCAAAAAAGAGCGGAATTTATTGAGCAGCTAAATAGGAAGTCTTCTAGACGCATTAGAATGGCCTTCGGTCGATATCGAGTCCGGGAGATTACTCCAACGAATCATGAAGAGGGGATTCATTCTGGAACCAACAATTGAAACCTCATCGTCACCGTCTCACTTTGCATCATGTGTCCTTCTCGCTTTCCGTAGCGTACTCAATGGCTTCCCGGGTATCCCACTGGGACTTGATCTCCAGTATCCGGGGCAAGATGGATTCGAACCTCTCTACCAGACGAGGCTCGAAGTGGCTACCAGAGCTTTCCCGCAGCGCCGCCACAGACTTCTCAATGGGCCAAGCTTCCTTATAAGGGCGTTTCATGGTCAAAGCATCGAATACGTCCGCCAGTGCGACGATACGGGCTGACTCTGGAATTGCCTTACCGGCCAAGCCATCCGGGTAGCCAGTGCCATCCCATTTTTCGTGATGACGGAGCGCAACTTCAGCGGCCATCTTGAACACAGCCCCATCGCTCTTGCAAAGGATATGGTAACCAATGCGGGTGTGCGTTTTCATGACCTCCCATTCGCCCGCATCCAGCTTGCCCGGTTTACGCAGGATGTGTCCGGGAATGCCCATCTTACCGGTATCGTGCATTGGGGCAGCTAGCTCGATACAACAGCACTGTTCCGAATTCCAGCCCAAGGCAGCAGCTAGCTCCCGGGCATAGGCTGCCATGCGCCAGATATGCACGCCCGTATCGGTATCGTTGTAATGACCGGCTGTGCCGAGCATGTAGATGGCATCACAATAGCTCTTTTCCAACCGGGAAGCTTGCACCAAAGAAAGGTGGGTCTTGACCCGGACCCGTAGGACCGGCGGGTAGATCGGTTTGACGATATAGTCCACAGCGCCGGCCTCAAAGCACGCGGCCTCGTCGCTCACGTCGTTCAGGCTGGTGACGAAGATAATGGGGATGTGGACAGTGTCGGGGTTCGCTTTGAGCGCACGGCAGGCGCTGTAGCCATCCATTTGGGGCATCTGGACATCCATGAGGATCAAGGACGGCGCATGTTTTGCGGCAGCGGCCAATGCTTCGATACCATTGCGGGCGAAAACCAAGCGGTAGTCGCTGCTAAGGACCTGGCGCATGGTGTCGAGATTCAATGGTTCATCATCGACGATGAGGATAGGTCGGTCAAGCATGATGAATCCTTCATAAAGTGATACCGAGTTCTTCAGCCAAGGTGCGGGTGACGGCTTCGGCACCCCGGAAATCGTAGTGCGCCACGGCTGATTGAAGAGGGATGAGGCGGTCAGCGGGCAATAGAACACTCAGCTTGCCCAGTAGAGGTGTGACCCGCTCGGGAGTGTCCGCGTCGAGGGCTTCCAGGATGCAGGCCAGCAGGCCGTTGATCTGATCCAAACCACAGGGGATGGTTTGAGTCACCGGCTCAGGCGGCTCAAGCGGGGCATAGGCCGCAACCGCCTTCAAGGCCGTGTCCAGAGCGATGCGAAGCCGGACCAGGGCATCCGTAACGTCCTGGCCGGTGTGTAGCAACCCCTCTACAGCAACAGCGGCGGCGGCCACCGAATTCAGGCCCAGGTTACCCGCTACCCCCTTCATCTTATGCATCATAATTGATGCGCTAGTTGGGTCGATACCGGTCAGGTTCGATTCAACACCCGAATACTGCTGGGCAAACTTGCGCAGGTACTGTTTATAGATGATCGGGTCCTTGAAGATACTCAAGCCACGGGTTTCATCGAGATCGGGTAAATCTATGACCGGTTCGGCGCGAGGTACGCATTCAGCCAGCGCGTATCGCGTTCCCCCGTAGGCTGAATAGGTCAGTGCGCGAATCCGGGCAATGGCCTCATCCACGTCGAAAGGCTTGGGGATAAAGCCTGACATACCAGCGGCCAGCGCCGCATCCTGCTGGTCATTGAAGGCGCCAGCGGTTAAGGCCACCACAGGCAATCTAGACAATGCTGGCTGCTGACGAATGATACGCGTGGCCTCATAGCCATCCATGACGGGCATTTGCACATCCATTAAGACGATGTCCACCGCATCGGAATGAGCCATGAGCCAATCCACCGCTTCACGGCCATTATCGACCAAGTGGACCTGAGCACCCTCATCGGCGAGGATACGTTCGGCGACATCTCGATTGATGTCGCTGTCGTCCACCACCAGCACGCGCAAACCCGCCAAGCGCTGCTGGCTTTGCGGAAGTGGCTCGGCGGCTGCTGTCCCTTCGAGCCGGGTGGTGTAAGCTTGAGCGACAGCTTGATAGAGTGCGGCGGGACCCAGTGGTTTGTTCAACACCGCATCCACCTGCTGGCCACCCGGCGCCGCCAGCACCGCATCACGATCGTGAGCGGTGATGATGAACAAGAGCGGCCAGCATGATTTGGGCAGAGTATTACGAATCGCGCTCGCAACGGCTAAACCGTCCAGGCCCGGCATTTTCCAGTCCAATAGGACCACCCCGTGAGGACCTTGCAGCGTTTTCTGACTCAAGACCTGTCGCAGAGTTTCCTGGCCGGAATCTGTCAATTGATAGCGCCAGCCCAGCGAAGCGGCGGTTGCCGCCAGAGCCTCCTGGGTTATCGGGTTATCGTCGGCGATCAGGATGTTCAAGTGGGCCAGTTCACACAGAGCGTCCTGGTGGGTTTCTAGCCGATCGAAACACAAGGTAAACCAGAACGTGCTGCCTTTGCCGGGGGCGCTGGTCAGCTCTATGTCACCGCCCATTAGATTCACCAGGCGGCGGCAGATAGCAAGGCCCAGCCCGGTTCCGCCAAAACGACGGGTCGTGGAAGCGTCGGCTTGGGCAAAGGGACTGAAGAGCTGGCGTTGCACCGCGGCGTTTATTCCCATACCCGAGTCCCGCACTACGAAGCGCAAACTGACCCGGCTCGCGTCTTGGTCGACTACTCTGACCTTGACCTCGACAAATCCAGCTTCGGTAAACTTGATGGCGTTGCTGGTGAGGTTGATCAGGACCGACTGAGCCGCAGGGCATCGCCGCGCATCTGGCCAATTTGGGCTGAAGGCGGGGAAACGATGAGTTCCAGTTTCTTACCGGCGGCATTGGCCGACATGATCGTGGCCAGATTATCCAGGACCTCATTCAGGGAGAAGGCACTTGCTCGATCTCCAGGCGACCGGCTTCGATCTTCGAGAAATCCAGGATGTCGTTGATGATGCCGAGCAAGGTGCGTCCTGAGCTGTGAATCTTCTGCGCTAGCTTACGCGCCTCCTCAGGCAAGTGCTGCTTGGTCAACAGATAGGCCAGGCCCAGTACAGCGTTCATGGGCGTACGGATCTCGTGGCTCATATTAGCCAGGAATTCACTTTTTTCACCCGCGCCAGCCGCTCGGCTTCCTGGCGCGCCATTTCCAGTTGGGCCGTGCGCTCTGCCACCCGTGCTTCGAGAGTGTCCTGGTGCTGGATAAGTTCTTGCTCCATGGCCTTTCGCTCGGTGATGTCGCGCAGGATGGCGGTGTAGGTGGTCTGATTCGCTACCGTTACTTTGGAAAGGTTAATTTTCGGCTGGAAATTCGCTGCCGTCCTTGCGCTGGCCATACAACGCAACGTGGCGTTCGCTCGGTTTCCGTGCGGTGTCGCCACTCTGGGCAAACTGGCGCACATGGTGGTCATGGATCGTCGCGAAACGATCGGGCAGCAGGAGGCTTAAGGGCTGACCCAATGCCTCGTCTGCGGTATAACCGAAGACAGTCTCCGCACCCTTGTTGAAAATTACGATGCGCCACTGCTCATTCACCGAGATGATGGCATCGGAAGCCGTATCCAGGACATTGCGGTAATTGATTGCCGCGATCTGATTCTGGCGGCGGGACTTGGCTTCGCGCAGTTCACGCGCCAGGGCCGGAGCCAGGCGCGTGAGGTTATCCTTCATGAGGTAGTCTTGGGCGCCGTCCGCCATGGCCTTCACACCGATGCCGTCTTCGACAGTGCCCGACACGAAGAAAAAAGGAGTGGTCTTGTCCTGCGCGCGGATGATTTCGAGGGCGCTCAGACCATCGAAGTTGGGCAGACTATAGTCGGAGATGATGATGTCCCAGGTCTGACCATCCAGGGCGGCGCGTAGATCCGGCGCGGTCTCCACTTGCCGGTGCGACACCTGATAACCTGCCTCGCGCAAGGTATGAAGCAACAGCAGGGCGTCATCGACTGAATCTTCGATCAGCAGGACGCGCAAAATGTTCGAATCGGTCGCCATGCCACGTTCCGTCAGATGGGCGCCAACTCGTTCAGTAGCAGCCAGTACATACCCAGATTGCGCGCCGCTTCAGTGAACTGGTCGAAGTTCACCGGCTTACGCACATAGCTGTTAGCACCCAGGTCATAGCTGGCGATCAGGTCTTGTTCTTCCTTAGACGTAGTCAGAATCACGACCGGCTGACGGCGGGTCCGGGGGTCGGCGCGGATTTGCCGGAGCACTTCCAGCCCGTCCACCTTGGGCATGTTCAAGTCGAGCAACACGACAGCGGGCAGTTCATTGACGTTGCGTCCGGCATATTCGCCCTGGCCAAATAGGTAATCCAAGGCCTCAGCACCGTCGCGGGCGACCACTACTTTATTGCCAATGTGGTTCATCTCCAGCGCGTGCAGTGTCAACACCTCATCGTCTGGATTGTCTTCCACCAGCAGAATGACCTTATTTGCCATCGTTGGCCTCGCTATCGATTCAATGTGAAATGAAATACGGCGCCATGGCCAACCTCACCGGCAGCCCACACCTTGCCGCCGTGTTTACGCACCACGCGTTGGACAGTGGCCAGACCGATGCCGGTTCCCGGAAATTCCTTGGTCTGATGGAGACGCTGAAAGGCGCCGAAGAGTTTTTGCGCATAGGCCATGTCGAAGCCGGCGCCATTGTCGCGCACGAAGAAGGCCTTCTGGCCTTCATGCTCTTCATGGCCAAATTCGATACATGCTTCTATCTTTTTGCTGGTGAACTTCCACGCATTGCCCAACAGGTTGTCCAGGGCAATCCGCACCAGGCGCGTGTCACCCCAGGCATGTATCCCGGGTTGAATGCGAATCTCGACTTGGCGTTCGGGATCGGCCTCGCGCAACTGTGCGATGACCTCCTCCACCAGAGCGCTCAGGTCCAAATCTTCCGGCACCAGTCCGGTCCGGGTGATGCGAGAGAGTGCGAGCAGATCATCGATCAGTAGGCCCATGCGCTGGGCAGCAGCGCGCATCCGTTGCAAGTAATCCCGGCCCGCGTCATCTAACTGGTCGGTATAGCTTTTAAGTAAGATGTTGCTGAAACCGTCTACCGAGCGCAACGGCGCACGCAGGTCATGCGAAACCGAGTAGGAGAACGCTTCCAGTTCACGGTTGATGGCGACCAATTCAGCGGTGCGTTCCTCGACACGGCGTTCGAGATTGGCGTTCAGTTCGAGGATACGGGCTTCCGCTTCTTTTTCCTCGGTGATATCACGGTTGATGCCGACCACCTGCACAACCTGACTATCCTGGTTGCGTTCGACGATGGCGGCGGCTTGAATCCAACGTATTTGGCCGTCGTCGCGGATCACACGAAAGATCGGACCGTACGGGCCCGCGCCGGCGATATGCTGATGGAGTTTCTCCTCGACATAGCCGATATCGTCTGGATGGACATGGGCGCGCCAAAAATCGTAATAGAGATCATTGCGCAATGCTTTCGGCACGCCGTATACCTCAAGCATCCGGTCATCCCAAATTAGATGGTTGTCCGCTAAATACCAGATCCAGATGCCGATGCCTGCCGCATCGACGGTCAGCTTCATGCGTTCCAGGGCGGCTTGTAGCTGTTGCTCCAGTTGCCGGCGCTGAGAAAGGTCGGTAACGGATGCCAGCACCAGGTTACCGTCAGGCGTCTCGACCGGATTGAGGCCGATTTCCACTGGCGCCTCGCTCCCATCCTTACGCAAAACGGACAAGCTAAACTCTAAATCTATGGTACGTGCTTCAGGTGTGGCCAGAAGGTTATTGACATGATCTGTATGTATCTGGCGCGACCAGGCCGGAATCAAATTTTCGAGCGCCATGCCGGCCAGTTCCTCGCCCGTATAACCGAACAGTTCCTCGGCCTTGCGGTTAGCCAAGGTGATGATCTGCGCTTGGTCGATCATCAGCATCGCGGTGGGCGCCGCCTCCACAGCCAGACGAAAGCGCGCCTCGCTGCGCTTCTGCCCGGTGACGTCGCGCACAGTCTTAGCGACACCCATCATGTGTCCATCTGCGGTGCGGATAGGGGAGATGGTAACAGACACATCGATATTGCTGCCGTCACGCCGATGCCACACTGTGGTAAAATGAGATACACTCTCTCCGCGCTCGATACGCGCTAGGATTTCCGCCTCCTCGTTCTGCAAGGCAGAGGGTACGACCAAGCGGCTCAGCATCTGCCCTATCGCTTCCTCTGCCGGGTAACCGAAGATCTGTTCAGCCGCCTGGTTCCAACTGGTGATGGTGCCCTCCAAGGTCGTGCCGATGATGGCATCATTGGCGCTCTCCACGATAGCAGCCAGACGAGCCTGGGTGAGCAGCGATCGCCGCTGGCGCTCGCGGCTGAGCAAGTAGATGAGGATAGCTACTAGTGCGGAAACTGCTACGGTTTGTCCTGCCACCTCGCGTGGATCGGTTAGATTCATGGTGCTGATGAAATGTGGCAGGGCCTTTATTTCGGCTCGCCAATGCCGGCCATACAGGGTGATAGGGATAAGCTTGACCAACCCATCTACGACCGGCACATCCGCCTCGACCGAGGCATAGAAACGATCCGGTTTTTCAGCATCGCTATCGTAAAGGGCCAGGGAAAACTCGCCGTCATGGAAGTCGAAATCGGCTAGCACCTCATCGATGACCAAGGGCGTATAGGCCAAGCCGAGCGCCGCTTGCTCGCGAGATTCGGGCAAGGCCAAGCTCACCCCTGCACGATAAACAGGAATCAGGAACAGGAACCCGCGCTTAATCTTACCGCTAGCCTGCACCAAGGTAATGGGCCGGGTCAGAGTCGGCACACCGTCACGCATGGCGGCTAACGCGGCCTGCCAGCGGTTGGTTTCCGAGGCAATGTCCAAGCCAACCGCCTCCCGATTGTTCGCTTCCGGCTCGATGTACTGGATGACCAGGCGTTCTCCGTCATGGGGCGTCAATTGCCTGATCTGAAAATCCGGCTTACCGTCACGCCGCGCCGCTTGTAGAAAACTGGCTTCTTCGCCAGGCCATACCCTGCGGATGAAACCGTATCCCCGCGAACCGGGAAATTCGTGATCGAGATCACGCGACTGGCTATAAGCGATGAATTTCTCTCGGGTGATACCGTCAACACCAACGGTAATCATAGCGCCCCGTGCGCCACGGAGACCGTATTCATATGTCTGCATGCGCGTTTTCAATTGGCCCGCGGCCCGCTCGGCCAGATTGGTAAAACGCCCCGTCTTCTCGGCATGCTGAACTCTGGCAAGATGGATGCCCTTGTACGCGGCTACCGCACACCCGAGCATGAATGCAATGAACGCCCAGAGGAGCGGTCCTCTTGCGCTGATCATTGCAGGCTTCCTGGCAAGTAAGCATGCACGAGTATCATCGCTTGATTCCTTGATGATTAATATCTAACTGAAAATCTGTGGATGGAAGGCAGCAGGATGTCATCATGGCATTTTGCAGGTCAGCCGGATGAAAGGACATTAGACATCATTCACAGCTTTAAATCCGGTTTTATCCTGAAATCCGGTTTCTTCTTCTGGATCAACGGTAGTCACCAGTCTGGGAATGCTTGGGCAACCTAGTTGAAGCAATGAATTCAATAAGTTGTATGGATGCTTCTGCTCTGTGTCGGTTTTGGGGGCGACGATATCGCCGGGAGGGAAGCCGTTTTCCTTGAGTAACATTGGAAGCGCGCCTTGAAACACGCGAACGCGTGCCGTCAAATAGACAATGCGATATCCGCTCTTGGCATACATTTGCGCTGCCGTGGCCGCATCCTGGCGGGCTGTGAATATCTCCGTAACCGTCGGCGTCAAGGTTCCATCCACATCAAAGACAACGATTTCCGGCTTCATTCGCGAAGCATCTGGAATGCGGGTAACTGGCACTTCTGCACAGCCAGAGGTGATGGTCATGCTGCCCAGCATCAATCCTACACAAATGCCGCCGCAGCGCTCATAGTATCGTGATAAGCCGGTCATCGGCGCCTCCTCCTGCATAGACACGGGTTTCACCCACCTCGAGCGCGATAAGTCTGCCTTGTGAAAGCGCCTCTTTCTTCGTGGCCTCATGAAGGTCTTTCAAAGGCTGATCAAACGTCACCGCGGAATTTTGAAAAGTCTCAAAATGCATCGCGATACTGAGTTTCGCTCCCAGATCTTTATGGGCAGCGGCCGCTTCAGCGGGGTTCATGTGTATCGGTTGCATGAACCAGCGAGGCAAGTAGTCGCCAATCGGCAGCAGGGCGATATCAGGAGAACCAAGGCGTTTCTTTATTTCTGCATAGTGAGAGGAATAACCGGCGTCGCCGCCAAAATAGACACTCCGGCCCCCGTGCTGAATGAAATAACTTCCCCACAGGCTTTTATCCAGATCGAAAAGGCCGCGCCTGGATGAATGCTGGGTTGGGGTGAAAGTGATGAGGGTGCTAGGATTGATCTCGACGCTGGCCCACCAATCTAACTCCTGAACATCCTTAAATCCGATGGATTCGACCAATGCCTTGTCGCCCACCGGCACAAGCACTTTCGGAGCAAACCGCTCATTGAGCTTCATCAACGTCGCAATATCCAGATGGTCATAGTGATTATGGCTAATAACGATGACGTTGATGTGCGGTAGCGCTTCAAGCTGGACCCCCGGCGCTCTAACACGCTTCATGCCCAGCCAGCTTATGGGGCCAGCCTGATCCGACCAGACAGGATCGGTGAGAATGTTCAGCCCAGGAAACTGAATTAAAAAAGTTGCATGGTTTACGAAGGTGAGGCCAACATCTTCAGGACCGACGAGAAACCCGGTGAATACGCTTCGGTCATTGCCGGGTTATGAAATTTCTTCCCATTGAAAGGGTCCGAAGTTCTTACCCCTGCCGCCGGGGTGCAGCCCAGCATATGAAATAGGGAGAACCCTAAAACCATTGCCATCGCCGCTGCCTTCCGTTTGACACCCTTTTGAGTCGAAGTATTTGTCATGGGCAAGATTTGATCGGCTATGCTGTCGCGATCGAGCGCCTGAAAAGAAACAGGCTGGCGGTGAGAAACATTCCACCCATCACCAAGATGGTCAGGAACTCTTGCCACACGATCGTGAACTCTGCGCCGCGAATGGCGATCGCTTGCACGATGGCCAGGTAATGTCGCGACGGTAGCAGCCAGGTCACGTATTGAACCCACTGGGGTTGGCTTTCCACCGGCAACATGCCGCCCGATAGGATCATCATCGGGAAGATAACCATCAACATCAGCAGCGCGAACTGCGCCATGGTGCGTGCGAGCATGCCAAGAAAGATTCCAATGGCCGCCGCGGCGAACACGTAAATGACGGTGCCAAGAAGCAGCAACCCATGCGAACCGGCAATGGGCACCGCCAGCACCCCTTCCACGACAAAGAGCAGCGAGCAGACGAAGGCGGCAACAATCACCACACCGTTGGCCCAAACTTTGGCGAGCGCAAGAAGCCGGCGGCGGCTGGCCTCCTTCAGCGTGAGTTCTGCCTGGCGCTGTGCCACCGCAGCTTGTGCCTCAAGCATCGAGGCCTCCTGGGCGGTTTGATCGGCAACATACTTGGCACGCTGAGCCAGCAGTTCCGTTGTGTCGATCCGGGCAACGATCTGCCCGGCAGAGACGAGGTCTCCCTCCCGGACAAGCACGTCGCGCAAACGGCCAGCAGATTTGGCCGCGATATCCACCTAATCGGCCTCAATCCTCAATCCGGCCATTGCCCCATGCCAGCCCGTCTGGAAGACCTCCTTGCTGACTCTGCCATCAATACCAGGCCCCCCAGGCCCCGGCCGCCATGACGAGGACAGCAATCAGAACGCGCGACATCGATAGGCGACGGACATTTACAGGAGGACTCCAGATGGTTGGTTGCTGGGCGGCTTGCAAGCCAGGTGGGCGTTCTCGGTTGATGACTTGTTATTGACATATTTACATAATATGTAAATAATGTCCATGCGTCAAGGCTCTTGTTCATAGGCAAGCAGGTTCTTGGCCAGCGGGCCGCCTAGCACTTCTGGAAAGTCCAGCCAAAAACTCAAGGGATTTGAGCTGGTTCCCGCATAAATCCCCAACCCGGTTCATCAAGTGCGGTGAGAAGCAACCCATGAAAAGTGAAACCGTCGAGAAGTGCCGGCAAACGTCGGGCGTCGTGTATCCAGCCGTTGACCCTGCGCGCTGCGAAGGCAAGGCAGATTGCATTGCCGCATGTCCGGTAAATGTGTTCGAAATCGTGCGTATTCCCCCGGAAACGTTCAATGCCTTGCCAGCGCTGGCCAAATTCAAAGTCTTTGTTCATGGTATGAAGACGGCTGCAACGCCCAACGCCGCACTCTGCCAAGGATGCGGTTACTGCGTTACCGCCTGCCCTGAACATGCGATTCGGCTAGAGCGCACGATCACGCGAAGCGCCGGACCTTGATCGCATAACATCACGTTTGCAGACCGCCCGCCTCCCGGCGGGGGCAGGTCACGCGGTGCAAATACTTGCAACCTACAATCCCTGGAGACCCGGACTGAAATATGGACAACACCGACGACGTTGCAGCCGTACGGCAAGCGGCCATCATCGAAGCTGCAAAAGATGTGTTCCTGCGTTATGGATTCAAGAAGACGTCCATGGATGACCTTGCGCGAGCCGCAGGCCTTTCGCGTCAAGGGCTCTATCTCCATTTCCCGAACAAGCAAGCCTTGTTCAAGGCGATGGTGCTGCGATTGCAGGAGGCCATGCGCTGTGCTGCGCGCACGGTGCTCGCTCGTCAGGATGCCGGCGTCGAGGAGCGGGTGCTGGGTGCTTTCGACACGATGTTCGGCAAGGTTGTCGGCTCCGAGAGCCTTGACGAGCTGTTTGCCACGATGGTGGAAGTGCTCGGCCGCGACAGTTTTCGTGCCACTGAAGACGAGTTCGCATCCGAGGTGGCCCAGGTCCTGGCCTCTGCTGGGCTTGCCGCACGATGGAAGGAGGCGGGTATTTCGGCGAAGGATCTTGCCGAGCTGCTGTTTGCCGCCTCAGATGGCATCAAGCGCAGGGCGATGACGCCTGACGAATACCGGGATCGCATGCGTATCGCAGTGCGGCTCGTGTGCTGCGGCGCGCAGGACTGCGATACGCACGTGAGGCTTAGCGAGGCGATCGGAGACAAACTTTGATAGGAAACTATCACGTACCGTTCTTAGAGGGGCGGGTGCCGGTAACAGCGCCCGTCTACTCGACTATGCCGCCCGTGAGCGGATCTTCAACCCGCGCCTGAAAGGCTGCCCGGCGGTGGTGCTCTCGAACAACGACGGCTGCGTAGTGGCCCGCTCGCCAGAGACGAAAGCCCTCGGTGTTCTCAGCGGCGGATACTTGCCATCGAATACGTCCCGTCAATTCTCCCGGACACTTTAGTGTCGCTGTTTGCCTTAAGGATGAGCATGTACAGTCTCTAAAAATGAAAGACCTGCCGGGCCGCAGGATCACTCCCAGTCCGGACGAACGCCGAAGCGGGCGACCAGAAACTCGATCAAAGCGCGCACCTTAGCCGCCAGGTACTGGCGGTGGGGATAAACCACATACAACCCGTATTCGACACTCTCGTAGTTTTGTAATAACCGGCACAGCCGTCCATCGCGCACAGCGTCCGCAACGGCATAGGCCGGGCACCGCCCGATACCCGCCCCGGCGATGACCAGCTCGCGCACCGCTCGCGCGCTATTGGTGCGAAACGGCCCACTAACCTCGATCAGTTGCTGTTCGCCATCGATCCGATAGAGCCAACGCGCCGGCATGTCGATATTAGTATCAATCACGCAGGTGTGCGCGCCCAGTTCCCGGGGATGGACCGGCGTCCCATGCTGCTCCAGGTACCACGGCGCCGCGCAGGTGATGATCCGGATTGACGCTAGACGCCGGGCCACCAGACTGGAATCGGCCAGATCGCCGATACGCAGGCCCGCATCGAAACCCTCCTCCAGCAAATTGACGAAACGATCAGTGAGATTTAGCTCGACAGTCACCTGCGGGTACTGTTTCAGGAACAGAGCCATCGCTGAGGCTAAATAGCCTTCGCCGAAGGTTTGCGGCGCAGTGATGGATAACCGGCCTTGGGGGGATTCTTGACGATCCTGGATCGCGGCTTCCAATTCATCCACCGCCTCCAATAACGATTGGCACCGCGTGTAATAGATCTGCCCCGCGTCCGTCAGATTGAGATGGCGCGTGGTACGCTGGAGCAGCCGCACCCCGAGCCGCTGTTCGAGCTGATTTAAATACTTACTGGCCAATGCTTTCGACATTCCCAGCCGGCCGGCTGCCGCAGTAAAAGAGCCAGTGCTGACGATGGCAGCAAAGGTCCGCATTCCAAGGAGTGTGTCCATGATTATCAATAAATCGAATACAGTTTATCAATAATAACCCGCTTTTTCTTCTTCATGAAAACAATCAAACTGCCATCCCATTGAAGCCCTCTCGTTGGTTTCAACCCCGCCCGGCGATTCAGCCCCTAGGCCATCGCCAGCGCGTGATCACCCCCTTTGTTACAAGAATGAGGAATGCCATCATGATCGATCTGAAAACCGCCCCCTATGCCGCGCTGGTCTTGCGCCTCGCCCTCGGCGTTATGTTCATCGCCCACGGATTGCTCAAGGTGCTGGTCTTTACCCCCGCCGGGACCGTTGGTTATTTCGAGTCGCTGGGACTGCCCGGCCTGTTAGCCTACGTGACCATGACGGCGGAACTCGGCGGAGGTCTGGCGTTGCTGCTCGGCGTCGCCAGCCGTTGGGTGGCGCTAGCCCTGATTCCTTTGCTCGCAGGAACCGTGATCCTGGTACATGGCGCTAACGGCTGGCTGTTCGCCAACCCCGGTGGCGGTTGGGAATATCCGGTGTTCCTGATGGCGGCGGCGGCGGCCCAAGCCCTGCTGGGCGATGGCGCTTATGCGCTGCGCGGGCAACGGCGTCCCATCCCGGCATGAATGGAACGGCCGGCTGGAATCCCTGGCCGGCCGTTATTTTTCATGCGCAGCAGAAGCGGCCCGCAACCCGGATCATTCTCGAAAATTATTGATCACCCCTGGAGCGCTGTAATGAAGGATCTTGTCAATGGCCTTGTGCAGGAACGCCCCTTCGAACCCGAAACCGAAAACGGTGAATTCCGCCGCGAGGAACGCACCTTCCGGCACTGGATCACCGCCGCCGGCGCATCCCGCTTCCGGGCCGAGCCTCATCGTTATCATCTCTACGTGTCCTACGGTTGCCCCTGGGCGCATCGCACCCTGATCGTACGAGCCCTCAAGCGCCTCGACACTCTGGTCTCCGTGTCGGTGGTGGAGCCGGTGATTGGCTCGCAAGGATGGGCGTTCGGCACTGCTGCGCGCGGGACCGCCGATACGCTGTATGGCAAGCAGTATCTTCACCAGCTTTACGTGCGGGCACAGCCAGGCTTCACCGGCATTGTCACCGTGCCCGTGTTGTGGGACCGGCGCAACCACACGATCGTGAACAACGAATCGTCAGACATCATCCGGATGTTCAACACCGTGTTCGACGCCTGCGGCGGGGACGCCACCGTGGATCTGTATCCGGCACCACTGCGCCCGGCGATCGACGCCCTCAACGCCTGGATCTACGACCGGATCAATAATGGCGTCTACCAGGCCGGGTTTGCGACGACGCAGGCTGCTTACGAACAGGCCGTGGATCAACTGTTCGCCGCGCTCGATGAACTGGAGCAGCGGCTGACCCATCACCCTTATCTAGCGGGTGAACAACCCACCGAAGCCGATTGGCGGCTGTTTCCTACCTTAGTCCGTTTCGACGTGGCCTATCATGGTCTCTTCAAATGCAATGTACGCCGGCTGGTTGACTACCCTCGTCTGTGGAACTACACACGCCGGCTCTACCAAACGCCTGGCGTCGCTGAGACGGTTCGCATCGATCACATCAAGCAACTCTACTACTCAATGCCCACGCTCAACCCCACGGGCATCTTGCCTAAGGGGCCGGCGCTTGATTTCCAAACTGCCGGATGAGAAGCCGGGCATCGCCAGCGACGGCCGCAACAGATGCACCGCCCCCCGCCGATCAAGCGTTGCAGCGCTATACCAGGCCGGGCAATGTGCGCGAAAGAAATCTGATTGGTCTGCCTGCCTTGATCATCCCTCGCCATTCAACGCCTGGCGCGGATGCCCGTGCAAGATCCCCCTAACCTGGGGCTATGCCCCCAGGCAACCGGGGCATATCCCCCATTCTGCTGGATGTTCTGCACCTGGCATCGCCAATATGCCAAATCTATCTTGAGTAAAAACAATTTGTTACTCTATTTATTTCAATAGACCATGCTTGGCGCACCCCTTGCTTTCGCTCCGTCAAACCCGAATTTTTCTCTGACCGCGAGTGAACATGACCATGCAAACCCTGAAAGCCGTCGAATCCTGTATTCAGAAGGTCGACAGGATAAAACTCTCCACCGGCTGCGCCGAACCCCTGACTTGGGAACGGCTGGCACGCGCCAAAAGCGCTTACAGCACCCGCCGGGTCGAACTCACGGCGGCGACCCATCTGCTGCCGGGCGATACGCTGCAACCGTGCGCCGGCGATCTGGTTCTGGCCCGGGTGGAAAAACTGGGTCAGCACACACGGATTGAACAGCCCAGCGGCCGGCGCGCGCAACTCTATCCTGGCGATGAAATTATCGTTTGCTACGGCAACCGCTATGCTCCGGACCAGTTCGAAGCCATCGTGCCGGAATATCTCGATGAATGCTGCCTGGTGGCCGCCGGCGGCATCGCTGCCCAGCTGCTATCGCGGCACAGCAGCATGAAACGCCCCACCGTCATTCAACCGCTGGGCCTGCTGGCGGATGACGCGGGTCACCGGCTGAACCTGATGGATTGGGGGTTGCCACACATTCCTTCCTCTCTTCATCGGCCTTATACCCTGGCGGTTGCAGGTACAGCCATGAACGCCGGCAAAACCACGACCGCCGCCAGCCTGATCAGAGGCCTGGTTCAGACCGGTCACCGGGTCGGCGCCGCCAAGGTCACTGGCACCGGCGCCGGAGGCGATCGCTGGGCTTTGCTGGACGCCGACGCTGAGCGGGTACTCGACTTTACCGACGCCGGTCACGCCTCCACCTATCGGGTAGCCCTGCCGCATGTAGAAACGATCCTGCATCAACTGATCGCTCACTTGGCCAGCGAACCTCTGGATATCTTGGTACTGGAAGTGGCTGACGGTCTGTTCCAGGCGGAAACTGCACAGTTGCTGGCATCCCCCGCCTTCGCCCGGCGGGTGGATGGCGTCGTATTCGCTGCTGGCGATGCCTTAGGCGCACGCCCTGACCACGCCGGGGACCGTGATCGGCGCTATGGCCATTGTCCACCTGCTGCTGCCGGGCGTGCGTGATCTGAGCCGGGCCCACGAATACTGGCACGGCTACCAGGTGGCGCTGGAAAAGATCCGGCAGTTCATGGAACTCCCCAGTCTGGCGGCGGAAAAGTCCGGCGCCTGCGCATTAGCCCCGGCCAAGGGCGGATTAGCATTCCATCAGGTCAGCGTGAAAGGCGTACTGGAAATGTTGAATGTGACAGCCGGGCCAGGCCGGGTAATCGCCATCGTCGGTCCCAATGGCGCGGGCAAGTCCACTGTGCTGGCCCTGGCGGCCCGGCTGTTCGATCCAGATCAGGGAACCGTAGAACTGGATGGGCAGAACCTGGCCGGCTGCACTTTAGCTTCGATCCGGCGAGCGATCGGTATGGTCAGCGACGAATTGCCATTGCTGAAAGGCAGTATTGCCCGCAATCTGCGCTACCGCTGGCGGAATGCGCCGGATGAGGACGTGGCGCGGGTTTGCGCCCTATGCGGCGTGGATGAGTGGCTGCAAACCCTGCCAGCGGGCGAGCGGACCGTCTTGCAGGAGCGTGGCGCTAACCTGTCGCTGGGGCAGCGGCAGCGCATTGCTCTGGCGCGGGCATTACTGGGTGATCCATTCCTGCTGCTACTTGATGAGCCTGACGCGCATCTCGACGCCGGCGCCAGCGCGGTGCTGGATCGGGTGCTGACGCAGTATCAAGGCACAGTGCTCATGGTCACTCACCGCCGTGAGCGGCTGTTCCAGGCAGATGAAATCTGGCATCTGGCGAACGGACGGCTGGTCGAGGCCGGACCACCGCTGCGGTTGCTCAACAGCGAGGGGCCGACCCGCCGGCTGTTCACCGTAGAAGCACCTGCCAGGCAACAGGCCGCTTTGAGATAACACCATGTGGCTGATAGCGCTCGATACTTTGCCCGCACCCGCCACTGTGGAAATGACGGTGGCTGCGCCAGCCCCGACGGTTTGCCCGCCGGCATATCCAGCCCCCGCTTTGGTGCCCACGCGCGGCATCGTCCGGCGTGAGCTGGTGACCGATCCGGCGCAGATCTATTACCTGTATGTTCCACCTGGAATCGGTCCGCATGCCCCCGTGCTGGTGGCGGTCCACGGCGTATCCCGCAATGCCGAAGAACAGGCCCGCCGCTTCCGGCGCTTGGCCCGCCAGTACGGGGTCGTACTGGTTGCGCCGCTGTTTCCCGCTGGCCGCTTCGCCGATTATCAACGGTTAGGCTTAACCGGACCGGGCGCCCGTTCTGACCAGGCGCTTCAGGCGATTCTGGCCGAGGTGCGGCAACAGACCGGTGTCACCGGCCAGCGCATGCACCTGTTTGGCTACTCCGGCGGGGGTCAGTTTGTCCATCGCTACGCTATGGCTTATCCCGGACAAGTAACCGCAGTTGCCATCGGCGCCGCTGGCTGGTACACCTTTCCCGATGCGGAAATCCGCTTCCCGCACGGTCTCAAGCTCAACCGCCGAACGGCGCTGCGTCTCCAGCCCGAGCAGTTTCTACGCATCCCCATGGCGGTCTTCGTCGGCGAACGCGATGTCCGGCGTGGCAGGGACCGGCCTGAATTACGGCAGACCGGCCGGGTGGATACGCAACAAGGCCTGACCCGGCTGGAGCGCGGTGATCGCTGGATCAATGCGATGCGTGCGGCGGCTCGGGATCGGGGATTGGACACCGTCTATGGCTACGAAGTGCTGTCTCGCACCACGCACTCCTTTGCCATCAGCATGAAGCGGGGCGGACTCGGAGAACGGGTCTTCTATTTTCTGTTCGGCCCGCCGCCGCGACTAAAGACTAAAGACTAAAGCCTGCGGAAACTGATGCACGGGTTGTTCTGGCTCCAGGCGCAGGTTCGGCGCACTATAAGAATAGTATAGTTCTCTGATTAAATTCATTTTATTGGAGTTAATTTGCAAACTGAGACACTACCTGATGACTGAGTCCATTGATTGATCATGCCTTGCATGATTTCTCGCCCCTGTGCCAGCAAACCGAGAAACTCAAGCCCGGTTATATAGCGTCCGGGATTTTCATCCTGATCACTCCAGGCGACCCCCGCCTGAAATTCAAAACTTGCTGGCTGGCCGCTTTCCAGCACGGCCTCCAGCCGTAATGACATGATTTGACCCAGGGGGAGAATTTCGCTGCCGAGCAATTTCAAGCCACCGAGGCTGATATCGATGACATCGCCCAGCAGGTTTTCCTCATCGAAGACACGCAGGCAAAAATGGGTATTGTAACGCTTGTGCTGACGCCGTTTTTTCTCACTCCAGCCATCCTCGATCGCCCAATCCTGTTTGTTTTCTTTTTCTGTCACAGCTAAATCTCCCAGTCACTTCTAGATGTTTAGTCCCATTGTATATGGCGTAATATACAACCAGTTACGGAAGGAAGATTTATGGAACAGATACTTGGATTAAAGGAGCACGATGTCGTAGTTACAACCAAAACAGGGTTAACTTTTGAGGTGATTCTTAAATCTCTCCATCAGGTTCTATCCTAGTTGTCAATGTATCTTTGCATCGCCGCCGGGTAACGGTCACCGTGAAGGGTGATCTTTGCGGCGGCCCTTTCGATGCTCTCAAGGTCGGCCGACGTCAGCTCCAACGATGCGCCACCGAGGTTTTCTTTCAGCCTGGAGGCTTTGGTCGTGCCAGGAATCGGTACGATCCACGGCTTTTGTGCGAGCAACCAGGCTAAGGCGACGTGTGCGGGCGTGGCATTTTTTTCCTGGGCGATCCCGCTGATCAGGGTTACCAGCGCATGATTCGCCTTGCGGTTTTCTTCCGTAAAGCGCGGTACGATCTTGCGGAAGTCGTTTTCTGCAAAGAAGGTGTTCTCGTCGATCTTGCCGGTCAAAAAGCCTTTGCCCAATGGGCTGAACGGCACGAATCCGATGCCCAGTGCTTCTAGCGCAGGCAGGATCTCTTTTTCCGGTGCGCGCCAGAAAAGCGAATATTCGCTTTGCAGAGCGGTGACCGGTTGCACGGCATGGGCTTTGCGGATGCTCTGCACACCCGCTTCGGACAGGCCAAAATGCTTGACTTTACCTTCGGCGATAAGGTTTTTTACCGCGCCAGCCACCTCTTCCATCGGCACGGAGGGATCGACGCGGTGCTGGTAAAACAAGTCGATACGGTCAGTGCGCAGACGTTTTAAAGAGGCTTCAGCGACCTGCCGGATACGTTCCGGGCGGCTGTCCAGCCCTTTAGCCGCTAGACCGTCCTGAAAGCCGAATTTAGTAGCGATTACCACTTGATCACGGATCGGCTGGAGTGCTTCACCCACAATTTCTTCATTGGTGAAGGGGCCGTACGCCTCAGCCGTATCGAAGAATGTCACACCCAGATCGAAGGCATAGCGAAGAAGCTTGATCGCTTCTTCTTTACTGATGCTCGATCCATAGCCGAAATTCAGGCCCATACAGCCAAAACCAAGTGGAGAAACTTCCAGCCCGCTATTTCCTAAAATACGTTTTTGCATAGTCTTTCCCCTTATTAAGATCCAGGCGGCTTTCACATCGAGAAGAGCTTCCATGATAAAGTTTTGAAGGGAAATCACTTGCCTAAATTTACAAACTTTATGCCTGTTTCTCCTTAATTGAAGAATACAGCTTTCAATTTTCTCCGCTTTTTCGAGAGTCTTTATATCACCGTTTTTTATTTTATGTATTAAATACAATTATATATTTTAATTTAAATCGATAGCTAATCTGAAAATAATAGAATTGTGTAAAAAATCAGTAGGAATAGGCAAACAGAATTCTCCAAAAAATAGAAAATGATGGAAATAACAGGCCGCGGCGCTGCGGTCTAAGCATATAGGAGGGCAGGAGGGTGAAAATGGCACATATCGGCTTGACAGCGGAAGCCACCCGCTTGCAAACGGCCATCGGTGACCACATGCACCAGCATCCCGGCCTGCCCCGGAAGCGCGACGGGCTGCACTTGATTCCTCCAGCAGGCGAGAAAACCGCTCAGTAACGATATCATTTAAAATGCTTTCAACATGTTCGATGACTTTTTTTTCCGGAACGAAAGCGCCTCCTGAATTAAGAGGCAAACACGAGGAGAACGATAAGGAACCATGCCTCCGCTGAATGAAAACCGCGGGGCCTTTTCAAAGGCCGGGGATAACAATGACCGGCCGGACCGCGAAGACTTGAAAAAATTAGCCGTCTTGATTGACAAATTTGCTCCGCATGACGGGCGTTTTGATTTGTCAGGACACAGTCTGCATGTGGTCAAGGAGACCAAGACGACCGCTGAAACCACCCATACCCTGAGCCAGCCGGGGATGTGTATCGTAGCCCAAGGAGCCAAGCGGGTTTCGCTCACTCAGCACGTTTACGACTATAACGAATCACGTATGGTGGTTTATGCGGCGGAAGTGCCGATTTGCGCCCGCATCACCGAAGCCAGCCCAGAAGAACCTTTTCTCTGCCTGGTCGTGCAGCTAGACCCCCAGAAATTGATCGATCTCATCATGAAAGTCTTTCCACGCGGTGTGCCGAAGACACTGAATACCCAGGCCATTTATGCCGGCAACAGCCATCCAAAAATCGTCATTGCCGCCATCCGGATCCTGGAACTCATTGTGCAGCAGGAAGACGCTGATCTTCTGGTCCCGCTGGTCATGGATGAAATCCTCATTCGTCTGCTCCGCAGCCCGGCGGGACCCTCTATCGCGCAAATCGGAATCACAGATTCCCATGCGCAAAAAATTTCCAGGGCCATTGCATGGCTGAAGAAAAACTATACCGAACCGGTTAAAGTCGAAGACTTGGCCGGAATCTCCGGGATGAGTCCTTCATCCTTCTATAGCCACTTTAAATCGATTACCTCGATGAGTCCGCTGCAATTCCAAAAAACCTTGCGATTGCAGGAAGCGCGCAACCTGATGATGACCCGCAAAGCGGATGTCAGCCGTGCTAGCTTTCAGGTGGGCTATGCCAGCCTCTCGCAGTTTAGCCGCGAATACAGCCGTTTGTTTGGATCTTCCCCGAGTCAGGATATCGCGCAATTTCGTAGCGCCTAAAAAAGACCACCGATGGATGCTGTCAACTTGACCGGAAAGGGTGTCGAGTAAACACCATCACGGCATGACATGACCGGCGCATCCCTGCGCTGGGCTATAGGGCAATCTGCAAAGCGATCCTGCCCGGCGCCGTTTTACGATGTGGCAGCAAGGTTACCTGCGCCCGGAGTGCAGCACGGCGGAAATGCTCGATTACAGGGGTGAGGCGGCCTCACGGCCAATAAGCTGAGCGGTGCTGTACAAGCCAATCCTGCACAGCACCCCTACGAGAGGGGATAGTTGCTCAGCCGGTACTTACGGGACGGCACCAACGCCGGTCACTGCGAACCACGCGCCGGTAGGGCTGGTGACCAGCACGATGGGAGCAATGCACGGCTCAGGCAGGTCGAGCACGGCCTCAATCTTAGCATTTCCGGCCTTGGGATCGCCGATCATGACCTCTGCGCCATTCTCAGTTTTGAGGTTATCGGTCACCATTTGACCTGTGGCATCGACCGTAAGGCAACTCACAATGGCTTGAAAGAAGGGTGCCGGATTGCAGTCTGTGCCGCAGTTGCTGGTACCCGGAATAACGAGTCCCTGTACCTCAACCTCTAGTTTGCCATTGTCTTTCAGCTCCCCTTTGGCGGCGCCTAGCACCCAGGGCAGTCCGCCGCCGCTGATGCCGCGGATGGGATAAGCACCACCGAGAAAAGCCCCATTGACACCGGCCATGGTCTGGAATTCAAGGACGGTCTTGGTTAATGCCGGCTTTGGCCCATTGCCCCGGCCCGGGTTATCGTCCAGCCCTGGCGGGTCATCTCGTCCATGGCCTCCTCGATGGCCGTCTGCAAACGCGCCGCCCGCCGTTCCGAGCAATGCGCAGCATGCGGCTGCCAAGATAAATTTGTTGTTCATAGGTGAAGTCTCCGTATAGTCGCTCGCGTGGGTCTCATACGATATGCGGAGTAATAGCACGAGATGTGCCAAGAATAGATGAATAAGATAAATAATTATTTTATATAAAAAATATTTCGATAATTCCGGTCACCGGGAATAGCGGGCTCATCAATGTGGGGGATATACCCCAGCAACCTAGGGGAATTCCCCCAAGGCGGGGGATAACACCGGAGTATCCGCATACAGCGCGTTGCGCCATGCGGGAATCAGGTTTCCTCAGCCGAAAGCCGGTACTTCTCCATCCGGTAGCGCAGCGTGTCCCGCGATAAGCCCAACAGCTTAGCCGCACGGGTAACGTTCCAGCCCGTCTTACGCAGCGCCTGCACAATCAGCCGTTGCTCCAGTTTCTCCAGATCGACACCATCCTCAGGAAAATCCGCAGAAGGCGGGAGGACACCGTCGCGGGGCGGCAGCGCCTGCAACGCCGGGCAGAGCGCCAGATGCGCTGCATCGATGACCCCCTCATCCGCAAGCAGCACTGCATGTTCGATGCTATTGCGCAGCTCACGCACGTTGCCCGGCCACGTATAGCGCCGCAATGCCTGCTCGGCGGCCGGCGTCAATCGCAATCCGGTCCGGCCATAGCGGCGGCCTAAACTGGCCAGAAACGCCTGCGTCAGGCGCATCACGTCCTCGCCCCGCTCGCGCAAGGGCGGCAATTCGACATGCAGGATGCGCAGGCGAAAGAACAGATCAGAGCGAAACACCCCTTGCCGGACCCGTTCTTCCAGCCGTTGGTGAGTGGCAGCGATCACCCGGATATCGACCGTTTGGTCGCGCAGGCCCCCCAGCCGGCGCAGGCGGCGATCCTCCAGTAATTTGAGCAGCTTGGCCTGGAGCGCCGGTTCCATTTCGCCGATCTCATCCAGAAACAGGGTGCCGCCATGAGCGGTTTCCACCAGCCCCAGCTTGCGCTCCTTGGCATCGGTGAAGGCGCCGCGCTCAAAGCCGAATAATTCGGCCTCCAGGAGCGGCGAGGGGATGGAGGCGCAGTTCAATTCAACAAAGGGGTAATCACGGCGCGGTCCCTCGAAATGAAAGGCGCGCGCCACCAGCTCCTTGCCCGTCCCCGTCTCGCCGGTGATCAACACCGCTGGCGGTTCACCTTCGGTCAGCCGGGTTTCCGCTTCAACGAACTGCTGGATCTTGCGTTTGAGCGCCTGCATGGGTGGCGATTCGCCGAGTAATTTGTCCAGCCCGCTGCGCTCTGCCTGCCGGCTCTGATAGTAGGCCAATGCCCCTTCCAGCCGTTCCTGGCCGATGGCTTTATCCAACAGCAGCTTGAGCTCGCTGAGCGCCAAGGGCTTGGTCAGATAGTCATAGGCGCCGGCCTTCATGGCGTCGACGGCGACGGAAACCCCGCCGTGAGCAGTCATCATCACCACTTTGATATGACAAGCCATGGCACGGATCCGCCGCAAAACGTCCAGACCGTCTAAGCCGGGCAATTGAATGTCCAGCAGCACCAGATCCGGGTTGAAGCGGTCCAAGGTTGCCAGGCCTTCCTCACCGCTACTGGCGGCACGGGCCTCGTAACCGTGGCGGGTTAGGTAGCGGCAAATGTTTTTAGCCAGAATTTCTTCATCATCAATGACCAGCACAGCATGTGACATGGCATTCACTCAGCCAAGGGAAGCTGCAGGAGGGCGGTGGCGCCTGCACCTGGCTGGCTGCACAGTTCGAGACGGCCCCCGTAACGCTGAACGATGCGTCGCGCCAGTGCCAGGCCCACGCCGAGGCCGTGCCGTTTGTGGCTCACGAAGGGTTTGAACGCCTCTGCCAGCTGTTCAGGTGACAGGCCCGTGCCCGTGTCGCTTAGAGTCACGGTGACTCGATGGTTGCGTGGTTCCGCCGTCACCTGCAACTGGCCCCCATTCGGCATCGCTTCCAGGGCATTAGCCAGTAAACTGTTGAAGACTTGCCCCAGCAGATGAGGATCTGCACACACGCGCGGCGACCATTCCGGCAGCACGATGTGTAGCGCGACGCCCTGCCGGACACAGCGGTCGCGGAAGTCAGCCACGCTGTGCCGCAACGTTTCATTCAGATCCGCGCCTTGGGCATTGCCTTCAGGCTGGTGTGAATAGAGTAACAATTCACGGATCCAGGTTTCCATGCGGTCCACCTGAGCGGCGATATCGCCGAGGCACTCGCGGGTCCCGGCAGCTTCGCCCTCGGCAGCCAGTTCGGCAGAGGAGCGGATGGCCGCTAAAGGATTGCGCAGGCTGTGCGCCACGGCAGCCGCCAGTTCGCCAACCGTTGCCCACTGCTCGGCCTCGATCAGCGCCTGCTGCTGGTCTGTGATGGTGCGGCTGGCGCGGCGCACGATCCAAAAGAGCATCGCGTAGAGAAACAACCCGCCCAGCCCGGCGCTGACCCAGACCAGCCGCTGCCCTCGGGCAATGGTTTCCCAGAGAAGACGGGGCAGTTTATAAAGTTCGACCACCCGGCCACCGCACCGTCTGGCCCATGAATGGGGATATAGTTCTCGACAAACTCCTTGATCTCTGGAGCGAAACAGGATGTGCTCGCTCTTGTCGTGGGCCTTGACCTGGCCCGTGTGCAGCGCCAGCTGGCCATTCAGGGCGCGATCCAGCTCCGGATTATTTTCGGGAAACTGCCGGCCAGCCAGCGGCTTCTCGGTCGACCACAGGACAACCCGATCAAGGGAGTAGACATTGGCGCGCACCACATCGGGCATGTGGGCGATCCGCTTGAAGAAATCATCCAGCGGTCCCTGCCGTTTGGCGGGGTCCGGTTCGCTGAAATACCGGCTGGTGTTCTGTGATTGAGCGATGCTTTGGACGAATTCCAAGGTCAACAACCCGTTCTGCTCCAGCAAGGTCTCGCGCAGGAAGCGGGACAACAACGCGGCTGACACGATGCCGATGAGGACAATGGACAACAGACTGAGCGCCGAGAATGAGCGCAGCAGATTATAGGGTTTTCGGGATATGCGCATAAGATCAGGATCTATAGCAAAAAATTAATTTTGATTATAGTCCAGGATGTTGTCTATTCCCGTCCCAGAGATATCCGGCAGTTCGAGCACCGGACTGAAAGGATGCCCTCACTCGTGCCTGAGCGCCTCGATAGGATCGAGCCGGGCCGCGCGGCGCGCCGGAAAATAGCCGAACAGCACGCCAATGGCCGCCGAGAACAGAAACGATAGCAGATTGATGCCAGGATCGAAGATATACGGCACCTGCATGACCTTGGCCAGCCCGAGTGACGCGAGCATGGCTAGAATGACGCCCACAATGCCGCCCAATGCCGACAAGGCCACTGCCTCCACCAAAAATTACAGCAACACTTCTCGTTCAGGGCGCTGATCGCCAGCCGGATGCCGATTTCCAAGGTGCGTTCGGTCACCGACACCAGCATGATGTTCATGATCCCTATGCCACCCACCAGCAGGCTGACCGCCGCCACTGCGCCCAGCAACATGGTCAGAACCTTGGTGGTGCCGGTCAGCGCCTCCGCGATCTGCCGGGTATCGAGGATGGAGAAATTATCCTCCTCGTTGGCGGCGATTTTGCGGCGTTCACGCATCAGCCCGCGCAGATCGGCCATGACTTGATCGGTGTTGGCGCCATCCATCACCGATATCATGAGAGTATGGATATCTTGGTTGCCGGTCAGGCGGCGCTGCAAGGTGCGCAGCGGGATCACCACGATGTCATCCTGATCGGTGCCCATTGTCGATTGACCTTTGGATTGGAGCAGGCCAATCACCTCGCAGGCGAAATTCTTTATGCGCAACTCATTGCCCAGCGGCGACTGGCCGCCGAACAATTCCTTGCGAACCGTCGCGCCGATTACGCAAACAGCCTTGCCGGCGCGCTGCTCGGTGGCGGTAAAAGTCCGCCCATCGGCAATTTGCCAATTGCCCGCAGTGAAATAGGCATTGGTGCTGCCAGTCACAGTGCTGGACCAGTTGCGCGCTCCGCACACCACCGTCACGCTCTTGCTGGTCACCGGCGCGACTGCTTTGACCGGGGCAATCTGGGTGGCAACGGCTTCCACGTCACGGGCCTTGAAATTCGGGGAGCCAGCCTCGTCCCGGCCCGGTCCGAGCCGCTTGCCAGGGCGCACCATGATGAGATTACTGCCGAGGCTAGAAATCTGGTCTGAAACCGCGCGAGTGGCGCCATTGCCCAGTGTGACCATGGTGATCACCGCGCTGACGCCGATCACGATACCGAGGATCGTCAAGAACGACCGCAGCAAATTGCGCCGGATCGCCCGTAAGGCCAGTAGAATGCTACTCCAGAACATCAAGCGTTCTCTCCATTGCGGTGATCCGAATCGACCCGACCATCCACGAAATGGATGATTCGTTTAGCGTACCGTGCCATGCCGGGTTCGTGGGTGACCATCAATACGGTGATGCCCCGGTCGCGATTCAGGGCGGCCAGCAAATCCATGATCTCGTAGCTGCGTTGGCTGTCGAGATTGCCGGTCGGCTCGTCGGCCAGCAAGATAGCTGGATCGGTCACAATGGCGCGGGCGATGGCAACGCGCTGCTGCTGACCACCGGATAATTCAGCAGGCGTGTGGTGCTCCCACTGCCGCAAACCGACCGCGTCGAGGGCCGCACGTGCCTTGGCGTGACGGGCTGCGCGCGGTTCGCCCCGGTACACGAGGGGCAGTTCGACGTTTTCCAAGGCAGTCGTGCGGGCCAATAGATTGAAGCCTTGGAACACAAAGCCGAGGTAATAACGGCGCAGCAAGGCGCGCTGGTCGCGGGTCAGATTCTCGACGTGCATCCCGCGAAACAGATAGGCGCCCGAACTCGGGTTGTCCAGGCAGCCGAGGATATTCATGACGGTCGATTTGCCGGAACCGCTCGGCCCCATGATTGCGACGAACTCACCGGCGCCGATGTGTAGATTGACCCCGCGCAGCGCCAGAAACGCGGCTGGCCCTTGCCCGTAGGTTTTGGTCACGTCCCGCAATTCGATCAGCGCGCCGGTTTCCGGTGCGGCGCGTGCGCTGGCCGCGCTCAAGGCGCTGAACTCAGATGGGCGGTAATCACCGGCATGCCTGCCACCAAATCCGTGCCCGTCACCTCGGTCATGCGACCGTCGCTTTGACCGGTGGTCACCGGAATCGCCACCGGTTGATCGTCGCGCAGTACCCACACCTGTTGCGCAGCATTTTTGCCGGGATCTCCCGTCACGGATTTCCTGGCTGCCGGGCGCGGCAGCCGGGGTAGCAGACTGGCCAGCAAACCGCCGCCGCTGCCAGGTTGCTCATTTGCCGCAGATTCTGGCGGCGTGAAGCGCAGTGCCGCGTTTGGGACCAGTAGTATGTTTTCCCGTTCGAAGGTAACGATTTCCGCCGTAGCGGTCATGCCGGGGCGCAGACTGAGATCGTCGTTATTGACGTTGAGAATGGTCTTGTAGCTGACCACGTTGTCCACCGTTTCCGAACCGAACCGCACCAGGCTGATGCTGGCGGGAAATTTCCGGCTGGGATAGGCGTCCACGGTAAAGGTTGCAGCCTGCCCTGCACGCACCTGGCCGACGTCGGCTTCGTCCACGTCCACCTGCAACTCCATTTGCGCCAGATTCTCGGCCAAGGTGAACAGCACCGCCACTTGCAGCGAAGCCGCCACCGTTTGCCCCGGTTCTACCGAGCGGGCGAGCACCACACCGTCGATGGGCGAACGGATGGATGCCTTGGTCAAGTCGGTTTCGCTGGCACGGAGGCTAGCGCGGGCTTCGTCCACTGCCGCGCGCGCGCTCGCCTCGTCGGCGATGGCGCGTTGCTGGGTGGCCTCGGCGGTCTCCAGCTCCGCCGGCGAAGGCACCTTGCCGCCACTCAGTTTGGCCACGTGCCGCAAGCGTTTGAGATTAGCGCGTGCTTCCCTGACGGTCGCCACGGTTTGCAATACCTTGGCGTCGGCCGAGGCCAGCGCGGCCTTGGCTTTGGCAATGGCGTCTTGGAGCTTGGCAAGATCCAGGCGGGCAAGCACCTGGCCTTTTTTCACCCGGTCGTTGTAGTCCACAAACACCGCCTCGATGGTGCCGGACAATTCGCTGCCGACCTCAACCTCGTTGACCGGCGCCAGTTTACCCGTCGCCGAGACCGTAACCCGCAAATTGCCTTGGCTGACCGTTTCAGTCTGATAGCGGGGTATTGCCTGGATTTCAGCACGGGAACGGAGGAACGCGGCACCGCCGGCACCGAATGCGGCGAGGACGCTGGCCACGAGCAGCCAACGCAGGCTTCGATTTTTTGGATGCCCCGGACCGATGATTTTCGCCAGATCGGGATCGTGTTGTATGGATGAATTCACGACGATTTTCCTTGCGCGCTGGCAACCGCTTCAACGGATACGCGCGGCCAGCCGCCGCCCAGCGCTTTGTAAAGTTGAATCAAAGCAGAGACATGTTCAGCTTCACTGGCCGCGAGGCTGTCTTCCAGTGCTAGCACGGTTCGTTCCGTATCCAGCACCGTTTGGAAATCGGTGACACCCGCCGTATAGCGGTGCCGGGCCAGTAGCGCGGCAAGACGCGCGGCGCGGGTGGCATTTTGCAGGCTGATCTGCCGTTGCCGGGTATTGGCCAAGGCCGCCAGCGCATTTTCAGCTTCCTCCAGAGCGGTAAGCACGGTCGATTCGTAGTTAACCAATGCTTGCTCCTGCACCGCCGTTTGGATCGCGATTTGCTGACGGATGCGTCCGGCGTCGAAGACCGGCGCGGCGATGGAACCCAACAGCGTCTGTGCGGCCGCGCCGCCGCGAGTTAGCGCGCCGAGGCTCAATGCCTCCAACCCGAGCGAACCGCTTAAGGTAAAGGTTGGGTAGCGTTCCGCCTCCGCCACGCCAACCCGTGCGGTTTCGGCTGCTAGCTTGCGTTCAGCGGCGCGCACATCGGGGCGCTGGCGCAGGGTGTCAACCGGAATGGGTGCGATTACTTGCTTGGGAACTTGGGGAATCCGGGCCGGGCGGGCTAACGCCGGACCAAGCGAGCCGGGTTGCTCGCCAAGCAGAATTTCCAGCCGGTGTCCGGCTTCGGTGCGGCTGGTTTCCAGGCTCGGGATTTGCGCCCGGGTCTGCTCCAGATTCGAGCGTGCCTGCTCCACATCCAGCGCGGTGGTCAAGCCTGCTTCGGCTCGCCAGCGGGTAAGGTTCAGGGTTTCGGATTGGGAAGCAGCGTTGGCTTTGGCGATGTCCAGCCGGGATTGGAAGGCGCGCAGTTCAACATAGTTGAGTGCGACTTCGGCGGCCAGCGATACTTGCGTGCTGTGCAAGCTGGCCTCGCTGGCATCGAGATCGGCTTGGGCGGCTTCTTCGCTGCGCCGGAGTCCACCGGACACATCCGGCTCCCAACTGGCGTCGAAGCCAGCGCTGTAGAGATTAAGTGTGGCACCGTTGCCGGATTCGGCACTGGCCTTGGTCCGGCTGGCTGCCGCCGAGGCCGAAACCGCCGGGAACCGGTCCGCGCCGGCCAGGGCGCGGCGGGCGCGGGCTTCGCGCAGCTTGGCCTGCGCAGTGCGGAGGTCCAGGCTATTTTGCAAGGCCCGTTCGATCAATCCATTCAAGGTCGAATCGCCGAGTTGCCGCCACCAGATGGCTAAATCCGCAGGCGCGGTTTGTGCAACGGTAACCTTTGCTGCTGCCGCCCCTTGCCAAGTGGCTGGCGCCGCCGGTTCCGGTGCTAAATAGTCTGGACCCGCAGCCGCGCAACTCGCCAGCAAGATGATCGCCGCCAAGGCCACGGCAAGCGCGCGTTGTTGATTTAACATGGTATCGCTCCCGAACATGCTGGACTGCTCCGGTCTTCTCATTGGCGCCACTGTAACGAGGGCATCCGTAAATGCGGGTTAGCATTGTGTAAAAAAAGGTAAAGACAGGCAAAAAAAGGTAAATATGCTTGGTTACCGGGCGCGGATCGCTATGATTGTTATTATGAAAGGCAAGTGAAGCGGTTGGCGGCGATGACCCGGGTGTTGCTGGTGGACGACGATGTCGAATTGGGCGAGATGTTGACCGAATACCTCGAACGCGAGGGTTTCAGTGCGATGGCCGTGGCAGACGGCGAAGCGGGCGTGCGCTGCGCACTGTCGGGCGAGTACGGCATCGTGGTCCTCGACGTGATGATGCCGCGCTTAAACGGTATCGAAGCCTTGCGCCGTATCCGTGCGCAGGACAGCCGTGTGCCCGTGCTGATGCTCACGGCCAAAGGGGACGACGTGGACCGCATCGTCGGGCTCGAACTCGGCGCAGACGATTATGTGCCCAAACCCTGCACGCCGCGCGAACTGGTCGCGCGCATTCGAGCTATCCTGCGGCGCACTCAACTCCGGGAACCGGCCAGCTTGCCATCCGGTCCGCTCATGGCAGGATCGTTAACGATCTGGCCGGAAAAACGCAGCGCGGAATGGAACGGTGAGCTGCTGGAACTTACCAGCACCGAATTCAATCTCCTCGAAGTTCTGGTCCGCAATGCGGGGCGGGTGGTAAGCAAAAAGGAGTTGTCGGAACAAGGCTTGGGCCGCCCGCTGGCGCGCTACGACCGCAGCATTGACGTTCACCTGAGCAGTATTCGCCACAAGCTCGGCGGCGGAGAAGGACGCTCGCCGATTCAGACGGTGCGCGGCATCGGTTATCAGTATGTCAAGGAGTGACCGCCTTGGGCCGGCTCTTTTGGAAATTTTTTTTCGCCTTCTGGCTGACACTGCTGATCGCAAGCATCGGAGTCGGTACAACCGTTTGGCTTCATCGAAAGACGCTGGAAGATCGTGACCGCGCCCTGGCGAGCGGTCCGCGGACACTGTTCCTGATCAGCGCAGCGGCGGCAACGCTCCGGCATGGTGGAATCGCAGCGCTGCGCGCGTTGCTGGAAGAACAGCATCGCCAAGGCAATGCCCCGGTGTACGTGGTCGACACCGCCGGGCAAGAGCTGTTCGGCCGGGCGGTCCAGCCTGAAGCGCTGGCACAAGCCGGCCGCTGGGCGCGTGCGGACCGGGAACCGCGCGTAGCCCGGCTGGAGACTGCAAATCAGCAACAATACCTGTTGTTCGTTCCCGTTGAAAGCGAGGCGGCGCCCCACGGCCCACCGCCGTCGCCTTGGGTGCCAATCAGCATCGGCATCTTAGCCAGTCTCGGCTTTAGCGCATTATGGGCCTGGTATCTGTCAAAGCCGATCCGCCACCTGCGCGGCGCCTTCGATGCGGTGGCAGCAGGCCAGCTCGACACACGAATCGGACCCCGCATGGGGCAGCGCCGCGACGAGATCGCCGATCTCGGCCGGGATTTCGACCGCATGACCCGGCAACTGCAAATCCTGGTCGGCTCCCAGCAACGCTTGCTGCACGATGTTTCACATGAACTCCGCTCGCCGCTGGCGCGGCTGCAAGCCGCCGCCGGTTTGGCACGCCAGCAACCGCAAAAGCTGGACGCTTCGCTGGATCGCATCGAACGCGAGTCGGGCCGCCTGAACGAACTTGTCGGGGAACTGCTGACGTTGTCGCGGCTTGAAGCCGGTGTCAGCGGAACGCCGAACGAGGAAATCGATCTGGTAGGGCTAGTCCGGGATGTCGCCGGCGACGCCTGTTTCGAAGCAGAGGCAAACGGGCGCCAAGTGCAGTTTTCTGGCGAAGGCGAATTCGTCATCAAAGCGCGGGCCGAATTGCTGCACCGCGCGTTCGAGAATGTGATTCGCAACGCGGTCAAATTCACCCAGGAAGGCACGGCGGTTGAGGTAGCCGTCATGATTCCAGCGGCGTGCGGCCAGATGACGGTGACTGTCACCGACCGGGGTCCCGGCGTGCCCGAAAGCGATTTGCAAACCGTCTTCGATCCGTTTTTCCGCAGCGGAACCGATGTGAAAACCGCCGGCTTCGGTCTCGGCTTGGCCATCGCGCGGCGTGCCATCGAAATGCAAGGCGGGACGATCCGCGCGATGAATCGCGATGGGGGCGGACTATGCGTTAAAGTAGTTTTGCCGGCCAGCACCCTGGTTTGAGTAAGCCCCTGGTGTTTCATCGGGCAACGGCAAAGACCCGCAACCAGCGCTTTCAAGCCGATAGGCCGTCTTCGCAGCGCCCGATTTGCGATACGCCTATCCTTAGCCCGCTAACTTGACAGTACCATTGCCGCCACGCATGCTTATTCTGCATTTGCCCCTTTGTGGCGGGGGCGGGGGGTTGCCGGAATCAAGAGTGTAACCATTGCAAGGTGCGCGATAATGATCGCATTGTCGGCCGTACCCATGACAGCACCCGCGCAAGAACGGGACGGCGAAGACGCATCGCATCACGTCGTCATCCTGAACGCAGCCGACCCCTACCTGCCGGCGTTCCTCGCGCTGGATCGCGGCCTGCGTGAAGCCATCGCCCTCTCAAAGCAAAGGATACCCGCCGGGCTCTACGCCGAAACACTCGATATGTTCCGGTTTCCGCAGACACTGCTCGCCGAAGATGTGATTGCGCTGCTCCGCAAAAAATATCGTGGCTTGAAGGTGGACGTGGTCGTCACGGCCGGGTCTATCGCGCTTGATTTCGCCCAGCGCCACCGCACGGAGCTTTGGCCGGGCGCGGCAATCGTTTTTCATAGTGTGCCGGTGACTGTGCTGGAAGGGCGCAACCTCGATCCGCACACGACCGGTGTTCCGGTCCAGCTTGGATTCGAACAGACGCTCAATCTCGCCTTGCATTTGCGGCCGGCGACGCGGCGAGTCGTTGTCATCGCCGGCGCTGCCGAACCGGATCGATGGCACCTGTCGCTTGCGCAAACGGCACTTGCGCGCTACGCAGGAAGGCTCGACGTCCAGTATCTCACCGGTCTCACGCTCGCCGACACGGTTGCAGCGGTGCGTGCGCTTCCTCTGGACGCGGTGGTGCTCTATTTAACGATGTTTCGCGATGGCGGCGGCGTACCGCTAGTGCCGCGCGACGTGTTGACGCGGGTCGCGGCGGTCTCGCGTGTTCCTATCTTCGGCATGTTTGAGACCTACCTCGGCGATGGAATCGCTGCCGGATCGATCGCGAGCTATGAGGCGCAAGGACGGCGGGCGGGCGAGCTTGTCGCCAGGGTGCTCAACGGAGAAGACCCCTCCGTAATCGGCGTCCAGGCACCGGCCATGTCCCATTGCATCGCTGACTGGCGGCAATTACGCCACTGGGGCATCGCTGAGAATCTATTGCCAGCGGACTGTGAGATTCGATTCAAGAAGGTTACCGCCTGGGATCGCTATTCCTGGCAGATACTCACTGCATTGGCTGTCATTTTGGCACAGACCGCATTGATCATCGCACTCATGTTGAATCACCGGAGACTCCGGCAAACCCAAAGCGCGTTGCAAGATGAGTATGACCGGCGCAATCAGGCGGAGACTACGGCGGCCCACATGCGGGAAAGGCTGGCGCGCTTCAGCAAAGAGCGCAGCCTAGGTGCCATGGCCACCTCGATCTCCCACGAGATCAATCAGCCCCTGATTGCGATTCAGAACTATGCACAAGCAGTTAGGCGGCGCTTCCAGAACAATATCGATGATAAAAAAAAGCTTATAGAACTCTTCGAGAAGATTGAGGCACAGGCGGAGCGGGCGGGAGCCATCACTCAACGCGTCCGGTCGCTGGTTGGCACGAGCGATGTGCGGTTGCTGCCCGTGTCTCTTCATCCCTTGGTCGAAGAGGTCATCCGGATGATGGAACCGGAGACCGAACACCGGGGGTGCCGTATCACATGCCAGTCTGCGGGCGATTTTCCCGCGGTTCTTGCCGACTCTTTGCAAATTCAACTGGTCTTGGTCAACCTTTTGCAAAACTCGATGCGGAGTATTTGCTCGAACGAGCGGTACGGCAAACAGGTGTTTGTTAACATGGACTCGATTAATGATCGGGACGTACAGGTCAGCGTGACGGATCAGGGTCATGGAGTTCCGCTGGATCGAGTCGCGGACATTTTCGAACCGCTCTATTCCAGCACCAGCGGCAGCATGGGCATGGGGCTTGCCATTTCCCAAGCGACCATTGAAGCCCATGGAGGGCGGCTCTGGTACGAACCGAACCCGGCTGGCGGCGCCATTTTCCGGTTCACATTGCGGAGATCCGGTGCATGAGGAACGCACGGGAGCAAATAGTATTCATCGTCGATGACGATGCCGCAGTGCGCGATTCGATTCAGGAGCTGGTCGAATCCGTTGGTCTGCAGGCTGAGGGCCACGCCTCGGCGTTCGCGTTTCTGGATAGCTTTCAGCCGCAGCACTCGGGTTGTCTAGTGCTCGACGTGCGGATGGCCGCAATGAGCGGTCTAGCCCTTCAAGAGCAGCTAAACAAGCGGGGATTCAAAATTCCGGTCATCGTGCTCACCGGGCACGGTGATGTTCCGATGGCGGTTCAGGCGATGAAGGCCGGTGCCGTCGATTTCATTCAAAAGCCCTACCGGGACCAAGCCTTGTTGGATAGCATCAACGCCGCCTTGGTTTTGGATGCTGCCGCTAGGCACTCGTCCAGTGTAGCGGAGTCTCTCAAACACCAGCTTGCTACTTTGACGGAACGAGAACGGGAGGTGCTCAATCAGACTCTCACGGGCTCGACCAGCAAGGAGATTGCCCGCAAGTTGAGTGTCAGCCCACGGACCGTGGAGACGCACCGTCAGAACCTCTTGCGTAAGCTGGGAATTGGTACCGTCAAGGAGCTGATGCTTCATCTGGTTCCCCAGGTGCGGGATTGTTAGGGTCCACATGAGAATCACTGATCGGTTTTGTATGCCGGTCCCCCGCCCTGCATAATTACCTAGCTCTTCATAAACTATGTAAACCATCCTCTATGACCGGCTCGATTACGTACGTAGACCCGGTAGCTAACCGGATATTTTCTGTTCGACGTGCTGGTTAAAATCATAAACACATTGATTGTTAGAGGAGGTGCTGTGAAGACGATCGTTGTTCCAAGCACCCATCGTGCGGGCACGCACTAGAACTTTCCCTTTCCTTTCTCGCGCCAAGGCAAGTCTGAACTGAAGCTTCCATGGCAGATAAGACGGTCTTCATCGTCAGCGAGGATCCCACAGTCCGTGATTCACTCTCAAAGCTTGTTGCAGCGGCAGGTCTGCGCGCTGAGGCGTTGCCCTCTATAGAAGTGTGGTTCAGGACCGCTGCGCCAGAGTTTCCGGATTGCTTGGTGCTGGATACAAGCGCAGACAGTCTGGTCGGGCCGGAGCGGCTCGCAGAGTTCGCTCGGGCATGCGCCAGAATGCCGGTTCTGGTGCTGGTCCATCGTGGCGCCGTACAAACGGCAGTACATGCGCTCAAGCACGGTGCGGTGGACGTGATGCAGAAGCCTCTCCAGGCCGAAATCCTATTGGAGCGCATCAGAAAAGTGATCGCTGGAGAAGGAGAGGAGGATGCGGTCCATTGACCCCATATCGACTACGTACGCTACGTACGTAGTCAGCAAAGTAGCAGCATTTGATCCTGTCAACTACGTTATGCAGTGAGTGTCAGGACGAAACCAGCGCACGCCTGCGAAACGGCAATGCGTCACCTGACCGATGAGAAGCTGAAAGCGGATATACCCGAATATACCGTGTAGTACTGACAGTACGTTATCTGTAAGCCAACGTGTAAAAGTGAGGTTCGCAATGAAAGTGAAACCAAAACAAACTGCTCTACTGGGTATCGCAGTGCTGACCATGGTGGGGTTCACCATCGGCAGCGCGGCCGCTGCAGAAAACCCGAAGCCGAATATTCTCTTTATCGTAGCCGACGACCACGGCTACGGTGATATCGGCGCCTACGGCGGCGGCGCAGGACGCGGCATGCCTACACCCAACCTCGACCGTATGGCGGACGAAGGTATGACGTTCTTTTCGTTTTACGCCCAGCCGAGTTGCACCCCAGGCCGGGCTGCGATGCAGACTGGACGGATTCCCAACCGCAGCGGGATGACGACAGTGGCCTTCCAGGGCCAAGGCGGCGGGTTGCCGAAAGCGGAATGGACGCTGGCTTCCGTTCTCAAGCAAGGCGGCTACCAAACCTATTTCACCGGCAAGTGGCATCTTGGCGAGGCAGACTACGCGCTGCCCAACGCGCAGGGCTACGACGAGATGAAATATGTGGGGTTGTACCACCTGAACGCCTACACCTACGGTGACCCGACCTGGTTCCCGGACATGGACCCGGAACTGCGGGCCATGTTCAACAAGGTCACCAAGGGGTCCCTCTCGGGCAAGGCGGGCGAGCCAGCCAAAGAAGACTTCAAGATCAACGGGCAGTACGTTAATGAACCTGGCAAGAAGGTCACACTGCACGGCATCGAATACCCCGATGGCGTGGTCGGTATTCCCTTCTTCGACGGCTATGTCGAGAAGGCAGCGGTTGAGTTCCTGGAAAAAGCGGCGAAAGATTCCAGCAAACCGTTCTTCATCAACGTCAACTTCATGAAGGTACACCAGCCGAACCTGCCAGCGCCGGAGTACGTGCATAAGTCACTTTCAAAGTCGAAATACGCCGACTCCGTCGTTGAGCTGGATGCGCGCGTCGGCCACATCATGGACAAGTTGCGTGAGCTGGGCCTCGACAAGAATACGCTGGTGTTCTACACGACTGACAATGGCGCTTGGCAGGACGTCTATCCAGATGCCGGTTATACCCCGTTCCGGGGCACCAAAGGCACGGTGCGCGAAGGCGGCAACCGGGTCCCGGCCATCGCGGTCTGGCCCGGCAAGATCAAGGCAGGCGTAAGGAACCACGACATTACCGGCGGTCTTGACCTGATGGCGACCTTTGCCTCGGTCGGTGGCGTGAAGCTTCCGGAGAAGGATCGCGAAGGCCAGCCGATCATCTTCGACAGCTATGACATCACCCCGGTCCTGTTCGGCACGGGCAAGGACCCGCGCACGACCTGGTTCTATTTCACCGAAAACGAACTCACGCCGGGCGCAGTGCGCGCTGGCCAGTACAAAGCCGTCTTCAACCTGCGCGGTGACGATGGGCAAGCGACCGGCGGCCTCGCGGTGGACAGCAACATCGGCTGGAAAGGCCCGGAGAAATACGTGGCCACGGCGCCCCAGATCTTCGACCTCTGGCAGGACCCGCAAGAGCGTTATGACATCTTCATGAACAACTACACTGAGCATACCTGGACACTGGTGACCTTCAACCAAGTGATGAGGGATCTGATGAAGACTTACATCGAGTATCCCCCGCGCAAGCTCCAGAGCGAGGTCTACACTGGCCCGATCACGATCTCGAATTATCAGAAATTCCAGTGGGTTCGTGATCAGTTAGGTAAGGAAGGCGTCGATCTCCCGATGCCGACTGGGAATTGAGCAAATGCCCCTCTCCTTCTGGGAGAGGGGGTAGAACGTTTTAGGCCCAAAGACGGAGGAATCCAGTCCGTCCGCGTGTTGACGCGGGCGATTCCTCTACGGGGTAGTCCGCAAGCTCATAGATGAGAGGAATCCATGAAACCAGGCAGCAGCAAACACATCCTTATCTGCATGATCGCCAGCGCGCTCGCCTTTGCCGCGATGGCTGCTCGCGCTGCCGACCCGCTCCCTTCCTGGCAAGAAGGACCAGCGAAACAGGCCATCGTGGCGTTTGTCGCCAAGGTCACAAAGGAGCATTCGCCCGATTTCGTACCGATCCCTGAACGTATCGCCACATTCGATAACGATGGCACGCTTTGGGCCGAGCAACCGATGTATTTTCAGCTCCTGTTCGCGCTCGATCGTGTGAAGGCGCTCGCGCCCCAGCATCCTGAATGGAAGGATCAGGAACCGTTCGCTTCCTTGCTCAAGGGCGACGTGAAAAGCGCGCTGGAAGGCGGTGAGAAAGCCATCGCTGAGATCGTCATGGCCACCCATGCCGGAATGACCACGGCAGAATTCGAAAAAACGGTGAAAGATTGGCTTGCCACGGCAAAACATCCCAAAACCGGCCAGCCTTATACCGGGATGGTGTATCAGCCCATGCTCGAACTGCTGACCTACCTGCGCGAACATCATTTCAAAACCTTTATCGTGTCCGGCGGCGGCATCGAGTTCATGCGGCCGTGGACCGAGAAAGTCTATGGTATCCCGCCCGAACAGGTGGTGGGCAGCAGCATCAAAACGAAGTACGAATTGCGCGACGGCAAACCGGTGCTCATGCGCCTGCCGGAACTGAACTTCATCGACGACAAAGCCGGCAAACCGGCCGGTATCAATTCGCATATCGGCCGCCGGCCTATCGCCGCGTTTGGCAATTCGGACGGTGACCAGCAGATGCTGGAATGGACACAAGCCGGCGGCGGCGCACGGCTGATGATGCTGGTGCATCACGACGACGATGAACGCGAGTGGGCCTACGGCGCGGCGTCAAAGGTCGGCACATTCAGCGGCACGCTCATGGCCGAAGCGAAGCAGCAAGGCTGGGTCGTTATCAGCATGAAGCACGACTGGAAACGGATCTTCACGTTTGAGCCATAAGGTAAAACGTCAAAGTCAAACCGTTCCTATTGAGATTCAGATCCCCGATGCACTTTAACGGAAGGAGAAACAAGATGATGAAGAATATTCGCAAAATAACCGGTCCTGTTATGCTGAGCACCTTGCTTCTGGCAGGAGGACTCGCCTTAGCGGCAGATGCCAAAAAACCCTCCGGAACTGTCACAATCGACGAGACGCAATTTGCCTTTATTGTGGGCGGCAGCGTTGGCGGCGGCTCACTGACGTTTCATGGCAAGGAGCATGCCTTCAAAATTGGCGGTCTGACCGCCGGCGCGAATGTAGGGGTTTCCAAAATGAGCGCGGCCGGCGAAGTGTATGACTTGCAGGATATCTCAAAATTTCCTGGGACCTACACCAAATTGGATGTAGGCATTGCGCTGGGCGGGGGTGTGGGCGGATTGCGGCTCAAAAATGAAAATGGCGTGATCATGCGTCTGGAGTCGCGAACTCAGGGCTTACAACTAAATGTGGGGTCCGCCAGTGGTATTAAGGTTACGATGGAGTAGCTTAAATACGCACTGAACAGGAGTTGCCAATGGTAATACGGCTGGCAGCTCCTGCCATCCGGGTATTTAATATCCCATAACCTGTACAGAAAAACTCCATGAGCGCCAAAACGATAGGTGTTCTTTTTAAGATAGCAGCATTAGTCTTTTTGTTAGAGGGTGAAGCATTCGCTCAGAATGAATCGAATGCGGCTGCTCAGGCCAATAATCCACTGGCCAACATGACGGCTTTCAATATTCAAGACTATTACATAGGTGCGCTGACAGAGCCGGATGTGTCGGCTAATCAAGCCTGGTTTCGTTTTGCCAAGCCGTTCTCTGTGTCAGAAACTCACTGGTTATTGCGGGCTTCATTGCCAGTTAACACCTTCCCCACGTCCCCTCATGGCGATAAAGAAACCGGTACCGGTGATTTTAATGTGTTTGCAGCTTACCTAATCGATACGGGTAATCCAGCCATCAGCTTCGGTTTTGGCCCGCAAATGACGCTGCCGGCTGCGAGTAAAGATGAATTAGGCAGCGGAAAGTGGTCAGCCGGTTTTGCAAACGTGCTATTCAACGCAAGTTCACCCGGATTTCAATACGGTTATCTGTTGACTTGGCAAGCGAGTTTTGCCGGCGACGATGATAGGGAAGATGTAAATATTTTAGCATTTCAGCCGTTTGCATTTTATCAGCTCGGCGGTGGAACCTACCTGCGCGCCGCACCGATCTGGGCCTATAACCTGAAAACCGACGATTACAGCGTGCCACTGGGAGTTGGCATTGGCCAAGTCATAAAAAAGGGTAAAACGGTTTATAACATTTTTGCAGAACCTCAATTTTCTGTTGCAGACGATGGGCCAGGGCAACCGGAGTGGCAAATTTTCCTCGGCTTTAACATGCAATTTTTAAATTGATTTGGAGAGCAGCGTTTGGCGAAGAGACAAGGAATTTACATGAAAACTGGTAAACTAGGTTTTGTCATAATAGCTGCCGTGCTAAGCGCCAATACCAGCGCCAGCGGCCTGTATTTATACGAAATTGGCACCGAAGATGTCGGACTGGCGGCCGCAGGCGCAGCCGCCCGCGCGCAGGACGCTTCCACCATCGCGTTCAATCCGGCCGGCATGGCCCGGCTCGACGAGGATCAGCTGACCATCGGCGCACAGGCGCTGTATGGCAGCGTGGATTATCAATTGGACGGCACGGGCGCTCTGCAAGGCAACAGTCCTGGCAACGTCGTCGGTTGGTTCCCAGGTCTCAGCACCTTTTACAGCCATCGCGTTAACAGCCGTCTCAGGCTCGGCATCGGTCTCTACGGCAACTTTGGCCTTGGCCTGCAGTTCGGTGATTGGGCCGGCAGCCAACTAATCAAAGATAGCGCACTGATTGCCCTGACGACACAGCCTACGGTGGCCTACCGCTTCAACGATCAGTGGTCGCTGGGGTTGGGGGTCGGCCTCAACTACGGCTTGTTCTCGCTCAAGCGCGACAGCATCAGTGGTGAACAAAAACTCGATGACCACGACTGGGCTATCAACGGCAAGATCGGCGTGTTGTATGAACCCAGCCCGGCAACCCGCTTTGGCCTTGCCTACACCAGCAAGACCGATTACAACTACCAAGTGTCCACGGACATCACGTTGACCTATGCGATTTCAAACCCGATTCTAGGACAACCGGGTTTAACGTTCACCCGGACCTTTGCCCTGCCTCTTGATGGCATGGTGGATACACCGCAGCAATTGATGGTTAGCCTGTTTCATCAGATCAACTCAGACTGGGCCATTCTAGCGAATGTGGGCTGGCAAGACTGGAGCGCCTTCAATGACAACGCAATTTTCGCCGCCAACCGGGAAATTCCGGGAAATAACCGGTTACAAGACACCTGGCATGTGGCGCTCGGGGTACAGCACCATGTTAACGAAGATCTGCGCCTCAATACTGGAATAGCCTACGATTCCAGTTTCTATAAAAATCAAAGCAACACTTCCCTCACCATGCCGTCTGGGGATGCATGGCGCTTTGGTGTCGGCGCACAATACCAGCTCGATAAGAATTCCAGTCTGGGCACAGCCTTCGAATATCTTCAAATGGAGAAATCCAGCGTACCGGATATTCTGCTCAGCGGCAATTACGACACACCAAAGCTTTATTTCTTTACCGCAAATTACAGCTACCGCTTTTAACTTCGAGGGAGAGATGCCAGCCCGGAAGCTAGATTAATCAGAAGATACCTGATATGAAAAAACCTTTAATCGCTATAAGCTGCCTGGCCCTGCTGAATAGAATTTCTTTTAGGATGTTAAAAAAGTTAGCAATTTTTTCGATTGCCATAATCACTCTTGCATTGCTTGGCGATGGGATGCCGGTATTTTTCCCCGCCCATGCTGACACTGAACCAGCGGAACCCTTGCCGGTCCGCTTGCCGGAGCGTCATCTGCCGGTTACCCCTGACAGCGGCTACACCGGCGCGCAAAGCTGCGTAGAATGCCATGCGCACGAATACCTGCACTGGAAAAATTCGCAGCATGCGAAGGCCATGCAGCCTGCCAGCGAATCGGCCATCCTCGGCAATTTCGAGGATGCATCCTTTACTTATAACGGTATTGCCTCCACCTTCTTCCGCCGCGACGGCAAATTCATGGTGCGTACCGACGGGCCGGACGGACAGTTGCAAGATTACGAAATTGCCTACACCTTTGGCGTATATCCCTTGCAGCAGTACCTGATCGGCTTTCCCGATGGCCGCTATCAGGCGCTGGGCATCGCCTGGGACAGCCGCCCGAAGGAGCAAGGCGGACAACGCTGGTTCCATCTCTATCCGGGCCAGAACCTGACGCATAAGGACCCTCTACACTGGACCGGTTTGCAGCAGAACTGGAACTACATGTGCGCCGAATGTCATTCCACGAATCTGCGTAAGAATTACGATCCGAAGCTGAACCGCTTTAACACCACCTGGTCCGAAATCAACGTCGCCTGCGAAGCCTGCCATGGTCCTGGCGCCGGTCACCTTGCCTGGGCCAGGAAGGAAGGGGATTGGCAAAAGCTGAACTCCACCAAAGGCCTGGCCATCGCCCTCGACGAGCGGTACGGCTTGCAATTTCAGTTACGCGCGCTGGCCATGAAAGGGCTGGATCTGGTAACCCCCTTCTTGAACCCCAAACCCGATGTCCTTTGGACGGCGGCCACACAAGCGGCTGCAAACAGTGCCCCAGCTATTACACCGCGTCCGCCTAACCGCGAACTGGAGTTGTGTGCCCGTTGTCACTCGCGGCGCGGACAATTCTGGGAGGATTATGTTTTTGGCCAATCGTTGCTGGATACTCACCGTTTGTCGCTGCTGACGCCGGACCTCTACTACCCCGACGGCCAGATGAAAGATGAAGTGTTCAACCATGGTTCTTTCCTGCAAAGCAAAATGCAGGCGAAAGGAGTGAGTTGCAGCGACTGCCACGAACCTCACAGCGGCAAATTGCGTGCAACAGGAGGCAAAGTCTGTTTGCAATGCCACCTTGCGGCGAAATACGAATCACCGCAGCACCATTTTCACCCGGCCGGCACCAGAGGCGTGGACTGTATATCCTGTCATGCGCCCACCACCACCTACATGGTGGTGGACCCGCGCCACGATCACAGCTTCCGTATTCCCCGCCCGGATTTAACCATGAAACTGGATGTGCCCAACGCCTGCAATCGTTGTCATGAAGATCGATCGGCCGAATGGGCAGCAAAGCAGATCCGGAAGTGGTACGGTCAACCCTTGCCGGGTCATCAACAATTCGCTGAGGCGCTACATGCCGGATATACCGGAGCAGCTGGCGCACAGGAGCTGTTGTTGGCCCTGATCAAAAATCAAGAGCAACCCAACATCGCCCGTGCCACCGGAGCAACGTTACTGGGTGAACGGCTCAACTCTACTGGATTCGAGGCGCTTCGCCCGCTGTTGACCGATCCCGATCCATTGTTGCGCAGTGCGGCGGCGCGAGCGATGGTGACGGTGCGACCGGAATTGAAGGTTCAACACCTGGTACCGCTTTTGAACGACCCCGTGCGGCTGGTTCGAATCGATGCAGCACAGACCTTGGCCAGCGTGCCAAAAGCAATGCTCACTGAGAATCAGCGCCAAGCGATCCAGCGGGGTGTGGCAGAATACGTTGCTGCCGAAATGGTCAACGCCAACCGTCCGGAGTCATATCTCAACATCGGGCTGATTCACATCACCCAAGGCGAGTTCGGCCAGGCAGAAGCCACCTACCGCTCTGCCCTCACTCTACAGCCCGCCTTTACTCAGGCAGCGGTCAATCTCGCTGATCTGTACCGGATTCAGGGCCGTGATGGGGATGGCGAAAAGATCTTGCGCCAAGCATTGGAACTCGATCCAAAAAGCGCCGCTACGCACCATGCATTGGGCTTGCTGCTGATTCGCCAGAAACACCTGCCGGAAGCCCTGAGCGCATTGGCGGAAGCCGCCCGCTTGGGTGAAGACAACCCGCGTTACGGCTATGTGTACGCGGTGGCGCTAAACAGTACCGGCCAAGGATCGAAGGCGATTCAGGAACTGGAGACAGTGTTGGCCAAACATCCCAATGACCGTGAAACTCTCATGGCGTTGGCGGCATTCCAGCGCGATGCGGGGAATTTGGGCGCGGCGCGAGATTACATGCACCAGCTAGTAGCGCTGGAACCGGAGAATCCTGAGGTGCAGGCACTGCTCCGGCAACTGGAGGGAACGAGACGTTAGACCCTAGCATCAGAGGGTACTGTCAAGTTAACGGGCATTAAATGGCAAGTTTCGCCTGTTTCCATCACCAGGGCTTAAACAATCAAGCGAGAGTCTCGCATCAGTCGGCCCGCCAGCAAGAACGCCAGATGCGCGGCTTTAAATCTGCGAACCAGGCGCAACATGTTTTGCCGGTCCATGCACCCATTCGGTAATGATTTGCATATCAAATAACGCTACGCTCATTAAGCGTTATTGATTCCTTGACCTAATTGAACAGGTTGTGTTGTGCCCTCAAGAGCTTTGCCGCACAGCTTGCGCGGCAAAGCCGGAATGACCGGCGAAAGAGGGTCTGTGGACAGGGTTGCTCTCATGATGGGATGACTGCTACCACCACGGTGCGGCGGGTCGCATCCCAATATAAACAAAGTCCCTGATGGGCCAAGATCGCGGCCAGATCCACTAACCGCATGGCGGAAGATACGGGAAAGCCTAGATTGCTCATCGCATGACTCCGGTTCAAGTTAGACTGCTTGGGCAGTGAAGGAGGAGAGATGCGTGGACTCGTCCCAGACTTCTTTCATCGCCTCTTGCGCCACGCGCTCAATTTGCCTTGCCTCCAGCGCCATACGTGCTGCCATGCGCCGCAGTAATGCCGGGTTGATGCGCTCGGGTTGACGGGAAGGCCGGGGGCCTGAAGCGAAAGAGAAAGGTTCTCTGGCTAGCGTATTTTGAGGCATCTTAGAAAGCTCCTTAAGAGAATAGTGAATGTTTCTTTCTTCAAAAATAAGCAATAGACATGCCATTCAATAAATAGACGCCAAATAATATGATTATCAGATACTTACGGGTGCATGAAGGCCGATTGAAGAGGTCATCATGTTCGGTCAAACGGACCAATTTGGCGATAATAAAGGGAGTCAATGACCTGCCATGACCTTAATCCGCTCGCGTTTCAAACACGGAGCGGGTCATAGAGCGGGCCACCCCTGCAAAAAAAGGGAGCGTGAATAGAGGAGTGGATTGCAACTGGTGAAGATAGGAAGCTTGGTGTTGCCTTCGTGTGTGCGGGTATGGAACTTTTCATCTATCAATCAAATATTGATACATATGTCATCTTACAAAGATCCAAGTACCGCTCTGATCAAACTGCGCCAGTTTAGTGAAAGCTGGCTGGCTAGACAGCGGTGCATTATGGCCTGCTAATATCCGGTGAGTCACAAGCTGACCTATTGCGTCAGCTCAAATTCGAGCAAGCCATTCCACTAGAGTGCTCTATCCAAACTGCAGCAGAAGTGCGTCCTAAGGGAAACATACTCCGGAAACTCTGTCTAAAAAGCCGTCCCTGCATCGTCCTCTGAAACGCTCACAAACCACCTATGCCCTACCTCGAAGCCCTTACGCATCTATTTGATACGCCGAGAATGCCAGTTCTATTTGTCGGCCATGGCAATCCGATGAACGCCATCCAGGACAACCGTTTCAGCCGAGCGTGGCGCGAAGTGGGGAGTACGCTCCCCAGGCCCCGCGCCATCCTGTGCATCTCGGCGCATTGGATGACCCGTGGAACGACACAGGTGCACACCGGCCAGCAACCGAAAACGATCCACGATTTCGGAGGATTCCCCGCCAAGCTGTACGCCCAGCAGTATCCGGCCCCCGGCGCACCGGAGGCAGCAGAAGCGGTAATAAGTCTCGTACGCTCGATTCCGGTGTCAGCCGGCACCGAGTGGGGCTTGGATCACGGTGCGTGGTCGATCCTCATGCACCTGTTTCCGGCGGCAGATATTCCCGCATTTCAGCTCTCCCTTGATCTTGCCCGGCCACCAATTGAACACTTCGCGTTGGGACGTGAACTCAAGCCGCTGCGCGAAAAAGGCATACTCATCGTGGGAAGCGGCAACATCGTCCACAACCTGCGCGCCCTACGCCCGGATGCACCACCCTACGACTGGGCCGAAGCCTTTGACGCAGATCTCACGGCTAAGCTGGAGTCGCGGAACTTTGCAGCTGCCGCCCACTATGAAGCGCTGGGCAACGTCGCGCGGCTCGCACATCCGACGGCGGAACACTATCTGCCCGTTCTCTACGCGCTCGGTGCGGCCAGCGAAGAAGATAAGCTTACCTTTTTCAACACAGGGTTCGATCTAGCCTCGTTATCGATGCGCTCGTTTATCCTGCAATAGCACTACTGCGTAACGATTCTAACCGGTAATAGCACCCAGTTTGCTAAACGCGAAGGTACCGGAGACTGCGCTATCATTCCCTTGATCGCGTTTGCCTTGCCGAAGACTATTGGGAACCGGCTCGCCGCACATATGAGCAGCGAGCGGTTAAATTTATCCGGGCACCTTCGCTGAGGGGCGATCTTTCAAGCGCAGCCGAGACCGGGAAGATCCAGCAGAGGGCTGATCCAGCCCTTCCGGTTTCAGGGTATCCGCTCCTTGCCGAGGCGTTTTCCGGCTGTTGGCCCGGGATGCTTCCGGCACCGTGGCTGGGGCTTCTGCCGGGGCTTGCTTTTCAAAGAACTGGACGGTGGGATGCTTGAGGACGATCTCGCCATTGGCAAACCGCTCCAAGGCGCCACTCAAGGCCATCACCCAAGCCGCCGTGTTGTGAGCTTTCTGCTGGAGCTTGCGCCAGGTCTTGGGTGCCAAGATTGCAATGACCCGGCCTTCTTCGGTCTGAATACCGATTTTCAGGCCGTCCCGCACTGGTAACGAAGCCGGCAGTTCCGAAAATTTCACGATGAGTGAGAGGCGGCCAGATACGAGAGCCTCCTGAGGCAATGGGGTGTCATTAGAGGGGCGGGCCTCCCGCTCAGCGGCGAGCCGCACGGCGCGCGGAGTGGCTTCCTTCTGCGCCTGGACAAGTTCTTGTTCGGTGACCACACCGGCCGGTTGACCGTGCAAATCCACGCGGACAGCACCCGCCCGGACCGCGTTTCGATACCGCGGCCGGTTGCAATAGCGGGCCAGCACACGTCGAACGCCGGACGGCTTGGCATCCGCGGCCGGGAAACCAAGAGCCAGAAGATCGTGATGGATGCCGACCTTGAGCGGTCGAGGATGGGCCATATCAAAGCAGACTGGAAACTGCTCGATCAATGACGCCAACAGCTCCGCCTCTCGCGAAGCGATGGAGGATAACGGTGGCTCAGACATAGTTTGACGTTCCAAGGATTCCAGCTCTATCAATGGGTTTTCCACGGCCTGGGAGCCAGCGGTTTTCATTGATGGCAAACGTGGGTTTCAGACGCGTGCGCGCCGGACTCTGGCCGGTTCACCCGGCTGGAGCAACCTAAAGTTTCCTGATAAAGGTATCATACGTTCGAAGCTCTCATCGAATCTGGCGTCCTTTTCGATCCAGTATCCGGGCCAAAAGACCGGTTCACCGGGCGCGTACCCGCAAGGCCGGATCACCAACCCGGCATATCTTGATATCCGCTTTGGCGAGTCTTGGACCTCAAAACACATGAGAAACTTGTACAAATCCAGGAGTTCCCTGGGAGGGAAGCCGGGCTTCTGTTCTGCTGAAAATCCGGCCCATACTGGAGACATAGCACTGCTAAACCCCAATCCATAAACCATTGTTGCAAGTCTTCGAAGGGATCAATCATGCGAACCTTACCAATTCAGAGATCCAAACCGGCTTTTTTCCGAAGCCTAGGGGCATTCTCAAAGATCTCCTCCCAGCGTTTATCTTGTGCAAAATGGCGCTTCTTATCAACCTAAACGCGTTAGCGCGCATTTGATTACAGCGAACGTTCGCCACAATGAGTGTCTCACCAGAAACGATTCGTGAGCGGTTGCCTGTCTGGAATGCGCTATCCGGGCTTTTTCTGGATACCTGCTTACAAGACGATGACTACAAATGCATCGCTAGAGCGTTGGCACGTTCACCGTATTCAGAGAATGAATTGTGGGAGATCCTGCGCTTTGAAGTGTACCCGCCCTGCCACCGCAATCTTCTCTGCGGGGCTGGCGCGTGGGCCATGTTCGGGGATGATTGGCTGATGGAAAAGGTCGCGCCACACTGTGGAAAACGCACGAAATTCGCTGGACTTGTCTTACATCGCTGGATGTTTTGTGACCATTGGGACAAGATTCGAGCGTACCTGCGAGACATCCGGAATGAAAGACAGTGAACGGCGAACCAGACGCTACGCCGAATGACAGTCCAGCGCCGGTTGATCATTCGCAACGCACTGACTATGCCTGGTATGGCAGCAACACAAATACTGTGCAGCCTGTAACAGCTAAGCGCGCTAATCCATGGGGACTCCATGGCACAGATCATCGCCGCCCGCAGCTGAGCACCGTGTTCAAATGGCTGAACTGACAAGTTAACTTAATGAGTAACCGTATGAGTAACCGTTCACTCCCTTCGCCCGCTCGCGGGAGAGGATCTGGGGTGAAGGGAGTGAATGATTACCTGAATCACAGTGACCTAACTATGCAGACTTCCAATATCAGCAATCTTTGCCAAAGCGATGCCCTGATCATCGTCGACGTGCAAAACGATTTTTTGCCCGGAGGGGCCCTTGGCGTGTCCCAAGGCGATCAAGTAGTGCCTCTGCTTAACCACTACATCCAGTATTTCCGCAGAGCAGAACTCCCCGTCTATGCAACACGGGACTGGCACCCGCCTGATCACTGCTCATTCACCGCACAGGGCGGTATTTGGCCGCCTCACTGCATTGCAGACAGTGAAGGTGCGCAATTCCCTCCGGACCTGCTCATCCCCGCAGACAGCCAAATCGTATCCAAGGCCACAACCCGGAACCAAGACGCTTACTCCGGATTTCAGGGCACCCGCCTTGCCCAGCAATTGCATTCTGCCGGTGTCCTGCGTGTTTTTGTGGGGGGTCTTGCCACCGATTACTGTGTTCTAAACACCGTCAAGGATGCCCTCAAAGAAGGGTTTCAAGTGGTGCTGCTGAAAGATGCTATTCGAGCTGTTAATCTCAATCCTGGAGACGGTGACCGCGCCATTCAGGAAATGCTCGAATTGGGAGCAACTACGCAACAGTTGGAGGACCTGGCTGCGTAAGGGCCACGGCGTCAATGGCACGCATTGCACTGTTATCAACTTTCATCGTTTTTTGCATCAAGTTCAGCGGTCAAAGCGCGTAGCTGGTCCGAAACCTCCACGGGGTAGTCTTGCCGCTGACGTAAGTCCCTGAGTCCAGGGGGTAAGCGTGCAAGGTCTTCCGCGGCCCGTGCGCGGCTCTGTGTCAACGTCTCTGGTGGATCAATACGCCGGCCTGCACGCATCACTGGGTGAAGCAGCGGCTGACCATCGCGCACGTCTGTTTCCAGCGTCAGTAAATCGCGGGATAGATAACCATCGGAGTCGACATATCGATATACTTGTTTCCGGCCTGGCCACGTGGCCTTCCCTTCAGAGCGTTTACGCCGCGCCCGTCCCCCATACTCCTGCAGTTTGTAGGCACAGTCCAAATAGGGATGGTCGGCTGAGGTATCGAGATGAGTGCCAATGCCAAAGCCATCGATGGGTGCGCCGGTGCCGGCTAAGTCTTGGAGAACATACTCATCAACGCTGCTGCTAGCGAAAATCGTGATCCCGGAACAACCACCCTCGTCCAATATCTGCCTAACCTTGCGGGCATGGCTGGCTAAATCGCCGCTATCCAAGCGGACCCCCTTAACCGTAATCCCTTCCTGCGCGAGGCAAGGTGCTAGCTCGACCACTTTGCGAGCTGCGCGCTCAGTGTCGTAGGTGTCGATGAGCAACACGACATTGTCAGGTTGCGCCTGGGCGAAATGCTTAAAGGCATCCGATTCATTACCATGGGCCTGCACGAAGGCATGCGCCATAGTGCCAAAAATGGGAATTCCAAATAACGGCGCGGCAAGAACCGTGGCCGTCCCCGTCAGTCCGGCCAAATAAGACGCACGCGCCGCTAGCAAAGCAGCCTCCGCTCCATGGGCACGGCGCATGCCAAAATCTACCAATACCTTGCCAGGAGCGGCTAGAACGCAACGCGCCGCTTTCGATGCAATCATGGTCTGGAAGTGGAGCAGGTTAACAAGGCGAGACTCCATGAGTTGCGCCTGAGGCAAAGGCGCCGTCACTCGTAATAGCGGTTCGTTTGGAAACACCACCCTGCCTTCTGGTATGGCATGCACATCACCTGTAAAGCGCAAGCCACTGAGATAATCGACGAAATCATCCCGGAATCGCCCGCATTGGCTGATCCACTCCAGCTCAGCGGACGTGAAGCGCAAAGACTCGATATAGGTCAGCGCCTGATCAAGGCCCGCCACCATGAGAAAATTGCGCTCCGGTGGCATCTTACGCACGAAAAATTCGAACACGGCGGTCTCTTCCATACCTTGCTCGTAGTAGCCTTGCAGCATAGTGAGCTGGTAGAGATCCGTTAGAAGTACGCTGGTTTGAGGATTCATGATGGGCGATTGAAAGCGGCTTAAGTCATATTAGCAAAAGGACATATGATGTGCCGATAGAAGCAATCAAGCGGTTTCATTATGCCAAGATGGGCCTATGAATTCAAAACCATAGTGGTAACGCACGTCAGGGCAAAAACCAAAGAATCGCAAGGCTCACGCTTCATGTTCCTTGCACGGCCTGTCTTGCCGGACTCATAACCGGTTTATCGAGGTGACTTATTATTTCCAGGTGCGCCTGCCAAGGCGGCTTCGAGCATATCGATGAACGCCCGCGTCTTTGCAGGCATCAGGCGGCGGCCTGGAAATACCGCCCAAGCCGGATGCACCGGTAGCGACCAGGCAGACAGGATGCGGCGCAATTCCCCGCGGTAGACGCTGGGCGCAGCGAAACAATCCGGAACAGCCGCGATTCCCGCGCCAGCGCAGGCTAGCCGGATTAACAATTCAGGGGAATTCGCCATCGTTCGCCCTGAAGGTATCCCCTCCCAGCGCTGCGAGCCACTGATCAACGTCCAATGTGCGGCCTCACCATTACGATCAACTAGACGCAATGCCTCGTAGTGAATCAGATCATCCGGTGAGACGGGTTCACCGTGCTCAGCCAGATAAGCAGGGGCTGCGTAAAGACCGGCCGGGAATACAGCGATCCGGCGGGCGGCGAGCAACGTGTCATCGGGCAACACCCCCATACGCACAGCAATATCGAAATTTTCCCCCAGCAAATCCACGCGCCGCGGCGACAAATCCAGTTCCAGCGCCACTGCCGGGTGGAGCGCGATAAACGCCGCCAGCATATCGGTCAGCAGCAGGTTAGCGAAATCACTCGGCATCGACACCCGTAACCGTCCACTGGGACGGGCCTGGCGATGCGCGGCCAGCGCTTTGACCGCCTCGACTTCCGTGGCAACCTGACGCGCATGCTCCAGAAGATGTTCGCCGAACTCCGTCAAAGCAAGACGGCGCGTGGTGCGCAGCATCAGGCGTTCACCCAGCCGTTCTTCAAACAAAGCCATGCGGCGCGATACCGTCGATTTCGGTAAACCCATTCGCTCAGCAGCACGGCTGAAACTTCCCATTTCAGCAACCTGGGCGAAGATCAGTAAATCATTGGGGTCGAATTGTTCCATATATAGAACAATGTTATCCGATTTATGGGCTTCTCTCCAGTTTCTGCAATCAATAGAGTACATCTCAAGCCATCAATCATCTCAAGGAGAATTTATGAACATTTTACAAATCAACACCAGCGCCCGCCGGGAAGATGCCAATTCCACCCGGATCGCCAATGCGATTACCGCCCGCCTGCAATCGGCGAATCCAACAGCCATACTGACGGTACGTGATCTTGCCAGCCACCCTCATCCTATGTTGGATGAAGCCGCGCTCAACGCACTGTTCACGCCGGCGGAACAACGCTCGCCTGCTCAGGCGGCGCGCGTCGCCCTTGACGATGCATTGATCGCCGGGATTCAAGCAGCCGATGTCCTCGTATTGGGGGTGCCGATGTACAACTTCGGCGTCCCCGTGCAATTGAAAACCTGGATCGATGCCATCGCCCGGACGGGCGTCACCTTCCGCTATACCGAGAATGGACCCGAAGGTTTGCTGAAAGGCAAAAAAGTCTTCGTGGCGCTGGCGCGCGGTGGCCGCTATCGAAACACTGAAAGTGATACCCAGGTCCCATACCTGAAAACCGTACTCGGTTTTCTCGGAATGACCGAGGTGCAATTTATCTATGCAGAAGGTTTGAACATGGGGCCAGCGGCCGCACAGCAGGGCTTTGCTGAAGCCGAAGCCGATATAGCGGCAGCATTGGCTTGAACTTGTATGATGAGGGCGCTGCTGTGCGCCCCGGCTTAGGAGTCACCCGATGATCCACACCCCCTCTCGCAGCGAACAAATCATTCAGTCTCGCACAGTCGAGCAGCAGGTCACCGGCAACGTCACCTCCGACGGCGCTGGCGTGAAACTGACGCGCGTATTGACACAATCCCTCCAGCGCCGGCTGGACCCCTTCTTGATGCTTGACGCCTTTGGTAGCGATCAGCCGGATGATTACCTGGGAGGCTTTCCCGACCATCCGCACCGTGGTTTCGAGACCATCACCTACATGATCGCTGGACGGATGCGCCATCGCGACAGCGCAGGCCATGAAGGATTATTGGAAAACGGCGGCGTGCAATGGATGACCGCCGGCCGCGGGGTGATTCATTCCGAAATTCCGCAACAGGAAGAAGGGGTGATGGAAGGTTTCCAGCTCTGGCTGAACCTGCCAGCCCGCGACAAAATGATTGCGCCTTGGTATCGTGATTTCACCGCTGCTGACTTGCCGGGCTTTACAACCGGCGCCGGGGTGACAGTCACGGTGATCGCCGGCGAAAGTCACGGTGTGACCGGCGCCGTCACTCGGGAAGCCACAGCACCCTTGTATCTGGATCTGCATCTGCCTGCTGGCGCGCGTTTCACTCAGTTATTGCCGGCCGGACATAACGCTTTCGCCTACGTGTATCGCGGCGAAGTGAGCATTGCGGGCAGTCTGATACCCGCACAATGCATGGCGATCCTAGCGAATGATGCATCGGCTGATGGTGTTGCGATCGACGCCCTAGGCGAGGCAAACGTGCTGCTGATCGCCGGCCGGCCGCTGAACGAACCGATCGCGCACTATGGCCCATTCGTGATGAATACCAACCAGGAAATCTATCAGGCGCTGAACGATCTGCGTAATGGACGCCTGGCCTGACGCCGATGCGGTGCGCTGCACACTCCGGCAAAAGACGTCCGGTGTTAAAGCAGGTCCAAGATGTGCGCTTATTCCGCACCTGCTTCATTAAAAAGTGCGCGCGAACCCTACAGTTGAAACCATAGGATGCCGGTAAACAGCTCCACTGGCCATCCATCTTGAGGAGATAGAACGTACCCGTTCAAGAGGCGCCGGCATCCATAGATAACCCGGCAGCCTTCTCTGCTTAAACGGTCCCGACAAGGGTTCCATTCCGCTCGAAAAATCATCGGAAATTTCTTGGTATGCTATCTATTTAATGAACCGCCTTGTGAGCACCTCATGAGCAGGCGCATCATGATAATGTGTGCCATGTGATTCCGAAGTCTTTATTTTTCCGTATCTTGAGCGAAGGAGATTCCTATGGGATTCATTCAAAATTATGACGATCTGCCCATGAATTGGGTGGGCGATTGGGCAGGACGCCGCGCCGCCTTGACACCCCAGCGGACCGCCTTGTATGACTCATTCACCCAAAAGGCCTACACCTTTCAGGAAATGAACGACCGGGCTTGCCGGGTAGGGACCTATCTGACCGGTGCGTTGGGTTTGCGCAAAGGCGATGTCATCACACTGATCTGCCGCAACCGGATTGAATCCATTGATCTTTATCTAGCTTGTGGGAAATTGGGGATTATTTTGGCTCCGTTGAGCCAACGTCTGAAAAAACCGGAACTGGATGACCTGATGGCACGTCTCCAGCCCAGCGTCCTTTTTCACGAAAATCAATATGCTGAACTGGTCTCGACCGTATCGGTTCCCGCTTCGGTTCAAACGGTGATCAACATCGACGATGACCACAATCAATTTGAAAACGTCATCTTGAAGACCGATCCCCGAGAGATAAATATCCCGCTGACGATGAATGATCGTTGCCTGTATGTCCATACCGGTGGTACGACGGCGGTGCCGAAAATTTGCATCGTGTCTTACCGGCAGATGGTCTGGAATTCATTCGATATTCTCGCCACCGGCCTCGCCGGATTCGGCAACAAGGTGCTCATCACCTTCCCGTTCTTTCATATCGGCGGCTGGAACACCTTTACGCCGCTGTTTCATGCAGGCATCACCAGCATCTTGATGCGCGAATTCAATCCAGGCCTTATGCTGGAGCTGATCCATGAGGGACGCGTTGAAAATTTTGGGGCGGTGGAGGCGATGCTGCAATTCCTGATTGCTCATCCCAAATTTGCAGAAACCGATTTTTCTCAACTCAAGACGATCACCACCGCGGCCGCGCCTTGCTCAAAAGCGGTGATGCAAACCTTTTTGGATAAAGGCATACCGATTAGCCAGACATATGGGATGACGGAAGCTGGCCCCTCCAATTTTGCGTATATCCCCCGCTCCGATTCCATGGAAGAGTTACTCACAAATGCGGCAAGCATCGGCACCTCGATGTTTCATTGTGATGCCAAGATTGTCGACCCGGAATCCGGGAATGAAACCAACCCCGGCGAAACCGGTGTGCTGCGTCTACGCAGCCCGCATAACTTTGACGGCTATCTCGATGATCCAGCGCGAACCGGGAAAGTTCTCGATCAAGAAGGTTGGATTGATACTGGAGACTTGGCTATGAGGGAAGATGGATTGGTGTTTATCAAAGGACGGGCCGACAACATGTTCATCTCGGGTGGAGAAAATATCTCTCCGGAGGAAATCGAACAAACCTTAATGAAACATCCCGCGGTCGCTGGGGCAATTTGCGCCGGCATTTCTGATCCAAAATGGGGCCAAGTCCCGGCCGCACTGGTGATGTTGCACGCAGGCAAAAGCGCTGTAGAAGCAGAACTCAAAGCCTTCTGCCGGGAGGGTTTGGCCGATTATAAGGTTCCCCAGCACATCCGGCCGGTGACCGAATTGCCGTTAACCGGCGCAGGCAAGCTGAACCGTCAAGCGGTCGTCACATTGTTTTCCGGTTAATCCACCAGCGCTTGGTACACCAATTGCCGGAGTTGGGGACGCAGAGAATAGGTGCTGGAGGGGAATAACTGGGTGAAGAGCAAAACCGTGATCTCTTCGGCTGGATCGACCCAAAACGCGGTGCTGGCTGCCCCGCCCCAGGCGAACTCGCCCGGTGAGCATAGCACCTTATTAGCCACTGGATTGAGCATGACCGAGAAGCCCAGCCCGAAGCCGGTTCCATCGAAGGTCGTTTCGGCAAACAGCGGCCGGCCCAGCCTTTCCAGATCGGCCCCGCCGGGCAGATGGTTTTGCGCCATGTAACGCACAGTCCGCGGGCTCAGCAAGCGGACGCCGTCGAGCTCGCCGCCCCGCAGCAACATCTGCGCGAACCGGTGGTAGTCAGCAGCCGTGGACACCAATCCATCGCCGCCTGGGCAACAGCGGGGCTGCGGCCCGGCGAAGCGGTCCAAAGCGTCATTGCGCACCGCACGTCCGGTGTCCGGTTGCGGCGAATACAGGGCGGCCAGCCGCGCGCGATCTTCCCCGGTGACCCAGAAACGGGTATCGGTCATCCCCAGCGGCTGGAAAATGCGCTCGGTGAAAAACCGGTCGAGAGTCAGCCCGGAAATGACCTCAATGACCCGGCCTAGAACATCACTCGCTACCGAGTAGTTCCACTCCGCACCGGGCTGGAAAAGCAGGGGCAGACCGGCCCATATGTCGCAGCAAGCCGCCAAATCCAGGTCTGGAGGCATCCCCCATTCAAAGCCTGCAGCCCGGTAGAGGGCGTCGACCGGATGGGTATGGTGAAAGCCATACGTGAGGCCGGCAGTATGCGTCAGCAGGTGCCAAATACGCACCGGCTCACGGACAGGTTCAGTGACCGGTTTGAGCGCCGGTCCGCTACGGTACACCCGTATATCCGCAAAAGCCGGAATCCATCGGCTCACCGGGTCCTTCAGCTCAAACGCCCCTTGCTCATACAGCATCATCGCGGCCACTGCTGTAATAGGCTTGGTCATTGAGTAGATGCGGAACAAGGTGTCCGGCGTCAGCGGCGCCCGAGCCTCCACATCCCGCCAGCCATACGTGCTCAGATGAACGATCTGGCCTGCCCGGCTGACCTCGATCAGCCAGCCTGGCAATCGCCCGTCATCGACATAGCGGGCAAAGTGCGCGTCGATACGCTGGAGCCGCGCTGCGTCGAACCCGGCTTCGCGGGCATCCACTTCCACGTTCAGTACCGTCATCGGTCATCATTCCCTCTAAAATGGGCGTCACTGGCTTTGTCTGCAAGTTTAGAGGGTAAGGTCGAGAGTAATCAAAACATTCTTGTAGGCAGGCGTATGCGATTGCGGATCAATGTCGCGGCCGACCAGCTCATTCGCTTCGGGATAGTACATCAGCGCATTACCGGCTTTGATCGATTCGAAGGGGATGACCCGGATGCCTGCCAGTGAGCCGGTCAAACTGCGCACGGTCACCCGCTGGTTTGCCTCGATCCGATACTTCCGCATATCCTCCGGATGCAAGAGAATCACATCACGCCCAGCGACACCCCGGTATAGATCATGTTCCTCATACACCACGGTGTTGAACTGGCCCTCGCTGCGGACGGTCATCAGCCGGAGAGTGCCGTCTCCGCCGCGGGGCGGTGGCATGTCATGGATATGCAGCTGCGCCCGCCCATCCGCCGTAGCAAATCGCGGGGTACGAAAAAGCCGTCCCTCAAGATGAAATTCCTCCCGCGTTGCGTCAATCGCAGCCATTTTCTCAAAACCGGGGATAGCCGCCGCAATCGCTTCCCGAATGCGCCCTGTATTCACCATCGCCTGCCAATCAAACGGCTGTTTGGCATCGCGCAGGACACCTGCTGCGAGTGTCGCAATCACCTGCACTTCACTGCGCGGGCCTGTGTGCCGGGCTGGGCCGCCGTCGCTCAGACGAACGTAGTTAAACATCGATTCCTGAGTGGTCGGCTGCGGCTCCTCATCACGAGCAAGGACAGGGAGAATCAAGGTCTCCTGAGCCAACCCGCGAACGTGGCCGGTGTTGAGCTTGGTGCTAAGGTAAACGAGCAAATCGAGTTGAGCCAACGCATCGCGGGTAAACGCCGCGTCGGGGGAAGCACCGTAGAGATTGCCGCCGAGACAAAGCGCAGCACGCATCCGGCCATTCTGAGCCGCTTCGAGACACGCCAAAGTGTCAAGCCCCGGTGCCGTTGGCAAGGAAAAGCCCCATTGGGATTCCAGCCGTTCGACAATGGCCTCCTTCAGCTTTGGAGTCACGCCGATCGATCCCATTCCCTGGACGTTGGAATGACCACGGATCGGGAGCAAGCCGGCATGGGGGCGGCCCACCATGCCTCGCATCAACGCAAGATTGGCGATCGCCTGAACATTCTCGACGCCGTGCTGATGATGCGTGATACCCATGGTCCAGGCGAAAACCACCTTTCGGCCGGCGGCGTAGACCTGGGCAGCACGATGAATTTGCTCCTGGGCCACCCCGCTCCGGGCACAGAGTTCCGGCCAGGAGAGGCGGCGTAGCTGGGCGCGTAGCACAGGCCAGCCATTGCAATGGTCATTCAAGAACGCTTCGTCGCTCGCGCCGATTTCGTCGATACGTTTAGCAATGCCGGTCAAGAGCGCTAGATCACCGCCGATATCAGGCTGTAAATACAGACTGGCAACCTCGGTTCCGAACAGCAGGCTTCGCAGCTTGTTGGGTGCGCTGAAATTCACCAGTCCGGTTTCAATCACGGGATTGATGACCACCACTTGGCCACCACGCTGGCGCGTGTGCATAAGCACATGCATCAACCGGGGGTGATTGCTTGCGGGATTACCGCCGATGATAAAGATTACGTCAGCGTGCTGAAGGTCGTCGAGGGTAAGGGTCGCCGTCCCGCTGCCGGTAACACTGGTCAGACCGGCTCCGCTGGCCTGATGGCAGTAATAGCTGACGTTATTCACATGGTTGCTGCCGTAGAGCCGGGCGAACAATTGCAGCAGAAAACTGGCCTCGTTGGAGCTGCGGCCACTGAAATACCAGAACGTTTCCAGCGGCGGGATCGCGCGGAGTTTTGCAATGATCCGGTCAAACGCCTCTGTCCAGGTAACCGGTTGAAAATGCGTGGCTCCTGGGCGCAGCAGCACCGGTTGCACCAAGCGGCCGCTGTGCTCCAGTGAATGTGATGTCTGGGATTGGAGACCGGCAACGGCGTGCCTGGACCAGAATTCAGCGGGAATCGCGCCTTGCAAATCGCCTGCCATCGCCTGCAACGATTTGATACAGACCTGCGGGAATTGACCCGCTTCATTCACCATTCCGCCCTTCTGGCCACCCATGCCAAGGGCGCAGCTCTTGCAAGTATTTTTGCTGCGCATTGCGCGGTAGAGCCGCAATGGCCCCGCCTGACAGGCTTTTTGCCAGACATACTGGACAGCCGGCCAGCCCCCACCGGATTTCACTCGCTTCATAAACCTCATCCTCAATGCGTCACATTTCTAATTGGTTCAATCTGCATCGGTGGTTAAGCAAAGAGATGAAATGCTCCCACAAACTTCAGAAACCATGATCAAGATCACTAAGATCAGAGTCATGCCCAATGACTTAGCAGCATGACGGTTTTTTAAACCGCTTTTCAGGAAAGCCAGCGCTTTCGGCGCCGGTAATGCTTGATGTCCTTGAAGGATTTACGCCCGGAAGAAGAGATGCCCAGGTAGAATTCCTTGACATCCTCATTAGTGCGCAGATTCCCGGCATCGCCTTCCATTACCACCCGGCCATTTTCCAGAATGTAGCCGAAATTAGCATAGCGCAGCGCCATCATGGTGTTCTGCTCAGCCAAGAGGAAGCTGACGTTCTCTTGGCTGTTCAAATTCTTCACAATTTCAAAGATTTCCTCAACGATTTGTGGCGCTAGGCCCATGGATGGCTCATCAAGCAGGATCATTTCCGGCTTAGCCATCAACGCACGGCCAATGACGCACATCTGCTGTTCCCCTCCCGAGGTGTAGCCCGCTTGTGAGCTACGCCGGGTCTTAAGGCGCGGAAAGTAATGGTAAACTTTCTCTAGGCTTTCTTTCAGCTCACGCCGGGAAATCGAGCGGGTATAAGCACCCGTCAGCAGATTTTCTTCAATGGTCAGATGGCCAAAGCAGTGACGTCCTTCCATGACCTGGATGACACCGCGCTTGACCAGTTCATTAGGTGAAAGCTGGTCGACCCGTTGAGATTTGAATTCAACCGACCCTTTCGTAACATCGCCGCGCTCGGCATGCAACAGATTGGAAATAGCTTTCAAGGTCGTCGTTTTTCCCGCTCCGTTGGCCCCCAGCAAAGCAACAATGTGGCCTTTAGGCACGCTGAGGGATACTCCCTTGAGCACCAGGATCACATGATCGTAAATGACTTCGATATTGTTGATGATCAAATAACTATCAGCCGCTGAAGCGGCGACGGCAGAGGCAGCCATAGGCAGTTATCCAGTTGCGGCGGAGCGCCCGCAGGCGCCCCAGATTGCATTACATTTCTTTTGCGCAGTCACGCGGGGTCATGCCTTTTTCCTTGGCGTATTGTTCGGCGGACGCCTTGAACAATGGATGGATCAATCCCTTGTTCCCTTCGATCCAGCCGGAAACCACAACCCACTGCGTGCCGTCCCACTGCTGGATCTTGATCTTGCCCGAACCTTCGTGGTTGTCGCAGGATGTCTTAATTTCCGGCAGCAGATTGGTGGCGCCGATTTCTTTCAGACGAGCGTCAGAGATGTCCAGGTTTTCCATGCCCCAGCGTACTTGTTCACCTGTCATAGCCTTTCCCTTGCCATATTTTTCCTGGGCTTTGCGTATCGCTTCAATTGACAGAACAGCGGCGGAAACGCCACGGTTATAGAGGATGGTGCCGATCTTGGAGGTGTTCCCCAGATTACCTTGGCCGGCGCCATAGACCACCTTTTCGATATCGGCGATGAGGGGCACGTCCTTACCGGCTACATTCCAGGTTGCGGACATATACCCTTTGGCAGCGTCACCCGCCGGCACAGTATCTTCCTCGGAGCCGGCCCACCAAGAGCCAACGATCTTATCCCGCGAGAAACCGATCTTCTGGGCAGCCTTAATAGCAGTCTGATTCATGACGCCCCAGCCCCAAAAAACCACGTAATCCGGGTTTTCCTGGCGGATTTTCAGCCACTGCGCACCTTGCTCGTTACCCGGATGCGCCACTGGAATCACCGTCAATTCAAACTTATTCAGCTTGGCTTCTTCTTGCAGAGCGACGATGGGTTCCTTGCCATAAGCCGAGTCGTGGTAGAGAAAAACGATCTTTTTTCCTTCCAGATGGCCTTTTTCCTTTTCCTTGAGGAACCGGATGATGGCAGAAGCCTGCATCTGGTACGTTGTGACCAGCGGGAAGGCGTAGGGGAACACCGAACCGTCTACCGCATCGGTGCGGCCATAACCCACCATAGCCATCGGGATTTTGTCGGCCACGGTTTTGTCAATCAGCGCATAGGAAATACCGGTGGACATCGGGTGAATCGGGCCAGTGGATATTGCGGCCTTGTCTTTCATGCGCTCATAGCACTCGATACCCTTGGCGTTATTGTATTCAGTTTCGCACTCCTCCCAGGTGATTTTGACACCGTTGATACCGTTTTCCTTGAGGTTGACGTAACTGAGGTAATCAACGAAACCGCCAAAGAACGACTGGCCATTCGCGCCATAGGGACCAATACGGTACGACAAGACAGGAAAAAACTGTTCTTCAGCAGCAAGCGCGGCTTGCGATAACAGGGCAATAGAAACGGCGGCCGTCAGTGCGGACATGCGATGCTTGAACATAATGCTGTCTCCTCCAATGTAGTTCTGTACTTCTATAGTTCTGTACTTCTGTCGTTCTATTATCAAAAAAACCGCCCCTAGTGGGGGAATGGCCACAAACGCAACTTCTCCTTGGTGATTTGCCACAAGCGGGCCAAGCCGTGTGGCTCGACGATTAGAAAGAACATGATCAAAGCCCCGAATACCAGAACCTGGATATGCGAGACTGTTGCGCTGGAGAAAGGCAGACCGAGCAAGCGGGCCGCCCAAGGCAAGGCGATATCGAGAAAAACCGGCAGCAATAGAATGAAGGCGGCACCGAGAAAGCTGCCCAGGATCGAGCCGACTCCGCCAATAATGATCATGAACAGAATGCGGAACGACATATCCAGCGAAAAGCCGTCCGGTTCCACCGATCCTAGATAGCAAAAGGCGTAGAGCGCGCCCGCCACACCGCAGTAGAACGAGCTCACGGCAAAAGCCAGCAGCTTGACCGGCATCAGGCGAATGCCGATCACCGAAGCGGCCACGTCCATATCGCGCACCGCCATCCAGGCACGGCCCGTGGATGAACGCACCATATTTTTGGCGGCCAGCGCCATGACAGCGACAATGGTCAGCACCAGCAAATACTTCTCCTGGGGGGACGTGAATGCATGACCGAAGATGATAAGCGGCTGAGTGGAAATCACCCCTGATGAGGAATAGTTGGATAACCAGGGAAATTTGGTCAGGCACCAGACAATGAAGAATTGCGCGGCCAGTGTCGCCACCGCCAAGTAAAACCCTTTGATCCACAAACTCGGCAGCCCGAACAGAATGCCGATCCCGGCTGCCGTCAGCCCAGCGCAGACAAAACTTACCAGAATCGGGATACCGTCGATCCGCAACTGGAAGTTGTAGGCGGCATAGGCCCCCACTGCCATGAAAGCAGCCGAGCCCAGGGACAACTGGCCAGCGTAGCCCGTCAGAATATTTAAACCGAGAGCAGCGAGGGAAAAAATGAGAAAGGGGATCAAAATGGCCGAGAACCAGTAATCCCCCGCAACCCCCGGAATGACCAGAAAAACCACCGCAAGCAGGATCAAGATGCCTATGCGATCCTGGCGGATGGGGAACAGTTGCTGATCAGCGGCATAACTGGTCTTAAATTGACCGGCTTCGCGGTAAAGCATCGGTTTTTCTCCTTATACCCGGTCGATGTGTTTCTCACCGAAGAGACCTTCGGGGCGAACCAGGAGAAAGAACAGAGCAAGGACGTAGGGAAACCAGCCTTCGATACCGCCGAAATTGCCGCCGAACATGGATTCCATGACCGGCGGCAGGTAAATCTCCGCTAGTTTTTCTGAAGCGCCGATGATCAAGCCGCCGGCAATGGCACCCGGTACGGAGGTGAAGCCCCCGATGATCAGCACCGGCAGCGCCTTGAGCGCGGTGAAGGTCAGCGCGAACTGCACACCATTGCGAGCGCCCCACATCAAGCCAGCGACCAAGGCAGCAAAGCCAGCAATGCCCCACACGATGGCCCAAATATGCTGTAACGGGATACCGATGGATAGCGCCGCCTGGTGATCGTCCGCCACGGCCCGCAAGGCTCGACCGGTCCGGGTGTACTGAAAAAACAGCGCCAGCGCCGTCACCAGCAAAGCGGCCACCCCGGCCGCGACCAAGTCGAACTTAGAAATCACCATGTCCCACGCATCGAGAATGACCGCGATTGGCTCATCGACGATGCCGAGATCCAAGGCGCGCGGCTCGCTGCCGAATACGATCGGCGCCAAGCCCTCGATGAAGAACGCCAGACCGATGGTCGCCATGAACAAGGTGATGGGGGGCTGATTGACCAGTTTGCGCAGAACAAATTTTTCAGTGGCGATACCAAATAGCGTCATGATGACGAAGGCGAGGATAATCGCCAGCCATAACGGCGCGCCCTTCTCCATACAACCCGCCACCGACAGCGCCGCGAGATACACCATCGCCCCTTGTGCAAAGTTGAAAACGCCAGAGGCTTTGTAAATCAATACAAAGCCCAGGGCCACCAGCGCATACATCACGCCGGACAGCAGACCGCTGATCAGCACTTCCAGAAAAAATTGCATGGTCCCGGCCTCCTCGCTCAGTGGCTCACACCCAGATAGGCGGTAATCACGTCTTCGTTATTTTTTACGTCGTCTGGCAGACCGTCGCCAATCTTCTTGCCGTAATCGAGCACCACCACGCGATCAGAAATATCCATTACCACGCCCATATCGTGTTCGATCAGAACAATCGTGGTGCCAAACTGATCATTGACATCGAGAATGAAGCGGCACATATCCTGTTTTTCTTCGACGTTCATACCGGCCATCGGCTCGTCCAGCAGCAGCATGGACGGCTCGGCCGCGAGCGCCCGGCCCAACTCCACCCGTTTTTGCAGGCCGTAGGGCAAGCGGCCTACCGGAATTCTGCGGATATGCTGGATTTCGAGGAAGTCGATGACTTCCTCCACCTTTTTACGGTGTTCCAGTTCCTCCCGTTTAGCCCGGCCCAGCCACAGGGCATGTTCGATGAAGCTGGCTTTCATCCGGGTAATGCGCCCGGTCATGATGTTGTCGAGCACGCTCATTCCTTTGAACAACGCAATGTTCTGGAAAGTGCGGGCAATGCCTTGGGTCGCCGCCTGATGCGGCTCCATCCGTTTGCGTTCCTGGCCGCGGAAGATGATGACGCCTTCCTGAGGGTGATACACTCCATTGATCACATTCAGCATGGAACTCTTGCCCGCCCCGTTGGGTCCGATGATGGCGCGGATTTCATGCTCACGGACATCGAAGGAAATATCAGTCAGCGCCTTGACCCCGCCGAAACGCAGCGAAATGCTTTGCAGGTCGAGAATGACCTCACCGGTTTTTTTACTCATGGTCTACACCGCCTGCTGCGCTGCGGAGAGGGTCTTAGCATCAATGATCCTGAGATCAGCGGACACTTTGCCGCGCCGGCCATCCTCGAACTTGACCTCGGTTTCGATAAATTGCGTGGATTGACCGCTGTAGAGCGCTTCGATCAATACCTGATATTTTTTCGCGACAAATTTGCGCCGTACCTTACGGGTTCGAGTCAATTCGTCGTCATCAGGATCAAGCTCTTTATGCAAGATGAGGAACCGGTGGACCTGCGAATCCGCCATCATCGCGTCATTAGCGAGGATCGTATTCACCTCGTCGACACAGGATTTGACCAATTCATGGACCTGCGGCTTGCCGGCCAGGTCGGTATAGCCCGAGTAAGCGATGCCCTGCCGTTCAGCCCAGTTACCCACAGCGCCTGCATCGATGTTAATGAATGCACAGACCTGATCCCGTTCATGGCCGAAGCAGACAGCCTCTTTGATGTACTGAAAAAATTTGAGTTTATTTTCAATATAGTTCGGGGCAAACATGGCGCCGTTGGCCAGTCTGCCGACGTCCTTGGCGCGATCGATGATGTTCAGGTGGCCGTCTGCGTCGATGAAGCCCGCATCGCCCGTTAGAAAATAGCCGTCGGCGTTCATCGATCCGGCTGTGGCATCCGGGCGCTTATAGTATTCCTTGAGCAGCATCGGACCTTTCACCAGCACCTCGCCGTTACTGGCGATCTTGATTTCCACGCCCGGCGCCGGAGCACCCACGCTGCTGGGCTTGACCTGACCGTCCGGTTGCAGGCAAACGTAGGCGCAGGTTTCGGTCTGGCCATAAAGCTGCTTGAGATTGATGCCGATGGAGCGGTAGAAGCTGAACAGTTCCGGCCCGATGGCGGCCCCGGCAGTGTAGGCGACGCGGATGCGGCTCAGACCCAGGACATTGCGCAGGGGTCCGTAGACCAGCAAGGTTCCGAGTCCGTAGAGCAGCCGGTCGCTGGAACGGACCGGTTTGCCGTCGAGGATGGCGCTGCCGCAACGTTTCGCTACACGCAAGAAGTAGTGGAACATCTTACGCTTGATCGCGCCGGCGTCTTCCATGCGGATCATGACTGAGGTCAGCAGGCTTTCGAACACCCGCGGCGGCGCAAAGTAATAGGTCGGGCCGATTTCGCGCAGATCAGTCATCACTGTGTCGCCGGACTCGGGGCAGTTGATGGTAAAGCCTACCACCAGCGCTTGAGCGAAAGAAAACAGATGGTCGCCGACCCAGGCCATAGGCAGGTAGGACAGAATGTCGCCCGCCGCTTCCAGGTGATCGATCTGCCGGCCGCCTTGGGCAGAAGCGATGAAGGCAGCATGCGTCTGGCAGACACCCTTGGGCATGCCGGTGGTGCCGGAGGTATAGAGCATAACCGAGACATCGCTGGCCCGTCCTTGGGCCACTTCGGCGTCGAGAAAATCCGGATGGTTGCGGTTATGAATCCGCCCCATTTCCATCAAAGCGCGGATGTCGTGGAGAAAAGGCTGATTGTAGTGACGCATTCCCCGTGGATCGTCATAGACAATATGTTCGAGCAGGGGAACCTGATCCTTGACATCCAGCAATTTGTCCACCTGTTCCTGATTCTCAGCCATCGCGAAACGGACAGCCGCGTCCTGAAGGACGAACAGCATCTCATCGGCCACTGCGTCCTGGTAGAGCGGCACCGGAACACCCCCAAGGCATTGGGCGGCGCTCATCATCATATAGAGATGAGGCCGGTTATCGCCGATGATGGCCAGATTGTCGCCGCGTTTGAAGCCCAGAGCGGCCAAACCGCTCGCCAGAGCACGTACGCGTTCGGCGACGCCGGACCAGGTCCAGGTCTGCCAGATACCGAGATCTTTCTCGCGGATCGCCGGTGCGCTACCCCGTACTTGGGCATGATGGAAAAGTAGGCGCGGAAAGGTCTGCAACCCCTCCGGCATCCCGGTAGGCGTTCCAAAAGACATCGTCTTCCTCCAGCCGGTTCTCAGCTCGCAGGAGCTGGATCCGGTCTTATGATGGTTCGTTATTTTGTTATTTTGTTGTTCTCAGAAAGTAAACAATGAATAAAGGGTAATACCTCCTACTTTGAAAAACTGCCGACTGCCCGCAGGCAGAACATCCGGATGGATTGGACCAAACGCTCTTTGTCGTGGGTGTTTCTGGCGGCCGGCCCAATCGGGCCAACGAGTGCCTCGGTAAAAGCGCCCACAACACAAGCCGCGCTTGCCTCAGCATCTTGATCGGGCAGTTCTCCCTTCTCGATGCCGTCGATCAGAATAGCTTTGAACACATCTCCGAACTTCTTCCGGTACCGGATACGCGCGGTATCGACTTCAGGATCAGCAGGTTCCGCAATAAAAGCATAGGCCAGATTAGGGCCGGTCAGGGCACGGCGGACGAAACAAGTCACGGCGGCATCCAACCGCTCGCCCGCTGCTCCGGGACCTGTGGCGATTCCGGTCAGGATGTTGATTTCCTGCTCGACCGCAACGCCCAGGACTTCCACAAACAATTCAGCTTTGGATGAGAAATAGCGGTAAATCATACCCGTAGAGACGCCGGCAACCGCCGCGACTGCCGCGACTTGCGCTTCCCGGAAGCCTCCCTCAGCAACCAGCTTGCGCGTTGCCATGAGAATGCGATCCCGGTTGTTTGCCAGTCTTTCTTCCATCAAGGGTGAGCGCCGGTACGTCATAAAATGATTTTAACCTCATTTTTTGAATTTGTATTCATTTTTTTAAAAAAGGGCAGTACCATATTTGATGAGCGAATAATTCTTATGGCCGCGGCAGCGAAAGAAAGGCTTGGGAGCCTGAATTGCCAATCGAAAACCAGGTACCGAGGGCGCAACAACGCCAGCAGGTCTTGAAATTAACCAGGAGACGATATGTCATTCCACAGCCTGAATTTCAATCTAGGCGAGACCATCGAAATGCTGCGCGATACGGTGAGTGCCTTCGCCAGAAAGGAAATCGCCCCCCGGGCCACCCAAATCGACCGCGACAACCGGTTTCCTGCCGATTTATGGAAAAAATTCGGCGATCTGGGACTCATTGGCATGACTGTCAGTGAGGAATACGGTGGCGTCAATATGGGCTATCTGGCCCATATCGTCGTTATGGAGGAACTGTCCCGCGCTTCTGCCGCTGTTGGACTGTCCTACGGCGCCCACTCCAACCTGTGCGTCAACCAGATTTACCGCAATGGCAACGTCAGCCAGAAAGCCCGCTATCTGCCTAAACTGATCAGCGGTGAGCATATTGGGGCGCTCGCCATGTCTGAAGCCAATGCCGGTTCTGACGTGGTATCCATGAAACTGCGCGCCGATAAAAAAGGCGACCGTTACATCCTCAACGGCAGCAAGATGTGGATCACCAACGGTGGCGACGCCGATACATTGGTGATCTATGCCAAGACAGACCTCAACGCCGGTCCCCAGGGCATCACGGCCTTCCTCGTTGAAAAAGGCTTTATGGGGCTCAGCTACGGTACGCACCTGGATAAGCTGGGGATGCGCGGCTCTAACACCTATCCATTGTTCTTCGACAATTGCGAAGTTCCGGAAGAGAACGTGCTGGGCGGCGCGGGCAACGGCGTCAAGGTGCTCATGTCCGGCCTCGACTACGAGCGGGCCGTGCTGGCAGGCGGCCCGCTGGGCATCATGGCCGCGTGCATGGATGTGATCGTTCCTTACCTCCATGACCGCCAGCAGTTCGGTACGCCCATCGGCGAGTTTCAGCTCATGCAGGGCAAGCTGGCCGATCTGTACACCACGTGGCAAGCCTGCCGCGCCTATGTTTACGCCGTAGGACAGTCCTGCGACCGGACCGGCCACGCTCGTGCCCTGCGCAAGGACGCTGCCGGCGCTATTCTCTACGCCTCAGAAAAGGCCACCTGGATGGCCGGAGAGGCGATTCAGTCTCTTGGCGGCAACGGCTATATCAACGAATATCCCGCGGGCCGCCTGTGGCGAGACGCCAAACTCTATGAGATCGGCGCGGGGACCTCGGAAATCCGCCGCATGCTCATTGGCCGGGAATTGTTCGCTGAGAGCGCCTGATGAGCGTCATCAAATCCCGGATCAATCCTCGTTCGGCTGAATTCCAGGCTAACGCAAGCGCCATGCGGATCTTAGTCGCCGATTTGCGCGATAAGATCGCCCAAGTGGCGCTAGGTGGCAGCGAAGCGGCCCGCACTAAACATCTTGCCCGAGGTAAGTTGTTGCCGCGAGAGCGAGTGAATTACCTGCTTGACCCCGGTACGCCTTTCCTCGAAATCAGCCAGCTGGCGGCTTACGGCCTCTACGGCAATGAAGCCCCGGCAGCGGGCATGATTACCGGCATTGGCCGGGTGCAAGGCAACGAATGCATGATCGTCGCCAACGACGCCACGGTGAAGGGCGGCACTTACTATCCGCTGACCGTGAAAAAACACCTGCGCGCCCAGGAAATCGCCGAGCAGAACCACCTGCCCTGCGTCTATCTGGTGGATTCGGGTGGCGCGTTCCTGCCCAAGCAAGATGAGGTATTTCCTGACCGGGATCACTTTGGCCGCATTTTCTTCAACCAGGCCACGATGTCCGCCAAGGGCATCCCGCAAATCGCTGTGGTCATGGGTTCCTGTACCGCCGGTGGCGCTTACGTGCCGGCCATGTCCGACGAAACGGTGATTGTCAGGAATCAGGGCACCATCTTCCTTGGCGGGCCGCCCCTGGTCAAAGCCGCCACCGGTGAAGTCGTGACAGTTGAGGATCTGGGCGGCGGCGATGTCCATACCCGCCTTTCCGGGGTCGCCGACCATCTGGCCGAAAACGACGCCCACGCCCTCTATATTGCCCGGCGCATTCTAGCGAATCTCAATCGGGTCAAACCCATCAGTCTGGCGCTGGGGAGCGGCGAGGAGCCAGTTTACGACCCGGAGGAAATCTACGGCATCCTGCCGACCGATACCCGCAAACCGTACGATGTGCGGGAGGTCATCGCCCGCTTGGTGGACGGATCGCGCTTCGACGAATTCAAGGCCCGTTACGGAACCACGCTGATTACCGGTTTCGCCCAGCTTTACGGCTATCCGGTGGGCATCATCGGCAACAACGGCATTCTGTTTGGCGAATCCGCCCAGAAAGGCACGCACTTTATTGAACTGTGCGGGCAGCGCGGCATTCCATTGCTGTTTCTGCAAAACATCACTGGCTTCATGGTGGGCCGCAAGTATGAAAACGGCGGCATCGCCAAGGATGGCGCCAAGATGGTTACCGCCGTCTCCACCGTGCAGGTCCCCAAAATCACCGTATTAATCGGCGGCAGCTTCGGCGCCGGCAACTACGGCATGTGCGGGCGCGCCTACTCGCCCCGCTTTCTGTGGACCTGGCCGAACAGCCGGATATCGGTGATGGGCGGCGAACAAGCAGCCAGTGTACTGGCGACCGTGCGCCGGGATAGCATCGAAGCCAGCGGCGGGGTCTGGAGCCAAGAGGAGGAGAACGCATTCAAGACACCGGTCCGTGAACAGTACGAGACCCAGGGCCATCCCTACTATGCCACAGCCCGGCTATGGGACGATGGCGTGGCCGATCCGGCTCAGACCCGGCGTATCCTCGGCTTATCGCTGTCTGCCGCGCTCAATGCGCCTATCGTGCCAACCCATTACGGCATTTTCAGAATGTGATCCATGTTCCCCACGCTTGAAATTCAGTATGACGGACCCGTCGCTACCGTGTGGATGAACCGTCCAGAGCTTCACAACGCATTCAATCTCCAATTAATTACCGACATCACCGCTGCGTACCGCGAACTCGGCGCCAATGACACCGTGCGAATCGTGATCCTCGCTGGCCGCGGCAAAAGCTTTTCCGCGGGTGCCGATCTGCACTGGATGAAAGCAGCCGGTCAGGCATCGGCCGAGGACAACCGGAACGAGGCCCGCCAGCTAGCGGTCATGCTGCGCACGCTCGCTGAATTGCGTAAGCCGACTATCGCCCGGGTGCATGGCGCGGCCCTCGGCGGCGGCCTGGGATTAGCGGCGGCTTGCGACCTGTGCGTAGCTGCGGCAAATGCGGTCTTCGCGACTTCGGAGGTCCGCTTCGGGATTATTCCTGCCACGATCGGCCCCTATGTGATCCGGGCCATCGGCGAACGCCAGGCGTACCGCTATTTCCAGACGGCGGAGCGCATGGACGCTCAACGCGCCCTGGAAATCGGCTTGGTCCATGAAGTGGCCGCACCCGAAGATCTGGATATCCGGGTCCAGCAGTTGACCGATGCCCTCCTGTTGGGCGGTCCTCAGGCGCAGGCTGCGGCAAAAGACCTGATCCGGGCCGTGGCCGGTCAATCGATCAGCGACGTACTGGCCGAAGATACCGCCTGCCGCATTGCAGCAGTGCGCGCCACGCCGGAAGCCCGGGAAGGACTCGCTGCATTTCTGGAAAAACGGCCACCGGCATGGACCAGCGCTGGCGCTAGGGTCTCACGCAAGCGGGGGGAGGAATAGATCGATGTTTCAGAAAATTCTGATCGCCAATCGCGGAGAAATCGCCTGCCGCATCATCCGGACCGCTCACCGTTTAGGGATTAGCACAGTCGCAGTGTATTCCGAAGCGGATGCGGACGCCCGGCATGTGCGCCTAGCCGGTGAGGCCGTGCTGATTGGCCCGGCGGCTCCGCGGGAAAGCTATCTGGTGATCAGCCGGATGATCGCCGCCGCCCAACAGACCGGTGCTCAGGCCATTCATCCTGGCAGCGGTTTTCTGTCCGAGAACCCGGACTTTGCCGACGCGTGCGCCGCCTGCGGCATAACCTTCATCGGTCCTCCTGCCGCTGCGATCCGCGCGATGGGTTCCAAGAGCACCGCCAAGGCGCTGATGGCGCAAGCAGGCATTCCCCTGGCGCCGGGTTATCATGGCGATAATCAAGAACCTGTCTTTCTGCGCGAGCAAGCCCGCCAGATAGGCTATCCCGTCCTGATCAAAGCCAGTGCGGGCGGCGGCGGTAAAGGCATGCGGCGGGTGGATTGCGCCGAGGATTTCGAGATGGCGCTGGCTTCCTGTCAACGGGAGGCCGGCGCTGCTTTTGGCGAAACGCGGGTACTCGTGGAAAAATACCTGACGCCGTCACGCCACATCGAAATTCAAGTTTTCGGCGATACGCATGACAACTATATCCATCTGTTCGAGCGGGACTGTTCGGTCCAGCGCCGCCACCAGAAGGTGCTCGAAGAAGCGCCCGCGCCCGGTATGACACCCGAGCGCCGCGCCGCGATGGGCCGGGCGGCGGTAGACGCGGCGAAGATCGTTGGCTACGCCGGCGCCGGCACGGTGGAATTCATCGCCGGCCCCGATGGCGTTTTCTATTTCATGGAGATGAACACGCGGCTGCAAATCGAGCATCCCATCACTGAAATGATCACCGGCCTGGACTTGGTCGAATGGCAATTGCGCGTGGCGTCCGGCGAACCGCTGCCGCTGGCTCAGGAGCAGCTTCAGATTCACGGGCACGCGCTGGAAGCACGGATTTACGCCGAAGATCCTGCCAAGGGATTTCTGCCCTCCACCGGCAAACTGGCGCACCTTGCGCCGCCGGAAGAAAACCTGCATGTGCGCGTGGACACGGGGGTTGAAGAAGGTGATGAAATCAGCCCGTTCTACGATCCGATGATCGCCAAGCTCATCGTATGGGACACGAACCGGGAACAAACGCTGGCCCGTATGCTTCAAGCGCTGGCCCAATACCGTATCGTGGGGGTGGCCAACAACATCGATTTCCTGTCGCGTTTGGTGGCCTCGCCGGCGTTTGCCCAGGCTGACCTCGACACCGGCTTGATCGAGCGCGAACGCGAATTTCTGTTCCCTGCGGCCACACCGGCGCCTCGTGATGCATTTCTGGTCGCCGCCCTCGCCACGCTGTTGCGAGAGGAAGCACGCGCCGCTAAGGAAGCATCGGCTCACACCGATCCATGCTCCCCCTGGCATTGGCGCGACGGCTGGCGGCTCAATTCCCGCGCCGAACGCCGCCTGCTGTTCCGTGCGGGCGAACGGGAGAAAACCGTCGGTGTGCGCTATGCCGACCAGGGCTATGTGCTGGAACTCGACGGCCAGGAAACGCTGGTTCGAGGTGAACTCGGGCCAAATGCCACCCTGTGGGCGGAGCTGAGCGGTTTGCGGATGAACGCCACCGTGGTGGTCGCCGGGGAGAAGCGATACGTATTTCTCTACGGGCATGCCTGGCCGCTCGCGCGGGTCGATCCCCTTTATTACAGCGGCGAGGGTGGCGGTCAGGAGGGCGGGTTGCTGGCGCCGATGCCCGGCAACGTCATCGCCTTGATCGCGAGGGAAGGCGCGCCAGTGGAGAAAGGTGCACCTCTACTCATTTTGGAAGCCATGAAGATGGAGCACACGATCACCGCACCGGCCAAGGGAACGGTGAAATCCTTTTATTTCGCGGTCGGCGACCCGGTGAGCGATGGCGCCGAACTGGTGGAATTCGAACCTGAGAAGCTTTGAAGTTCATGAGCCTGAAATCGATGCGGTTGCCTGATACGGTCAAGGTGGTCGAAGTAGGTCCCCGTGATGGCTTGCAAAACGAGCCAAAGGTGATCACGGCCGCCACCAAAGTGGAACTGATCGCCCGGCTGGGGAAAGCCGGATTGAAGGTGATTGAGGCCACCGCCTTCGTTTCGCCGCAGCGGGTGCCGCAGATGGCCGACAACGCCGCAGTCATGGGCGCTATTGAGCGCTTGCCCGGCGTTGCCTACCCCGTGCTGACGCCCAACCTGAAAGGTCTTGAGTCGGCACTGGCGGCGGGCGCGCAGGAAGTGGCTGTGTTCGGCGCGGCTTCCGAGTCGTTCTCGCAAAAAAACATTCATTGCTCCATCGCTGACTCGCTAAAGCGTTTTGAACCGGTCATAGCCGCAGCGCGGCAAGCCGGCGTCCGGGTGCGCGGTTACGTGTCCTGTGTGCTTGGTTGCCCCTATGAAGGGAATATCCAGCCAGCGGCGGTTGCCCAGATAGCCGGTATCCTATTCGAGATGGGGTGCTATGAGATCAGTTTAGGCGACACGACCGGCGCCGGAACGCCAGAAGCGGCCAAGCGCCTGATCGAGGCCGTAAGCGCCCGCGTGCCCCTCGGCTGCATCGCTGGCCACTATCACGATACCTATGGCATGGCCATCGCCAATATCTATGCCTCGCTGCAATGCGGCGTTGCGGTGTTCGACGCCTCAGTGGCCGGGCTGGGTGGATGCCCCTACGCACCAGGCGCTGCTGGCAACGCCGCTACTGAAGATGTCGTGTATTTGCTAAACGGGCTGGGCATTGCAACCGGCATCGATCTGGGCGCCCTCATCGATTGCTCGATCTGGATAAGCGCAGCACTGGGGCGTTCACCGGGGTCGAAAGGCGCACGGGCGAGAACCGGCCTGCCCTCCCCAGCAATCGAACCTTCCTGACCTGTGGAGAGAGACCGATGAATGATCGCTCGCGTGATGCTGCGCCCGCTTTTGACCGGCCCCTCTGGATGCCTGGCCCGGCGCGTAGCGCCGCGACCCGCATGGCTGCCTTTACCGCGTATGCCCGGCAGATTTCCAGGATGGCGCTGGAATCGTATGCAGATTTGCACGCCTGGTCGATCGGCGCGCCCGAGCAGTTCTGGCCGGCAGTCTGGGAGTTCTGCGGTGTGCTCGGCGAGCGCGGTGAGCAGGTTTTGGCCGATCCCCAGCGAATGCCCGGTGCCCGGTGGTTTCCAGACGCCCGGCTCAATTTTGCCGAGAACCTGTTACGGGACTGTAGTAACCCTGAAGCACTGGTGTTCTGGGGCGAAAACCGGGTCAAGCGCACGCTGCCGCGGGCCGGATTGCGCCAGCAGACCGCGCAATTCGCTGCCGCTCTGAAGGCAGCGGGCATTGGCCCTGGCGATCGCGTTGCCGCCTACCTGCCCAACCTGCCTGAAACGATCATTGCATTGCTCGCTGCCGCCAGCATGGGCGCAGTCTTCACCAGCGCCTCGCCGGATTTCGGTATCCAAGGCGTCCTTGACCGTTTCGGCCAGACTGAACCCAAGGTGCTAATCACCTGCGATGGCTATTGGTACAACGGTAAGGCCGTCGAGCTCCAGTCCAAGCTGGCCGGACTGATGCCCCAATTGCCCAGCGTCCAACACTTGATCTTGGTATCCTACCTCGGCAGCGATACGGACGCGCTGGCGGCGGGTCTGCCCAAAGGTGTCTCATGGACTCGTTTCATCGCGCCCTATGCAACGGTGACTGACATTGACTTCGCCCCGCTGCCCTTCGATCACCCGCTCTTCATCATGTATTCATCGGGGACGACCGGTATTCCCAAGTGCATTGTCCACGGCGCTGGAGGAACCCTGTTGCAGCATCTCAAGGAACACCAGCTGCATAGCGACCTGCGGGAGGGGGACCGCTTTTTCTACTTCACCACCTGTGGCTGGATGATGTGGAATTGGCTGGTATCCGGCCTAGCCTCCGGCGCGACACTGCTGCTATACGACGGCAGCCCCTTCGTCGCACGCGGCCGGATTCTCTGGGACTATGCCCAAACCGAGCGCATGACCCACTTCGGCACCTCAGCCAAGTATCTCGACGCTCTGGCCAAAACCGGCCTCAAGCCCCGGCAGGATTACGATCTGCGTCCTCTTCGCGCCATCCTGTCAACCGGCAGCCCGCTGGTTCCCGAGCGCTTCGATTCGGTGTACGCGGAGATTAAGAAAGATTTGCAGTTAGCCTCCATCTCTGGCGGCACCGACATCATCTCCTGTTTCGTGCTGGGCAATCCCATGCTGCCGGTCTGGCGCGGTGAGATTCAATGCAAGGGGCTGGGGCTTGCGGTTGAGGTGTGGGACGATCAGGGCCAATCCGTCCGGGAACAGAAAGGTGAGCTGGTTTGCACCCGCCCGTTTCCTTGCATGCCCATCGGCTTCTGGAACGACCCTCATGGAAAAAAATACCAGGCAGCTTATTTCGAGCAGTTCCCTGGCGTTTGGCGCCACGGCGATTTCTGCGAAATCACCCGGCACGACGGGCTGATCATCCATGGCCGCTCGGATGCCACGCTCAATCCGGGCGGTGTGCGCATCGGCACTGCCGAGATTTACCGTCAGGTGGAAAAACTATCCGAGGTCGTCGAATCCCTGGTCATCGGGCAAAATTGGGAGGCGGATGTCCGGCTGGTGCTGTTCGTAAAACTTCAAGAAGGCGTCGATCTTGATCACGCGCTGGCCGCCCGGATCAAGCAGACGATTCGCGAGGGCGCCACGCCGCGCCACGTCCCCGCCAAGGTGCTGCAAGTGACCGACATCCCCCGCACCCGCAGCGGCAAGATCGTCGAATTGGCCGTTCGTAATATCGTGCATGGCCAGCCGGTCAAGAATATCGAGGCGCTGGCCAATCCGGAAGCGCTCGCATCGTTCGCTAACCGGAGCGAGCTACAAGACTAAAACCCGGATTATTTGAAAGCGGTTAAATTAAGAGACTGGACCCGGACAATGCCTAAGGAGCCAAAATGCACAGCATGCGTGCTAGCAATTCAGTGCCTGCTGCAATGAAAACAGTCGATATCAACGGTATCCGCCTTGAGTACCTACGGCTGTCCTCCAGCCGCCAGCGCGAGAAAGCGCCAGCCATCATCTTCCTGCATGAAGGACTGGGTTCGGTTTCGATGTGGCGCAGCTTCCCGCAACAGGTAGCCGATGCCTCGGGTTGCGAGGCTATCGTCTTTTCGCGCGAAGGCTATGGCAAATCCGATCCAGAGCCAGCGCCGCGCACACCGCGCTACCTGCACCGGCAGGGCATTGAGGTACTGCCCGCCCTGATCAGCGCGCTGGAGCTTGACCGGCCATTGCTGCTTGGCCATTCGGATGGAGGTTCGATTGCTTTACTGTGTGCGGGCGAGACGCAAACGCCACTGTCAGGGTTAATCGTGATCGCACCCCATGTCATGGTCGAAGATGCCACCCTTGCCGGCATCCGTAAAGCAGCCAAGCTGGCACATACGGTCGATCTGCGGCAGCGATTGACTCGTTACCATTCCGAAAAAAATGCAGCAACCGTATTCGCTGCCTGGCAGAACATCTGGCTTGATCCGGCCTTTCGTGACTGGAACATCGAGGCCTGCCTGCCGATGATCCGTTGTCCGGTCCTGGCAATCCAGGGTGAGAATGATGAATACGCGACCATGGAGCAAATCGATCGTATCGCTGCCCAAGCGCCGGACGTGAGTCTCGTCAAGCTTGCCGATTGCCGACACTCGCCGCACAGGGAGCAACCGCAAGCGGTGACCGGCGCGATCACCGCTTTTATCGGCAGAGTGCTTGATGATCCGTTGCGCTGACCTGCCCGCGCGCTGTCAGGGCGTAGATTGGGATTCTTTCGTCACCCCAATACGTTAGCTGCTTTTTATCGTCCGGGGTGATGTTCCAAGCGGCAGGATCGTTAGGGAGAGGGCAAAATAGCGACCGGCTCCTGAGCCGTTGGCGGGATTGAATACGTGCAGGTCACATGCGCCACAGGTTCGGGTTCACCTTCCGAATACAGCAACACTTCGCCCACCGCCAACCGCTTGCCCAATTTGAGAATTTGACCCCGGCCAATCAAATCAACCGGCTTGGGGCGGCGCAAAAAATTGCACGTCAGATTCGTCGTGACGGCCAGTTCCACCCGGCCGATCAGACTGAGGACCACGGCATACATCACAATGTCCGCCAGCGCCATCTGCACCGGGCCTGACACCGTGCCGCCAGGCCGGATAAAATCCTCGCGAAAGGGTATGCGGATACTTGCCCTGCCCGCTTCCAAGCTTTCCACTTGAATACCTAGCATTCCCACAAAGGGAACATGTTCATGGGCGAGTTGTTCAAATTCTGCCTGGGAGATGCGTGCCATAGCGGTTCACTCCGGTTACCGGTACCCTTCGTAATAAGGTCTCAATCAATCGCGGAATTTCGGCTTCCGCTTTTCCTGAAACGCCCGCACCCCTTCCTGCGATTCCTCGGTGCCATAGAACAGACTGACCGCTTTCAGCCCCAATGACGAAATCCCGGCGATATGGGCAGTATCGGCATTGAAAGAGCGTTTGGCCAACTCCAGTGCAGCCGGGCTTTTCTCCAAGATTTCCGCGCACCAGCGATCCACCTCAGCATCCAGCTCATCATCGGGAACCGCTTTATTAGCCAGCCCCATCTGTACCGCCTCCGCCGCCGTGTATTGCCGGCAGAGATACCACACCTCACGCGCCTTTTTTTCGCCGATCACCCGCGCCATATAGGCGGTGCCAAATCCGGGGTCCACAGAGCCGACCTTGGGACCCACTTGGCCGAATTTGGCCGATTCAGCAGCAAGGGTCAAATCGCACAGCAACGCTAATACATGGCCGCCGCCGATAGCATAGCCGCGCACCTTAGCGATCACCGGCTTGGGCGCATCGCGGATCGCGCTTTGCAATTCCTCCAGTGGCAGGCCGATCACCCCGCGCCCATCGTAGTGGCCGGCGTGGGCCGACTGGTCGCCACCGGTGCAGAACGCCCGGTTGCCCGCACCGGTCAGGACAATGACCCCGACCGACCGATCCCAACTGGCCTTCTGAAAGGCATGAATCATCTCTTCACAGGTCTGGGCGCGGAAGGCATTGTATTTGTCAGGACGATTGATCGTGATGGTGGCAACACCGTTCTTGATCTCATACAGAATATCTTCGTAGTCAGCGGTCATGATAACCCCTTGGTTGGGTGAAAATTTCAGGAATCATTTTCGTTGTTTTACCTGGTTATCCAGGCTGCGTGATCATTGTGGCCAGCAACGTGGATTACAGGGAGCAAAATTCATGATTGAGAAATCGCCCCCTCGGACCCGAACCGGGTAATTTCGGCGTCGGAAAAACCCCATTCCGTCAACCAGTCATTCGCCGTGCCGACTTGCGATCCTGGCGCGCTCTGAATCGTAGCGGGGGTGCGGCTGAATCGCGGCGCGGGCGCCGGTTGCACGAGACCGGCGTACTCGACGAAAGTTTGCCGGGCCTGGTTGTGCGGGTGAGCGGGTGCTTCGTCCAAGTTGAGCACCGGTGTCACGCAGGCATCGCTGCCCGCGAACAGCGCGCACCATTCATCGCGGGTTTTGGTTCGCAGCGCTGCGCGCAGCCGCTCTTTCATGGCCGGCCAGGATTTTGGATGCCATTGCTGCCGGGGATCGGGGTCGGTAACGCCGCAGCCTTCGAGCAAGATCCGGTAAAAATGAGGCTCGATGGGACCCACCGCCAGCCACTTGCCGTCGGCACACTGGTAGGTGTCGTAGAAATGGGCGCCGCCGTCAAGAAAGTTGCTCTCTCGCTGACCGGTCCAGTACCCCATTGCCTTCAAGCTGTAAATAGCGGCCATCAGCAGGGCGGAACCATCGGTCATGGCCGCATCCACCACTTGCCCTTGCCCAGAACCGCGGGCTTCGATCAAAGCGGCCAGAAGACCAACGGCCAGCAGCATGGCCCCGCCGCCATAGTCGGCGATCAGATTCAGCGGCGGCGTTGGTCCGCCGTCTGCCCGGCCAATGGCATGTAATGCGCCAGACAACGCTAAATAATTAATATCATGACCAGCGGTTTGCGCCAGCGGCCCGGTTTGACCCCAGCCCGTCATCCGGCCATAGACCAGCCGCGGATTCCGCGCCAGGCAGACCGCCGGTCCCAGGCCCAGCCGCTCCATGACACCAGGCCGGAACCCCTCGATCAGCACGTCAGCGCACTCGATCAGGCGCAACGCAGCCGCTATGCCCGCAGGAGTTTTCAAATCGAGCCGGATCATTCGCCGCCCCCGGTCGGGAATATTTTTTTCCGGCGCAAACAAATTAGCTTCCGGAGCGTTGGCCTCACGTTTAATTTGCACGACCTCTGCTCCTAGGTCGGAGAGCAGCATGCCAGAAAAGGGCACCGGCCCGAGTCCGGCAAATTCGACCACCTTAATTCCTCTTAAAGGTCCCATTGTGTATCTCCAGACGATCAGCCGGCGACCACCGCCCGGCCAATCACCAAGCGTTGAATATCGGACGCACCTTCGTAGATTTGGGTTACCCGGACATCTCGATAGATGCGCTCTACGGGAAAATCGGTACTGTAGCCATAACCACCGTGGATTTGGATGGCGTCTGAGCAAATCCGCTCGGCCATTTCGGAGGCAAACAACTTCGCCATGGAAGCCTCCTTCAGACAAGGCCGGTTGGCGTCCCGCAAGCTGGCAGCATGCCAGACCATTTGCCGGGCGGCCTCGATTTGAGTTGCCATGTCAGCAAGGCGGAACAACACCGCCTGATGCTGGATAAGGGGGGCACCGAATGTCTCTCTGTCCTTGGCATAACGAACCGCTGCTTCGAAAGCGGCCCGGGCCATGCCTACAGATTGGGCGCCGATACCGATCCGGCCCGCTTCCAGGTTAGACAAGGCGATCTTGTAGCCTTCCCCTGCTTGACCCAGCATATTTTCATATGGAATCCGGCAATTATCGAAGATAATTTGCGCTGTATCGGAGGCATGCTGCCCCATTTTTTCCTCCAGCCGGGCTACGATGTAACCGGGCGTGCCAGTCGGGACCAGGAAGCAGGAGATGCCTTTCTTGCCAGCGGACGGATCAGTCACAGCAAAGACGATAGCAAGCTGGCCTTCCTTACCGGTGGTAATGAATTGCTTGATGCCATTCAGCACCCAATCGCCGCCATCCCGCCGCGCCGTGGCGCGCAAGGCAGCGGCGTCGGACCCGGTATGGGGCTCGGTGAGGCAGAAACACCCCAGCCATTCCCCGCGCGCCAATCGGGTGAGGTAGCGTTCCTTCTGGCAATCGGTTCCGTAGTTCAACATAATCCTGCAGGCAAGCGAATTTTGCACACAGACGATGGTGGAAGTAGCCCCGTGGCCCGCGGCGATTTCTTCAATGGCCAGCACCATCGACAGATAATCCAGGCCCGCGCCGCCCCATCGCTCTGGGACCACCATACCCATGACCCCCAATTCAGCCAGTTCAGCCAAGACGTTCCGGGGGAACGTACGGGTGCGTTCCCATTCAGCCGCATTGGGCGCCAGCCGCTCCTGGGCAAACTGGCGCAAGGTGTCGCGGATCATTTCCTGTTCTTGCGTAAGGATCATCAGTCCATCCTTCTTGGAATGCGAAACCTATTTTGCGCCCATGCGGATAGCGCCATCGAGGCGGATCACCTCGCCGTTAAGATAGGTATTTTCAAAGACATGGCAAACCAAGCTAGCAAACTCGGCGGGTTTACCAAGGCGGGAAGGAAATGGGACCATTTTACCCAGCGAATCCTGCACTTCTTGAGGCATGCTCAGCAACAGAGGGGTTTCCATGACGCCCGGCGCGATGGTCATCACCCGGATGCCGTAGCGGCTGAGCTCCCGGGCGACCGGCAGCGTCATCGCTACCATACCCCCCTTGGATGCCGCATAGGCCGCTTGCCCAATCTGGCCTTCGAAAGCAGCTACTGACGCTGTATTAACAATGACGCCACGCTCGCTAGCTTCATTAGGCGCGTTGCGTATCATCGCGGTAGCCGCTTGGCGAATCATATTGAACGCGCCGGCCAGGTTGATTTGCACTACCTTGGCGAAAACCGCCAGCCCAAGCGGCTCACCCTTGCTCAGGACTTTTTCCGCCGGGGCGATGCCGGCGCAATTGACAAGCCCATGCAGGGCACCAAATACGTCCGTGGTCATGTCGACCGCTGCCCGGCCGCTCGCCTCGCTGGCCACATCCGTGAGAATGAACCGGACGGTTTGACCTAATTCAATGGCGAGCGCCTCGCCTGCTTCCCGGTTCACATCGGCAACGACGACCTTGCCACCGCCAGCGGCGAGCATTCGCACCGTGGCCGCCCCGAGACCAGAAGCCCCCCCTGTCACGAGAAAAACCTGATTATCGATATCCATAGGCCACACCCCGCATGACGAAACTGTTTTTTCTGCTAGAGTCGAAATGAAGTCTAAAGAGCGCTTGGATAGCCCTCCATGCGAAAATCTATCAACTTTCCTGGAGTTTTTTGCAACTGGCACTGATGAGATGCCAGGAAGAAGTTGTGGACAAAGATACGGTCTCGATCTGTTTTGTGAAGGAAGCGCTCCATGGCGCATCCCAGCGCGGCTTGGATGTGAAAGCCATGTTGCGCAGCGCCGGAATCTCCCCGGATTTGCTCGAACTGCCCGGCGCCAGAGTATTAGCATCGCACTATGGCGTTTTATGGCACATCCTAGCGCGCGCCCTGGACGATGAATTATTCGGACTCGATAGCCACCCTATGCGCCACGGGAGCTTTAAATTATTGTGCTTCGCAGTGCTCGGCGCTGGGACGCTTGAAAAAGCGATACGGCGTGCGCTTGATTTCTTGGCGCTGGTGCTGGATGACACCCGGGGTCAGCTTGCCACTGAAGGCCCGGAAGGCTCTATCATCTTAAATTGCCCAAGGACGCTACCCCGGCTGTTCGCCCACGGCACCCTACTGATAATCTTACATGGTTTAATGTGCTGGCTGACCAACCGGCGCCTGCCTATCCTAAGAGCCTCTTTCGCGCAACCCAGTCCTGATCACGCCGATGAATACCGGTTGTTATTCGGTCCAGAAACCCGTTTCAGCGCACCCAGCACCACTTTGATCTTCGAAGCAAAGCACCTTGCCCTGCCGATTCGACGCAGTGAGGCTGCTCTACGCGAATTTCTCCGCAATGCGCCAGCTAACTTTCTGGTCAAGTACCGCAATGCCCATAGTCTTTATGCCCATATCCGCAAGCGCTTGCAGCACATCCCTGCCTCAGAGTGGCCTGATTTTGAGACGGTTGCCTGGGAGTTTCATATGTCGCCTTCAACACTCCGGCGTAAGTTAGAGAGTGAAGGACAAACATTTATGGCGATCAAAGATTCTCTGCGGCGAGACATGGCTATTGAGCAATTGTGTTACTCCCAGCGCAGTATTATGGATATTGCCTTGGATCTGGGTTTTTCAGAAACTAGTGCTTTCTATCGGGCTTTCAAATCGTGGACCGGGACTCTTCCCGGAAAATACCGGCAAGACAGCAAGCAGATAAGTTGGACGCCGTATAATCGATCCTTCGTAAAACTCTATCCACATCAAGGGGATTAATGTGAGTTACGTCATTATCGTATCATTCAACCCGAACAGGGAATACGAGATCATGCTGCATGATGACGACATGCAAGGCATGAATAAGGATCAGGCACGTGCTTGGCTGGCCAAGGAATTTGAGGAGATGGAATGCGTACCATCCAATCCGATGGGCAAGATCCTATTGCTTGACATGATTCTGAACGTCGCTATGCATGGCGGTGAGGAGCGCTTCGAAGAGAGTGGCGAATGGGCCAAGCACTATGCAATCGCAATTGCAGCCGTCTTGGAACGCCCGGTGATCAAAGTGGATGTCAGAAACTTTGTCGTCGGCTAAACCCGCTCTGCCTGTTGCATGCATACGGCCAAGTGCTGCAAACGCATCACCAAGATCAGAAACCAAGCCCTCCCGCAGGGCAATTCGTCCCGCAATACGACATGAGTATTAACCGGGAATCTGTATCGTGTGACTCCCCGATCTCTTTTATTCTCATAGAATTTAGCGTTTCAGGATACGCCGTGCAGTTGCAGAGAGTGTACAGCACCGCCTCATACAAAATGGCCAGATAGCGTGCTCCGGCTACCGGGGCCAAGGCGATGATCATCAGATGATCATAACCCGGATGAAATCCATATAGCGCACCCCGGCGGGGTGGCGCACCCCCAACGACAGCCTTTTTTGCCCTCTCTACGTGCGTTATCTACGGCACTTCCACATCCGGTCAAGCCAGCGATAGCGCTTTCAACCGTAGTGCTCCGTCCTGCCGGCAAACCGAAGGCAGCCCCGCGTGCCTCCCATTCACTTTGTTGTCTGCTTGAGCAAGCGGGATCGCGAGCTTCGCTCCTATCCCCCCATCCGTGAACAGGGCCTATGCTTTCATTCTTTTTGAACCAATCGCTACCAAGAGGGGAAGAAACCAGCAACCGGCGTAGATACATGCGCCGTGAACCTGCCTTCTGGTGAACCATCTCTATCGCACAAAGTGACGAACATGCTAAAAAATAATCTTTTTCGCGCCTTTTTATCGAGCAAACGGTTGCCCTGGCTGGTGCTAGGCTTAGTCGCAGCAATCATCATCGGTGCGGGCTTTGCCACATCGTCAGGAGCACACCTCCCCGTAGCCGCACCGTACACCCCCAAGAGTGCCATTCACCATCCATAGTGGAGTCATTCATGTCACGCCAAAGCCCAAGCGACTATATGCGCCAGTACCACGATCTTTCCGTCCGGGCGTTCGGTCCTACCGGCCTGCCGATGGCAGGTACCGTTCACGTCACCCGGTATCAGGCCGCTGCTCCTCTGGAGCGCGATCGGCTGATTGCCGCCGTCAAGACCGTGCTCAAGATCAAGCATACACCGTCGCTCCATTCAAACTACGACTGGTTTGCTTTCGCGCCGGGCGATCCCATCCAGACCGGCGAGCCTTTCTATTGGCAGTCAATCCGCCGGGCGTTTGGCTTCAAAGGCTCACCAAGCGAAATGCACGAAGTGCTGCGCCTGGCGTGCCGGCTTGGGCGGATCGGCACCGGCAAAGACGTGGCGGGACAACCAGCGGCCGCGATGTCCATGGCCGCCTATGCAAAGCAATTCTTCAGCCTCGATTGCAATGGATTCGTTGGCAATTATTGGGGATTGTCTCCCGAAGTTCACCAGAGCAACTGGGCGGTGATCACATCGAAGACCGAAGCGCGGGTGCTGAAAAATACCGCGGGCGGCGGCTACTGGAACGGCTGGGGCATGGCAGCCGTGAAGACGCTCGACTACATTCCCCTGACACCACGCATGGCAGCCAGTGAAGCCCGTTCTGGCGATGTCCTGATCGTTCATAAGGATGGCGTGTCCTGGTCGCATATCGCCTTAGTGGATCATGTTTCCTGGGTGGACAAGGACCAAGTCAATTGGCGCGTCGTCGAATATGGCGAGGGAACATCAGAAAAAAGTTTTAACACAGCCGCTGACAATCACATTAAGCCGTTCCGTACCATCAAGCTCGTGCAGGGACCCAATAAAAAGCTGGGTGTGGGATACAAGGACGGCAACAAATTTAAATATTTGTTCGCTGCCCCGGACTCCCAGTTTCCACCCGCGACTATAGGGCGGTGCGGGGTCGCGGCGATTTAGCGCAGTCTATGGAAGCGGGATGGCCAATGGCTCTCCAACGTTATCCTAACGGATACCCGCCTCCCGGACCCGGCATGGCGGATCCTCGCGAGCCAGGCCCGCTGCATCCCGCGCACGCATTCACAGCGGCCGGGGATAACTCCGGCCCGGCTTTGTCTAAGCCTGGCAAAATATGAAACACTCACGGCCTTTGATCCCACGAGGTTCTGGAATGCTCCAAGATGTAAATCCGATCATTGATCGGCTGTGTGAACTCTTTCCCGCAGTCTTCAATCGCCACACTCCCAAGCCCTTGAAGATCGGCGTGGGCCGGGAGGTGCTGGCTCTAGCCGGGGTGGATCCGGCGCTGATGGAGGTGGCCCGGACGGACCTCCGCCGGGCGCTTAAGGTCTATACCCAAGCGTTTCGCTACCGCCAGGCGCTGGCCGCCGGCGGACCGCGCTATGATCTGAACGGGCAACCAGCGGGGGAAGTGACGCCCGAACAGCAGGCATTGGCCCAAGCGCCCCGGAAGAAGGCCGCCGCGCGATCCACCTCCGCCCCTGCTCCATCGCCCGCGGCAGGCTATATCAAAATGACGCTGAAGGGTCGCGTCACATCCAAACCAGGGAACTAAGCCACTCGATCAGCACAGACTTTGATGGAAGCGCATCTCACCGATATTACCCGCGTGATTCAACTCTCGGTTGCCCCCGCCTTCCTGCTGGTAGCGATGGGCACACTGATCACCATTCTGACCACCCGGCTGGCGCGGATCGTTGACCGCCGGCGGGTGGTGCAGGAGCGGTTATGCACGCTCACCGGCGAGGCCGTGGCCGAGCAGCAAGAGATGGCACAATTGGTCCGCCGGGGCAATCTGATCTATTTCGCTATTCTGTTTGCAGTACTCGGGGCGCTGCTGATTTGCCTGGTAGTGGCCGCCGCCTTTTTAGGAGCCTTGCTGTCCATCGAATTGGCCCAAGTCGTCGCTGGCCTGTTCGTGCTCACGATGGGGTCGATGGTGGTAGCCTGGAGCTTGTTCCTGTGCGAAGTCTACCTGGCCGTCTGGGCTGGCACCCATAATCGCCGGTAGGCTTAGCCCGCTGACCGGATGGCGGCGGGGGAAAATCCGTATAGCCAGCTCCCTGTCAGATTGACCGGGTCACTGCTATCAACGGCGGGGGCGGAATGAACCGTTTAGCCCGGCTTGAAGCGCATGGAGATGGAAATATTTAACGATCTATAGGATATAGAACATATTTTATTAAATGGCATGGATCATGAAATCTCTTGAGGCAAGACCCGCCTTTCAATTATCAGAGAGAGATCACATGACCACGAATCAAACAGCCATTACCAAAGGGATTACCGGACTGGTCTTAGGCGCGGCCACGGCGCTCGGCGGCGCTGAGCTGGCGCTCGCAGCTTCGGACTACAAAGTGATCCGTAAGGACCCGGTGCTGTTAGGTGATTGGGAGCATCACCAACCGTGGATACTACTCAAATTCTATATCCCCAAGGACTTTAATCCTAATGCCCGGGTCGTGCTGCAAATGAATGTCAACAGCACCAACCTTTCGCCGCAGAATGCGCTGTATCTGAACCCCAGCGTTATCCCTCGTAATTTCGAGGGCTGTGATTCCTATTCTCAGGATCGTAACGAGCAATCCCGCATCGGGCCCCTCCCCTATGTCGACCATGAACGCTGGCAGGTCTATCACCAAGTAGTCGAAGGCAGATACTTACACGCCGACGATAACTATCTGCTGGTCTGCTCGCGCAATAAACATGGCGACGGACAGGGCTATCTGGATAATTTTTACCTCAAAGATATTGTCCTGCATTATCATGAATACGAGCTCGCGCCGGAGTTCTGCCCAGCGGTCTATGAGCCGGTGTGCGGTGCAAACGGTGTTACCTACGGCAACGCCTGCGCCGCCGATCAGGCTCAAGTCGAAATTCTCTACGAGGGCGCCTGCTCGCTCTAGTCACATCGCTGCCGGGCTAACAATGCTTCCCCTATCAGAACCCTGCTCTGGCAGGGTTTTTTACTGGGCAGCGATTTAAATCCGTTCAGCATGGATTCCAAATTCAAGCTGTACTCTGACCATTCTCTCATCAGGAGTCATAACCATGATATTGAAAATGCTGCAAGCAGGATTGATCACTTTTGCTATCCTGTTGACAGGATTAGCTATTCCTATTCAAGAGGCCAATGCGCATACCGTTTGCCATACGTATTGGAAACATGGCGCCAAACATCGCAGTTGCAGTTCTAGGCACAGACACTACCGGACCATTTGCCGTACCTATTGGCGGCATGGGGTTCAGCATCGCAGTTGCTACAGGAAATATTGAAGGGCGTTACTGCTTGGCTGTTTTTACCTAATCCTCCAAATGCGTTGCACAGCCTATCGAAGGATGGGTAGAAATAGCCAAGTTGAACCTCAAGGGAGATTAGACCATTCCCATCGCGACAGAAAGCATAGGTTTTTTCCACTAAATCCCCTGCCATCAAAGCGAAGAACAGGCGGTTTCCCGTTCAACGCCCTTGAACACACTGTACAGGACCCCGCGTCATGAATGTGCCGGCTTGTGTCATCTCCTGAAAACAAACATCACAGCAAGAGACGGAGCCTGTGCAACGTCCTGCCACCCTTCCAGGTTCAACCGCCCATCCGGCCATTTTGGTTTCATGATCCGGCCACACTGAACCGGACGAAAACACTTCCGGGTCAGAGATCCCAGAATTAATTATCATTAAAACAAAGTATTAAGAAAATAACAGCCGATGGCATAAGACCTGCTCTTTAACACTGCAAAGTGGGCGATGACCGGTAATGGTTAGCGATACGCCCTTCCTTTTGTGATCGACACGAGAGTCAGGAGCTGGTCGCGATGAATCGAGTCAACGCTTTGTATGATGCCAATTCCACAGGTTACAGGAAATTCCCGCTGTACGATGCGCCCAGAAAGAAGGTTCAAGCGGATACGACGGCAGCCGCCATGCGTGACCGCGTGACCTTTTCGCCCGAAGCAATCCGGCAAGCGGCGCGGCCATCCACGCCATTGGAGGATCAGATCATACCGTCACGCTCTGCGCATCCGGGGATTTATGATCGGCGCTCGTTACAGTTAAGGCGTTAGGATGGCACCTTCCCGCCAGGTGATCGCAGATCCGCAACCCTTCGCGATAGTAGTTCCGGTCAAAACCGGTGATGGGCATCGCGCCGGGCGGCGGAGCAACCGCGCAACCAGTGAGTCAGTACCAGGCACAACAGAGCATTTCTCATGATGTCACGCCGATAGAACCGGACCGTGGGCGCACGGACCCGCTGAAGACGAACTCAACAAGCTCCGCTGCCAATACACCACACCCGGTAGCGGATTGGCGTAATAAGATGCACAACGCTCGAAGCCCAGCGTGGTGTAAAGGTGCATCGCACGATCCAGCGTATCCAGCGTGTCCAGCCGGATGACAGCGTAACCCAGGGCAGAGGCTTCGTTGATGATCCACGCCGCCAGCATGCGCCCCAAGCCCTGACCGCGATACGCGGGCCGCACAAACAGCCGTTTCATCTCACAGGCTCCCTCCTCCAGGGGGCGAAGCGCCACACAGCCGGTGGCCTGCTCGCCCTCCCAAGCCAGCAGCAAGCGGCCCCGAGGCGGCGCATAGCGGCCTGGCAGGGTTGCCAGCTCTTGCTCAAAACCTTGAAAACAAAGATCGACGCTCAGGAATCGTTCATACTCGCGGAACAAGGCGCGCACGGTCTCGATATCGCTGGAGGTGTGTGCTTGAAGGATACGCATCAACGGCCTGCCTTCATGAATTGAGAGGAAGTTGCTGCAATCCACGCTTGCCCGGCCCCGGCAGATTTCCGCTTATGTACGGGCGCCCAGCATCATTGATATGGCAGCGGCCTATACGGCAGAGATTGTCCGCAACCATCCTTTCATCGATGGCAACAAACGAACCGGCTTCATGGCCGGCGTTTTGTTTCTCGAACCCAACGGTTATCGCTTCACCGCAAGCGAGGAAGATGCGGCCCAAGCCGTTTTGGGCTTGGCGGCAGGCACCTTGGATGAGCAAGGTTATGCGGCGTTCCTGCGCGCGAATGCTTCCTTCCTCTAAATAGCAAGGGATGTTTTCATACTGCCGATTATCAGACTACCACCTAACTAATTAGACAATAATTTCTACTGGTATCCCTATCTCCTGTGTGATGGGTGTATATAAATCAACTTCCGTTTCGCAGACTAGGCTTAGTATCAATGAATAACGAACACGTTGATTGTATCGACCATTATCAGCGTCAGGAAAATTCTTCCGAAATTTCCACCAACCAACTTGAGGAACCACTGCAATCAAGTTTTGTGTAGCCAGTTCCGGTCCTGTACCTTGCCAGATATCAGAGATTAAGCTTCCTCTGTTTCTTGATTCCGGTCCAAGAAGCCATTTGTCTTGTTCATCAACAGCGGTTTGATCGCTGATCTCGTATTCTCCTGAAAGCTCCTCATTTATTTCTTCAATCTGAAGTTCTTTGTTGATCCGTGCTAGAAAAACATCCTCTAATTCATTAGGTCGATTGAGCTTGAATCGTAGTTCGTGGGAAGCGTAGCTATATTTATTTTTTGGTGGACGTTCCGATGGGCTAGGCTCTATGAAATAAGAAAGAGTTACCCTAAGTTTTACAACCTGATCGACAATCGCTTCTAATTTCTCTCTAGGCCAAGGAAGAACATAATAATTCATATTGTTAAAGATGATATTTTGGCTTGATTTGCTCTGCGCAAACGGCTGCAAATAATCTTGGATGACAACGCATGGACGATTCGAGAAACTGTTCATCAGAAAATTTTTCTGGGGAACACCGTACCCGTAGCGCCTAAGATGGGCAATTTTCCTAGATTTATTTTTGAAAGATTCCTCATTCAGCATCCCTGGCGTCCATTTAGCAGAGTGAACGAGCAGACCCCGGATACTCTCGGGCCAAAATCCTGGATACTGCGAAGCCAGAATAGCAGCAAGCCGGGCCGCCTCCGCATTAGCTGCACTTGTATCCTTCGTATGAGAAAATATTCCATCCTTGTTTGTTGTCAGTGGGCAAATATCCGGGTGATCCTCGAAGTAATTTCCACTGGAAAGATAATTTCCTCCTTCGAGCACGATATCTGGTTTTGTGGGCCAGTAGCTTTTTCCCCATAAAACACTGGTTCTCGACCTTGGAGAAAGTTCTCCAATTCCGGCGATTACAGACCATTCATTGTAGGTTGGATCATTCGTAAAAGTCTTCTCAGTATAGGCTCCAACGCTCAAGACATTCCAAGCTTGTGCCGGGTCTTCGATTTCATACAGGTCGTTAATTGATGGGTATTCATCGGGACGGAAGGATTCTGCAATATTACCCGCAGATACGATCAGAAGACGCTTTCTGTCATCATTGATATGCCAGTCCCCTGATTCATCAACACCGAATGCAAGTTGATCGATTTTTGCGGATAAAGGTGTTGGCTTCCCCCCTGTAATTTGAATATCTTTTGTCGATGCTTCGTGCTCAATGGTCCACGATAGACAGAAGACCCTTTTCAAGTCCGGGCGGTTGATCTCGGCGCGGCCAATAGCCTGAGCCGTGATGTAGCCAATATGTTCGTTTTCGTTTTTTCCTTCCGGCGGGAATACTTTGACAGATTCAACCAAGTGCCCGATTTCAATGGCTTCCGTACTCTCCAAGAGCGGTGTTAGGTCTCCAAAGAGAGCAATCCCTGCCATTGCAGTTCCATGACCATTATGGTCATCTGAACCCCAATTCTGCGGATTACAGCTATCGACTCCACTCTTGGCAATGGCTGGTTTTAGAAGAGGATGATTAACGGCTAAACCCGTATCCAGAACACAAACCGAGTATTCAGCATCCGGGTTGAAGGTGAGCCGTGAAGATAATGCATCGCTCCAATCTCTTTGCTCCCTCGGCGGAAGAGCGTCGAAAAATCCTGCCTGCGTCCACAGAAATCGAAAGCCTGTAATGGCTTTTGTCATGAGTTCGAGCTTTTTCAAACTCTCAAGAGAGCAACGCACGGAACAAATCTGACGTTCCGGGAATTTCAGGTAATGAGCGGAAACGGTGATGTCCCCAAGCTCATTTGCTCTAGCCCTGAAAGTCTCAAATGTCTCTTCGCGCAACCATACTTCCCATATACAGGTCTTCGTTGCATCTTGAGGAAGAGACGATCTATCGATCCAAAATTTTTCAATTTGAATAGGTTCAATTGAGGTTGTCTTGTCGTATTTTTTATAGTTTTTTGGTCCTGATTTACCATTTTTAGACGGGTCACCATAGGCATAAATTTGGCTTTGGATAAATTTCTTTCTCTCGGGTGGGATATACAGAATCGCGCTTTCAGGATTGCCCTGCTAGTTGAGCTTTACATTCAGTACCTCAATCTTTTTTCCATGCGCGTCTTCAAGAGTGGCAACATCGATTTTCGTACCAGCTCGAAACTGAAATTCGATGGCTACACCCTTATCGACGCTGGCCTGATCAAGTCCGTGACTTCGATATTGCGCTGCCAGTGAATTCAAAGCGGCCTTGTAAGCTTTATCGAGGTCGGCAGCGTGGGATTGTTGGTCGAAAAACGGGATATCTGGTGGCAATGTTACCGGGTGACCCTTTGGGGTATAAGGTCGCCCAAGGCTTCGGTTCTTCAGCAAAATATGAGGATATTTTTTAACAGGCATGACTCATCAGACATTGTTTTTTGCTCTTGTTCGCTCTTCTAGCATATCAGCGATGTTTTTCATACTGACATGCTCTTTTCCATCCAAGATTGTTAGCTTTGCTGCATCATCACATGCTCTTGTAATCTCTGCATGACTAAGACCTACGGATAGTTTTTCAAGCTTCGACCAATCATTGATATCACATGAAAAAGAAGCAAGCCTGTTTTCAATCAATGGGCGTATTTGTTCAGGTGTCGGAAGCTCATAATTAATCACATCATCAAAGCGCCTGAAAAGAGCAAAATCCAGAAGTTTTTTATAATTTGTTGCTGCCACAATCAAGCTGTCAGACTCATCTTCTTCCAAAAATTGGAGGAATGAGTTAAGCACTCGGCGTATCTCTCCAACATCGTTTAGCGAATGCCGATCACTGCCAATTGCATCAAACTCATCAAAGAAATAAAGGCCCCTGGTTGTTCTTATAGAATCGAAAACAAGGCGCAATTTTGAGGCAGTTTCGCCCATAAACTTGGTAATTAATCCATCAAGACGGATAGTGAAGAGCGGCAATTTAAGCTCATGAGCCAGAGCAGAAGCCGTTGCTGTTTTTCCCGTTCCAGGCGGACCATAAAACAGAAGCTTGCGGCGTGGCTCAAGATTATGGCTCCGCAGTTTTGCCTGTTGCCGGTACTCATGAATAATTCGCTCGAATATCTTCTTTTGTCTCAACGAAAATGTCAGGTCTACCAATCGCAAGCGGGGTTGTGATACAGCCAGTATTGCAGCCAGTTCCGATCTTGGCTGGATGACAGAAAAGACGTTATTCCGCGCTGGACTATTCTTAGCCTTCGCTTCGTCAATGAGCTGCTTCAACTCATTAGCAAGATTGGTATGACCTTGCTGAGCCTCATGAGCAGCAACTTGAGTAGCGATTGTAATAAATCGCTCATCATCTCCCCTCAGATGGCTCTGTAGGAGAGCCTTTATTTGACTGGCTGTAGCCATAGCCTAAAAATACCCGAAGAGAGCTTTTATAAAAATTAAAGAAAGACAAAATCTTACGGTGGTCACCACAAGATAGCTTAAATTGTAGCAGATTGGCTGACTCCAAGAGCCTAAAAATAGCCCGAAAAGAAAATCATCCACACTTTAGACTGAACAAAATATTTTATTTTATCCTAATTTCAGTGGAAACACGCCCATAGGCCATTGAAAAAACAAGGCTAAACCTACAGACAACACAATGGATGAGCGTACACACCTGACAGGCTTGAAAGTAGAACAATTCCTTGCTACCTCCGGCTACTCATCAGCCTCTCCCTATGCGGACCAGGTTCAGTCTCAATAATCGCTGTAGAATCTGGTCATCGCTGAGATCTGCCGACCAGCCGGAGGTAGCGGCGACCGCTTGCCAAGTCCGGGCCAGGGGTGATCCAGCCGGACTCAGCGAACGCCCACAGCACAGAAAATCACAATCATACTGTGAGTTATCCCAGCATCGTCATGGATTAGCCAGGCCGTTTGAGGACCTTAATCGTCCGGGCACTCCGCACTAAATGAGAGGGGATTTTCGTCTCATCCACCCGCTCATAGAACCGGCGTTCCACCAGCGACAGTTGAGACCGGGGACGGAGGACAATCCGCTGAGCTTGGGGGGAAAATGCCTGAAAAACAGCATCGCTGCCTTGACCCCAGGTGCGGGCGATAGGCAAGTAATCACGAACCGGCAGTTGGGCCGCTGGACCCCGCAGGACCGGATTCCCCATCGTCGCGCTGATCATCTGGCCGACGGCCATTGCAATCAGATCATTGCGCAGTGATTCGGCCACACAGAACACCAGCAAGGATTGCCACTCGAATAAACGATCGCCCTGCGCCGTAGGTAACTCATGGACGACTTGGTCGAGGGTCAGCGCTTGTGGCGCGAGACGATCCAGGGTACTGGCGTAGCGCCCAAATAATTGGGTGCCTATATGCGTGACATAAAGATCACGAACCTGGAGGGTGAGCGTGATACCCTCCTCCACACGCCCGATACCCGGCGCAACCGTTACCTTAAAGGTCTCCGGACCCGGACGGCACAGGCGATAGTAGGTATTGTCAAAACGGATGAGATGGGTGTCATCCGTATGGGCATCACGAATGCGGCTGATCTGGGAAGCCCAGTCTTCTGCGATGCGGAGTAAAAACATGGAAAGCCCTCCTGATACCATCTAACCGGTGAAATCTAGCCTGCCAGCCATGCTAAAAGCATACCTAGTTCCCGCAACGACACCAGCCACTCGTAGGAACGGGGATTTCCAAGGCCGTCCGCGCATCTTGCCATTCAGGCGGCAACGCCTTGCAGGAAGGCAATCGAAGGGTCAATCCGGCGGAAAGAATTCATCGATGCTTTTTTAGGCGGCATTACTTTTCGCGCTAAGCAATTTGTTTACTTGATAATCGCCTTAGTCACCGGCCACTTCATCCACAGAAATTGGGGATAACCCCAGTCCTGCAAAAACCAGCGGAATCGTGCTCAACTCCAGAAGAACCCTGGAAGAACCCATTTCATCCGTCTGTGGCAAACAGACCTCAATATCAAGAAATTCCTAGTATCTTATGAGCTTGCAGACTCAATCGCCATTGCGGATGGGTCAGACAATAAGCAATCGCAGCCTGGGTATGGACTTCCCGGTCAGGAGCATCCAATGGCTGCAAAAAGAAATGCGCAAAATCCAGCTCTATAAAACACTCCGGTTGCGCCTCTGGTTCAGACTGCGGATAGACCAGCTTCAATTCATCGCCCCAGACCAGGCGCAACGGTGCCGCCGCCTTGGGGCTGACACAGATCCAATCCAATCCTGGCGGCGCGGGTAGTGTACCGTTGGTTTCCACTGCCACCTCAAACCCTCGGGTATGCAGCGCAAGGATCAGCGGCCCGTCCAATTGCAGCAACGGTTCTCCACCAGTGCAGACGACATAGGGACGGGCGCGCCGCACATCTGATGGCCAGCAGGCAGCAATCGCAGTGGCCAGCGATTCCGGCGTAGCGAACTTTCCTCCACCGATCCCATCGGTTCCCATGAAATCGGTATCGCAGAACCGGCAGACTGCTGAGGCCCGGTCAATGTCCCGCCCATTCCATAAATTACAACCGGCAAACCGGCAAAACACCGCTGGGCGTCCGGTTCGAGCGCCTTCGCCTTGTAAGGTATAGAAAATTTCCTTAACGGTATAGCCCATCATTTACCCCGGCAGTACGGGCCTCTCACCGCCCCAGCAGAGCGTTGCGCCACAGCCAGGCGTCTGCTCCAGATCGATCCGATCCAATGACGGCAATACTGCCCCCATCCGTTCACGCATCCAATCCAATAACCCTGCGAGCGCCGGTCCTCGGGTTAATCCAGCCAGTTCATCCAACCGGTGATGATCAAGTTGCTGGTAGAGCGGCTCAAAAAGAGCCTTGACCTCCCCATAGTCCACCGTCCAGCCTAACACCTCATTCAGCGGTGCAGTCAGGTGCAGGCGCAACGTATAGCTATGTCCGTGTAACCGCCGGCGGGGATCGCCTTCCGGGGCGCTACTTAGACGCAAAGCGCTCTCAAAACAACGCTCCTTCCAGATTCGATAATACCGGCCATCGTAATGACAACCGGCCGTTGCCGTTTCATACACTGTCACCCACGACAAAGCCGGCAATTGAGGCTTCACGCGCTGCCATAACCAGGCTGCCAGTCGCTCGCTGGTTGGATTCTCCAGCCCCGGCAGCTCGTTCAAGCAATTCAAATGCAATTGCTCATGCAGCGGTGCCCATTGGGTTTCAAGGAGTTCGTATGAAGCAGGCAAGCACGCATGCAAGATTACCGCAAAACCATGCCCATGCATTCGCCCGCAGGGATGTCCGGGAGGGACAGACGGCAACTGATGCGCCGCTTCAAAGCGAAATCGCCGCCAAAGATGCACAGAACCGCTTTGGCTCCAATCGGCGCCTTGATCACAAGTGCTCTGAACGCCGACCCGCTCTACCTCCACCATCTCTAACCGCGCCCGGATCCAGCGGGTCAGGTTCTCGTCAGTTGGCACCGGCAAATGGCCATTGAGCAAAGTGTAATTCAGCGGTGTGACCGCCATCTGTAGCCGTTCGGCCAGGACATCCGTTTCAATGCCCGGAAAAGGCAGGTCATTGGGTAGAAACTTTGCCCAGACCCGCGCTAAAAAGCTATGCCCGTGCAACCGGTGTTCCCGGTGTTCCGGTGAAAACAGCAGATCCAACTGGCGGGCAGCTTCGAACGGCGCAGCGGCTGTAAAGTAAATTCGGGGGTTCATCAACTAATGGACCGGTTCTTCAACGGTTCGTATGGAACCCCTCAAGCTAGGAGGCGGCTGTAAAGCTAACCGATTGATTTGTAGACAGAGCAAAGGCCCGCTCAACGTTTTCTTAAGAATCTCAAGCGACCCGGAGGCTGACCCTTTGAGCCGGCTATTTGGAAACTCGAAAGCGTTGATACGCCATTTGAAAGCTTCTTGCAAGAGTTACCAGAGGGCTAACAACTGATGATCGAATCTAACGTGTTTTGCCAACCGCACAGCGTGCCGATCCCTAGCGTTGTCAGGCCAAAAATTTTACTAATCAGATTTCCCGATGAATTGCCGCTACAATTCATGCCATTCATTCGCCACTCGCTTACCCTGTTGGAATATCGTTAATGACCGACTTGACCGTGTACTTCAAGAAGCCCGCAGATTGGGCGGACAGCGTTTATATCCATTACTGGAATGCTCAACCAGGTGGTTCAGCTACCTCTTGGCCGGGTGTTCGCATGATCCCCAGCGATGACGGCTGGTTCATGCATCGCCTTGAGGGAATCAAGGCCGCCAGCTTGATCTTCAGCGATGGTCAAGGCTGGCAAACCAGCGATCTGCGCCGGGAGCGTGATGGATTTTACCGGAATGGCGAATGGTACGATCAGCAACCTGATGATTCTCCCGGCAGCACCGCCGGTAATCCCGCACCGTCCGCTTCTCCCAAAGTCGCGGTTGACCCGCTGCCCCGTGGTCCTATTGACCCCGCAGGCCCATTGGGCGACTTCCGCGAGGAAACGATCTACTTCCTGCTGACGGCCCGTTTTTACGAAGGCGACCCCAGCACCAGTTTCTTCTGCCGCGACCGCATTAAGTTCAATCGCGAAACCGGCCAGCCGGAAGACCCTCACTGGCGTGGCGACTTCAAGGGCCTGATCCAGCGGCTGGATTACATCCGTGATCTAGGCTTCACCGCCATTTGGATCACGCCACCGGTGGAAAACCGCAGCGGTCTCGATTATCACGGCTACCATGCCTACGACTGGACCCGCATCGATCCCCGGCTGGAATCCCCAGACGCTACCTATCAGAATTTAATCGACGAAGCACACAAACGCGGCATCAAGATTATTCAGGACGTGGTGGTTAACCACTCGTGCCAATACGGCATTCGCGGCAAGGTCCACATCGACCATCTACCAATCAAGTACTATATCCCGCAAGGCTCCGGGCATGGCCAGGTCAATCATGGTCCCTACCAGGGCAACCTGGGCAATTACGCGTGGCCGAACCGGGATGACATCGACAATCCAGCTGCACCGGCGTGGTACCAGGAACGGCACACCTCTGACCCAGAGGGTCAGACTCCGCTGGTCGATCCCAAGACTGGCGAGACCGTGCCCAAGCCCGGCTATAACCCAGGCCGTTTCTTCGGCATCGACGCCCAAGCGCTTGATCCCGAATGGTATATGCAGCATGGCTTCATCTGCGGCGGCGACTGGGAAAGCGCAGCGGTGCAGTTGAAGCATATTGCCGGCGACTGCATCAACTTGGCCACAGACCGGCAAAACGTCAAGGATTACTTGGTTAGCTCCATTAATCGCTATCTTGACATGGGAGTAGACGCGCTGCGCATCGACACGGTTAAGCACGTCCCGCGCGACAATCTGCTGGAATATGTCAATGCCTGGAAGGCGCATAAGCCGGGCTTGTTTGTGTTCGGCGAAAATCTGGTCAAGGGTTACGGCTGGGGCGATCTGGGCGGCGGCGACAATGGCCCCTCCTTCATCCGCCCGTGGTGGTACACCCGCTTAGGCCACGATCCCCGTGACCCGAACTCCGGGGGCGACTCCGGGTTCCCGCAGCTTGATTTTGGCCTGTTTTCTACCTTCCGCGACAACCTCAGCCGGGGCAGCTATGACGGCGTTGCCCGGGTACTGGAGATGGACTGGATTTACGGCAATGCCAGCACCCTGGTCACCTTCCTGCAAAACCATGATGTGGGTCCGGACAATGACTTCCGCTTCCGCTTCAAGGGTGAACAATGGATGGCGGCAGCCGCCTACAACCTGCTATGGACGGTCCGCGGCATTCCCTGCCTGTACTACGGCGAAGAAATCGAGTTCATGAAGGGCGCGCCGCAGGACGTGATCGGCAATGACGACACCCTCGACCAGACCGGCCGCGCCTACTTCGGCGGCCACCTCACCGATGAACAGATCGCCGCGACGCAAGGTCACCCGCTTTATCAACACATCAAACGCTTGAACCAAATTCGCCGCAGCATTCCCGCTTTGCAAAAAGGCGCAATGAGCCACTTGAACGAATGGGGCAGCGGCATGAGCTTCGTTCGCGATCATAACTACGGGGAAAGCTATGTGGCCGTCGGGCTGGCGATCGGCGGCGATCAAGGCGTCAATGTTGGCGGGATTCGTAATGGCATTTACCGCGATGCGGTCACCGGCCATGAAATCCACGTTGGCGATGGGCATCTATCTTTCCATGTGCGTGGCAACTCTGCCGGCATCTATGTACTCAACGGACCAGGCAAAATCGGAACAGATGGAGCCTATCTCCGCTAAAGCAGGACGCGCTTCCAGCCCGGTCTGCAAAGCAAGCGACGCGCGTAACTCAACATGATCAAAATGCTGGGTTACGGGCCAGGGCCTAATCCAAAGCAGATCGCATTGACTCAGGCGGCGCAAGATCTATCTGCTCCTAAACCACATACCGAGGATAACCCCATGCTGAAGGTCTATGGTTGCCCCAATTCCCGCTCCAATCGAGTGATCTGGGCACTGGAAGAAGCAGGCGTTGCCTACGATTACCATAAGATCGACCTGTTCACTGGTGAAGGCTGGAAACCGGATTACCTAGCGATCAATCCCGGCGGTAAGGTACCCGCTCTGGTAGACGGCGATTTGATCCTGACCGAGTCAGCGGCGATTTGCACCTATATCGGCGACCGCTTTCCCGGCAGCGGTCTGACCCCGCCCGTCAACTCCCCGGAACGTGCACAATACAATCAATGGTGTTTCTTTGTGCTGAGCGAATTAGAGCAGCCATTATGGACCATCGCTAAACATCGCTTTGCCTTGCCGGAAAAACATCGAGTGCCCGCAATCATCGAGACTGCAATCTGGGAATTTGGCGTAGCTGCCAAAGTGCTGGCAACCGGCCTGGGGGAACGGGAATATCTAGCAGGAAACCGGTTCACCGCCGCTGATATCCTCGCTGCGCATACTTTGGCTTGGGCGCGTGCTATTAAATTGCCGTTTGGCCATGCCTCGTTAGACGCCTATGCCGACCGGCTGCTGACCCGGCCAGCGCAGGCACGGGCGCGAGAGAAAGAATCCTGAGTTTTCAATCCCAAATGGAACTCCATCTGGCGAAATCCGCTAATCAGCGCCTTACGTTAAGCAAGAGGTGGCTAAACAGTCTTTTTAACCAGGCACGCTTCAAGTGCGCGGAGTCCAGTCTCGGCAACTTCCTCCAGTTTGCCCATGAGCGCTGTAAGCTGCGATCTGTCTGCTGCCCTGGCCGCCTGTTCCAAACTAAAAGCTAAACGCTGCAGTCTGAGCACACCGAAGGCGCCTGCCCCGCTTTTTAGGCTATGGGCCTGCATCTCTAAGTCACAAAAATTCTCCTCAAGATGCAGCCGATGCAATGTTGGGATGCGCTTGCGCGTTTCTTCCAGATAAATCCCTGCTAACTCAGGCAATAGCTCCTCCGATGTGTCGCGAGCTAATTGATCAAGAACGGTGGGATCAAATACTGGCCCCTCAGCGGCTGGAGAGGTGGTTTCTTCTGATGCCTCCTCCGGTTCATCAACCGGCTTCGCTTCAGGTGTTACCGCTTTTTGGTGTAACCAATACTCAACGATGCTACGAAGCTTCCTGATATCAATCGGTTTGGACATAAAGTCATCCATCCCGGCATTCAGACAACGCTCCCGGTCTTCCGCGAAGGCATTAGCGGTCATAGCGATAATGGGCGTAGCGTTGTTGAGCGAACGGCCTTGCCGGATTCGTTGCGTCGCCTCCAGCCCGTCCATCAATGGCATGGAGACATCCATCAAAATGATGTCGAATTTTCTTTCCTCGGCCGCATATAAAGCCTCTTGGCCATTCCAGGCAACGGTGATTTCATAATTTTCCTGATGCAAGGCAGCACGGGTTATCGCGACATTGCTTGCACTGTCTTCCACGAGCAGAATCTGGGCAGGATCGACATAGAGGTTCCCGGAGAGCGGTTCTACGGCAACAGATTCCGCCGGGTTTGGCAAGCGCCGCGAAGCGTCGAGCGTTACTGCCAGATAACGTAGCAAGCTGCTTGCTTGAGCCGGTTTACGCACAACGGAGCGGAAGCCCATCTGCTTCGAGGCATCGATAGCGCCAACTTCGCTCATTGGCGCCAGACGCACGAAACGCAGTTGTGGATAACGGCGGGGTAGTGCGCTGATATAATCCATTTCCCTCATCACCGAAATACCCATTGGGGTATCCAGCATAACGACCACCCGTGAGCGGCTATCAAGGCCGCTGAATTGCCGTTCCAGCGCCTCATGATAATCGAAGGATTTGCTAGTGATCGCGTAACAGGACAATTGTTCGCAGAGACTGCTGCGTATAAGCTGGCTTTGGCTATAGACCAGCACCTCAACACCTTTGAGTATTTCCAGAACGCCGTCGAGGTGCCTGCCTTCCTTACCGCGCCCGCGCACCGGAATATCCACGCTGAAACGCGCGCCCTCTCCTCTGCAACTGAAACACTCAATCTCACCGCCCATCAAGTGAACCAGGCGCTGGCTGATCGCTAATCCCAAACCGGTACCCTGATGCCGGCGGGTTGCCGTGCTATCGGCTTGGACAAATTCGCCGAATAACTGGGCCTGCTGCTCCTCCGGAATACCAATGCCAGTATCAGCCACTACCAGATGCAATCGCTCCGATTGAGCCTCATGCAAAACCTGATAGTCAAGCTGGACCGTGACCCCGCCGCTATTCGTGAATTTGATCGCGTTCCCTAGCAGATTGGTTAGTATTTGTTTGAAACGCAAACCATCGGCAAAGCACTCGGCAGGAACCTGTCTGGCGGCAATCACGACGACTTCAATGCCTTTATTTTGCGCCTCGCCGCTGAAAAGCTCGGCAATCGTGTTAACCACCTTCAATGGGTTAAACCAGTGCTCATCCAATGTGAGTTTGCCGGCTTCGATTTTGGAAAAATCCAACACATTATTTAGTAATGCCAGCAATAATTGGCCACCGTTGACCGCCGCAAGTGCGAACTGCCGCTGTTCCTGGCTCAGTTCAGATTCCAGCAACAGGGTGTTCATGTTAATGATCGCATTGAGCGGCGTGCGGATTTCGTGGCTCATGGTGGCAAGAAAGCGGCTCTTGGCTTCATTAGCCGCTTCCGCCAGCCGTCTTGCCTTCTTCAACGATAGCTCATTCTTTTTGTGTTCGCTGATATCCACAAAGTGCGCCACATAGTGGGTCGCTTTGTCCTTCGTATCCTTGACTGCCGTGATGCTCAGTGATTGTGGATAGACACTGCCATCTTTGCGTTTGTTGTAAATTTCCCCCCGCCAGCTGCCATCCTGTTCGATACGCTGCCACATAGCCCGGTAGAAAGTTTCATCGTGTTGCTTGGAAGAGAGCATCCTCGGATTCTTTCCCAAGGCTTCTTCCGCAGAGTAACCGGTGATACGCGTAAACGCCTGGTTGATCCGTAGAATTTGGCCATGCTCATCGGTGATAAAAATGCCTTCGTCTGCTTCCAGCGCCTGAGCGGCGAGTTGCAACTCCCGCGCTGTGTTCTGCTGTTCGGTAATGTCGCGAAGAAAGGCGGTAAATAGCAGCGCGTCCTCGGTTTCGATAGGAGAAATAGTCAGTTCCACCGGAAAAACATGCCCTTGCCTGTGCAGTGCGGACACAACCAAGCGTTGTCTGAGGGCGGGGCCTTCTCCAGTAGCGAGGAAGCGAGCGAACCCTTGCTGGTGCGCCGCGCGGTATTCTTCCGGTATCAAGGTTTCTACCAGAGACGCCCCAATGATTTCCGCCGGTGTATAGTCAAAAATCTTTTGGGCGTTTTCATTGAACTCAATGATCTGGCCTTCCCGGTTAATCGTGATAATCGCATCCAGCGTCGCTGACAAAATGGCTTTATTTTTAGCCTCATTACTAGCTGCGATCTTCGCCATCTGGCGGTATGCTTCGAGTGCATCCACCAATTCCTTATATGATCTTTCTAGCTGCAAAGACATGCGGTTGAATGATCGAGCGACCCCGGAAATTTCGTCGCTGCCAGCCACTTCGGTTTGGAAACCAGGCCCGCGTTCAGCAATCTCCTCCGATGCCGTTTTTAATTTTTTCAATTCGCGGGTCAAAATCGTGCCCAGCGCAAACGAAAAGACAGCAACTAAAATCACCTCCACCACAGCAATGGCCGTGGCCCAGCGTACCGCATCGTCCAGCACCTTTTTGATGCTCTGGGTGGAAAGACCGATTTCGACACGCCCGAACTGCCGTCCGCCTTCGTGGATATCAGCGTGAATGTCAAAGACGCCATCCTGCACCGATTCTAGCCGGTCATCTTCTCGGAATGGCCGGTGCAACGCCACAGGATCGCCGCCTTGGGCAAGCACTATGCCATCACCTATAACCCGCGCATACACAATTTCAGGATGGCTTAATACTTCGTTGAGAAAAGACTCCAGCGATGCCAGATCGGTGGTCAGAATCGCCTCTTTGGTGCTGACAGCGAATAACCGGGCGGTGATGCGGGAACGCTGAATAAGCTGGTCCTGATTCGAGGACTTGAGAAAACTTAGGCCGCTGCTGATGAGAATCAGCAGCAATATGATTTCAATTAGAGCAATGCCGAGAATGGTTTTGCGCCGGAAACTCAAGAATCATCCTCAACCAAATCATCAAGCAGCTGGATATTGAGACGACGCACGTCATCCCAATCCGGATCCGAGGCGGCGTCCACGCCTTTGAAGTTAATCGCCTCAAGTAACGCTTTGCCTGTTGCATCCTGATCCATAGTCTTCATGGCCGTAGCAAGTTTTTCCACTATTTCCGCAGGCACACGCGGATGCGCTGCAAAGGCATGGGGAGTGTAGCCTTTACTGATCCATAGAATACGCAATTGATCCCGGACCTCAGGCGGCACATTTTCAAATGTTTTGATGACGCCGCCACCTGCGGTAAATAAACCTTTCGCTACCGCCCGATAGACTGAATCATGCGAGGAGACATACTTGGCGGTAAATTTAATCCCTATACTGGACAAATAAGCACGAGTGAGGATGCTCGCTGCAAAGGCCGCCGGAGAAGGAACTGCCAGAGTCGCCCCATTCAGTTCGCTCAGGTCTTTAACTGGACTGTCCTTGCGAACCACAATGATGCCTTTAAGACGCTCGTCACGCGCCTTAGCAAAAGCTTTATAGCCGGGGCTTTTACTGAATACCGTATAGTGATAAGGATTCATGTACGCGAAATCGTATTCGCCAGCGGCAAGGCGTTTTTCAAAAGCGGGAATATCAGTCGCAGTACGGAAATGAATGGGTTTTCCAGCCGGTTTTTCCAGATACTTGAAAACCGGCGCCCAAAGACTGGCCAGCCGGCTGGCAGACTGTTGCGGGACAATGCCAAAGGTCAGGAAACTGGAAGACGATGTTTCAATCGTTTCTGGAGTCTCTGCGGCAACGGCAATAGATGTATTCAACACTGTAATCAGTAAAAACAGACTGATAAATTGTTTTGAGAGAAGGCGCTTCATTCAAGCCTCCGTTAGCGGCTGATATTTGATTTAGTGCTTATTTGAAATGCTTTTGCTTAATACCAATGTGTTACGGCCTGAATCTGTCATGTATTCTGCACTATCCATCCACTGGCGCATGATCCACCAACCGCGCCCGCTTTCCGCGTCCGGTTCCGGTTCAATATCCGGCGGCAGTTGCCGCATCGTCATCCCCTCGTCACTCACCTGGATCGTCAACCGCTTATCAGCCAGGCTCCAGCGAATCCATACAGGGTGGCCTGATTGATTGCTATAGGCATGAATAATAGTGTTGTTAACTGCCTCGACGGTGGATGTCTGCACCTGATAAGCCGTCATTTCATCCGCACCGTACTCTAGGCAAAGCGCCCGGATGCTGATACCGACCAGAGCCACGCAGTCCAGCCGGCTATCAATTTCCAGCATGAGGGTTTTATCGTCGCTATTCATGAATTGGGCATCTCGATCTTCAGTTTATTGACCAATCCCTTGATACCGGCATCGGTATCTTCACTGAAATGCATGATGGTTTCCAGACGCATCATCCTAACCAAGCCCATGAGATGCGGCTTTAAACCGGCAATGGTGCAGGTTATCCCGCCATTACGCAGTTTTTTACCGAGAAAAACCAGCTCGCCGATTGCAGTGCTATCCATGAAATCAACGGTAGCGAGATCAATCGCCAGGGCTTGTGTACTGCTCGCCGCCTGCAAAATTTCCGCAAAAATCTGATGAGCCACATCAGCAGTCAATCGTTTCAATTCAACCCGGGCCATCATGATCTTGTCAGACGGCTCTAAATAAACAACATAATCCATGATTGCCACCACCTTCACTCAGGATTCAGCAGATAACTCAATAGCCAGGAGGGAGACGTCATCGCTAAAAGATATTTTTCCTGAAGATCGCGGACTCCAAGCAACTAAAGCATTTTTGATTTGCTCCATGGCGTCTTGCAGAGATGACCGTCGCGCATCGCACAGGCTTTGCCTCAACCGGTCCGTACCGAACTGAAGATTCTCCTGACTCACACATTCCGTCACACCATCTGAATACAGCAACAAGCGGTCACCGGGCCGCAACTGAAAATCGACAGCTTCGTAATCAGCCTCCGCAACCAGGCCCACCGGAAAACCGCCCTCGCCGAGCGATTCTATCGAGCCGTCGCTACGGCAAAGCAATGGGTAGGGATGACCCGCCTGACACAAGGAACCTTGGCCGCTTTGCGTATCGATGATGCCGTAAATCATAGTGAAATACATCATGTTACGGTCATCAGCCTGGAAATTTCCGTTCAGACGGGTCACCACTTCAACCGGGCTTCTGAAGGATTCCATGCGGATAGCCGGCCCGGTCCTTTTTTGCCGTCTCAAATTAAAAAAACCTGTAGAATCAGTATGTTGATTGGTATTTAATGGGCTTTCCGGCAGCCGGATCAGGCTATCTGGACGCGGTTCCGGCGACAGAATTTTGGCCAAATGCACCGATAGCATGGCGGCTGGAACACCATGACCAGAGACATCGATCAAGTAGAAACCCAGATGCCGTTCATCCAGGGGATAAAAGTTGAAGATATCCCCCGCCAGTTCTTCCGCTGGAAGAAAAGCCCACGCCAGACCAACCGGCAAGCCTGTCTGTGGCGAACTTGGCAAAAGATCCTGCTGAATGCTTGCCGCCGCCTGCAAATCACGCTGGACACGCTCCTGGCTGGCTGCCAATTCCTGGTTAGCCTGTTGCAATGCTTGATTCTGCGCCAGCAGCGCCTTTTCCAGACGCAACACCCGTTCTCCAGCCTTGATGCGTACTCGCAGCTCCTTGGCATTCACAGGCTTGGTCAGAAAATCATCGGCACCGGCTTCAAGAGCCATGATGAGATCATCACTCTGATCTTTACCGGTGAGCAGGATGAAATAGATATAGTAAGGCAATCCAGCAGCGCGCAGCCGGCGGCATAACTCGATGCCATTTAGCTGAGGCATCATCCAATCACTGAGAATGAAGCTGACTGGCTGGTGCTGAAGGAGTTGCCATGCCTCTTCGCCATCGTTTGCCTGGATAACGTCAAAATCCCATTTTTGCAACATAGCAGCCAAGATGCGGCGGATAGCCACATCATCGTCCACAATGAGGATTTGCATGGCATCAACTGCCTGTGCCTGGCGCATCTGCGATCTTTTGCAGAAGATAGGTCATTACCGGTGGAAACAAGGGTAGCGTAACCGCTTCCCCCGGTTTCCTGAATCCGGCCCAGATCACTTCCCGGCCATCCGGGCGGATCTCTACAGGCACGTCCAGAAACACCTCATACAAATGAATATGATCCTCCTTAAATTCACTATGGTTCACTGTTGAGAAACTCTTGTGTAAATCGCCTTGCTTCAAATCCAGCCCAACCTCTTCCCGTAACTCCCGCCGGGCCGCTTCCACCGGAGCCTCACCTGTCTTAATTTTGCCGCAAGGCAACGTGTAATAAGATTTATAGCTATTTAAAATCAGCAACACCCGATCGCCTTGCCAAACCGCGACATAAGCGCCTTCTACCCGGGGCCGGATGAAAAAATTGACGGCCATTTCCGCCCGGTAGGCAGCGAAATACAAAACTTGCAGGAGACGATCCCACCATGAACCGGGCACGCTGTAGTCAAGATGGGATTCTGGCTCGCTGTTTTCACTGTGGCGCGCAGCAATTAAATCTAAAGCCCTTCCTCGATCAGACGCATGACGGAACAGACCGATCAGCCGGGTGATTTCCAAAAGCTGCTGTACAGAGGGCTGTATGCCGCAGAGAATCAATTCCCGCTCACAGCCATTGAAGCGGCGCTGAAGATGGAAAAACAGCCGCAGACCGGTGCTATCGACAAATTGCAAGTCCGAGATATCCAGAACACAATCGCCATCGCCCAAGGACAAAGCCAATGCATTAAAATCCAGACCGGCGGCCCGGTCCGCGTCCAAACGGCCATGCAGGCAGACAATGACGGCGCCGGCTACCGGTTCAGCAAACTGCACCAATCCATCCATTGTGGAGCAAGAAGCATCAACCCGGCTGGGAGTTAACGGACGACCCAAGGGCTCGGCGAACAAATCCCAGGTACGGGTCATTTTCAATAGGCTAGCGGCGGGTGTCTCCTCCAGACCAATCGACCGGATTGAACGTTTGGCATTTTGTGCCGACTTCCACAGCCGGACCAGATAACCAAGGGCGGTAGAATCAATGAAGCGCGCCGTGGTGAAATCCACGGCCAGGCCGCTAGAACCGGTAGTCGAGACTGTGTTTAACACACCTTGAGCTTGCACCCAAGCAGCGTCCACTTGCTCCGGCAGGACTAGAAAAGTCTCTAACTCTGGTGTTCCTTGCAGGGGAGGGTTGGGAGTGTGGATGGTTGCGGCAAAAGATGCTACCGCTGCGGGCGGGCCGGCCGGATGCAACCACCGCTGCCATCGATAGTACAGCACCAGAGGAATCCCCATCACCGCCAGCTTCATCAATCCAATTGCATAGCGTTTCCACAGCCGCTTCGGATCCTGGGTAATCCGGTACATCCATTCCAGACCGGTGCGTTGCATCCAAACAGGCGCCCGCGACACACGGCCCACGATGAATTCAAACGTACCGCCGATGCCGATGCTCACGCCAGCCTTGAGCCGGTGGCGGTTACGATGGAACCAGACTTCCTGCTTCGGATTACCGAACCCCATCAACAGCACGTCAGGTTCGACCTGATTAATCCGCTCGACGATTTCAGCATCATCGGTTTCAGCATCCAGCATGGCTTCACCCTCGGTATGCACAAAGGGCGAATAAACCCCGACGATTTGTAAGCCGGGATTTTGTTGTTGCAGCTTATCCGCCGCTTGCTGGCCGATATCGCCGCACCCGCCGAGCAGGAACAGACGATGTCCGCTTTGCGCCATGGCCCTGGCCAAGGCTGGAGCGAGATCAGCACCGGTCACCCGGCCCTTGAGCGGCGTTCCCAGCATCCGGGCCAGCCACACCACCGGCATTCCATCGGCTGTGACCAAATCAGCACGGCGCAGAATTTCCAGGAGTTCCGGGTGACGCGGCGCAGCGTCCGGCATCCAGCCCAACGCATTCGTCAAAAAATCCACATTGACTGTAGCAATCTGACGCGGACGGCCATCCTGCCGCCAGGCATCGGCTAATCCGAGCGTTCGCTGGACTGCCAATTCCAAGGTTAAATCATCGATTGGAATCCCCAGCACCAAGGTCACAGTGTTTAACGGATTCATGGCACGGTCTTCTCAGAGAAAATCGCGCCAGGGCGCTGGTTTGCCCGCAAGTTTCTCGACCTGACGCACATCATCGCAGAAATGCGCCGTCAGCCGCTGGCGGACCGCAGGGGTTGGAACACGCACGTCAGCGTCCTTGATCTGCCGCACATTGAACTGATCATACCAGTAGTTGATGATCCCCCGGGTGCGTGGCGGAACCCGATCCCAAACCAGACGGAACAAGCGATGACGTTTCACTTGCTCCTTCCAGGCGGCAGGAATGATCTGTTGCCCTCCGCCCTTGTGATAGACCTTGCCGAGATTGGGGGGCTGAAAATCCGGATCTAGACCTAAAAAGGTCATGACCGAAGCGATAGCGATCTGAGGTTCGCGCTGCATGTCTTCCATATACAGCACCAGCAACTGTTCTCTGGGGAAATATTGCAGGAACCGGTTAAGCGCCCGCGCATACTCGCTCCACACCAGATAAAAGCGGGTAACCTCTGCATTCACCTGCATGTAGCCCTCGGCATAATCTGGCGGAATCGCTTCGCGGTCGCGGGCCAATTCGTCCGGTTGCAGCAAGTCATCCATCGCCTGATCGAAAGAGCGTGACTCCATATTACGCCGCTGCGACATCGTAAAATGTGAAAAGGCCCGGTCAATGGGATTACGCAACAAGGCAATCAAACCGATGTCCGGGTTAGCCTGCGCCATGCGTTCCGGGGTCCGGGGATCGGTCATATACTGAGGGCTGGCCGTACCCCATAGCCTTTCCTGCGCCGCATCCTTGAAGTACGTTTCAACCAGGGCTGACCAGCCAGCCTCGTACAGATCATCCCGGCTAAAAAAGGGCAACTCCTTCTCTGGCGGCATATAAATACGCGGATGCTTCTCCAGATACCGGAACATCGAAGTCGTGCCGGATTTCTGAGCGCCGATAATTGCAAAATCGAGAGGTTTTGGAATCATCATCTTGGTTATGTGCCTTGTGGTGAGGCCGATGTTTCCAACCGGCGCAGGTATTGCAACGAAAACATCAGGGATAACAAGTTCTTCAATATCAGCCCGGCGCTATAAGCCAGCGTCACACCCAAGACGCCCGCAACCGTGCCTGTTATCATCATGCAAACCAGCATAGCCCCGCCGGTTCCCAGCAGAATAGCGAACTCTGTTCGTTCCTGATGCATCATATTCAACAGATAACCCACCAAACCGGTGGCAGCGTTGACCAATTGCCCCAGCGCGAGAATCCATAGCAATGGCGCAGCCTCCCGGAATTCTTCCCCGAACAGGCCCAACACCGGGCCGGCTAACAGGGTAAACGCCAGGAGGAAGGGGGCGAAGAGCAGCAGCGAAAACTGCTGGCTTCGTTTCAAAAGATCACGGAGCCGCGCTGCATTCTTCAGTGCGTAAGCAGCGGCGAACTGCGGTCCAAAAATCGCGGCCAGTGTGACCAGAATCACCGTCACTAGATTCATGAGGCGAAAAGCGACGCCAAATTGCCCCAATTCCTCCACCGTCGCGAACCAGGGCAATAACAGGATAGGCAGATTGACATAAGCCACATTAAGCAATGCACCACCCCACAAGGGCCACAGTGCCGGAGAATACGCTGGGAAAGACGCGCCGGAGACTCCGCGTAGCCCCCGGCATAGTGATCCCCACAGCGCCGCCGCCAATGCAAAGGCCAATCCGGTTGCCATGACATGCAGCCAGAGCAGGCTTTCGCCGTCCAGGCTATCGCGCAAAATCAGCACTGGCAGGAGCGGCAGGATGACCAGTGGAATAGCCGCCGATTCAACAAACAGGCCGCGTTGCGTTGCGCCAGCCGCTTTCAACGTTTCCGTCAAAATACGCAACCCAGCAAACAGCCACGCGCTGACGGCCGCCATTTGAAAAGCCGGCGCAAGATTTACATCCCCGGCTATCCAGCGCGCCATTGGCCCGGCAGCCCACCAAGGCAATAGCAGAATCACCGCTCCAACGGATAGAACCAGTCCCAGTGCTTGCCGCACGAAAGCGCCTGCTGCGTTCTCTTGCCCGCGCGCCTTAAGAGCAGCCACGGTGCGCAGCGCATAAACCGGCATGCCGATACTGACCAGATCAGCCAATAGCACCATCCAAGTCACATACAAGGTGTACAGTCCCATGCCTTCCGCGCCCAACAGCCGGGCAACGGCCACACTCATGGCAATCTGTAAGCCCAGCCCGCTGCCCCGGACCATCAGTGCAGGCAGGATTTTTCCAAGCTTGCACCACAAGGGTGTCATATCCGGATATATTCTCAATCAAGCAAGCCGTTCAGTGCGCGCCCGATAGGCCTGCATGGCGTAGCGAATCTTGCGCACCAGCACACTGCCAATCGCTGTGCCGAGGCCCAGGCCAAAACCGGCGAAAAAGCCGAATGCAACCATTTTTCTTTTAGAAGGACTGTAGGGATAATCGGCCGGAACAGCATCATCCAATACCTCCAACACGAAATTTTCGCGTGACTGAGCCAGCATCTCGACTGCGGTTTCCGCCTCGATCATGCGGTAAATCGATTTCTCCATTTCCACGACTGACGTTTTACGGAGCTGTTGCATGAGAAAATCCCGTTTGCGCCGGCTTTCCTGGATCGCTCTATCACGCATGAAGTCATTAAATGATTTGATATAGGCATTCGCCCATTCGGCAGCCACTTGGGCATTCCGCCAATAGATATACAATCGAATCAGGTCATTCTCTGGATTGTGAACCACAGAGCGGATATTTTCGTTGAAAATCTTATAGGCCTCGCTCAAATCCGGTTTATACCCATTAATCCACGCCTGCTTCCTTTCATCCCATTGCTGCGCAAACAAGTGCGGTAATACATCATGTGTCAAAATAAAATGATTAGTAAATACCCGGCTGCGCATTTGCGCCATAATAATGTGCCGGTAGTTCTCATTGACTGGATTCATGACGAAACCATGTTCCATCAAGGTCAATACCTCAGGCGCCCGCCGGTTATCCGGCGCCACCCCTCCGGGGTTTTCCGGTTCGCGCAGCGCTAATTGAACAGAAGATTCATAACGATGCGGCAAGATCTTCGCAAGACCGAAACCGGCGCCCGCGCAGACGAATGCAAACAGCAAAATCCAGTATTTGTTGCGAAACACTGCAACCAGATACTCAATCAGATCGATCTCCTCCTCTAACCCATAGGGCAGAGGCGCGTTTGCCGGATCAATCTTCTGCAATTCGTTACCAGGATTCATGCCTTTTTCACTTGAACACGCCAACGCTATTCAAACTGGCTGCAGTGATACCCAAATGGTAGAGTATCTTGGTCCAGGATTGGGCGGATTCCAGCCGGTTCATCCGATCCACATTCAGTGGCACATAAATGGTTGCGCCCGGTGTGATCGCGATGTCACCGGCGCGGTTTTTCCAATCACCGCCGCGCACAGAGACAATTTCGCCATTGGCCTGCACAACGAAAATGTGATCCTCGCGGGCCAGGACAGTCGTGCCGCCGCTAAGCGCCACATAGTCGGCACTGTTGAGAGACTTCCGGTAAAGGTGGGATGAGGGATAGTACACTTCGCCGACCACCGTGACCTCATCTAGCCAGGAAGGAATGGACAGTTTGTCACCATCCTGCAACACGATATTGGCCTCAGCATCGCACTCCATGGCACGCTTCAAGTCGATGACCATCCGGCCCATTGCTTCGGCCTTCTTCAGCTGATTAATGACTTTGATCAATTCCTGCCGGCGCTCTCCAGCAGGCGTCTTGTCAGCATTATCCACTCCATGGGAAAGGGACAAGTTGACCAACAGATCATCGAGATTACCTTGAATACGGTCCAACGCCTGTTGTTGCTGTTGACGCACCCGGTCGCGAATAAAAACGCTACCGAAAGGGTAAGCGCCGCCTGTAAGGCCGCCGGCGCGTTGGATGACTTGGCACAAGGTATCCCCTTGCTGAATTGGATACTCCCCAGGAAAACGCACCTCGCCGCGCAGGGTAACACTCGCTTTTTCCCGCCAATTCGGTTTGCGATGAAGCACCAATTCATCATGCGGTTGCAAAATCAGGCCTCCGCTTTCATCGGCGATGACATCAGCTAGATCAATCTGCCGGTGATCGGCAACCCGGTACTCGCCTTCAAGCAACTCATAGCGAGTCAATTCCGCCGAAAGTCCATAAGCCTCCTCTAAAAGCCCGCCGCCTGCACGGAGCAACCCGTCAACGCGCATTCCAGGTTCCAGAGGATAACGCCCAGGATGACGCACCTCGCCGCGCACGAAGATGACCGGAGACGCCTGACCATAAGGGGTTTGTTGAACCATACGATCCATGTCCTTGGTGATCAATCCGGTCCGTTCCCCTTCGTAAGCAAACAGATAAATGGTATCTTCCGGGAAAATCAGCAGATTATCGCTGGCATCAGGGGCTTGTCTGGCCCGATTCAGGCTAAAGGCAAGAAATTCCACACGGCCGTTGGTATGGCTCTGACGGGCCACCAGGCCATAATCGGTATCACTGCCTGGCAGCGCGCCTCCGGCCAGACCGAGGACATCCAGCAACCGGACCCCGGCAGCCAGCGGCAGGGTTCCTGTATAGCGCGCATGGCCTTTGACCTCAACCAGCATTGGCGGATAGCGGCCGGGTTCAGCCTGGGTGCGCAAATTACGCACTAGACCGGCCAAACGCTGCACACGGGCTTCATTAAGGTCGAACACAATCACTTCATCCCGCGCCGCCAGTAACAGATCACTGGGACCTCCAGGGTGACGGAAAATATGCTCGATATCCAGATAACGAACCTGAATACGCCGTGTCTTTGGATTTTCCCGGCGTAATAGACCGTAGGAAGTATCCGCGTTAGGCCGGAGAATCCGTGAAGAAGGCAACAAATCTGAAACACGCATTCCTTTGCGAAACTGAAACCCTCCTGGACGCAAGACATGACCGCTGAGCAGCACCACGTCATCCATGGCGCGGGTTATCGGAAACACGCGAATGATATCGCCTTCTGTCACTTGCAGGGACACGCCTTTTACGGTATTGAGCGGCGCGTCAACCAGCGTATAACGGTTGCCATCTTCGATACGCTCAATATGTGCGTCTGCCAGCGAAGCCGTGGGTAACAGACCACCCGCCAAAGCGATCACATCCTTCACCGTTGACTTATCGCGCAATTCGTAAATAGCCGGGCGCTGTATCTCGCCAGCGATCCCTACGGTCGGGCCGATGGGGGGAACAAAGATCACGTCTCCATGCTGCAACTGCACATCCCCGGAGGTATCGCCCTGGAGGAGGATATCGTACAGATCCAGACTAGCGATCTTCTGTCCGGCGCGCTTGAGTTCAATGTTGCGCAGGGTACCGGTGCGTTTAACTCCACCGGTGCTCATCAGCGTATTGAGCAACGTGGTCAATCCGCTCACTGTATAGTCTCCGGGTTTGACGACATCACCTACGACTAAGACGCGGATGGTGCGCAACGCGCCCAAGGTCGTGACTGCCTTGGCGCCGACAATTTGTTGATCGAAGCGTTCGCGTAGCAACTCACTTGCCTCGTCAAAACGCATCCCGCCCACTTGCAGGGGACCCAGTTCTGGAACCAGCAGCCGTCCGTCGCGAGTCACCACCAACCGGTATTCAACGTTTAGTTTGCCATAAAGCTGCACCACCAAAGTATCACCAGGACCGATGATGTAATCGAGGGGCACCGGAAGATCAGTCACTGGGGCAAAAGTAGTCGGGACTTCTTGAAACAGGTCATAGCCAAACTGCTGCAACTCCGGCTGCACGACTTGCTTGCGAATTTTGTCCTCCAGCGTGATTGTATTTAGCGTCTCGGTCACGTTTTGCTCGATGGCGGATGGCTGCTCCTCGACGGGACTCACTGGGGCTGGAATGGCGGGTGCAACAACTGGCGCTTGGATGGGCTCATCCTCTCCAGAGGGCGCGGCCTTCATTTGCTGGATAAGTTGCTGTTCGGAAAGTGATTCGAGGAGCGGCAGCTGCTGTGCATGCGTCAGGTGAACGACTAACAACAATCCTGTTGCCATCAGCAGGATAAAGTAACGCTTGATCAAGCGGTTTGGGAAACAAAAGGACGGCCATCTAAATATGATCATTTGCCATGTGACCTCCCTAAGTATCATGAAATCGCATAATAAATGACATCGACCCATTGATTGAGCGAGACTGGCGCCGGATCACCAGAAAGATCCCGTCATTAAATTCCCGCTGGTTCAGGACAAAACCCTTTCCTCTTTATTCCAATGGCATCGTAAAAATCACCATTATTCCAACCGGCTGGTTTCATGCCGCCTAGGTAGATAGTAACCGTTCACTCCCCTCGCCCGCGTACGGGAGATCAGTCTTTCCAAAGATTACCCTCCAGCAACATTTCATCAGGAAGCAAATTGCGTAATGCTGATTCATCAAAAGGGCAGCCATCCCAGTTAATCCGCAAATTTTCCGGCGTGCCGGGACACTGATCCCGGTAATCGTAAACTCCGTCTCCATCGGTATCGAGCGGATCACCGTAAAACAGTTTAAGCGCATAAGCCGCCATCGCCTCCGGACCGGCAATATCCTCGCCTCGCACCGCACTACCACAGATATTAAAGTCCCGTAATTTGAAACAAGCAGTGTTATCGCCAACGCTGACTAAGTGCAGACAAAGGTGTTCGCCATAGCGGCTCTGTATTCCGCGCACCGTCCTCACCGTGTCCTCGGTCATCCGGTCAGCCCGGCTAAAGAGTACCAAGGCTGTATCTGGCCCGCCCTGCAACCTGCTTTCAAGTTGCATCAAAGCAGCGGACAATTCATCATCCCGTCCGCCATTTAGAGTACTGACCTGCCCGGTTTCCAAGGCGATCCACGTCATCGCTAGAGATTGGTCCTGAGGAGAAGGCATCGCCAAGGTAACGGTCAACCGGTCCATTAATTCGACGGCCAGTTCAACCCGGTTCCCGGAAAACCCAGGCGCCGGTTCCCGCATGGAAGCACCATCGTCAATCAGTAACAGACCGCGCGGATAACGAACGGGCCGATGCTTGCGCGCCGCCAACTGCGCCACTGAGACCGGCATAAAATCATCGCCAATATGATGAATCGTTTCGTCAGCCGTCTTGTAGGCATCTTGGGTAACCACCTGCTCAGGCTTGAGAGGCCGATACCAGCTACATCCATGACACATGCTTAACGCGAAGAGCAGAATCCAGGCGACACCGCGTTCTAACATGGGAATTCTTAAGCTGTCGGGCTTAATCTCTGAAGCTGGCTTAGTACCTGTACATAATCTGCGGGAGCAATACCGAGATTCGACTGCACCAGCACCGCAGGGTAGCTTTCAGGAATATCGTGCAGGAAAGCCAATAAATCCTGACGGCTCTCTATACGATGATGCCAGGAGCAATAGCACAGTTCCTTGCCGGTCCAAAAATGTCCAGAAGCATCGCCCAAAACATGCTCAGCGAAGACGCCATACAAAACATACTCGGAAAAATCCAGGGTGTTGGCTAACACCGCTTGCCAGCTGTGTCTACCTTTTGCAGCGATCCACCCCGTGAGTTTTTGCAGTGTGTCACGGCGCCAAGTCACCAGTTGGCTAATATAATCATTTTTTTGATAAGCCTCACCGGTTAAATTGAAAACTTTGCCCGCATGGCGATACCAGGCGCAATGTCGAGGTTCTTCGATATCTTCCGGCTTGAGCGGCGCGTTGAACAGCCGGACCCGCCCTGTATCGTCTATCACTTCAGAAACCTGGAACGGTCGAATAAACGCCACATCCGAGTCAACAAACATAAACAGATCAGCATCGATCGCTTCAGCCACCGAGAGTTTGACGATTTGCTGCAAAATCCAGCCACGTACTGGCAAACCACGCAGATTGAGCCACCATTTGCGGCTAAAAGGTAATTTGCGCAACCATTGAGGAAGCATTTCTTCCTTAAGCAACAAACGGGTATTAGGGCCGGCAAGCTGGGAAAATAGCTCCTGATCTTGACGGTCGATGATAATGACATGCTCAGCATGGCCAGAAACAAAGCGTTGCAAGCTTGTGCAAAGTACCCGGCAGCGCTCGAAATCGGGAGCGTAACTAGGCGTGATGATGGCAATTTTATACAAAACTTACCCCGCTACTTTTCCAGAAAGTCAAATAAATTGGATAGATGATCGTTGAATATATCGATGCCAAGCTCCATTTTGGTCCAGTACATTACTTCGAATATGCCAACCAGTATGGCGGCACACACCACCAGCAGCATCACCATTGCGAATGCAAGATCGGTCATCACTCGCCAACGGCTGGCGCGAGGTTCGCTTTGACGCTGGACACCCTTGGTCACATGCTTCCCCTCGTGTTGCACCGTCTCAACCGGTATTCCTATAGCCCGTATCAACCGCTTCAAATAGCGTCGCCGTTACATCTATGCAATTAGCGATTCCAGGGCATCTCCAGAACACCCTGAGCTGCCAGCGCCTCAAATTCAGCCAGAGGCACCGGCCGGCTGAAGAAATAACCCTGGACCTGATCGCAGTGATGCTGGTGCAGGAATTCCAGCTCAGTTTGCGTTTCGACACCCTCGCCAACCACGCAAAGACTCAGGTCCAGTCCCAACTGAATAATGGTGCGGATAATCAGGGCGCGCTGCGTATCAGGCTCAATGTCCTGGATAAACGAACGGTCGATTTTGAGTTGAGAAACCGGCAGCTTGCTAATCTGGCTTAACGAAGAATAGCCGGTGCCAAAATCATCAACAGCCACTTCGATGCCCAGAGCGCGTAATATCTCCAGCTTGGCAGTCACATCCTCCAAATCCTTCATCAGATAGCTTTCGGTCATTTCCAGCTCAAGCAGATGAGTAGGAATTTTATATTGGCGGATCAAATCGACGATTTGATCGACAAAATCCGGCCGTTCGAGCTGCAAGCCAGATTGATTGACCGAGACCCGAAGCAGTGAATAACAGCCTTGCTGCCAGCAGGCCAGCTGCGCAACAACTTGTTCAAGCATCCAGGTATCGATTTTCGGCAGAAGACCTATCTCCTGAGCGAGAGGAATGAAAACGCCAGGCGGAATCAACCCGCGCTCCGGGTGTTGCCAGCGCACCAGCGCTTCAGCGCCGCCAACGCGGCCAGTGTTTAACTCCACCCGTGGCTGGTAATAGACTCGCAACTCACCACGCTCAATGCTTAAGCACAACTCAGTTTCCAGTTTGACGAGGTCGTGATTTGTAATTTGCGGCCTGAATTGCACCGCTTGGTTTCCACCCTTACCACATGCGGTTCGCAAAGCTATCAGACTATTTTTAGTTATAAGATCGGCGACATCCAAACCGTCTTGAGGGTAGTGGGCAATCCCCAAGCTGGCCGTGAAACACAGCTCCTGCTGGTCCACCACAATGGGTTGGCGCACAGCATCCAGCAGATTTTGTGCGACCTCTATGGTGCTGTGCTGAGATTCGTTCAGTGGCAGCAGGAGCAGGAATTTATCCACTTGCAGACGAGTTAGCACGCTGGATGGAGGCGCCCGCAATTGCAATCGCCTGGCGATTGTACAAATGACCTGATCACTGGCAGCAATGCCCAAGGTAGCTAAAATCTCTTCGAAGTGATCGAGACCAATACTGACAAAAGCGATTTTGCTGGTCCTAGCGATCAAGCGCTGAAAATGATCGCGGAGTGCAAAAATACTGGGTAACTGCGTGAGGTAGTCAGTAAAAAGTAACCGGGTTTCAGCCGCCTGGATATCGGCCAGGCGGCGCTGCTGGAGCGCTTGGAGCCGGGCTATGCGGGCATGAATAGCATCCAGCACTTCGGTGCGGGTAAAGGGCTTGGTCAGATAATCATCCGCACCCAGGTCCATCCCTTGGCGGATCTTGCCTCGCTCGGAGAGCGCCGTCAGAAAAATAAACATGATGCCGTTGAGCTGCGGATCCTGGCGCAGGATATTGAGCACAGCGAAACCGTCCATGCGGGGCATCATCACATCACACAGGATCAAATCGGGGGTCCATACCTGCACGACGTCCAATCCGGCGGCGCCATCTTCGGCGCCGCGCACTTCGAATCCCTCGGCGTCAAGAAGTTCGACCAAATTTTCCCGCACTGCCGCTTCGTCTTCAATCACCAGAATTTTATTCATCAATCGTCTCATCGATGCGTGGAAAGGTGACTGTAAAAGTCGTTCCTTGATGCAACTGGCTCTGAAACTCGATCGCCCCCTGATGGGCCTTGAGCAGGCGTTGCACAATAACCAGTCCCAGTCCGGTACCTGGCAGCAGCGCGGCATTCTCAGCGCGATAAAACGCCTCGTACAAACGGGAGCACGCCTCGGGCGGGATACCGATTCCTTGATCCTGGACAATCAACCGGATCTGCTCGCTCTGACACTGGACGCACAGCGTCACTGGCCCTCCCTCTGGAGAAAATTTGATCGCGTTACTAGCAAGATTATAGAGAATCGAACGCAAGACGTTGGGGTCGATCCACAGCATGGAGTTTTCGCCCTCAACCGTTGTGACCAGTGCATGCTGAGCGCCTAGCGTCAATTGCAGCTCTTCCATCAACTCCCGGCAAAACGGCTCCAAATCAAGCCATCGTGGATGGAACGCGATGCGGCCCGCCTCGGCACGGCCTAATATCAACACATCGCCGATCAATTGATTCAGGTGAATCACCGATGTTTTGATGCGCTTAAGGTGCCTGGCTTGCTTTTCTAATGGCCACTGTCTTCCATAGTGCTCTAGCAGTTCCGTCGAGGACAGGATGATGCTCAACGGCGTGCGGAATTCATGCGAAACCATAGAAATAAAGCGATTTTTCAACTGGTTCAGCTCGCGTTCTTCCACAAGAGCCTGCTGTGCGTTCAGGTACAGCTGACGGGTCTTCAGCAGGTTGCGCAGGCGCAACAGAACTTCGGGGATTTCTAGAGGCTTAGTCAGAAAATCCATCGCACCTTCAGCCAAAGCCTGTTCTTTTTTTTCGCGGCTGATGTCCGCAGTGAGTATCAGAATCGGCCGATAATCATCGGGTGCAATGATTTCACGCAACTGCTTCATCACCGCAAATCCGTCCAGGTACGGCATGAGCAAATCCAGCAACACGATATCCGGGGAAAAAGACTGGCACAGGCCCAATGCTTCACGCGGATCAGACGTGCTCAGGATATTTTCATAACCAGCACGGTTTAATACCTGCTCAAGAAACAGGATATTGGCCGGTTCATCGTCGATCATGAGGATACGCGCATCGGCCGCCACATCAAAGGTCTTCATTTACAGCTTTATTTGCCAACAGGCGATCCACCAGCGACAGGAACTTACCAATATTAAGCGGCTTGGCTATGCAGGCGCTCGCACCCGCAGCACTGAGTTGTTCGGTTGATTGGGATAGCACATCAGCACTCACCACCACCACTGGGATATGCTGTGTAGCTGGATGTTCTTTCAGCAAAACAAGCACCTCATAGCCTGATAGATCAGGCAGATGCAGGTCCAGCAAAATCAGGTCGGGCTGATTTTTCCGGGCCATCTCCAAACCCGGGCGTCCGGCCATAGCGGACAGCAATCGAATCTCCTGGCGACGGCGTAGAACAACTTCCACCAACTGCAAGTTGGCAGGATTATCCTCAATATACAGTACAGTATACGTTACTGATGTAGACAAGACGGCGGGTTTATCGATAGGTTCCGTTGCCAACGCAGCATTCGAGACAGCACATGCATCGGATTGCGGCAGATCCAGCCAGAATACACTGCCTTGACCGGCAACGCTGGCCGCGCCAATCACGCCACCCATCAATTCCATAAGACGCTTAGAAAGCGCGAGTCCCAGTCCAGTGCCTTCCACACGGGTCGTCTCGGCGTCCAGACGATCGAAGGGCATGAAAAGCCGCTGCATTTTGTCCGGAGCAATCCCTCTGCCGGTATCCGTTATGCTAATGCGCACCTTGTCACTCTCTCCAGGCTTAACGGCAACGATAATGCGCCCTCCAGGATGGTTGTACTTGATGGCGTTAGAAAGCAGATTAACCAGCACTTGCTTGAAACGGCTATTATCGACATACACTTGCCCGGTACCAGCGCTGGCAATCTGGTACTCCATAGCGATCTTGCCTTTAGCTGCGATCGGCCGCAGCATATCCACTGCTTCACGAACGGCTGCACTCACGGTGACCGGCCGCAGCGACAGGCTCATTTTGCCTGCCTCAACTCTCGACAAATCGAGTACTTCGTTGATCAAGTTCAGTAAATAGTGACCTGCCTGGAGAATCTGCTGGATAGCCGCAGCCTGTGCGGCCGGTAATTCCTCATCCTCTAGAATCTGGGCGAAGCCTAGGATAGCGTTGAGAGGAGTGCGGAGTTCGTGACTCATCCGCGATAGGAATTCGCTTTTGGCAGAACTAGCCGCTGTTGCTTTATCAGCATTGCGCTTGACGGTGAGCAGCGCCTGCTCCAGCTCAGCATTCGCCGCAGTCAACGCCTGCTGGATCCGCTTCTGCTCGGTAATGTCACTCTCCAAAGCCATGAACCGGTTGACTTGGCCCGTTTGATCATAGAGAGGCTGACCTTCAATATAAATCCAATAGATACGTCCAGTCTTGTGATAGTTAATGATCTCACAATTGAAGGCACTGCCTTCAGTGATATGCTTTCGCATATACGCGATCACTTCGCGATCCGATTCTGGACCTTGCAGGATCGAACCGGGCGTTCGCCCTTGAACCTCTTCCAGAATGTAACCCGTAATGCGGGTGAACCCCTCATTGACCCATTCGATCAAGCCCAGCCGGTCAGTGATGATCACCGCATTATCGGTGCGGCTGGCGACCAGTGATAAAAGACGGGCCTCCGCCTCGCTCTTGCGCAAGGCATCGTCCAGCCGGGCCTTCTGCACAGCAAGGCCAACCTGGCTGCTCACAGTTTCCAGCAATTCCCTTTCGGTGTCCGCAAAGGCATGTTTTGTCCGGCTGCCTAGTTCAATGGAACCGAATATCTCCCCGCCTGCTCGCATCGGAACGATCAGCGCCGAGCACACCTCTTCACGCTGGAAATCAGGCAGTGCGGCAAAAGCGTCAGGCGATACGGAGCGGTGAATTTCCTGTAAGTGCGCAGGAAGCCCCGCAACCAGAGAGCCTTGAGGGGGGTTCTGGAAACCCGCGCTGAAGAGCAGCCCATCTGCGGTCTGGTCAAAAGGCTGTAATCGAACCAGACCCACATCGAATGGACCCAGCGCAAGCGTCCGCTCTAGAATTTGTTGCAACGTTACCTTCAGGTCCACCGACCCTAGAATAAGGTTGCTGATCTGTTGCAGGGTTTCCAGCATCCGATAGCGCAGGCGGATCTGCGCAATCTCGGTTAAATCCTCCAGTCCGACTAACCACCGGTCGCCTTGCGGAGATTCCTCAACGCCGATTGGAGTAATGAAAACGCGCAACAGGCGCCGCGGCTGGCCGCTGTCAACGATCAGATCGGTTGCTGCCAACCGCTTGTTCACCGCCTGGGCAATACGTTCCCGGAGTTCCTCATCTGGCAGCGCGTGGTCCAGGCTGGTCGACGCCGTGACGCCAACCCCCGTCAGCCGCACCAGCGATTTATTGGCTGAGAACACCTGCAAATCAGATGATACGACCAGAAGGCCTGTGGGTACGCTGGCCAAGATCGCTTCGTTGAGTGCCCGTTCGCTCCGCTCACGTTGCATCGCTTCTGACACTGCGGTACGCATATCCGAAAACGCTGCAATTACCAAGGTTATTTCCTCAGCGGACGATTGATCAGCAGACAATGGCACATCGGCTTCACCGGCGCCGAATGCCTGCGCGGCACTGGCCAGATGCCCCAGAGGCTGGATCAGACGCCGCACGATGAAAATCGATACCGCCAAAGCCAGCGTCACGCTTAGGGCCAGCGCCACCAGACCTATCAGGCGCAGATTAATAACGGGGGCCAATACCTCGCTTTCAGGCTGTTCAACGACGACAATCCAGCCGATACCGGTTACGGGTGCGTAGGAAGCCACATAAGGCTGGCTCCGCCAGATATAATGAAATGTGCCGGGCCCCGCTGGATACGAGGCTCCCGTCAGACCCGGCCAGGCATACGGGTCTGGATTCATCATCACAGTCTGTTCAGGGTGAATAAGTGCTTGCCCTGCTCCGTCCAGCACCACCGCACGCCCGCCGCCGCCAATCTCGGTACGCGCCACGAGGTTCGCCAGATTGGCTAAATCAACCACCGCACGCAGCACGCCGGTCACTTGCCGCTCCGCATTGCGAATCGGGGTATGAATCAGCAGCGACCGGCGGCCGGTCGTAAGAGACGTGGCGACTTCCCAGCTTTGACGGCCTTGCTGCGCGGCAGTTTGGAAGGATGGCTGTTTCTCGATCAAGGGCGCGCCGCCTGCATGTGACGACGCCAGCCGCTGCCCATCCAAGCTAAAAACCGACAGCCGCGTAAAGCCGGTAAACTCGAAGAACAGCCATTCGAGTAAAGTTGTCTGGCGGTCGACCGCCATACCCGCGATGTCCGGCAGAACGGCGATGGCGCGGGTGTCGTCCAGCAGAGTCGTGACATAGAGTTCAATCTCAGCGGACAGACCACGGGCCAAGCCGGTCAACTCGCGCGTCGATTGCTGCGTCAGCACCTGTTGTCCCAGCGTGATCAACGTTAACCCAGACAGGCTAAGCGGCAGAATTCCAGCCAGGATCAACCCGAGCAAGATTTGTGCTTGCAGCGTTTTGAAACAGCAAGACAGGCGCATGAACGGTAAGAGATTCACCGAGGCAAACGAGGTTGCGGCGCAGGGAGCAACTGACCGTTCCGCCAGACGGCCATCAAGTAGTCAGCGGCGATGAGGGCATCGTGGCGTTCAGGGGTGAAAGCCGGGGCGTAGCGTTTTACTAGACCGTCATAGGCACCTAGATTCTCCAGGGCGGCGCGAACCTTAGGACCGTCGCTGGAGGCTGCCTGCTGGATAGCCAACGCCAGCAAATGAACGCCATCGTAACCATGCGCCACGCCGACCGGCGCACGAATTTCAGCGGCCGTACGTGTTTGGAACCGGCGGTGATAATTTTCGATCACCCGTTCACCAAGGGCGCTCTGGGTTCCCAGAAACGAATAAGTTTGCAAGGTCAAAACACCCTCCGCATTCTCCACGCCTGCAAGCAGCACAAATTCGCCGCCGCTAATGCCCCAATGGCTAATGACGGGTACTTTCCAGTTCTGAGTGCTCATCGCCCGCAGGATGGCGGCCCCCTCTGGCGCATTGGCAACCATTAGCACCGCATCCGCCTGCGCAGCCATCATCGCCTTGACCGGTCCTAACAAGTTGGTGTCACCTTGGGCGAAGCGCTGGACCACGGTGATGGGCATTTTTAACGCTTCCAGATTGCGGGTGAGTCCCTGCACGTTTGAATCGCCCCAAGCGCTGGTATCGGCGATGAGGGCCGGCTGATGCACCCCGATAACATCACGGGCATAGCGCCCTAGAAACTCGTCGGCGTACTCGTCACTGACCGAAACCCTAAAGGCATAATTGGGATCGCGGTTGTTGCGGGTGATGGCGGTCACTGACCCCCACGTATTGATCAGCGGAATCTGCTGTTCGTGAATAAGATCAAGCTGGGCTAGCATGACGGGGCTGAAAATGCCTCCAAATACTGCGACGATATGATGCTGATCGATCAATTGCCGCAGGGCAGCCACACCGGCTGGAGGATCGTTAGCCACATCGCGGACAACCAGCGCCAGCGGACGCCCCAGGACTCCGCCTGCTTGGTTGACTTCATCGATAGCCAGCAACATACCGCGCTGGATAGCTTGGCCGGAAGCGGCTGATCCGCCTGAAAGCGGAGCAATCAAACCAATATTGATTACTTGGGCTGAATTCGGTGTCATTGAATTATCGCAACTAGTAACCAGTACTGAGATTAATGTAGCACCGATGAGCGTAACAATACACCGGTGAATCTTATGGATCTTGCTGTTCATCACAAACTCCTTCAATGACGTGTCAGATAAAGTGTTGTGCGTATAACCATTAAATCTTTAATCAGTTTCTTCCTGATCCTAATCTTCTATGCAGGATACCAGGGTGGTAAGTATTTCATGAATAACCGCTTTCAAGAGGTGGGCCTCGCACTGACCTTTATTCTGTATTTTTATGGGGCAGTTTTTACCGCATTCACCGACCGGACCATTCACTGGATCTGGTGGTTTTGGAGCGCTCCCGTTTTTGCCGGTTATGTGATGCTCAGTTCATCACTGGCTTTCGCGATAAACGCTGGCGTTGGCATGATGCCTAGCTTGTTTGCCACCCGGGAATTCTTGATCGTGTTTCTGGCGCCGGCTTTATATTTTCTCTATCGGCTCGGATTTTCATTGCAACAACTGGAAAAAATCTTCATTGCCAGTTTAGTCATCATCATTTTTAATTATTTGTTCAATTATTACCGTATCGACCTAGAAGCCGCTTATTTCTCGACTGGTTATATGTCGTATCTAGTCACCTACGATGAATGGCGCGGTTATCGTCTGAAACCGCCAACTTTTGCATTGCTCATTCTGACCAGCTGCGGATTGATGTGCTTATTTCAACCAAGCGATGTATTGAAAAAAACCGGTTGGCTACTGGTGCTGGCGCTTGTGGGCTATGTCTGGTTTCTGATTATGGCCCGCTCACAGATGGCGACGCTGGTAATGGCCATGATCCTGTACCCGATCCTCTTCAGCAAACCCAACCGCATGAATCTGTTTATCTTGATTGCACCTTTGGGCGTGATGGCGCTTATCGCTGTCAGCGACATTCTCGTTGATGGTTTCATGCATGCGGAGGGTGCCGAAGTCAGAGCCAAGTCGTATATCATTGCCTGGGAAACCGCTATGAAATTGCCGGTTTTCGGTTATGGCCAATCCAGTGGGTATAGCAAAACCTATCAGGATATTTTTGGTCCAAAATTCTTCCCGGATGATCTGGGATTGGTGGGCATCACGTTTAAATATGGTTTCATCGGTCTGGTGCTTTACGTATTTTTCAATTTCTACGTGACTGTGCGCCTGCTCAAAGTCAATTGGCACTACCGCAGGCGGTATGGCATGCACAATCCGGTGATCTGGGCGCTTTTCATCTTGATGACGGCCTTATCGATGAATCTGGTTCTGAATCCGGGCCTAGCGTATATGCAGGGACTCACCACCGCTGCTTTCTCACTCGCGATCACCGCCTGCTATTACGAAGAATTGGGCCTGAGACCGGGGGCAAAAAAGCGGTGAACGGCGATGGCGTCAGTAATCGAAATGCCGCTTGCCCAAGAGAACTTTTAGAATCAACCATGCCTTGTCCCATTGGCCACGCAACGCCCGGCGTCCAGCCTGAATCAGCGTAGCCACATAGACAGTGGGTAATCCCAGGGGGAAATACCGGCGAGTAATCAATAACTTGTTGCGAAATATATAGAAATCGGATAACAGTGATGAGGGGCGTGAGCCGGTCGGTGTGCCAATACTGCTCCCTTCCTTGTGATAGACCCTGGCGTCATCGGCGTAACAGAGCGCATAACGGCCCCCCGCCCGCAGGACCCAATCCACCTCTTCATAGTAAAGAAAATAGCTCTCATCCATCAGCCCCACTTCCTCAAGGTAGGCACGGGGCAGCAGCCAGGAACAGCCGACGATATATGACATCTGCCGTTCGTATGCAGCGGCATCGACCGCTTGGCTAGCGGGAAGAAACCGGCCTAGCGACTGCGACGAAATCGCCGTCCAGCGGTTGAAGCGGCCCCCGCCGAGCGCCTGCACGGTTTCGGGATGGCTGTAGAACAGGATGCGTGAACCGCAAGTTGCTGGACCGGGCTGATTGCGCAAGCGCCAAACCATACGCGTCAGACAATCTGGCTCCACAATCGTATCGTTGTTCAGCAGCCAGATATAGTCTGCGTCGCCACGAGCCAGCGCATAGCGCATCCCGGCATTATTACCGCCCGCGAAGCCCAGATTCCCGCCACCATCGATCAGCAGCAACGCCGGGTCGCTTCCTGGGCCGCCTTGCTCAGCGCTCTTCCGGTCCAACAGTAAAAAATCCAGCGGCTTTTGAATCGCTGGGGTCGACAAATGACGAAGCGGCGAATGTTCTGGCGGAACATAAGGCGTGCGCCCCGATGCCCACGCATCGAGATGTCCGAGTGAATCATCCCGTGAGGCGTTATCGCACACCACCACCCGATAATGTTCATAATCCTGGCGGAACAGCGATTCCAGACACTCAACCGTATCCATCCAGCCATTCCAGTTGACCAGAATGATGTAAACCTTAGCGGTCATTGCGCGGATGGCCCCAGCAAGGACTGCAACGCCTGCTGCATAGAGCCAAGCACCCGATCCCACGTGTATTGGCTTTCCACTAGCAACCGGGACTCGCAGGCCAGTGTTTCCCAAGTCTGGCGATCAGTCAGCAGCGTGCTGATAGCCGCAATCATATCCGGCGCATGGTCGGCGATAGCAACATGGCGCATATGCTCGACGTGCAAACCTTCGACGCCTACCGATGTTGTCACGGTGGGAATGCCCCGGCCCATCCCGCTAAGCACTTTCACCTTGATGCCCGCACCGAAGCGCAAGGGAGCCACAAAGACCCGGCTGCTTTGAAAGAGCGGTTCAAGGTCTTCCACGAAACCCAGGAATTCAATGGATGAATCTCCCGATGCCGCTTGCAATAACCGGGAGTCCGGGTTTTTTCCAGCAATCCGGAAACGCACGGGTGGATGCCGCTGCTTGATCTCCGGCCACACATTGGTTAGGAACCATAACAGACCATCAATATTCGCCTCCCAGGTCAATGTGCCGACATATAGCAAAACCGGTTCCGTCGTCTCATAGTCCAACGGTGGCTGGTTCAGCGTGGATTCGTCGCCTAGGTGATAAGTCACCCGGCATTTGTCCTGGTCAACACCGGCTTTGACCAGGCTGCCGATGTCATTCGGCGAAGCAAAAATCAAATCAGCCCGGGCGCAGGCATTTATTTCGTAGCGGCGTACTCGCAGATATTCCAGATAACTGGCTAGGCGTATAACGGGGTTAGCGCCTGTCTTGGCGTAGCGCCGCCACATCAGGAAGTAGGCGTTGTGTTCGTGCAAGACCACGAACCCCCGGTAGTGATCGGGAACGTACTGAAAGACTTCATAGTGATCACAGAAGATCAGATCGTAGTGATGCGCTCTATCTGCAATACGCCGTTGTAGAACATCCGAACGAGTACGGAACACATTAAGCGGTATACGTTGAACATAACTGCTTAATAGCGAGCGCATCGACCGGGGAACCTTGACCGGTTCGCTGATGAATTCAGCTAAGTGAGCACGTTCTTCAAAGCTCGATCGATAGATTTCGTCATCGCCCTTCAGTGCGCATGCCAGACCTAATGAGTAATGTGCGCTAAGAAATTCGACCAGCTTCCAGCTCTTGATGCGCCCTCCGCTAAACGGGGGATAAGGTAATTCTGGGGTGAGAAAGAGAATGGAATGCATAGGGAGTCGTTTACCCTGGGATAGGCGTAGTCACATGGCACCGCTGTTTTTACTGAAGATCACTTTAATTGTTTTAAATAACAGATGGATATCGTAAAAAAAACTCCAATTGCGCTGGTAGCGCAAATCCAAGCGGATGATATCTTCAAAGTTCTTGATTGAGGAACGGCCATGAACCTGCCACTCGCCGGTAATGCCCGGTTTGACGTCCAGGCGGCGCCATTCGGGTACGTCATATTGGTCGATCTCATCTGGCGTAGGTGGACGGGTGCCAACCAGGCTCATGGAGCCTTCCAAAACGTTCCAGAATTGTGGTAGTTCATCAAGACTAGTACGGCGTAGAAAGCGTCCTACCTGGGTGATGCGAGGATCATCTTTCGCTTTGAAAATAGCACCCTCCGCCTCGTTCTTGACTTCATGTTTACGCGCTTCCGCATCGGCGGTCATCGAACGGAATTTCCACAGTTTAAATTTTTTGCCCATCCAGCCACAGCGGGTCTGACTGAAAAGCAACGGACCGGGACTATCGTGTTTGATCGCGATAGCAATGGGAATGAACAGGATGGCTGTGATAAGCAGACCCGCTAGCGCACCGAGGACATCAATGAACCGTTTAGCATGCGAGCGAATGGAGGGATGCGTGACCGGCAAGGCAACCGTATCGAGCACATTCATCGATCCAGCTTCGAGTTTCCCGCCATTGTCCTGCTCGACCGGTAATACCTTATCTAGACCGGTCATCGCCAATATTGCCCCGACTTGTGGATTAAATCGTGTGATTGTCAGGGTGATATTGCTGTTCTTGGACATTTTTATGCTGCTGGCAAGAGCACCGATTCCGCTACTATCCAGAAATGTAGTCTTGGAGAAATCTAGCACCACTTTTGAAGGATGACCGGCTGCCTCGCAGATCGACCGGAAGGCGTTGCGAAATGACACCGCCTCAACGACGGTCAGTTCCTTGGGGATTTCTATGATCTTGGTATCGTCCACCTCATTTTGAGAGTGCATCACTCTATCTCCAAATGCCGCAATATTTTGGCCCTAAACCCAATCACCACTGGCTTTTATCTGGTGAGTTGAGACTCAGTGAGCTAAATAGCCGACTGAAAAAGAACATATCTGAAAATTAGTAAAGCATGTTTCAAGCGGGCTAGCTGGTTTTTATACGAATTATATTCGATGATGATATAAGAGCGATTCTCACACTTTGCCTTAAATTGTATCTTACGGCTAGCTTTGACTGATCGGTGATCGTTTTATCCATCAACTGGAATGCATCACCTTCTATACGGGCGATAGATCCAAAATTCTCTCTCTACCCCTCCTCTTTTTGCAGAAGAAACCGAAATGCTCTCTCTATGAATAAGCATCAAGGCAATTCCCGTATGAAGTACCTGAACCTTACTATGAAAGACAGGACGGGTTAGCGAAGCATAACCCGTCACAATAAGGATTCGACCAATAGCGGGTTAGGCATGAACCGTAACCCGTTCTACAATGCATCTGCAATGGCTCTCGATTCTGGTAGCGTTTTTGCGGGAATTGATTTAAATCTTATCCACAGACATCACCGGAGCCACGGCAAGCGTGGAAGCCCTTGGCGCTTTGCTAATCGCCCAGCTCTTCCAAATCAGATACATCGCAGGGATCACTACCAAGGTCAATAACGTGGCACTGACGATGCCGCCGACCATCGGTGCGGCGATCCGTTGCATCACCTCAGACCCCGTGCCAGCCCCATGCATGATCGGCAACAGCCCGGCAATGATAGTGGCAACCGTCATCATCTTGGGGCGCAACCGCAATAAAGCACCCTCAACGACCGCCTCACGCAGTTCAGCCAAGGTCACAGATCGTCCTTCCGCCTGAGCCGTTTCGCGCCGCCGGGTGAGCGCCTGATCAAGGTAAACCAGCATCACGACCCCGGTTTCCGCTGCTACTCCAGCCAAGGCGATAAAACCGACGCCGACCGCCACCGACAGATTGTAGCCCAGCCAGTACAACAGCCAGATTCCGCCCAGCAGAGCGAACGGCAGCGTACCCATGATGAGCACTGCCTCACCCAGCCGGCCAAAGCTGAGATAGAGCAGCAGAAAGATGATAACCAGCGTCACTGGCGCCACCAGCTGCAGCTTAGCCAGCGCCCGGTTCAGGTACTCGTACTGGCCCGACCAGCGCAACGAATAGCCGGCCGGCAGCGCCACCTGCTCCGCCACCGCCTTGCGCGCCTCGGCGATGAAAGAACCAATGTCGCGGTCCTGGATATCCACGAAGGTGATGCCGGTCAACCGGGCGTTCTCGCTTTGCAGCATCGCCGGCCCGGCGACGATTTTCACCTCGGCGACCTGACTTAGCGGCACGACTGCGCCTGTCGGGGTAACAATAGGCAGATCACGCAGCCGTTCCAGTGAATCGCGTGCTGCCTGCGGATAGCGCAAGTTGACCGGGTAACGTTCCAGCCCTTCCACCGTCTCGGTGACATTCATTCCACCAACGGCGGTGTTAATCACCTCCTGCACGTCGTTGATGTTTAATCCCAGCCGGGCGGCGGCCAGCCGGTCGATCGCCATGTCGACATAGCGGCCACCGGCCACTCGCTCGGAAAAGACGGAGGCGGCACCGGGGATGGTGCGGATCACTTGTTCCAGTTTTTCCCCGACCTGCTGGATCACAGCGGGATCGCTGCCGGCCACCTTAACTCCCAGCGGCGTCTTGATGCCGGTGGCCAGCATGTTGATCCGGTTCTTGATCGGCATCACCCAGGCATTACTTAACCCTGGAAACCGGACGATGCGATCCAGTTCGGCGATCAAATCCGCGGTCGTCAGCCCCGGCCGCCATGCGGAACGTGGTTTCAATTGAATCGCGGTTTCGATCATGCTCAACGGCGCAGGATCGGTTGCGGTTTCTGCCCGGCCCACCTTGCCGAACACCCGCCGCACCTCCGGCACGGCGCGGATCAGCTTATCGGTTTGCTGCATGATTTCCACGGCCTTGCCGATGGACACCGCGGAAAGGTGGTTGGCATGTACAGTAAATCGCCTTCATCTAAATCAGGCATGAATTCAACACCCAGCCTTGCAGCGGCCACCATGCCGTTAAGGTCAGCAGACCCGCCAGCAACACCACTGGCCAGGGATGATGCAGTACCAGTCTGACGAACGGGCGGTAGCCCGCCATCAGCAAGCGGTTGAGCGGATTATGGCTCTCCGGATGAATCCGGCCGCGCACCAGCCAGCCCATCAGCACCGGAACCAGAGTGATGGCCAACCCGCGGAAACCGCCATAGCATAGGTCTTGGTGTAGGCCAGTGGCGCGAACAGCCGCCCTTCCTGCGCTTCAGGGCAAACACCGGCAGGAAACGACGGTAATCACCAACAGCGAAAAAACAGCGGTGGTCGACCTCGCAGAGGCCCGGCGAATGATGCGCCAGCGTTCGGCCTCATTCCGGGGCTGGGTCTGTTCAGATGCTTGTGCAGGTTCTCGACCATGACGATGGCGGCATCGACCATGGTGCCAATAGCGATAGCGATGCCACCCAGCGAGAGGATATTGGCGTTAATGCCCTGCCAGCGCATGATAGCGAAGGCGGCTAAAATCCAACCGGGAGGCTGATCAGGATCACCAGCGAGGAACGCAGGTGAAACAGGAACAGCGCGCAGACAATAACGACGACAGATTCTTCGACCAGCTTCGCCGAGATTCTTCACCGCCCGCAAATTAAATCGGAACGGTCGTAACCGGGACGATCTCCACCCCTTCCGGCAAGCCGCGCCGCAACTGATCCAAAGCTTAGCCTGACTGCTTCGATAGTGGTCAGGGCGTTCTCGCCACGCGCATCACGATGATGCCACCCACCACCTCGCCTTGGCTGTCCAGTTCCGCTGCGCCGCGCCGCACCGGCCCTAATCGAATATCGGCCACATCATCCAGCAAGATGGGCGTACCATGTCATGACACCGAGCGGCATCCGCCGCAAGTCCTCGATGCGTTGCAGATAGCCGCGCGAGCGTACCATGTACCGGCTTCCGCCAATTCGATCACCGAGACCGCCGACTTCCTGATTGGCATTCTGGATAGCCATGCGCACGCGCAAGCGGCAGATTGTGGCACGCAAGCGATTGGGATCGAGCACCACTTGGTATGCTTGACCATGCCGCCGACCGTAGCGACCTCGGCCACGCCATCCACTGACTGCAATTCGTATTTCGAGAACCAGTCCTGCAAGGAGCGCAATTGCGCAAGTCGTGACGCCGCTGCGATCCACCAGCGCGTACTCATAGACCCAGCCGACTCCGTCGCATCCGGCCCGAGCGCGGCTGCGCCTGCGGCGGCAGGCGGGCGCGATCTGGCTGAGATATTCCAGCACGCGCGAGCGTGCCCAGTACAAATCCGTGCCATCGGCGAAAATGACGTGAACGAAGGAATCGCCAAAGCCGGAGTAGCCGCGCACCGTCACTGCGCCTGGCACAGCCAGCAACGCTGTTGCGAGAGGTAGGTCACCTGGCTCTCCACTACCTGCGGCGCCTGGCCAGGATAGTTGGTCTTGACGATGACCTGCACATCAGACAGATCCGGCAAAGCGTCTAGCGGAATATGACGAGCCGACCACGCACCCCAGCCCGCCAGCAGCAAAGGTCATCAGGGTGACAAGCAGCCGGTTCTGGATAGACCAGTGAATGATAGCGGCGATCATGGCTGTATCCTCGCGGCATCGACTGCATCGATCACATAGCCCCCATCCTCACTCTCGCTGATCCGGAAGCGCAGCTTGCGGCCCGGCTAACTGGTCCAACCGACGCCCCGAGCGGCGGAAAATCCATGGTCATGGCGGGCCAGTTCAATTCCGGGATCGGCGCATGGGTCACATTCAGGATGTGCGACTCGGCCTCGACCGTATTGATCATCCCTTCAGCCCAGATCTCCGGCTTCGGCAGGGCGGTTAATCGCTGGATGCTAGCACGAATGCTGCTTTCGGAATCCAGCAGGAACTGGGCAGAGGTGACGGCCTGCTCCCCTTTCTCCAACCCTGAAAGGATTTCCATCCGCTCGCCAGATTCGATCCCGGTTTGCACCGTGCGCGCCTCGAACCGGCCTTCGCCAAGCGCCACGATGACCCGTTGTTCGACTCCGGCAGGAATCAGCGCCTCGCGGGGAATGTACAGGACGTCGCGGCGAGGTTCGGCATGGATCACGACATCGGTGAACATGTTGAACTTAAGCCGCTCACCGGGATTAGGAAAACGCAGCCGGGCCCGCACAGTGCGAGTCTTAGGCTCGACATCGGGATAGATGTACTCCACTACGCCTTGCCAGATTTCGCCGGGCGCATGAGGCAATCGCACCTCGGCTTTTTGGCCGACTGCTAGCCAGCCCGCCTGTTGCTCGAATACTTCGACTTTGATCCACACGGTGGACGGGTCCGCCAATGTCATCAGCTCGGTTTGCGGCATGACATACATGCCTTCGCGAATGTTCAGCACCGAAACGATGCCATCCTGTCTGGCATACACAGCGGTCAATTGACGAACGCGCCCTTCCTTTTCTAGTTGCTGAATTTGGTTCTCCGCCACGCCCAGCGCCAGCAACCGGTCACGGGCGGACACTTTCAGCAACGAGATGCCACCGCGCAATGATTGCAGATACTCCTCCTGCGCGTTGGTCAAGTCAGGCGCGTAGACCTCCATCAATAGATCACCCTTGCGCACCCGCGCACCCAAAGTGCGCACTCGCAAATTTTCCACCCAACCGCTGGCGCGCAAATGGACATGACTTAGGGCGCGTTCGTCGTAGTCGACATAACCGACGGTCTCAATACGCCGTGCCAGATCGCCACGCTCCACCTGGGCAGTGCGTACACCCAAATTGTTGACCACCTCCGGGGCAATGGTGAAGCCAGGACCGGCATTGCCGCTTTCATCACCGCCGGCATAGACCGGAATGTAATCCATGCCCATATCATCCTTGGCTGGTGTATCGGAGAAGATAGTTGGATTCATCGGATGCCGATATTTGATCGGCTTACGTTCGGCGGCATCACTCTCTTGCCTTTCTTGAGGAAGCGTTGAGGTGGAAGAGGCAGAGACTTCAATATCGAAATGCGCCAGCCAAGGTTGTATATAGGGCGCCAATACTATGCCAGCGCCAAATAACAGAATGGCAATCACTGTTGCCAGAAGGGTTTTCATGCAAGCAGACTCCCTGAAAAATCACACCGGGCGGCCACTGGGCCGCGTTCTTAGCAAAACGGGTGACAACAGAAAGCGCTAGAGACGCAGAATCCGGGAACGCTGCAACGGCATCGGCTCGATAGCAGCAATGAAACGGTGAGAAGAATAGCGTTGGCCCGACCAGTCCGGCGGCAGCAGCCGTCACGGTTACCGGTACCAACCCGTCTAACCCATTGGCGAAAAGAGCCATATAAATCAACTCTACTGTACTCACCAAGTACTTGCAGGCAAGCGCCATCGTGGCAGGACTCGTGTGGTAAGTCGCGGGTATATCCGGGACGCTGCTGTAACAGCGGCAGCCTTGGGCGCCAGCAACACGGAATCCGTGCCGGACGGCATCGAACAAGCGTGGACACGGAATGCCAGCAACAGGATCAACAGCAGAATCGTTATGATACTACTGGGTTGCTGGGTAAGATTGCGCCAATTCACTGTGTTAATATCAACCTTTGTGAGTCCGTTTGTTGGATTGTGCCAGTGATTCCAGTTCCAACATCAGGCAATCAACTGTCATATCTTTGGTTCTCTTGCGTTTTTAATCGCCTTGAAACGATCGCCGTCCGCTGCAACGGGTATGATCTTTCACCTCAAAAACGAGGGCGAACTGCACTCCATCATCTCAGGCGGATTTTCCTTAAATCTAGTAAATAAAATAGTTGAATTACGCGGACGTACAGCCACTCATAATCTCAATGGCTCATGAAGCCGTGGAAGAAAATCTATCGAGGAAAACTTCCGGTCTTTTTCATAGTTCCATTCTTTCAAAAGCTGGAGCCTCCTCAAACGCAGGGCAGTTCAGCCGTCAAATTGCCGCTCTGTTTGACTTTCATTGGGCCTTTTGGTGACCAGCAGAGTGGTCTTATATTCGATCACCAGCTGATCACGCTGGTTATAGGTTTTATTCTTGTAAATAAAGAAGGAACCTCTCCGGGTTTTGGTGGCACGAAGATCAACCACTTCAGCTCTGCCCGGGCGTGTCTCCAAACAACACAGGAGAGGTGATCTTCATCTGGTCGACGCCCAGATACGCATAAATTTCATAGCCATCCTGGCAGTAATCCGGCGATTGTGTCCGCATGGTGAACCAGACCGTCGGCGACGGCAAAGATAACTGGGCCTGCCAGAGAGCGTTCCTTAAACCAAGTTCCTCATGCGTACTCAGCATTGCTATGAACAGCCATATTGAACCAGGTGAGTTGATGCAGGATGGAGAAATCCCCGGCATCCAACGTTCTGCATCCCGGCAAGGAATTTTTGGTACCTGGGGTGACTTTATCCATCATTCGTGATAACTCCTGTAAGACATGGGGCCTAAGAGAAAAATAGCTGCTCTAAGGTACATTTGTAAGATCCATGCCTGTGAGTCAGCTTCGCACGGCTGATATGGATTCCGGACTGCCTGCACCACTACGCTCTGCTAGCGCAACCTAGGACAGGCGTTCAAGGGTTGAATGGGCCGGTTATTAGGATGGCCTACATGGCTGAACATCTCGGCCTGCTCCCGAGAAATCTTCGCTGGCGTCTTAAGCACCAGCCACCAAACACCTTCGGTACAGGGCGGCGTCGTCAAGGAACCATTGAATCGATAGTAAGCCCAATTGACCGGTAACAAATCAGCGGCGGTGACAGGCCGGGTGATAGCCGCCGTCCCGGCCTTTCCGGGAGCGGGTCCCAGAGCAGGTTCAATGCCTTGTTGACTTGCTGCACCTCATACATAACGGCTACCACAGCTAAATTCCCGTTCCGGTCCGCATGGACCAGATGGCCTTCCAAAGGAAACGCACCGCCAATTCGATTCTCACTGGGAGCATGCACATGAAATTGCTGGAGTTCGAACCGGCGTCCTCAACTTCGATCATACTGCCTGGACGAAAGTTGATTTGGCCGTATGCCCGTTGTTTAGAATCTCAGCAGCATTGCTGTTATAGAGGAAGTCTAGCGCAGGCAATTCAGCCTTCATCGTATCGGTCACATCGATGGGCGACTGGTTTTTTCCGCTGGAGCAAACACTGAACTTTGGCGTCAGATCTCCCCAATAATCCGGGCCTTTCGACCCCGAATATTCCCAGTGGATGTCGAGGCTCCGGAAGCCAGCATTGTGGTGAATAGCAGCGATCCTGCCAACGATACACGCCATCGTGTGATCATGGTCTATGCTCCTGATGCAGGTCAGTATCAAAGCAATCGATTGATGCCAAATTATTCACAAAAAATAGGCGGCCTTGATTTAACCAATTGATTGAATCGTTCTTCAACCAAGAATGTTTCGAAAAGGCTTCATGGGATTGCTCACGCACGAGTCTAACCCGCAGATTTCATCAGTGAAGCAATTGAGCAACCTGTTTCCTGCATGATGCGACGAACCTTTGGCAAAAGAGATGATCGTGCCTACCGTAAATAGGCATCACTGTGCCTGCCAATGCGGGTTTCATATTAAAGAGCACCTCAAGTAACCAGCCGATGCAGGGATTCAAAATCCTTCCCTTTGGCTGGAGGACCCCGTCAAGAATCGAACACCTGGATATGCTCAAGATCAGGCTAGATAACCAAAGGTTGACGCAGATTCTACCCGCTTCTGAACTGTTCTCTATCCTTGACTATATACCAGGGTAGCCCTGCCGTAACCGTCTGCATACACCGAAAACCAATACAACATAACCCATCTTTTGGGTAGCCATGCCAATCCTATTCCCGCTCCTTTAATTTTATACCATATAACTGATAAATAACATTATTTTTGATATTAAGTGGTCTTGGCTTACTCCAATAAACGGTATAAATTAGATTTGTTAAATATTATTGCAAAATACAATTATATATGCCCTTCTTTCCCTATGGGTGAGACCCATGAACATAAGCACGATGACTGATCAATCCGCTGAAGTCTTGCTGGCCATTCCGCTCGCTGAACCAGAACGGCTGTTCACCGCTAACGAAGAATTAGCCCGGCAGAATTGTACACTGGCTGCCGTTTGGCATCGACCGTTGCGCTCAAACCAGATCAACTGAGGTGTTTCAGCACCTCAGCCAGTTATACGAGGTTGCAATGCGCAAGCTGCGCAATGGCGTATGGAAAATCCAGGATTGTTAACATTGCGTGCCTGTGATGGCACTGGGTTCCGCATCCACTATCGCCGGGAACACGAGTTTGAATTAGGCCAAATGTTCATCGACGACCAAATCAGCCTACGTGATCAGGAAGGAATATAGCGACCTGTTCCAGAATGTGCTGGATACCATCGCTTGCCTGCCCTGCGCTAATCCCGCATGGCCCTGGAAACCGGCCGTTACCTGCCGGAAGTAATTCGCCATTTGAGACCAGAAATGCCGGGTACTGGTGTTGCGGAAAACCCCGGATTTACTGCTGCTCCATGACGTATTGGACTCCTTTACTGGCCAGCTGGATGCTCGTCACGTCGCTTGGATCATCAGTTCTCTGCTGAATCTGGCCTGCTATCTCGACTATGCCCGGCTCGCGCACAACGCAATTCTCACGAATACCTTTTTCATCTCCCCCCAACAGCACAGCGGCGCGCTGCTCGGTGGATGGTGGTACGCGGTCCGCCAAGGGGAACCCATGCGAGCGGCGCCAATGACCACCATTGAATACGCACCGTTTGAGGTGATGACCCGCCAACGGGGTGATAACCGCACTGATCTGGAACTGATCCGGGCACTGGGCCGGGAATTATTGGGCGATATCACGGGTATGAGGCTCGCGCGTGAAAACGCAGCTCCCCTACCGTTGCTTGACTGGCTGCTCCGGCCGACGGCCGGTTCCGCCCTTGACGACTATCAAACCTGGCAGCACCACGTTTTACGTGACAGCTTTGGCAAACGCCGATTCGTCAAGCTGGATTTAACTTCCCAAGATCTTTACTAAAGATAGGAGAAATATCATGGGTACTGCTCGCTGGAATCCTTCTGATTGGAGCGCCTACGCAGCTTCTACATCCCGCAAAACCACTGACGCCGTGTTTACCTCTCGCTCGCTGGATAATGATCTCAATCCATTTGGGGTTGTAACCCGCGAATCGCGTGACTCAGATCTAAACCCAGAATCGACCGCTATTATCGTCGGTCTGGATGTAACTGGCTCAATGGGGATGATCGCTGATGCTCTGGCTCGTAAGGGTCTGGGGACGATGGTCGAGGAGATCCTCGCCCGTAAGCCAGTCACCGATCCACATATGATGTGTCTGGGCATCGGTGATGTGCTCTATGACCAAGCACCGCTGCAAGCCACCCAGTTCGAGGCTGATATCCGCATCGCCCGGCAACTGGAGCGATTGTGGCTGGAAAAGGGTGGCGGCGGTAACGCTTGTGAATCCTACAACCTGCCCTGGTACTTTGCTGCGATGCATACTTCGATCGATTGTTTTGAGAAGCGGGGTAAAAAGGGATATTTGTTCACAGTCGGTGACGAAGAACCGCCGTGTGATTTGCCTGCCAAGGCCATTGCCCGCTTTATCGGTGATCGGGTACAGCGTGATTTCGATTCTCACGAATTACTCACGATGGTGAGCCGCATGTATCACGTCTTTCATATCATCGTTGAAGAAGGTTCCCACGCCCGCCATGACCCGCGCGGTGTGCGGAATACCTGGACTCATCTGCTTGGACAACAGGTGATTGGCCTATCCGATCATACCAAACTGGCTGAGGTCATCGTATCGGCTATCGAGGTGAATGAAGGCCATGATCAGGATCGAGTGGTGAGCAGCTGGCCGAAGAAGACCGCCATGGTGGTGCAACACGCTGTCGGTTCGCTGGGGCCGGGAGGCCGGTCTGGCGCAGGGATGGTGAGATTCTAGAGCGTGGCTGGGTTGCCGGTAAAGACGGCAACCCAATCTATATTCGCTTTTGCCAGGAGACATCTGGATGTATTCACAGACAACTGCACAAGTGGTGATTGGTGCCCAGTTTGGCGATGAAGGTAAAGGACGGTGGATTGATTACTACGCGGCAAAAAACAGTGGTGATGGCATTGTGATTCGATTCAATGGCGGGGCGCAAGCCGGTCATACGGTGGTAACCCCAGATGGCCGGCGTCATGTCTTCAGCCACGTTGGCAGTGGCGCTTTTGCGGGTGCCAAAACGTTTCTGTCGCAATTCTTTGTGTGCAATCCGATCTTGTTTCTCAAGGAGCGGGAGAAGCTGGCGGCACTGGGGATAAAACCGGTGATCGGGGTTGATCCGGCCAGTCCGGTCACGACTCCTTACGACATGATGATCAATCAAATAATTGAGAAGCAGCGGGGACATGACCGGCATGGTAGTTGTGGAATTGGCTTTGGCGAAACCTTGGAACGTCACTTGAACCTGGATTATGCACTGGAGGTTGCCAGCTTGACTGACAAGCGAGCGCTGACGGACCGGCTGAATATGATTCGCCGTGACTATGCGCCTGCCCGGCTCGCCCGGCTGGGAATCGGTGATACCTTTGCAAAAAATGCTGATCTATTTCAATCCGATGCTATTCTTGAGCACTATATCGACGATACACAACACTTTCTGGAAGCAATAACCGTCACGGACCTATCGTCAGCAACTCAGGGTCAGCAAATCTTATTTGAAGGTGCGCAGGGTCTGCTGCTGGATCAGCATCGCGGTTTTTTCCCGTATGTCACTCGCTCTCATACTGGTCTGCGCAATGTGTTGACCTTAGCGCATGAATTAAGGCTGGAGCAACTCGAAGTGACCTACGTGACCAGGGCTTATTTGACCCGGCATGGAGCAGGTCCGCTACCGGGAGAGTTGTTAAGCAAGCCTTATTCAGGGGTTGATGATTTAACCAATGTACCAAATGATTATCAGGGAACACTGCGGTTCGCTTGGCTTAATCTTGATTTGCTAGGGTCGACTATTGCGAATGATTTGGCGGATGCAGATCGGATTTTGGGATTAACGATCTATCCTCGATTGGCGATTACCTGCCTGGATCAGTTGGGTGATGAACTGGCTGTTTACTGTCAAAGCGGGCGCCGTTACCAAGGGACACTGGAGATGTTTGTAGCCAAAGTTGCAGGGAGCGTGGGAATAAGACAGATAGGATGCGGTTTTGGTGCAGAGCGGAATGCTGTTCAAATTGTAACACCTTGAATTAGTTATTTAATTTTCATAACCTTATGATTTATAGCGGTAAATATATGATGCTATAATAGCAATAAAAAATATTCTGTCATATTGTGGTCATTTTTTATTCAACTTTGTTTCTTGGCATCAACCTCCGGTTTTTTAAGCTCTCATGAAACACCTTAATTTCTTTATTCAGAAGTTATCCACAGCTTTTGTGGATAACTATCCTATGTCTGCCTCTCTAACCATCGCAAATTATTTTATCTAGATTCATGGAAAGATACTTGACAAACCCAATCGCATAAACTAAGTACTGACTTAGTGTATACTAAGTATTACTCTTATGGGTAAACATAAGAAAGAAAAGTCTCATAAAGACAAAGACAAGGAAGTCAAATTGGTGGTTTGAACCGCCCCGACTTTCCCGGAGGCTCCAACATTTGAGAGTATGGAGCTATGAAGACATCAGCAAACTTTTCACCGGAAATAAGGGAGCGGGCGGTTCGCATGGTGCGGGAGCACCAAGGCGAGCATGAATCGCAATGGGCGGCCATTGGCTCAATCGCGACTAAGATCGGCTGTACGGCGGAAACCCTGCGGCGCTGGGTACGGCAAGCCGAGAAGGACCGCAGGGGGCGATGTGGGGGTCACGAAGCGCCGAACAGGAGCGGATCAAGGCGTTGGAGCAGGAGGTGCGGGAACTGCGCCAGGCCAGCAGATTCTGCGCAAGGCGTCGGCTTATTTGCCCAGGCGGAGTTCGACCGCCCGTTCAAGCGATGAAGAGCGTTCATCGACCAACACTGCGATGTCTATGGGGTCGAACCGATCTGCAAGGTGCTGCCGATTGCTCCATCGACGTATTATCTGCATGCCGCCCCGGAGGCCGATCCTGCGCAGAGTCGGCCCGAACGCGTGATGAGCGTCTGTGCGAAATCCGGCGGGTCTGGGAGGAGAACTTGCAGGTCTGGCGCCGACAAAGGTCTGGCAGCAAGTGCGGCGCGAAGGTGTGGAGGTGGCGCGCTGCACGGTGGAACGACTGATGCAACGACTCGTACCTGCAAGGCGTGCAGCGCGGCTAAGCCAGTCAAAACCACGGTCAGCGACCAGAAACCCCTGTCCGGAGGATCGGGTCAACCGCCAGTTCACGGCGGGGCGTCCGGAATGCGCTGTGGGTATCCGATTTCACGTATGTGTCAGCACAGGGTTCATCTATGTCGCCTTCATCATCGACGTATTTGCCCGATATATCGTTGGCTGGAAGGTATCCCGTTCTGCCCGCACCGATTTCGTGCTGGATGCACTGGAGCAGGCTCTCACGCGCGCCAGCCGTTTAGCCGGGCAGCTTGATCCACCATAGCGATCGAGGAGTGCAATACGTGTCGATCCGCTACACCGGAGCGCCTGGTTGAGGCGGGCATCGAACCCTCGGTAGGCAGCGTAGGCGACTCGTACGACAATGCCCTTGCCGAAACCATCAACGGGCTGTACAAGGCCGAAGTGATCCATCGGCAATCCTGGGCCAACCTGGAGGCGGTGGAATGGGCCACCCTCACCTGGGTGGACTGGTTCAACCATCGCAGGTTGCTGGAGTCCATTGGCTACATCCGCCCGCCGAGGCCGAAGCGGCCCACTATCGCCGACTCACCGAGTCCGCCAGGGCAGCGTGACTCACAACAACCAGCCTCCGGAATTCCCGGGGCGGTTCAGTCCACGAAGGTTTTCGGTTGATGAGAGTCATCAGTCGCCCATCGACAGCGCGTTGCACTTTGGCGATGTATGTTTCTTTTTTGTTGGGTGAGCCGCATTCGCCAACGGGAATCGCTTGGCAGAGATCATGGAGATCAGCCATGATAGCGTCAACCGGTTTTTGCTCCGCGAGAGTTACACCCCGCGATTTGTTCGAGGAAGCCTGCTCCGGCTTGAATTTGAAGGGTGGCACGATCAGTGTCGACGACAGTGTCTTGGATAAACCGTACAGCCAATTGATGGCCTTTGTTGGGCATTTCTGGTCGGGAAAACATCATGGCGTGGTGAAAGGGATCAATCTGATCACGTTGTATTACACCGATCCGCACGGTCACCATCAACCGCTCGATTACCGCATTTACGATAAAGCCGCGAACAAGACCAAAAACGATTATTTTCAGGAGATGCTCGCGGAAGTGTTGGCTTGGGGACTCCAGCCAGCCCTTACCACCTATCAGTTTCTCATCACGGGGCAAACCCGATAGAAGGAAGGTAACGGTTGTTGCATTTGTAGCTTCGGTGGAGCGCACGCAGACCCCGGGTGAACCAGGAAACGGCGCTCCGGGCGAGTTTTCGAAAGGTCCAATGGTGAGGATCGGTCTGTTCTTGCGTCTTTTTTCCAGGGGCGTGGGGTGATCGCGGGCCTCCTCTTGACCGACGCGCACGCACCAGTACATGGCCAAGGCCATGATCAGCAGCAACCGATCGAGGCCGGTCAGCGGCCTGTAACTTCGTGTCTTCTAATTGAAAACCGCGGCTTTTGAAGTCGAGAACATCGGCTCAATGCCCCAACGACTCGCGTAATCCCGCGGTCGCCCGATTTGGCGGAGTCATTCATGGCGATGATCCAGGGGTTCCAGGTGGGCCCCCTCATGCCAAATCGCCTAGATTCGTCGCGACCTTGATTGAATAACCGCACATTGGGCAGATGGCGCTCAGTTTGCCCTGCGGCGAAACTCTTCCAAGTCGTGGTCATGTCTCAAACCCTGGATCTACGTTGAGATTGCCTTTCAATCGTAGCCGATAATGCCAACCGGACTGCGCGTGAAGCCACGCGGAATAAATCCACCGAGGGATAAAAGCGATCGCTGAAGCAGCACCTCGGCTCCCGCCGGGAGCCACGCGCGAACTTTTGTTCTAATACCGCTTTCTGGGCGCAAAACCCGAGATTGGCCGGGCCAGCTTCCACCCGCCAAGCAAGAGGTAGGCCGATCGCCGATCCCAAGGCTCACCATCAAATCGCAAACGATCCCCCCAAATCGGTTTTGGTCAGACTCAGAATGATCGTCTGTCCCTGCGGGCCCGCGCAGTTAAGGCTTAGCGCGCCCACGGTTCCAGCACTTCGCTACTCGACAGCAATGGATTTTTTTAATAACCAGCGCAGCCACTGCTCGCGCATATCTTGCCGTTCGGTCTCCAACGGTAAAAGATTAGCAAGTTCCACAGTATTTGGGGTCTGAGCTTCCAGAATCGCCCCGACCGCCAAGGCCAATTTCGTAATCACTGTCTTACGCAACCCTGGGTGAGCTGCTCTCAATCCTGCTTCGATTGCTGTCGCCAATTGTGAACCGTTCCCATGATCCCCTCATGATGTTCATTAAACTCATAATCCTAGTCTAACTCAGAACTGATAGGTGGTAAAGCCAGCAGCAGCCTTTGTCACCGGCGATAGTTGGTATAGTAGCGCAGCAAATCTCAAGATGATTAAAACCATCATCAGAGATTTCTCTTTGCGCTGGAAAGCAACCGTCAGGTTTCTGTGGAAAAAGGCCAATGGCTCCGGTACAACTTTCTTCGCGATTCCCGAAGACAGCTCGCTCGTGTACCTCCGGGGATTCGGTACAGTCAAAGTGTTTCGGGAGTGGTTGAAAAACCAACCACACCATTATGCCTTGTATCAGCCGAACGACGAGGATTGGGTCGCTTTTGATCGTCCTGCTTTCCTCAAGCTCCACGACCAACACTGGCAAATCGAGCAGTATCATCGGACGCTCAAACAAGTGTGCCACATCGAGCATTTTCAGGTCCGACAACCCACCGCCATTCGCAATCATCTCTTTGAACCGCCCCGGGAATTCCGGAGGCTGGTTGTTGTGAGTCACGCTGCCCTGGCGGACTCGGTGAGTCGGCAATAGTGGGCTGCTTCGGCCTCGGCGGGCGGGATGTAGCCAATGGACTCCAGCAACCTGCGATGGTTGAACCAGTCCGCAGGTGAGGGGTGGCCCATTCCACCGCCTTCCAGGTTGGCCAGGATTGCCGATGGATCACTTCGGCCTTGTACAAGCCCGTTGATGGTTTCCGGCAAGGGCATTGTCGTACGAGTCGCCTACGCTGCCTACCGAGGGTTCGATGCCCGCCTCAGCCAGGCGCCCGGTGTAGCGGATCGACACGTATTGCACTCCTCGATCGCTATGGTGGATCAAGCCGCTCCGGCTAAACGGCTGGCGCGCGTGTAGAGCCTGCTCCAAGTGCATCCAGCACGAAATCGGTGCGGGCAGAACGGGATACCTTCCAGCCAACGATATATCGGGCAAATACGTCGATTAGAGCTTACGCATTGACAAGCATCGTATGATGTGGTCGGTAAAGACGAACTCGGTCACGAAGGTTTTCGGTTGATGAGAGTCATCAGTCGCCCATCGACAGCGCGTTGCACCTGGCGATGTATGTTTCTTTTTGTTGGGTGAGCCGCATTCGCCAACGGGGAATCGCTTGGCAGAGATCATGGAGATCCAGCCGCTGATAGCGTCAACCGGTTTTTGCTCCGCGAAGACTTCACCCCGCGATTTGTTCGAGGAAGCCTGCTCCGGCAGATTTGAAGGGTGGCACGATCAGTGTCGACGGCAGTGTCTTGGATAAACCGTACAGCCAATTGATGGCCTTTGTTGGGCATTTCTGGTCAGGGAAAACATCATGGCGTGGTGAAAGGGATCAATCTGATCGTTGTATTACACCGATCCGCACGGTCACCATCAACCGCTCGATTACCGCATTTACGATAAAGCCGCGAACAAGACCAAAAACGATTATTTTCGGGAGATGCTCGCGGAAGTGTTGGCTTGGGGACTCCAGCCAGCCTTTGTCACTGGCGATAGTTGGTATGAGTAGCGCAGCAAATCTCAAGATGATTAAAAACCATCATCGGGGATTTCTCTTTGCGCTGGAAAGCAACCAATCGGGTTTCTGTGGAAAAAAGACTAATGGCTCCAGGTACAACAACTGGCGATTCCCGAAGACAGCTCGCTCGTGTACCTCCGGGGATTCGGTACGGTCAAAGTGTTTCGGAGTGGTTGAAAAACCAACCACACCATTATGCCTGTATCAGCCGAACGACTGAGGATTGGGTCGCTTTTGATCGTCCTGCTTTCCTCAGCTCCCGACCAACACTGGCAAATCAAGGCAGTATCATCGGACGCTCAAACAAAGTGTGCGCACATCGAGCATTTTCAGGTCCGACAACCCACCGCCATTCGCAATCATCTCTTTGCGGCGATCTGTGGCTATGTCAATTGCAACGACTACAGGCTACCGACGTGATTCGTAATTGTTATCGTTTGCAGCGTGGGTTGTTTAATGAGGTGATTGCCACGTTTATTCAAGCCTTCGCTAACTTGGGACACCTCAACCCACTGAATTCCAACCTCCTGTCAATGCGTAAGTCCTATCGATGATGAAGGCGACATAGATGAACCCCTGTGCCGTGAACACATACGTGAAATCGGATACCCACAGCGCATTCGGACGCTCCGCCGTGAACTGGCGAGTTGACCCGATCCTCGGACGGGGGTTTCCCGGTCGCTGACCGTGGTTTTGACCGGCTTGCCGCGCCGCGCACGCAGGCCGAGTCGTTGCATCAGTCGTTCCACCGTGCAGCGCGCCACCTCCACCTTCGCGCCGCAATTGCCGCCAGACCTTATCGGCGCCGTGAGACCTCAAGTTCTCCTCCCAGACCCGCCGGATTTCCTCGCACAGACGCTCATCACGCTGGGTTCAGGCCGACCTCTGCGCAGGATCGGCCCTCCGGGCAGCATGCAGATAACGTCGATGGAGCAATCGGCAGCACCTTGCAGATCGGTTTCGACCCCATAGACATCGCGGTGTTGGTCGATGAACGCCTTCATCGTTGCAGACGGGCGGTCGAACTCCGCCTGGGCAAAATAAGCCGACGCCTTGCGCAGAATCTCGTTGGCCTGGCGCGGTTCCGCACCTCCTGCTCCAACGCCTTGATCCGCTCCCGTTCGGCGCTCGTGACCCCCACGCTCCCCGCGGTCGCTTCTCGGCTTGCCGTACCCAGCGCCGCAGGGTTTCCGCCGTACAGCCGATCTTAGTCGCGATTGAGCCAATGGCCGCCCATTGCGATTCATGCTCGCCTTGGTGCTCCGCACCATGCGAACCGCCGCTCCTTATTTCCGGTGAAAAAGTTTGCTGATGTCTTCATGGCTCCATACTCTCAAATGTTGGAGCTCCCGGCCACGCAAGGAGCGGCAACAGCTAGCCAATGAATGGCTGAATGCAATTCGTCAGATGCGAGCCATTTCTACCACCCAGTAATATCGGAAGTATCGGAGAATATCCTTGTGCTTCGCTACGAATCCGTTCAAGAGACACACCCGTCTGTTATGGATGATAGCGGCGAGCTCCTTCCTTCGAGTACCTCGCCCTACCACCATCCAAACGGGTGGATGGCGCTGACCCTAAAACCTGGTTTTCCGCAAAATTTCATTGCTGCTGTAAGCGCGGTCAGAAAGTGCTTTTCAATATTATTAAGTATTCAACATATTGGCGCTTTTCACCGATCTCAGTCTGCAAGCGGAGGGTACGCAATGCATACCCTATGGTTTCTATATCCTAAGCGCGATGGTAGATCAGTCCACCGCTCTTATTGAACTCGGCCGCTTTTTCCCGCAGACCTTCCTGCATCGCTATTTCCACATCCTCAAGGCCCTTGCGTTCGGCATACTCACGCACCTCCTGAGTAATCTTCATCGAGCAGAAATGCGGGCCGCACATCGAGCAGAAGTGCGCAACCTTAGCGGATTCCTTAGGCAGGGTCGCATCGTGATATTCACGGGCGCGTTCAGGATCTAGGCCCAAATTAAACTGATCCTCCCAACGGAACTCGAAACGCGCCTTAGACAGCGCATTGTCACGAAGCTGCGCACCGGGGTGTCCCTTGGCCAGATCGGCAGCGTGAGCAGCAACTTTATAGGCGATGATGCCCTCGCGCACATCTTCCTTATCGGGCAGCCCTAGATGCTCTTTTGGCGTAACGTAGCAGAGCATCGCACAACCATACCAGCCGATCTGGGCCGCACCAATGGCTGAGGTGATGTGGTCATAACCAGGGGCAATGTCGGTGGTCAACGGGCCAAGAGTATAGAATGGCGCTTCGAAACAATCAGTCAGTTCCTTGTCCATATTCTCTTTTATAAGCTGCATGGGAACATGGCCTGGGCCTTCGATCATCACCTGCACATCATGCTTCCAGGCAATCTTGGTCAGTTCGCCCAAGGTCTCCAGCTCCCCAAATTGGGCGGCATCATTGGCGTCAGCCAGCGAACCAGGGCGCAAGCCATCACCGAGTGAGAAACTCACATCGTAGGCTTTCATGATCTCGCAAATCTCATCAAAGTGCGTGTAGAGAAAGTTTTCCTGGTGATGAGCAAGACACCACTTAGCCAGAATCGACCCTCCACGCGAGACAATACCTGTGACTCGATCGGCGGTCAGCGGTACGTAGCGTAGCAACACACCCGCATGGATGGTGAAGTAATCCACACCCTGCTCGGCTTGTTCAATCAACGTATCGCGGAACAGTTCCCAGGTGAGTTCCTCCGCCTTACCGTTGACCTTTTCCAGCGCTTGGTAGATCGGCACGGTGCCAATAGGGACTGGCGCATTGCGAATGATCCATTCGCGGGTTTCATGGATGTTCTTACCGGTGGAGAGATCCATAATGGTGTCGGCACCCCAACGGATGCCCCAGACCATTTTCTCGACTTCTTCGGCGATGGAAGAAGAGAGGGCTGAATTGCCAAGATTGCCGTTGATTTTGACCAGGAAATTACGGCCAATAATCATTGGCTCTAACTCGGGATGGTTGATATTCGCCGGGATGATGGCGCGGCCACGGGCTACCTCATCACGGACGAATTCCGGAGTAATGGTCTCAGGAATGGCCGCGCCAAAACTCTGACCGCGATGCTGACGCAACAACTTGGTGTAGCGCAGATCTTCACGTAACTCCTGTAGACGCAAGCTTTCCCGCACAGCAATGAATTCCATCTCCGGGGTCACGATACCTTGGCGAGCATAGTACATCTGCGTGACGTTGCTTCCCGGCTTAGCACGACGAGGAACACGCAGGTGTTCGAAACGCAAGCTCGCTAACGCCGGATCGGCCGCGCGGGCGCGCCCGTAGTCAGACGTCGGACCGGTTAGTAGTTCCGTATCATTACGCTCTTCAATCCAATTGGCGCGCACGCTGGGCAGCCCTTTAAGCAAGTCGACCGGGGCATCAGGCTCGGTGTAGGGGCCTGAGCAGTCGTAGACCGGAATCGGCGGGTTTGCCTCGATCCCAAAGCCAGTTGGTGTCGGCTGCTGGATAATTTCGCGCATCGGCACACGCAAATCCGGACGCGAGCCGGTCAGGTAAATCTTGCGGGAATTGGGGAAAGGCTGGGTAACTGCCGCCGACAATTCAGCGGTAGCGCGGAGAAAATCCTGAGGGATGGCGCTCATAGGTATCGTCCTGCTTTGGTTGAGACGGCAAGGGACGAGCGGGGAGCATTGATGGAACTGGAACAGCTTTCCTACGCCGGCATAACCCGGATCAGGTTCAAAGGGACTCTCTCAGCTCCCAACTGGGAGCACCCCCGCTTCGTATGAGTTTCATTAAACCATAACAATTCCTTATGGGGAAATTCAGTTTTACCTCATCCCCTTCGGAGCAATCCTATTATGGAAAGCCCATCCTACAACCGGCTTAACAACTCGGCTTTTTTTGCGGCGAATTCCTGTTCGGAGAGGATGCCTTTCTTGTGCAACTTGGCAAGCCGCTCGATGGTTCCAACGATGTCTTGGTTAGAGGTAGTCCCGGCTACACCCTCAATGGAAGAGCCTGGTACAGACTGTTCTGCGGATGGGGTTACCGGAAATTCAGCCGTATGTGTGCCTCCTGGCGGCAATACCGGCAAGCTGGACAAGGCAATCAAACCAAACTGGCTGGTGAATGTCACCGATGCATCACCACTTTGCTGTTGAGAAACTCCGCTAATCTGATGATCCAGGGTATCGTAGAGAGTCACCTGGCCGTTGACTTCAATTGCCAGCCGCCGGGCAGCAGGGAAATAGGCATAGCGAACTGAATTTTGTGCGCCGGTTGTGCTCGGCACGCCCAAGTCTGCAGGCCACCATTGGTTAGATGGAGCGCTCGAAACAAACAGACTGACCTCTGGATTTGCGTTTGCGTGTTGCGGGTTTCCCTGGCTTTGAGACTGATAACTGGCGGGCACGAAAACGGTCGATGACTGCATCAATAACTGTGACAGTTCATTACAGAGTCCATCGACCTTGAACTTGAGCGCGTTATTAAACATGTCACCGACCATGGTCATGCCGCCTTGCATCCACTGTCCGGATCCGCCAAGTTCAGGGTGATTAAACTGGGCCATGGAACCGTTGCCAGCCATTACAGCATCCAGCAGATTTAACACCGCACCGGTGCTAGTTCCATAGCGTTGCGCTAAGCCCTCAATGAGTTGCTGCCCTTGCGGGGTCAGTGGTTGCACGGAATATACCTTATCAGAAGTTTAAATCAGTTTTTGAACACCTAATGTCCCACGCTTAGCAACATCTCCGCTGCCGTCCGGGCAACCCCAGCGTTGAGAGAGGTATCCAGCCCGAAATACAGATTCGCCAGCACCAATGTCCAAGTCGGAATCAATAATGCCAGTGGCGCTTCATGGACCACTCGACCCTCTGGCGCCGGTTTGAAATATGCAGCTTCTACCACCCGCCAGATATAGATCACCGCCAGCAGTGACGTGACCAGCACCAAAACGGCAACCGGCCACCAACTCTTTTCCAGCGCCCCCACGATCAAATACCACTTGCTAACAAAGCCCGCCGTCAATGGCACACCGATCAGGCTTAAGCCACCCACGACAAAGGCACCCATCGTCCAGGGCATGGCTCGGCCTACCCCAGCGATCCGGTCAAGCTGGACCGTACCGATCCGGAACGAAATACAACCCAGCGCCATGAATAAGGCACCCTTCATCAGGGCATGGTTGAATAGATGACTAATCGCTGCTGTCACTCCGGTCACTGACACCAGGCTGATGCCCAAGATCATATAGCCAATCTGGGCAACGCTGGAATAGGCTAGCATCCGTTTGACGTTGTTCTGGAAAATCGCCACCACAGAAGCACTGAAAATCCCTACCAGTGCCAGGGGCAGCAAAACCAAATCCAAGCGCATGGTTTCAAACGAGAAATTGACACCAAAAATGGTAAAGAAAAACCGCAGCAGCACGTAGACGGCGACCTTCGTAGCAGTCGCCGCTAAAAAGGCAGTCACTGCTGAGGGTGCATAAGCGTAGGCGTTAGGCAGCCACAGATGAAGTGGAAACAAGGCCAGTTTAAGGCTGACACCGATGGTCAAAAAGGCAAAAGCAGCGCGAATAGTCCGGGTATCGGCTACAGCCGGGATGCGCTCCGCCAAATCCATCATATTCAAGGTGCCGGTCATCACATACAGCAACCCGATGCCGATCAGGATGAAAGTAGCGCCGATCGTACCCATGATCAGATACTGATAGGATGCGGTCAGCGCCCGGCGGTCACGGCCAAGACTGATCAGCGCATAGCTGGATAATGAAGAAATTTCCAGAAACACAAACACATTGAAGGCATCACCGGTGATAACGATCCCCAGCAAGCCCGTCAGGCAAAGCAAATAGGCCGTATAGAACCAAGGTTGCTTGTATTCAGGCAGGCGGATGCGCTGTTCGACAATAGGTCGAGCGAAGGCCATGACGATCGTACCAATCCCTGAGACGATCAGCAGCATAAAAGCATTAGCGGCGTCAATCCGGTATTCAATACCCCAAGGCGCGGGCCAGCTACCCATCGGGTAGGAAATGACATGCTGTGTCAGCACCTGATTCAGTAACAGGATAGCGATCAGCAGGGAAAGCCCGCAAGCCGTCATTGCCAGCAGCCAAACTGCCCGGCCTGGACGGAATAGCGCAGACAATGGCGCAGCGATGAGAGGAATTACAACCTGTAACGCGGGAAGATGGTCGATCACAGGGCCTCTTCCTCACTCTGAGCATGGATTTCATCTTCCTCAATGGTGCCGTAAGCCTCGTTGATGCGCACCACCAGCGCCAAACCCAGGGAGGTAGTTGCGATGCCGACCACGATGGCGGTCAGAATCAGCACATGCGGAATCGGGTTGCTGTACACCACATCCTGGTCAACGGCGATGGGCGCGGTACCACCGATGATCTTACCCATGCTGATATAGAGGATAAACACGGACGTCTGAAAGATGTTCAGGCCCACCAGCTTCTTAACCAGATTGCCTCGCGAGATGACCACGTAAAATCCACACATCATCAACACGATGAAAATCCAATAGTTATATAAGCCCAGGATTTGCACTATTCGTTTATCCTCTACTGATCACCCTCTGCGGTGAATGACGGCGCAAATGTTTTTTCCACCCTTCCCCTGCCCTCTAACTTTCATCGCCCTCTGCCTGCAAAGGCATAGAAGATGGTGACCATAACCGCTGATACGGTAATGCCCACGCCTAGCTCCACTAGCAAAATTCCCAAGTGTTGGCCATGTACCGGATCATGGGAATCCAGCACCCCATAATCCAGATAGTTACCGCCCAGCAACAACCCGGTGACCCCGACTCCCGCATAAATCAATACTCCCAGTGAAACACCGATCCGCAGTAACCACGGCGGCAAAATACGCCGCGCCTCGTCCAACCCATAAATCAAGGCATAAAGAATGAAACCAGCGCCAAAGATCACACCGGCCTGAAAGCCACCACCCGGCCCATAGTCGCCATGAAACTGCACATAAAGGGCAAATAAGAGGATCAGTGGCAGCAGCAGTTTGGTAACCAACCGGGGAATCGGGTACTGTCTCATCGCCGCTGATCCTTGTTAGGACGCCGCCGCCGGGCGCCACCGATCAACAGTAATACTCCAATAGCAGCCGTGAAAACCACTGTCGTCTCGCCAAGCGTGTCATAACCCCGATAGCTGGCTAGCACCGAAGAGACAATATTCGGAATACCGATCTCGTGGGGTGAATCCTGGATATAGCGTGGCGCTACATGCTGGTGGATCGGATTAGCGGGATCGCCGTAGCGGGGAATATCGTAGGTGCCATAAACCAGTGCTGCACCGGTAATAGCCACCACAAGTAGCGGCAACAGCGGATTGTGTGCAATGGGCGCTTTTTCGCGGTGAGTGGTCAACGCCAGCGTCCCGAGCATGAATACGGTAGCAACCCCGGCACCGACCGATGCTTCCGTAAAAGCAACGTCGACGGCATCCATCACCACGAACAGACTAGCTGACACCAAGCTATAGATACCGAACAGCATGACAACAGCGAACAAATCACGCAGGCGAATAGAAGCGATGGCAGTCACCACTAACAGACTCAGCAGAAAAATATCAACCAGGGTTTCCATAATAACGGCTCCTTACCTTTATTTTGCCTGTTCAATCCTCTCTCCCTCGGACAAATGGGTTGAGGAAGGTGAAGGAACCGACTGGATATCCTCCTGCAAAAGTGGCGGCGGATTTTGAGGATCAGACAAGGCGGCCCTGACGAGGGCATGGCTGGCAGTTGGGCTGGTCAGCCAAAGAAATATCAGAATCAATAGCAGCTTAGCGGTTATCAATGTCCAACCAGCCTGTAGCATGAGTCCTAGCAGGATCAAGCCGGCGCCAAGCGTATCGGTAACACCCGCCGCATGCATACGCGTGTAAAAATCAGGCATCCGCAGCAAACCCGCGCCACCAACAATAACGAAAAACGCACCACACAACAGCGCCAGTCCGCTCAATCCATCCACCAGCCACGTCATCAGAGATCATCCGGTTCGTCAGGCACATTGCGCGGCCAGCCCATATCACCGTAGCGAATGAACTTGAGTACGGCAATCGTGCCGATAAAGTTGATCAGCGCATAAACAAGGGCAATATCCATGAAATCGGGACGCCCGGTCATAAAGCCCAGTACAGCGATAATCAGCACGGTTTTGGTACCGAAAGCATTGACCGCCATGATCCGGTCGTAAACAGTCGGACCCAGCAAGGCGCGCGATATGGCCAGGACCATACAAATGAGAATTCCCAAAGCGGTTACTGCAAACATCAGGCATTGCTCCGTTCCAGTGCGGCGACTCGCCGATCCATGCCGCCTTCCAATAAAGAACCGGCGGCTTCCCGAGTCAAGGCATGGACTTCCAGAACGCCATCACTTAACGAAGTGGTGATCGTGCCTGGGGTCAAGGTAATTGAGTTAGCATAAATCACCTGAGCTATTTCACTGCGTTGGGTCGGCTTAAGTGTGATCAGCGTGGGGCTGACCGGCAACTGGGGGTCAAGAATGCGTCTGGCGACATCCAGGTTGGCAAGCACGATTTGCCACAGCAGCCAAGGCCAGTACAGGATGATCTGCGGGCCAACCCTCAAATGCAGCGGCTGAACCTCTGGATCAGCCTTCTCCACGCGCCAAGCGATGAAAACGGCCAATGCGCAGGACAGCGCACCGAAAACCAACAATAAGGGGATGTCAAAATAGCCAGATAGCACCAACCACAGGCCTGCGCAAAACGACCATAAACCTAGTATGCGTAGCAAGCCTTCCTCCCCAAGCCAGTGACTTGTTAGTTTTCATTTCCGAAAATATAGCTAGCTTCCCAACGTATTCAAGTTTCTACTTCGCTGGTACCGCCACATACCGAAAGTGTGGCGGTGGAACCTGACTTCCGCCGCTATACGCTGATCGGGTAAAATACCGCCAGCCAGATCGCAGGACACGAGGTGAGGCTAACCCGGTGCCGGGTATGCGCCGGCAAGTGAAGCGCATCACCACGCGTCAGATGAGTCCGTTGGCCATCAATAAATTGGATCTCAGCTTCACCTTCAAGCAACAGCACCCACTCATGCTCATTCTGGTCATACCAAAAACCTTCCGGCGAAGCGTGACCGTTTGAAACGATGCGCTCGATGCGCATAGCCCCCTGCCGAAGCAGCTCAGTAAAAACCTCCTCGGCCAGATCGTCAGGCAACGGATGCAATAGATTCATGGAGGCAGCATTCTGGTTTCTTCCAGATCTAAGATTCTGCCGGAATTTGACTTCAAGAGCCATCATGGCTGATGCGCATAGTCAGACCAGGGTGTGGCGTCAGGCGCTAGAAAGGGTGTGTTCAGCCGTCATACTTGGAATCAAATACGATTAGAGCGGGCAAGCCGGGTTCAGTTGACGGGCACGCGTCACGAAAGCATCGACCATCGTCACACCCATTTGCGTAATTAAAACATTGCTGAACGGATTCAGCCAGAGTCCACGGATCTGGCAATCAAGGGCAAAATCGACACAACAATGCCCTTCAGGGGTGGGCGTAAATGACCAATCGATTTTGAAGCGGCGAAAGGTCCAATCTGCAGAAGTCACCTGAATAGCGTGTGGCCGGTTCAATTCAGTGCGGGTGCGAAACTGGTAGAGCAATACGCCTAGCGCCATTGTCTGCTGCGTTTCATAAGCGCTGGAGCCGCGGCGAACGATCATAGCCTTCCGTATTAATGGCAGAAACTCAGGATAGCGTTCCACATCAGCAACAAGATCAAACATGTACTCGCTAGAAATCTCGATCACCCGGCGTTCATGATACGGTATCAGCATCCTCTCACCTCACACCCTTTCAGTTAAGCTGTCCGGTAGGCGTGAACACCCGGTAGAAAGCACAATCTGTTCGTAAACCATTGCGGGGAAAATCCAGCCGTTCCGGTCAAAATACCGCGAGAGCGTTTCCAGCGCTTCTGTGGAATTCCGGGTAGCCATTAGCTCTCTGCGCAATGTTGTGGACCCAGGAAATCCATCCACATACACTTTGAAGTGCTTTTTGAGCAAACCAGCATTTTTCGCCGCTTTCCAAAACCCGCTAAATTGCGTGATAAGCTGCGCCAGCGCCGCCAGTTTTTCCGGCTCACTGCGTTTGGTGCGTGCTGCAAAAACCCACGGATTACCCAGCACGCCACGCCCGATCATGATACCGTCAACGCCGAATCGCTGGGCGTACTCCTCCCCTTGTTCCCGGCTTTGGATATCGCCATTTCCCACGCACAAGACTCCGGCGTCCCGCGCCATGCTCGCCGCCCGCGCAATCTCATCCCAATGCGCGGGCACCTCGGACAGTTCCTGACGCGTCCGGCCATGAATAACAAGCACATCGGGTTGCGCAGCCAACACGGTGCCAATCCATGATGCGGTTTCTATCGTGTGGTAGCCGAGACGGGTTTTGACAGTCAGCGGCAAACCCTCCAAACCGGCTTTGGCCGCCTGGATAAGCGCTTGCGCACGTTGCGGATCTCGCATAAGGCTTGCGCCCGCCCCTTGTTTCTCCACCCGGCGATCAGGACAGCCCATATTGATATCCAAGCCGTCAAAACCCCATGCTCGAATCTGCTGGGCACATGCAAATAAGTCGGCGGGCTCCGAGCCAAAGACCTGCGCCACTATCGGCCGCTCTCTTTCTGAGTATCCAAGAAGACGCATGAATGGTTCCTGGATTTTGGGCGAGCGCAATGCCTTGCAGGCTACAAACTCGGTATACACTACATCTGGACGGCTATGGCGCAACACGAAGTCACGAAACACGATATCGGTCACGTCTGCCATAGGGGCAAGAACAAAAAACGGTTTTTTGAGTTGCTGCCAAAAATGACTCATAGAGAAATGATCAAACCCTACACCAAGCGCCCTCCTCAAAACACGGGCCTCTCATCAGCCAGCACCTGTTCCTACTAATACACTCTCCTGGTAGCAGATTGACATAGTAAGATGTTTGGCGCTGGAAGCCCACATAAACATTGCATAATACCGGAACTGTTAAAGCTCAGCGCCCTTCTCTAGCCATTGTGCAATAATCTCTAATGACATCATCATGCGGAAGCGTAATTAAAATATAAGCGGTATCCAACCATGGCCCAAGCGGAGCAATACACATGTCCAACATCACGTCACCTATTGATTCATTGAACCGCCGTCAATTTCTGAGCACTCTACTCGCTAGCGCCGCCGTCCTCACCGTGAGTAGTTTTTCTGGATCGGGCCTAGCCCGCGCCACCAATGCCAGCAATCCTTTCACACTACCGCCGCTCCCTTGGCCCGATGACGCCTTAAATCCACATATTTCGGCTAATACGATCGGTTTCCATTATGGTAAGCACCACCAAGGCTATGTGAACAATCTCAATAAGCTGGTTACCGGAACGCCTATGGCTGATCAACCGCTTGAGGCCATTATCACAGCTACGGCTGGCAAAACCGATCAAACAGCAATTTTCAATAATGCAGCCCAGGTCTGGAATCACACGTTTTACTGGAATAGCCTGCGGCCCAAGGGAGGCGGAAAGCCGGCCGGCGCATTAATCGAGCAAATTGAAAAGGATTTTGGCAGCTTCGACACTTTTAAAGCTGAGTTCACGAAAGCCGCCACCAGCCAATTTGGCAGCGGCTGGGCCTGGCTGGTCAAGGACGGTGACAAACTGGCGATCACTAAAACAGGCAATGCGGATACCCCCTTTATTCATGGGAAAAAACCATTGCTAACTATCGATGTTTGGGAACACGCCTACTATCTGGATTACCAGAACCGCCGCGCTGACTATATAGCAGCCATAATGGACCACCTGATTAACTGGGAGTTCGCAGCGCAGAACCTGGCAGCATAAACAATGACCCTATTACCGGACTGAATACGGCTGCATGATCTTCAACAAGAAATACAGCCTGGTCTGCTGCGCCGGACTCATCAAGCTCATTAACCTGGCAAGCTTGCAGCCAGATCAATCCGGTACTCCCCATAAGAGGGAGGGGATAAATGCTTACGTTGCAATGAACTTTTTCAATATGCCTCAGGAATAAACTTAAACGGATAGTCCGGTTCCCGGTAGCCGCCCGCCTTTTGCCGCTTCGGCAGTTTTACCGGGTCACGCGGAATCTCCTTGTAGGGAACCTGACTCAGCAGATGGCGAATGATATTCAGCCGCGCCCGTTTCTTGTCATCCGAGCGCGCCACATACCACGGCGCCCAAGGGGTATCGGTGGCCGCGAACATTGCATCGCGTGCCCGCGAATAGTCGTACCAGCGATTGTAGGATTGCAGATCCATCGGTGAGAGTTTCCAGATCTTACGGCCGTCCTCAATGCGCGCTTCAAGCCGGCGGGTTTGCTCCTCGGGACTGACTTCCAGCCAGTATTTGATAAGCAATATACCGGAATCGACCATTGCCTTCTCAACTTGGGGGGCCATTTCCAGGAAGCGCTTTGACTGCTCTTCAGTACAAAATCCCATCACACGTTCGACACCGGCACGGTTGTACCAGCTACGATCGAAGATAACCACTTCGCCGGCGGCAGGCCAATACGGCGCGTAGCGCTGAAAGTACATCTGAGATTTCTCGCGCTCAGTTGGAGCTGGCAAGGCTACCACTCGAAAAAGGCGTGGGCTGACTCGTTCGGTAATGGCTTTGATCGCGCCACCTTTGCCCGCACCATCGCGGCCTTCAAAAACAATACAGATCTTAATACCTTCGTGCCGGACCCATTCTTGCAGCTTGACCAGCTCGACATGCAACTTCTTCAGCTCCCGTTCGTAGTCCTTGTTTTTCAATTCTTCAGGTGGCGCGGCATTGCCTTTGCCTTTTTTGGATTTACTGTTCATGGCCTTCATTCTCCAATATTCATTCAGCCGGCATCCTCACTGGTGAGGATAAACACCCCATCCACCTCACTGATATGGAAATGTTGCGGTTTGCTGGCCACTGGCAAGTCACTCTCGCTAAGACCTGATAGCTGCAACAGGTACTCGCGCATGGCTGAATCGTTCAGCGCTGCCTTGTCATCCTCCAGCCACTCTCGAATTTTTGGATCTTGCAGCTGGAAGATATGAACCTCCCGGTGGCCACGTCCCAGCATTGCATAAACCGCGGGTTCGCCAAGTTGCATAAACTTGGAATAACCCATCCCTTCGTACATGCGCACCGTGTGAGCTACGTCCGGCAGCGCCTTGGTCTGACCTTCGTAGCGGGGGCCGCGATCAAAACGGTTACCCTTTTCCAGCAAATGACCACGCAATGCCTTAATGGCAGCAGCGAGATTAATAGTTTGTTTAGCCTTGCTGTTCATGAAACCTCCCATCTTAGCGAGTTAATTATGATGAAACCCACTGGCCTCGTCACCGCCAAGGGGCCGGATGATGGGATGCTTAGCGAAAAAATCCAGCGACCGTTTTATATCCTCGACCAGCAAAGATGCTAGATCCCGGCTTACGCCATGACGCACGAGAACACGCTGAATGATCAAATCCTGATGATTGGCTGGCAGCGAATAGGCCGGAACCTGCCAGCCGCGACTACGCAGACGATCTGCGAGATCGTAGAGCGTATATCCCCAGGTATCAAAGCCGTCTTTGACCTTCCAGCACAGCGCTGGAATACCGGACATCATCTCACCACCATACAGGATCTCGAAAGGTCCCATTTTCTCGATTTCACCGGCGAGATACTGCGCAGTTTCATAGCAAGCTGTGTGAATCTTCCGATACCCTTCCATGCCGAGGCGCAGAAAATTGTAATACTGGCAAACAATTTGTCCGCCAGGCCGTGAGAAGTTCAGAGCGAAGGTGGGCATGTTGCCACCGAGATAATTCACGTTAAAAATCAGATCTTCTGGAAGATCGGTTTGCTCGCGCCAAATTACCCAACCAACGCCAAGCGGCGAAAGACCGAACTTGTGGCCAGAAGTGTTGATCGATTTGACACGCGGAATCTGGAAATCCCATTCAAGATCGGGTGCACAGAACGGCGCAAGAAAACCGCCGCTAGCGCCATCAACGTGGATCGGGATATCAAGCCCCCGATCTTTCTGCAGTTGATCCAACGCATCGGCAACGGCCTTGACCGGTTCATACTCGCAGGTAAAAGTAACGCCCAGCGTCGGCACGATGCCAATGGTATTCTCGTCACAACGCTTGATAACCTCTTCCGGGGTCATTAACAGCCGTTCCTGTTCCATAGGGATCTCGCGCAATTCGACATCCCAATAACGGGCAAACTTATGCCAGCAGATTTGCACCGGCCCAGTGATCATATTGGGTTTATCGGCCGGTTTGCCTTGAGCGCGCATTTTTTCGCGCCACTTCCACTTCAACGCCATACCACCGAGCATGGCAGCTTCACTGGAACCGGTCGCTGAACACCCGAGGGTGTTCGCGGCATCGGGTGAATGCCATAGGTCAGCCAGCATATGGACACAGCGGGCTTCGATCTCTGCGGACTGTGGATACTCATCCTTGTCGATCATGTTCTTGTCCACGCATAGATTCATGAGTTCGTGGATCTCGGATTCCATCCAGGTTTGGCAGAACGTTGCTAAATTCTGGCGGGAATTGCCATCCAGCATCAATTCATCCCGGACGATGCTGAAGGCATGACTGGGTGCATGTTCTTCCTGTGGAATCTTGTACTTCGGCATGCTCACCGCTAAGTCAACTGATGCATAGACATCGTCAAAAAGCTCTCCACGAATGTCGTCTTTGCAATGCAATGCCATTGGCATTCTCCTTTATGGACCGGTATGAATTACGCGGCCTGAAGCTGCATTGGATATGGCTGATTGATAATCCTTTCAGGTTCAATACCGCAAAGGAATCGAGAATCAAGCTACGTTTACCGTTAAAGTAAGATCACAGGAAATTAATAGAATAGATGATCACTAATGCCTTTCGACATGCATGCGAGAAAGATACCGCTTAGAAAACTGAAAGCTTATCGCCGGAAAACCCATCCAGCGGATGCCTCGCTTGGATAAGGGATAACTGAATTATAAGATATCCATATTTATTTTCTGATTTTTTTTCATTACATTATTATCCGTTAATAATAAGGTCACCCTAACCGAGGTATTCGACCGATGACCGATTTAACCGAATTTCTTGCCTCTCTTTCCACCCAATTCAGCAGACCCGCTTCTGCTCAGCAAACAATGGATTACTGGATCGACGGCTGGCAGCGCACGATTCTATTCTGGGACGTACTGCGTCAGCGCAGCGACCAGTACTATGCGCAGAAAGCCAAGGCAGTTCCCAATGTATTAAGCTTCGATGCCGAGTTAGTGTTAGATGGGCGAACTTTCGCGCGGCCAGCCAATTACGGGCTGGTGCGAGTCAAGCCGCCAGAAGGTGTCATCATCGACCTGAAGAAACGCCCGTTTGTCGTGGTCGACCCGCGTGCCGGACACGGCCCGGGCATCGGCGGTTTCAAGGCTGACAGCGAACTCGGCGTGGCAATGCGCGCCGGCCACCCCTGCTATTTCGTCGGATTTACGCCCGACCCGATGCCAGGCCAGACCATCGAAGACATCATGCGGGCGGAGGCAACGTTTCTGGAGAAGGTTATCGAACTTCATCCCGATGCCGAGGGCAAGCCTTGCGTGATCGGCAACTGCCAGGCCGGCTGGGCGGTCATGATGCTGGCAGCGGTGCGGCCGGAGCTGTTTGGCCCCATCATCGTGCCCGGTTCGCCCCTGTCCTATTGGGCCGGTGTGGAAGGCCAGAACCCTATGCGCTATACCGGCGGTTTGCTAGGCGGCAGTTGGCTGACGGCACTCACCAGCGATCTTGGCGGCGGTCAGTTCGATGGCGCCTATCTGGTCGAAAACTTCGAAAACCTCAATCCCGCCAATACCTTCTGGACCAAGAACTACGACCTCTGGACGGAAGTTGACACTGAGGGATCTCGTTTCCTCGAATTCGAGAAATGGTGGGGCGGTCATGTGAACCTCAACGCCGAGGAAATGCAGTGGATCGTCGATCAACTGTTTGTCGGCAACCGGCTCGCCACTGCCGAAATCATCACCAGCGATGGAGTCCGGATCGACCTGCGCAACATCCGTTCGCCGATCCTCTGCTTCTGCTCCAAGGGCGACAACATCACTCCGCCGCAACAAGCGCTGGGCTGGATCGTCGATCTCTACGAAAAAGACGACGACCTCCGCGCTTGCGGCCAAACCATCGTCTATGCCATCCACGAAAGCATTGGCCATCTTGGTATCTTTGTTTCAGGCGGAGTGGCTAAGAAAGAGCATCAGGAATTTGCTTCCAACATCGACCTGATCGATGTCCTGCCGCCGGGTCTGTATGAGGCGGTGATGACGCCTAAAACCGCCAGCGCAGCCAACCTTGATTTGGTCAGTGGCGATTGGATCGTGCGTTTCGAACCGCGTACCCTGGACAATGTCCGGGCTATCGTCCAACCCGATCCTGAGAACGAACGCCGCTTTGCCACTGCGCGCCGGGTATCGGAGATCAATCTTGGCTTGTATCGCACCCTGTTTCAGCCTTTTGTCCAAGCGTTCGCCAGCACGCAAACCGCCGGATGGCTGCACAAGCTCAATCCCTCCGAACTGCCCTACGAGCTATTTTCAGACCGTAACCCGCTGATGCAGCAAATCGCCCAACTGGCCGGGCAGGTGCGCCAACAACGCCAACCTTCTTCGCCGGACAATCCCTTGCGCCAGGTGCAGGCTCTGATCTCAGAGGGGATCATTGCCGCCCTTGACGGTTATCGCGATCTGCGCGACCGCAGTATGGAGCAAATCTTCCTCAGCATTTACAGCTCGCCGCTATTGCAAGCGCTGGTGGGGATGCGTGCCTCGGACGAGCCGCCACGCCGGCATCCGGGTCTGGAACCAGAGCAACTCAAATTTATCCAGCAGCGCATTGCCGAACTGAAGGCCCGCCTCGCCGAGGGCGGCTTGCGCGAAGCGGCGATTCGCAGTCTGGTCTACATCGGCATGGCCGGACCCGGCGTGGACGAGCGGGCCTTCGAGGTACTGCGCCAGATGCGCGCCAAACACGGTGGCCTGACTCTGGAGGAATTCAAGCAGGTGCTCCGCGAACAATTTTTCGCCCTGCTGCTCGACCGGGACAGCGCACTGGCAGCAATCCCGCAGATGCTGCCCGCCGATGCAGCCTCCCGGGCAGATACATTGGGCAAAATCCGCCAGATTGTTTCGGCAACCGGCGAAGTGAGCAGCGACCGGGCTGAGCGGTTAATGCAGATCGAGAAGCTGTTCGAAACCATCGAACCCGCCGGACCGGGTCCGGGCAACGCCGGCTAGCCGATACTGACAAAGAAGGCTGTACTTATGGAACGCAAGCACGAAAAATACGAACAGTTGATCGCTCGATGCAAGGCTTTGACGCCCGTCCCGACCTCCGTCGCCCACCCCTGTGATGAAAGTTCTCTTAAGGGCGCGGTGGAAGCCGCTGAACTGGGTATTCTGCAACCGATCCTGGTGGGTCCGCGCGCTAAGATCGAAGCCATAGCAACACAGCTCCAACTCAATATCTCCAGTTACGAAATCGTGGATGCCCCTCACAGCCACGCCGCTGCTGATGAAGCAGTGCGGCTGGCCCGCGAGGGTAAGGCTGAAATGCTGATGAAGGGCAGCCTGCACACCGACGAACTCATGGGCGCGGTGGTACGGACCGCAACGGGCCTGCGTACCGAGCGGCGCATCAGTCACGCTTTCATCATGGATGTCCCAAGCCTGGATCGGGCCATCATCATCACCGATGCTGCCATCAATATCTTCCCGGCCTTGGAAGACAAGATGCATATCACTCAGAATGCTATCGACCTTGTCCACGCTCTAGGCTTTGAACAACCCAGAGTCGCGATTCTGTCAGCCATGGAAACGGTCAATCCTAAAGTACAGTCCACCGTGGAGGCTGCTGCCCTATGCAAGATGGCCGACCGCAAGCAGATCACGGGTGGCATCCTGGACGGTCCCTTAGCGCTGGATAACGCCATCGACCTCACGGCAGCCCAAATTAAGCAGATCGACTCACCGGTGGCAGGACGGGCCGACATTCTGGTCGTTCCCGACTTGGAAGCCGGCAATATGCTGGCCAAAAGCCTGACGTTCATGGCTGGGGCCGATGCCGCCGGCATTGTGCTCGGCGCCCGGGTACCTATCATCCTTACCAGCCGTGCTGATTCGGTCATGACCCGGCTGGCGTCTTGCGCAGTCGCGGCCTTGGTCGCTCAGGCGCGGCGGGAAAGCGCCAGCAAGGCGGTCGTGTCATGAGCAACGCAATCCTGGTTCTCAACACCGGCTGGCCCAGCATTATGAGAGAGGACGTTGTTAAGCCACCGGTGCTGGCTGTGAACCAGCCCGCCGGGCAGGCATAAAATGGTGCCGTTCGTTCGGAAACTCCATTGGATGGCCTTAGTGAATGAGGAGAAAGAAGATGGTGAAGAGCTTCAAAAGGATTGGCGGTGTCTTGCTGGCAGCGTCATTGCTGGCAGGCGGCCTAACGCTGGCGGCGGATGCCAAACAGCCAATCGGCAAGGTCTCGATTCAAGAAAAACAGTTCGGACTGATTCTGGGCGGCAGCACCGGCGGCGGGACGCTATCGTTTCACGGTAAGAAATATCCATTCAAACTCAAAGGCCTGAGCGTCGGCCTTAATGCCGGAGTCTCGAAGATAAGTGCCACCGGCGAGGTGTACGATCTGAAAAAGGTTTCCCAATTCCCAGGGACCTACACCCAGCTGGAAGCCAGCATCGCCCTAGGTGGCGGCGTGGGTGGCCTGCGGTTGAAAAATGAAAACGGTGTGATCATGAATCTACGCTCGCGGACCAAAGGGTTGGATCTCAATCTCGGAAGCATGAGCGGCGTCACGGTCACAATGGAAAAATAAACAGGCCACCCGGACAGAGGTTCCCTCACTACTGGTGCGGCAAGCGATCTCTGTGGCCTTATCTAATCAGGAGAATTGCATTATGACTGTTGAAATTCCTCGTCCTCCCCTCAAGGGCAAAAAGGTGTTGGTGACCGGCATCGCCAACGAACACTCTATCGCCTACGGTTGCGCCAAGGCGTTCCGCGAACTGGAAGCGGAGCTGGCAATTACCTATCTCAACGAAAAGTCGAAACACTACATCGAACCGCTCGCGAAAACATTGGAAGCGCCGATCTTCATGCCTCTGGATGTCAGCCAATCCGGCCAGCTTGAAGCCCTGTTTGAGACGATCACCCAACAATGGGGCCGGCTCGACATCCTGGTCCACTCTATCGCCTTCGCCCCCAAGGAGGATCTGCAAGGGGGGTTGCTTAACTGCTCGGCAGAAGGCTTCGCCAAGGCCATGGATATTTCCTGCCATTCCTTCATCCGTATGGCCCGGCTGGCTGCACCGCTGATGACGGAGGGCGGCACGATGTTCGCCATGAGCTACCACGGCGCAACGAAAGTGGTGCCCAACTACAACGTGATGGGGCCGGTGAAAGCCGCACTGGAGTCATCCTGCCGCTACCTTGCCTATGAATTAGGACGGCAAGGTATCCGGGTCCACACCATCTCACCAGGGCCGCTCAAGACCCGCGCGGCATCGGGGCTTAAGGATTTCGATCTGCTGCTCAACGAAGCAGTGGAACGGGCACCGATCGGCGAATTGGTGGATATCATGGATGTGGGTTTCACCTGTGCCTATCTCGCTACACCCTATGCCCGGCGGCTGACCGGCAGCACGGTCTATGTGGATAGCGGCGTGAATATCATGGCGTAACCTCCCTTCCCATTTCCTCCCGCCAGAGGCAAGAAGGCGTACCGCATTTCATTATTTTACAATGATTCCGTAATGAGCTCTCCGGGGGATATGAACAGCTTCCATTGTCAGGAGAATCACTATGGCGTTTCGCATTCTGCAATCACTTTTTTCCAGGACCAGCCAGCCTGGCAAATTCGACAAGGAGTTGATGCTGCAAGCTATCGAACGGGTCGTTGATGGTACCGACCCGCGTTTACGGGCGGTGAGCCACTACCGGCGCAAGCTGTGGGGCGCGGTGGAACACGCCATCGACTTTGTGGTGAACTTCGTCAACGCCTTGCCACCCGCCATTGTGGCCGACCGGCAAGGCTACATGACCGATCCCCGCTTGCGCGCTCTATTCGCTTCGCCCGAGCATCTGCGGGAAATTCTCAGTTTCAGCGATGGGACGCAAAACTATCTGAAACAGACCTCTGGCCCGCTACCCGTGGAGTTATATGCCGGCCTTGGCGCGGTCCGGATCGAAAAAAATACGTTCGGGATTGAAATGGACGGGGAGATCCTCCGGCGGGACGTGCCGCAAACCACTGTCAGTTTTTGCAGCCACCGGCTGGTTTTTCTCACCGGCAACGAGCAGGACACCCGCCGGGAATTCATGAAGCGCGCAGCCGATTACCTGATCGAAACGGCTCTTCAGCGCCTGACGGCCAGCCGCATCCAAAAAACCCAGCTGGAACAGCAACAACGCAAACTGCTCCAGCAAAAGGCCGGCCTGCTGAAGAAAGCGCAGATCGGTTTTGAATCCTTGGCGGGACCGGCCACGGCGGAGCCAGCCGACTTGAACACACTTGAACGGCAGCTTCAGGACCTCGAAACCGAACTGAACCAACTACGCGCCGATCCGGCCACGCTCGACAAGCACCTCGCCACAGTCGCCGCGACATTGAGCGAACCGGAAAAATACCTGACGCTTGAGCCAGCCTCGCTCACCCTGGACCACACGAACACAAAGGTTCCTGCTGACTCGCCCCGGATCGCCAATACGCTGACCTTCCAGGAAATCGTGATAGCAAAAAATCAACGGGTTGCGGCGCTGTTCGTGCGGTTCCCCAGCAGCGAATTATTGCCCCAGCCTGATTTTTTCAAGGAGGCCCAACGCCTGCTGCACTCAGTGCGATGAACCAGACCGGCTGTCAGGTGTAGCTGTATCGTATTTTTACCAAGCTGCTCTCAACCCTCGGCGCCAATAGGCGATGAGCTTGAAATATGAGCTGCTATAGTTTGTTACATTGTCATCAACATACCGTGCTTTAACATCAAGACTAGACTCCTTTTCTCAACCACACTGAGGCATTGATTGTGTACACGCCACACCGCTTGAAACAACCAATGATCGCGCTACCCAGCGCCACGGCGCTGATCCTTTCGGGGTTTATCACCACCACTGCGCTGGGGCAGCAACCCCCCAGCACAGCACGCCCTCCGACCCCTGTCACCGTGGTTGAGATTAAACCAGAGAATACCCCGGCGACTTTTGAATTTACTGGAAAAACAGCCAGTTCCCGGCAGGTGGAAATCCGCGCCCGGGTGGAAGGTTATCTTGACAAAATCGCTTATGAAGAGGGCAGCCTGGTCAAAAACGGGCAACTGCTGTTCCAGCTGGACCCAAGCCAATTCAAGGCGGCGCTGGCCAGCGCCAAGGCCGAACTGGCGCAGCGGGAAGCACTGCTCACCAACGCCAATCTAACCCTGAAACGGGTCCGGCCCTTGGCCAAGCAAAACGCCCTGAGTCAACAAGATCTGGACAACGCCATCGCCAATCAGCTCAGCGCTCAGGCCCAGGTAAAATCCGCCCAGGCACAAGTGGATCAGGCGCAATTGAATTTGGGCTACACCACCATCAAATCGCCACTGAATGGCCTCTCCGGCAGTTCGAATTTCCGCGAAGGCAGCTTGATTACGCCCGGCGCCAATAGCCTGCTGACGACTATCGTGCAACTCGATCCGATGTGGGTCAATTTTGGCATCGGCGAAAATGAGGTACTGAAAATCCAAAGTCAGGAGCAGGCCGGACAATTAAAGGGACCAGGGATCAAAAAGGTCGACATAGAACTGATCCTGGCCGATGGCTCCATCTATCCTCAAAAGGGCCGGATCACCTTCGTGGACCCGGTAGTCAACGCCGACACCGGTACTTACAACATTCGCGCCGAAGTGGCAAACCCAGACAATGCGCTGCGCCCTGGCCAGTTCATGCGAGTGCGCATTCAAGGCGTATTCCGTCCCGACGCGATCATGGTGCCGCAACGCTCGGTCATGCAAGGGCCGAACGGCAAATTCGTATTCGTGGTTGGCCCGGATGACACCGCCCAACCTAAACCGATCCAGGCCGGCGACTGGTATGGCGATCAATGGATCATCACCTCGGGCCTGACCAGCGGTGACCGGGTGGTGATCGACGGCGCGGTGCGCCTGCAACCCGGTGCGCCGGTGCAGATTCAGCCCAGCACCGCGCCTGCGGCGGCTTCGCCAATCAAGCCTTAAGGGGGCCGCATGATTTCCCACTTTTTTATCCAGCGGCCGGTATTTGCCTGGGTTGTTTCGATCCTGCTGATGCTGGGTGGCTTGTCAGCGATTGGCGTTCTACCCATCGCCCAGTATCCCGAGATCACCCCGCCACAAGTTACCGTATCGGCCAATTACCCTGGCGCCAGCGCCGATGTGGTGTCACAAACCGTTGCCGCGCCGATCGAGCAGCAGGTCAACGGTGTGGATAACATGCTCTATATGTACTCCACCAGCTCCTCGACCGGCAATATGTCCCTAAGCGTGTTCTTCGATATCGGCACCGACCCGGATATCGCGCAGGTGAATGTGCAAAACCAGGTGAATCTGGCCTTGCCGCAGTTGCCGGAAGCCGTCTCCAAGCAAGGGGTGTCGGTGCAGAAGGTTTCTTCCACCTTCCTGATGGTGATTGCCCTGTATTCGCCGGATGGCAGTCTGGACGATGTTACGGTTGGCAACTACGCCAATCTCTACGTCCTCGATGCATTAAAGCGCATTCCAGGCGCTAATCAATCGAGCATCTTCGGTATTCCCGATTATGCGATGCGGGTCTGGCTGAAACCGGACCGGATGAGCGATTTGGGCTTAACAACCGATGAGGTAATCAGTGCCATCCAGGGCCAGAATCAGCAGTTTGCCATCGGTCAAATCGGTCAGGCGCCTACGGATCAGCCCGTAGAACTGACCTTCCCCGTTTCCACGCAAGGCCGTTTATCCACTCCAGAAGAGTTCGAAAATATTATCTTGCGCTCCAGCGCGGCCGGCGCCGGTATCGTGCGCTTAAAGGATATCGGCTATGTAACTCTTGGTATGCAGAGCTATGGACTGCAAAGCCGCTTTAACGGCAAAACCGGTATCGCCCTGGCGGTTTATCAACAACCGGGCGCTAACGCGCTGGCGGTTGCGACTGAGGTGCGCAAGACGCTGGAAGAACTGAAAAAGAGCTTTCCGGCTGGATTGGATTACGCCATCGCCCTGGATACTACCAAATTCGTGAAAGCCTCGATTAAGGAGGTAGTGCATACTCTGATCGAAGCGGTGGTGCTGGTTATTTTGGTGGTTTACATCTTCCTGCAAAGCTGGCGGGCGACCTTAATCCCGATTATCGCAGTGTTCGTCTCGATCATCGGCACTTTCGGCGGCATGTACCTGCTGGGCTTTTCGATCAATATGCTCACGCTATTCGGCATGATCCTGGCCATTGGCATCGTGGTGGACGATGCCATCGTGGTCGTGGAAAACGTCGAACGCAACATGGCAGAATTCCACTTGCCGCCTCGGGAAGCGGCGTTTCGCGCCATGGATGAAGTGACAGGGCCGGTTATTGCCATCGTGCTGGTATTAAGCGCCGTATTCGTGCCGGTCGGCTTCCTCGGTGGGATGACAGGAACACTGTACAAACAATTCGCTATCACCATTGCGATTTCGGTGGCGCTATCCGGTCTGGTGGCGCTGACCCTCAGTCCGGCATTGGCGGCGATCATGCTCAAGCCCGGCGATCATAGCGGCCAGCGCACCGATCTGCTTTACCGGATCTTCTTCGGACCGTTCAATCGCGGCTTTGAACGCATCACCCGCAACTATGCCGAAGGGGTGCGTTTCATCGTTAAGCGTATCCTGATGGGATTGGCGCTGTTCGCCGTCATGTTGTTTGCCATCTACGGGTTGTTCCGGACCGTGCCGGGCAGCTTCGTACCCCCGGAAGACCAGGGGTATCTGCTCAGTGTCGGTTTGCTGCCGGATGCCGCGAGCCTGGGCCGCACTGAGCAGGTAGGGGCGCAGATCAGCGGGATTTTCCGTGGAAATGAAGCTGTCAGCAGCGTAGTCGAGGTCAACGGATATAGTCTGCTGGATTCGCAGTTGAAGACCAATACCAGCACCTTGTTCATCGCTCTCAAGGATTATGAGGAACGGCATGGTATGGAAATGAGCGCCCGGGGCGTAATCGGTTCTGCTATGAAAGAGTTCGCCAAGATCAGCGAAGCGATCGCCTTGGTGTTCAACCCGCCCTCGATCCCTGGCCTCGGTACGACGGGCGGTTTCGAGTTTTGGATTCAGAATCGCGGCAGCGGTGATGCTGCACAACTGGAAAAGGTAACTCGCGAATTTATCGCCAAAGCGAAGGATCGCCCGGAACTCAGCGGGTTGAACTCGACTATTCGCACGGCCTCCCAACAGCTCTATGTTTACCTGGACCGGGAACAGGCCAATACGTTAGGGGTACCTGTGCAAAGTGTATTTGGCACTTTGCAGGCATTGTTCGGCTCGCTGTATGTCAGCCAGTTTAATAAGTTCAGCCGGGTCTGGCAGGTGATCGTCCAGGCCGCGCCAGAATTCCGCTCCCGTCCCGAAGACATTAAGAAAATCTATGTGCGTTCGACCAATGGCGGCATGGTACCGCTGGAAGCGGTGGTCAAGCTGGAATATAACACCGCCCCGGATTTGATCACTCGCTTCAACAACTTTCCAGCCGCTAAGGTGACGGGTAGCTCGGCGCCAGGCTACAGTTCCGGACAGGCAACCATCGCGATGGAGGCGGTAGCACGGGAGGCATTGCCCGATGGCTTTTCCTTTGCCTGGAGCGGCGAGACATTTGAGCAGAAAAAAAGCGGAGGTGCTTCCGCGCTGGTGTTCGTCTATGGCCTGATTATGGTGTTCCTGATCCTGGCTGCTCAGTATGAAAAATGGTCGCTGCCGTTCAGTGTGATGATGGCGGTGCCATTTGGTGTGTTTGGGGCCTTGCTGGCCGTCTGGCTACGCGGCATGGAAAACGATGTGTACTTCCAGATTGGCCTGTTAACTCTGGTGGGCTTGGCAGCCAAGAACGCGATTTTGATCGTGGAATTTGCGGTGATGAAGCATGAAGAAGGGATGCCAGTGTTCGATGCAGCGATTGAAGCGGCGCGTTTGCGCTTCCGGCCAATTCTGATGACCTCGCTGGCGTTCATTCTTGGCGCGGTACCTCTAGTGCTGGCAACCGGAGCTGGGGCAAACAGCCGCCATTCGATCGGTACAGGCATTGTCGGCGGCATGACGGCAGCGACTGTGCTGGCAATCTTTTTTGTGCCGCTGTTCTTCCGCTTATTTGAGATGCGTCAAGAAAAGAGCAAAAAATCCTTATCCACAGAAAACACACACGATGTGGAAAAGCCGGTTGTTGAAGGGCCTGGTGTTGAGGGTGAAGGTTCAACGGAGGGCCACCATCATGCATAAGACGCTACTGGCGGTTGCCATGGGTCTTGCCCTGAGCGGTTGCGCCTCGGTCGGGCCGGATTATCAACGGCCGGAAACACCGGCCCCAGAACAGTGGCGGATTAATATCCAGCAGGCGAATGACCTGGCCAACACTCTCTGGTGGAAGCAGTTTCAGGACCCGGTGCTGAATGAATTGATCCAGATCGCGTTACAGGAGAACAAGGATGTGAAAATCGCTGCCGCCCGCGTGGACGAGTATTTGGGCCGTTATGGCGTGACGCGCAGCGATCAGTTCCCGCAGATTGGAGCCAATGCTGCTGGATCGCGTACTCGCAATAGCGAGAACAGCAGGGCAGCGGCGGGCGAAAATCCGGTGAATAGCTACCAAGTTGATCTGGGGGTGTCATTCGAGCTGGATTTATGGGGCAAGCTGCGCCGCGCCACCGAGGCAGCCCGCGCTGATCTGCTGGCGGCCGAGGAAGCCCAGCGCACGGTGATTTTGACGCTGGTCAGCCAGCTGGCTAATAGTTACGTGCGCTTGCTGGACTTCGACAAGCAATTGACCATCACCCGCGCCACACTAAAAACCCGGCAGGAATCGGTGCGGATTAACCGTCTGCGTTTTCAAGCTGGACTGATTTCAGAACTGGATTATCAGCAGGCAATCGCAGAATATCAGGCGGCGGCTGTGCAAGTACCGTTACTGGAAAGACTGATCGCTCAGCAAGAGAACGCCATTAGCTTGTTGCTGGGACGCAATCCGGGGCGGATCGTCCGGGGAAGCGATCTGGACGGGCTGGCGCAACTCCAGGTTCCTGCGGGTCTGCCATCCGATCTGCTGGAGCGCCGCCCGGATATTCGTCAGGCTGAGCAACAGTTGATCGCTGCCAATGCCCTGATTGGCGTGGCCAAAGCGGCATTTTTCCCGGCGATTTCACTGACTGGCTTGCTGGGAACGGCTAGCAACGATCTTTCCGATCTATTCAAGGGACCGTCGCGGACTTGGCAGTTTGCGGGTCAACTGGCTCAGCCGATCTTCACCGGTGGCGCCCTGACCGGTCAATTGCAGGTTGCTGAAGCGGTGCAACAGCAGGCATTGCTGAATTATCAGCAAGTGATTCAGAAAGCGTTCGCCGAAGTGGATGACAGCCTGGTTACGGTGACCACACTGCGTGAACAGTTAAAGGATGAAGCAGCGCAGGTCAAGGCGCTGCAACGCACTCTGGATTTGGCCACACTGCGCTACCGGAACGGCTACTCCGATTATCTGACGGTGGTGGACGCCGAGCGCAATTTATACACCGCGCAACGGCAATATGTGCAGGATCAAGGCAATCTGTTTATCGCCCTGGTCAATTTGTACAAGACGATGGGTGGCGGCTGGGTCAAGGAAGCCGAGCAAATGACGGTGGGCGATCCTCAGCCCACGGCGGGTTGAGGGCAACCGGCCGCTGCGTCTCCTCCCGTTCCGGTGCTTCTCCGCGCAGGAACGGGAACATTCAATCCTGATTGGCGAAGCGGCCTCTCCGGTCAGCTGGCTGGCGCTGCTGTCAATCCTGAATTTGTTCAGAACAGGGGATAGGGGCATGTACTTGATAGCAATTCCGCCCGCTTTGCTTAGCATGGTACATCGCGATATCCGCCTTCTTCATCAAGACATCCCTTTCCTCGCCATCATCGGGATAAAGAGCAATCCCCACGCTGGTAGTGACCCGCAATGTGTGGTTACACACCGCAAAAGGGTTCTGAAAACCGGCTATGATCTTCTCGGCAATCTTAATGGCATCTTGCGTCTTAGCGATCTCCGGCAAGATCAATACAAATTCGTCGCCTCCTAAACGTGCAACGGTATCACTCTCACGTACCACGCCTATCAAGCACTTGCTCACGGCTCGCAACAATTGGTCCCCCACATCGTGGCCGAATATGTCATTCACCTGTTTGAAGCGGTCCAGATCCAGCATCATTAAGGCTAGCTTTTGCCGGTGACGGCGGGCGCGAGCTATCTCCAGCTTAAGACGGTCATCGAACAGAGAGCGATTGGGTAGGCGGGTCAGGGCATCATGATAGGCCATCTCTTTGATGATTTCCTCAGCCCGCTTGCGTTCAGTAATGTCGCGAAAAATAGTCAGCACAGATAAACTATCGTCGGTATTTCTGATTGGAGTTTCAATTACATCGTAGGTTTTCTTGTTCTTGACGCAATATTGTTCTGACCGTCCGGTTTTTCCCCTAAGAACGGCCTGGGTCTGACACCAGGAACAAGCTTGCTTATGGGCATGGATCAGTTCATAGCACTTACGGCCTTCATAGTTTGGAAACTCTTTCACAAAGGCGGGATTGGCATATTCAATATCGAAGTTTGGGCTCACGATATAGATCACATCTTCCATCGCCCCGAGAATCCTCATTAGATTGTCCTTTTCGGCAAGCAGCCCCTTCTCGGCTTGTTCACGGTGGATGATTTCCTGCTGCAATTTTTCGTTCGTCTCGATTAATTCAGCGGTGCGTTCTTTAACGAGTTTTTCAAGGTGTTGACGATATTGCCGCAGTTCTCTTTCCAAGGCCAAGCGTGCGATGGTCGTTCCCACCAGATCGGCAACTGCCAGATGGATATCAAGCAACGCTTTCAAGGAAGACTCAGAAATACGATAGCCTGCCAGCATAACCGCTGTGATCTGATGCTCCTGGACCACCGGCAAACATGCCACCGAGAGCGGCTCTGGGATGGACATGATCCGCCATGTGAGAAAGCCGCTATCCAGCACTTCGATGACTGCTTCGTCAATCAGCAATTCCAGATCCGTTTGCCGGGGCATATGCGCGGAAAAAGACCAATCACGCACCCGGATCTCGCCACCGGGGCCGCGTTCGCCAAAGGCTACTAGATCAGCATCCAGAAAGGTGACCAGCGCTTTGCCGGCCTCGATCCAAACATTCTGTTGCGCGGTCAAACGGGCAAGATACTGGGCCAATTTGATAATCCGGCCGCTCTGTTGCGGGCCATAACCTCCCTTCTCCATCGATTATGCTCCTCGCAGAGGCTGGAGATAGAGATTCTCTAAAAAGCGCGTGTCAAAATCAGGACAGTGCGACAGATTGATAATCTTGGCTCGATCAACAAGGCGCTGCAAACGCTCACCAGTACCCGGTGACAATAGCGCGTCCTCGCATCCAGACAAGGCGGTATTTCCACACAGTTCAACCCGCTCTGGAGGAATGTTGGGTAATAGTCCGATATCTTGAGCATTGAGAACATTTAAGGTGCCGCCAAACGCACCTGAAATACAGATACGCTGCACCTCTTCATACCTCATGCCGGCATTCGCCAGTAAAGCCTGTATGCCCGCACCAATCGCTGCCTTAGCGCGCTGAAACATGTCCACATCCCTTTTCGTCAAGACAATACCGGGCTCACTCCGGATAAGCATGAATCCCTCTTTGGGAACAGAGAGCGCAAACTGACCCTTAGGAGTGAGGGCACCCGATCTGACCAGGCAGGTGATCAGATCCACTAAACCTGAACCACAAATACCACGCGGCTTATCGCCGGCAATCACCGCATAATCCCATAGGCCATCTTGCAGGGTGACATGATAGATGGCCCCCGGTTCAGCAGGCAGGCCGCAACGGATGCCGCTGCCCTCAAACGCCGGACCTCCCGCCGCTGAAGTCACCCATAGAACGGCTCCATCCCATAGAGCGATCTCAGAATTGGTTCCAAAATCAATAAATAGGCTTCCACCTTTATCTTCCATCAGGCGGGTCGTAATCACACCGGCCAGCAGATCAGAACCGACAAAACCGGCAAGAGGGGGGATAACCTCGATCTTAGCCTGGGGATGAATGTTCCATGCGATGGACCAACTTACCGGATCGTCTGGCAGACAATCAATAACATTGAACCAGTGGCTGGGTTGCAGCAGCAAATCAAAATTCCTTTCTGATATCAGCGCCAACATGGCGGTATTCCCTACTAACGTTAGACGCACTACTTGCTGAAGGTTGATCCCTTCCCGAATGGCAATGTCCCACAGTGCTTCGCCAATGGCGGCAATAGCCCATTGGCTCATTGCCCGTGCTTGTGCCGGAGATTCCGATGCAGCTACCAGACGGGTGATGACATCGGAACCCGCTGTCATCTGCGGATTCAGACCCCAGCGCTCAGCCAGCCAGCAGCCGCTGGAAAGCTCATAGAGTGAAATCCGGATATGGGTCGTTCCCAAATCCACAGCAACGCCATAGGGCTTATTAACCGATTGCGGCAGCTCATTCAACGGGAAAGGGTTCTTGCGCCGTTTCCCCTGACCGTCCAGGCGTCTCCAGGGGGATTTCGGTGCCAGCGCCAGGATCACGATATCCAGGCTATGCCGTGGTATGACCTGGCATGCCAGGCGAACACCTTGCGCCAATTGCGCATCACCCAGATGAATACTCTCAGCGAAAGTCGGCGCACCGGCTTCCCCAGATTCAATGCGTACCAGGCAAAGCCCGCAGGCGCCGCTTCCCCGGCATCCCGAACGAACCTGGATATCAGTGGCGTCCAGGATACGGCGTAGAGACGGACCCGGAATGAAAGAGAGATACCGTACCCCTGCTTCGAACTTGACGGTCAGCGTAGGCAAAGGCTATTTCTCCTGGCGGGCTGCAGTAACCATAGCGGCGATGTTTTCCGGTTTTGATTCCGGGGGAATCTCATAACCCGATGAAAGAATGAATCCTCCGCGATTTGCGAATAGCTTCAGTAACCGGGATGATTCAGCGGCAATCTCTTCTGGCGCCGCCTCGATATAAGCCAGCGGCTTGATATTGCCATTCAGGCAGGTCTGAGGGAGCGCCTGCATGGCGTCCAGGGGATCCACGCAGAAATCGATATTAGCCAGATCCACACGGGCTTGAGGATAGAGATGCAGAATGGGCGTCACCGGCCCGGCCGTATGCAGCCAGTTGGCTGCGGACCCTGCCTGCTTGAAGGCGGTAAACACCTGGTTAAGAGAAGGAAGCACGAACTCCCGATAGAATGGAGCGGGAATGACATCGGGCGAAGCCGAGGGCTCGAAAACCATCGGTAGATGCGCACCGGCCTCGATTTGCGCGACCCCGAAGCGCACAGCGATCTTTGTTGCAAAACCGAGCAGATGGGCAAATTGTTCAGGCTCATCAATTGCCAGATAGAGAGCTGCCTCGATACCCAGCAATTGAGTAGCCAGCGTCATCGGTCCCAGCACGCAGCCAACAACCAACACGCTATCACCCACTTCCTGCCGTAAAATCCGCACCGCTTTCAGCAATTCCGGCATCCGCCCAGCCTGCCAGGGATTGGGTAGCAAAAGGGTATTCAGATCAGTGCCGTCCGCCAATACGTAGGATTTGACGACCGGATATTGGTCAGTCCGGTAGGTTAGGATCGAGCCTGTTGCCTCCGTTTCCACATTGGCATCCATCAAAGCGAAAACAGCATCATAGCCATAGAATTGGAGCGCCTGTAACTGGCAGCGTGCCAGCAACTCGCCATTCCGGGCATAATCACCCAGCGCAACTCCCGCTAAGATAGCGGCATGACCAAACACTTGAGCTATGACCGGCACGCGGTCTGGCTGCTTGAAATTTAAGGCGGCCTTGATCCGTTCAAGGCTATTCATGGCGCACCCCAACGATCTGATCCAGATAATGCAGGCCGTCGAAAGCACTCTGGGCGATGAAATCAACCTTCAGGCTTTCAGCGGTAGCCTGCTTCAATGCCGCTCCTCCGGCGATCACCTTGATATGCCCCAGTCCTCGCTCGGCCATTTTGTCCTTCATCTGAAGCACCTGAGGAATAATAGTGGTGATCAAGCCACTGATTCCGGCAGCCACAGGCGCTTCCTGCTCTACAGCATCAATTAACCTTTCCAGGGAACAATCCTTACCGCAGTCCACCACCCGGTATCCTTTTGCGGTCAAGACCATTTTAAAGATGTTCTTTCCCAGATCATGCACATCGCCCTCCAGAGTGCCAATCACCACAGCCGCCTTGGTCTGAGGTGGTAGCGCGCCTAATGGATAAAGTACCTTCATCACCCCGGTTGCTGCGCGTCCACACAGCATGATTTCCAGCAAATTGAACTGCTCCACCGTGCATTTGGCATCCAGCTGGGTCATCGCAGCTTCCACGCCACCGGTGATAATCTGCCTGCGCTGGACACCGGCTTCACGGAGTTTCCTGACCTCGATAATGGCCTGGGCTTGATCACCATCGAGCAAAGCTTTTACCAATAGATCCATCATTGAGTCATTCATTGTTCCGGTACCCAGATTACCAAACCAGCAGTGATTGCTTAGTTCTTCATTTTTGATTTAAAAGAATTTTTGAGTCTCTCAATTCTCCAATATTGTCGCAGGAAAGAATCTTCATGGCGATCTATTCCCTCAGGAAGTTTGCGCCATTCTGGCAAGACCACAATTCCACCTGTACTGTGGGGCCGATCACAGTGCTGCCGGCAAGGCATTTGAACCAAATGCAGATCACGCGCAAGAAAAGACCTTTAAGTATCGAGAGCATGATCCAGAAAAGCGTATGGAAATTATTTCCCATGACTATAACATTCAATAGTTTTATGGCTTTACTTCTCATGATGTGAGGCATAGCATCGGCCTAGCCATGGAAGGTTCCTTGGATTTGATTTTCCAGGACCTGCCCAGAAGCAGGTTGATGCAGGTTGATAATGCGGAACCGGACGCATGAATCCTTCCGCAGTACTAACCGGTTGACTCTTGCCGCGGTAGAGGAGAAGGAGAGCAAGATGAAGCGCATCTATTTTTTGGTCCCTCAAACGGAGGTGGCGAAAAAGATCGTGGATGAATTATTGCTCGCACGGATTGAAGAGCGGCACATCCACATCCTGGCGAAGCAAGGTACGCCGCTTGAGCATCTGCCGGTGGCTTCGTTCCTCCAGAGAAGTGACTTTATCCCCGCGATGGAGCGGGGTCTGGCAGTTGGCGGCTCGTTTGGCGCCTTGGCAGGATTAGTTGCTGTGGCGCTGACTTCGATGAGTCTCGTGGTCGCCGGAGGCGGGATCGTCTTAGCCAGCAGTCTAGCGGGTGCCGGTATTGGAGCGTGGTTGAGCGGAATGATCGGTCTCAGCGTTGACAATACACGGCTGAAGCAATTTGAGACCGCAATCGAGCAGGGTGAACTGCTGATGATGATCGATGTACCGCGTAATCGGGTTGATGAGATCACCGCCCTCGTGGCGACGCACCATCCCGAGGCGCACCCCGAAGGCACGGAACCGACCATTCCCGCTTTCCCATAACCGCAACCTCTAGCGATCGGCAGTACGTGCCCTTAGGTCATTGAATCTGCATTCAGACTTTGGGCACGCCTGATGAATGGTTTCCACCGATGAGGCCCCAGCAAGCGCTTTTTGCAACAAGCGGATGGCGCTGATTCCCCTGGTGCAATACCACCATCAATCAGCTATTGATTCTCCATCATTTTTTATTTGCGATAGCCGGTCGATTACCAGCACAGCGACGAAGCCAGCAACCATCAACAGTATCGATAGTAACACCGTGCTATTAAGGCTGTCCGGCAGCTCCGGAGTCGAGCCGAGTAAGCGCTGTTTTCCACTCACTTCCACATAGACCCTATTCTGAAATGGCCAAATCAGCCACAGCGTGCCGATCAGGATTCCGATGATCACCGTAATGGTCCCCTGGCGATAGACCCGCAGTAACCATTCCAGAAAACGGCTGAACAGCGCCAGCCCGGTGGCGACCCCCAGAGCAAAGGGAATGATGACCGTGAAGCGGAAATGTCCCAGAGCGTCAAAGATGTAAGCGTATTTGCCAAGAATCAGAAGGATGAAGGAACCAGAGATGCCTGGCAAAATCATGGCAGTGATCGCCAGCGCACCGCTCAGAAAGATGAACCAAGCAGCATCCGGCGTGGTAGTCGGAACCAGGTTAACCACCACCAACCCAAGGAAGGTGCCCGCGATCAATTGCACCCAGCGCATCCCGGACCATTGCGGTATATGCCTAAGCAACACAATGGCCGAACTAACAATCAGACCGAAAAACAAGCCGTAGATCAGTTCCGGATCAGTCTCCAGATAACCGGGTAAGGATACGACCCGGGTAAAAAAGAGCAACGCAGCAAAAATCCCGGTACCCAGCGGCAATAAAAAACCAAAGTGCGGATAAGTCAACGCTCCTTTCACATCGAAGCGCATCAACATACGCAACCAAACCAGATCGAATGAGTTAATCGCTGCCAGCAACCGGGGATATATGCCCAGGATGAAGGCCATCGTTCCACCGCTTACGCCAGGTATCACATCGGCGCTGCCCATGCAGAACCCTTTGGCCGCAATAATCGCAGTTTCTTTATTAATATTTAGCTTCATAAAGGGTGTGTACTTTCACTTGGTTGTCCGGAAAGTCATTTCCTGTGGAGGCGCTTAACATGCGTTTCAAGCCTTAAATACGCTATTGCGCAGATCAACTTCACCGGTGGCTGGGATGTGCAGCTACCCATGGATCAGGCATTTCTCAACGCAAATCTCAGCGAGGATCGCAGTGCAGCATTCCACCCTGTCGAGCGGGGTGGAAACATCGAAGGGCACGATTCTGGCCAATGGACCCGATTCAAGAGCATTCAATCTAGATAATTATACAGCGTATCGCCATTCTTTGAGCTTTTCTGGCCGCGCGGATCTCAGCCCCGCCCCCCTCTCTCGATTCATGAAAGAGGGGTGTTGTAGATCGGGTTGATGGAGACAACCTCGTCTCACTAAGGAACATTATACTTACTAATCACGAAGTTCTGGTGCGGTTCGGCCCATTGCACAACCACACTTTGGCCGTCATGCGGGAAATCCGGCAACGAGTATTGACCACTGACTCCTTGCAGAAACTCCACTCCCAATGTAGTCACGTTGAAGCTCACGCTGGCGAATTCCATACCATCCACGAAGGCTCGTAGCCGGTGAGTGCCTGTTCCTAAGGCATTCCAGTTAAACGTGTAGCCGAACCCGTTATTGTCATCGCCACAAACCCCGATGGTATCCTTGCGCGTCGTGCCGTAAGCAACTTGCTGTAGTTCTCCATCATTAATTTGCACCGTCACGTTGTTCGCCTCACAAATCCAACCCCGAATCAGGCCGATCCCGCTTTCAAAAGAGCCTTGTTGCGGGCTTTCCAAATAAGCGGACGGTGAGGCCAGTGGAACCGCGACACCAGCTTGCGCACTGATTGAATTCTGACTGGCGCCGGCAATCACGAAATTCTGATGGGGTTCGGACCAGCGCACGGTTACGCTGGCATTGGCCTGAGGGAAGTCCTGTAACACGTATTCTCCGCTGACCCCACGCAGGAAATCCTCGCCCAAGGCCGTCACATTGAAAGTGACGTTGGCGAATTCCCGGTCATCGGCGAAGGCGCGCAAACGATGGGTACCCGCACCCAAGACGTTCCAATTAAAGGTGTAGCCAAACCCGTTATCGTCATCGCCGCAGACTTCCACCGTGTCCTTGCGCGTTGTGCCATAGGCCACCTGATGCCGTTCTCCATCATCAATCTGCATCTCTACGGTGTTCGCGTTGCAAACCCAACCCCGGATCAGGCCGATTCCGCTCTCGAACGAGCTTTGTTGCGGACTTTCCAGATAGGCTCTTTGAGCGCCCCCGCACGCAGTCCCTGCAAACGGCAACGTATCCGGGATGATTTGAATACCGGTGGTATAGACCTGATCGGGATTGGCTGGCTCAAGGCCGGCGGCTTCAAAAGTGGCCTCGATCAGGAAAGCCGTCCAGCCAGCCGCGGGCTTTTGGACCGTACCCGCATAGGTGCCGTTGGCTTCGCGGGTCAAAATCTGCGAAGTCCATGCCGCGCCAATTTTCTCCAAACGGAAATCTCGGCCATCCGGGTTGGTCGCCTGCCATAACTTTACTTCTTTGGGAGTCGACGCCGGCGAAATCCGCAGCGTTCCCTCATCCTCTAACGCCCAGATCAATTGAGGGCTGGTCTTGCTATCCAGAACATCGTCCATCCACGATAGACCAGACAAAATCACGTCCTCACTCTGCTTGTGATCGGTGTTTGGCGCGTAGCGCAGCCACTTGGGACCGGGCAGGCCCTCGTAATAGAACCGTGAGGAATCGGACGTGAAAAACTGGTCTCCGGCAGCGTTGAGAATGAGTTTCGGCATGGTGTAGCGGTCACGGTAGGTATAAGGATCGACGACTTGCAACAGCGCCTGTCCCTCAGCCGTCTGCACCCGGCAGGGTAAGTCAAATTCCACGTAATCATTCAGCGCTGGCGCGTAAAAGCCGTAAGCCTCCCAATGGTGGATGAATTGTTGACCCAGATTCAGCATGTCAATAGAGGCCGGCACAATGGCCCGGACACGCTTATCTACAGCAGCAGTCAACCAAGTGGTCCAGCCGCGCTTGGAACCACCCAGCACTAGGAAGTCCTTAACCGTCTTGCCCTTGCTGGCGGAAAATTCTTGAATAGTATCCATGGCGCGCACGGCCGCCTTAGTCATCGCTAAATGCACTGCCCATTCTGGGTCGCCAGTATCCAGCGCCTTGTCCAGGCTATACGCCAGGATCGCGTCTTCTTTGCGTCCATTTCCGGTTTCGTCGGTGAAAAACAGAGGCTGGTTCGGCACCTGTCGAACCACTGCGATAACGACGCCCCTGACCCATGCGATTGCTCCGAGGATTGGATCTACCTCATCTATCGGTGCATCGTTGTTGTCGCCGCCATCAATCAGCAGGATCGCTGTATCGGTTTCATCCAGCCCGCGTTTTGGAATAACAATAGCGACCTCATGCGTCCAGATAGGCCGATCCACCTCGCTGGCAGAGCGCCATTGCTGGGAAGTCATCGTGAGGAAATAGGCGGTGTAAAGACCCGCATTCTCTGAGTGATACTGGCTATAGGTGTAGTTCGGGTCGAGCCGGTTCACATAGCGATCCAGCGCTGTTTCTGCAGCCAGGGCCGTTAGCGGCATCGATGTCAGGAGCAATATCCAAAATCCTAAGATGAATTTGACAAGGCCAGTTTTTGTTTCGGGCATAGTGAAAGGACTCCAGATGATTAATCAACGGAAGATTCAACCAATTTTAGACACGGTATTAAAGGCGAATATCCCCCTCCCCTGCATAAGGGGAGGGTTGGAGGAGGGGATTTAGAAAGATTGCGGCAGATTATGCTGCTTCACGCTCGAAGACCGGATGATTGACACTGAAGTGTTCCAATACTTCCTTCCAGTGCCTCGCTTCCCCTGGATGGCCATGCCGATAGGCATCTTCGATGTCATCGAGAATGATTTGCTTGATCTGCGGAATGCCTTTGGGATCATGAACCAAACAACACCCCAGTTCAGCAGCGACGATCTCCGGCATATGCTCATGTTGAGCAATCGCTTCAATTTCGTCTTCTTCCAGATCGGTTAGACCGACACAATCCTCATAAGTCAACATGGTACACCTCCGATTGCTAAATATCCTTCCTCGGTTTTTCCTTGCCCGAATCATCAAAACGTGGCTCGCGTTCCTGTCTCACCAGCGTCCTGCCGATCCTGTTATGGAAGAATCACCTCCGCCGTTTTGTGATCAGCTTCCACCTTATGAAGCGTAGTACAAAAAAGACATATTTTCAATAAGTGATTTTACGGGTTGCATACCAATCATCCCGGTTTTTGATACCCATTTGCTTCATCTCAGTAGCTTTTATCCCGGCTGTTCACTAGGCTATGAAGCGGTCGGTTTCCTATCCCGCACCATGATTCTTCTTTCCAAGTTTTGGAGACCTGTATGAAACACTCATTGATCACCGCTGCTCTATGTATGTCCGCTAGCCTGCTGATTTCAGCGCCAGTCTTGGCTAAGAAAACCCAAATGCAGAACATCGACTTTGGAGCTATCACCTGCGGTGAGTTTATGCAGGAAATGTCGAAAAGCTCCTCCGAGGATGTAGGCGTAGTCCTGATGTGGATTGATGGTTATCTCAGTGGCATTTCCGGGGATACCGTTCTGAATTGGAAAAACCTGGAGCAATTTAGCACCGACCTCGTCGCCTATTGCGGGAGTAAGCCCGATGTGAAAGTGCTGGACGCCGCCGAGGAAGTCGGCATATCCGAGTGATCCATCATGACCTCTAACCTGCTTTCGACCAAGCTCATTCCCGCAAACGAGCGCCTCATTTTCGCCTTGGATGTCCCAAACCCAGCCATCGCTCAAGAACTGGTGACGGCCTTAGGCGATGCCGTGTGCTTTTACAAGATCGGGCTGGAACTGTTCATGGCTGGCGGTTATTTTGAATTGATTGAATGGCTGCGCGCCCGGGACAAAAAGATTTTTGTCGATCTCAAATTTTTTGATGTGCCGGAAACAGTCCGCTCTGCAGTCCGCCAACTCGCACCCTACAGCGCAACGTTCACAACGGTACACGGTAATGATGCCATCCTACGAGCGGCTGTGGATGCAGCGAGCGAAATTGGCGGCGAACTGGGAATTTTGGCCGTCACGGCTCTGACCAGCCTTGATCAGGCTGATCTGGAGGATCTGGGATTCGCTTGTAATCCTAAAACGCTAGTGCTGTCACGCGCACGGCGGGCATTAGAGATTGGCTGCCGGGGGGTGATTTCCTCGGGACTCGAAGCGGCGGAATTAAGAGAGAATCTAGGTGAGAAGCTATTGATCGTCACACCGGGCATCCGGCCCGTGCTGAACCGTCCGGCAGATGATCAAAAACGCACGCTAGACGTCGAGGATGCCTTTCTTAACGGGGCTGATCACATCGTGGTTGGCCGGCCGATCCGTCAAGCCCCAGACCCTCAAGCGGCAGCATGGGCGATTCAGGAGCGAATCGCTCGATTGTTTTAACAGGTCAAGTTCCAGGTATCGAGTTCCAGGTATCAAAGATCTGCATTTTTAATCCCGGACCTCAGGTATCTGGCGCTTGGAATCTATGAATCCGGATTGCTAATAGGCTTGGCAAGCTCAATGTCAGCGTAGGTATGTTCTCGAAATTCCAAATCGCCGACAATTTGAGTGATATGGTCATAGTTCAAAGCGATCCAGAAGCGCAATGCCGGCCAATTTCGCAATCCGACTGTCACGCGGATTTCCTGATAACCAGCCCTTCCTGCCCGTTGCTCCAGTTCTCTCATGACTTCCCGGGCAATGCCTCGCCGTTGCCAGCGTGGACGCACAAAGATATGGCCGATATGGAGCGTCTCGGCCGGGTGGCCCCGGTAGACACTGAGCAGCCCCAGCAGCTCATCATCGCTCTTGCTTCTAATAAGAAAGCTGTTTTCATGAGCCGAATGACTATTTGGCGGCAGTTTATCATGACGTAGCACGCTGAGCGCTAAGCGTTCTGGATCACGTTCTACCCCAAGCAACGGAAAAACCACATGATTTTCAGCCAGGATAGTCGCAATCACTGGCAAGTCATTCTCACGGGCTTCGACAAGCCGGCAACGGCCAATTTCCCAAATTGAGGCAAGAAGATTCATGTTTTTAACAAGACTCCGTGATGTATTGGCCTATCTTTCGCTATGTAGCACAGATCGTGAGGTTCGCAAAGGCAGATTTTCAAAATCACGGGGGCGTCCCAACGTGCTTTATAATCATCCAACTTTAATTATGTTAACGGGTAGAGGATGATGCAGGTCAATGGCGGATGAACGGCAATCGCAATTTAATAGGACTCTTTGATTCCGGTGCCGGGGGATTGTCGGTGCTCCGGCAGGTTCATATCGATCTACCGTATGAATCTCTATTATACGTGGCGGATTCAGGCCATGCGCCTTATGGCAACAAGTCCGTGGAGTTGATCATCGAGCGATCATTCGCGATCACTGACTTTCTGCTCCAGCAGGGCGCCAAAGCGGTCGTGGTAGCTTGCAATACTGCAACCGCAGCAGCTATCGCCCGGCTGCGCGCGCACTTCGATATCCCGATTATCGGTATCGAACCAGCGATTAAACCCGCAGTTGCCATGACGCGCTCCGGGGTCGTCGGTATTCTGGCGACCGGTAATACGGTCCGCAGCGTCAAATTTGCTCACCTGCTGGACCAGCATGGCCACCGGGCGCGCATATTGGTGCAACCGTGTCCTGGCTTGGCCGATTGCGTAGAGCGAGGGGACGTGAGCGGCATCCGCCCCCGCATCCTATTGGAGCGTTATCTGCAACCCTTGCTGAGTGCTGGCGCTGACACTCTGGTGCTAGGGTGTACCCACTACCCCTTCTTGATCCCATTGATCCAGCAACTAGCAGGCACTGAAGTGGCCATTATCGATCCCAGTCCAGCAGTTGCCCGGCAATTGCGCCACCGGCTGGATAGCGCGGGATTGCGAGCCGCAGGCTACGGAACCGGTAGCACACGCTACTTTACGAGCGGTTCTCCAGATCAAACCGCAGGGGTGATGACCCAATTGCTCGGGCAGCCGGTCAAACTAGAATCTTTGCCCGAATGCTTCGGGTCAATTGAAGCATTCCGTACCGGAAAATTTACCGGAGAGGATTTCTCCCACTGCCGGTAAATAGCCTGTACCAGCCAATTTATGCTTTCTGCTGGCGCAAAGACCGCCATAATCCGCCTGCACTGAAGCAGTTCCAGCCCCAACCCAGCCACTTGAGCAACGCCAAAGCCAACCACAGCGCCCAAACCAGCATTAAGCCACGATAAACCAGCAGTGGCACAGTGATGACCCAGGCTGTTGGCAACGGCCCGGCGATCCGGTCCTGATACCAGTTGAGTTGCCACGCGCTGGAGCCGTTGCCTGCCACCTGCATATCCGGCGATCCTAGCAAACCCTGCTCGACCGACCCCAGCAACGCCGCCAGTGCTGCCAGTGTTAACAACGCCAGCGCCACCTGCCATAGATCGAACCTGAGCGCGCCGATCTCTTGTGCTGCCAACACCTTACGTCGTGCCAGCAATAACAGCCAACTGGCAACCAGTAGAATCGCCAGCACATGGCTCTGACTCAAACCAGCCCCCAGTAAAAACCATTGATGGGTCCGTAAAGGTGTCCCCCCCCAGCGCGCCAAGGCGATGGAACCAAATAGAATCACCAGCAATACCCCCCAGAACAACACCGCCGGCCCCAGCACTGGCCCCACAGCCCATAGCAGCCAGCGATCATGCGGCAGCTTCAAACTCAACGAGTTATTGACGCTGGAGCTGCCTAAATCCACCATGGGCGTTGCATACCGCGCTTGCATCGCCTGCTCACTGCGCCAGGTCAGAACGACACGCTGCGCACCGGGAGTCAATGGTAATACCACCTGCTGACCTTGCTGTTGAAGAGGTTGCGGAACCTCATTAATCCGCACCTCAGTCAAGGCTGCACCGGGAGGCAAGGTCAACGGATGTTCAGCACCGCGGCTGGCGCGGATGTTCAATGCCAGCAATGCTTCGCTTAATCGTTGACCGGGACTGATCTGCAAATGGCTACGGTCAATAGTTACCGTGGCACCGGGCGCACCCTCGGGCCGCGTCACATTTAATATCACCTGCTCACCCGGCCATGGCCGCCACTCCGGCACCCATTGACCTTTAGCATCAACCCGCTGCACCAGTGGAATGCCAGCACTTTGCACATGCCACAGCGGACTGGCTTGCAATCGCCAGATTTCTACAAAGATTTCATTGTCCGCGGCCTGAAGGCTGAGTGCATCGGCGCGGCTTAGGGTTGCAGACCAGCCGGTCTCCGCACGCTCCGGCGGCAGATTAACCAACACGCGCCCTTCGCGCACCTGAATGTCAGGCGTGGTGATCCGCTCGCCCGGCAATAAGGGAATTTCCACCACTGCGGCTGAATCGGCCTGACTCAACCGGCGCACCCGCGTGTTCACCTGCCAGTCCACATCCAGCACGATATCGCGCTCGACTTGCACAAACGGGGGCATCACGCCAGACTGCAAAGGCGTCGCGGCATCCAGCCGCTGGCGGGTCAATTGCAGTTGCTGGTCAGCCCGGCCTTCAACATAGCCTTCCACCCGCCAATCGTTGACGTTAAGTTCTATCCGGCCCGGCGCCATCGGCAACGGCAACTGCAGCGTAGTCACCTCGGCTGGCACCGTGGCGATCACCGTCAATTCATGCAAACCCGCCGTCAATCGCAGCCAAAGCAGTTGCGCAGGGTCGCGAAATAGAATTGCAGGTTGTCCGTCCAAAGCAATAGACCGGATGATCAATCCCTCGCGCGGCAACGGCAGAGGCACCGTGGTTTCAGTCTGTGCTTGCAAGGACAGTTGCAAACGCAAGTCACTGTTTCTAACAGTGACTGTCATCGCTGCCAGATCACCGCAGCGTTGGCAATCCGGTGGTTGCGTTAAATGATCGCGTAATTCCTGAAGCAGCGCCGGCGATGGAAACTGCGCCTGGGCCGGCGCGGGAGCAACCAACCCCCCGCCCCCTGCCAGCAACATGAGCAACACCGCTACAACCCCCCTCCCCTCGTGCGGCATTGAGTCAGAGTGAGGCGGCTGCGCATCAGTGCCGCACGAGGGGTTAACCGCATGGCTTGCTGCAGGGGGAGCGCTGGAGTGCGAGGCAGCATCGGGAGGCGATGATCGCCGCCGGGTGATGAAGACCCGCGCCGCCATCGCCAGCAGCAGCAACAGTCCACCCAGCATCAAGGTACGCGTACCCCAAGGAGGCAACAGCCACAAGCGCAAGCGCTCATCCATTGCCACCGGCCCACTCCAGTGCAAAGCCGCCCGTTGCCAGCGCCAGACCGGCACACCGGGACCGGTCTGCACCTTGATATTCGCCGCGTACTGTTGCTGAAGCCTCTGCGACAGTTTCTCTTGAGATTGCTGCTGGTCTTTGATCAAGGTTTGCACGCGATTATAAGTGCTTTGCACCTCGTTCAATGCTGCGATTGCCTCAGGCGCTGGAGGGGGGGCGTTAGCGCCGATCGAGGACAGTGACAGGCCAAAGGCGAACGCCTCCAATTGAGGATACAACACACTACGCACCTGCTGAACCGCGAAGAGGCCGCCGATGATCAGCAACCCCAGTAACGCTAGCCGGCGATAAAACTCCACTAGATTACGGAACCATCCTGACGGCAGAACCCGCAACAGCGCAATCGCCCCCAAGATATTAAGCCAGACATACAGCGGCGCATTGGGTTCGTGATAAACCAAGGCCATCCCTATCAGCGCGATCAGGCCCCAGCCGATATTCCACAGCTTAGTAAAAGCCAAAGCAACCACAAGAACGATAAACAGATCCAGCAAGTTCCATGAATAGAGCCAAGCATTGCCGGTGCGATCGGGTCCCTCCGCCGCCAGCAACCGCCAACCCGGCGGCAGATTCAGTATGGTGTCAATACGCTGCGGAGCAATGCGCCAGCCAACTGCTGGAAGATCTTCAATCATCTCTGGTTCTAACCGGCTATCGGCAGTCAATTCCAGGTTGTTCAACTGCCGGACCTCCACACCGGCCCCTTCAATGCCTGGGATTCTGGTAATGAACTGATCTTCCTCTCCGATCGCCACCCGGCCCAATTGCAACACCGGAGCGGCGCTCAGGCGCGTCGTTTCCAGTGTCCCGCTCAAGCGATCCTGGACTGTATAGCCATCTCCTGCGAAGTCCAGCCAAAGAGTCCGATTCAGCGCCAGACGTTCTGGCATTGGTTCGGCGGCGCCCCGGTTACGCACGGCCAAGCGCAGAGTTTCACCAGGCTGCAACAGATATGCCGGCCATGACCGCCATTCTTCAGGCAAATTAGTCTGCGCCGGATCCAGTGCCGGCACACCTTCCACGGCGGCAACTCGCAGAGCATTTTGCGCCTGAAAGCTCCAGATTTCCTGGACCGGCCAAGGCACCTCGGCGCTAGGCAGCGTCAGGGCTTCCAAAGGTCTCCGATAGCGGGCGGCCAAATCGATCGTCCAGGTTCCCGGACGCAGTTGCACACGCAACCGGCCATCGGCTTCCAGACGAGCGGGTAAAGGACTGTGCAGCGCCAAAGGCAAAAAATCCGGCAATAGCACCGGACCCAGCAACTCTTCACGAATCTGCCCCGATACTTTCAGCTCCAGGCGCGTATCGACCCGGAATGGAATGCCATCGCTTAATAAGCGAAATACTTGCAGGTCAAGCGTATCCTGCTGTGCTGATTCTGCAGGCCGTTGACGCAGCCACAACACACCATCCTCTTCCAATCGAAACACCGGCGCGGGCTGTCCATCAATCCAAAGATCGAGCAACGCGTTATCCGGTGGAACGCGCATCGACTCCGGCAGGGAGCTCCAGAAAAACCGTCCGGTTATCAGGTGATTGCCAGCAGGCGCCTTGAGGGCGGGCCGCCCGCTTCGTTCCATAACAGGCACAGGCAGATCATCCAAGCGCACCGACTGCGGCCAATAACGCCGATCCCCAGGTAACGTCACCCAATCTTCAGCGTCTTGATACACCCGCTGGCTAAATTCACCGCCATGGACATTAAGCCGCAGTTCCATCACCGTCGACCAAACACAACGATGCCGTTTAACCTGATCGTAATAAACCGGACAACGCAATTCTTCTGGCACACTGCGCAATACCCACTCCAGCCAGGGATGCAGTGGAACCGGGATTTGCGTTAGCACAGCAGGCGGAATGGAAGCTGCCTGAGCTGGCAGTGCATACAATACAGGCATCAACAGCAACACCACTGCCAGCAAGGGTAAAGTAATGGCTCGGAGGGAGGGCCGGTCTATACGCATAAGAGTCTTTCATCCGTCTGGTTTTGGAGTACTGCCCGTTTACGCAAAGTAGCCGGTCTCAAGTGCAGATTCAACGGCATCTTTCAGGCAGCGATATTCCCATCGATTTGTTCCAACTGCCTGCTTTACCGTAGAACAAGCACGCAGTTTGACTGGAATACATTTGCTGGCTATATCACGTTTGATTGGAATTGATTCGATCCGATAGCGCAAATACCGCTTGAGAATTCGCAATGCCACCGGTTTGTATAAATGATAGTAGTCAATCCAATGCAGTCAGCGAATCAGGATCGTCATTCAAATCCCTCTGTGAGGAAATTTTAATATGAAAATTGCCGTTGCCAGCCAGAACCGTCACACCATCACGGAGCATGCAGGCCGTTGCCGCAAATTCTGGATTTACCAGATTGTGCAGAACAAAATTCTCCACAAAGATCTGCTTGAGTTACCTAAAGATCAGAGTTTTCATGAAAGTCCGCCACACGCGCCACACCCTCTGGACGATGCGCAAATTCTGATTGCCGGCAGCATGGGTCAAGGTTTGCGGCAACGTCTGGCCATGAAAGGCATCACTGGATTGGTAACCCCGGAAACCGATCCCGATCAAGCCGTTTCTGCCTATCTGGCAGGCACTTTGCCGATTGGAATCCCAGAACCGCACGCGCATGGTGGCGGGGAACACCACCATCGCCACGAAGACCACAGCCATCACTAAGAACAGTCTCTTTTAAAGCAGGAGGTTATGATTATGGCTACTGCTCAATCGCCCCTCGACATCGGGGTTTTGAATCGTCTGCGGATTCTCTGCATCTCCGAAACAGGCTGGTTCGACACCAAAGAAGTATTTAACGATATCCGCGCTGCGGGCGGCGCTGACATCGATCAGTACACAATTCCCTGGCCGCCGTTTGGCGATCTACATGCAGATAACGCGGCTGGCTTCGCGGCACTGCTGGAAGCAGAAACCGCGGATGGCGAACAGCATCGTCTGCTATTCGACACCGGCTGGAATCCCGCTTGGATGGATCGCCGCTTCACCGAGGAAGGCATCGACCGGCTCTTGCAAGACGGCCAAATCGAGGCCCTCGTGATCAGTCATGAGCATTTCGATCACTTTTGGGGAATTGGTTCGACCCTCCGGCATTGCCCCGATATTACCCTCTACATCCCGCAAGGCTTTCATCCGCATGGACTGGCTTTCATCAAGGAGCAAGGCCACACAGGCCAGCTGATCACAGTGCCTCCTGATCAACCGCTCCTGTTGCTCCCTGGCCTGGCGGTGGTCAATTTTCCAATGCACACCCTGCTGAGAGTCGATGGCGAAAACGTCCTCTACGCCCAGATCCGGGACCGGGGCATGGCGATGATGACAGGCTGTGGACATGGCGGCGTGCTGAATTTGCTGGATTACGCCCGCCGCACCTTCCAGGGCGGCGATCGTATTCATGCCCTCTACGGCGGGCTGCATATCGCACCTCTGGAGGACTGGGACGAATCGCGCGATCGAATGGTGGCATCTCTCGGTCAGTACGGCATCGCTAAGCTGGCTTGCAACCACTGTACCGGACGCCGGGCCGTGGAGAAAATGCTTGAAATAGGCTTGCCGGTCCTGCGCGGCACAGCCCAGAACGGTTCGCAAAATGAATTGTTTGTGGGTAACGGGGATGTGGTGGAATTGGCTTGATAAGCGGGCTTTAGTGCAACATCTCAGATTACATCAAACGCTTTCGCCACGCCTGAGCATGACAATAAGGTACCCTTGAACCGCCCCGGCTTTCACGATGACATGGGCCGGGGCGGTTGCGCCGGTCACAATCATCATCCCCGCTTGTGCCTCCTTGCGATCAACACTTCTTGCGATTCCAGGCACATCCAGATGATTTTGCAAAGCTGATTACTGGACAGCGCGAATTCGCACAGCGGCACCGTTTTGCAAAGCGCCATCGGGGTGAGTTACGACCTGCTCGCCCTCCGCCAAGCCAGAACGAACTTCCACATTCAACGCACCGCGCTGCCCGGTCTCAACCGCGCGGCGGTGAGCCTGGCCATTCTCGATCACGAACACCGCCCAGCCTTCACCCTGACGAAACAAGGCATTAGCAGGAATCTGTAATACTTGCGCCTCGTGCCACACAATAAAGCGCGCTTCGACTCGATAACCATCACCGAGACGCAACCATGTCCCGGCTGGTGAGCGCAGGCTGGTAATCACCCAGACCCGCTGTTCTTCCACGCCTAACGCCGAGAGTTTGGTGAAACCCACCGGCTCCACTCGCCGGGTGACCCCAGTCAACGGTTGCTCGCCGCCCCAGCGTTCGAATACGACGGGCGTATCAGGGCGGATGCGTACTGCATCGGCAGACAGCACGTCCACCACGATCTCCAAGGAGTGAGGATCACCAACTTCCAATAAAGCTGCACCCGCCTCCACAACCCCTTCACTTTGGCGATGGCGATTGAGGATCTGGCCATTCACCGGCGCACGGACGATCACAGTTTCCTGTGCTGCATCGCCCGTTGGAACAGCCGAATGCCGCAGCGCGGTTTTAGCTGCCTCGACTTCATGCCGTGCCACTTCCACAGCAAACTGGGTGGATCGCAGTTGAGCCTGGGTCTGGCGCGCCTGGGATTCAGCACGATCACGTTCAGCTTCGGTCACTATACACTCTCGCTTGCACAGTGTAGCGATGCGTTCGAATTCCAATTGCGCATACTCGGCTGCCGCACGCGCGGCAGCTGCAGTTTCCTGGGCAGCTTGGAGAGAGGCCTCGCTAGCAGCTACGCGCACCGCAGCCTGAGCACGGCGGCGCGGATCGAGCACTTCCGAGGGCACGGGGTCAATCCATGCCAATGGCTGGCCTTGCTGGACCGTATCGCCTACCTCTGACTCAATTCGACGCAGGTAGCCCGTCACAGGCGCTGAGAGAACGTAGCGATCGATGATGCGGGTTTTACCTTCCGCTTCGACCGTCACGTGCAATGGCTGGCGCGCAACAAATGCCGCTTCCACCTGCAATGGTTGCGGCCAGAAACCATAGACCAGCGCGGTTGCGATCACCAATGCCAATAAAATCAGTCCGGAACGTCCGCGTTTGGCCATGGTTCAGTCTCGGGTCTTGAGCACGGCGATCAGATCCAGTCTATCTAATTTGCGCCGGATCAACAGCCCGGATACAAGCGCTGAAACCAGCACCACCGTGGCCGCAAAAGCATAGGTAGAAGGATGAATAATCAACGGAATACGGTAGAGTTCCGAACGGGCTCCCTGCACGAACAGGGCGCAGATACCCTGACCGATGAGAAAGCCGAACGGGATAGCGAGCAACACCAGCAAGCCGAGTTCGCCCAGCAGGATGTAGGCAATCTCCGCACGAGTGAACCCCAGCACCCGCAGGCTGGCCAATTCCCGGCCTTGTTCGGTCAAAGCGATACGCGCGCTATTGTAGATCACGCCGAAGGCGATGATGATCGCAAAAATCGTGGCGATAAAGGTGAAAAACAGCATAGTCTGTTCCATGGTCCGGTGAAAGTTACGGATCTCCTGTTCACGGATCGCGGTACCAGCGATTCGCGGAATTTCTTCCAAGCGACGGTAAAGCACAGGCCGGACGCGGTCATCAACCGCCAGATAGGCACCGGAAATAGCCGGTCCCTCGCGCAATAACCGATTGAGACCGGCAAGCTCCATGTAACCGGCGACACCGAGATACTCCTTGACCAGACCGGCAACCGCCACCTCTCGCACTGGCCGGTTGCCTTCCAAGACTTCGATGAGCAGCCGGTCACCGGCACGCACGCCCAGCATCTGGCCCAGATAATCGGTTAGCAGCACACCTTCCGCCGGCAGCGCAAGCGGGCGCAGGCCGGCATCCAGCAAGCGCTGCAAATCACCGCCGGCGGGAACCCCCTTGAGTATCGTGCGATGAGAGCGCTGCTGAAACCGCAACCGGACCGGTACTGTGCGGAAAACTTCGACTCGCTCCACGCCAGGCAACCCCATCAGAGAAGAGATGGCTTGCCAGGCAGTCGCTTCTACAAAGGTGACTGCGAGATCCTCTCGTTGGGAAAGTTTGTAGTGAACGTCCAGCATATGTTCGATGGTCGCTTCCTGGAACCGGCCCACCATCGTGATACCACAGGCCAAGGCAATGCCCAGCATCGTGAGCAGAGATTTGAGCGGACGGCGCTCAATATGACGCAGGATCATCCGGCTGGGCGGCGATAAAAATCGTTGCAAGCCAAGCCGTTCGATCACAGTAGCGCGATAGCGAGCCGGTGGCTCGGGGCGCATCGCTTCGGCAGGACGCAGGGCAAAGGCGGCACGCAGCGCAACGGCAGTACCAATCACAGCCGCACCGGCATTAAACAATGTTGCACCGAGAACGAGTGACCATGTCAACCGGTAATCCAGGAATGGAAAACGGAAAAACGTCATGTACAACTCAGCCAAGCTCTGGCCAAGCCAGGCGCCGGTGAAGATTCCAGCCACCACGCCAGCGAGGACAATCGCCAGCACCAGCTTCAGATAATGCAGAGCGACCGCGATGTTGCCGTAACCGAATGCCTTGAGTGTGCCGATCTGCTCACGTTGCATGCCCACAAGCCGATTCACGACCACATTCAATAAGAACACCGCCACACCCAGGAACAGCGCCGGAAACAGCGTCGCTGACAAGGTGATCTGATTGAATTCCTCGGACAGGAACCGGTGCGATGCCTGATCCTCACGATCATAAGCGCCTAATCCGCCATAGGGTGTCAAAAGCCGGTCAAGCGCATCGATGACCTCTGGGACAGCGTGATCACTGGCCAATCCTAGCACCACATCATTGAACGCGCCTTCCATGCCATAGGCGACACCTAACGCCCGGCGCCCCATCCACAGCACGCCATAACGCTGGTAGTCAGGAAACAGCGAGCCGGGACGCATCTGGTTGATGTATTCCGGTGACAAGGCCGTGCCGACGATCGTCAGAGTCTGGCGGCGGCCATTGATGACGACCCGTAGCCGGGCACCGGGCGTCAGGTGGTGAGCGCTGGCAAACGCCTCGCTGACAATCACTTCGTCATTACGGTCCGCTGCCACCAGACGTCCTTGCCGCAGGTAGAGGCGATTCAACCGGGATTCGCGGTTATCGGGAATGGAAATCAACCGGCCGGTGATTGGCTCCGGGAACCCAGCAACCTCCAGATTGATAGGAGCGACCACCCGGGTTTCGGTCTCGACAACTCCGGGGATGGTTGCAATGCGCGCTCGCAGCGGCTCTGGTGCGCGCTTCATTGAAACAAACACATCAGCAAAACGATAATCTTGATAATAACGGGCCTGAGTCTGGCGCAATGCCTCTAGGGTGGCGCCAAACATGATGTGGATAGCGACCCCGCACACGATCACCAAGGCGATGGCGATGGCCTGACTCTTCATTTGCCACAATTCACGCCAGAGTTTGCGATCCAAGGATTTCATAATGGCGCCAGCCTACCAAACGATCTCGTGGGGTGCTTGCCGCTGGGCGTTGTGATCAATGCGGGCAATCAAACCGTTGCTGAGATGGATGACTCGATCGGCCATCGCGGCAATAGCGGCGTTATGCGTGATGACCACAGTCGTGGTGCCCAGCTCCCGGTTCACCCGATCGATCACCGTTAGCACACGGATGCCGGTCTGCACATCAAGCGCACCGGTCGGTTCATCGCACAACAACACTTCGGGGCGCTTGGCCACTGCCCGAGCGATGGCTACTCGCTGTTGTTCACCGCCTGAGAGCTGCGCAGGGAAGTGATCCATACGGTCCGCCAACCCGACCAGGTCCAGCGCCTCTTCCGGCGCCAGCGGGTTTCGAGCAATTTCTGTAACCAGGGCGACATTCTCCCGGGCCGTCAAACTGGGAATCAGATTGTAAAACTGAAATACGAAGCCCACATGCTCGCGCCGGTAGCGGGTAAGCTCAGCATCATCGTACACACTCAGATTGCGCCCCCCGTATTGCATGGTACCGCTACTGGGCGAATCCAATCCGCCCAGAATATTGAGCAGCGTTGACTTGCCGCTCCCCGAAGGACCCAGCAACACCACAAATTCACCGGCGAACAACTCCAGATCGACACCACGCAGCGCCTGTACCTGAATTTCGCCCATCGGGTAGATCTTGGTTAGGCCTTGGGCGAGAAAGACCCGGTCGTGGAAAGCGGTCACAAATGAAAACGATCACTGATAGATGAATAGAATCGAAGGGGACGCCAATACCATGGATTGAATGGATATTCCAGCATGGCGACAGCGGAGTTGGCATACATTCAGAACATCATGGGTATTGGAGACGGTGGATCAACTCTATATAACGTAAAAGAGCATACCAGCAACGAACGTGCTGTAGAGGTTGCCGGGGTTGACCTCGCCAAGCAGCGTCTTCATGTTTACGGGGTGAATGAACACGGGCAACGGGTCATCATCCAGACCTTCAGCCGGACGCGGCTGGATCACAGCCACGCTTTCACCATCGCTGGTTCACCCAAACGCGGTAATCCAATTTTGGGCAAGGCCGTAAATCCAGGGCAAACTGATTTTGCCACGGCAGCCGATGGTATGCCCTACACCACGGTATCCTACGCCAACGGCCTTGGCCATCATGTGCTTGCTGCCAGCGGGCTGGCGACACGGTCGATAACGCGCGTGTCCAAGCTGGTTATATATCGAGCCAATCCATCAACGCGGCATCGAATACCGGGTGCGGGCGAGATGGAAACCAACGAGTCCATAGCGTGGTTGAAGCACGCCATGGCGGCTCCTGGCTTTGAGCATTACGCTCATTGAACGCACACTCAATTTGTTATGCCTCATCACGTTACAAAGCCTTGCTTACCCTTCACCTCCATCAAACCAAGCGGTATAACCCCTCATCCCGTTAAATTGTCACTTGGCTTCCACTGGGCCTTATTGCGGAGGTATGGGAAATACGATATGCGGCCCTTCCGGGATTTGATCCGGCGGAAGATATGCTGGGGCTGGTTCGCCGGCAGGTCCCAAATACCTTATGAGCTGATAAATGGCCCGCAAATCTTGCTCTTTCATATCATGAAGAGCAAACCAAGGCATCGGTGGGCGGAGCTGGGTTGTGTGCGCTATCTTAACCCACTGATCTTCAGTTATTTTGTGCATATATAGCCTCAAGTTGCTTGGATAGGTAGTCCCCCACGGGCCGCGCCAGCCCAAGCGATCACCGAGCAACCATTCTCGTTCGGGAATTTTTCCGCCTGCCTGCGCATAGCCCGGTGTGTGGCAGTCATTACAGCCTGCGATTTTGACAAGATACCTTCCACGATCAACAAGCTTCGCCACTGGATCTGCCCCTGCATACTGCGTGGACGTGGCAAACACGATGAGCGCAGTTCCTATCATCGAAGTAAGGCGTATTGACATGGTTTCTCCTTGGCGGCTGGTAAGGTTTTTAAATTTTATTTAAAAAATCAAAAATTTATATCTGTTTTTCGCGTCAGCTACCCCGTCTTATGCTGATTTAGCATCCTCAAGAGCAGCGCGGACAAGGGCCCGCACCGCCCAGCTTTTAACCATGCGTGCTGTTTCAGCGTCAAAACCCAGGACATCACGAAAGACCACCATCGATTCCGGCCCGAAAATCAGCGCCAGCGCCGCGCAAAGCCGCTGGTAATCGTCCTCGCGAAACCGGTGACGCGAAGTCGCTAGCGCCGCTTCAATTAACGGCAGCCGGCGATTTTGCCGGGCGGGCAACGTATCATCCGTCATATCCCGCCCGATCGAATTCGCCAGCATAATCCGCAGCTGCGCCTCATTCTGATAGACCACCTCGTGCAGGGATGCCTCGGCACGATCGGCGCGCGCCTCAGCATCGTCTGATGGATCATTTGCGAAGAGTCCAACCGGGTCTGCGACCGCCGCGTCAATCGGCGCTTCCACCAACAGCGCGTCCAAGCGGGGAAAGTGCCGGTACGCCGTGGCGCGTGAGACCATGGCCTCCGCTGCCACCTCGTCCATAGTGGGTTTGCAACCCTTTTTCATCAGCCGGCCGGCAGCCCGCAGCAAGTCCTTGCGTGTACGTAACTCCTGGTTGCTCGGCTTACGCTCAGTCATTGGGTTTGGGGAAGCTGCTGGATGATCGCCGCCAGATCAATCCAGACTTGCTCCCTTTTAATCTGGCCGGTGGCTGTAAACTCCATCACATGGAGAAGGCGAAAATCTAAGGGTCGTCCATGACCTTCCAAGCCAAAAGGCCGTCCGGGTGCCTGGCCTTGCCACAAGGATTCATCGATCAGAAAACCGTCACCGTAGAGCCGCCGAAGAGGGACGACCTGGTTCCCGGATAAGTCCGCAAACAGGGTTTCATAGAAATTCCGTGCCGCTTCCCGGCCATGACTGGGGCCGTGGGGCCAGCCGACGATGTCATGCGTGGCATCCGGGGCCAACGTACTCAGGACGCCTTCGATATCGTCGTTGTGCTCGTATGTAAAGTGTTCGTTGATTTTTTGGTCCATTTCTTGAGGTGTGAGAGACATTGTTGATCTCCAGGTAGGATCGAGACGCTAGTATTTTAATGAGACTTTGGTCTCTTTACAATATTTTTATATCAATCTATAAAAAACCAAATAATTCTGATTCTTATTTACCGGTGACCGACTCATCAGACTTTCGCCGGAAAGTGTTGCCGGTCTGTGAAGGGGAAGGCTTAACGCTTGCGGAGATAGCGCAGCGATTAAATGGGGGGAAGGCGCACGAACGAGCAGTTCGCTTGCGTGTGGCACAGAACGCGATTTTCCATAGCCTGAAAAAGCATCCTGCCACTTATAAAGTGGCCCAGCGCGGGTTCGCCAATTAACTGCCTATTGCCAGGCTGAGGGATTGAGAGCGCCGCCCGTCCTAGGAAGCTTGTAGACTGAATCTCGTCCCGATGCACCAATTTCATAGAAACCGGTTGAGGAACCGCATCATTGATGCAGGGGTCCTGCTTGCGGGCGATGATGAGGGCAATCGCCCGCAAGTGGACCCCTGCAATCAATCAATTGGCTTTTGCATCGCTGCTCAGAGATACCGCCAATACAGATAGACCATACTGATGGCGATCGACATGAGCATGATCGGGAAGGCCAGCATAGTATACTGAATGAAGCGGATTGGCTGGCCCGCCCGTTCGGCAAAGCCAGCGACCACCAGATTGGCGCTGGCTCCGATTAACGTACCATTGCCACCCAAGCAGGCTCCCAAGGATAATGCCCACCACAGCGGCATCAAACCCTCCGGTCCGCCGAAAGTCGGGGCCATGGCCTTGATCAGCGGAATCATGGTGGCAACGAAGGGAATGTTGTCGATGATCGCTGACAGAATGGCCGAGGACCAGAGAATGATCATGGAGGTCGCGGTCAGATTGCCGCCGGTCAAGGCCAGCATCTTGTCGGCCAGCAGCTTGAGCAAACCGGTGCCATCCACGCCATGCACCACGATGAACAAGCCAACGAAGAAGAAAATGGTGATCCATTCCACTTCGTTGAAGGCTTCCAAAACATGTTTGCTCTGGTGTTCAGCGTCATGGCCGAAATTAGCCAGCAACAGCAACAGCGCGGCGCCGGTCATAGCAACGGTGGCGGCTTCCAGGTGCAACGCCTTGGCAAAAACGAAGCCACCGATCACCAGCCCGATAACGCTCAGGCACTGCTTGAGCAAACGCGGGTCGGTAATAGCCTCGCGCGCGTTGAACTGCATCACCCGTTGACGATCTTCCGGGGCGGCCTTGAGGTGCCGGCCCCAGATGAAGTAGATGGGGATCAGGGTCACCGCCATAATCACAACAATGACCGGCATCAGGTTATAAGCAAAATCGTTGAAGGTCAGCCCAGTGGCCGAGCCGATCATGATGTTGGGCGGATCACCGATCAAGGTCGCTGTGCCGCCGATGTTGGACGAGAAAATCATCGCAAACAGGTAAGGATACGGGCTGACCTTGAGTTCTTCGGTAATCAGCAATGTGACCGGCGCCACCAGCAGCACGGTGGTCACATTATCCAAAAGCGCCGAAGTAACTGCCGTGACCAGCGCAATCATCACCAGGATGCCCCAAGGACGCGCATCGACTTTCTTAGCCGCCCAGATTGCCAGAAACTGGAACACGCCGGATTGGCGAGTGATGGCGACGATCACCATCATGCCGATCAGCAGGCCGATGGTGTTAAAGTCGATACCGCGAATGGCGGTTTCCTGATTGAGAACGCCGAGCACGATCATCAAGCCCGCCGCCAACAGGGAGACGATGGCCCGGTTGACCTTTTCGGTCATGACCACGATGTAGGTGATCGCGAACAGAATGGCCGCGACCCACATGGGGTTCAAGCCAAATAACACTGATGCTGCACCTGCTTCCGATCCGTGCATTCAGGCGTTCTCCCCCATCAGCTTTTCCAACACGTCCCAGAAAGAAACGATACCCTCCAAGCGATTACTCGTTTTGTCCACCACCGGCACGCTGGTGGTGCGCCCGTTCAGCATCAGCAGCATCACTTCCATGGCGGGCATGCTGGGATGTGCAACCTCATGAATATTCAGCCAGTCTTGCACTAGGTCCTCACGGCGTCTATCCAGACGCTGAGCCAGATCTCCAATACTTTCAGTAATGAAGGACACATTATCGAGTCCGTATTTGTCCAGTACCGCCTTGGGCAGGGTCAGTTTCAGCAACGAATAAATGCTGAACGTGCCCAAGTAACGGCCTTGTGCGTCCACCACGGGCAGATGGCGCAGATGGTGTTTGAGAATGCGGTCGGCGGCGGTAGCGACCGTATCGGACGGGCGCAGCGTCATCGGATGGGGGTTCATGAGGATTTTTGCGTTCATACAGTACCTTGGTTGATGGAAAGAACAGCGGCGTGGCAGTTTTGGATGTGCACGCCGCCGATGAGTGGCTTTAGCCGAACGTGCTGCCGTTCCAGCCCCAGTGAGTGGCAGCGACGCTGGTAAAGCCGAGATAAATCCGGTCCGGCGGAATACCGAGTTGCTCATGCAGCAAAGCGCAGATACGCTCGGACAGTACACGGTTGACCTCACCGCTCAGGCCACCGATGCTGTGGATCGCAGCATAAGCCGCCGGCCCTTCGGCCCCCCCCATCAGCATCGTGGTCTGATCGATGGTGATCATGACGTAGCGCTCTGGCTTGCCGATGCATTCGGCGACAATTTGCGAGAGCGGCGCGAGTAACTCATGACGTTGCTGATTGGACAAAGGAGTCGAGGTTTGCAAGGCAAGCAGAGGCATGGAAGATCTCCAGGGCAGGAAATCAGCCTCCCGCTAAAGCCTCCTCGCGCTCATTGGGAAGAGAGGATGGCAATTGGAGGGAGGCTGCATGGTGACGTTATTGTGAGCTGGTTTGCGTCTTTTCGGAAGGAATGGATATTTCTTCTATTGGTGTCACTTCCGGTTCATCGGTTTTGATGCTTTCTTCTATCTCTGGCGAGGCCTCAGAGGCTTCAGGCACCATCAGGCTAGTCAATCGCTCACCCAGGATGGCCTTAGCCTCGCCCAGGTGCCAGGCAACGCTATCCAAATCGGCGTGGGATTTATGAATCCAGGCTTCACCCCAATATAAATTGCAACTGGTTTCGGCACGCAATAAACGCCAGTGCGCCTCATTCATCACCCGTGCGAGTTCAGGATTGGGGTCATTGGCCCGCGCAACCGCCTGCGCCATAACATGAAATTCCCGGCTGATGTCATGGATCCGCACCAGAGTGTCACGCTGCGCCCAGGAGCCTTGCCATTGATGAAAATCCCAGCCGTGATGTTCGTCCGTGTTCCAGGCCCCGCGCCGCACCGTTACCTGCCCATGCGCACCGAAACGATCAAGGTATTCGGTGATAAAGGTTGGGCGCATATTAGAGTGGCCAGCACGAATTTCCTCCATCGCCTGATGATAGAACCAGGTCCAGAAGTTGGATTTTTCGGTGACGTTACGAAACCAGCCACCATTGTCGCCATCCGTCGCAGTGGTCACCAATGGCGGAAAGTCGCACCATTTGGTACGTTCATTTAGCTCGTGATAGAACCAGCCATAATCCATGCCAGCCAATTGCGCATCGGATAATTCACGGTCGCGTACCACAACGATGATCTGTTCACCGCCGTATTCCGCGATGTGCGGCCGATAGCGAAGTTCCTGCCAGCTCATTGAGCCCACTGGATCAACATATTCACAATCGACCATCACATAGCGATAACCCGCTTTCTTAAGGTGCGGAATCAATCGCATATCAAAACCCATTTCCGGCGGCCAGAATCCATTGAACTTGGTTCGCCAAAGCAGATGGCGGGCGATGGATTGCCACCGGGCGATCTGTTCGTCCCAATCAGCCTCCGGAATCAGCGCCAATACTGGATGGTAGTAACCGGTGCCGACGATCTCAAACAAATTCTGGTTTTGCAGATACCATAGCAGCTTACCGCAATCCACCATGCCATAGACCCGGCTTTGAAACCCGGGATTGGACAGGGTCTCCAGCAGCGTCCCGGATAACGACAGATGGACGCGAGCAATATCCTGATAAGCCCAAAGCGATCGTGGCATGCGATCATAAGCAAACAGAATTTCCTTGGTTTCCCAATCATTGGTATCAAGCAGGTGTTCGAGATTGCCAGGAGGCTGGTGCATATTCAGCACCAGGGCATGGTAAATATCCTGCATTGCGCGTCTCCTCATTCTGGTTTGTTGGCGATAATATTATTATCGGTTGTCGATGAATTGCTTGGGGAAGTCCAGATAAAACTTGAGATATTAGCGAATATACGGCTCAGGCGAGCGCTTTAACTCAAAATAGCAACGTATACAACTTTCAGTCAGTTGTTTTCCAAGCCGGTGGTTTAACTGATCGATATCGTCATCTAAACGCCTTTCCTCCACTAGAACCCGTAGCTGGCTTAATCGATTAGCTTCGTAGAGAATACCGCTCAATTTTGTGATGTCCGGTTTATGGTTTAAGACTGTTTGTTCGTTCAAAGCATCCAGCACGGAGGAAGGGAACTGCCAATTTTCAGCGATTCGAAATGACAGTTGTTTGGTCTTGAGCAGCAATCCCTTATAGAAATCAATTGACCGCAGCGATCCCCGGCCTTTTTGGAGCTGGTCCATGATACGGATAGCGACTATCATACCAATATTGCAGACGATACCTGCCAAATAAGCGTCGAAAGTATCGACACGGCCTCTGGCTAAATAAGCGCAGGCATAGGCGCAGCGCTCTGATTGAGACCACAGATAATTCGCTGCAAGATAACTAAAATGCCCCTCGTGGATATTAAAAATTGGCTTCATAACGACGTTGGCGATTAACCTCTGCAATCCAGTCCGGCCTAGCAAGACAACCGCTCGCTGGAGGCTATTGATCTTCGTGCCGGTTTGATAAAATGCACTGTTAGCGAGCCGGATAACTTCACCGACCAGGACTGGGTCCCGGCTAATCTGATCGGCTAAGTATTTACCAGATGCGCCATCACTTTTTAAAGCACTCAACAAGTGTGGAACAACGGCAGGCAACCGAGGCAATGCTTTATCATCAAAGACTTCTGAATTCAACAAAATATCAATTTTATCAAGAGTTTTTTTCTCAATTAGACTTGGCACAATATCAAGAAAACAATCAACACCGAGGATGAGTTCAAAAAAATCTTGATCAACATCCAGATCAATAGTTCGTGATTCTTCCTGTTCAACTTGAGGTGACACTCCCCAAGAAGATGCCGTTTTCTTCTGAGAAGAAGCTTTGGGGCTTGGGGTTTTTTCTGCAAAGAAAAAACGAATCAGCGCTTTCCACATAAGACTTCTACTCTATAAATCATATTTGCGCAGTCTCTCTAATAAAAATCCTTAGGCATCGCGAATAATTAATTTTATTTTTAAAAATAAATATCTTAATAATGCACAAACCATCCTCTGAAATCAGAGTGGCCGGTAATCATTTTTTGGAAGAATCTCAGGCATGACAGTGTATTGATCTAATATGCGTATATGATGTCCTGATGGCACCTCGTCACACCGAATCATTCACCATAGTAATACTGGAAGCTTGGATAGCAGGCAGCCCGATGATCACCACCACAGCCAATCCATCCGCGGTATCTGGCATTAACCGCTTCCTGGCGGTGTCAATCCTGGCAGCTTAGCACCTGATATGGGTTCGCTGCCGGCTGATCATGAGCATTGCTACATATTCGGGGCCAAGACCGCTAGTCTATTGATGAAGGGCTCAATTGAGATACCATAGCGGCCCGTACTGAAAGCGTCCATTAGATAGTAGCTTACTAAGAAAAGTAGACTGCGCTCATTTCCTCCGCGTTCATCAAAGGGCTGGAAAGATCACTATCCCCCACAAACGGTATCTTATAAAATAAAATATATTTCAACATATTAAATAAAAAAACGATAGAAACTCCTCCCAATCCATAGCGTGGATCTTATTGCACAGCCACGGCAGGCGGCGCCAATGGTTGGGTTGTAGAGTATAGTGAGACCCGGCATTATTAAAACCGCAACGAGAAACCCTTATGCCGTTCACTAACAAAGTCAAGGAGGCGGTTATCAGCAAACCGCAAGACCCCCTCCATACTAATTTTCATCCTTCTGACAAGCGTCAGAATATCGCGCTTGTCGCTTTTCTGGCTTGGATCAGTCTTGGCGCCGATGGCTTATCGTCAGCCTGCTATGGCCCGCAAGAAGCTTTCCTGGCATTGGGACGCTATACGCATTTTGGCCTATATCTGGCGGTTGCCACTTTCCTAACAGTTTTCATCATCGCTTTGGCCTATAACCAGGTCATTGAACTGTTTCCATCGGGTGGCGGCGGCTACAAAGTCGCTACTCAATTACTGGGCTCCCGGGCTGGGTTGGTATCGGGTTCGGCATTGCTGGTCGATTACGTGTTGACTATTGCGATCTCTATCGCTGCAGGAGTCGATGCGTTGTTCAGCTTGCTGCCCATTGGAGTCCAGCCTTATAAGCTGATGACCGAAATAACTTTGGGCGCTGGTTTGATTGCACTCAACCTGCTTAACCTAAAAGAATCGCTCCGGGTTCTGTTGCTCATTTTCACCGGCTTCATCCTGACGCATGCCGGGTTGATTGTCTATGGCATTATTGCCCATGCTGAAGGGTTACCTGCTCTGATTCCAGATACCTTCGTTGAGACTGAGCAGCTCACCCAGCAGATGGGTTGGGTATTTGCCGCTTCGTTGTTTCTGAAGGCCTACTCACTCGGCGGTGGCACCTATACGGGTTTGGAGGCAGTGTCCAATAATGTCCAATTGCTGCGCGAGCCGCGGGTTATCACCGGCCGCTACACCATGCTCTACATGGCCCTGGCCCTCAGTTTCACCGCTGGCGGAGTCATCCTTCTCTATCTGCTTTGGAATGCGCAATATATTCCCTATCAAACGCTCAATGCGGTCACTTTTGGCGCCATCATCGACAGTTGGCGGCTTGATCCCATTTTGAGCTACAGCCTGCTGGCTATCGTGATGCTGCTAGAGGCGGGATTATTGTTTGTCGCAGCCAACATTGGCTTTCTTGGCGGGCCGCGTGTACTGGCCTATATGGCAGTCGATTCCTGGGCGCCGCGTCAGTTCCGCAACTTGTCTGGAAGGCTGGTGACCCAAAACGGCATCCTGCTGATGGGGCTGGGCGCGCTCGGCATCCTGATGTGGACTGAGGGGGATGTGTCAGTGCTGGTGGTGTTATACAGCATCAATGTGTTCATGACCTTTTCGCTATCGCTGCTTGGCCTGTGCAAGCATTGGTGGACCAATCGCTATGACGAGCAAAACTACAAATCGCGGCTTATGCTGTCGCTGCTGGGTTTCACCGTCACCGGCGGCATTTTGATTGTAACCGTCGTGGAAAAATTCACTGAAGGCGGCTGGCTGACGATTCTGATCACCGGCCTGATCATCACCCTTTGCGCATTAATTAAGCGTCACTATGAAGGAGTGCGCCAGCAGTTGCGCACGGTCGACGCACTGTACGCGCCACGCCCGGACTGGGGCGAGGATTTGCCGGAACCGGCGTTAGACCCTGCTCTACCGACCGCCATCTTTTTAGTTGGCAAGAATCGCGGTCTGGGAATGTACACCCTCAAATGGGTTAACGAAGTATTCACCGGGCATTTCAAAAACTTCATCTTTCTAAGCGTCGGCGAGGTTGACGCAGAGAGTTTCGGCGGCAAGGGCGCGCTACGCTCCTTGAAGTATCAGATTGAAAACTCGCTGCGTTACTATGTCCATTACTGTCACCATCAAGGATGGGCAGCGACTTCCTATGCCGCTTATGGCACCGACGTCGAGACGGAATTGGAAAAATTGGTGATGGAAGTCACCCGTGAGTATCCCAACAGCGTTTGCTTGGGCAGTAAGTTAATTTTTTCCCATGAAAGCTGGCTGATTTCGTGGCTGCACAATCACACGGCCATTGCCATGCAACGCCGGTTGCATCTGCGGGAAATTCAGATGATCGTTACCCCGATCAAGATCTAAAGATACCGCAGCAGGCGTCATGCGTCAGGCGATTGGAGCCCCTCTCGCCCTAACGTTCCGGTTAACACCGCCTCCATCAGATTTGCCAGCCGGCCCAGCGCATCTTGATAAAAATGATCAGCACCGGGAAGCACATGCAAGCGGCCGGACGGGTGCCAAAACGGGATTTGTTTGCGTAATAAATCCAACGGGGCAAACGAATCACAGTCCCCGGAAATCACCACCAATTCTGCTGCTGGTGATGGCGGAAGGGTGTCAAACTCCATATACGCAACCGGCGGCGCCACCAGCACCAGCCGGCGGACTGCGGGTAGCGGCGGATCAAGAGACAATGTGATCCAGGCGCCGAAAGAATAACCAGTCAAATCAGTAACGGTTTTGCCCAGGCCCACCAAAACATCCGCTGCCGCACGCAAATCGTCTTGCTCGCCACGGCCATTGTCATAGGCGCCTTCACTAGCTCCGACCCCGCGAAAATTGAAGCGCAAGGTGCTATAACCCAATCGCTGGTATACCTTGGCCAGCGTTACAACGACTGGATTATCCAATTCGCCGCCATAGAGCGGATGCGGATGCGAGATCACAACCGCATCCGGACCGGGTGCCAGCCGCAACCGGCCCTCTAGCCGCAACGCGCCCGACTTGAAAAAAATAGACTCCCCGGATGCAGCCATTGAGTCAAATGAACCTTACTACTTCCAAGCGTAACCGATACCGGCACCACCGCTCCACTGGCTGGCGTCACCGCGCTTAACAATCGGGCTGTCGGCAGCATCACCGGCAATCCGCTGGTATAACAACCCGGCACCCATGTACCATTCTGGAGTAATTTGAATAACCAGCGCTGGCCACGCATACCATTGCGTCAATCCGCCACCGGGACTGAATACCGGCAAGCCACTCGCCTGTGAGCCTTTTTGAGTGACGCCGTAATAAGCCTGATTGTAGCTTGAACTCACCCAAGAAGCACCGGCACCCACCCCAATCACCGCCTTATGACTGACTGGAAACCAGAAATTAGCCCATAGCCCGCTATTCGCGCCACTGTAAACATCACCCAGATCACCCATTACCTGCGCGCCGACCCGCAAGCGCCATGGAATTCCTTCTAAGTTATTGTAAATGTATGAGACGACCACCCCCCCTTCGACGGTGTTATCTACATCGGGTAAGCGGGAAATGATCTTGTCATCCACATCGTTGCGCCCAAACTGGAAGGAGAAAATGGGTCCTATCTGCCAATCTGGCGAATCAAGTAAATTCACATCGACGATCGGTCCGTACCATTCGACAAACCGGTTGCTATCCTTGAATTGGTAATACAGGCCCGGTGCTGCCCCCCAGACATAATCGCTGGACCCGCTGTATTCCGGCGTCACTCCAATACCTAACCCAATAAAATTAGGAATAATATTGTTGGAAGACTCCTCGGCGTATGCGGATGTCAAACTGAAGAATAAGCCTGACACCAACAATACAGCGACGGTTGCAAAGGATTTCGGTAAATGATGCTGCATGTCTAGATCCTGAAAAGTAAGGGTGAACTTGATATTTGACAGTTCTGTAAAAAAATAGTGAACCCTCACGCCAGCAATGGATAGGGTTTCATTGTAATGATAAACGAAATACCAAATCGCCCCGATGTGATTTTCGACCTTATCTTGAAAAAGAATGTGTTTGCCTTACCAGACGGGAAAGCGATTGTCTTAACGTGCAGTTCAATCTTCACTATTTTATCCGTTAAGCCGGGTCTTTTACCTGCGAGGTGGCGGTGCGCGGGAAGACCACCCGATAAGCTTCCAGAAATCAGTATAAAAAAATAGCAGATTGCCGATAAACCGGCCGTCAAGAAACCCAGCATCCTTGAGCGCCTTCTTGACTTCGATTACCTGCAAAAATGCGGTGAGAATCATGATGGATACCGGAAAAAACAAGCTGATGAGATTGAATGAAGCGGGATAATAGGAATGCTAGCCAATAGCGGTAACGTCTCCATGAGACAGATTCCGGCCGGAGTCTGGATACTCGGTTTTGTCAGCATGTTAATGGACATCTCATCAGAGATGATCCACAGCCTGCTACCGATATTCATGGTGACGACGCTAGGAGCTGATGCTTTTGCAGTTGGCTTCATAGAAGGACTGGCCGAGTCCACCGCCTTGATCCTTAAAATCTTCTCCGGGGCATTGAGCGACTACCTGGGCAAGCGTAAGGGACTGGCAGTATTTGGCTACGCCTTGGGTGCGCTGAGCAAGCCCTTGTTTGCGCTGGCGCCGGCCACCGGCATCGTGCTGACAGCACGGCTGTTGGACCGGGTTGGTAAAGGCATCCGTGGCGCACCGCGCGATGCGCTGGTCGCCGACATTACGCCGCCAAGCTTGCGCGGAGCCGCCTTTGGTCTGCGGCAATCGCTCGATACCGTGGGGGCCTTTCTCGGGCCGCTATTGGCAGTCGGCCTGATGCTATTATGGGCTAACAATTTCCGGGCCGTGTTCTGGGTCGCGATGATTCCAGGTCTGATGGCAGTCGCACTGCTGTTCTTTGGCCTGCACGAACCAGAACACAACCAGACAATGGCACGTAAGAATCCGATTCACCTGGAGAACTTGCGCCGCCTTGGCGCTCCTTACTGGCGGGTCGCCGGCGTCGGCGCGGTGTTCACTTTAGCGCGGTTCAGTGAAGCGTTCCTGGTCTTACGCGCCCAGCAAGGCGGCGTACCGGTCGCATTTGTGCCACTGGTAATAGTGGCGATGAACTTGATCTACGCACTATCAGCATATCCCTTCGGCAAACTCTCCGACTGCATGAGCCACCGCAAGCTGTTGGCAATTGGACTGATCGTACTAATCGTAGCGGACCTCGTACTGGCCACCAGCAACCATTGGGGCGTGGTATTGGCTGGCGTTGCCCTGTGGGGCATGCACATGGGCATTACTCAAGGACTGCTTGCGACGATGGTGGCAGATACTGCACCTGCCGATCTACGTGGCACAGCCTATGGGTTCTTCAATCTAGTCAGCGGTATTGCCATGCTGCCAGCAAGTATCGTTGCCGGCCTGTTCTGGGACCGGTTCGGGGCATCGGTCACGTTCTATGCTGGCGCAACCTTCTGCGCAATTGCACTTGCCGGCCTTGCGTGGCAGCCTGGGTCGCGATCTCTATTGGGGAGACGATACATCTATCGAAACCGTGGATAACGCTCTGGGGATTTCCATTTTAGAATGCAAACAGGTGTTCGATGCTTTCTATCGAAGGATAGGCACCGATGGTAAGAGCAGCGGGCTTGGATTCACCATCGCCCGGGAAGCAGCTACCATCAATGCTTCTTGGGCGCCGTTACCACCTGGTCGTTATCGTCAAGCACGCCAAGACAGCGTTCCGTTGGCGAATATACCAGCCAGCCCGGCTGTCTGATCGTGTGGGAAATACCCCAGTTCCTGCTCCGCTGTTGAATCTGGCTAGCGATCGCCTCCAATCCATCGGTGCACAGTGGATAAAAATGCTCCAAGCTTAATAACTGGCCATCAATTGCAAAAGCTGCCAGGCTATAGGCAATGGTATCCAATCCCCTCTCAGTGTGCTGAGTCGCTACCAGCCGCACCGGATGGATAGCACCAGCTTGCAAGTAGATCGTTTCCGTCAGATAGCGCTCATTCAGGGCGGGTGCTGCTTGAAGAGCGTCCATGGCTGCGGAAGTCTCATCCTGTTGAATCATGGGCGTGCCCAAAACCCACCGCAAAGGCAGACCGTAAGCGGGAAGCGCGACGGCGTACAATCGAGACTGCTGCAACCAGCGCTGGTACCCCTCGCTTAATTGGCTCGCTGCCACTGTCTGGCCAGGACCAAAGCGCGCCCAGTCATCAAACGTATAAAACGGTGACCATGCCATATCGTCCATCAACAGGTAACGATTACCGCTATCCGCGAGGACCACTTGATGAGGGCCAGGCCGCTCGAACAGCGCCGGCTCCAGCAATTGCCAGAGTCCACGCAAGTCATTATTTTCCATCTGATTTCGCAACCAGGCACACAAATCGCCCAGGGTAGCGTAGAACAGATTCAATACTGGGATGCCAAATACCGCACGTACGGTAGCATGCGTGGTGGTAGAGGCTTGACCATTCCGGGCCAGCGTGTTCTCCATATCCATGAATACGCGATCCATGACCTCACTGGTTCCAACCAGACAGAAAGGCAATAACGCCAACGGCCCAAAAACTGCCTGGGGCTGAGGATTGAGCGCATCAATAGGAAAGCGGCCATCGCTGGCGCCAATAGCCAGTCGTGGCGGCGGTAGCCCGGCATTGCGTGGCGCACAGCGCATCAAATCAGCCAAGGCACTCAACAGAGGAAATCTAGGACGAAATACATCGGTCTGGTCATATAACGCGCCTGCCAGCACCAAACCGGCTGGGGCAATACCTTCTTCGAGCAGACGATTCAAATCGTCAGCAATCTGGCTGGCTAAGACGTTAGCAACATCACGAGTCAGCAGAGGCGGTGGCTTGCCAGTGAAAAGAGGTGACTGACTGTCCAGTTCGATGCAGAGCAAACCGGTACAGAAATCCAAATCATGAGTGCTGGTCTGAGTATCCACAAGATTGACCTCGCAATAAGCGATAATAAGGTAATCGTCCCGCATGCCGGCCAACAGGTACAAATTTATTCAATTCGTCCTTTAACCCTATCCGATCGCTTCAAGATGATTCTTTAGCAAAAGAGAACGTTCACTATAGGGTACCGCCGCTACAGAACGGGTACTGGAATCATTCAGCTTCTATGCAATCTTTATCTGATGTACCGGCTTCTTCTGCCGCTTGTAAGGATGGACGATGCAACGGCTGTTCAGGCGATAAAAACACGAGAGCACCACGCGGCGACACCGGCTGTGAATACAATTGATTAATTTCACGTTCTGCCTCTAACCAGTCCTGGATAGGGCAACCACCTTGAAAACCCCGGCGTTCAGCAAGAAAATAAGCAGCCTCCGCAATCAGGCAATATCGTTCCTCAGGAGGAACAGTCCGGTAGATTCGCTTGGGTTTTGACACGATGGAGGCTCCTGGAGATCGCAAAAGAAACGGTGTTCATGCTACCAGATTGAAAATTGAGTCGGCCAGTTTCCTGAAATATGGAAATTTCACTACTCTATAGAGTACCGGTACAGAGAAAAAATCAGGCTAAGACAATTTTTAAATCTTGGTCAGAATCAACGATGAAATTTTAAATTTAGGAAGCGGTAATGATCGGCGGTGTCCATTCCAGCGATTATTCTTACATACCACAGGTTCACGCTAGCGGAAGCGATTCACTCCGGGAGCTGCAAACGAACGGCAATGATTCCCTTCTACAAGGGCGCGATGCGCGCAGCAAGAATAATCCCGGAACTGGCAAGAATCAGGCAAATGCGGCCACACCCCCTCAAGCTAAAATCCAGTTGACTGAAGCAGAACTGGCGGTGGTGCGCGAATTAAAGCAGCGTGACCAAAAAGTACGCCAGCATGAAATGGCCCATATCATGGCGAGCGGCGGATTGGCACAAGGAGGCCCCAGCTACACCTACCAAAAAGGTCCAGACGGGAAGAATTATGCCATAGGCGGCCATGTCAATCTCGACATTTCACCAGGCAAGACGCCTGAGGAAACCCTGCAAAAAGCCCAAACCATTCAAGCTGCCGCCACAGCACCGATAGACCCTTCTAGCCAGGATCGCTCCATCGCAGCCAAGGCTAGCCAGATGGCCATGAAGGCACGGATGGAACTCGCCCAGCATCAAGCCACCGGAAAAAACAGCTTATCTCAACCCGGCGATGACTCACCGGCCAGCCGGCTGGCCCGGCGGTTTTTCTCTGCAGTCACGCCTCAGCCGGGGTCTTTGATTGAATTAACCGCGTAAGCCTGCTTAATCACTGACGCAATACAAGGCCAGAGATGCTTTCTTGATTGAGCGGAATTGATTTGGGAGTAAAACGGTCATGCACAATCTGAATGGAAAAACGGCAATCATCACCGGCGCATCGCGAGGCATTGGAGCTAGCATTGCCAAAGCGCTGGCCACTGCTGGCGCACGTGTAGTTGTGAATTATGCGCAGAATCAGATCGCAGCGCATCATGTGATATCCGCCATCCAAGCTGAAGGCGGTGAAGCCATTGCTTATCAGGCCGATGTCAGTCAAGCCATTGAAGTGAAAGCGTTGTTCGATACCGCAATTCAACACTTCGGCGATGTGCATATCCTGGTCAACAACGCCGCTATCATGACCAACCACGCTTTGGTAGATACCACTGATGCGGATTTCGATCAGACTTTCGCGATTAACGTCCGGGGTGTATTCAACATGTTGCGTGAGAGTGCGCATCGATTGGCCAACAATGGACGCATCATCAACCTGTCGACCACGGTAACCCGGCTTTTGCTACCTCACTATGGCGCCTATGCTGCATCCAAGGGGGCTGTGGAGCAATTGAGCCGGGTATTTGCCAAAGAGATAGGAAGCCGGGGAATCACCGTGAATGTTGTCTCACCGGGGCCAACTCATACCGAACTGTTTACTCATGGCAAAAGTGAAGAAACCATTCAACGCCTGGCAGCGATGTCCGCATTTGGCCGTATTGCTGAACCTGAAGATATCGCCCAGGTGGTTGTATTTCTCGCCAGCGATGAGGCTGCCTGGATTACTGGGCAAAATATTGGAGCAAATGGCGGGTTTGCGTGAGTTTCCAAGGAGAGTGTGCACATTAAAAGCGCCTGCCGCCTTGGCTCAGGTTGAGGAGTACGCGCAGAATTTCAAGATCTCACGCATGAGCAGCAATTGCCTGAAACCGCCTGCACGCGGAACCTTGAATAAAGATCAAATTGATCAAGCAGGTCTTACACGGCCACGCCCAAAATAACACTCGTTGACTTAAACACAGCAATTGCCTCGCTGCCTTCCTTAAGTCCCAGCCCATCGATGCTCTCATTGGTAATGAGCGCGGTCACCCTTTCTCCACCGGCCAACTGAATCACAACCTCGCTATTGACCGCGCCCTTTTGGCATTTCACCACTGTGCCGTGCAACTGGTTACGGGCGCTCAGCCGCAGAGGAACATCAGGGGCCATGACGATCACCGAGGACGCCTTGACCAGCGCGTAAACGTCAACGCCATCCTGGATACCTAGATTCTCCAGACTCTTGCTAGTAATCAGGGCGGTAATCTGATCACCCCCACCGATATCGACACTGACATCCGCGTTGATTTGGCCAATATGCAGAACCGTTACCCGGCCCTTGAACTGATTCCTGGTGCTGACGTTCATCATCGATCTCCGTGCAAAGTGTCTCTTTCATTGCCAGCGCGCCTGCCGGCTCACGGATCATCGTCCGGGTATCAACCGGACGATGATCCGTCCATTTAGGGAATCAACTCCAAGTGAGGATTCTTTATGCCGCTAGGGGCAACGCGGAATGCGTAAAGCAGGCTTTGGGGCAGACCCGCGAACAGGCTTCGCAACCGATGCAATCCATAGCATTTGATAAGGTCATGAAAGAATTATCACTATCGTCATCATCATCGTCATCGTCGTCATCCAAATCGACATCATCAATTGCCCGCTGTACGATGGTCAGCACATCACGCGGGCAGACCTTATAGCAGCGTCCGCAACCAATGCACTTTTCCTCGTTCAATTCGGTGACGAACTGGGGAATCCAAGGGGTGCCGCCCCGGGTGACGCCAGTGATATTGGGTTCTGCGCCCATAATTTGTTACCTCGCTTACATTGGTATGCCCGGTACGGACACGCACAGTCAGACCAGGCAATGAAAAGAACCATTGATCGTCTTCACTCTTGCCAACCCTCGGCTTCCATCACTGCGAACCGTGTATTAGCCTGATCATCGATCTTACGTTGACGGGCCATTGCACGGCTGAGCCAAGCTGGCGCATCGCCATGAAGCGCCGCTTGCAGCTCAGCAACCAGCGGCGCAATGGGCATGCACGGTTCGACCCGGAGCGGTTGAACGCCAAGTGCCAGCAATTGCTGAATGGCAGAGCCACCGACCGCTTCGCAGTAGATCACCGCGCAATCTCTAAGCAAGGTCAGCTTGGCGGCAAGTTTGTCTTCATGGCCGTCGCGGCCAAGCGAGCCGAACTGGGCAAATTCCACCATCGTTGCCTGCTCAGGCGTCACTGCATAAATCAGAATGCCGCTGGCCGCGCCAAAATGCTGATTAACCCGTTGGCGATCGCTGGTGGCAAAGGCCGCCTTGATGGCAGGTATCATGTGCTGTTCCTCAATGCCACCGGCTAGAATCCGTAGATGCCTGAGTAGCGCCATGACGAGCCTCCCGCCGTTCATCGGCTTTGAGTGAATAAATTGAGTGATAAGGCGCCACTGCGTGCTCAGCATGCGCTAGCAACGCATTCGCCAGATCAAACAGCCCTTGCCGGGCGCCTCGATAGCCGATCCAGGCCCGCTGATAGCCGCCAAACTGGTCATGGAGCGGATAACCAGCGCGCAATAAGGGCAGCCCCAACCGTTGGGCTATTTCAGTGACATGGGAACTGCCAATCAGCAGTTCCGCTTCGTGTTCACACACCAGCCGTTCCAAATCGTCCAGATCACCAATATGGACTTGCGCCAATGGCAATTGCGGCAGAATTGACGCAGCGGCCGGCGCAATCGCGGCCACCACTTCAGCGCCCATATCCGCCAGCAATTGGCTAAAACCATGCAACAGATCAGGCTCAGCAGCGATAGCAATCCGCGCCCGGCCCAAAAGGAAATGCGTATCCAGCATGGCGTCCTGCAATTGAGCGCGTTGCCGGGTCAACGCTGCGGGTACCGGCTGGCCAGTGATTCCCGCTAGAGTCATGACGAATCGATCCGTCGCATCCAGTCCAAACAGATGCGGGAAGCAGTGCACAGGTACCCGAGTACGCTCGTGCAGCAAGTCAGCAACCGGGTATAGAGAGGCACCCATCACCAAGGTTGCTATAGCATCATCCAACGTGGCGAAAGCGGCCAAAGGAGTGCCGCCCGTTGTCAGCGGATTGTAATCTTCTGCGTCGAGGTGCCCGTCCAGAGAATCGGAGAGATCAGGAATAAACACCGGGTGTAAATCGAAACGCTCAATCAACTCGCGCAGAACCTCTAGATCACCCGGCGTCAGCGAGGCTCCGCACAGCACGTTAACCCGGCGGGGAGAATGATCAGATTTCCGGCGCCTTATCCGATTTACTGCTTCTAAAGGAGCCCATTCAGAGATCATCGCCTTGACTGTGGCAGCGAAGCCGCTTTCCAGGCAACCGCTGAAATCGGGCGTGTTAACGGGTACAACACGAACGGCCTGGAATTCTGGATAACGTTCCCGGAATATCTTGAGCACCCGCTGGATATCCGTACCCTGGGCCTCCGTCAGGCCCGTGGTCAGCAATCCCACTGCAGCGGGCCGATGTTTTTCACAAACAGTGCGTAACCCATCCAGCAGGCTGTCGTCAGCACCCATGATGCTGCTAATCGGGTCCAGCGCGCTGGTTTGCAACGGAATCGGTTCACGGAAATGGCGCACCAGGAAGACTTTAGCGAAGGCCGTGCAGCCCTGTGCGCCATGGAGCAAGGGAATCGCCCGGTTCAGCCCCAGGATCGCCAGACTGGCGCCCAGAGGCTGACTGGTTTTCAGCGGACTGACCGATAGCGGTTTGCTGCGACGGATAACTTCAGCCATGAGCTTTCTCCAGTTCACACAGACTTCTCTCCTCACCCCCGGCCTTTCTCCCGCCAGCGGATGAGGAGAGCACGCTCCAAGGTGCTGGCCGGCGCACTGCCTCCCAAACCGGGCTTTCCAGCGAGCGGGTTAACTCCCGCGCCAGCGTGACCAGACCTCGATACCCGGCATAGCCGTGTTCCCGCTCCTGATTAATGTCCAGAAAGGGCAGCCGGGCCTTGAGGGCGGTATATAGATTGCGGCCACCCGCAACCAGAATGTCAGCTTGATAGGCGTGGACAAGGTCGAGCAGGCCGCGCGGATTACCATCCTCGATCAGGTGAGCTTCTTCGCCCATGAGCTCACGAATGCGCGCTTTGTCTTCCTCCGTGGATTTCTTCGTTCCCGTAGCCACCACAGTGATGCCTAACTCCTGGAGGGCAGAGACGATCGACCAGGACTTAACCCCGCCGGTATAGAGCAGAGCGCGTTTGCCTCGTAACTGCTCTCGCCAGGGAGCCAATTCGGCGCGAATGTGCGCTTCTTCACGGGCAATCAACGTTTCGGTGCGCTGGCTTAAGTCTGCATCGTCAAGCAGGGCAGCAAATTGACGCAGACTGCTGGAAACTTCCTGAGCGCCGTAGAAACTCCCTTCGAACCAGGGGGCGCCAAACCGCTCGTGCAGTTTGCGGGCGACGTTGAGCATGGCGCGTGAGCAGACCACCATGTTAACTTCGGCGCGATGCATGGTCTGAATTTCCCGGAAACGCGCATCCCCCGATAGGGAACACAGCACGCGCAAACCGACTTCATCGAACAAGGGCAGGGTATTCCACAGCTCACCGGCAATGTTGTACTCGCCAATCAGATTAATGTCGTGGACCGTCAGATCAGGCCGGGCCGGATCAACCGGTGGCGGCTCCGGCTCATGCCCGCCCACCACATACTTCACCATGGCTTCGCCAGCGATACGATTTCCAAGATTCTTGCTACCGTAGAAACCAGCAGAATCGATAGGAATGACCGGCACGCCCCAACGCTCAGCCGCAGCCTTGCAAACCGCATCCAGATCATCGCCAATGAGCGCGGTGACGCAGGTGCTGTAAACAAAGACTGCCGCTGGCGAATAACGGTCGATGGCCTGTTTAATGCCATGAAACAAGCGTTTCTCGCCACGACCCATGATGACATCCTGTTCGTTCAGATCAGTGGTCATGCCGAGTTTGAACAAGGCGGGACCGCTGGAGCGGGTTCCACGATTGTCCCAGGAGTTGCCTGCGCAGGCGATCGGGCCATGCACGATATGAGCAACATCGGCGATAGGCAGCAGGGCGATCTGTGCGCCGTCAAACGCGCAACCGCCAGCCGCCGCACCAGGTACAGGACGGGCACAACCGGATTTAGCCGCTTGCTGATTATGCGTGCAAGCCGGTTCGTCACGTAAGGCGGCAAGATCGCTGGCTTTCATGAGGTTAAAGGCCAAAGGTGAGAGGTTAAAAGTCTGGCGGATTAAAGGGCGGGCGCTTTATCCGCCTTGCATGATCAATCTGCTACGGCCACGCCTAACAACTCCGGCTTGACCAAATCCAGCCACTCCTCCAGACGCTCATCGGTCAGGTCCGCCTGGTTGTCCTGGTCGAGCACCAAACCGACGAATTCACCATCGTGCAGCGCCTTGGATTTTTCAAACTCATAGCCCTCCGCCGGCCAGCTCCCGACAAAACGAACACCCAGCTTTTTGAGTTTTTTGTAGGTGATGCCCAAGGCATCCACAAACTCGGCGGGATAACCGACTTGGTCACCTAGCCCAAACAAAGCAACCGGTTTTCCTTCGAAATGGCTCGCTTCCACGTGGCCCAGAAACTCCGTGAGTGGATCGGGCAATTCACCGTCGCCCAAGGTCGGCGTGCCAATGATCAGTGCTTCACAACCCCGCATCGCTTCGGGCGTGGTCTTTGCCATATCGAACAGTTCAATTTCATCTTCTGCAAACTGTTTCTTGATTCGCTTGGCGATCTTGCGAGTGTTGCCGGTGTCGGTGGTATAGAACAAGCCGATCTTAGCCATGATAATTAACCTCACTGAGTAACAAAGTGATTTTGTAACTACTCGGCCCTTCTAAATAAGGGAGAGCGTCTTTCAGGAATCCATACATTCCGTCGTAATAGCCAGCACGATCCCAGTCGCTACATGGAGATCACCGGTCAGGCGTAAACAATGCTGGCGGCCATCCACCAGGTACAAATTGATCCTCGCACCATGCAGCACCGGTTCCGCATCGTTGATGTCATCATCCAGACAGTGCGTGAAATAAAAACCGGGATACACTTTGCGCAAGTAGCTGAGGGCGGCGTGGTCTACGCTGTGAGTCTCGGCCCACTGGGCGATATCATTCAATTGGCGAGGCGTGATCATGACACCTCCCCGGCCCCGGCCAAAAACCGGGAGGGCGCGGCGCGGCCAATAATCCGCGCCAGCCATGGTGGCGGATCGCCTGCGAGCACGGCCTGCAACTCATCCAGCACCGGCTGCGCATCTCCCGCCCACGAGCGCTTGATGGGATGCACACCGCTATTCACGACCCGGGCAGCGGCGGGCCCGCCGATGGACAACACACATAACAGATCGCAATCCTTGATCAACGCCACCCTATCGGCGCTATGATCAATGCTAAACCGGGTGACCCCTGGAGCGGGACGAACCGCAATAAGACGTGTTTCGGCCGCTGAAACCTGATAAATCAGGAACCGGGCGCAGGAGCCGAAATGACCATCCAAGCGCTCACCGCTATTGGAAGCGCAGGCAACCCGGATAGAGTTGGGAATCTCACCATCATCATAAGGTTGAGGCTGTGGAATGCCGGCTAAATGATCCGTCTCATTCTCGCCTTTCAGATCACTCAGTGCCTGCCGTAACAGCGCGCCATCCATGTCGCGCAAGGCACCATCCGCGGCGATTTTCAGATCCTTGACCGTCAGGCTGTTCAACTTAGCTTCAGTCAGAGGCTCACCCAGCGCCTCCAGCAAAATGCTGAGCAACCGGCCCGAAGTGGTATCGGGCAATTGCCGCGCTGCCAGGGCAATGCGCAGTGCGACACAACGAGGGAGCTGGCTGGCGATTGTCATAGCCGCTTCACCCGGACCGTCAGCGGCAGCCTGGGTGTTTGCTCCAAGGGCTCCAGGTAGAACCGCGATCCGTCAGACAACTGGATCTCACCGCCCCAAACGCCGGGTCCCGTATGTTCCAGCGCGACCACAGTTTCCTCGTGATCTTTCTTGGTGATATAGAACACCAGTTCACCGGCGGCATTGTTTCGCAACATGACGTTGGGCATGGCTCAATTCTCCAGCGAGAGCAGGGGCAGCGCGGTCACCAGCCCGCCCCTGCGTGGGGTCATCATCAACGAATCAGGTCAAAAGCGTAATCTGTTTCACCCATCATCATCGTCTCCTCATCGAGCCGTTCCATGACGGCGTTGACCAGCGCCTTGAGGATGTACATCGCCCCTTCGTAGCCCAAGGTCGTGTCACGGTGCAGGTGGTGACGGTCGAACAATGGGAAACCAAGACGAATCAAGGGCACTTCGAATTCTTTACCTTTGTGCAAGGTGTCGCGCTGGATAAACTTGCCGTAGGAATTACCGATCAGGAAATCGGGTTTATCCGCGAAGACCAACGAACGCAGATGCCAGAGATCCTTGCCGAAATGCACCTCGGCACCCTGTCCATAAGGCGAATCCTTGAGACGCTTGGTCATTTCCTTAGCCCAGCGTTTGCTACCGTTGTGACACAGCACATGCAACGGCTCAGCACCCAATTCCATGAGGAAATTGCACATCCCCATCACGAAGTCAGGATCACCGAATACCGAGAAGCGCTTGCCATGCAGCCAGGAATGCGAGTCGGTCATCATGTCCACCAACCGGCCCCGCTCCAGCGCTAACGAGTCAGGAATCGGCTTGCCGGTCAGTTCGGAAACCCTCATCAGGAACTCATCCGTTCCCGTCAAACCCATAGGGATGTCGATGGCGGTCGCCGGTTGTTTCCAGATTTCCTCGACGAACTTTTTGGTCTTGGTCAAATGCCACGGTTGCAGCAACAGGTATCGATGGCGTTGGGCGCATCTTGAACCTCTTCGATACGGGTGCCGCCCGCGTACATGCGGAACTCACCGTCGGTCGGCGTATCGAGAATTTCCTCGGGATCGGACAGGAAGGTGTAATCGACATCCATTTCCTTCAACATCCGTTTGATGACCCGGAGGTTGCCGAGATAGGTCTCGAAACCGGTGACGATGTTGAGCTTGCCGTTGCTGCCGACCGTTTTGCCCTCCATCTTATTCAGGGTGAAGTAGCGCAGGACGCCTTCCAGCATGTTGTCCCAGCCGGTGGTATGGCTGCCGACGAAGCTGGGGGTATGGGCGAAGGGTGTGGGAAACTCCATCGGCACCCGCCCATCTTTCTTAGCGTTGTTGATGAAGGCATTCAGGTCATCGCCAATCACCTCGGCCATGCAGGTGGTCGAGACCGCAATCATTTCCGGTTGATACAGGGTTAGGGAGTTCTCCAACCCCTCGAACATGTTTTTCTGCCCACCGAACACTGCAGCGTCTTCCGTCATCGAGTCTGAAACCGTGGCAATCGGCTCGCGAAAATGGCGATTGAAGTAGGTGCGGAAGTAGGCTACGCACCCCTGGGAACCGTGAACATAGGGCAGAGTCTTGTAAAAACCCAACGCACACAGCACGGCACCTAATGGCTGGCAGGCTTTAGCCGGGTTGATGGTCAGCGCTTGGCGCTGGAAATTTAGTTCCTTGTAAGCCTCGGTCGTCGTCCATTGAAAAACCTCTTCCAATTTTTCCTTGGGAGGCGCTTCTTCGAACACGTGCTTACGCGCGAATGCCTGTTGGTATTCGTCGCTGTTAAACAGCGGATAACCGGGGTTGATGGCTTCAACGTTTTGCATGGTACCTTCCTCGTTCGGACTGGGCCGATCAGGCGACGTCTTGCAGCGCGGGCGCGCGGGCGGCGCGTTGCCAAGGCGCTTGCAGCTTCTTCCAGCAGGGGTTGTTGATCGTCATGTCCATATCGCGGGCAAAGATGGCAAAGCCGTCATAGCCGTGATAAGGGCCGGAGTAATCCCACGAGTGCATCTGCCGGAACGGAATGCCCATCTTGTGAAATACATATTTTTCTTTGATGCCAGAGCCAATTAGATCAGGCTTCAGCCGTTCTACGAAGGATTCCAGTTCGAAGCTGGTGGCATCGTCATAGATCAGCGCACCGTCCTGTACTTCCTTGAAGGTACGGTCGTAATCGTCATTGTGGGCGAATTCGTAGCCGGCGCCGATCACCTCCATGCCCAAATCTTCATAAGCGCCGATGACGTGGCGAGGCCGCAAGCCGCCGACGAAGAGCATGACCCGCTTGCCTTCCAGCCGGGGGCGATATTTGGCGATGATCGCATCCATGGCCGGCTGGTACTTGGCGATGACCCGCTCGGCGTTTTCCTTGATCGTATCGTCGAAGAAGGCCGCGATTTTGCGCAGGCTTTCGGCGATCTTGGTGGGTCCGAAGAAGTTGTATTCCATCCACGGCATCCCGTATTTCTCTTCCATGTGCCGGCTGATGTAGTTCATCGAGCGATAGCAATGCAACAGATTCAACTTGGCATGACGCGTGTTTTCCATCTCTGGAATCGAGCCGTCACCGGACCATTGCGCGATCACCCGCAAACCCATTTCCTCGATGAGAACCCGTGAACTCCAAGCATCGCCACCGATGTTATAGTCACCGGTAATGGCTACGTCATAAGGGGTTGATTCGAAACCTTCTTGATCATCACGGTTGTGCAGGACCCAGTCGCGCAGCGAGTCATTAGCAACGTGGTGACCAAGGGATTGCGAGACACCCCGGAACCCTTCGCAGCGTACCGGTACTACCGATTTACCGATTTCCTTGGCGGACTTCTTGGCAACGGCTTCGATATCGTCGCCGATCAAACCGATTGGGCACTCCGATTGAATCGTCACACCCTTGGCCAACGGGAACAGGGTATCGAGTTCGCTGATGATCTTGGCTAATTTCTTATCGCCGCCAAATACCACGTCCTTTTCTTGAAAATCGGAGGTGAAATTCATATCGGCAAAAACGTTGACCCCGCTGTAGCCCGTCACGTAGTTGCGGCGGCCGGCCCGGGAAAACTGACCGCAGCCGACCGGGCCGTGTGAAATATTCAGCACGTCTTTGACAGGCCCCCATACCACACCCTTGGCGCCAGCGTAAGCGCAACCGCGTGCCGTCATTACGCCGGGCAAGGCTTTCTTGTTGGCAACGATGCACTTGTTGGATTTCTCCAGGGCAGGGTCATTTGCCATTAGATGCTTGGCGCGTTGTTTACCCGTCTCTTCTGGGTAGACTTCTAAAACTTCCTGGATCAGTTGTTCGGTTTCTTGACGATTCATAGCCATGATCGGTTCCTCGTAATGATATGGTGGTTCCCTGCTCTTGACCGAGGGAAAGCCAAGACGGGAGTAAGGCTAAGCGGCAACGGCTTCTTCAGCAGCGGTCCTGCCGACGATGGATTCATCTTCTTCATCGAGAATGCCAAATTCCAGCAGCAGATCTTCCAATTCATCCATCGTCAATGGAGTTGGAATCACCAGCTTTTTGTTATCGACGATTTTTTGGGCCAGTTCGCGATATTCATCCGCCTGTTTGCAGTTGGGGTCATACTCGATCACAGTCATCCGGCGGATTTCGGCGCGCTGCACCACATTGTCGCGTGGCACGAAATGAATCATTTGGGTGCCCAGCCGTTCGGCCAATGCCTCAATCAGCTCAGCCTCGCGGTCAGTCTTGCGCGAATTGCAGATCAATCCAGCCAGCCGCACACTGCCCGATGTGGCGTATTTGCAAATACCCTTGGCAATGTTATTGGCCGCGTACATCGCCATCATCTCGCCCGAGACTACGATGTAGATTTCCTGGGCCTTATTTTCACGGATCGGCATGGCGAATCCGCCACAGACCACATCGCCTAATACGTCATAGAAAACAAAGTCGAGTTCTTCGTCGTAAGCGCCTTCCTCTTCCAGAAAGTTGATGGCAGTGATAACGCCGCGCCCCGCGCAGCCGACACCGGGTTCCGGGCCGCCTGATTCGACGCAACGGACACCGCCGTAGCCGACTTTCAAGACGTCATCCAATTCCAGATCCTCGACCGTGCCGGCATCTGCCGCCATTTGCATGATGGTGCTCTGAGCTTTGGCATGGAGCATCAAGCGGGTGGAATCGGCTTTGGGGTCACAACCCACGATCATCACTTTCTTACCCACCGCAGCCAGCCCCGCCACCAGATTTTGGGTGGTGGTGGACTTGCCGATGCCGCCTTTCCCGTAAATTGCGCATTGACGTATCATTGCCATGATTTTGCTCTCCGGTCGCTGAATGATGAATCTTGCTTCTTCTCCATGTTTCAAACACCGTGCCAGAGATAGTTACTGATTAATATTTTGTTTTATAAAATATATTTTTTATCCACGACCTAAATGGCGGGTGGCATAGATGACAAATACCGTGGCTTGTAGGATTGATGACAATTCCACCACAACGCCAGAAACCACAGTGCGCCTGCCCCGCAATGCCTGCTTACCAATCAACCGCTGTAACCTGCCAGCCGCGATTCTGGGGGGCCTGACCTTCCAGCGTCATCCAGCGCCGTTACTGCTTGATGGCGTTGCAGAACTGCATTACCGGTTGTTCCGGCTGCTGAAACCCCTGATGGACCCGGTCGAACGGGCGCGGCAATTCATGGATTACATGACGGTGTACTTCCGGCTGGAGGCTTTGGAAGACGTCGGCCTGAGCCCGGGCCGGCCCAAGCTGCGCGGGCGGGCAGACTATCTACGGATGGTGCGTGGCTGGGCTTTCGATCCCGATTGCCGGGAAGGGGCCGTATTGAAAGGCTGGGTGGAATCCCGCTTCGGCTTACTCACTCATTATCATGGAGGACTGCTCGCCGATCGAACCCATGATACCTATCTGCATTTTCTGGAAGCGCGCAGCCATGGTTTGTACAGCACTAACGCCCTCGAAGCGCAATTAGACCTTTTGTACACCTACTGCCAATACGAACTGTATCGTTCGCAACCGGAAGTCACCCACGTGTGTCTGTACCGTGGTTTCAATCGTTTCAGCGATGCCCAAGTTCTGGCCCAGCTTAATCGCCGCAGCATGATCATACTGCTCAATAACCTTAGCTCTTTCAGCATCCGCCGGGAACGGGCTGAAGAATTCGGTGATCATCTACTACGGGTGCAAGTACCCATATCCAAGGTATTTTTTTATAACCGGATGCTACCGGGGATGCTCAAGGGTGAAGATGAGTATGTGGTAATCGGCGGGGTTTACGAGGTAGAGCGGCTGGCTTGAAGAAACAGGGTCAGTTTAAGCAGTGGATGGCCGGCCGCATTGTTCACCGGCAAGCAATACTTGCTGTCCGCTCTTCTACTAAATGAGGAAGAAAAATATAAAATTACTATAGTGTTACGATACAGAATATCAACTCCATGGCTTTATTTGATGATTAATATCTGGTTGTACAAAAACTGTATGGAGATGAAAATGAGAACACTATCACTAAAGACCAAAGTCATTTTATTAGGTGTTATTCCGGCGTTTTTTCTGGCGCTGGTGTTGACCGCTTTCGATGTGTACCAGCTTTATCAACTGGGCCAGCAGGAGATTGCTGCCGTGCGAACAAACATGTGGGCGGTCAAGAAAGCAGAGCTCAAGGACTACATGGACATTGCAATCGCAGCTATTCGCCCTTTATATGAAGGATCAGCAGCTGATGACCCCAAGGCGCAGGAACAAGCCCAGGTGATTCTACGCCGGCTTAATTATGGCGAAGATGGATACATATTTGCCAATCATTATGATGGAACCACATTGGTCAATCGGCCAAAACCAGAAAATGAAGGTAAGAATCAAGCAGATGCAAAGGATGCCAATGGATTTCTTTACCGTCATGAAATGCTTAAGAACGCCAGGCAAGGAAGTGGCTATGTCGAATATATGTTCAACAAGCCATCAAAAGGTCAGGTGGTAACCAAGCTAAGTTATGTAGTGGGTCTGGACAAGTGGCAATGGATGGTTGGCACTGGCTTTTACATTGACGATATTGACGATGCTGTTGCGCTGGCGAAACAGAAAAACTATCACAAACTACGTGAAACGATCATAGTCGCCGTGATATTAGCCGTCATGGCACTAATAGTTGTGGGATTAATGAGTTGGATGGTAGCACAAGCACTGGGTAAGCGCGTGCAATTAGCAGCATCAGTATCCAGTCAAGTTGCACAAGGCAACTTGGCCATCGATGTACCAATGGCTTCGAGAGATGAAATTGGTCAGTTGTTTCAGGCTATGCGAACGATGAACGCAGAGTTGCAGCGGATTGTCAGTCAGGTGACCCAGTCTGTTGCGCACGTCAGTTCCGCAGCGGCGGAGATTGCCCAAGGTAGCACCGGCCTCTCTCAACGCACCGAAGAACAAGCCTCTGCATTAGAAGAGACCGCCTCTAGCATGGAAGAGCTGACCAGTACAGTTAAACAAAGCACCGATAACGCTGGGCAAGCGAATCAACTGGCTGAGGCTGCACGAGCTCAGGCCGAGCAAGGCGGGCAGGTGGTTGAGCAAGCGGTGACAGCGATGAACGCTATTCACCACAGCAGCCGCCAGATCGCTGACATTATTGGTGTCATTGACGAAATTGCCTTTCAAACTAACTTGCTAGCATTGAACGCCGCTGTGGAAGCCGCACGGGCCGGGGAGCAAGGCCGAGGATTTGCGGTAGTAGCAGCTGAGGTAAGGAAACTCGCTCAGCGCAGTGCCGATGCTGCCAAGGAAATCAAAGCGCTGATTACCGACAGCGTGGCCAAGGTTGAGAATGGCAGCAAACTGGTAGAACAATCCGGTCAGACCCTCCAGGAGATTGTCACCGCAGTCAAGAAAGTCAGTGACATCGTCGCTGAGATGGCAGCTGCAGCTCGAGAGCAAGCCAGCGGTATCGAACAAGTTAACAAAGCTATTTTGCAGATGGATCAAGTGACCCAGCAAAACGCGGCCCTGGTAGAAGAAACGGCGGCGGCCAGCCAGTCGATGGGGGAACAGGCGCGTGAACTGAAAGACCTAATGGATTTCTTTAAGCTGAAACAGCAGGAAACGATTACTCAGACAGTTGCCGCTACCCCCAATTTGCAAAGCAAAGGCAAGGCGCAAACTAAACTGCAACCGGTTCCGGGATCAAGGCACCATCTATCCGCAGATAAAAAACCGTCCGCCGCTGCCAAGACCCGTCCCGTGCTTCGTTCCGTTCCAGTCAAGGGTAAAACAGCAACCATTGCTGATGCAGCTCATGAATGGGAAGAGTTTTAGCCGCTGTAAAAAATGCCTTTCTTCTAAACTTGCAGAAGAGAGGCGCGCAATGAAGATTGAACCGGCACAGGGGAGATGATTTCAAAAATGACGCCTTGCCCAACGTATATAAGCCACTGACAAAGCACGCTTGACACGCGATCCTTGATCCACACGCTGATCACCTCGGATAAAATTCAATCCGCATTCACAGTAACGGCCACGTTGCTGTTCCCAGACGGGACCGTCCTCCGCCACGGACAGCCTGTCACACCGCTAGCAACTTCACCAAGGCCGCCTCCAAGGAAAGCTGACGCTTCTATTTTCAGGTGAACACCCTTAAATCAACAATATGCATATATCTAATTAGCCATTCTATATCCTTAAACTTACGATTTTGTAACTCCTATATTTTTTCAGTTTCCTGGAATTTAGCGGCTGGCGCATCTAGATTTTCAAAGTCGGCTTTTCGCCGCCATTGTTTGCGAACCGATAAGGAGGAAAACAAACATGATAAATCTTAGATTCCTGTTTAGTCTCTTTATTGCGCTATCATGTAGCGTAATTACACCATCCTTTGCTGCCCGTGAAAAATTTGGCGCTGATCTGAGACATGAAGAAGTCAAAAGAGAACTTCGAACCATTAAGCCTTCTAAAGAAGAATTCCGCTGGAAGATGGTCATGCCCTGGACAGAGGGATTGCTGTTTTATGACATGGCCCAGCATTTCGCCGATACCGTTGCTCTCGCCTCCGGCGGCCGGCTCGAAATCAAGCTTTTTCCTGCTGGTGCGCTGGTTGGTGCGATGGAAAGTTTTGACGCCGTTAGCAAAGGATCCGCCGAAATTGGCCACGACTGGCCTGGTTACTGGAAAGGGAAAAATGAAGCCTTCGTAGCATTCGCCTCAGTACCGTTCGGCTTGGACACTGAAGGCTACAACATCTGGCTGTACGAGCGCGGTGGTTTAAAAATGATGCAGGACCTATACGGGCAATACAACCTGTATGCACTGCCTGGCGGTAATGGCGGCCAGGAAATGGGATTATTTTCCAATAAAAAAGCCACAAAAATGTCGGATTTCAAAGGGCTGCGGGTACGCACCCCAGGCTGGTACATGGACATCATGAACAGTTTAGGCGCCAGTGTAACCCCTTTGCCTGGTGGTGAAGTCTATCTGGCCCTGGAACGGGGCGTTATCGATGCGGCTGAATTCAGCACTCCAGCGATGAATTACCCGATGGGTTTTGACGAAATTACTAAATATGTCATTGAGCCGGGTGTCCATCAACCTTCGGTCCAGTGCGCGTTCTTCATCAACAAGGATGCCTGGGACAAATTACCGGCTGATCTGAAATGGATTGTTGATACAGCAGCAAAGGAAACCCAGCTTTGGTCAACTGCTTGGCAAGAAAACCTTAATATAGAAGCGATCAACCGCTTCAAGGGAAAGGTTGAGTTTGTGCGCATGGACGACGAAACCATCACCAACTTCGCAAAGCGCACTAAAGCGTATCTGGATGAACTCAAAGCCAAGTATCCTGATGTAAAGAAAGTGCTTGATTCACAGGACAAATTCCGTAAGGACTTTGCTGAATGGCGTGAAATTCGCAGCGGCGTGACACCCTGGCCGATGGACGATTACATCGCCGGCAAGCGTACTCAATAATCATCCAATCTCTCATCTAACCTTCACCATCATTCACCTCACTAAAGGATGTGGGGCAAGCTTCCAGCCTGCTTAAGCAGGCTGGAAGCTGCTGGCTCCATACTCTCTTCCTGTTGCAGCAGGAACCACTGAAAATTGTATGGAGGGATGGCGTATGCGTAAATTTGCTCAGGCAATCGATACTCTAAATGAAAACGCCGGCTATTACAGCGCCTTTCTAGTTCTTCCCTTACTGTGTGTTGTCAGCTACGAAGTCATCATGCGTTACGGCTTCAATGCACCGACTTCTTGGGGATTTGAGGCTACGACCTTCCTCTATGGTGTCCATTTTGTGCTGGGTCTAGGCTATACACACAAGCATAATGGCCATGTTGCTATTGATGTCTTTGAAGTCCGGCTGGCCACTCGAACCCGTACTCTGCTCAGAATTGCAGTCAATCTGATCATTTTTATTCCAACAATGGGTTTGATTTCTATCTGGTCGGTGATTTATGCAGGCACCGCCTGGATGCAAGGGGAACTCGCCTCTAGCTCCTGGGCGCCACCGCTTTATCCCTTCAAAACACTTATGGCTATTGGTTTTGTGCTGTTATTCCTACAGGGCATTGCCAAATTGATCCACGATTTCCACCACCTGAATCAGCCAGTCTTCTCCGGAGAAAACCCATTATGAATCCTGAGTTGCTGACCCTCTTAATGTTTCTTACGCTGATTCTCTGCATTCCTCTAGGGCATTCACTGGCCATTACCTTGGCGGCGGTCGCCCTGCTCTTTGGCCTGATTGACAACGGCTTTAACGTGCCGGCTTTGCTGGATCTATTTGTCAACAATAACTGGGGTACCTTTTTAAACTACACCCTGGTGGCTATTCCGTTGTTTATTTTTATGGCGCAGATTCTGGATCGCTCTAAAGTTTCTGAGGGATTATTTGACGCACTCTATCGCTCATTGGGTAAGGTGCGTGGAGGGTTAGGCTTGGCGGTCATCGTAGTCAGCACCGTATTCGCCGCTACGACCGGCATCATTGGCGCCTCGGTGGTGGCCATGGGCCTGATGGCCGGACCGGCGCTGCTGCAACGCGGCTACAATCGAGGTATGTCAGCCGGCATCATCTGTTCTTCAGGCACTCTCGGTATTCTCATTCCACCAAGCATTATGCTGGTGGTATATGGAGGGCTAACTGGCTTGAAAGAAACGTCAGTTGGAAATCTATTCGCTGGGGCGATCCTGCCGGGGCTGGTTCTGTCCGGGTTGTATTTGGCCTATGTCGCTACCCGTTGCAGCATTAACCCTAGCCTGGGCCCCCCCATTCCCGCTGAAGAGGACACACTGACAGCGGGACAAAAAACCATCATAATTCTTAAGAGTTTTCTTCCGCCTTTCGGTTTAATTTTGCTGGTCATGGGCACCATCCTGGCTGGCGTTGCCACACCCACGGAAGCAGCTGCTATGGGGGGTCTTGGGGCATTGGTATTAGCATTGGTTAACCGCATGCTCACTTGGGAGGTCATTGTACTATCCTGTGTCTCGACTTTGCGGATCACCTGCATGATCATGCTGCTTTTCGTCGGCGGTAAACTGTTCAGTGTGGTGTTTCTCAGCATCGGCGGGGGCGATGTGGTTGCCGATCTATTGCTAGGCATGGATGTCAGTCCCTATGTAGTCTTAGCAATCATGATGGCGGTAGTATTTTTTCTGGGCATGTTTATCGACTGGGCAGCAATTCTGCTCGTCACTGTACCAATTTTTACCCCCATCGCGATGGATCTAGATTTCAATCCGCTGTGGTTCGCCATGTTAGTCTGCGTGAACTTACAGACTTCATTCCTGACACCACCGTTCGGTTATGCCCTGTTCTATTTCAAAGGTGTCGCACCCCCAGCATACACGATGGGCGATATCTACAAGGGCATCATGCCCTTTGTCATGATCCAAATCCTTGGATTAATCCTCATGGTGATTTTCCCCAGCCTGATTACCTGGCTGCCGTCGGTCTTTTTCAGCAATTAAGCAGCGCAAGGAAAGAAGAAAAAAGGGGTTACCCTCTTTTTGGCAACCCAAAGGAGCACGATAGATCAAAAACCAGGCTGCAATGCGGTGAATATGCCACGTGGAATATTTAACGAACTGCCGTCGAATAGAAAGGATCAAGCCGCTACCGTATGAGATACCCCTGCTTCCCGCGCCAAGGTACGCGCTGCCCGCTCCATCCGGCTGAACATCGTTTTGTATAACTCACAGTAGGGATCTTTCTCAAACAGCGAGCCGTACACAGTGTAGGTTCGAACCGGGCAGCCACCGTGACATAGCGACAAATAGTCGCAGCTCAGACAATCGCGCTGAATCAGTTGCACCGGCCGCTCGTTAAATTGCTGGCGGGCTGGACTGTTACTCAGCAATTCACCGAAGCTGCCGCATTCAAAGATGTTGCCGTAATGGTAGTCAGGATAACTGGTCACCCAGCAGTCGCATTGCGCTACATAACCGCGGGCATCGATGGAAACCAACGCGTTGGCGCAATTCTCGCCCCAGATACAAGGCAGGGTCGCTGGCTCATGACTGAAATGCTGGAGCAATGCATCAAGCGGTCCGACCCGGACTCCTTTATGGTAACCGCGCTCCAGCCAGACATCCGCTAGTTCCGTGTAGAAACGGCTGAGTTTCTCTACCTCCGCCACCGGCAATTCCTTTTTGGCGCGAGTCGCTTCGCCGCCAGGGAAGGGTGTGTTGACCTGGAAGTCGGTGATACCCAGTTCATCAACAAAGTGGGTATAGAACCGCTCCGCACCGATATCTAGGGTTGCTTGATTCGGCACAGCGATGACTTGTACATCAATGCCCGCCGCCCGCGCTTCCCGCACCCGTTTGCCCCAGATTTCGTTGTAGCTCTCTGGTCCTTGACCGAGCAGTTTGCGGTGCAGGTTAGGATAGTCCAGCGAGGTACCCACCGAATTACCGAACATTTTAGCGAGCACCGGATTCCAGCGGGAGCTATAGGCCAGCATGTTGCTTTGCAGGCTGTGAAAAACCTGTTTACCACGCGCATCCGCCTCTCGCTGGATCAAATCATAGGCCTGTTCATACCAGCCCGGCGGCAATAGCATCGCTTCACCGCCTTGCCAATAGATGGTCAACGCCGCCAGCGATTTTTCCACCATATAGTCCAGCACCTTGCGTATCATTTCACCCAACCGGTCAAGGGTAAGCCGATCAGCCGTTTTATCTTCAAAGCAGTATTCGCAATCCGCATTACACTGTAGAGTGGAGAGCAAAATCAGTGAGAAATGGTTTTTCATGCGGAGAGATCCTCATCAGGGAGGCAAAAGGCCGTGGGCACTGTCAAATGGTGTAAGCGGAGCTTTTGTTATATTTAAGCTTCAACTTTCGACCATTCACATTATCATAGGCGCATCTGAAGCTTTTCTGAGGAAACATTTATGAAATCTTTACTGAATAGTGCCTTAATCACCATAGTCATCACATTAGGGCTGGGCAGCAGTGCTTGTACCGTTCTCGTCGATCCCAGCTCCGGCTCCAGTGCAACAACCGGCGGCTCAAAAAATTCCGCATTTATGAACCGTCAACAACAAACGGCTGAATTCGTAAAGGTTAATTTTCAACGGCTGAAGCAAGATATAGCGATAGGTCAAGGGGAATATCTGAGTTCATTGGCAACACTATTGAGCATTGAACCAAGCCGCCAGTCCGAATTCTTCGTATTCACTCAAAGGAAGTTCACAGTGTTGTTCCCCAGCGATCAGACAACGGCTGATGAAATGCTGATGGTGTTAAACCGGGAGATGCGCATCGACCCGCGCTTCGGCTCCTACTTGGCGCTGAACTGAATCACTCACTGTCCTGACAGCGATCTATCTACCCTGCATTCTGCTGCTTGGATCGCTACTGCTCCAGGCGGTGGATGCTCGTGCTGATTCCAATTATTTAGCCATACTGCTGGACCGTGCGAATACGCTCGGTCTAGCTGACCAGCGTGAGTGGCAGTCTCTGCTGCATTATCGTCCTGCCGCCAAGGGTAAAGGCGTCGTCAGTGATGCCGATGATTCCCGCTTCTTTCTTGCTCCAACGGGCAAAACTGATCCTCAGGCTGAATTGGCCGCAACTCTGCGTGCTTTTTTTAATGCTGACCTGGTCGGTAGTAATCCACAACCAGCCCAATGTGCGTTCATCGCCCGTTATCACTGGTTAAAGGCCATGCTGGACTTTGACAATCAGCGTTTACCGCCACAATCCTGCGAGCTCTTCCGGCGCTGGTTCCATGCGCTGAACACTGAATCGGTGACCCTGGTATTTGCCTCGGCCTATCTCAACAATCCTGCTTCGCTGTTTGGCCATACCTTGCTGCGGCTGGATCAGCGTGGCCAGACCGAATCAACCCGGCTGCTGGCTTATACCATTAATTATGCAGCCGACGATGCAGGCAACCACGGATTGATGTACGCGATAAATGGAATCACCGGTGAATTCCGGGGCCGGTTCGATATTCAGCCCTATTACAAACTGGTGCAAACCTACAGCGATATGGAAAGTCGCGATATCTGGGAATATCAGCTACAGCTGCGTCCATCACAGTTGCAACGCTTGCTGGAGCATATCTGGGAATTGCAGGGTATCGAGTTCGATTATTATTTTTTACACGAAAATTGCGCCTGGCAATTACTGACGTTGCTAGAAGCTGCGAATCCCAACGTCCGATTGAACGATGCATTTACTCTGTGGACCCTGCCAGCCGACACGATTCGTCTCCTGGACCAGCAACCAGGATTGATTAGAGAGGTAACCGCACGCCCAGCACGTGGAACAGCAATCCGCCGCCGCCAGCAAACACTGCGCGCTAACGAGTGGTGGCTAGTTCGGCAGTTGCGCGATGATCCCAAAATAACAGCCACCCCTGCCTTTACTGAATTGGCTCCGGAGCGACAAGCGCTATTACTGGAACTGGCGCTGGACCAACGCCAGTTCCAGCAAGCTAACCTGCTTAAGAAAGGGATGAACGCATTACCCGATGAGATAGCGCATCAGTTGCTAACTGCCCGCCACCAAATCGCAGTGCCCGCTACCCCCGTTGCTATTGAGCCCTATGCAACCCGTCCAGAAACAGGGCATGCCTCGCGGCAAATGGGCATTGGTTCCGGTCAGCGGGATGGAAAAGAGTTCGTGGAATTCACCGCTCGGGCCAGCGCTCACGATCTGCTGGAACCGGATGCCGGTTACACGCCCGACGCCCAGATCGAGGTGCTGCGCATTGCTGTCCGCCACTACCCGGATCATGGCGGCTTGCAGCTTAATCGGTTGACCTTGCTCGATATCACCTCATTAACACCGTTTGATGCGCTAGCTCCCCGCCCAGCTTGGCGGGTTCATGCCGGTTGGGAACCGGCTCCTCAAGCGGAGGATCCCGATCGCAGCGCATTTAACCTCAATGGAGGACTGGGGCTGGCAACAGAAACTCACTGGCCGTGGCGAACAGTGTGGTTCGCTTTGCCAGAATTGGAGCTGAATTTCAGCCGGGACTTTGTGAGTGATTATCGGGCCGGATGGGGAATAACAGCCGGGGCGCTCTTGCAACCCATGGCAAATTGGAAAATTTTAGCAAGCGCAAGCCGGCTGGATTATCGATTGGGTGAAACCGGAACGGCGTGGCAGGCGGCTGTGGGGCAGAATTTGGCTTTGGGGCGAAACTGGGCGCTGCGGATGGAATGGCACTACTTTCAGCAAACCCGCGAGTTCACCTTTGGATTACGCACATATTTTTGATACCGCTGCTTTTCACCGGGTATTGTAATTCAGCTTCATCAGGCTCAGCCTGCGCCTATCGATTCTTCATCGAGCCGTTGCTGTGTTGACGCCCGGTGAACGCTGTCTAATGGTAGTATTGCCACAAGGCAACCCCGCCGCCAATGGCCAGCGCCGTTAACAATACAGCAAAAGCGATCTTCCATGGGCTATATGGCCGCTCGCCCTGGACTTCCCCAGTACGGCCATTGACCACGAAATGATAAACCTGGTCCCGAAAGCGGAAGGCTGAGAGCCAGATTGGTAGCAGGATATGCTTGAAACTAATTTCGCCATAGCGGGTGTCCATCCCATGAATGCGCTGATGATCGCCGCCGATGTCACGCTGGACATCGCGGCGGATGGTGGGGACCATGATTTCCTGGGCGCGTTCGAAACCCTGTTCTAGATTAACCTGGTACATCTCACTGCGAAAACCGCTGAGATAATCCTCTTGATACGGTGTTAGATTCGCCAAGTCCCAAGGTTCGAGCCGCTCAGTAATTTCCTGCGGCAGCGAGCGGCTCGCCAGCACGAGCACGTCATCGAAGAACCGTGTGACGCGGCCCGCGGCCGGCGACCAGCGAATCTTGGTAACCACGCGCGTACGTTCCACTTCCTGGCCATTCTCGACCGCACGATAGGTTTCCCGCACTTGATAACTGTCACCGCGCTCGCCTCGGTAAGCGGTAGCGGTATCGGCATCGTAGGTCCAGTAAGGCACATACATCCCGGCAAGACGGGTGTCGTTACGAGCATAGTTCTTCAGCTTGCCGGGCGCGAACCATAAGTTGCCGAGCCATTGATGGAACGCAGAACGCGCTTGATCCCGGGTTACTTGAAAAGGCAGCAATGCCTGAGGTTGCAGTTTGCGATGCTGTCTGGTTTTTGCCACCACCGGCGAGCCACAGAACGGGCACTCTCCAGCGTGAACCGCCGCATCGAAGCTGTAAGATGCGCCGCAGGAATCACAATGAATGGAAATGCTCTCTTGGGTAGCAACTTTGCTGGCTAATTGACGCAGCGTTTGCCGGAAATCCTGTTCCACAATAGGCCGGTCAGCAATCGCAATGGAATTTTCATGACCGCAATAGGTACAGCGTAATACAGCAACCCCTGGAGCGTATTCAAGTGATGCCCCGCATTGCATACAGGGAAAGCGGCGAGGTTCCGGGCTGGAAACGGCAAGATTAAATTCTGAGTTCATGCAGTGAGTGTCTCCGGGGAGAAACCAATCGTCATAAGAAATAATAAATATTCCACGTGGAATATTGCCATACCCTTATGCGCTCGCGGTGTTTCATTTGTTGGTTTTCCAACAATCGATCATCAAAACTGTGAGAAACCTTGCGCTACAAACCTAAATTAATTCACCAAGCTATTGTTTATTTTGAGCACCCTAAATTGGTACAGGTTTTGTAATCACCAATAGTCATAGCATTTTCAGCGAGACCGCTGCTATGACCGTTATGCCCCGTACCCTTGTGATCGATGATACTACCTTGCGTGATGGTGAACAGTCAGCGGGAGTGGCTTTCTCTCAGAATGAAAAACGCGCCATCGCCAACGAATTGGTAGCGTTAGGCGTGCCAGAGCTAGAAATCGGTATCCCGGCAATGGGTGCGGAAGAGCGAGAGAGCATCCGCGATCTAGCAGCAATGGGGTTGAATGCCCGGTTGCTGGTCTGGAGCCGGATGCGAGATTCCGATCTGAAACAATGCCAGGATTTGGGCGCGTGGGGCGTGGATTTATCCGTGCCGCTGTCTGATCAGCAACTGCGCCATAAGCTGGGCTGGCAACGCAAGCAAGCATTGGATGCTATATGCCGTTTAGTTCCTCAAGCACGGGCATTAGGCCTGGAAGTCATCGTTGGTGGAGAGGACGCTTCACGAGCGGATCACGATTTCTTGCAGGAAGCCGCCGAAACCGCTCAAGCGGCTGGGGCGCGGCGTTTCCGTTTTGCCGACACACTGGGGATCATGGAACCGTTCAATACGCTGGCGGTTTTTCAACGCCTACGGGCGGCAGTGGATCTTGAGCTGGAAATGCATGCCCATGATGATCTGGGATTGGCAACCGCAAATACCCTGGCTGCCGCATTAGGTGGTGCTACTCATGTTAACACCACAGTCAACGGTCTGGGCGAACGGGCCGGTAATGCCGCTTTGGAAGAAGTTGTATTGGGCTTGCGCAAGCTGTATGGCTTCCAGATCGATATTGATCTCTCCCGCTTCCCAGCATTGTCGCAACGGGTCGCCGCTGCCGCTAATCGCCCATTGTCCTGGCACAAGAGTCTCGTTGGCGAAGGGGCTTTCACGCATGAAGCAGGCATCCATATCGATGGACTCTTGAAACATCCGCTGAACTATCAGGGCGTGGACCCCGCAGAGTTGGGTCGTAGCCACCGGCTGGTGCTGGGCAAACACTCTGGCACACAGGCGGTGCTTAAGGTCTATAAGGATCTCGGCATTCCGCTGAATCAGCATCAAGCAAGGGCCATTCTCCAAGGTATCCGTACCTTTGTCGGTCAGCACAAGCGCCTTCCGGAACCGGACGAACTCCAGGTCTTTTACCGCAATCTTGATCACCGGCACTCCCTCCCGCCATAGATATCCATACGCTTACCTCTTACTGAGCCAAGTTATAACTCTGCTAAAACGCCCTGAAACCTGAAATCCATCCATACTGAGGTATAAATCATGAGCACCATGACACTGCGGGAAGAACTGGCTGAACTGTCTTCAGCAGAAGATTTTCTCAATTATTTCGATATTGATTTCGAACCTGCCGTGGTCGAGGTCAACCGTTTGCATATCCTCAAACGGTTCCACGATTACTTGCAGCAAGGCAATCCAGTAGAGCGAGGAGGATTTGCTCGATGCTTGCAACGTGCCTACCAGGATTTTGTAGAATCCGATGCGTTAACTGAGAAGGTATTTAAGGTTTTCCACCGCCAAGCAGCGCAACGCGAGGTGCGAATCCCGCTAGCAAACCTCGGTCGTCCGGCGTGATGCTGCAACCTCTATTTGCCTGCGGCGATGCGGTACGGGTGGTCCGTAACATCCGCAACGATGGCACCTATCCTGGCCAACCGGCCGGCGCGTTGCTGGTGCGGCGCGGCAGCATAGGCTACGTCCGCCATATTGGGGTCTTTCTGCAAGATCAACTTGTCTATAGCGTACACTTCCTGGAACCGGGCCAGCGGATCGTCGGCTGCCGGGAAGTGGAGTTGATTTCAGCAGATGCACCGTGGATTCCCAATCGCTTCGAGCGGGGTGACCGGGTAATCACGCTTCGCACGTTGACCGTTAAAGGCACAGTGGCGGCTGCCATCAGCGCAGTGGGTGAGGTGATGGCGGTGATTCGCGATTCAACACCGATCCACTATCATGTACTCTTTGGCAAGCGGGTGCTGCGTGTGCCAGAGGAGGCGTTAGAGCCGGCTGTCACTTCTTCATCCTCAGCCCTGCACTCGCTTGAAGAAAGTTGCTAGAGCCAGCGCTTTTGTTCGCTTAAGCAGAAGCCCGCTCCACACATGTCAGTTAGCAGGACTTAGCAATAATGATTCGAGTTGCCGGGTTCCTTTTGTTGTTGCTAGCGGCATCCGCTTACGCGGAGTCACTCACCGGACGGGTTATCACAGTCAATGATGGCGACACTCTGATATTGCGTATCGCAGACCGGCAGCCAGTTAAAGTCCGCCTCGCTGGCATCGATGCCCCGGAATACAATCAGCCATATGGCAAAGCTGCCCGGCGGGCGCTGTCTGCATGGGTATCGGGGCGAACGGTACAAGTCACTGTGTACAGCCGCGACGATTACGGGCGGGTTGTAGGCACACTCGATGTATCTAGCCAAAATGTCGAAGCTGCATTGGTAAAACAAGGTGCGGCTTGGGTGTATCGCCGCTACAACCGTAATCCACATCTGCTGGAATTAGAAGCGCAAGCGAAGGCAGCCCATCGGGGGTTGTGGGCGCTGCCAGAGGATCAGCGTATCCCTCCGTGGGTATGGCGGCGGCATGACAAGAAAACAGGATCGCTAACCACCACTTCATCTGCGTCAACACCTCCATCTGGCTGCGGGGCAAAGCGCACCTGCAGTGAAATGAGTGATTGCAAAGAGGCGCAGTTCTACCTAAAGAGCTGCGGTGTAAAACGCTTGGATAGGGATCAGGACGGCACACCGTGCGAGCGTTTATGCAAGGACCAGTAACAATATTTCTCTTCCCTGGGATAGAAGATACGGCGTGAAGCACTGGGGTAGCTTGATACGACAGCTATCGGGCATCGGAAATCACCCCATTCAATATCACAGCCGCCGCATTTTGATATCGAGGATTTGAATCCGGTAGGCAATTTGCCTTGGAGTCATTCCCAGCAACCGGGCGGCCTTAGCTTGCACCCAACCCGCCTGCTCCAGAGCGGCAATGACCCGATCCCGTTCATCCAGATCCGGATTATCCAGGTCTGTGTTGTTCGGGGAGGGAGAAAGTATTGCATGTGCAGCACCACGAGGGTTCAGCCCGCTTAACTCAATCACATCTTGCGCGATTATACCGTTAGCACTCATGATCGCGCTGCGTTCCAAGCAATTTTCCAATTCGCGGACGTTGCCCGGCCAGGAATGGCGCATCAGTAAACGGATAGCGTTGTCAGTGATGGCTAGCATCCGCCCTTGCTGTTTACCAATTTTCTCCACAAGAAACCGTGCCAGATCGGGAATATCCTCTTGGCGCTCGCGCAAAGCCGGCATGAAGATCGGCATAACATTGAGCCGGTAGTACAAATCTTCCCGGAAATGTCCTTCATCTACCGCTGATTCCAGATCGCGGTTGGTGGCAGCGATAACCCGCACATCCACCCGCAGGGTCTGGCTACTGCCAACCCGCTCTAGCTCGCCTTCCTGCAATACCCGTAGCAGCTTGGCTTGAAAGGTCAGGGAAATATCACCGATTTCGTCCAGGAACAGAGTGCCCCCGTGAGCCTGTTCAAAACGGCCTTTGCGCTGGTTAACCGCGCCGGTAAACGCACCTTTTTCATGCCCGAACAATTCCGATTCCAGCAAATTGTCTGGCAGCGCTGCACAGTTTAGTTTGACCAACGGCCCGCCAGAACGCGGTGAATTATAATGAATGGCGCAAGCGATCAATTCTTTACCGGTACCTGACTCACCGCGAATCAGCACCGTAGTGTTCCATTTTGCGACCTGCCGTACCTGCTCAAAGACCCGTTGCATCGACAAGCTGTGGCCGACCATACTGTCAAAACCATGCTGGCCGCGCACCACTCGCCGCAAACTGTCGCGCTCGGCGGTCAACACTCTACGCTCACGCTCGGCCTCCCAGGCAGCACACACACCATTGGCAATCAGGTTGGCAACCATCTCCAGAAAACGGGCACGTTCCGGCAACCATTGGTCACAACGAGGCGGTTGTGCTGCCAATACCCCAGAATAACGGCCCGAGCCAGCTCGAATCGGCACACCGATGAGCGGCAACTCCCGATCGTAAAGATGCAAGCGATCAAGAAAACGCGGCTCATCGGCAAGACGCCGTATCATTACCTGCTGGCCGCGTTCTAACACCATCCCCAATACGCCTTCACCTGGCAGGTAACTCACCGGTTCATGTTCACCCGGCCGCTGGCCATGAATGGCGCTGACCAGAAGGGTGCCGCTATCCGGATCTACCAGCGAAACCGTACCGCGCTGAAACTCACCGTGCTCATGCAAGATGTGTAAAACCTGGTCAAGAGTTTCCCATACCGGATTGGGACTGCTTAGGATCTGGCTAACCTGGAACAAAGCTGCCAGTTCAATTTCCAGTAGCGCTGACCAATCCACAGCGTTCTCCACAGCAACGGCGCTCAAGTACTCTGCTCATCACGATCTTCATACTTGATGGGTAGCGATACCTGCCAGCGGCAGCCAGCAGTGTAATCAGGATCAAGGCGAATCATGCCTCGTTGTTCATTCACCACCTCCTGCACCATGGCTAGGCCCAAACCTACATGGGTAGTAGGGCGCTTAGTGGTAAAGAACGGCTCAAAGATCTGCCAATGAAGATCTGGAGGCACTCCCGGTCCGCTGTCCTCAATCACCACAAACACCGCTTGCTCCTCGATGCCAGTGGCGATACGCAGTTCACGCGGTTTATGACGATTGCTCTCGATAGCGTCCAAGGCATTGTCAAGCAACTGTTTGAACATGCCACGCAGGCGGCTAATGCGCGCCGTAATGGCAGGCAATATAGGTGTTGGTTTCCAATCCACGATCGTGCCGCTCGCCAGCAGGCGCTGCTTGCACAATTCCAGAATTTCTCGTAGCAGCTGATTGATATTGACCGGTGCCATCGCTTCCGGAGGCACTTCCGGAACCAGCGCTCGTAGCCGTTCCAGGGCCGCCTGGCCGGTAGTAGCCGCCTGGCTCAAGGCATGGTAGAGGGCCGGATCGGCTTTCACGCCGCGCCGTTGCATGAGATCATAAGCAGCATTAATCAGGTTCAGCGGCCCCTGCATCTGGAAAATCGAAGCTTGCAGCGCTTCGCGCATACTGCGCACCCGTTCCTGCTCGGCAAGCAAGGCGCGCATAGCGTTCATTCCTACCGCTTCCTGCTGGCGTTTCAACGCTGTGATTTCATTGGCCATGAGCAACAGGTAGGTTTGGCGCACCGGCTTGAAAAAAGTCGCAGCGCTGCTGTCCTGTTCGCGGAACCAGACACCCGAACAGGAAAACCAGCGCGGTTGACCCTTACCACCGGGATCAAAGCTCACCTCCTTGTCACGGAAGCCTTGCTCTGCATGGGAACCCCAGGGGAAAGTTTCACCCAGAGTCTCGCGCAGAGCACGCAGGAATTCTGCCGCAGGTTCCCGGACCCGCAGGTCACCCACCAGCTTCTTGTATTCGTGATTGTCGAGAATCACCCGCCCATTTTCATCAAGCAGGGCAATGATCGCAGGCGCAGCATCCACCATCGATTCAATCAACGCCTTCTGATAGTGCAACTGCTGCTCCAAGTGGTGCATCGCGGTCACATCGCGGTGAATGCCAAGAAAATATGAGCTCTTCGCCCATTCGTCATGAACCGGCATGGCCGTGAGTTCTGCCAGATAGACCGTGGAGCGGTTGCGGCGGTTAACCAGCAACCCGGTCCATGGCTTGCCGCGTTTGAGCTGCCGCCACATTTGCTCATAGACTTGAGCGGGTGTGCACTGGTCGGAGAGCATCGTGGTGTTTTTGCCTAATACCTCTTGCGAGGTATACCCAGTGACTTCGGTAAAGGCTCGATTTACATAAAGAATATTTGCAGCAGAGTCGGTAATGCAGACAGCAGTTGTCAATTGATCCACCACTTGGGCGAACACCCAAGGTGGCAGGGTGTTGGCAGACACAACGGGTTGCGCCTTTTCCTCCTCGGTTTCGATAGAAGCGTAGCCGAATACTTTGTGATCATTCTTAGCCATAGGTGTGCTCGGCATGGTGGAGTGGCTGAAACAAGGGATATGAAGCGTTAATGCAATTGCGCGGCCAAGATAGGTATTACGTCTCGTGCGCTAGGTACCGGGTATCAATTACCAGATATTTTGTTTCGCGCCTGACACCGAAGCCATGCAGCATTTATCACAACCAACATCCTTTTATGTTGCGAAATGTCGTAAACCTCACAATCTCCGGGCTATCTTCAGAGTAAGGCTAGCACTGACAAGATATTGAATCGTTTATAAATGATAAATATTTAGGCCGTTGGCGCAGTTGTTGCGAAGGGCAGGATCAGGAACGCGGAGAGGGCTGTCATGCGCGATTATCTGTTCATTCTGCTAGGTGCGGCACTGGTCAACAATGTCGTTTTGGTGCGCTTTCTAGGGCTGTGTCCCTTCATGGGCGTTTCCAGCAAGATCGACTCCGCCCTAGGCATGGGTATGGCCACCACCTTTGTCTTGACTCTGGCAGTAAGCGCCAGCTGGCTCCTAGAACACTATGTGCTTATCCCGCTGGATATTCAGTTCTTGCGCATCCTGGCGTTCATCCTGGTGATCGCCGCTCTGGTGCAGTTCACCGAAATGTTCGTCCGCAAGGCCAGCCCAAGCCTCTATCAAGCCTTGGGTATCTATTTGCCGCTGATCACCACCAATTGCGCCGTGTTCGGTATGGCGCTTCTCAATGTCCAGCAGAAACATGATTTTTTAAGCAGTCTGCTCTACGGCTTTGGGTCAGCGCTGGGATTCACGCTGGTGATGGCATTGTTTGCCGGGATCCGGGAGCGGCTGGCGCTGGCCAATGTACCCGCCGCTTTCGCCGGCGCCCCTATCGCTTTCATCACCGCCGGTCTGTTAGCGCTGGCGTTCATAGGTTTTGCTGGGTTACCGGTACGCTAAAGGAGAGGGCAATAACATGATTGCTGCCATTACGACTTTGACCAGCCTCGGTCTGCTGCTGGGCATGTTGTTGAGTCTAGCGGCCCGCTTTTTCCAGGTGCCGGATAATGCCTTGCGCGAAGAACTCCTGGAACTGCTGCCGGGAGTGAATTGCGGGCAGTGCGGTTATCCTGGGTGTGGTGGTGCGGCGGATGCCTTGATAGCCGGTACAGCTTCGCCTGCACTATGCCCGCCCGGCGGCAGGGTGCTGGCACAATCGCTGGCATCCAAGCTGGGACGGACGCTGGGAGACGCTGGTGATGGGCCGCCGTTACTGGCCGAAATCGACGAGAGCCGCTGTATCGGCTGTGCCCATTGCGGCAAACGCTGTCCGACCGACGCCATTGTCGGTGCGTCCAAACAGATTCATTTCGTCTTTCAGGAAGCTTGCATGGGGTGTGGACTGTGCATCGAAGTCTGTCCGACCGAGTGCCTGCAACTTCGTCCCCAAACGCCTACTTTCGCGACATGGTACTGGCCCAAGCCGGTACTGCAAGGAGTATGAGCAATGATGCGTCTTCATGGCTTCCGGGGAGGTGTCCATCCGCCCGGTCAGAAACATCTCAGCGCTGAGCGGCCAATTGAATCCTTACCGCTGCCGCCGCGCCTGTATATTCCATTGCAACAACATGCTGGAGCACCGGCGCTGCCGGTCGTGACGGCCGGGCAGCGCGTCGCCAAAGGCGAGTTAATTGCCCGGGAACATGGTGTGACCTCCGCACCGCTCCATGCACCCAGCTCCGGTACGGTCGCCGCCATCGGCGACTTCACGGCGCCTCACGCTTCAGGATTGCCATTGCCGGCCATCATCCTCGATACCGACGGTGAGGAGCGCTGGATCGAGAGTAAGCCGTTGCCTGACCCGTTCAGCCTCAGTCCTGAAGAGGTCGCCTGCCAGGTTGGCGCAGCAGGCATCGTCGGCATGGGCGGCGCTAACTTCCCGGCAGCAGTCAAGCTCAGCAAGGCCCGTCAAGCCGGTGTGCATACGCTCGTGGTCAACGGCGCGGAATGCGAGCCGTATGTGACGTGCGACGACCGACTGATGCGTGAGCGGGCAGAAGCGATCATTGATGGTACCGCAATCATGCTCCATGCCCTGCAAGCGCCGCGTGCATTGATCGCGATTGAGGACAATAAGCCCGAGGCGATTCAGATCATGCGTGATGCCTGCCGGCAGGATGCCCGCATCGAGGTCTTGAGTTTAGCCAGCCGTTATCCGGCAGGTTCGGCCAAACAGTTGATTCAATCGCTCAGCGGCCTGGAAACACCCTCCGGGGGACGTGGCACCGATACCGGTTTGCTGGTGCATAACGTGGGGACGGTCTATTCAGCGCATCGGGCATTACGCTACGGTCAACCGCTGATCTCACGTATCGTCACAGTCAGCGGCGGCGCAGTGGCCGAACCACGCAATCTGGAGGTTCCTCTCGGCGCGCTGGTGGCTGATCTGCTTAACTACTGCGGTGGCATTGCCCGCGAAGATTGCGCCCGGCTGCTGATGGGCGGGCCGATGATGGGACAACCGTTGCCTGGCATTGAAGTGCCGGTCATCAAAGGCACGAATGGTATTCTGGCGCTGACCGCTGCTGAGGCGGGTGAGGCGCATCCGTCATCGCCATGCATCCGTTGCGGGCGCTGTGTGGAAGTTTGCCCGATGGGCTTGCTACCGCTGGAAATGTCCAAGCGGGCGCATCACGAAGATTGGTTAGGGGTTCAGTCGCTTGGCCTGAGCGACTGTATGTCCTGCGGCTCCTGTGCTTATGCGTGTCCATCGCATATTCCATTGCCGCAATACTTTGCCTTTGCGCGAGGCAAGCTGGCGGAGCAACGCCGTGAGGAACGCAAGTCCACGCATATCCGTGCGTTGATGGAACAGCGGCAGGCACGCTTTGAGCGGCAGGCGCGGGCCAAGGCGGAAGCGGCTGCTAAGCGCAAGGCGGCGAAGAAATCGCGTGCAGTTATGGTGGAAGAGGATGACGAATGAAAGTCAATCCACTGGCTGGCGCTCCCCATGCCCATGACGGTGATAGCGTATCGCGATTGATGGGCAGGGTGTTGCTGGCGCTCTTGCCCGCCACTGTTTATGGCGCCGTCTTATTTGGCTGGCCCGCATTGAATCTACTGGTGATCACCGTGCTGGTCTGTCTAGGGTGTGAGGCCGGTTGCCTGTGGCTGGCGGGGCGTTCCGTCCGGCAAGGTATCATGGATGGCTCGGCGCTATTGACCGGGGTGTTATTGGCGTTGTCATTGCCACCCTGGGCGCCGTGGTGGATCGGTGCTATCGGTGGCGGTTTCGCTATTGTGGCCGGCAAACAGGTGTTCGGGGGCACCGGTCAGAACATTTTCAATCCGGCCATGCTGGCGCGGGTGATGCTGCTAGTATCGTTCCCGGTGGAGATGACCACCTGGCTGGAGCCGCACCCGTGGCTGTCTGGATCCGCACCCTCCTTCCTGGAGGGGCTGCAAGTGACCTTTGGCCATTTCACCTTCACTGACGGCATGACGGGCGCCACCATTCTCGGCCATGCCCGTACCGAGTTGGTGATGAATCACCCTCTCAGTCAGGCCCTGCCAGGGCATTACCAGCCGGGATTCGCTGCTATCGGGTGGACCGGGGGCAGTCTGGGGGAAACGTCAGCCGTATTGATCCTGCTGGGCGGACTGTGGCTGTTATGGCAGCGAGCGATCACCTGGGAGATTCCTGCCGCTATGCTGAGCACGGTGCTGGTGCTAGCCAGTGTTTTTCATTGGGTTAATCCCGAGCGTTTCGCTGACCCAGTACTCCATCTTCTATCAGGCAGCCTGATGCTGGGTGCCTTCTTCATCGCCACGGACCCGGTGACCTCACCGGTAGCGCGGATCGGGCAGGTTGTGTTCGGCATCGGCTGTGGCGCATTGGTGTATATCATCCGCACTTGGGGCGGTTATCCCGAGGGTGTCGCATTCGCCGCGGTGCTGATGAATGCCGCCGCTCCGTTGATCGATCATTACTTCCGCCCGCGCGCTTATGGACGAACCTGGCGCGGCCAGCCGCGGCCGGTTCCGGAGCGCGCTAAAAAGCGTGCAGCCGTGAGCCGGGATTCCGGGAGTGGACCCGCATGACCGGCCTCCGTGACTGGTTGAAACCGGAAGGCCGGCAAACCTTGGGTTATCACGCCGCATTGCTGGGATGCGTGGCGTTGCTGGTCAGCACCGCCATCAGCGTCGCTGATTGGTTGACCCGTGTGGATATCACTCAACGTCAATTGGAGGATTTGCAAGCTACTTTGCAACAAGTGGTTCCGGCCAGCTATTACGATAACGATCTGGTGCGGGATACCGTGACTATCAACGATGGTGGCCGGGCAGTCACAGTCTACCGGGCACGGCGTAAGGGTCAGGTGCAAGCCGTGAGCTACCAGGTCACGGCTCCAGGCTATGGCAGTTCGGAGATGGTGATGATTGTCGGGGTGGATCGTAACGGGACCTTGCTGGGGGTGCGGGTCATCAGCCACGCTGAGACGCCGGGGCTGGGCGACAAGATTGAGACCAGCAAGTCTGATTGGATTCTAGGTTTCAGCGGCCGCTCTCTGAACGATCCGCCACCCGGCCAATGGGGCGTCAAGAAGGATGGCGGGGTATTTGATCAGTTCACCGGCGCGACCATCACGCCGCGAGGTGTCGTCAAGGCCGTCAAGGGTGGATTGGAATTCTTCGCCAGCTACCGGGCAATGCTGCTGGATGAATCGAGTGGAGGGAAAGACTGATGAGCGATTATCGCGGTATCTTCGCCGACGGTTTATGGAATAACAATGTGGTGTTTACCCAGATGCTGGCCTTGTGTCCATTGATGGCGGTGACCACCACCGCCACCAACGGTCTCGGTATGGGGTTAGCCACTACGGGCGTTCTTTTAGCATCCAACCTCGTCATTGCCAGTTTGCGCGGCTTTGTAGCTCAGGAAGTGCGTATTCCGGTGTTCGTGCTGTTGATTGCATCATTGGTGACACTCGCCGATATGGCGATCAATGCCTGGCTGCATGAATTGTATAAGGTATTAGGGTTATTCATTCCATTGATCGTCGTCAACTGCTGTGTGCTGGGCCGCGCGGAATCCTTTGCTTCCAAGCAGCCAGTCCTGACCTCGGCAGCGGATGGTTTAGCAATGGGTTTAGGTCTGACCTTGGCGTTAGTGCTCATTGGCGGTTGCCGCGAGGTATTGGGTAGCGCCACCTTGTTCGCGCATGCCTCGCTGCTATTGGGTGACAGTTTCGCCTTTCTGGAAACGACCCTGATCCAGGATTACAAAGGCTTTCTGCTGATGCTATTGCCGCCGGGCGGGTTTTTGGTGCTGGGCTTTTTGCTGGCGGGCAAGCGGGTGATGGAACAGGCAGCCAAAAGAAGCGAAGTGAAAGAAGAATTTCACTGTAGCGTCCAATAAGTTCGTTTATTCAAATGGCAAAATCCCGCAATTGCAAGAAGCAGCATCGGGTAATAGGAGGGGTCTATGCAAGTCAGCGTCGCTTATGCCGAGCCGGGGCAAAAACTCTGGCTGTCAGTAGATGTACCGGAAGGAAGCACAGTGCAAGAAGCGATCGAGCAATCTGGCGTCTTGAGCCGTTGCCCTCATCTAAATATCAAAAAACATCGGATCGGCGTTTTCGGCAAGATCACTAAACTCACCGCACTGCTGGAAGAGGGAGATCGGGTAGAAATTTACCGGCCCATCACTGTCGATCCCAAGACGGTGCCGCAGCGGAAAATCGCTCTGGATGATGATGAGGATGACGATGATTGACAATCAGCCAGCCATTGATTTGCACACTAATCACGCGGCAGCTCTTTAGCAAACTCCCGCAACACGGTAGCAATATCGATCGCGTAACCGATGCCCTCGAATTTTTCGGTGATCGCTTTCTTTGTGTTCACGCCAACCACATGGCCATTGGTCAGAACTAACGGGCCACCGCTGTTGCCGGGATAAATCTTGGCGTCAGTCCGTACAAAGGAAGATTCGAAGCCCGACACGACACCGGTGCTGATCGAGTCGCGCAACCCCACCGGACTACCAATGGCATATACCGGTGTGCCATGGGCAATTTCATAGGACGCCGCAGGCTCCAAGGCAGGTGTTTGATATTGGTCGACTTTGAGCAGGGCCAGGTCATGTTTCTGACTTACAGCAAAGAGTGAAGCATTCAATTCGGTCCCATCCTTAAGGACGATGGTAAAGGTGCTAGCTGCACCGGATACAGCCAGTTTCCAATCGGTCTCACGCTGCTTGGCCGTGATCGTTTGTTCAATCTTCTGGAGTTCGTGGCGATCGGCAGCCAGCTCTCTCTGCAACACCTGGTATTGATCTCGTTTAGACTGATAATAGGCCTGCTTTTCAGCTTTTCCCTTGCCTTCGGGCAACGAGTCCAGATACGTTTGATACTGTGCAAGATCCTTTCTGAATTTTTCCAACTCCTGCTCCCGCCAAACCAGCCGTTTACGGTGGCGCTCGATCTTTTGTTTAACATCACCAAAAGATTGCTCAAGTTCCTCGCGCTTTTCTTCCGGGAGTTTGATCACATGCTTATTGGTTACGATATGGCCATCTCTGGAAAGAAAAAACCCCGATCCGGTTCCGATCGAGGTCTTGACCGTGACCGTGCTGAGTGTTGCCTCCTGAAGCGGGTTTTCCGGTGAAAACTTGGCCCGCAAAAAAGCCTTCAGGTCACGAGTTGGCAGCTCCTTCGCGGTTGGTGCGGATAGAACCTCGACCGGTTGTTGCGCAAGGCCGGGGTGTGGCCGGTCAGTGTAATGCCAGCGGCCGTGTTCATCCTGATATTTGTACATCCCGGCAACAACCGGTGTGCCGAAGCATAAGACCAGCAGGCCCAGCCCTTTGATTATCCAGTCAAGCATTCCAGGGTGGCCATTGCACCTGCCGGCGCTCCTTACAAGCCTGCATGAAAGATAATTCATTGGCCATATCCTCGGTGATTGCATCATTGATGCCCCTTCTGCCGGGTCGAATGTTGATTCCAGATCTTTCTAGCATACCGGGTGTTCAATACGCTGCCACCAGCCGTTCTCAACTTCACTGTATCTGAGTCCCTTGAAGGCAACACAACTCGCCGGTAAAACAACGGTGGCTTTCGCCTGCGTCAATGGCAAGCGCAGCCCATGGCGGATAGCCAGTGTTTGGCATTCAGCATCTTGTCAATTCCTGCCGCTGTTAATAGGCGGTACGGATTCACGAAGCGTTCAAAAGAGGCAAGCGGACATGAATCAGATGATGATCATCAGGATCCGTTTCCAAAGTAAATCCAAGCGCCTGATTCAGCCGGAGCATGGGTTCATTGTCATCCAGCACCTCGCCCACTACTTCCTGGATTCCCCGCTGCCGGGCATAAGCGATGATTTGCTGCATCAAGAGCGCCCCTAATCCCCGCCCGGCCAGACTACGATCCAAAGCAATGGCATACTCGGCCTGTTCCCGGTCCGGGTCCGCGCTCAGGCTGACCAGCCCCCACATCGCTGCTTTGCCGGCCACCTCCGGCCCGGCCAAAACCAGTGTCATCTCCCGGTCATAATCCAACTGAGTCAGCCGGGCGGCCATATCAGGAGGCAATTCCTTAAATGATTGAAAAAACCGCCGCCGGACATCTTCCGGGGGCATGCGTCCGACCATTGCCTGGAGAGTCGGCTCATCCTCCGGGAGAATGGGCCGCAAAAGCAAGGAACGTCCGTCCGGTAATGTAACCGGCTGCTCCAGCTCCTTGGGATAGGGACGAATCGCCACGCGTTCAGTGGCCGGGCCAGCCGCCGGCGCGACGCAAATGCGGGCGCTTAGAGCGAGCACGCCGTCCCGGCTGACCCACAACGGATTGATATCCAGTTGGACCAGCTCGCCCAAATCGATCACCATTTGCGAAACTTTGAGCAACGTCATAGCCAGCGCATCCAGATCAACGGCGCGGCCCGGATTGGCGCGCAGTTTTGCGTAAATCCGGGTACGAGACATCAACTCGCGCGCGAGATGCATATTCAACGGCGGTAAGGCATAAGCAAGGTCATTGATAACCTGAGTTTCTGTTCCGCCATGGCCAAAAAATAAAACCGGTCCAGCCTTGAAGTCACGTCCAGTCCGCACCCCGATGGCGATTTCATAGGCATCTCCGCGGGACAGCATGGGTTGCACCGCAAACCCCTCAATCACGGTTCCCGCAGCGAGCGTTTCGACACGCCTGAGCATCGCAGCGGCAGCCTCGAACACCTCCTGCGGACCCTCCAGCGCTAAAGCCACGCCTCCAACATCGGCACGGTTGGCAATCTGCGGGGAAAAGATTTTCAAGGCAACATGTCCCCCGAATTGAGCGGCCAGCTGGGCTGCCTCCTCGGGTGTCGCGGCAAAACCAGTGTTGACCAGCGGAATCTGATAGGCTGTCAGCAGCGCATGGGTCGCCTGGATATTCAAAGGGTCCTGGCGGGTGGCCAAGGCAGTGGCGATGATCTGGCGCGCTGCAGCGATGTCCGGCGTGAACGCCTCGGGAATGGAGGACGGCGTTTCCATCAGCAGGGCCTGATTACGCGCATATTCCGCAATACGAAGACAGGACCAGACAGCTTCTTCCGGGGTGCGGTAGGTGGCAATACCGGCTTCCTGGAACGCCTGCCAAGCCAGCGAGCCAGGCGTAGCGCCAACCCAGCTGACCAAGACCGGGCGCCGGCTCCGGGCCGCGCGCGCGATAATCGCTTGGGCAATTTCCCGCTCCAGGTCTGGAAACATCGGCACATGGACGATCAGGATGCCGCTAGCGCCCGGTTCCTGAAGCAATAGCTCCAGCGCTCTATCATATTCCCGGAAGCCAGCGCGATCGCCCAGATCCACCGGATTATCGATGACATAACCGGGTGGAACGACGCGGGCCAGTTCAGCGCACGTGGCGGGACTGATGGCGGTCAGTTGCCCTCCCTCGCGGCTCAGCATGTCACCGGCGACCAGCCCAACGCTGCGGCTGTTGCCCAGGATGAATAAACGGTTTTTCTGCAGCAATGGGCTCAGCGCCAGAGCTTTTACTGCATTGAACCAGTGCTCCATGGTATCAACACGCAACATGCCGACCCGGCCAATGGCCGCGTCAAAGATCGCTTCATCAGCACTGCTCTTGCCGGCAGTGCGCGGCTTAAGAGCAATGACCGGCTTGACCCGCGCTGCCGCCCTCGCAGCAGAGAGAAATTGCCGCGGATTACGAACATTCTCCAGATAGAGCAGGATGGCGCGAGTTTGAGTCTCGCGAGCCAGATAATCCAGCAGATGGCTGCAGTCGACATCCCATTGATCGCCGAGTGAGATCAGATGTGAAAAGCCAATGTTACGCAGATGACCCCAATGGATGATGGCGTGCAGCATGGTCGATGACGGAGTGACGACGCTGATGGAACCCCGGATCAGCGGAGTTTGACTGACAGTGGCATTCAGATGGCGGGCCGGTATGGCCATCCCCAGCCGGTCTGGCCCCAGGATACGCAACCGGTAAGGTTGCGCAGCAGCTAGGATATGTCGTTGTAATAACACATTATCTGATTTCTCCGATGGCGATTCATGATTGAGCAGCAACACCGCCTGAGTACCTTTGCCGCCCAGCTCATGAATCAGGTCCGGGCTTTCCGCCAGTGGCGTCGTGAGAATCGCCAATTCAGGCGTTTCAGGCAGACAGGCCACATTCTGGTACGCAAGTACGCCGGATACGGCATGACGGTAAGGGTTAACCGGCAGCACCGGCCCTTTGAACCCGGCATCGATCAAATTGCGCACGAGCAATGCGGCCGGGGCATCGTCTTGGCGGTCCTGTCCGATGACGGCGATCGAGCCCGGATTGAACATTGATTTCAGGGTACGGATCGTCACGATTTTCTCCTATTGGCAAGCCAAGGGATCGAACAGTGCATGCAGCGCTCATCCTAGGTTTTTCTGCCATAAAATCATCTGCGTGCAGCGAAATAGCGCGATCTTTCGGGCTGTTGCCTCATCGGTGACGATGGCATCCCAAACTTGCGTGTTACGCCCCAGGTGTTGAACGGTGGCGATGCAGCCAACGCTGCCGCCGTCTCTGGCGGTCCCAAGAAAGTTGCTTTTCAATTCGATGGTCGTGAATGACTCTGCTTCATCGGGCAGGTGGGCTAAAGTAGCATAGCCGCAGGCCGTGTCCGCCAGCGCTACAACGCTGGCCGCATGCAGAAAATTGTTCGGTGCGATATGCAGTTTTTTGATTTTCATCCGGCATCGCAACATCTGGGGAGCCAATTCGACAATCTCGATGCCTAGATAACCAGGCAGATATTCACTGCCGCGTTTGTTAAGCATTTCGATTGTCATATCGGAACGCAATCCACTCATCATTTCTTCTCCTTGCGGTTAAATCGTTTGCGTGCTGACCGGCGCTCACATCATGCCGCTGCCAATGGCTTGGCAACCGGCATCTCCCGGATCGGCAGATTGACGAGAGCAGCCAGCACGGCCAAGCTCATATCGGCATACCACATCCAGCTATAGTCGCCAAACCGCATGATCGCCAGACCACCCAGATAAGCGCCAAAAAAGCCGCCAAGCTGGTGCGAAAACAGGGTCATGCCAAATAGGGTTGCCAGATAGCGGACACCAAACAGCTTGCCGACAATCGCGGCAGTCGGGGGCACCGTCGCTAACCAAGTGAAACCCAGGCCCGCTGCGAACAGATAATAGGTGAGTTGCGTCCTCGGCATCAGCAAGTGCCAAGCAATCAGCAAGGCGCGGGAACCGTACATGACCGCCAAGATGTATTTACTGCGATACTTGGCAACGCACAAGCCCGCGTAAAGACTCCCGAAAATGTTGGCGAGACCGATGATAGCGAGAGACCAGCTGGCAACGGAAGGCGGTAAACCGCATATCTGCACCTCGCCCGGCAGGTGCGTCACGAGGAAGGCGATATGAAATCCGCAGGTAAAAAAACCGGCATGAAGGAGCAAATAGCTCGGATCTTTCAAAGAAGCGCCGATCGCCTTCAGCACCCCGAAATCCGGCCCCATGTGCTGGACCGGCGCTTCTGCCTGCTGGGTCACTTTCCCGGCAAGCGGCAACGCGGCCAGCGCCACCAGCGCCATCGTCCACATCGCTCCCATCCAGCCGATGGTCTGAATCAGTTTTTGCAGGATCGGCGCAAAGATGAATTGACCGAACGAACCGCCGGCGTTGATGACACCCGCTGCCGCACCGTGCGCTACAGCCGGCAGGCGCCGGGCCGCTGCGCCGATCAAAACGGAGAAACTGCCAGCCCCAGAGCCGATGGCTGAAAGCAGACCCAGCGAGACGGTAAAGCCAAACCCTGAGGTCATGAACGGTGTCATAGCGCTACCGAGAGCCAGGATTACCAAGCCGCCGATTAACACGGCGCGCGGACCAAAACGGTCGGCGAGCCCCCCGGCGACCGGCTGAATCGCCCCCCACGTGAATTGACCGATAGCAAGGGCAAAACTGATCGTGGTGATTCCCAGGCCGGTTGATGTCATCAAAGGGCTGACGAACAAGCCAAGCGACTGACGCACACCCATGGTTACCATCAAAATCCCGGCGGCAGCCAGAGTGGTCACTAAAACATCGGGTTTTCTTAATGAATGAAACATGACTCTTTTCCCCCAGGCCCTAGAGAATCGCAATCAAGATGCCAGCACTGTAGCCTGAAAAATTCAGATAACATAGCCTATGATTCACATCACACTGTCAACGGAATATTGACAAATGGCTTGGTTACGCAGTTGGGAAAGCTTCGTGAAAGCAGTAGAAGCCGGCAGCATGTCGGCGGCGGCCCGGCGTCTCGATTGCACCCGGGCACACATTAGCAAGCAAATTGGCGAATTGGAGCACGCTTTTGGCGTGCGCCTGTTAGAACGCTCCACGCGCAAGCTGCGCCTGACTCCTTCAGGAGAAGTGTTTTATCAGCACGCCCTGCGCGCCTTGGAAGCTGTCGAGACCACGGCTGTTGCGATGAGGAACCTGGGCGATGCGCCTCGCGGCATCTTGCGAATCAGCGCCACCGTTACTTTCGGGCGCATGTACATCGCTCCGCTTATTCCAAAGCTGGTCGCACGCTATCCAGAGTTGTGTTGCGAACTGATTCTGACGGATCAACTTGTCAATCTCGTCGACGACAATATCGATTTAGCGCTCCGCATGACCAAGACACCTCCAGAGGATGCCATCGCGCGCCCGCTGGTCACTCTGAAACGGGTGATCTGCGCGGCTCCAGCCTATCTGGCCGCTCATGGTGAGCCTAAAACACCGCAGGAACTGGCACATCATGAATGCTTCAGTTATTTGCTGACTGACCGGGGCGTTTGGCATCTTATCGGCAAGCATGGCCAGGAAATCAGCGTTCCCGTTCATCACCGGTTTCAGGTCAACAATATCGATTGCTTGCTGGAAGCCGTCCTTGCAGGGCACGGTTTGGGGATCTTGCCCACCTATCTTTGCGGTCCGGAGCTAGCGTTAGGAACTTTGCGCACGGTCCTCGACTCTTTCGAACCGGTCACCCATCTAGGACAGTATCTCTACGCCTGTTATACGCCAAGCCGGATTCGCGTGCCTAAGGTACGAGTCTTTGTCGGCGAATTGGAAAAGATACTCAACCCTATTCCGCCTTGGGAGCGGTCGTGACCCAGGCTTTAGGGTATTTTAGAGCGTTTCCTGCGCAGGCTGGCGTTTGGCGGCCAATCCGGCTTGATGAACCCGCCGCGCTTCGTTCTTGCGCGCCCGTTCCTGCTGGCGGCAAGGCCGGCAGCGCGACGCCGTTGTCCAGACATCACCCTGTGCTTCCTCATACCACCATTGCTGTTGAGCCGCGGTCCAGACTTGTGCTTTCCCGCAATCCTTGCAGTGGAATGGCCGGTCCTGGTAGTAGCCCCGTTGAACAAAATCGGGGATGCTGTAGCTGTTTGTGGGCTGCAACCGGGTGAGTGTCACCTTGATTGTGCCTATGGGGTAATCCACTGGCCGCATGTTGGCACGGCGGGCTTGACGCTCGGCGCGCTGGGTGCGGCGGGCCTTAATTTCCTGCCGCCGCTGCTTGTTGCTTTTCATGGAAGCATTCCTAATGCCATCGCCATAACGATGCGGCCAACGAGATACCGCCGCCGCTGGCGCAGAACAATACGAGTGAACCCGGTGCCGGACCTTTGCCTTGGGCGATGGCATCGTCTAGAACCATCGGGAGGCAAGCGGAACCGGTATAACCATATTTGTCCATGATCCAGTGTGTTTTATCAAGAGGTTGCTTCAATGCTGCCATCGTGGCTTCGAGGGTGCGTAAGTTGACTTGGGTAAAGTAATAGTGATCCACATCATCTGGTTGCAGGCGGATTCCCATGCGTGCACTGGCGCGGGCTAATAATCGCTCGATCAAAGGCGGCCACTGTTCAGTGTTGAAGGTGGCTGGAAAGGGGCGGGCAAATTGCACCACGGGTGGTCCGTATTGCGCCACGTGAGCGGCAGTGGCCGGGCGGAATGTCCCGCCAGTATAGATGCCCAACGCATCGTGGTATTCGCCAGCTGCCGCCGTGATTGTTGCCAGCCAGCCCGGTGCCGGACCGGCGCCGATGATCACCGCGCCTGCTCCGTCCGCGAATAAAGTAGCGGTTTTCTTATCCTCTCTGTTTAGAAACCGGCTCATTCCATAGGCGCCAATTACTAAGATGCAGGATTCATCCGGTTCGGTGATGACGATCTTCGCGGCTAAATCTAATGCGATCACCCAACCGGCACAGGCGCTGTTCACGTCGAACACGCCGGCTCGCAGTGCGCCAAGTTTGGCTTGGACGACCGCCGCTGTCGCTGGGCTCAGATAGTCAGGCGTGTCGGTGGCAATGATGATCCGGTCCAATGCCATTGGCTCCAGGCCAGCGTGTTCCAGGGCTGCCCAGCCAGCGGCCATTGCCAGATCCGAAGTTACCTGGTCATCGCGCATCCATCGGCGCTCGCAGATGCCCACATGTCCGGCTAGCCAATCGCCAACCGATTCGCCGAATCGGGGAGCAAAAGCAGCGTTGGTTACGACTTGTTCAGGAACATTGCTTCCCGTGCTAATAATCTGGGCATGGCGCATGGGTTATCTCCGGGAAGAATTAGAACAGAGCCGCTATCTTATAGAAGCAGCGGGGAGGGTATTAATCCGAACCTGGATTTGCTCCTCTCAACGCAATAGTAGACTGTAAACCTGACTTGATCACCTGACACGCTGGGAGTTGGATATGGAATTGGGTTTGATTGGACTCGGTAAAATGGGTGCTCCGATGACCCAACGCCTTCTTCAGCAGAAGCATACGGTGTGGGTCTACGATGCTGATCCTGTCAAAGGCCGCGAACTGGCCGGGCTTGGCGCACAACCGGCAAAGACGCTGGATGAATTGGTGGCTGGATTGAAAGCACCGCGTGCCGTGTGGGTGATGCTCCCTGCCGGTGGGGTGACTGAAACAATGCTTCGTAGCTTAGCCAGCCTGCTGGAACCGGGCGATCTAGGGGTGGATGGTGGAAATAGTCATTATCAGGACTCCATCCGCCGGGCGGGTGAGTGGGCAGAACGCGGTCTCCACTTTCTCGACGTAGGGACCAGCGGCGGTATCTGGGGGCTTCGCGAAGGCTACAGCTTGATGATCGGTGGTGAGATTGAGCAGGTTGAACGGCTTCGGCCGGTTTTTGCCGCTTTGGCGCCAGCACCGGATTGCGGCTGGGGACGGGTGGGCGCGCACGGCGCCGGCCATTTCGCCAAAATGGTGCATAACGGCATCGAGTATGGCCTGATGCAAGCTTATGCCGAGGGGTTTGCTATTCTCCACGCCAAATCGGATTTGATAGAAGATTCCGCCAGGGTAGCCGGACTCTGGCGGAACGGCAGTGTGATTCGCTCTTGGCTGCTCGATCTGATTGCGGCGGCGCTGGCTGAGAATCCAGCAATGACGGGGATTTCTAGCGCTGTAGCGGATTCCGGGGAGGGCCGATGGACGGTAGCCGAGGCTATTGATCTCAATGTCCCGGCGCCCGTCATCACTTTATCCCTGCTGAATCGTCTGGCCAGCCGGGTGGAGACACGTTATGCCGATCAATTGCTGGCTGTGATGCGCCAGAAATTCGGCGGGCATGCTGTTGATTCAAATGATTAGTTTTCCTTCAACAACCGTCGCTTGAAAATTATGCCAATCGATCCAAGCGCAAGCGCTGACGCTCGTCGAACAGACGTTGCGAGCCGATCCAAACGGCTGCCACTGTCCCTAGCCCCGTGCCAGCAGAAATTAAGAACATGATCAGTAATTGATACTTAGCTGCTTCCAGCGGCGGGCTGCCTGCTAGGATCTGACCCGTCATCATGCCAGGCAGACTGACCAGCCCCGCGGCGGCCATAGCATTAACAATGGGAATGAGTCCTGAACGCAGGGCGTCGCGGCGGATACCGGTGATGGCTTCCTCCCAGGTGGCTCCAAGTAACAAACGGGCTTCGATGCACCCCCGTGCCTCCCGAGCTTGGCGGGTGAGGTGGTCCAGGGCGATTGCTACCCCGCTCATCGTGTTACCCAGCATCATGCCCAGCAAGGGAATCATGTATTGAGGCTGATACCAGGGATTGACTCTGATAATGACCATGAGCGCCAGCAAGGTAACGCTGAAAGACGACACAAACAGGGAAAGGGCGCCAATTCCATAACCCCACATTCCGCGGTAGCAGTGTTTTTGCCGGCTGCGCACCTCCCAACTGGCCACCGACAACATGACCAGCACCATAAGTCCAATCAGCGCCAAGTGGGTCTGAGCAAATAATTGCTTTAAAACCAGTCCGATAAGCATCAATTGTACGGTACTGCGCAGTGCAGCAATTAACACTTGGCGCTCGACACCCAAGTGCAGCCGCCATGATAAAGCGGCCAGTAGCAGCACCAGTCCAGAGGCCAAGGCCAGATCCCAGACACTCAGGTGGATCAGGCTCATATCTCAGGCTCTAACCTGTTCTTGCGAATTACCAGCCGCCGTCCCCCCAGGCGGGCCCGTTGTTCGGGATCATGACTGACCCATAGCAAAGCTGCGTTGCAGATGTTGCCATAATCCTCCAGTACGGTTTCTACCCGGCTCCGGTTGACCGGATCAAGATGAGCTGTTGCTTCATCCAGCAGCAGGGCCTGGGGTTGATTCAATAGCAGGCGTGCTAATGCCAGGCGTTGGCGTTCGCCAGTGGACAAACGAGTGATCGGCCAGCCGCACACATCGGTATCGAAACCTAGCATGTTCAGTAATCGCTCCGGCTTGAGATGAGTCGTGGATGCTGGCCAATGCTCGCCCACGGTCTTCGCCCACCAATAGCTTTCTGATGGCAGCAAACCGACTCGACGCCGCCACTCTGGAGGAGGGAGACGGGAGCGGGGAATATCATCGAGCCAGACTTCGCCGCGATGGGGATCCAGATCGGCGATCGCCCGCAGCAGCAGGCTCTTGCCAGAACCTGATGCTCCGGACAGAAAGAGCCGTTCACCGGCCGCTAAGGTGAGATGGACGTCCCTTAGTAGCGCGGTTGATAAACCTTCCAGGCGCAATCCAGCCATCAGGTGTATCCAAAGAGCCGGCTACGGATCCGGCAGACCGAAGGCACATCTCCAGGATTTTTGGTAGTTATGGTGAAAACCATCGTTCAGCTCAGTCTTTGATTGGTTTGAATTAGAGCCACGGCTTTATCTGAAAGAAGTGGCGGCTATGATTCCTCATCTTTTAAATTATCGCTTACAAGTTAATGTTTTCAATTAATGTTTTTGAGGGATGTTGAGGACTCGCTGGTATTTGCAGGCATTGGGTTGGGTGAGCGGGCGGTTTCCGGGAAGGCTTAAGCGTACCGGATTCCCTGGCATGAGGGCCGCCAGGCTGGCAATGTTATGTCAAGCGGATGTTCAGTGAAGGATGATGATGAATTCAAGCCGGCTTGATGAGGGAGGTTGCCCGCTGTTAACCCGGCCCATGCGTTAGTTTGAGGCCGATAATGCCGGCTACGATTAACCCGGCCGAAACTAGCCGTAGGGCATGCGTGGAATCTCCGTAGAATATTATGCCAACCATAAATGTGCCTATTGCACCAATACCAGTCCATATCGCATAGGCGGTACCGATGGCAATGGTCTTTTGGGCAAGCCACAGAAATGTTCCGCTGGCGGCCATGCAGACTATGGCTATCACTACACCCAACAGCAGCCGGCCAGGCGTCTGCGACAGTTTCAGGCCGATCGGCCAGCCAATTTCGAATAGTCCAGCTACGATCAGATAAATCCAGGCCATTGAAGTTTCCTCAGGATTAGCAGTGATAACGCGGTGCATGATGCATACGGTATCTCATCCGGCCGGCTCATGTTTTATCCTACTGGGCTTGCTGCGGGCCTGGTGAAACCTTCGCAAAACCCTCCTAAAGCTTCTGAGAGGCCGCTGGAGCGTTTTTTTTAGATATTTTGATATAGGGTAGCGGGTCGATTTGAAATCTTCCTAGAGAGCTTTTTAGCGCCCCTGAAGCAAGAATCCGGTTTTTGCTTGCCTAACCGTTTTTCTGGTTACCTAGGATTGGCTGGTTGATAAGGCTGATCGGAGCTGATGCGAGTTCATTGCCATCCTGCCAAACCTTCTTTTCCTGGTGGCGGGTTTATTGGGGGGCGGGTTGAGGTTGGTGAAAGTCCGGCATTGAACCTGCTGGCTTCGCGATGGGGATGTGGATAAGTTGAAATGGTTGGGTGCGCACGTTGTTTTTGTTTAAAAATGTTTAAATATGTTTAGGTCTGGAATTTTTATTTTAAAACCAATAGTTACGGAACCAAATGTCCCCGTTTATGGGATGAAATGTCCCCGTTTATGGGATGAAATGTCCCCGTTTATGGGATGAAGATTTTTATCATCCAGGTGAAATCTTACTTAAATGTCCCCGTTTATGGGATAAAAAAAACGATTTTGATTAAAGTTTAACCATGTGTTTTTAGTATTTTTTTAAAATTAAATTGTTATTAATTTTAGTCAAAAATACGACATTAATAAATAAGTAAATTTTTATCCACAGCTTCTTGTGTATCCGAAAGGAAGTATTTTGAAATGTCCCTGTTTATGGGATGCGATGTCAAGTTCAGGAAAAAATTAATATTATTATTATTAATTAATGGCTTATATAAATTCAAGCGAAACTCGGCTTTATGCGTCTGGTTTGTGTTGCCGCAGGTTATTTTGAGGCGCAGATCACACTTATCAGCGGATAGGAATTAGAGGTCAGTGCTGAAATGTCCCCGTTTATGGGATAAAAATGTCCCCAAATTTGAGTTCGGTTTTGGGGACATTTTTGCTAAGCTTCATAATGTAACTGTAAAGATGTTGACCAGAGCAGTGGCCATGACCGAACTCGTTGATCAGAATCTTAAAAAGCACATTGCTGCAATTCACATCAACAACCGGCTAACGCTGACGCAGCGTAAAGCTTCCAATGTGCTGTTATACAATGCCTACGAGAACCTGATGACCGCACGGGTGCATCGTATCCGCGTTAAGGATCTGGCCGAGGCTATTGGTTTTAATACCAACAATCTTGATCCCCTCAAGGAAGCGCTCAAGACCTTAGCCCGGACCGTGCTGGAATGGAACATTCTTGATGAGAACGGTGCTCACGAGGAATGGGGCGCTACGACGCTGCTGGCGCAGGCGGTTATCAAGAACGGCTATTGTATTTATGCCTACAGCCCTGAACTCTGCGAAAAGCTTTACCGTCCTGAAATTTATGCCCTGCTGAACCTCAGCATCCAGCGGAAATTCAGTAGCGGCTATGCTTTGGCGTTATATGAAAACTGCCTGCGCTACCGGCGGATTGGTACGACTGGCTGGATTAGCCTGGATAACCTGAAGCGGTTATTGGGCATCAGTGAAGCCGATGTTTATTATCAGGACTTCCGCAAGTTTAATGATAAGGTGATTAAGCCGGCAGCGCGGCAAGTTAATGATAGTTCGGATCTGTTTCTGGATATCGAGTATCAGCGCACTAATCGCAAAGTGGCTGCAGTGCGTTTTCAGGTTAGCGACAATCCACAGATGCTCCTGTTTGCGCAACGGCAGGCGGCGCTTGCCGCTGCTTTGGAGGAGGAAGCGCTGCCAACAGAGGAATCAGTTAGCCATGATGTGCAGAATCAAGATAGAGAACGTTTGAAACAAGTGCATGAAAAATTGCGGGCATTTGGTTTGAATGTCCGCCAAACACGCATGGCGCTCAATCAGCACAATTTGACTTATTTAGAAGAAAACATTGCCATAGTCGAGCGTGATCTAGCCGCTGGAAAAATTCATAATCTGCCTGCTTACTTACAGGCTGCGCTGCACGAAGATTATCGTTCCACAGTGGCGCAAATACGACCGGTTTCAACCGGTTCGGTTCACTCAACTGACTCAGCCGGGACTACCTCTGTGCCAGTTAAGCCGCGTGAGGCGTTGCCGGGATCGGATGACTCATTGCGGATTCAATTTCAGGCGGAGCGGCTGCAAGCTGCTCTTGATCTTCTAAAGTTAGAAGAACGAAAAGCACTGGAACAGGACTATGT
>JACKNF010000005.1 GCA_024234995.1 Gammaproteobacteria bacterium
GCTTGAGTGCTGGGCCATTGCTGGAGGTCGCTATTCGCGCCGATGGCAGCTTGCTGGAGGTGCGGATTCTCCATTCATCGGGTAACGCTGAACTCGACCGGGCCGCTCAACGTATTGTAAAACTGGCTGCGCCCTACCCGCCTTTCCCTGCGGAACTCCACCAACAAGCCAATCTGCTACGCATTGAAAGCCCGTGGCGCTTCGATCCAGGCGGTCGAGTACAGGCACGATAACACCAAGCCCCATACACGGAAGTCTGCTCCTAACAAAATGAATTACCCAGCCAATACGCATTACATTCCAATTGATTATCCTGGAATTAATGCAGTTCAGCCTATTCATAGCAATAATGACGAGGATTCGGCAATCCATGCTGCTATCATTGCCCTGATACTCAGGCTGGGATTGAAGATGCTCACCGCAAAGATGAACAGGCCAGGCTAATAGCTAATTTCTAATCACCGAGCTTGAGATTGGGTGGGGGCAGCACTAACGAGCCGGCAGGGAAATGTTCCAATGCCGCTGGATGGTCTTGAAAAGGAGAATAGCGGTCTGCCTGACTTGGATGACGCGTGTAGCGGGCTTCGGTAAAAAGACTTAAATCACTTAAGCCTAACTCTCGAACCAGCGCCTGACTGGCAGCATGTTCGACTGTCCGTGAGCACCAAACTGCACTCACGAGAGTCAATCCAAACAGCAGCAACAAAAATCCAAGTCCTAGCAGGGCAAACTGGCATGGTCGCATGGTGGTCATAGGATAGCCATAGGGCGCCAAGATCGATATTCAACCGCTGAAGTGCTGGACGGCGGTAAAGGACTTAGCAGGAACAAGAGAGCCAGTCATAATGTCTCCTCACAGTTCTCAGAACTGTACAGGACGATAACAGCAAAACATAATCGTTCTGGCGTTAGAATTCACCTTATTATCAAGCATTGCAGGATGATAACCTGATGTCTCGCGTTCAAACCGGTTTGGAAACATTAGTTAATGAATTTCCTGAAAAGATTCGTGGTGCTCGAGTTGGCTTAGTGTGCCATCCGGCTAGTGTTGACGCTGAACTGCGCCATATTCTTGATTTACTGCCAACGACAGGCGCACGGATTGCCGCCATTTTTGGTCCCGAGCACGGCGCCCGTGGCGAGGCACAAGACATGGAGCACGTTGAGGATCTAGCCGTTGATCCGCGGCTAAAAGCGCCGGTGTACAGCCTGTACGGCGCGACATTTAAAAGCCTGACACCGCGCCGTCAGCAACTACGAGGACTCGATGCCCTGGTTATCGATTTACAGGATGCGGGTGCTCGCTACTATACCTACATCTGGACAATGGCCTTATGCATGCAGGCAGCAGGCAAAGCCGGAATCCGCGTATTAGTGTGCGACCGCCCCAACCCGATCAATGGGATAACGACAGAAGGCAACCTGATCAAACCTGGTTTTGAATCCTTCGTTGGTCTCGATCCGTTACCCAATCGGCATGGCTTGACTGCAGGAGAAATTGCCCGCTATCTGCAAAGCCGGCGAGGCGTCGAATGTGAGTTAGAAGTGTTGCCCATGCGTGGCTGGGAACGCGAGATGTATTTTGAGGACACTGGATTGCCGTGGGTCTATCCCTCACCCAACATGCCTACCGTCGATACGGCACTGGTTTACCCCGGCATGTGCCTGGTGGAAGCAACCGAATTGTCGGAAGGGCGTGGAACATGCCGGCCTTTTGAGGTAGCTGGCGCGCCGGCTGTCGATCCGGAGGCGTTAGCTGCTGACCTGTCTGGGCAGAGCCTGCGCGGGTGTCAATTCCGCCCTTTATATTTCCGGCCCCTGTTTCAGAAACATGCCGGAAAAACGTGTGGAGGGATACAGATTCATGTCACAGACCGCCAGCAGTTTGATTCCTTCATGACAGGCGTAGCGTTTTTACAGAGCATCCGGCGAGTTGCTCCGGAGGTCTTTATGTGGCGGGCTAAACCCTATGAATTCGTAGACGAGATTCCAGCGATTGATCTGCTGGCCGGAGATGACCAGCTGCGCCTGGCACTGGATGCTGGCGCTGATCTAACTGATCTGGCTGAACAGTGGTTGCAAGAGCGCGTCATCTTCGAGACAGTCCGCCAAGAAGTGTTGCTTTATTAGTTCATGTTAACAGTTGCCGATGGTAACCGCCGATGTTGCAAAACCGCTAATGAGCGGCCACGGACGGGATACGGCTCCTCAGCAGGATGCTGGTTGCCATACATCGGCCGGCCTTGCGGCAAGGCTGTATCGATCAACACCTCAAATACAGGGTTTTCGCGCAATACCGGCAGTATGAACGGGACCTCCTCATGATGAGCATTGAACAGGAGCAGGAAATCATCATCCTCCAGCACATGGCCACGCTCATCCCAGTCTCCCAAGCCATCACCCGGCAAATACAACCCTAAACAACGGGCGTAATCATGTGTCCATTCATCGTCGTCAATCTCACGTCCATCAGGGTTAAACCAAAGGATATCGCGCACACCCTCACCATGGATGCCTCGGAAGAAATGCCGGCGGCGGAACGTCGGATGCCGCTGGCGAATCTGGATCAGCCGCTGTGTAAACGCTAGCAACTCACGATTCTCAGGCAGCCAGGAAATGTCCCAGTCAAACCAGCTAATTTCATTATCCTGGCAATAGGCATTGTTGTTACCACGCTGGGTGCGCCCGACTTCATCCCCAGCCAACAACATCGGCACCCCCTGTGACAGCAGGAGAGTTGTCAAAAAATTACGGCGCTGATGTAGCCGCAAGGCCAGAATCGCCGGATCGCTGGTATCACCTTCTGTCCCGCAATTCCAACTGCGATTGTGCGAATCACCGTCTTGGTTGTCTTCCCCATTGGCTTCATTGTGACGCTCGTTGTAGCTCACCAGATCGTACAACGTGAAACCGTCATGGGCGGTCACGAAGTTGATGCTGGCGTGAGGGTGACGGCCATTATGTTCATAGAGATCCGCAGAGCCGGTCAGCCGATAAGCTAGATCACCGATCAAGCCGCCTTCGCCGCGCCAGTAATCACGCACAACATCGCGATACTTACCATTCCATTCGCTCCAGCTGCCTGGAAATTGACCGACTTGATAACCATTCTCGCCCACATCCCACGGCTCGGCGATCAGCTTAACCTGAGACAATAGCGGGTCCTGCTGAATCACATCCATAAACGTCCCGGCCTGATCCACCTCACCCTTTTTATCTCGCGCCAGGGTGGCGGCCAGATCAAAGCGGAAACCATCCACGCGCATCTCTTGTACCCAGTAGCGCAGGCTGTCCATGACCATTTGCAGTACCCGTGGATGTGCAGTATTCAGGGTATTGCCACACCCGGTGTAATCCATGTAATAGCGCGGCTGGTCGGGAACCAGCCGGTAATAGCTAGCATTGTCGAGACCGCGAAAACTCAGGGTCGGGCCAAAATGATTTCCTTCCGCGCTGTGGTTATAGACCACATCGAGAATGACCTCGATGCCTGCCGAATGCAGCGTCTTGACCATGCTTTTGAATTCGGCTACCGGATTGTCGGTAGCAGCGTATCGGGGATTTGGCGCGAAATAACCCAGGGTGCTATAGCCCCAAAAATTGCGCAGACCCCGGTCAAGCAGTAAGCGTTCATCGGAAAAGTAATGAACTGGTAACAGTTCCACCGCTGTCACACCCAACGCTTTCAAATAGTCGATGACTGGACCGCAGGCCAATCCTGCATAAGTACCGCGCAGTTCCACAGGCAGTTCGGAGTGGCGCATGGTAAAACCGCGTACATGCAACTCATAAATCAACGTATTGCGCCAGGGGGTATGTGGCCGGCGGTCATCGCCCCAGAAAAAGGCGCTGTCCACTACTTGACACTTAGGCATACCCGGTGCGCTATTGCGGGTATTAACGCTCAGGTCCTCAGTGCGGCCGCCAAGCCGGTAACCAAACTGCGCATCGCTCCATTGCATCGGGCCGGCAATAGCCTTTGCATAGGGATCGAGCAGCAGCTTGTTCGGGTTAAATCGATGCCCCTCTTCCGGACGGTGAGGGCCATGCACCCGATAACCGTATAACAGACCGGGCCGGGCTTCTGGCAGATAGCCATGCCAGACTTGACCCGTGCGTTCCCGCAAGGGAGCATGCGCGATTTCATGCTTACCCTTGGCATCAAACAAGCAGAGTATCACCTGGTCAGCGTGCTCCGAAAACAGGGCGAAATTAACCCCTTCGCCATCCCAGGTCGCACCCAGCGGATAAGGCTGGCCCGGCCAAACGGTCATGGTGGATTTATTCATCAATCTCCGAACTCGAAGAAAAACAACAGCTTTGCAGATTGGGTTAAGCCATAACCATGACATTCATATGGTGCTGATTTACATGTTCCGTGCTAACCCAACCTGCGTGCTGATACCTGATTACCTTAAATCACTCACTAAATGCCTGCATGGTTGCGGTAACTTCGCGAGGCCCCACAACAGTAATGCCCCCCTGGGTCACCTCGTACCGGCTGCGGTCCTGCTCAAGATCGTAACCAATATGTGTACCCGCTTCGATCACGTTGTAACCGCCAATAATGGCACGCCGCAACCGGGCACCTCGCTTGATGTGGACATATTCTTGGATCAGGCAATCCTCGATCTCCACATCGTCCTCGATAATGACTTCACGGCGGATGATGGTATTGGTGATTTTAGCCTGACGCACCATTGAGCCAGCGGCCACCACACTGTTGACGATCCTGGCGTCGAGCAGACGTGCGACGGGTCCTTGATAGTTGCTGGAAAAGATCCGCCACTGGGGATTAAACATATCGAAACGCGGCTTCTCGCCCAGCAAATCCTGGTGGGCATTGAAGTAGGCATCCCGCGTGCCGACATCGCGCCAGTAGGCCGGCTCTTCATATGATTTGGTTCCAGGCACCTTATTGGTGGCGAAGTCGTAGGCAAATACCCGATGAGTATCCTTCAGTTTTGGTAACACATGGTGGCCAAAGTCGTGTTCACCCCGTTCATGTGCCTCCTTGAGCGCCTTCACCAGCACTTTAGCATCGAACAGGTAGTTACCCATCGAAGCGTAGGAACGGGTAGGATCGGACGGCATCGGCGGCGGATTGGCCGGTTTCTCCTGAAAATCGTTGACCCGGCCTGCGTGATCGGCATGGATAACGCCGAATGAGCTGGCTTCAGCGATCGGTACCGGCAACGCAGCAACAGTCGCATCGGCCGCCCGCTCCAGATGGAAATCCACCATCTGCTGGAGATCCATCCGGTAAATATGATCGGCGCCGAATACGACCACTAGATCAGGATTATGAAGTTGAATCAAATTGATATTCTGATAAACAGCGTCCGCAGTGCCCTGGAACCAGTCGCCACCGCGCATCATCTGTGGCGGCACCACCGTCACGAATTCCTCATTGCGCATCGGCGACACCACCCACGCCTTGCGGACATGTTCGATCAACGACTGAGATTTATACTGGACCAGCATATAGATTGACTGAATTCCCGAATTAAGCAGATTGCTCAACACAAAATCTACAATACGGTAACGGCTGCCAAACGGCAGCGAAGGTTTAGAATTGTAAGCTGTGAGGGGACTCAAGCGGGCACCCTCGCCACCCGCCATCACAAAAGCCAGAATTTTTGGTTGTTTCATCGCGGTGCATCCTTCGTCTCAAATGATAGTAGCTCACACAAACCCCCAAGTGGGATTTCCACCCAATCAGGACGATTGTCTAGTTCATAACGCAATTCATAACAGGCCTTCTCCAAGGCAAACAACTCCAAAAGTACTCGAACTTGATCAGGATCAGCAGGATAGCCAGGGCTATCTCCTGCCGTTTCGGTGTAGCCGGCCAGAAAAGCCATGCGGGTTTGCTGTTCCCAATCATGGGCATGAGGGATGAGTTCTTCTTGATTGCTAGCACCATCGGCGGTTGCTTGCCGGAGCGCAGCATGCGCGGCATAGTTAAACGAGCGCAACATACCAACCACATCCCGTAATGGGGAATGCTTGCCACGCCGCTCCTCTAGCGACCGCGCCGGTTCACCCTCAAAGTCAATAATAATCACATCATCTTTGGCGACCAGCACTTGGCCAAGATGGTAATCGCCATGATAGCGCGTCTTCATGGCGTGAGGCGTCATTGCCTCCACCTGCACCGAGCGTGCCGCCGCCGCACCACGCACCTCCAGCACTTGGGCAGCCAGTGAAGCGTAGCGTCCAGCCCGTGGTAAGCCAATTTGCGCTTCCAGCACTTGCTCGGCCAAGGCTTGCACCGGCTCCGGCAGCCGGTTTTTGGCCTGTCTCAGCCGTTCTAAGGTCATCTCGACTTCGTCACGAATCTGATCGAGCCAACAAGTCATGTCCGCTACAGTAATCGGTTCAGGATCGAATGCTGGATTGCCTGTCGTTTGCGCCAGTGCTCGGTGTAATTCTCCGGTGCGCCGGCCCAAAGTTGTGGCGAACAGGAGAAAAACAGCATGCGGACTCGAACTCTCGTCAGCTTCGAGAACTGCCGGCTCAGTCTGCTGAGACAGGCGATCATCGAAAAACCGCTTGAGATAATCCAGGGTATAGGTCCAGGCATCGCCTTGGTTAGCGACGAATCCTTGCAAGATTGCCAAGGCGATGACGGTTCCATCCTCCTCATTCTCATATTCAAGCGCCCCGGCCAGCGGCGCGGCGTTCCCAAAATCGGCGACATCGGTCAGGAACCGGCCCATTTCCAATTCCGGGCTGATACCTGGGTGCAGCCGACGGTAGCCTTTAAGCAGCATCCGGTTGCCAATAGCGATGGTGGTGTTGCTACTGTCCAGTGCCAGCCGCTTAACCGGCAGCATCTCTGGCAAGTCGCCAGCCAATTCGTGAAAGGCGCGGGTTGCCGAGAACTTCAACCAGCCATTACCGAGTGGAATCCGGGCATTGCGGGCGATCATTTTCATGAGGCCCTGAGAGAATCGCTCGTCGGCGAAAGCGTCATACAGCAAGCCCATGCGGGCGCGAACCCGTACCCGGGCCAGCGCATAGGGCCACAGAGGCCGTAAGGCTTCATCGCCATCGTCTTTTTCCTCCCAGGCCAGCGCCAGCGGTAGCCCATAATCCTGCGGCTCTTCACGCCCAACGAGCCAAACCCGAATCCGCGCCAATACCCACTCAGTCTTATCAGCCCAGATGTCGTAGTTGTCGAACTCGATTCGCTCAATGCGTCCGCCCTTACCGGCAAACCAGCGCTGCGTTGGCAGAAAATCCGGCAGCACCTCTCGAACCAGCCGCTGGTGCAGGTTTTCGGCCATTTCCCGCCGGCTGGGCTCAACCTGATCGGGGAAGAAGCTTTTCCAGCCTTGGAACAAGACGAGCACTCGTAACTCGGTACCCGGCAGGCGATCCTCATGCCAAGCAGGTGGCGCTGCGTAGCTCAGCCGGAACCAGTAGAAACCGTAACGGGGCAACGTTAACAAATACGGTAACTCACCAATCGGTGGAAACGAGATCTGACCGAGCATCTCCACCGGCACCATCCCTTTGAATTTGCCTAGGTTCAATTCCACCGGCTGGGCGGAGCGCGACAAATTGGCCACACACATCACAACCTCATCCGCATAGGCACGGATGTAAGCCAGGATTTTGCGGTTGCCGGGACGCAGCATTTCAAGTCGACCCCGGCCGAAAGCTTGGCAGGTCCGCCGCACAGCAATCATTCGCTTCATCCAATTTAACAGCGAGGCAGGCGCACGGCTCTGCGCTTCCACGTTAAGTGCTTCATAACCGTAAATTGGGTCCATGATTGGCGGTAGATACAGGCGCTGCGGATCCGCTTTGGAGAACCCGGCGTTGCGGTCCGGACTCCATTGCATCGGCGTGCGCACTCCGTTACGGTCGCCGAGATAGAAATTGTCGCCCATGCCGATTTCGTCACCATAGTAAACAATGGGAGTACCCGGCATCGACAGCAACAAACTGTTCATTAACTTGATCTTGCCAGAATCATTGTCCATCAGCGGCGCCAGCCGGCGGCGGATGCCAACATTGACCCGCATGCGCGGATCGGCGGCGTAGGTACGGTACATGTAATCCCGTTCGCGGTCGGTGACCATTTCCAGCGTCAGTTCATCATGATTGCGCAGGAATACCGCCCACTGGCAGTTGTCGGGAATGTCTGGAGTTTGTTCGAGAATTTCAACAATGGGATAACGGTCCTCCTGGGCAATCGCCATATACATGCGCGGCATCAACGGGAAGTGATAGGCCATGTGGCATTCATCGCCATCGCCGAAGTAATCGCGCACATCCTCCGGCCACTGATTGGCCTCCGCCAGAAACAGGCGGCTGCGGTAATGTTTATCCACTACGGCCCGCATCTGCTTGATGACTGCATGCGTCTCAAGCAGGTTCTCGTTGTACGTGCCCTCGCGTACACACAAGTAAGGGATCGCGTCCAGCCGCAGCCCGTCCACACCCATGTCTAGCCAGAAGCGCATCACCTTGGTCACAGCTTTCACCACCGCCGGATTGTTATGGTTCAAATCCGGCTGATGCGAGAAAAAACGATGCCAATAGTATTGTTCCGCCACCGGATCCCAAGCCCAGTTGGAGGTTTCAGTGTCCGTGAAGATGATCCGGGTTTCCGGAAATTTTTTATCGTCGTCATTCCAGAGATAGAAATTCCGTTGCGGCGAGCCACGAGGTGCGTTCCGGGCTGCCTGGAACCAGGGATGCTGATCGGAGGTATGATTGATCACCAGCTCGGTGATCACCTTCAGTTTCCGGCGATGCGCCTCGCGGACAAAGTGGCGAAAGTCGGCAAGCGTGCCGTATTGGGGATGAACATTCTGGTAGTCGGAGATGTCGTAGCCGTCGTCCCGCAGGGGAGAAGGATAAAACGGCATCAGCCATAGCGTATCTACTCCCAGATCCTGGATGTAATCCAGACGCTGGGTCAGGCCGCGGAAATCGCCGATGCCATCCTGGTTGCTATCGCCGAATGCTTTGACGTGGAGTTGATAGATCAGGGCGTCCTTATACCACAGGGGATCATCAACACCCATCCAGCCTTTCGGATTACTCGCCATGCCATGCTCCTTAACCCTGGAAAGTTGGGAAATCGCGTTCGGTATGCAACCCGCTAAGCACCTGGAAAACATGCGCTGGCATCCGATGCGGATTCAACTCTACATAATTACGCGGTCCATTCCAGATGTAGTGTGCGCCGGTGAGCAGGTCATGCACCTGGAACGGCTGGTGCGGATCGACGCCCAGTTCCTCCAGATTCAGTCCTGTCCAGCCAGCCTGGGTGTAATTGGGATCAATGTTGACCACTACCAGGATAACGTTGGAATGATCCGCCGTGGACTTGCTGTAGCAAAGAATTTGGCCGTTGTCGACTAGATGGAGGCGCAAACTCCAATTGGATTGCAACGCCGGGTTGTGCTTGCGAATGCGATTCACCAAGGCAATAAACTCGCGCAGGCTGTTGGGTCCATCCAGATCCTGAAAACCGCGCTGGCGCAACTGGTATTTTTCGGAATCGAGATATTCCTCGCTGCCGTGCCTGATCGCAATATGCTCCATCATCTCGTAGGCCGGCCCGTAGATGCCGTAATTGGCGGTCATGGTCGCCGCCATGACCAGCCGGGTCATGAACATGGGTTTACCACCGAATTGCAGCGATTCGTGCAGGATATCCGGCGTGTTCGGCCAGAAGTTGGGCCGGAAATACTCACGACCTGGCCCCTGACAGACCTCAGTCAAGTACTCGCTTAACTCCTCTTTGGTGTTGCGCCAGGTGTAATATGTGTAAGACTGGGTATAGCCGAGCTTGGCCAGCCGGTGCATGACCTTAGGCCGAGTGAAAGCTTCAGCCAAAAAGATGGCGTGAGGTGTGGTCTTTTTAATCTCAGCAATCAGCCATTCCCACATTGCGAAGGGTTTGGTATGCGGATTATCCACCCGGAAGATGCGCACCCCCTGCTCAACCCAAAACTCAAAGATGCTCTTGATTTCTTCCCACAGCGCTTTCCAGTCGGCCGTCTCAAAATTGAAGGGATAAATATCCTGATATTTCTTGGGTGGGTTCTCGGCGTACTGCACCGTACCGTCCGGCCGCCAGCGGAACCAATCAGGATGTTCCTTAACATAGGGATGATCTGGCGCGCATTGCAGCGCGATGTCTAAGGCAATGTCGATCCCATGCTGCCGGGCCTTTTGCACCAGCTCACGGAACTCTTCCAAAGTCCCTAGTTGCGGCAGAATGCTCTTGTGACCACCTTCCTCGGCGCCGATCGCCCAGGGACTACCAACATCGTCAGGGCCGGGGGTGAGTGTATTATTTTTCCCTTTGCGATTAACCCGGCCAATCGGATGGATCGGCGGAAAGTACAGTACATCGAAGCCCATTGCTGCCAAGCGTGGCAGCCAGGCTTCGCAGTCCTTGAAAGTTCCATGCTTGCCAGGAACCGGGCTGCACGAACGCGGAAACATTTCATACCAGGTGCTGAAACGGGCGCGCTCATCTTCCACCACCACGTTCAAAGTCTTACTGTAACCTAGCGCTAGTGTCCGGTCGGCATAACGGAACATCTTCTGTGCCAGTTCCTCATCCAGCCCCAGTTGGCGGCGCTGTTCCAAATTCTGCGGTCCAACTAACTCTCCAGCACGCTGCGCCAACCAGTGACCTTCCATGCCAGCCACCCGCTGGCCGGCTTTGCCAACCAGTTCTGCACCGATTTGCAGGGATAGAGTAATGTCCTCAACCTGTTCCCAGCGGCTCAGATCATGCCGCCAGGATTTGAAGTGATCCACCCAGGCGAGGACGATATACTCATGGCGACCCAGTTCTAACACCGGGAACTCGCCATGCCAGCGGTCATTGACCAGAAAGCACATCGGTACTTCCTGCCAAGCAGTTTCACCGGTCTTGCGATATTGCAAAACACAGGACAAGGAATCATGACCGTCAGTAAACACATCGGCCTCAACCACGATGGTCTCGCCAACGGTGCGTTTGATGGGGAAACGTCCGCCGTCGATCTCCGGGCTGACCCCTTCAATGATGATGCGTTTGCGGCCATCCACCGTCACCTTCACCACGTCTGAAGTTAGTGTGGATTCTCGGGTCACTTTAGCCATCGGCTGTTTGCTGGCTTCCATCGCCACCTTTGCCGTCCCCGGCACTGGCATGGATTCCTGGATGGTAGCGGTCACTGGCTTGCTGGCGCTTCCCACCTCCTTCTTCGTCTCTGAAGCAGGTCGGGTAATGGCCGGCTTCTTGTCATCCGCCACGGTCTTTTTGGACATACCAGTGATCCTCATTATATCTGTCTGCGACTGTTCAGGACTTGATTTAGGTATCAGGTATCAGGTATTAGGTCAAAGCAATCTGCAACCTAATCTTTATCCCCCCTCTATTATGACGGTTTTTTGCGACTGGACCCAAACTTCAATAGTCCGGGAACGTCGTTTGCGCTTGAGGATACTGACTGATGACTGAATTACAACGGATTATCGAAGATGCGTTCGAGCACCGAGCTGAACTCGATCCTGCTACTGCTCCCGCGGAATTGCGCGAAGCGATAGAAGAAGCGCTCGGCCTCCTGGAAACAGGCAAGGTGCGAGTAGCTGAGCCGCGCGACAGCACATGGATCGTTAACCAGTGGTTGAAGAAAGCGGTATTGTTGAGCTTTCGCCTGAACGACAGTGTGATCATCCGTGATGGCTACACCAACTATTTCGACAAGGTGCCACCCAAGTACGCTGAATACGGCGAGAATGACTTCCTGGCGGCTGGAGTACGTGTCGTTCCACCAGCAGCAGCCCGGCGAGGCTCCTACATTGCCTCCGGTGTGGTGCTCATGCCGTCTTATGTCAATATCGGCGCTTATGTGGACTCCGGAACGATGGTCGATACCTGGGCGACTGTCGGCTCTTGTGCCCAGATCGGCAAAAACGTCCACCTGTCCGGGGGAGTCGGCATCGGCGGCGTGCTAGAGCCGTTGCAGGCCAGCCCCACTATTATTGAAGACGATTGCTTTATTGGTGCCCGCTCGGAAGTAGTCGAGGGTGTAATCGTAGAGCGCGGCTCAGTGATTTCAATGGGGGTTTACATCGGTCAGAGCACCAAAATCTACAACCGGCTGACCTGTGAGGTAAGCTATGGCCGGATACCAGCAGGATCCGTGGTCGTACCTGGCGGCTTACCCGCTGCCGACGGCAGCCATAGCCTGTACTGTGCAGTAATTATCAAACAGGTGGATGAGAAAACCCGCGCCCGGGTTGGTGTTAACGAATTACTGCGTGATTAACCGCCTTAGCGCAAACCCAGCACATCCTGCATATCGAAAAGGCCTGGGCTACGACGAGCTGCCAGCCAAGCGGCAGCCCGGATCGCGCCCTTAGCAAAGGTCATTCGGCTGGAAGCGCGATGGGTAATTTCCAGACGTTCGCCTGCATCAGCAAACATCACTGTATGCTCGCCGACGATATCGCCCGCACGGATCGTAGCAAAGCCAATGGTAGAGCGATCACGCTCGCCAGTCACGCCTTGCCGACCGTAAATGGCGCATTGTTCCAAACTCCTTCCAAGTGTTTTGGCGACCACCTGACCCATCGCTAGAGCTGTGCCGGAAGGCGCATCTACCTTATGCCGGTGGTGGGCTTCGATGATTTCGATGTCCACCTCATCTCCTAAGACCTGTGCTGCCATCTCCAGCAGCTTGAAACAGACGTTGACCCCAACGCTCATATTCGGTGCGAAAACGATAGGGATGCTATTGGCAGCGTCAATGATCACTGCCTTCTGTTCAGCCGAAAGCCCGGTGGTACCGATCACCATTGCCTTGCCCGCAGATCGGCAACAAGCCAGGTGAGTCAGCGTTGCCATTGGCTGGGTGAAGTCGATCAGCACATCAAAATGATCAATGAATGGTGTCAAATCAGCGGTAATAGGCACATCCAGGCGGCCGATGCCGGCTAGTTCTCCTACATCGGCACCAATAAATGGGCTATCGGCCTGTTCCGAGGCAATGGTGCAGCGGACCCCTTCAGCCTGACGGCAGGCGTCGAGTAAGTTACGGCCCATGCGGCCAGCAGCGCCGGCAATAGCAACGTGAATCATAGCAGGGCATTCCTCGCGGGAAATCATCTGGAGATAGGGGCGGCTGGCCAAGCCAGCATCAAGGTATTTTCGGGTATGCTGGAAAGAAGGGCCATGGCAAAAATAAAGGGCTACGCAGCGACGTAACCCTGACTTTCTGGAGCGGGTGATGGGAATCGAACCCACACCATCAGCTTGGGAAGCTGAGGTTCTACCATTGAACTACACCCGCTTGCAATTTTTCAATATCTACCCGAATCCAAATAGGCTAGCATAGAAAAATCCTAACGCTAAAATAAACTCTTGGCAAGATTTGAGTGGTCTCGATTTGGCGAAGAGTTATGAGTAAGCCGGATTTTACTCAGGAATGCGATAAGCCTCTGGATCTGATGCGTTCTTTAGCCAGCTTGGCATCTTACCACGACCGGTCCAGGTTTGATCAGGATCAGCCGGGTTACGATATTTGGGCCTGCCTTTCCTGCGCCCAGAGTATTGCAATACTTCCTCGGGCGACATACCAAAGTTTCTGGCCTCCTCGATCCATCGATGACGAGTCATCTGAATTTCATCTACCTTTTTGCGTTCGATTTCTTCTTGTGCTCTCCTGATCAGAGTATTCAGTTGATCAAGTGAAGAAGAATCGAGAATATCGTTGATCGTATCGCTCATGATTTTTACGCACCACAGTAAGCTGTTCATTTCAGGGAAAGCTGTAATTTCAGCTAATTTCTCATTATAAAGCATCTATTTTTCTACCTGCAATCATTTTGCAATCTTTAAAAGAGATAGATAAGTTATCTTTTGATTCTTGAGTTATCTTTTGATTCTAATGATCGTATTTTCCAGCTATTGAAATACACTTCATCCACACTTAATAAATTGCATATTATATGATACCAACTTCAGATGATTCGAATGCCAATAATATTTCCCTGTCGCGGATTCGCAGTTTTGTCCGGCGCGAAGGACGAATGACTTTAGCTCAACAACGAGCACTCACGGAATATTGGGAACGGTTTGGAGTTGAATCCGGCACAGTATTACTTGATCAGGAGAGCTTGTTTGGCCGGCGCGCGACATGGGTTCTAGAAATTGGTTTTGGTGATGGCGAGTCATTAGCCACGATGGCAGCCACACATCCAGACATAAATTACCTAGGTATCGAAGTGCATCGACCCGGCGTCGGACACCTGCTACTAAGAGCGAAAGAATTGCAACTAACCAATCTGCGAGTGATGTGCGCTGATGCCATCGAGGTACTAGAAAAGCAGTTGCCCGATAAATGTTTTGATCGGATTCAGATTTTCTTTCCCGATCCCTGGCCTAAGATACGTCATCGCAAGCGCCGATTTATTCAACCGCAATGCGCCTCATTGCTTGTTCATAAACTCAAGCCGCTCGGGCAATTACACGTAGCAACCGATTGTGAGAACTACGCTCTTTCAATGCTAGATATTTTCAATGCGACTCCCGAACTAGTGAATACCATAGCTGGAAATGGATTTGCACCACGCCCAAATTGGCGCCCCATGACCAAATTTGAACAACGCGGCCTGCGGCTCGACCATATCATTCGGGATTTATTATTTCTACGGCATGCTACTTGTTGATCCACCGGCAGATCGCATCGCTAAAGATTTTGAGGATGGGCAGGTTTGGTTAATGACATCAGTCCAAAAACCCGAAGTACCTTAAGAAGACACTAGTCTAATAACTTTTTTTGGACCAAAATAAAGCAACCATGTTCCTCCTTAAGTATACGAATATGGCAATGGGTTTGCGACCACCAGAAACTCTTGGCTGCCCAACCCGAACTGAACATGGAGGGAGATCAATCGCATGTCCTTACGATTTTTTCTGAACAGTTTTTGTGTCTGGCAATTGCAATTCCGGATAGGAGTTGCCGCTGTGTTATCGATGGCGGCCAGCTTGGTGTTAGCGCAGGAAGGTATCGCTCTGGCTTCGCCAATGATTGCCGCCCGATCAGCAGTACTGATGAACCCCACCACGGGCGAAATTCTGTTCGCTAAGGAACCGTGGCTGCGCTTACCGCCAGCTAGCACTACCAAGGTGCTGACCGCGCTGGTAGCGCTGGAACACATCAATGTGAACGCACGAATACCCGTCAGCCCACAAGCAGCCAGTGCACCACCAAGCCGAATTGGCTTGCGCGCCGGTGAGGTTGCCTTAGTCCAAGATTTGCTCTATGGGCTCATGCTCAAATCAGGCAATGATGCTGCTGAAACCTTGGCTGAGGCAGCAGGCGGTTCAGTATCCGGATTTGCCGAACTGATGAATTCAAGGGCGTGGCAAATCGGGGCGCGTGATAGCCATTTTACAAATCCACATGGTTTGCCGAATGACGATCACTACACTACAGCCTATGATTTATCATTGATTTTTCGCCAAGCGATGAACCATCCGGTTTTTGCGGATATTGTACGCACCCGCAGCGCGGCCCTGCGTATCGAGTCAGGGCAAGGACTGTATAGCGACTGGCGGATGGTACCAGTTCTTAACCATAATCAGTTGCTGGTTTCTTACGAGGGTACGCGCGGTGGCAAAACGGGTTTTACCTTTAAGGCACGGCGTTGTTTTGTCGGGGAAGCCGACCGCGGTGGCGTCCGGTTAATCGTTGCCATCCTCAATAGCCCCAACAGTGGCACTTTGTGGCAAGATGCCCGCACTTTACTCGACTACGGTTTCGCCCGCTATGGCTTAGCGTCACCGCCACCGATGAAACTGGAACCAGCACCGGTGATCGTCCAGCGCACCCCAGCAGCGGCAAGATTATTAGCAACAACAAGCAAGAGGAAAGGAGCTCGCGCCGCTGTATCTGTCAAACTGAGTCCTCGTCAAGCAGCAACCAGTAAGGTAACGAGCGCTAAACCGCCCGCAAAACTCGCTTTGGCAACCACCAGTAAAAACGTTTTGGCTAAGAAATCAACCGGCAAGGTAGTCAAAAGCAGCAAGCTGGCGCCGGCAGCGACTGTTAAGACAAACAATCAACACTCAGCCATCAAAACCAAAGTAGCTCGCGTTGAAGAAAAGCCTGTTGTCTCCAAGTCACGTAAGAATGCTAATAAGCAAGGTGGCTAAGCCAATAATTCCATGCCCTCTCCCCATTAAGGAGAGAGGGCAACGGCTAACAAAAGATAATTTTCTGATTTATAGACGGTTCTCCAGCGCAACTATATCGCGCCGGGCGGGGCCAATATAGAGCTGGCGGGGCCGGCCAATTTTCATGTCAGGTTCACTGATCATTTCAATCCAGTGACTGATCCAGCCTGCGGCACGGGCGATAGCAAACATCACTGTGAACATTTCAACGGGTATTTTCAGCGCGCTATAGATAATGCCAGAATAGAAATCCACATTCGGATACAGCTTACGCTCAATGAAGTAATCGTCACTGAGGGCGATTTCCTCCAGACGCATTGCTAACTCCAGGCGCGGGTCATAACCAAAGGTATCTAGCACTTCATGGCAGATATCCTTGATGATCTTGGCGCGCGGATCGAAGTTTTTATAGACCCGGTGACCAAAACCCATCAACCGGACACCAGAATTCTTATCTTTTACCTTGGACATAAAGCTGTCGACATTCTTGACCTCACCAATCTGATCAAGCATGCGGAGAACAGCTTCATTGGCACCGCCATGCGCTGGCCCCCACAGGCAGGCAATTCCAGCAGCGACCGCAGCATAAGGATTGGTGCCTGAAGAACCCGCCAACCGCACGGTGGAGGTGGAAGCATTTTGCTCGTGATCTGCATGCAGGGTGAACAATACGTCCAGCGCCCGCTCAGCAATTGGATTGACCTCATAACGCTTGCCGGGAAGACTAAACATCATGTACAGCAGATTGCCGGTATAGCTAAGATCATCGCGAGGATAAATCGCGGGATCACCAATACTATGCTTATAGCAGGCAGCAGCAATAGTCGGCATCTTGGCAATCAACCGGCGGGCAGTGACCATGCGATGTTCGTAATCGTGGATATTAAGTCTATCGTGGAAAAAGGCGGATAACGAACTCACCACTGCTGCCATCATCGCCATCGGGTGCGCATCATAATTAAAGCCATGCAAGAAGCGGCGCAGGTTCTCGCGAATCCGGTTATGGCGAGCAATACTGGTTTCAAAGATCTGTTTTTTATCGATATTAGGTAATTCTCCATACAATAACAGGTAACAAACCTCTAAGAAATTGCACTGTTCGGCCAATTGTTCGATCGGATAGCCGCGATACATCAGCTCGCCCTTGTCACCATCCAAATAAGTAATGGCACTCTGGCAGCTTGCAGTGGACATAAAACCAGGGTCATAAGTGAAATAACCGAACTCCTTAGCTAATTTGCCGATATCGACTACAGATTGGCCTTGAGTCGGCGCCAGCACCGGCATCTGTACGGCTTTGCCAGTGACATCATCCTTAAAGGTAATCGTTGTCATTCATAAACCTCCAGAGTGGGTGGCAACAAAATCAGCATTAGCCCGGCGTTAGCAGTCAAAATGATGGCAACCCGGCAGTGTTCCGAAAAAAATTGGAGTTTTCTATACAGCATTTTGCAATGCACAGGTAATGATAGTCGAACGCATGATGCTTTGCAGCAAATCCTTGTGCAACCGGCAGGATTCAACCGCCGAAAAAAGGCATCCAGAAGGATGCCTTTTGAAAATTCATAATCTTCCGCATTAATATCCCATAGGAGCAGCTGGCTACTTAAGACAAGCCATACTTACGACGGAAGCGATCCACCCGTCCAGCAGTATCAACGATTTTCTGCTTACCTGTGTAAAATGGGTGAGACTGACTAGATACTTCCACCTTAATCAACGGATATTCCTTGCCATCGGTCCATTGGATAGTCTCCTTGGCCTTCATGGTGGATCGGGTAAGGAATGTGAAGTCTGTAGAAATATCCTGGAACACGACCTCGTGGTACTGGGGATGAATGCCTTTCTTCATGGCGGATGAAATCCTAAAAAAACAGTTGGATGAGCGATATCAAGCTGCCGTCAGCGACACTGAGATGCTGATTGGACGGTTAATAGTATAATCTAGCGGTTTTCGGGGTTGACCCGCAAGTTATGAGTGTGAATAGATGTGATCTTGAGCAACAATCAATCTTTAAAGGATCGCGAACCAAGAGTCGGCTTTATTAGCCTAGGCTGTCCGAAAGCGCTGGTGGATTCCGAACAGATCCTGACTCGATTACGCACCGAGGGTTACGGTATTGCACCGAGCTACGAAGCAGCCGATTTGGTGATCGTCAACACATGCGGCTTCATTGACGCAGCAGTGGCCGAGTCACTGAACGCCATTGGCGAGGCATTGACTGCAAATGGGCGAGTCATTGTCACCGGCTGCCTGGGGGCCAAGGACAATGTGGTGCGTAATCTACATCCAAGTGTGCTGGCGGTGACCGGACCTCATGCCTGCGAGGCAGTGATGGACGCTATACACACCCATCTACCTCGACCGCATGACCCGTTCTTGGATCTGTTGCCACCACAAGGTGTCAAACTCACCCCCCGGCACTATGCCTACCTGAAAATTGCTGAGGGCTGCAACCATCGCTGCACCTTCTGCATCATTCCGCAATTGCGCGGTGACTTGGTCAGCCGCCCGGTTGGCGATGTATTGCAAGAAGCGGAGACGCTCGCGCAAGCTGGGGTCAAGGAGTTGCTGATTGTCTCCCAAGATACCAGCGCCTACGGAGTGGATGTTCGCTACCGTACTGGCTTCTGGAAAGGCCGGCCCCTGAAAACCCATCTGACACCGCTAGCTGCCGCGCTAGGCGAATTGAAGATTTGGGTACGCCTGCATTATGTCTATCCCTATCCGCAGGTGGATGAACTAATTCCATTGATGGCAGAAGGCCGGCTGCTTCCCTACTTGGACATACCACTGCAACATGCTAGCTCACGTATTCTGAAGGCGATGAAGCGCCCCGCCAACAGCAGCAATACTCTGGAGCGCATCCGCCGCTGGCGGGCAATCTGCCCTGACCTCACCCTGCGTAGCACTTTTATCGTCGGTTTTCCTGGTGAAACCGAGGATGATTTCGCGCAATTGCTGGATTTTTTGCGCGAGGCCGAACTGGATCGAGTCGGATGCTTTACCTATTCACCGGTGGATGGCGCGACCGCTAACGCTTTGCCCGATCCAGTTCCAGAAGAGATCAAACAGGAAAGACAGGCTCAGCTGATGGAGCTTCAAGCCATGATCAGCGCCCAACGCTTGCAAAGGAGAATTGGCCAGACATTGACTGTGCTGGTCGACGCCATTAATGAGGAAGAGGGGACGGCTATTGCCCGTTCTACCGCCGATGCGCCAGAGATCGATGGCGTAGTTTACATCGAAGCAGGTGTAAAATTATCGGTCGGTGAGTTTACTAAGGTACAGATCGTAGATGCCGATGAGCATGATCTCTATGCTGATTTGCTAAATACCCGTTGAACTTTTTTGGATTATCCTTATCCTAGAAGGTAAGCGTAAGCCCTTACGCCTGTCCGCTTCCCTCCCTGAGCGGGCTATATCCGGTTGATGAAACTGGATACCATATTCGCCCCGGTTCCATTCCCCCTTGTAACCGGGGCTTTTTTTTGGCTGGATGCACTTGATGATTCTGTAATCAGCTCCATTACAACAACTGTGAATTGTGTACAATCTCCACAATCAGCGAGGCAGGATTATGGATTCAGCATTACACGGCACTACGGTGCTAGCTGTTCGTCGCAAGGACCAGGTGGTGATTGGCGGCGACGGACAAGTGACTTTAGGCAACACCGTCATGAAAGGTAACGCCCGCAAAGTACGGCGGCTATACCAGAATAAAATCATTGCTGGATTTGCAGGCGGTACTGCTGATGCCTTTACGCTATTCGAACGCTTCGAAGGTAAGCTGGAAAAACATAGCGGTAACTTGACCCGCGCGGCTGTGGAATTGGCCAAAGACTGGCGTACGGACCGGTTGCTACGGCGTCTGGAAGCATTGTTGATCGTCGCTGACCTTCAGGCCACACTCATTATTTCCGGCACCGGCGATGTAATCGAGCCAGAGCGCAACCTAGCTGCCATCGGCTCTGGCGGAGCCTACGCCCAAGCTGCAGCTCAAGCGTTACTAGAGCATACCGAGCTTGATGCACGAATCATTGTCGAACAGGCATTGAAAATCGCCGCCAGCATCTGCATCTACACTAACGAAAATTTAAGTTTTGAAGAACTGGCGGGCGCATGAACCGGTGTTCGTAGCCGGTGTGTTCGTCATCCTATTTCCGCTTTACCCGTGGATGGTAGCCTTGCCATGTCGGAGATGACTCCCCGAGAAATCGCCCAGGAACTGGATAAACATATCATCGGCCAGGATGCTGCCAAACGTGCCGTAGCGATTGCTCTGCGCAACCGTTGGCGCCGGATGCGGGTAAATCCGGATCTGCGCAATGAAATCACCCCTAAGAATATCTTGATGATCGGCCCAACCGGTGTCGGTAAGACTGAAATTGCCCGGAGGCTCGCCAAACTGGCCAATGCACCGTTCATCAAGGTCGAGGCCACTAAATTCACCGAAGTCGGTTATGTCGGCCGTGATGTGGAATCTATCATTCGCGACCTGATGGATGGATCGGTGAAAATGGTGCGCGAAGAGGAAATGCAAAAAGTACGGCATCTTGCTGAGGAAGCCGCCTACGAGCGGGTGTTGGACACACTGCTGCCTCGACCACGTAGCGTTGGTTTTGCGAACGAACCAGCACCATCCGATCATTCTAGCACCCGGCAAAAGATGCGTGACCGGCTACTGAAAGGTGATCTGGATGACCGGGATATCGAAATTGAGATTTCGGTGCGGCCGGTTGGTGTGGAGATTATGGCCCCCCCTGGCATGGAAGAAATGACCAACCAGTTGCAAAGTCTGTTCCAAAATCTCAGCAATGGCCGTACACGCACCCGCAAACTGAAGGTTAAAGATGCTCTTAAGCTGTTGCAGGAAGAGGAAGCGGCTAAGATGATCAATGAGGAAGAACTCAAGCTGCGAGCACTGGCAGCAGTGGAGCAAAATGGTATTGTATTTCTTGACGAACTCGACAAGGTCGCCAAACGTGGTGAATACGGTGGTCCGGACGTGTCTCGCGAGGGGGTCCAGCGCGACTTACTACCGCTGGTAGAAGGCTGCACGGTATCGACTAAATACGGTATGGTACGCACTGATCATATTCTATTTATCGCCTCTGGAGCATTTCATCTAGCCAAGCCTTCAGATTTAATTCCTGAATTGCAAGGCCGTCTGCCAATCCGGGTCGAGCTGAGCGCACTAAGCACTGAGGATTTTGTGCGAATTTTGACCGAGCCAGATGCCTCACTGACCGAGCAATACATCGCCTTATTGGCAACCGAAGATCTCAAGCTAGAATTCACGATGGATGGGGTGCGGCGCATTGCTGAGGTCGCTTATCAGGTCAATGAGCGCACCGAGAATATCGGCGCTCGCCGGCTACACACGGTTATGGAGCGGTTGCTGGAAGTAGTTTCTTTCGAAGCGCCTGACCATTCCGGCGATGAGATCGTGGTTAATGGTGCCTATGTAGACACCCACCTGAGTGAACTGATTAAGGATGAAGACCTTACCCGTTATATTCTGTAAACTCCTTCTCCTTACTAACCCTTCCCCCTCACTCAGGGGAAGGAAAGGATTTCCATACCCTTGAGGCCTGTTCGTGAGCGTTCATCCAACCGAAATTAAGTTACACCAGACCTCCCGTATTCTAGAAGTTGCCTTTGAGGACGGCTCCCGTTCCCAGTTACCGTGTGAATATCTGCGGGTGTTTTCCCCTTCTGCTGAGGTGCGTGGCCACGGCCCTGGAACTGGAACGCTGGTGACTGGCAAGGAGCAGGTGAATATCACCGCCATCGAACCAGTAGGACATTACGCCGTCAAGCTGGTATTTGATGATGGCCATGCGACCGGATTGTATTCCTGGGATGTCCTGTATGATCTGAGCGTGAATCAGGAAAGTCACTGGCAAGATTACCTGCGCCGGCTGGCCGAGACAGGCCATGAGCGCCAAGACTGATTTCCGTATAATCCTTCACCCCCTCCCCTCCCTTTGAAGAAAAAGCTGAGGGTGAGAGGTTAAGGCTTCCTGAGAATCATGCAAAAACCTGAAACGACACATTTCGGCTATCAGACGGTGGCTGCCAACGAAAAGGCCCGCAAGGTCGCTGGTGTCTTTGATTCAGTCGCCAGCCGCTACGATCTGATGAATGACCTGATGTCACTGGGTGTTCACCGCCTGTGGAAGCGCTTTGCCGTAAGCCTTTGTGGCATTCACAGGGGCGACCGGGTACTGGACTTGGCCGGTGGTACTGGTGATCTAAGCAGCCGGTTGCTGCACATGGCCGGACCCAAGGGCTTGGTGGTATTATCAGACATTAACGCCAGCATGTTGCATGAAGGACGCAAACGGCTGGTCGATGAAGGCGCAGTAGGCAATATCGTCTACGTGCAAGCTGATGCCGAGCAACTGCCGTTTCCCGATAATACGTTCGACTGCCTGACCATCGGGTTTGGTCTACGTAACGTCACCCGCAAGGAACGGGCCTTGGAGGCGATGTACCGGACACTGAAACCGGGCGGGCGGGCTATCATCCTTGAATTTTCTCATCCCGTTGTACCCGGTTTGAAGCCGGCGTATGACCTGTATTCGTTTGCAGTATTGCCGTTTCTCGGCAAGCTGGTTGCCGGTGACACCGCCAGTTACCGCTACTTAGCCGAGTCCATCCGTATGCATCCCGATCAGAGCACTCTGTTGCACATGATGGAAGCAGCCGGCTTCGAACGCTGCCAGTACTTTAATCTGAGTAGCGGCATTGTTGCGGTACATCGTGGTTACAAATTTTGATGATGGCCCCAACATTCATCACTGCTGGTTTGGAGATTGCGCTGAACCGTTACCTGCGTCTTGATCCAGAAATCTTGCCATACCTAGCCGGATTGGATGGTGTGGTGGTCGCTATCGAGCCGGAAGGAATAGGCCTGACCCTCTATTTATTTCCTGGACCGGAAGGTATCCGGATAACTGACTGCTACGAAAGCAAACCTACCGTACACATTCGCGGCACACTACCGGTGCTGATTCGGCAATGGCGTGGTCAACCGGTCAATGGTGAAATTACCATAGAGGGCGACAGTAACGCCGGCCGGCAATTTCAGACCCTGCTAGCTCGATTGGATATCGACTGGGAAGAGCAGATCTCAAAGGTGACCGGTGATGCGCTCGCTCATGAACTCGGTACATTCTGGCGTGGACTCCGTCAATGGGGTCAGCATACTTCTGCAACCCTCCTGCGTGACTGTAGCGAGTATCTGCAACAGGAGTTGCGTACCCTGCCGCCACACCCTGCCGTCGAATCCTTTCTAAGTGCCGTAGATATTCTGCGTGAAGATGTAGATCGGCTTGAAGCGCGCATCATTCGCTTGCGCCGGCAACTGGCCGGCGGCAACCCGATCTAGCGCCTGCTCCCGCCCATGCGTGCCGGAGGCATTCCCGGTCCTGCCCAACTGCTACGGTTGTTGCACATCAACCGGGTTTTGGTGCGTCACGGTCTGGACGATATTATCCTGGCCACTCATTTATTTCGACCCATTGCTTTCCTCCGGCATCTGTTGCCCTGGAACTGGATACCGCGTGAAGAATTACATCTGACGCGCGGTGAGCGCATTCGGCTGACACTGGAAGATTTGGGGCCAATTTTTGTCAAATTCGGCCAAATGCTATCCACTCGCCGCGACCTGCTCCCTGATGATATCGCCTTAGAACTGACCAAATTACAGGACCGGGTACCGCCATTTGCGGGTGATCAAGCACGAGCAATTATCGAAAAAGCTTACCGGCAACCCCTGGAAGCGATATTTACCAAATTCGATCTGCAACCGCTCGCATCGGCTAGTGTCGCCCAAGTCCATGTCGCTCGACTATTGAATGGCCGCGAGGTCATCGTCAAAGTATTGCGCCCCGGTATTGAAAAAATTATCCGCCGTGACATCGAGTTGCTCTATATCATCGCTCGTCTCGCCCAGCGCTACTGGCGGGAAGGCCGCCGGTTACGGCCATTGGAAGTAGTCACCGAGTACGAGAAAACCATCTTCGACGAATTGGACCTGGTGCGCGAAGCAGCCAATGCCAGCCAGTTGCGGCATAATTTTAAGGATTCGCCAATCCTGTACGTCCCTGAAGTATTCTGGCCGGAAACCCGGCGCAATGTGTTGGTCATGGAACGGATTCATGGCATCCCCGTCGGCAATATTGCTGAGTTACAGCGGCGCGGGGTGGATATGAAGAAGCTGTCGGAACGGGGCGTGGTGGTCTTTTTCACCCAAGTATTCCGCGATAGCTTCTTCCACGCCGATATGCATCCCGGCAATATCTTCGTCAACGCTGAAGACCCTGACGATCCTCGCTATATCGCCGTAGATTTCGGCATCATTGGTACTCTTAGCCCCACCGATCAGCACTATCTAGCCGAGAATTTCCTGGCGTTCTTTCAACGTGACTACCGGCGGGTCGCAGAATTACATATCGAATCCGGCTGGGTGCCTCCGGAAACCCGGGTCGACGAATTCGAGTCAGCGATTCGCACCGTATCAGAACCGATCTTTGACCGGCCCCTCAAGGACATCTCTTTCGGTGGATTCCTGTTGACGCTGTTCCAGACTGCCCGCCGCTTCAACATGGAAGTACAGCCGCAATTGGTATTGCTACAGAAGACCTTGCTGAATATCGAAGGGCTGGGCCGGCAACTCGATCCAGAGTTGGATTTATGGAAAACGGCTAAGCCCTTCCTGGAAAAGTGGATGCGCGATAGGATCGGACCACGCTCGGTGCTTAATCGCATCAAGTATTACATCCCACGTTGGACAGATCAGACCCCCGATTTACCCAATATGATCTATGGCCTGCTCAAGCAGGCAAACGCCGGGGATTTAGCCGTCCGTCTGCGTAAACAAGAACTGGACCAGTTGCGGCAGGATGTGTACCGGGCCAGCCGGCGCAATTTCCACGCGGCTGCCGGAGCAGCTCTGATCGTCAGCGCCGCTATAATTCTCGGATTCGATGCTCAAAATGGTGTTGAATTGTGGCACGCGCCGCTGCTGAGCTGGCTGTTAGGCGGGATCGGTGTTGGTTTACTGATCAGTGCGTGGCCATGGGATGTTTGATCGCTGCCCATCTATGATCGTTGCAATGCCGCTTCCACAGTATCGCGCACCTGGCGGCCACATAGCGTTTCGATCAGGGTCAAGGCAAAATCCATCGCCGTGCCAGGGCCACGTGAAGTAATGAACGTCCCATCACGCACTACGGCAGCGCTGCTCAACCGGACACCGGCCTGATCATCAAGGATCCCTGGATAAGCCGTGACCTCACGATTTTCGAGCAGACCCGCACTGGCCAACACCTTCGGCGCGGCGCAGATAGCCGCCACATAGCGGCCTTGTTCCGTCATCCGCTGTAGTAATGCAGAAATCCGTCGATCTGCTTCGAGCCGTTGGGCACCACCCAGGCCACCTGGCAAAACGATTAAATCGAAATCCTGGTCCAGCACTGCCTCCAAGGTCGTTTCCGGCATGATAACGACTCCGCGTGAGGCCGTTACTGGGCCATCTTCCAATCCAGCGACTGTCACGCCGGCGCCTGCCCGGCGCAACAGATCAATAATTGTCACGGCTTCCAGTTCTTCACAACCTTGGGCGAGAGGAACAAGTACATGAACCATAGGATCGCTCCTTAAACGGACCAGCCGGTTAATTACGTTAGGTCACGCTGAATGATTTATAAATTTTGATCATATTGGATTACCACTGTCCACACATCCAACCCACCGCCACTAGGAGATTCTTTTAACCTTTTGCTCCCTCTTCCGGGAGAGGAGATTGCGGATGGGCGCTGTGGCTTTGCAACAAAGTCATGCCCTTGAGCATGTTCAACGCCTCATACAATTGGTAATCACTTTTCGCCAATTCACTATTGGCGCCTACAGTGGTCTGGGGTGCAGGTAAAGGCGAAGATTCAGTTTCATCAGGAACCGGATCAGCGCCATTACCGCCATCATTCTGCAAATGGCCGGTCAGATCCGCTTCCTTGATCAGACCAGTATCGGTGATCTCGTCAGCAACCTTGAGCGTCTTGAGTTCGATATCAGGCTTGATGCCCTCTGCTTGGATCGAGCGGCCATTCGGAGTGTAGTAGCGAGCAGTGGTCAGCTTGACCGCTGTGCCGTTACCTAGCGGCAAAATTGTCTGCACTGAGCCTTTGCCGAAGGTGCGTTCACCCAGAACCAGTGCCCGCCGGTGATCCTGCAACGCGCCAGCAACGATTTCCGAAGCTGAGGCCGAGCCGCCATTCACCAGCACCACCATAGGCGCTTTTTCAAGCAGATCACCAGCAGTAGCTTTAAAGGTTTGCTCGGAGTCCTGGTCACGTCCCTTGGTCTGCACAATGACGCCCTCATCGAGAAAATTGTCAGCCACATCAACTGCGCCATTCAGCACCCCACCAGGATTATTACGCAAGTCCAGGATTAATCCCTTGAGTGTGCCTTGATTCTGTTTTTTCAGATCTTGCAATGCATCTTGAAGATTTACTTCAGTCTTAGCCTGGAATTGAGTGATACGCAGGTAGCCAAATCCTGGTTCCAATAGGCGGCTCTTAACACTTCTGACTTGAATAATTTCACGGACCAGTTTGACCTTGAATGGCTTTTTTACCCCTTCACGGACGATCGTCAGAACAATAGACGTATTTGGCTTGCCGCGCATCTTTGTGATCGCATCCGGCAAGGCCATACCCTTGAGTGAGGCATCGTCCAATCGGATAATCAAATCGCCAGCCTGAATACCGGCCCGCTGGGCAGGAGTATCGTCAATCGGGGCAATGACCTTGATAAAGCCATTTTCCTGTCCAACCTCAATGCCAAGTCCACCGAATTCGCCGGAAGTACCAATCTGCAAATCCTGAAAGGCTTCGGCGTCCAGGTAGGCCGAGTGCGGATCCAGGTTGCTCAACATGCCACGAATAGCGTTTTCCAGCAACATCTTATCTTCGATCGGTTCAACGTAATCCTGCTTGACTGCATCAAGGACACCGGTAAAGGTACGCAATTCATCAAGCGGCAACTTGCTTTCCGGCGGCGCGCTCTTTTCAGCCCGGCCGGCGTAAACCGCCGTCAGTGAAATACCCGCCAAAAAGCTCAGCGCCAACGCCAGACCGTATCGGGTTACAGCACTCATCTTCGCTCCGAAATGCTCAAGGTGAGGGATAAAACATAAAAGAGAATTAAATTATCAGGATGATGCCGACTTAAGACAACGGGAATGGTCTGGAAATTGCGCGGCAGGTACGGAAATTTTGGTTATTACCGGGAGAATGTTGGGTTGCCGTTTTGCTGGCAACCCAACCTATACTTCTGATATCGAACGCCTTACTTGGCCTTACCCTGATTAGCGACCGCATCCATCAGTTTTTTCAGTTCCTCAGGGTCAGCAAGATAATAGTTCTTGATGGGCCGCATATTGGCGTCCAGCTCATAGACCAAGGGCACAGCGGTCGGGATATTGAGAGCGACAATTGCCTCATCTGACATATCATCCAGATACTTGACCAACGCCCGCAGACTATTGCCATGTGCAGCTATCGCGACCCGTTTACCCGAACGAATGGCTGGTACCAGGACATCGTGCCAATACGGCAGCACTCGATCAATAGTAAGCTTAAGGCTTTCAGTACCTGGCAACACACGCGGATCGAGTCCGGCGTAGCGCGGATCATGGCTTGGGTGAAGCGGATCGCTTGCTGCCAGTGGCGGAGGCGGAATATCAAAGCTGCGCCGCCAGACTTTAACTTGTTCTTCCCCATGTTTGGCTGCTGTTTCCGACTTATTCAGACCGGCAAGGGCGCCATAGTGGCGCTCGTTGAGACGCCAGCTCCGATGTACTGGAATCCATGCCTGATCGAGTTCATCCAGCACTGTCCATAAGGTATGAATAGCGCGTTTAAGCACCGAGGTGTAGGCCACATCGAAGACATAGCCTTCCTTCTTCAGAGTTTGACCCGCTTTTTTGGCTTCCTCGCGGCCCTTGTCGGACAGATCGACGTCCACCCAGCCGGTGAAACGGTTTTCCATGTTCCATTGGCTTTCACCGTGGCGGATGAGGACAAGTTTATACATGCGATGTCTCCTGATTTAGGAATGATTGTTATCTTTGCGCCTTCGTTCAGTCCCTATTGCCCGAAGTACAAGCTAGGATGAGGGAGCTGGAATTATCTAAAAATTTGACTTTATGATCATACCCCCAGCCAGTTGATTTCGCCAGCCGCATCCTAGAGGTTGCCGGATATGGAAATGGCTCAACCGCGTTAATTCCAGCGCTGTCTGCACATTGGCCAAAAAGAGCGAATCTCTGTGAAATGCCTGTCGCTGATCCGCATAACCTGCCGCACACTACTTGAACCAGATCACTGATTAAAGACCGCCATGCCCTCTACCACCGAGACAATCCATACTGTTTCCGAACTGACGCAGGCGGCCCGTTTGCTGTTGGAGAACCATTTATCAAACATCTGGGTGCAAGGTGAAATTTCTAATTTATCCCGTCCCTCTTCAGGGCACCTGTATTTCTCGCTTAAGGATGCCAAGGCGCAAATCCGTTGCGCCCTGTTCCAAAACCGTGCCTGGCTATTCCGGGAGAGTCTCCGCAACGGCCAGCATGTATTGATGCGAGGCCGGGTTAGCCTCTATGAACCACGCGGCGACTTTCAAATTATCGCCGAATATCTCGAAGAAGCCGGTATTGGCGCGCTGCGGCAGGCTTACGATGAATTGCGGTTCCGGCTGGAACAGGAAGGATTATTTGCCTTGGAGCGCAAACAACCCCTACCCTGCTTTCCTCAACGCATCGGTGTCATCACCTCGCCCAGCGGGGCTGCCTTTCGTGATGTGCTTACGACGCTGCGCCGGCGATTTCCCAGCCTGCTGGTATTGCTCTATCCGGTTCCGGTACAAGGTGCTGGCGCGGGGGAACGCATTGCTCAGACCATCCGGAAGGCTTCCGGGCAACGCAGTTGCGACACGCTGTTACTGGTGCGTGGCGGCGGCTCGTTAGAAGATTTATGGGCATTTAACGAGGAAAGCGTAGCACGCGCTATCGTCGCTTGCACGATTCCGCTGGTCACTGGCATTGGCCATGAAACTGATGTCACCATTGCCGATTTCGCCGCCGACCAGCGCGCTGCCACCCCAACTGCAGCGGCGGAACTAGCCAGTCCCGACCGGCTGGAGTGGCTAAATCAGATCCGGTTATTAAATGAACGGCTAGCGCGGGGGCTACGCCATCGTCTCGATACACAACATCAGCGGCTGAACGAGCTCGCCCGTCGGCTGGACCGGCTGCACCCGCGTCAGCGCCTGCATGATCACGCCCAGCGGCTTGATGAACTGGATCAGCGCTTGTTAACGGCAACCCGCCAGTGCCTGCAAACAGCAACCCAGCGCTTACAAAGCCTGAGTGCCCATCTACACGCTCTGAGTCCCTTAGCTACGCTAAATCGCGGCTACGCCATCGCACGCTGCCATCCCAACGGACAGATACTACGGCGTGCCGATCAAGCCAGCGTTGGCAGCACCATCGACATCCTGCTCGGTGAGGGTCACCTGTACTGTGAAATTCAGGCGATTTCTGCGCTAGACTCCACCTGACAACACAATAAATGTCGGAAAATGCCGGATCTCATCGTTAACGCTAAGCTGCCGATACCCATGCTGACCACCCCTATCGAAAAGGAAAGACGCGAGCATTACCGGCTCCAGTTTCCCCCTGCTAAGCGCCCGCAACTACTGATCCATAAGGACAGCCATGCTGTTATCGACTGTTCAGCACATGGCATCCGGTATGCCGCTCTCTCAGGAATGCTGCCAACCCCTGGCGAGCAAGTGACAGGATTGCTTTGCTTCCGTCATGGCGCGCAAGTTCCGATACTAGGCGTAGTCATACGGGCCGAAGAGGATGAGATCGTTCTCTATCTCCCTAACCGGGAGATTCCCTCCACACTCCTGCGCAGCGAAGAGCGTCACCTGCTCAAGGCATCCGGAGATGTTGTCAAAACCACAGATCGCAGCTTGACACCTATCCTGCCAGATTCATCCTCCGCAACCAACTCCGCAGAAGGTGCCGAACGGCGTGAATTTCATCGTATCTACTACCCGATGACAGCATACCCTTCCCTGCTTTTGGAGAAGAAAAAAGCGTTTATGGTCATGGATGTCTCAGCGCGCGGCTTGCGCTACGCGGCCCCCAAAGCTCCAGCACCCCATCTATACCAGTTGATCAAAGGCACTCTCCACCTCCACCATAACACCCAGATCAATATTGAAGGCACGGTAATCCGTGCGCAAGACGATGAAATCGCGCTCTATCTCCACCAGGAAATTCCCCTCAATATCCTGCTGGCTGAACAACGCTATTTGCATAAAAACTATCCGATGTGGTCACCGTAATTAGTCTGCGCGATTACCCAATCGCTTTCTTTAAATAGCGTAACCAATTAATCCCAAGGACATCATGAACCGTCTCTACCTCATTGGCACTGGCCCTGGCGGGCTGGAGCACCTCAGCCCCGCCGCTCGCACGGCGCTAGAATCTTGTACCGACTTGGCTGGTCACGGCTTGTACCTCAACTTGCTCGGCGAGCTGACCGAAGGCAAGATCCGACACAAAACCCCGATGGGCGAGGAAATTGGCCGCGCCACACTAGCGCTTGATCTAGCTGCCAGTGGCCGGACTACAGCACTGATTTCCAGTGGTGACGTAGGCATCTACGGCATGGCTACCCTTGTGTTCGAACTATTAGCGCGCAAGCCGAAACCAGAATGGGCAGAGGTCGAGATCGAAGTCATCCCTGGCATCTCCGCCATGCAAGCAGCGGCGGCGCGGGTGGGAGCACCACTGGCGCATGACTTCTGTGTGATCTCCCTCTCCGATCTGCTAACACCTTGGGAGTTAATCGCCAAGCGGATCGGCTTGGCCGGTCAGGGTGATTTCGCGATTGCTTTTTACAACGCCGTTTCCAATAAACGCTCCTGGCAGCTGCTCCAAGCGCGGGAAATTCTGCTGCGTTACCGGGCACCAGAAACTCCAGTAATCGTTGCCTTTAACGTCACCCGCAAAGGCGAGCAGCTCACAGTGACCACTCTCGGTGAACTTGACCCGGAACCGCTCAACATGCTGTCCCTTGTTATAGTTGGTAACAGCGAAACCCGGCAGGCCGGAAAATGGGTCTATACCCCACGCGGTTATCATACGAAACCGGAATTAACAGGAACCTAATCCAAGAAAAAGGTATGCGCATTTTTTTTGAACGGCAGAAATACCTCATCGACTACACGCTAACCACTTTGTTACGACGCAAGACCCGCAATCTCGGTCTACTGCTGGTTTATACGCTGCTGGTATTTCTGTTCAGTGCAGTGCTGCTGATCAGCGAGGGATTGCGGCGCGAAGCAGTGCTCCTGTTACAAGATGCGCCCGAAGTCATCGTACAAAAACTGGTAGCCGGCCGCCATGATCTGCTGCCAGCGGACTGGTTAGGATCGTTACAGCGCATTCGCGGGGTCAGTTCTGTACAAGGCCGGCTGTGGGGTTATTACTATGATCCCATCATTAAGGCCAATTACACTCTAATGGCGGCACCAAACCGGGGGTTGGCCGCAGATGAAATCCTGATCGGTGCAACGCTGGCGCGCACTCGCCAGATTGGCACCGGTGATTACTTCAGCTTGCGCACGGCCACCGGCCAACCTCTACCGCTGAAAATTACTGGAGTGCTGGACTCCGCCTCGGAATTGCTGAGCGCAGATCTAGTACTGCTTTCCAACGCGGGCTACCAGCAACTGTTCCAGCTCCCGCCGGATGTTTTCACCGATGCCGTGCTGACGGTGCGCAATCCTCGGGAAGCACCTACAGTCGCCCGAAAAATCGCTCTAGCTTTGCCAGGCAGCCGCCCAATCCTGCGTACCGAGATATTATGCACTTACGATGCCATATTTAATTGGCGCGAAGGCATAATCTTCGCCGCTCTGGGCGGGTCATTGCTAGCGTTCATCATTCTGGCCTGGGACAAGGCCGCTGGATTGAGCGCCGAAGAGAAACGTGAGATTGGCATTCTCAAAGCAATTGGCTGGGAAACTAGCGATATCCTGATTATGAAACTTTGGGAGGGAACATTACTCTCGCTGACAGCCTTTCTTGCCGGCTATGTTCTGGCCTATTGGCAAACTTTCCACGGCGGTACCCAATTATTCACTCCTGTGCTGAAAGGCTGGGCAGTGCTGTATCCCGACTTTCAATTAACACCCGTGATAAACCCGCAACAGGTTCTGGTATTACTGGCAATCACGGTGTTGCCTTACATTGCCGCTATATTGATTCCAAGCTGGCGGGCGGCAATCAGCGACCCTGATGCAATCATGCGTGGATCAATTTGAAAGTCCCCCTGCCGCCTGAAAATCCCAGACACTGACCGGTACCAGCGGCTTACATCGTTACTGGCAAGATACCGCCGCCCCCAGCGTTACCAGCATTCCCGATGCCTTGCATTGACCTCCGGTGTTCAAGCAGCGGCATGTATCGGCACCTGCCTAAGACACCCTATCAATTTTGAGTATTATGTCACATAATAAAACTGACGTTCGATTTATGCACGGCAGACTCAATGAAATCTCTGGGTGTTTGGTTCAATAATCTCTCGATCAAAGGCAAACTCCGGACCACGCAATGGGTTTCCTTAGGATCGGCCATGTTATTAGTCAATTTTTCGCTAGCCAGTCTAGGGTTTTTCTCTTCTCAGCAAAATTCGCTGCATGACACACTCATCATGGCTCATATCCTAGGTGAAAATAGCAGCGCAGCACTGGCGTTTGAAGATCAAAAAGCCGCTCAAAAACTACTGCAAAGCCTGCATTTCAATCCTAGTATCATCCAAGCTGCTTTTTATCTTCCCAGTGGCCAGCTTATTGCGGCCTACGACAAAAACACCGGTATCTCTATTACTACCGGTGCTCCGGTAAAGTCACCTCATCTGGCAACGGCCTCTACGCTGAGCTGGCAATACCTGGAAGTATTCGAACCAATCCCATTACCTAATCAATCGACCGGACTCATCTATCTGAAAGTCAGTCTCAACGCCCTGTATCAGCGTCTCCTGGGCTTTATGGGTGTGGTCATTCTAATTGTGTTAGCGGCCTTACTGGCAGCGCTTTCGTTGATGGATCGTTTACAGCAGGTGATTACGCGACCGCTGCTTGAATTGACCGAACTGATGCACAAGGTGTCAGAGCAACACGATTATCAGCTTCGCGCCGATAGCAACCGCCATGACGAAATCGGTCAACTAGCGCATGGTTTCAACCTCATGCTCGGATTTGTTGAACGGTGCGAGGCCGGACTGAAACGCAAACTAAGAGAGCACGAGAATTCCAACCGGCACCTCAATCAATTAGCGCATTATGACGCCTTGACTGGCCTGCCGAATCGCTATTACTTCAACGAACACCTGGAGTTCATTGTAAAAAGCACACTGGCCCGCCAGGACCGCGCTGGCTTGATGTTTATCGATCTGGACGGTTTCAAGCCAATCAATGACACTTTAGGCCACCGCATGGGTGATCAATTGTTACGCAGCGTTGCCCGCCGGCTCACTGCCTGCCTACGCACCGGAGACACTGTATGCCGCATTGGCGGCGATGAATTCGCTATCCTGCTGGAGAACCTGACTGACCCTCAGCATGCAGGCATTATTGCGGAAAAAATTATCCAGGCGCTGGATGAACCTTTCAAATTAGAAAGCCACGAAGTCCATACTCGTGCGAGTATCGGCATTAGCCTATGCCCCGACACTGCCACCGAAAGCGCCCTGCTGCTGCATTACGCCGATACCGCCATGTATCAGGCCAAGAGGAATGGCAAGGGACGTTATGAATATTTCCAGCCATAAAGCCGTAGCACGGCCCAAAATCATTTATTCCTCTAGCGCTGCCCAGCGTTCATAGGCCACTTCCAATTCTGCCTCCAGTGCCCGCAACTCCCCCAGCCGCTGGGCCACTGTTTCCGGTTCCTGCTTGTAGAATGCCGGATCGGCGGTCAGAATTTGCAACGCCTGCTGATGCTGTTCCAGTGCCTCGATCCGTGCCGGCAATTGTTCCAGCTCCCGCCGCTCATTGTAACTAAGCTTGCCGGGTCGCACTGGCTTCGGCGCGGGCGGCAACACAGATTTAGGTAACTGAGCTGGTTTGGCAACCGGCGCCGGTTTCGGCGCAGGCCGCTGCCGCAACCAATCGCTGTAGCCGCCCACGTATTCACGCACCGTCCCGCTGCCTTCGAACACTAGACAACTAGTAACCACATTGTCCAGAAATGCCCGGTCGTGGCTGACCAATAACAGCGTACCGCTATAGTCCAGCAGCAGCTCCTCCAGTAACTCCAGCGTTTCCAGATCGAGATCGTTCGTCGGCTCATCCATCACCAGCAGATTCGCCGGCTGGCTGAACAGCCGCGCCAATAACAAACGATTGCGTTCGCCGCCGGACAAGGACTTGACCGGAGAACGCACCCGCTGAGGAGTGAACAAAAAATCGCCCAGATAGCCAATCACATGCCGGTAGCGGCCATTGATCGCTACCGTTTCCCGGCCTTCAGCGACCGCATCCAGCACCGTCTGTTCAGGGTCCAGCCGTTCACGCAATTGGTCAAACCAGGCTATTTCCAGTTTCGTTCCCAGCCGGACCTGCCCGGCATCCGGCGTCAATCGCCCCAGCAACAGATTTAATAACGTGGTCTTACCCGAACCATTGGGGCCGATCAGACCAATACGGTCGCCACGCATGATTTGGACAGAAAAATCACAAATCAGCGGTGTATCCTGCCAAGCATAACGAATGCTTTTTGCCTCGATGACCCGTTTGCCCGATATCTCCGCCTGTTCCAGCTCGAAACGGGCCTTGCCCGTTTGCTCGCGGCGTTGACGATGTTCTTCACGCAACGCCAGTAATGCCCGCACCCGGCCTTCGTTGCGAGTCCGCCGGGCCTTGATACCTTGGCGAATCCACGCCTCTTCCTGAGCCAGATTCTTATCAAATTTAGCGTTATGCCGGGCTTCAACCTCTAACAACGCCGCTTTTTTTTCTAGAAACACGGTGTAGTCGCCCGGCCAAGAGGTCAGCACACCACGATCCAGCTCCAATAACCGGGTCGCCAGCCGTTGCAACAACGCACGATCGTGGGTGACAAACAGCAGGCCGCCCCGGAACTCCAGCAGCTCTTCTTCCAGCCACTGGATGGTTTCCAGATCGAGATGGTTGGTGGGCTCATCCAGCAGCAAAACCTCCGGCTCACTCACCAGCGCCCGTCCTAGCAGCACTCGCCGCCGCCAGCCACCGGACAATTCCCCCAGCGGCGTATCTGCCGGCAGTTGCAACCGGGTCATCACTGCCTCTACCCGTTGCTGCCAGCGCCAGCCGTCGCGCGCTTCCAGCTCATGCTGCAAACGTTCAACCCGCTGCAATTGCTCCGATGTAGCGTCGTGTGTCAGATGCACCGCTGCTTCGTGATATTCAGCCAGTAACTCACCCAATCCGTCCAGCCCGCCAGCGACGATTTCAAAGGTAGTTGCCGTGGTATCCGCCGGCAGTTCCTGGGCTAGCGTCGCGACACGCAAACCCGGCTGGCGCCAGAGATCACCGCTGTCCGGCTGCAATTCACCCGCCAGCAGCCGCAGCAAAGTAGTTTTACCGGTGCCATTGCGGCCGGTCAGACAGACCCGCTCACCGGAATCAAGCTGGAAACTGGCGTTATCCAGCAGTTTTTCAGCTCCAAAAGCGATGGAAAGCCGGTCAGCGTTGAGCAGGGGCATGAATCAATGATCAAGATGAGGAGTATTACAGCCGCATCAGAAGCGGATGCCTGGAATCATTTTCAATAAACAGCGGCACTGTTCGCAATCCGTCTGGCGCTTCCTTGGAAGGCAGACGGTACATCAAAGTCCGTGCCTGGGTTTCTTGCATTGTTTGGCTTTGGCGCAGGGCATCGGCCAATAGCACTATGAACATTTCTTCAGCGTGCGCACGCCAGTATTCCTCGCTGGCAAGGACCGGAACAGACAACGCAACAACCGGGCGGACCGGTGGAACCGGATTGTAAAGCAAGGCAGTCAGCAAAGCACCGCAAAGTACTAGTAACGAGAACGGCAGCAGATAAAGACCAAAATTTCGGAGATTACCAATAAAATTACGCATGACTGACCTCCGATCATACAGGTTGATAATCAAATTTTGTACAAGTTTCCAATGAAAATCTATACAAGCCTTTTGATAACGTCAAGAATTATGCGAAAAATTTTTGTACAATTCTTATAACTGAGCATAACACAGGGATTTTAGAACGCAAGCCGGCAGAATGCCGGCCTGCGAACCAGGCAATCAACCTTCTTGCTGCTTCTTATAAGCAGTTTGCAGTTTGTGCTGAACGTCGCTCGGCACCGGATCGTAGTGACTTAATTCGACACTGTAGGAACCATGGCCACCTGTCACAGATTTCAGATGTGACTCATAGCCATCCAGCTCGGCCATCGGCACCTGTGCGTTGATAATACTCATGCCTTGCGGCTCGGCATCAGTGCCGGCAATGCGGCCACGCCGGCTGGATAGATCACCGGTGATAGCACCGACACAATCCCCCGGCGCCCGCACCTCAAGATTAACAATCGGTTCCAAGATAATTGGCCGGGCCTTGCTAACAGCGTCCAAGAAAGCTTCTCGCCCGGCGGTGATGAAAGCAATTTCCTTGGAATCGACCGGATGGTATTTACCATCGTAAGCGATAGCACGCACATCTTGCATCGGGTAGCCAGCAATAGCCCCCTCTTGCAAGGCTTCACGAACACCTTTTTCGACGGCGGGCAGGAAGGACGTTGGAATCGTGCCGCCGACCACTTCGCTGACGAACTCAAATCCAGCGTCGCGGGGCAAGGGTTCGATGCGCATAAACACCTCGCCAAATTGGCCAGCGCCGCCGGTCTGTTTTTTATGGCGATGGTGACCCTCGGCATTCTGGCTAATGGTTTCCTTATACGCAATCTTGGGCGGCTGAGTCTCAACTTGCAGATTATAACGCTGCTGCATCTTCTCCAAAGTGATACGCAGATGCAGGTCACTTAAACCACGCAAGACAGTTTCCTTGGTATGCGTATTATGCTCCAGCGTCAGGCAAGGGTCCTCCTCCAGCAGTTTGTGTACCGTGTCAGACAACTTCTGCTCGTCACCTCGGGTAGCCGCACGAATCGCCAGACCGAACAACGGCGTTGGAAAGCACACCGGCCGTAGATGGATTTGATCCTCGTCATGGGAATCATGCAACACCACATCACGGTGGATATCATCGACCTTCGCGACAGCGCAAAGATCGCCAGGAATACCAGCCGCCACTTCAGGATGTTCTTTACCATGGATCTGGAACAGATGGCCCACCTTAAAGGGCTTGCGGCCGTCACCGATAAACAATTGGCTGTCCTTGGTGATGGTTCCCTGGTGGATACGGAAGATGCTGAGCTTACCGATGAACGGGTCAATCAGCACCTTGAACACATGCGCCACGACATGCTGCTGCGGATCGGGAATCGCATGCAATTCCTCAACAGCGTCGCCCTCACCCTTGATAAACGGCTCGGGATTACCCTCTAGAGGACTAGGCAGCAACCTGGCAAAGACATCCAGTAACTCTTTGACGCCCGCACCGGTACGGGCCGAGACAAAGCAAATTGGAATCAGATGGCCTTCACGCAGGGCTGTTTCGAAAGGTTCATGCAATTGTTCCGCTTGCAGATCTTCGCCCTGCTCCAAATACAACGCCATCAACGCTTCATCCACCTCGACAACCTGGTCGATCAGGGCAGAATGCGTCGCATCGACGCTGGAAAAATCGCTCTCCCCGGAGGGATTAAAAAAACAATCCACGACGCTCGCGCCGCCATGCGCCGGTAAATTAATTGGCAAACACTCCCGGCCAAATGTTTCTTGAATCTGCTCCAATAGACCGGGCAAGTCTATGTTTTCCGCATCGATCTTGTTAACAATGATCATCCGGCATTGATGGCGCTCAGCGACACGCTCCATCATTCTCCGGGTGACTACTTCGATACCCGTCTGCGCGTTGATGACGACAGCTACCGTCTCTACCGCTGGCAGCACAGCAATCGCTTGACCGAGAAAATCCGGAAATCCAGGCGTATCAATCAGATTGATATGTGTATCCTGGTAATCGAGATTGACCAGCGCTGCATCCAGCGAATGTTGATGGGCTTTTTCCTGCGGATCAAAATCGCAAACTGCGTTGCCCTTTTCTACAGAGCCAGGCACCGCAAGCTTACCCGCATGATGAAGAATGGATTCCACTAAGGTCGTTTTTCCTGCTGCGCCATGTCCAGCCAAGGCGATATTACGGATAGATTCGGTCGTGTAGCTGACCATCAAGACCTCCTTTTGATTTAAGTAGCGGTTTTTCTAATGGATGCAAGTTCAAAAAGAACCTATGGAGTCTACAGTAACAAACAGAGTTTCTCAGCGGATTCCGTCATTATTTTTACGCTATTTCATGAGCCGCCTTCTTTGCGTCACCGGCTTGAAGTCAATAGAGGCAGGGCTGGAATTTCCGGAAAGATTTGCATAGCATACTGAGAAATCAAAAAATCATGCGTAAAGGAAAGCAGTTTGACACGGTGGCATCAATACCTTGGATTCTGGATGCTCGGCATCCTGGGTACCAGCGCGCAGGGAACAAACTTGGAGGCTGGCTGGATCGAACTCATTAAGGAAACTCCAGCCGTGCAGGCAGAATGGGCGGCACGCTATGAACACGGTGAAGGAGTTACCCAAAGCTATGATCGCGCCATGCAGCTCTATTGCGCGGCAGCGCGGCGTGGTCATATCCAGGCGCAGTACCAGTTAGGCTGGATGTATGCCAATGGCCGTGGCATAGCGCGGAACGACGCTCAGGCAGCGGCCTGGTTCCGGCTGGCAGCGAAGAAAGGCGACGCATTGGCCCAACGGATGCTGGCGCTGGTGGATAACCCCGCCAAAGCCGAACCGGCGAACTGCGCAGAGCCGGTTGATCCGGCGCGTAAACCGCCCGCACCCGTGATGGTTCGCAACAAAAAACCCATGTCGCCACAACAAGCGCAAGTTGCAGCGCTGGTCAACCGCCTGGCGCCTGATTATGGTCTGCAACCAGCGTTGGTGATGGCCATGATCGATGCAGAATCTGGCTTTAATCCTCAAGCCCGCTCGATCAAGAATGCCCAAGGCTTGATGCAACTCATTCCTGAAACCGCTGAGCGGTTCGGAGTACGGGATCCTTATGACCCGGTGCAGAATCTCCAAGGAGGGATGGCCTATCTGCGCTGGCTACTGGCCTATTTTCAGGGCGATGTCCGCTTGTCGCTGGCCGGCTATAACGCAGGTGAAGGCGCTGTGGTCCGCTACGGAGGGGTGCCCCCCTATGCCGAGACCCGGGCCTATGTTGAGAGAATCATCCGGGATTACGGACAATTGGCGCATCCGCCGGTGACACCGGTTACACGGCCAGCCGTATTGGTTCATCCCCGGTCTCCAGTGGCACCCGAGCCGTCTTCGCCGGCAGATAGTTAGCGGCTACGGATGCCGCAAATAGAGATCAAACCGGGTATTGGGCATGATGATCTGTGCATCAGGCGCTGGCCCGGACAAGACAGGGGCCAGTCTTGGACGTTTCACCACGACCCGCCGCCGGGCGCGCGTCAATGCAACGGCCAATAGTTCTGGAGCATCGCAGTCGTCGCCTGCCAGCGCTCTGAGCAGGCGCATTTCCTTGCTAGCCAGCGCTGCTTTCCGGCGATGGGGGTACATAGGATCCAGGTAAATCACGTCCGGCCATTGGCTTTCATCCAATCCTTGCAGATAGTCCTGTCCGTTTCCATGATGAAGGCTCAGCCGTTCAATAACCATCTTACCGATATCTGGATCCTGAGCGGCCCGTTGCAATCCGTCACGCAACAAGGCTGCAATCACCGGTGAGCGTTCTATCAGGCGCACTTGGCAGCCAAGACAGGCGAGCACGAAGGCATCATGGCCTAGCCCGGCCGTAGGATCGACGACTGCCGGTGCGGCAACACCTTTCAAACCGGCTGCCCGTGCCAACGGCTGCTGGCGGCCACCGCCAAACCGGCGCCGGTAATCCGCCACCCCTGCAGTGAAATCGACATAGACAGGACCGGGCGCACCGGCTCCACGCTTGCGCAATTCCAACCGTTCGCCAGTCAAAAATAACCAGTAGATCGCTGGAACCAGCGACTGCTCAGTAACCAGTGGTAACGCCAGCTCGGCAGCCAAAGCAACCGCATCTGCGAGCATTGCAGGCGATTCAAAGGCTACCGCGATAGTTGGAGGAGTGACCATTTAGCGATCGGGATAAATAACACGACCTCGCATGAATGGGGTAGCAGTTGGAGCGAATCAGGTAATTCAGGCTGCCTTAGGTAGCACATCCTGAAGAGCCGCCTGAGTGAGATGATCCATCTCCGACTTGAAACGCTGGGTCATATCCGACATGGCCTTACCATCCCGCATCAACTTGTACTGTACTGTTTGGGCAATTTCACTTTGACACTTGCAAAAATCCTGAAAGCTTTTCATGTCAGTCACTTCGGCAGCAGCCCGCATCTGATTCAGGCCAATGTCCAGATAGGATTTAAGCGCATTTAGCTGGAATACCAGCATTTTTTCCATATTCTCAACAAACAGTTTGTTGGCCTTGACCAACGGATCTGGCAGAACTTGCGAGGTTTCCAGAATCTTACTAAACAAATTGACGATCATGACCGGCTCCTTATTTTCTTGTTGTGAAACGACTGGCTGTGCTGCAGTGCAATATAACGGGACTAATGTTGCGATGCAACATTTTAATCAGCGGCTCTTAATTTTCAGGGATAACGGCAAGCGCCCCTCTTCAGCTGCCTCAGATTGCTGTTAGAAAATCCACCATGTGAAATCCAAAAACTGAACTATTTTTTAAGTAACAGGCACGAGTAGATATTGAAAAAAATTTCCATTCAACAGCAACATAATAATGGAGCAGAATCTTGATCAATATGATCAATTCTGGACGGGTGGCCCGGTTGCGGGGTCAAAAAGGGGTACTACGCTCCGACATTGGCCCATCGGAACGCACGCCACAGTTAGCGCTGGTAGCAGACCTTGATAGCAACGAACTAAATGGCATGTTCGTACTATCTCGCCTGGCAGCATTTCTGCGAAGCATCGAGGCCGGTGAACGGCGCGAACTACGATTGCGCGAGCGGGTCGTGATTATCCCCACCGTTGATGCCCTCGATATATCGAATCACGCATGGCGCGCCGGCAGAGGCCATCCCCCGCCCGCAAAAGCCGTGCGCGAGGCGGTCATGGCGATCACTCAAGCGGCTTATTACCGGGTGAATGTGTGTGCTGCCAACCGCGACATGGAGGAAATGCCGCAGGTATTGCTGTACGCACCAAACGATGATGAGCGGGCGAGCGCCTGCCTGTTCGGATTACCGGCGGTTGTCGAACAGCCAGCGGATTCGGATGAAGCCGGTGAATTGATGCGTACCTGGCGGCCACACCATGGCGAGAATTTTGTCATCTGCGCCGGTCAATTGGGTAATCTGCAAACCCAGCACTGTGAAATTCTGTTTCGCGCACTGGTTGCCTTCCTCAGCCGCACCGGGGTCATTGACGGCCTGCAACTCATCGAAGGCGAAGAGGATTTGCACTACTTTAGCCACCGGCAAGTGTGCGATGTGCAGGCAGAACAATCCGGTATTTTCGCTTCGCGCCTGGAAGTTGGCCGCTGGGTGCAGGCTGGCGAAGAGCTCGGTCAAATCTATGACGGGTTTACCGGCGACATCCGAATGCACGTAATAGCACCCATGGCAGGCTTGCTGGCGGGCTTGCGCCGGGAGCCGCTGTTATGTGCAGGGGATCTGGTTGCCCAGATTCTGACACCGGATATCGCATGCCAGCACGACGCGGCGCAGCAGCGGCCTGAAGGACAACAGAATGCACGACAGGCAAGTTGATCCTGATACCGAAGCCCGCCAATGGTTATTGGAACGGGTCCTGGAGGAAACGCGTGAAACCGCAGAATTAACCGGTCTTGACACGCTAAGCAGCCAGGTAAGAGAAGCGATAGCGGCGGTACCCCGCCATCGCTTCGTGCTGCCGGCGCAGCAGGAATGGGCCTACATTGACAGGCCGCTGCCGATTGGGTGTGGCCAGACTATTTCCCAGCCCTTCATCGTTGCGCTGATGACCGAGTTGCTGGCGCCGGGTCCAGAGGATACCGTGCTGGAGGTTGGCACGGGTTCCGGCTATCAAGCAGCGATATTGGCCCGCTTGGTCCGCCAGGTCTACTCGCTGGAACGGATTCCTGAATTGGCCAATGTTGCATCGCAGCGATTACAGGCGTTGGGCGTTGGCAATGTGGAAGTCCGCACGGGCGACGGTATTCAAGGCTGGGAAGAGCATGCGCCTTTTGATGGCATTATCGTCACGGCGGCGGCTGGGGAGGTACCGCCAGTACTCGTGCAGCAGTTGAAACCGGGCGGGCGGCTAGTCATTCCGGTAGGCCCGCCGAATCGAACCCAGGATCTGCGCGTGCTGGAAAAGGACCCGCAAGGCATGGTGCGGAGCCGGAGCGTGTTGCCCGTCGTGTTTGTGCCGCTGGTTTAAACCCGCGCGCGATTAGCCTGTTGGCAACGAGATACCCGTCAATTTCTTGAACAGCGTTACCGCATAGGAATCGGTCATACCGGACACAAAATCGGTAATCGCCAGCACCCGGCGGTAAGGATCGCCGCTGGGACGACGGCCAGGGCCGGTAAACGGTTCCGGAATCAGATGGATCAACATCCGGCTGCGCGACGACGCCTGCGGGCCATGCATGGCAAGATCATTGACCGTGGTGACAAACGCCTCAAGCAGACCCCCTAACACTTCAAAACCCGCTGCCTCCACTTCGACGACCGGTTTAGAGACATAGACCTGGTTCTCGCCACACTCTTTTAGCGCCTGCATCGCGCCGGCGGCGGGGATAGCATCCAGAAGTTCTCCCGGAAAAGCACCGGCCAGGATTGCGTCTTCATGGCGCATAAAGCATTGATGCACTTGATCGATAATGGTGCCGATGGCCTTAGCGCGCAGGTATTCGATTTTCTCCTTGGATCGCGTGATGTGCTCCATCTTGCGCCGGGCGCGGTCCGCTTCGCCGGTCAGCGGCAGCAACAAATCACATACATCCTCAAAGCGCATTTGCTGCAATCGAAAAGCATCCTCCACGTCAATGATCCGGTAGCAGATGTCATCCGCTGCTTCGACCAGATAAGCCAGTGGATGGCGGCTCCAGGCACCCGGCAACACTGGCTCCAGCCCCAATTGGCCAGCGACTTCGGCGAATAAATCCGTGTCGTCCTGATAGAAACCGAATTTTTTGAAGGCGATGCCAGATGGCGGTTCCGCAGGGAGCGACGAAGCACAGGGGTATTTGGTAAACGTGCCCAGTGTGGCGCAGGTCAGTTGCATGCCGCCGGGATTATCGGGGCTTTGCAGGCGCGCGATGATGCGGAAGCCCTGAGCGTTACCCTCGAAACGCAGGAAATCCTGGCGCTGAGACTCCGTCAATGATTCCAGCACCGCCTGGCCGGTCGCGGAAGCGGTAAACCACAAGCGGATGGCATCTTCGCCCGCGTGGCCAAACGGTGGATTGCCGATATCGTGGGCCAGGCAAGCGGCGGCGACGACAGCGCCAAAATCCTGCGGATAGACGCTCTTCAATCCATGCCGCTTGATGACGCTGTCGCCGACCATCGTGCCGAGCGAACGGCCCACGCTGGAGACTTCCAGGCTATGGGTCAGCCGGGTACGGACGTAATCGCTCTGGGACAGTGGAAAAACTTGGGTTTTGTCTTGCAAGCGCCGGAACGCCGAAGAAAACACGATACGGTCGAAATCGCGCTGAAAATCGGTGCGGGCCTCGCTGTCAGGGTGCGGGCGGGCCAAGCCCAAACGGGTGCGGGAGAGCAAGCAATTCCAATCCATCATGATGGTTGAGGCAAGCCTTCGCTGAAAATGACAAGGTTAAGGATAGCCGGGAATTAAGGTGGAGGTTTGCAATCCATCGTTTAGATCATTTTTTCCTCAACATCGGCCAGCCAGCTTGCGTATTCTTGACCGGGAAAAACGTGGTCGAGCCGGCGCAGCAAGGCCACCGCTTCGCAATAAGCGTTCCGCGCCTCCTCCAGCCGGCCCAGGGCGCGCGCGGCGTCGCCCACCCGGTCCAGCGACACGCTCAGGTCGCGCAGCACTTCGGGCGTGTCCCCCAGCCGCCGGCGCAAGTCCCGCCTCACCCCCAGGCTTTCGGCGTAAGCCCGCTCCGCCTCCTCCAGCCGGCCCAGGGCGCGCGCGGCGTCGCCCACCTTGTTGAGCGACACGCTCAGGTCGCGCAGCACTTCGGGCGTGTCCCCCAGCCGCCGGCGCAAGTCCCGCATCACCCCCAGGCTTTCGGCGTAAGCCCGCTCCGCCTCCTCCAGCCGGCCCAGGGCGCTCGCGGCGTCGCCCACCCAACCCAGCGCGATGCTGAGAGAACGTGGATCGGATTCACTCCCTCGCCGCGAGAGAGTCAGCACCTCGTTGGCAATGGCATAGGCTTCATCGATTCGCCGCTGGCCGAGAAGGAAATCAATGGCGTGCCAGCCGGCATTCAACACATTGGGATCGCTGCCGCCCTTGCGCCGCACACGACGCCATTCAGTGACCAGTGGATGGTCGGGAAAACGCGGCTGGAATGGATGCAGGAGCTTGCGAAGCAGCCGGCGCCACCAGCTCTTGGATGGTTCGGCAACGGCAAAAGGGCTTTCTGCAATGACCGATGTGCCTTCGGTCATTGCCATTGCCGCCGCGACTTCCAGGCTGAAATCGCGGATGAACCAAAGATCGGGCGCAATCTGCCGCGCTTGGGCCTGCCAGCCTTGCGGCAGGATCAAGATCAGGGGACGCCCCAATCGCCGGCGCAGCAGCTCCCGGTGTTCGTTCAGGCGGGCGAGGATCAGCGTCCGCGCCCGATCCCAAGCCTCGTCGCCGGTGTGATCGTGCAACTCGATCCAGAGCGGCGCGGCCATGTCGTCGAGCAGGGCCAGCGATTCCCGTACCCGGTGCAGGATGTCATCCAGAGCGGCGGCAGGTGAGGCCGGTTGCAGGGTTTCCAGTTTGGAGACCTGACTCTGATAGACACGCTCTAATCGCCAGCGAAAGGCGTCGGCCACACGCGGGTTGGCGGCGAACAGAAATCCCAAGGCGAAACCTTGGGACCAATCAAGATGATGGCGAAGCCGAAGCCAAGCATTTTCGGCTTCGGGGCCGAGATCGATGGATTGGGGATCAATCAAGGCTGCCGCGGATCAACGGATGCACGTCGTACCAATCCTGGCCGTTACGGTAATTCAGCACCAGGTGGGTGTCGAAATACCCGGCCAGCCGGGAGAGCAGTTCCTTGTTTTGCAATTCGGCTTGTTTGCTAGCGTTGATCTTGCGCAACCAGACCTTGTCGTCTTCGGCGATGGGCAGCATCTCCCGCTGGAGCTTGTTCTCGGCATCCTCGATCAGCCGGTTGGCCACGGGCAATTCGCCTCCGTCCGGCATGGAAGCGCTGATCAACACTTCCCGGATCAGGCGGAAGAAATCGCGCAAGTCGCCGCCGGTAGCACAGGCCATCCGCCGCAACTGCGTTTCGGAAAATATCTGTTCCCACTCCGGGCAACGCTTGCCAACGATCTTTTTCAAGACCGCCAAGCCGCGTGTGTCCTCGGAACCGTCCTGGTGAAACACATGCACGCTGGGCAGATTTTCTGCGATATTTCCGCCCAGATACCGCCCCAGTCCCGGCGCTAGCGGAATGAGATAGGGCGGGATGGTGTAAATGACATGCAGTAGATCCAGGCGCAGGCTGCCGGCGTGAACGGAAAACAAGTTTTCCACGCTGTCGTACACGGTCTTGGCCTCCGCCCCCACGCCGCGAATCTGCTCGATGGAATCCAGCAGCAACACCACTTTCCGGTCCGGGTCGCGGTATTTTTTGCGGACCAGTTCGACTGCTTCCGCCCCGAACCGATGGGCTTCCTTCACCAGCCGCGCCACATGGCCGCGAAGATATTGCTGTAGCTTCTGCTTGAAAGCCGGGTCGTCCTTGAGGCTGGCTTTCAGTTCGAGGCCATCGGCCCCGGCACCGAATTCCTCGATCCTGACTTCCTTATTGACGAAATCAATCATACGTTCCCAAAAACCGCGCTGACCGGGATTCACGCCATACAGTTTTTCGATCTCATCGCTCAAACCGCCCATGACCGCCATGAAAAAATCGCTGATCTCCACTGGCGTCGTCAGGTTCAAATAATCCCGCATGTCGCAGAGAAAGACGATATGCCCATCCTGCTCCAGGCAGGTCTTGAGCCGGCGCAAGCCGGTGCTTTTGCCGCTGCCGCGCTGCCCGGATAGCAGATTGACGCTGGCCGCCTCGCTCCAGTTGATGTGCTGGCGCAAATGGGCAATCGGGTCTTCGCTGGGGTCCTCCTCCAAATAGGGAACGTAATAGGGGTCCGTTGGGTCCAGCGGCTGATCCTTGAGATTTTGATAAAACCGTTTGAGCAAGGCTTCGTGGTCGTGGTGCATGATTCAATTTCACCGGCGGTCCGGAGGGTTCGCCAAGGATGACGGACGGGCGGATGGAACCATCGGACGGCTAATCGTTGGCCGCCAGCGCTTCCAGTTCTTCGTGCAAGTCCAGCCATTCTGCTTCGAGCTGTTCCAATTCGCTGCCAATCTGGCCTTGGCGCAACAGCATGTCCTTGAGCCGGTACTTGTTGGCGTCATTGTAACTATGCGGCTCGGCAAGTGTGTTTTCAATGGTGGTTTTCTCAGCATGCAACTGTTCCATCCGCTGTTCCAGCTTTTTGACACGCTGTTCCAGCGGCTTGCGTTTGATAGCGAGTTGCTGGCGGCGCTCCGCTTCCTGCCGCTTCTGATCGCGGCGTTCAGCGGCGTTGCCGCTATTGCCGGTGGCGCGTGGCGCAGTGTCCCGGCTGGCGGCCCGCTGCTGTTCGTTCAGCCAGTTGCGGTAATCGTCTAGATCACCGTCGAACGGCTGCGCCCGGCCTTCCGCCACCAGTAGAAACTCGTCGGTGACGGTGCGCAATAAATGCCGGTCGTGCGAAACCACGATCAGCGCGCCCTGATAATCCTGCAAGGCCAAGGTCAGGGCATGGCGCATGTCCAAATCGAGATGGTTGGTCGGTTCGTCCAGCAGCAACAGATTAGGCCGCTGCCAGATCAGCAGCGCCAGCGCCAGCCGGGCCTTTTCCCCGCCGGAGAAGGGCGCCACCGGCTCCAGCGCCCGGTCGCCGTTGAAACCGAAGCCGCCGATAAAATTGCGTAACGCCTGCTCGCTGGCGCGTTCGTCCAGCTTTTGCAGGTGCCGCAGCGCGCTCCAATCGGGCCGCAGCTGCTCCAACTGATGCTGGGCGAAATAGCCGATGGCGAGACCCTGCCCGGTTTCGATCCGCCCGGCCAACGGCGGCAGCAAACCAGCCAGCAGCTTGATCAAGGTCGATTTACCCGCGCCGTTCGGGCCGAGCAACCCCAGCCGCGCCCCGGAACCGATAACCAAATTGACGTTGCTCAATATCGTGCGCTCACCGTAGCCCGCCGCGGCTTTCTCGACCGCCAGCAGCGGATTGGGTAAGCGTTCCGGTCCGGCGAACCCAAATGAGAACGGAGAATCCACATGGGCAGCAGCGATCCGCTCCATCCGCTCCAGCGCCTTGATACGGCTCTGGGCTTGCCGGGCTTTGGTGGCCTTGGCGCGAAAGCGGGTGATGAAGCTTTCCAGATGGGCAATTTCCCGCTGCTGCTTCTCATAGGCCGATTGCTGCAAAGCCAGCCGCGCCGCGCGCTGGTCCTCGAAAGCAGCGTAGTTGCCGGTATAGAGCGTGATGCGCTGCTGGCCGATGTGGACGATGTGATCAGCCACGTTGTCCAGCACGTCGCGATCGTGGGAGATCAGCAGCAGGGTACCCGGATAGGCGCGCAGCCATTGTTCCAGCCACAGCACGGCGTCGAGATCGAGGTGGTTGGTCGGCTCGTCCAGCAACAGCAGGTCGGAGCGGCACATCAGCGCCTGAGCCAAGTTGAGCCGCACCCGCCAGCCACCGGAGAATTCGGCGACCGGCCATTCCAACTGACGGGCGGCAAAACCCAGCCCGGCCATCAGCTTACTGGCGCGGGCGCGGGCGCTGTAGCCCCCGATGCTGTCGAAGCGGGCGTGCAATTCCGCCTGCCGCGTGCCGTCGTGAGCCGCCTCAGCGGCTTGCAAGCCGCTTTCGATCTGGCGCAGCTCGGCATCGCCGTCCAGCACGAATTCCAGCGCCGGCACTGGCAATGCCGGGGTTTCCTGGGCAACGTGGGCCAGTGTCCAGCCCGGCGGCATATCGAGACTGCCAGCATCAGGATGTAATTCATCGCGCAGCAGGGCGAACAGCGTGGATTTGCCGCTGCCATTGGCGCCGGTCACCCCAACCTTCCAGCCGGGATACACGGTCAGCGACACATTATCGAACAGCGGCTTGCCGCCGCGTTGCAGGGAGAGTTGACGGAGAGTAAGCATAACGCCCAGTTTACCAGCTGGCCGATGATAACGGGATTCAATTCATGACAGGACTCACTACAATCAAATCTTACCCAACGGCTGTTCACATGCTTTGAATGCCATCCCATGACCGATCAGGAACTTTTGCGCTACAGCCGGCAGATCCTGCTGCCGGCATTCGATATTGAAGGCCAGGAACAACTGCGCAAATCCCATGCGCTGATCATCGGTCTAGGCGGACTCGGCTCGCCAGCGGCCATGTACCTGGCCGCTGCGGGAACAGGCCGGCTGACCTTGGTCGATTTCGACACAGTCGACCTGTCCAATCTGCAACGGCAGATCATTCACCGCACCGCCGATCTTGGCCGGCCCAAGGCCGAGTCAGCGCGGGACACGCTGCTGGCGCTCAATCCCCTCATTGAAGTGACTGCCATTCCAAAGGCGCTCGATGAAGCGGAATTACTGGCGCATGTGCGGCAAGCAGACGTAGTGATAGATGCCTGTGACAATTTACCCGCCCGGCTGGCGATTAACGCCGCCTGTATCAAGGCCGGAACGCCGCTGGTGACCGGCGCAGCGATCCGGTTGGAGGGACAAGTGCTGGTCTGGCGGCCCGGCGGCGAAGGCGCCTGTTACCGTTGCTTGTACCGTAAGGCTGAGATGCCTCCCGAAACCTGCGCACAGACCGGCATCCTGGCTCCAGTGGTTGGGATTATCGGCAGCCTTCAGGCTACCGAGGCAATCAAGGTGTTGACGCATCTGGGCGAACCACTGGAAGGACGTCTGCTGTTACTGGACGCCGCGCGCATGGAATGGCGGACGATGCATGTCCGGCGCTGGCCGCAATGTCCAGCGTGTGGATGCGCGTAGCAAGCGGGAATCAAGGGAATCAAGGGAATCAAGGGAATCAAGAAACACCCCAGAGATTCACAAGAAAAAATAGAATCATAGCCACCCTAAGACCAGGCAGCGCCTATGGTGAGATGCCGGTTAGTCTCATAGGAGCTAGAGCCACGCTGGCCAATAGCCATGACATTGGCCATCAGGATCGCTATGCTTGCGGGCCATGAATCAAACCATCCCTTCCCGTTTGCGTCAGCGCCGGCACCACGGGCGCTGGGTATTTGATACGCTGGCATTCCTGATTGTATTGCTGGGGTTGGGCTGGATCATCGCCGAAGGCGCCAGCGCCCTGCACTATAACTGGCAATGGTACCGGATTCCGCAATATCTCTACCGGATCGAGGAAGGCGTATTTTACCCTGGTCCGCTGTTGCGCGGGCTGGGTGTGACGCTGGAATTGACCATTTGGAGTTTACTGCTGACCCTGATTTTCGGCCTGATAGCGGCCCTGCTACAGCGTTCACCGTCTTGGGCGGGCCATGCGGTAGCCCGGATTTACGTCGAAATCGTCCGCAATACTCCGCTGCTGGTGCAAATCTACCTGGTTTACTTCATCCTGGCGCCGATCTTGGGTCTGGATCGCTTCGTGGCTGCGGTATTGGCGCTGGCCATTTTCGAGGGTGCGTTTGCAGCAGAAATCTTCCGCGCTGGGATCGAGGCCATTCCTAAAGGCCAGTGGGAAGCCGCCCGCTCGCTGGGCTTGCCGTCCCACACCGTTCACCGGCTGGTGATCCTGCCCCAAGCCATCCGCCTGGTACTGCCGCCGCTGACCGGGCTGGCTGTGTCGCTCATCAAACATTCTGCTTTGGTCAGTGTCATCGCAGTCGCCGATCTAACCACAGAGGGGCGTAACCTGATCGCTGACACTTTCATGACCTTTGAACTCTGGTTTACGGTGGCTGCTCTCTATCTGGTCTTGACCACCAGCCTGTCACTGCTGGTCAGCAGGCTGGAGCGCCGCCTGCCCATGCGTAGCGCTGGGCATTGAACCATGCCGCCACGCCAGCCCCGGTTCCGTCAATTAGACCTGCTCATTCTGGTTGCCGTTCTGGCGCTGATCAGCTATGTCCTCTACCGGGTGCAATTCCATTTTCACTACAATTGGAACTGGCAGTTAATTCCCGGCTATTTCGCGCGTTATGAACCCGATTCAGGGAACTGGGTGTTGAATCTGCTCGGGCAAGGCTTTCTGGTAACGGTGCGGCTGGCGATTTGGGGCGGGCTGCTGGCGGCGCTAGCCGGAGGCGCTTTAGGGGTGTGCCGGGTAGCGCACAGCCTATTTTTGCGGCTGCTCAGCCTGGCTTACATTGGGCTAATCCGCAACACTCCCCCGCTGGTATTCATCTTTATCTTCTATTTCTTCATCAGCAGCCAGCTCATGCCGCTGCTGGATATAGAAAGCTGGATCGCGGACGCCGGGCCGGGCACTTTAAAAGGGCTGATATTCTTATTCGGCCCGCTGGAGCTGTTACCCAATTTTCTATCCGGACTCATCTGCCTGGCGCTGTTCGAAAGCGCTTACGTTTCTGAGATTATCCGCGCCGGTATTGAAGCTGTACCGCAAGGCCAATGGGAAGCAGCCCGGGCGCTGGGAATGCATTCGGGTCAGGCGATGAGCAAAATTGTTTTGCCGCAGGCACTCGCCAAGATGGTCCCGCCGCTGGCTGGCCAGTTCATCTCACTCATTAAGGATTCGTCATTAATCTCACTCATTTCCATCCAGGAACTCACCTTTACCGGAACTGAGCTGGCAGTGTCCTCCGGACGGGTGTTTGAGGTGTGGCTGACAGTAGGGGCGTTATATTTTGTGTTGTGCTTCGGATTAGCGCGGCTGTTTGGGCGTCTGGAACGGCGGTTGAGCCGATACCACTAACGAGTTATGGATCTTAATGATAAAGAAAGGAAAATCTTGAAAGGATGTCTAAGAACAACAGGCGGACCTGGAAAGCGTCCGCCCGTTTTACATCAGATTACAGGCACAGCGACTTGCCCTTGGAGCCGAGATCGGTAAAGGCTTCGTTCAAGCGGGCCACCATATTCTGTTCTGCGGCACGCAGGTACTTGCGCGGATCATAGAACTTCTTATACGGCTTGTCGGTTTCTGGATCAATCTGGTACAAGAACGCCTTGGGATTTTCGGTGACGAACTTGCCAATCGCCTCCGAATAGGCGAACTGCAAATCGGTGTCGATGTTCATCTTGAACACACCGTACCCGACTGCTTCAGTGATCTTTGCCTTCTCCGAGCCGGAACCGCCGTGGAACACCAGATTGAGCGGTTTCGCCGCAGTCTTGCATTCCTTTTCAATGAGCGCCTGTGAGTTCTTGAGAATTTCCGGACGCAATTGCACGTTGCCGGGCTTGTACACACCATGCACGTTGCCGAAAGAGGCGGCCACCGAGAAATGACCAATGGGTGACAGCCGCTCGTAGGCCTGCAACACATCTTCCGGCTGGGTATAGAGATGAGAGTTGTCAGCGCTTTCATCAAGCTCGCCGCCGATGCCGTCTTCTTCACCACCGGTAACGCCGAGTTCAATTTCCAGGCTCATGTCCAACGGCGCCATGCGCGTTAAAATCCGCGCGCACTCGCTGAGATTGAATTCCATCGGATCTTCAGAAAGATCCAGCATATGCGAACTGAACAGCGGCTTACCGTGCTGCTTGAAGTACGCTTCGCCATGATCCAGCAGCGCTTCGACCCAGGGAATCAGGCCCTTGTTAGCATGATCGGTATGCAGCACCACGCAGACCCCATAGTGTTCGGCCAGCAAATGAACATGCATTGCTGCCGACACCGCGCCTAACACCTTGGCCTTAAACCCGTCCTTCATCCCCTGTCCAGCATAGAACTGCGCCCCGCCATTGGAAAGCTGCACGATGACATCGGCTTGGTTCTTGGCGGCTGCTTCCAGCACGGCGTTGATCGTGCTGCTGCTAGAGACATTGACCGCTGGCAATGCATAACCGCCTGCCTTCGCAGCGCCCACCAAGGTAAGATAATCTTTACCAGAAACAACGCCAGGTTTGAGCTGTGCCATGAAAGAATCCTCTTATGTTCTACAGTGAATAAAACCACGAATGAAACCGCTTGACGAAGAATGATCGTCATTCAGGCTTCAAAGAACTGGATGACGACCTCGAATCCAGTATAGCCTTTGCGCCGCCATCGTAGTAGCCATGTTCTCACAGTTGGACGCCGTCCGTGCTCAATGCCTCGTTGGAAAAGCGGCTCATCCGGTGTTGAGCAGGACCAGCAACACGATAATCGCGACACCCGCAGAGATGAGTCCGCCAATCAGAATCTTGTTGAGCCGGGCCGTTGCGGGCCACCGCAAGGCCAATTGCTCCACCGTCTGCTGCATTTCCTCGAAAGCATGCGTCTGCTCCTGGATCTGGCGTTCGGTTTCACCCAAACGTTGCTCATGGTCATCCAGAAAACTGGCGCTTTCAATGCCTTCCAGCGCTGTCAGCCGCTCATGCAAAGCGACCATCTGGCCATGCAATTCTCGAAGAATCGGATCGAACTTGCCAAACTGTTCAGCCTGGGCTCCCAGCCATTTCTCCAGCGCTGCCAACCGTTCCCGGTCAGCGCCTAGCGCCTCGGCTCCGCGTGCCCGTTCTTCGTTGAATTGCTGTTCAAGAATGCTAACCCGCTCATTCAGCTTGCTTAAGGTTGCGAGCGCGGTTTCCCGCTGGGCGTGTTCTTGCTTGTGGAGGCTGGTGAGGGCGTCGATATGACCATTGATCTCCTGGGTTTGCGTCCGGGAGCGCTCGGTCAGCGCCGCCAGTTCACGGGTATGCGCATCCAATTGTTCACGATGCTTCATGGACTGCGTCCTCAGTGCTTTCTCCAGGTCCACACTCACTTGCCGGACGCCCTGGAGTTCCTGACGGAGAGCGTCCATAGCCCCGGCAAGTTCGTCAGATCGCAGATAACCCGCATGATTCGCTTCACGCAGGGCGGCGAGATCGCTTTGAGTTTTCTGAATCTCCTGGCGAAGAGCGTCATGAACTTCCCGGTGGACGGTATCCACCATCACAGTCAGTTTATCGATCTGCTGTCCATACGCTCCGTTAACATCACGCACAGACACCAAATCGTCCTGATTTTTCTCAAGCTTCTGGCTGACGGTATCCAGGGCTGCGGCCAGTCCGGCAACCTGCTGGCTGTGTGTAGCGCTCGTCTGGTGAAGCGTCCCCAAGCCGCCCAAAGATTCCTGCATCTCTTGGCGGAAGGTTTCCATCGTCACGCCAAACGTATCAATCCGTTCACCGTAAGTGCCGCTGCTTTCACGGAGGGCCGTCAGTTCCTTCTGGGTTTCCTGAACTTCCTGGCGAATCGCATCTATTGCAGCCACCATCTCGTCCGCCCGCTGACCGTGTGTAGCACAGGCATTGAGCAGGGCTGCCAATTCATTTTGAGTTCCCTGAAAGCGTTCGCGAATTACTTCCAGGGCATCATTGAGAGGGTCATCATGCGTGCTCATTAGCGTCCTCAATAATACAGGGTGGGGTATTAGCTAAGTTTAATGGTTTCCGAAACATGATTCTGAAGAGAGAATCTGACGGATAGATATGTTAAAAAAGAGGTTAGAAGAATCAGTTGCTCAATACCATGCGTAAAACGACCCCTTCCATTTTCCTGATTGGCCCGATGGGCGCTGGAAAAACCACGATTGGCCGCCGGCTCGCACAGGCGTTGCGATGGACCTTTTTCGACAGCGATCAGGAAATCGAGCAACGCGCCGGCGCCACGATCCCCCTGATCTTCGAACTTGAAGGCGAGGCCGGATTCCGTATCCGCGAGAAAGCGGTCATCGCCGAACTTACTCAAAACCCGGCTATCGTGCTGGCCACAGGCGGCGGCAGTGTGCTCGACCCCGACAATCGCCGCTGCCTGGCGGGGCGCGGGTTCGTGGTTTATCTGTATGCCTCGGTTGATGAACAACTTCGCCGCACCCGCCATGACAGTCACCGCCCCTTGCTGCAAACTGCCGATCCTGGCGCCCGGCTAGAAGCGCTATTTACCGTGCGCGATCCGCTCTACCGGGATATCGCTGACCTCATCATCACCAGCGATGGCCAGGCGCCACGCATCATCGCCCAACGGGTTCTTGCCCATATTCAGGAGACGCCTTCCCTATGAAAACGCTGTACGTTGAGCTTGGCGACCGCCGCTATCCTATCCACATCGGCCCTGGCCTGCTGACACAGCGCGAGTTACTTCGTCCTCACATTCCTGGACGGCAGGCGCTGGTCGTCAGCAATACCACCGTTGCCCCATTGTACTTGGAGCCCGTATGCGCCGCCCTGGATGGATTGCGCCACGAAGCGGTGATTTTGCCCGATGGTGAACAATACAAAACGCTGGATATGCTCAATGAAATCTTTACCGCGCTGTTGAATCATCGCTTCGACCGGAACTGCACCGTCATCGCGCTTGGCGGTGGCGTGATCGGTGATATGGCTGGCTTCGCCGCAGCCTGCTACCAGCGCGGCGTGCATTTTATTCAGATTCCCACGACACTGCTGGCGCAGGTAGATTCCTCGGTCGGTGGCAAGACCGCCGTCAACCATCCGCTCGGCAAAAACATGATTGGGGCATTTTACCAGCCGCTGTGTGTCCTGGCCGATACCGATACCCTAGCAACTCTGCCGGATCGCGAGCTGAGTGCCGGTTTAGCGGAGGTTATCAAGTATGGATTGATTCGTGATGTACCGTTTCTGGCATGGCTAGAGACAAACCTGGAAGCCCTGATGGCGCGTGATGCTGCCGCGCTGAGCGAGGCCATTGAGCGATCCTGCCGGAACAAGGCAGAAATCGTCGCCGCCGATGAGCGGGAAACCGGCGAGCGGGCCTTGCTCAATCTCGGCCATACCTTCGGCCATGCGATTGAAACCGGCGTGGGTTATGGGGAGTGGTTGCATGGCGAAGCGGTAGCGGCGGGGATGATCATGGCGGCTGATCTGTCGGCGCGGATAGGCTGGCTAGATCAGGCGCAAGTAGACCGGGTCCGGCAGTTACTGGCGCGCGCGCGCTTGCCATTGCAGCCGCCTCTGACGCTGACGCCTGATGATTTTCTGCGGCTCATGGCGGTGGACAAGAAAGTCAAGGATGGCCGGCTGCGATTGATCCTGCTACGCGATCTGGGTCAGGCTGTCATCGCCAGCGATACTGATCCTCATTTTTTACGGGAGACACTGAAACATGTGTATCCTCCGCAATGAGAGGCAAAGCCTCTAGGAGCAGCAGATCATTGCAGCGCAGGGCCAGCCATTCATTGGCCCGCAAGAAAATCACCCGGAAAAGGCGCCGCCCTGGCCATGACGGCTTGTTAAGAACGCTAGCGGTTTAAATCTGCGCTACGGCAACAGATCACTGCTGGCAATCGGATAGTCAATGCCCGCATGTTCTAAATCGACAAAGGTGGTCGCATGCAGCGCCGGGTCAATCTCCAGCCCCAGCAACAGGCCAATCTGTGACAACGAGAAGATACCGCGCACCGCCAAGTGGCCGGTCGTAGGATGAACGTCCACCACCATCGCATGTTGGCGGTTGACCTGCCGCAAGGTGGCAATGATATCGCCGACCCGCGCCTTGGCAACGTCTTCCATCAAGAGCACTTCTAACTTCGGTTGCAGGGTCATGATGTCGGCAACCAGCAAGTCTTCCCAGCTACCGCCCGCCTTGGTCAAGATACGCTTGGGCTTTTCGCCTTCAATGTCGCGGCTGGTGACCAGTCCGACAATGTGCCCTTCTACATCGCGCACCAGCAGCATGCGCACCCTGCGCTTGACCATGGTCTCCTGCGCCTTGCTCAAGGGCGTATCCAATTCAGCAGTATAGGCGGTCACTAGACTCAGATCGGTCATCGCCGACAAGGCGGGATCATCGGCAGCGACGTGTTCAGACAAATGCTGCTGCGGACGAAAATAGCTTGCGCCGGCTCCCAGATGATGAAACATCAGTGGTTGATAAGTTTGGGACATCGAGGATGACCTCCGGGTGAATGCAAAAAAGTCGAATTAAGCGCTAATAAGGCATGAAAATACGCCGTGCCGACATCCATTCGCCATTCAAAACCGCCGCACAGGCCGGGCAATGATGCCATCGGTCCATTCTAGAATCGCTCGTACCCGTGGAGTCAGCATGCCCCAAGCTTCGGCACGGTTAACCCAGCGGAATTCACTGTGCTCGGGACGGCCCAATTCAGGATTTAGCGGCAGATGAACCTCAATGCCTGGTGATTCAGCAATATAGTAACGGGCAACCTTGCGTCCCTGGTTATAAGGATGCGTTTCGCGGTAGACATCACCCCAGCGAAACCGCAGACCGGTCAACGTGGTTTCCTCTTCCACTTCACGAACGGCCGCTTGCAACGGCGATTCATCGATTTCCACCACACCTTTAGGAAAATCCCAGTAATTGTAGGCTCGCAATAGTAAATAGTCGTAATATTCACCCGTCCAATGCACCACGACAACCCCGGAAGACAGGATTTGGGGGCTGGGTGGCTTCAGGGGCGTGGTGCGATTCACTCGGTGATCCTGCTTAACGTCCGGTGCTGGCGTGATAGGGTCTGCTGAGTTCATGCACCGCCTCTACCAGGACCCGGGCATGTTCCGGGTCGGTGCCGGGCTGGATGCCATGCCCCAGGTTGAACACATGGCCAGAACCAGGACCGAAGTCAGCCAACACATGGGCGGCCTGCTGGCGGATACGGTCAGGCGAAGCATACAACACAGCAGGATCAAGATTGCCCTGCACGGCGGCCCGGTCACCAATCCGCCGGCGGGCATCACCGAGATTGATGGTCCAATCGACACCCACCGCATCGCAACCGGTCGCGGCAATCTCTTCCAGCCAAGCGCCGCCCCCCTTGGTAAACAGGATCACAGGCGCCGGCTCATCGCCGGTTTCTCGAACCAGCCCGGCGACGATCCGTGACAAGTAGGCCAGTGAGAATTCCTGATAGGCGCGTGGCGTCAGAATGCCGCCCCAGGTATCGAACACCATCAACGCCTGAGCGCCAGAGGCCAATTGCGCATTCAGATAAGCAATGATCGATTGGGTGGTGATCTCCAGCAGGCGGTGCAACAATTCCGGCTGGTCATACAGCAGGCTCTTGATCCGGACATAATCCTTGCTGGAACCCCCTTCGACCATATAGGTTGCTAGCGTCCATGGGCTGCCGGCAAAGCCGATCAGCGGCACTTGACCTCGCAGTTCTTGACGGATCAAGCGCACGGCATCCATGACATAACGTAGTTCTACTTCCGGATCGGGCACGAACAACCGTTGAATATCCGCCGCTGAATGCACTGGCCGGGCGAACTGCGGACCGCCGCCCTCGCTAAACGATAACCCCAGACCCATCGCGTCCGGCACGGTCAGGATGTCCGAGAACAAAATGGCCGCGTCGAGAGGAAAGCGGGCGAGCGGTTGCAGCGTGACCTCACAGGCTAGTTCCGGGGTCTGACACAGGCGCATGAAATTACCGGCGCGGGCACGGGTGGCGCGGTATTCCGGCAGATAGCGGCCCGCTTGACGCATCAGCCAAACCGGCGTGACATCCACCGGCTGGCGGCGCAGCGCCCGCAGCAGGCGATCATTATGCAATGTGGTAATCATGGTTGCTCAGTTTGAGGCGGGGTAAAACCCGGCGAGGAAATCCAGCGAAGCGAGCGATCAACCCAATTTTGACGGCAATTTTACATCAAGTGGGCCGAGGTTTCCGAAATAACGTCCATGAATGAACCGCATGAGACTGCATGAAGGTTTCTTCCGGTAGGTTAAGAACACTATGGAAGAGAGATTGCCTGAGCTTGTCAAAGTTCGGCTTAAAATATTAACTTATTAATATTTAATATTTTTATAATTAGACAAGCTCAACACCAGCGGCTTAACCGAGTGGCCGTGCGCATCAGGGCAGGAAGTAAATTTCAAGGAAAAGCGGCTTTCTTACACGCCCAGATAATCCAGAATCCCCTCCGCTGCCTCCCGGCCTTCGAAAACAGCAGTGACTACTAAATCCGAGCCGCGCACCATATCGCCGCCCGCAAACACTTTAGGATTACGGGTCTGGAATTTGAACTGACTCTTGGGCGAGGCTTGCACCCGGCCCTGCAAGTCCACGGCGATGCCGAATTCGTTGAACCAGGGTGCCGGGTTAGGCTGGAAACCAAAGGCGATGATAACCCGGTCAGCAGGCAAAATTTCCTCGGAGCCGGGTAGAATTTCAGGCGCACGCCGGCCTTTGGCATCCGGCGCACCGAGCTGTGTTGCGCAAACTTTAACCCCTTCGACCCGTCCGTTGCCGACAATTTCCAGTGGCTGACGGTTCCACAGAAAGCGCACGCCCTCCTCCTTGGCGTTGGCCACCTCGCGCCGTGAACCCGGCATGTTGGCCTCGTCGCGGCGGTAGGCGCAAGTCACGCTGGCTGCGCCTTGGCGAACGGCGGTGCGGTTACAATCCATTGCGGTGTCGCCGCCACCAAGCACCACCACCCGCTGGTCCTGCATGCCGATGAATTCACTAGGTGTTTTTTCTAACCCCAACAGACGGTTAACATTGGAAACCAGATAGGGTAGCGCGTCGTAGACACCGGATAGATTTTCACCGGGGAAACCGCCTTTCATATAGGTGTAGGTCCCCATACCGAGAAATACCGCGTCATATTCATCCAGCAGGCGTTGAAACGGCAGATCGCGGCCAATTTCAGTGTTGAGCATGAATTCCACACCCATCCCCTCCATGATTTCACGGCGGGTTTGCACCACTTCTTTTTCCAGCTTGAACGGCGGGATGCCAAAGGTAAGCAGACCACCGATTTGCGGATAGCGGTCGAACACCACCGGTTTAACCCCGTTGCGGATCAGAATGTCCGCACAACCAAGCCCTGCCGGTCCCGCGCCGATAACCGCCACTCGCTTGCCTGCCGGCGTCACCTGAGACATATCAGGCCGCCACCCGGCTTTCAGTGCCTCATCGGTGATGTATTTCTCGATAGAGCCGATGGTGACCGCGCCGAAGCCCTCATTGAGGGTGCAGTCGCCTTCGCATAACCGGTCTTGCGGGCAAACCCGGCCACACATCTCCGGCAGCGAATTGGTGCGATGCGAGAGTTCGGCAGCTTCGAATAAATTGCCCTCGGCAATCAATTGCAGCCAGTTGGGAATATAGTTGTGAACCGGACATTTCCACTCACAGTAAGGATTACCGCAATGCAGACAGCGGCCCGCCTGAACAGCGGCTGATGAGGCATCGAATTGCCCGTAGATTTCCTTAAATTCGAGAACACGCTCGCGGGCCGGTTTCTTTTCCGGGTCCTGGCGGGGGTTTTCGATAAACAGGAGTGGCTTAGCTTGAGACATAGGTGTATCCGGTGGCAAACGGCACGAATAGGGTTCAGGCTCTTCTTACGCTGCTTCACGCAATGCGCCCACCAGTGACTTGAGATCCGCCGCTTTTGGCTTGATCAACCAGAACCGGCTGGCGTAGTAACGAAAGTCGTCCAGGATCGTCTGGCCCCAGGCGCTGCCTGTCTCAACGACATAGTCCTCAATCAACTCCAGCAGATAATTGCGCTGCGGCTCCATGTTCTCGGTCGCAATCCGATGGATATCGATCAATTCATGGTTATAACAATCCACGAAGGCATTGCGCTCATCCAGTACGAAGGCGAAACCGCCCGTCATGCCTGCGCCAAAATTCACTCCGGTTTCACCCAGCACGACCACTACCCCGCCGGTCATATATTCGCAGCCATGATCACCAACCCCCTCGACAATCGCGAGCGTTCCGGAGTTGCGCACGGCAAACCGCTCGCCCGCCGTTCCTGCCGCATATAACACACCACCGGTTGCGCCATACAAACAGGTGTTACCGATAATCGGGGTCTCCTGGCTGGCAAATTGACTGTGACGCGGCGGGTAGATGATCAGCTTGCCGCCGGCCATGCCCTTGCCCACATAGTCATTGGCGTCGCCTTCGAGATAAAGATGCAAACCGCCGGCGTTCCATACCCCGAAACTCTGACCCGCGGTACCCGTCAACCGCAACGTGACCGGCGTATTCTCCATGCCCAGATTGCCATACCGGCGGGCAATTTCTCCTGACAGCCGAGCGCCAATAGAACGGTGGATGTTCTTAACCGCATAGTGGAACTCGCCACCGGTTTTACCTTCAATTGCTGGTAATGCATCAATGACCATCTGCTCGGCCAACTCACCCTTATCAAACGGTTCATTACGCGGTTCGATACAGAATTGCGGATGATCCAGCAACAGGTCTGCATCCGGCAGCAACGGCGACAAATCGAGGTTGCCTTGTTTACCGGTTTCGCCCGGCAGGATATCCAGCAACTCCGTGCGACCGATCAGATCCTCAAACTGGCGGATGCCGAGCCCTGCCATAATCTCCCGCGTTTCCTGGGCGACAAAGCGGAAGTAATTCATAACCTTGTCCGCCGTCCCCCGGAAATGCTTTAATCGCAACACATTATTCTGGGTGGCAACCCCGGTGGCGCAGTTATTGAGATGGCAAATCCGCAGATATTTGCAGCCCAGCGCCACCATCGGCGCGGTGCCAAAACCGAAACTCTCCGCGCCCAGAATCGCCGCCTTGATCACGTCCAGACCGGTTTTCAACCCACCGTCGGTTTGCAGACGCACTTTGTCCCGCAAATGATTCATCCGCAAGGTCTGGTGAGTCTCGCTCAGCCCCAGTTCCCAGGGCGAACCCGCGTATTTGACTGAGGTCAATGGCGAAGCGCCGGTGCCGCCGTCGTAACCGGAAATGGTGATCAGATCCGCATAGGCTTTGGCAACTCCGGCAGCGATGGTGCCAACCCCCGCTTCAGCAACCAGCTTGACCGATACCAGCGCCTGGGGATTGACCTGCTTAAGATCGAAGATCAGTTGCGCCAAGTCTTCGATGGAGTAAATATCGTGATGCGGCGGCGGCGAAATCAGCGCCACACCGGGCTTGGAATAGCGCAACCGGGCAATGGTGGCGTTGACCTTATCGCCGGGTAATTGTCCACCCTCGCCAGGCTTGGCGCCCTGGGCGACCTTAATTTGCAACACTTCAGCATTAACCAGATAAGCGGGCGTCACGCCGAAGCGCCCGGAAGCGACCTGCTTAATCTTGGACATCTTCTCCGTGCCGTAACGGAGCGGATCTTCACCACCTTCACCGGAATTAGATCGCCCGCCCAGCCGGTTCATGGCTACCGCCAATGCCTCATGTGCCTCCGGGGACAACGCGCCCAGCGACATGCCAGCGGAATCAAAGCGCGGCAGAATGCTTTCCAGCGATTCCACTTCTTCCAGCGGGATGGGCTGGCCTGCGGGTTTCAAGCGGAACCGGTCGCGTAAAGCCGCCACTGGCCGCCCGTTGACCAGACGGGCATATTCCTGATAATCCGCGTAACTGCCGCTGCTAACTGCCTTTTGCAGAGCATACACCACATCAGGATTGTAAGCATGGTACTCGCCACCGTGGATGTATTTGAGCAACCCACCGGCATCAATCGCTTGCCGGCGCTTCCAGGCCCGGCGCGACAACTCGATCTGTTCGGCTTCCAAATCTGCAAAGCGCGCACCCTGAATGCGGCTGACGGTGTCCTTGAAACAGAGATCAACTACCTCATCATGCAGCCCGACGATTTCGAATAACTGCGCACCACGATAGCTATTGATCGTAGAAATCCCCATCTTGGAGATGATCTTGTACAAACCTTTATTGATGCCTTTGCGATAGTTTTCCACCAGGGCAGGAAAATCACGATCGGTGATTTCGCCGGTGCGCAACAGGTCACGCAGCAGATCATAGGCCAGATAGGGATGCACTAACGTCGCACCATAGCCAATCAAAACGGCAATCTGATGCGGGTCGCGGGCCGTGCCGGTCTCAATCAGCAAGTTCACATCGCAACGCAACCCGTCCCGCACCAGCCGGTGATGGACTGCACCGGCCGCCAGCAGGGCGTGAACCGGCAACCGGCCGGGGGCGATAGCGCGATCAGACAGCACCAGCAACACCGCGCCATTGCGCGCCGCAGCAACCGCTTCATCGCAAATCCGTTGAATCGCAGCTTGCAGTCCTTCACCGGCTGGATAATTCAACTCAATGCGCTGGTGGGGGTAACGGCCGCCGGGATTGGCGAGCAACGCCTGCATCCGGCCTTCGGTCATTACCGGTGAGTTGGCGGTCAGCCGGGGTGCGTACGCTGGGCTTTCCTCGAACAGATTGCACTCGACCCCAAGACAGGTTTCCAGCGACATCACGACCGCCTCGCGCAAAGGATCAATCGGCGGATTAGTCACCTGCGCGAACTGCTGCCGGAAGTAATCATAAAGCGAGCGTGGCCGTCCGGAGAGGACAGCAAACGGGGTATCATCGCCCATCGAACCGATGGCCTCCTGACCGGCCTCGGCCAACACCCGTAATACCTGGTCGCGCTCCTCGAACGTTACACCAAACAGCTTTTGATAAACGTTCAGGGTCTCCGGGGTTTGCGGCGCGGGTTCCGGCTCGTCCTTGTACAGCGAACGCAGCCGCTGGATATTGCCACGTAACCAGCGCCGGTAAGGATGACGGTTCTTAAGATCGTTATCGATATCGGCCGGTGTTAGCAGGCGACCCGTCTCGACATCGACCGCCAGCATTTCACCCGGCCGCATCCGGCCCTTAGCGACCACCTGTCCGGGAGCATAGTCGTAGACGCCAATTTCCGAGGCGATAGTCAAATGACGGTCTTCGGTAATGACATAGCGGGCCGGACGCAGACCGTTGCGGTCCAGCACGCAACCGGCATAACGGCCATCGGTTAACACAATGCCAGCGGGACCATCCCACGGTTCCAGATGCATGGAATTGAACTCGTAGAATGCCCGTAAATCCGGGTCCATATGTTCAATATTCTGCCAAGCCGGTGGAATCAGCAGGCGCATCGCCCGGAAAATATCCATGCCGCCCATTACCAGCATCTCCAACATGTTATCCAGCGAACTGGAATCGGAGCCATGCATATTGACCAGAGGGCGGATTTCCGCCATATCCGGTAACAGGGATGAGGAAAAGACATGGCTGCGGGCAGCGGTCCAATTCCGGTTCCCGCAAATAGTATTAATTTCGCCATTATGGGCTAAATAGCGGAACGGTTGCGCCAGCCACCACTGCGGCAGGGTGTTGGTGGAAAAACGCTGATGGAACAGGCAAATGGAAGATTCCAGACCCGGATCGTTGAGATCAGGATAGAAGACCGGCAGATTGGCTGGCATCACCAGCCCCTTGTAGCTGATCACCCGCCCGGATAAAGAGAGCACATAGTAGACCGGATCGCGTTGGCTAATCTGCACGTTAGCGCGGCGGCGGGCGACGAATAAATGGCGTTCGAACGCCTCGGCGGTCATGCCGGCAGGCGGATTAACAAAAATCTGCTCAATGTGCGGCAAGGTCCTACGCGATTCGTCGCCACAGGCATCCGGATTAACCGGAACCGGACGCCAGCCAGCAACAGTCAACCCTTCTTTTTCCAGTTGCGCTTGCAAGCCGGCGCGAGCGGCCGCCGCCTGATCCGGTTCACGGTTGAGAAACACCATACCGATGCCGTATAACTCTCCCAAGGCAATGCTTGATTCAGCGGCAATCCGGCGCAAGAAGGCATCTGGTTTGCGCATCAGCAACCCGCAGCCATCACCGGATTTGCCATCGGCGGCTACTGCACCACGATGGGTCAGACGGGCCAAGGACGCAATAGAGGTTTGCACCAACCAATGGCTTGATTGATTATCCATCTGGGCCATCAGGCCGAAACCGCAACTATCTCTTTCAAACTCAGGCCGATATAGGCCCCGTGCTGACAGGGAGGAGGAAGGTGCATGCATCAATCAGTCACTCCGCATAGGTGAGGCAAACATCACAACCGGCTTCCCTTTCCTCTTGGAGGGGCGGAGGTGGGAACATTACAGGAGAATTTGCAAATAATGCGCCAAACAAGACTTACCCGGCAGCGCATTAAAAGCTATAGCACCGGCAAATGTTACGCATTTGAATTAGAATTATTTTCTATAGGGAAAATGCTTTGATCCGCTCAAAAAGCAGGTGCTGAAGATGCCAGCATGGTCAATATTAGTGCGCCGGCATAACGGTTTGCTTCATGATGATCAGGTTAAGCGCCTACAATGATTAATGCTGAGATTAATGCTGATGATTAATGCTGATCCGCTCTCACTTGCTAAGAGCCGGACTTTCTCAACATCGCCACACGATTTCGAGGAGAACGTCATGATTGAAGTGCAGGGTTCAACTGCGGGCAATCCCGACCTAGATTGGAGCCAAGTCCGGGAGACCATTTTGATGCTGGCGCTAGCCGTTGCGCAAATTGAAATATCGATGCGTGACAGTGATGGCTCGGTGGAGATGCTCAGTAATTCCTTCACTTCGATGGTGGGGCAAGTCAAGATGATTGAAAGAACCGCTGCCGCGCTGCCAGACACAGCGGAGAACGCAGCAGCCAAGGCAGCGATGATTGAAAGCTGCGCAACCATCAGCGGGATGATGCATTCAGCCATCGTCGCTTTTCAATTCTACGATAAGCTAACCCAGCGGCTAAGCCATGTTACTTCTAGTCTGGGCTCACTAGCCAATCTGGTTTCTGATGCCAGGCGGCTGTATAACCCGTATGAATGGCTGGGCATGCAGGAAAAGATCAAATCGCGCTATACCATGGAAGAAGAACGCTTGATGTTTGAAGCAATGATGGCAGGGAAAAGCGTTAAGCAGGCCCTAGCTATTTACACCGATGCCATGGAGAAAAAGAAACAGAAAGCGACCGCTAGCAGCAGTGGAGGCGAGGAAGAGGATATCGAACTGTTCTAAATATTAGCCAAAAGAACATTGGGTTAGCTTGCACAGTGCCGAGTCAGCCAGCGATCCAAACTATTGGCAAAGGCTTGCTTGTCGCGGTCATGGTAAGGTGCTGGACCACCGGTCATGCCGCCGGCTGACCGCAATTCTTCTTTAAGATTGCGCAACGCCAGCCGCTCCTGAACATTATCCGCCGTATATAACTCGCCACGCGGGTTGAGCGCCGGAATTCCTTGTGCAACCAGTCGCGCTGCCAATGGAATATCGCCAGTGATCACCAGATCACTGGCGGTTGCATGTCCGGTGATGTAGTCATCGGCGGCATCGAAACCCTGGCTGACCTGCACCACCTTGATCAGCGGGGAAGGCGGGGTTTGTGCGCGATGATTGGCCACCAGGGTCACCGGTATCCGGACCCGTTGTGAAGCGCGGAATATAATAGTTTTAACCGGGGCCGGACAGGCATCCGCATCGATCCAGATTTTCAATCGTTTCTCTCCCCGGAGAACGCAGCGGTCAACTCTGCGCCACCCAAGCCTGCGCCTGAGACGCGGCATGCCGGACTCGATCCGGCGCCGTACCACCAAGTACATCGCGGGCAGCAACGGAACCTTCCAAGGTCAACACCGTAAACACATCATCTTCGATCAGCGGCGAGAACTGCCGCAATTCCTCCAATGCCATCTCTGCTAGATCTCGCTCAGTTTCCACACCCAGCCGCACCGCCTGACCGACGATTTCATGGGCATCCCGGAATGGCAGTCCTTTGCGTACCAGATAATCCGCCAGATCCGTTGCTGTGGCAAAACCACGCCGGGCGGATTGCAGCATGTTGTCCCGTTTAGGGAGCAGTGCGGGAATCATGTCAGCAAATGCACGCAGACAACCGAGAACGGTATCTGCTGTATCAAACAACGGTTCCTTATCTTCCTGATTATCCTTGTTATAAGCCAGTGGCTGACTTTTCATGAGCGTCAGCAACGCAATCAGATGCCCATTCACCCGCCCCACCTTGCCACGCACCAGTTCCGGCACATCAGGATTCTTCTTTTGCGGCATGATCGATGAGCCCGTACAAAACCGGTCCGGCAAATCAATAAAATCAAACTGCGCCGAAGACCACAACACCAGTTCCTCCGCCATCCGTGACAAATGAGTCATCAGAACCGCCGCAGCGGCCGTGAATTCAATAGCAAAATCCCGGTCGCTGACCGCATCCAGCGAGTTGGCGCAAGGGGCATCAAACCCAAGCAGTTGCGCGGTATACGGCCGGTCCAGTGGATAGCTCGTCCCTGCCAGCGCTGCCGCGCCCAATGGCATGACATTGACCCGCTTGCGGCAATCCACTAACCGCTCATAGTCGCGTTTCACCATTTCAAACCAGGCCAGCATGTGATGACCAAAAGTCACCGGTTGAGCAACTTGCAGATGGGTGAATCCCGGCATAATTGTACTGGCTTCGCGCATCGCCAATTCCGCTAAACCACCCAGTAGCCGCCTTATCTCAGCCAGAATGACATCGATGGTGTCGCGCAAATACAGGCGGATATCGGTCGCCACCTGATCATTACGGGAGCGGCCGGTATGCAAGCGCTTGCCGGCATCGCCAATCCGCTCGGTCAACCGCGCCTCGATATTCATATGAACATCTTCCAGGGCAGTAGACCACGAAAACTCGCCACGCTCGATCTCGCCACGAATCGCCTCCAGTCCTTGGACAATCGCGGCACAATCCGCTTCGGATAAGACTTTAATCCGCAACAACATCCGGGCATGGGCAATGGACCCTTGAATATCTTGCCGGTACATCCGCCGGTCAAAACCCACCGAAGCGGTGAACACGGCAACAAAGGCATCGGTGCTTTCAGTAAATCGTCCGCCCCAGGTCTGATTGGTTGGTTGGTCGCTCATGGCTCGTCCGTGTTTGTGATAGATCATCGACCGGCCAGAGCGACCGCGCCCAAAGCGGTGCTCCGCAGTCTCTGGAAGAGTAAATCGAGTACAAAGCTAATAAAAACCAGAGTCAAGGACATGCCTTTGACCAGCGGCCGGCCGAGAAATTTGAAGATAACAACAACAAGGTTCTCGACATGCCCGGCGACTTCCTTGGAAAATTGCGCAGCCCGGTGCAGCATCCAGGCCAGATGGTCAAGGAGGGTAGCGGTTGCCGTCAACGCCAAGCCAACCGCCCCCACGGCCAGCGCGCCAGCTTTCGAAAGAATCCAGTTGATCACCTTGCCAATCATCTTCAGCACAAAGGCGCTGCCGGCCATCACCGGGCTACCGCTCGCCGCAGCCGCGTTCAACCAGGATTCGATTTTTCCCGGCGACAGTTCTGCTTCCCGCGACGCTGCTTCCAGGCCCGGCCAACTGAGCGAAGCGACCGCATTGATATAGCTAGGATCCATTGAATGGGCATCTTTGCTGATCAGACCGTGATTGCCATTCTTGACCGGCAGGCCCCGCTTGCCGGCAGGCGCGTGTTGAAAAGGGAACACCGGAATCATGGGTACCGGATCGGAGGTGTGATAGACGCGGAACATGTTGGCAGCACCAACCCGTGACGTCAGGCTTTCAGCGAAAAGCCCTACCCCGGTACGGGGCGCGCCGAAAGTATAAAGCTTGACAGCGCCAGCCTGAGCGGCTGAAAGGTAGTCGGCGCCAAGAGTGGCGAGTGCGCCGCCCAGGCTATGGCCCACGCAATGAATGGTGGCCGGATTGCGGTTGCGGAGGAACGCCATGATCTCTGGCGCAAAGGATTTCCAGACCTGATTGAAACCCGCATGCACCGGATAACCGCCCGGTCCCAGTTGCAATCCAATATTGAGATTGCTCAACCAGTCAGGTTTGCTTTGCGTACCGCGGGTCGCGAGCAACACCTCACCCTGGTAGCTTCCCTGGCCAGCGGCGATATAGCCAAAGCCGGTAATGTCCTTCCAGGCAATGAGACCGCCTGATTTTCCAGTGAAGCGTGACGAGTCGTTAACGGTGAACATGTCCTCGCAGCCCAACTCACCGCCACGCGCCTGTAGCTCCGATATCGAACGATTCATCAGACGATAGACGCCTGTTGCAATAGCCGCCGCCTGCTGCGGATTTAAAGTATTCATGATTTCTCCTGTTGAACTTTTAGGAATTCAACGAATATCGCAAATGCCATAAATTTCGCCTTTGCGGCTCGGCTCGTTTTCAAGGCGGCAGACGAGGGAAATTGGTTTGCCCTGAAGTTCGCCATTCTCCTCGTAGTTCATCTTATCGAACATCCAGGCCTTGTATTCCTTACCCTGGTGCAGAATGAGCAAGGTCTGCTCGATGAAGGGTTGATGGGGCAGAAATGAACCGAGCAAAGAACTCCTGAAGATAGCAGGCAGGCGAAATTCGCCATTTGCGTCAGTCACTGCTTCATCGGCGCCGGTTTCTTTGCCCCAGGCCCAGATAAACTTGCGATTAATAACCGCGCCGGCGACTGGCTGATTCTGGCTAAGGACGACCCCTTGAACTGCCGAAAATACGCAAAGCTTACCCATCGCATTGGCCTTTTCTATCACGGTAAAGAATAACAGGGCGAAGATCAGACTTCCCCCCAAGCATTGAAGCATGACATGCTTTCTCATAGAAGCCCTGGACTCTTCAAATAACCGTAGTGGTGCTGCTGGTGAATCGTCAACCCTGGATCTGCCTGGTTGGCCGCACATGGCATCCCCCTTGTCTTGAATACAAATAGGATGCTACACAAGACCACCGATACCGGCAACGACCGGCCTACGGCGCGGCCATCCATTGCGCTGGAGGATCAAATGCTGACATTGCTGGCGTCGCAACGGAACGGCATTCCCATCTAATGGGATGACTGATCATGACCGGATTATTGCTACCCTGGATTCTCTGCTCACCGGCATTTAATGCCGGTCTGCTCTATGCTGTTAATAAATAACCTTACGATCCACATAAGATCATGCCCACCGATACCCTGCGCATTGCCACCCGTAAAAGTCCCCTCGCCCTCTGGCAAGCTGAACACGTCGCCGGGCGCCTGCGCCAGGCCCATCCGGGTTTACCAGTGGAACTGGTGGGCATGGTGACCCAGGGCGACAGAATTCTCGACAGCCCCCTGGCCCGGATCGGCGGCAAGGGCTTGTTTGTCAAGGAGTTGGAGCAGGGATTGCTCGACGGTCGCGCCGATATTGCCGTACATTCCATGAAGGATGTGCCGGTCACCTTTCCAGAAAATCTGGGTCTACCCGTCATTTTGACCCGCGAAGATCCCCGCGACGCTTTCATATCACGCCATTATTCCCATCCTGACGCCCTGCCGGTTAACGCTCGGATCGGCACCTCTAGCTTGCGCCGCCAATGCCAGCTGGCTGCCCGCTATCCCGGTTGGGAAATTCGCAGCTTGCGCGGCAACGTCGGCAGCCGGCTGGCCAAGCTGGATACCGGCGAATTTGATGCGATCCTGCTAGCGGCGGCCGGTCTGAAACGGCTTGGACTGGAAGAACGTATCACCCTGGCGCTGGGGCCTGAATTCAGCCTGCCCGCCATTGGCCAGGGAGCGATTGGTGTGGAATGCCGGTTGGATGACACCCGGACCTTGGAATTGATTGCAGGACTCGATGACCCCGCCACCCATATCCGGGTCACGGCGGAACGGGCCTTCAATGCCAAATTACAAGGGGGCTGTCAGATTCCCATCGCCGGTTATGCCCTGCTAGAGAACGGGCAAATTTGGTTACGCGGCCTGGTGGGCGAACCGGACGGTAGCCAAATCGTTGCTGGTGAAATTCGCGGTTCATCTCTGGACGCCGGAAATCTCGGCGTGGCGCTTGCTGAAGAGTTGCTCGGACGCGGCGCCGATACCATTTTGCGCCGGTTGCTGGCCCCCTGCTGAAATGAGTGCTCCCTCACCCTCAACACGGCTTCCAGACAAGAGGAACCAGTCCCTGAACGGCCTGGGGGTGCTGGTTACCCGCCCCGCGCATCAAGCTGACACTCTGTGCCAGTTAATTGAGCAACACGGCGGCGCCGCTATCCGCTGGCCGGCGCTGGTCATCACCGAACCACGCGACTGGACGCCAGCGCTAGCGGTTTTTGACCAACTGGCCGATTACAATCTGGCGATTTTCACCAGTACGAACGCTGTTGATCGAGCGTTGCCTTTGATTCAGGAACGCGGCGGATTCCCACCCCGGCTGGATATTGCCGCCATTGGCCAGGCGACCGCTCAAGCGCTGGAACGGCAGGGCGTGACCCGCTGCCTGCGGCCGGCACACGGCTTTACCAGCGAAGCCCTGTTGGCGCTGCCCCGCCTGCAACACGTTGCCGGTCAGCATATCGTGATCATTCGCGGTGAAGGCGGACGGGAATGGCTGGCGGATACCCTGATCGCTCGTGATGCATGGGTAGTCCGCGCTGAAGTTTACCGGCGGCAGCCACCCGCTGTCGATGCCAAACCGCTTCTAGATCGCTGGGCACAGGGCGAAATTGGCGCGGTTCTTATCACCAGCACCGAGAGCCTGCGGAATCTTTTTGATATGCTAAAGACAGCCGGGCAAAACAATTTACGTGACACACCCCTGGTCGTGGTCAGCGCCCGCATCCGGCAAATTGCCGTGGAATACGGCTGCCGCTACCCCCTGCTCGCCCAGGACGCCAGCAACCAAGCCATCCTTGCCGCTCTGTTCGGCCTGACAACGAATCCACCACCACCTCTTCGGTAACGCGACATGACAGATCAAAAATCTGATACTGACAGCATCCCAACTATCCCAACACTGGACAAACCCGCAGCCTCCTCAACTGCGAAGACGGCATCGAGTACACCGGCAGTAGCGCCCGCCCCGCTGGCCACGCCTGCGGCAGCCCCAACACCCACGCCCAAAAGCGGCCGGGGACTGGCCGCATTCGCATTGCTGATGGCCTTGGGCGCGGGCGGCGGCAGCGGCTATCTATGGTACCTATGGCAACAAGAACAGGCCACGCAGACCACCCGGCTGGATCAAGCCATCAAGCAAGCCATCGCTCAGCGGGACCCTGAATTTCAAGCACTCAAGACCACCGTTGGAGAACTCCAAGCGCTCAAGGGCCCAATCGACCAGAACAAGAATGCCATTAGCCAATTGCGCACCGGCGATCAGAATCTCAAGGAACAACTATTGAGCCTGACCGGCGACCTGCAACCTCTGAAAAACGCCATTGAGTTGCAAAAAGGCGAAACCGAAATCGCTAAGAGCGAAATCAAGCTGCTGCGCGAGAGCCATGAGACCCACAAGAATTTAGCCCAACAGGAGAAACAGGCGCTCGGCGCGCAAATTCAGGAACAGGAAACGCGCCTCGCCCAGCTCAATGAGCATCTGAAAAACCTGCAACTCAGTCATAACGGCTTGGCCGACCACCTGGAAACCGTCAAGCTGATCGCCTCCAAGGGCGGCGACACTAACGCCTTCCCTCTAGCAGAAGTTGATTATTTGCTGCGGCTGGCCGACACCAAACTCAAACTGGAACACAACGTTGATGCCGCTCGTCTGGCGCTGAGCGCTGCCCAACAGCAGTTAAAAACAGTTGACGAAAAAAGACTGGCTCCAGTGCAAACGATGCTCAGCGAAGCCATCGCCACCCTGAACGGTGTGCGTCTACCCGACATCAACGCGCTCGCTCACAAGCTGGTCGAAATGGAAAAACAAATTGACGGCCTGCCGTTGAAACTCGACTCAGGCGTACCCGATATCAAGAATCGGGTTAAACCCGCCACCACGGTTACTTTAAGCGATGATACCGAACGCCCTTGGTGGGACCGCACCAGCGAGGCCATTTGGCATCAGTTCAAAGATATCGTCGTCATCCGTCATCAGCGCACCGAAGCACCGCCACTGATTGCTCGTGAGGATGAATTCTTCCTGCGCCAGAACCTGCGGCTGGAACTGGAAAGCCTGCGAACCGCTCTCTTGCGCAGCAACGCGCAAGCCTTTCAGGATTCCTATGGACAGGTTCGCGACTGGACAGAGAACTATTTTGACACGGCTGACCCGAAAGTCACCGCGTTCCTGGCTGAGCTTCAAGCCCTGCAAGCGGTACAGTTCAACCCCTATATTCCTGACTTAACGGGCCTCAGGCAATCGTTCCAGGAATTCATCACCCAGCGGCAGCCTATCCGGACCATGCGGCCCGCGTCCGCAGGTTCGAGCGCTTCAAAAGCGGCCTCGTTGCCGGTGGAGCCGGGGAAACCCGCCGCGGAACCGGCTGAATCACCGGCGATGAACGAGGAGACAAAACCATGAGATTATTGCTCAGCATCATCATCACGCTGTTCATCTCGGTCTGGATGGCGCTATCGCTCCGGCAAGATCCAGGCTACGCCATGTTTAGCATGGGTCAATGGACCATCGAGACCAGCCTCACATTCTTCGTCATTTTCCTGATCTTCGCGTTCTTCGCCTTCTATCTGCTGATTCGATTGGCCGTCCGGCTTTGGCAAACACCCGCCCAAACCTTGGAAGCTAATCAGCGGCGGCTCCGGAAAAAAGCCCGCCGGCTGTTTGATCTCGGCATTCGTCAGCTTTCCGCGGGCCAATGGGCGGCGGCTGAGAAGACCTTGCTCAAAGGTGCGGAATCCAGCGAAACGCCTGCTCTGCACTACTTGGGTGCGGCACGCGCCGCCCATCATTTCCCCGATGTCAAGTGGCGCCGTGACCTGCACCTGCGCCGGGCTGAAGACTTGCCAGAATCCGATAAAACAACCATACAACTCACCCGTGCGGAATTCCTGCTGGAGGATGGAGATGCCGGACAGGCACGCACTATTCTGGAATCGCTGCACACCCTCAATCCTCGCCATCCAGGCGTACTGCAATGGCTGGCCAAGACCTACCAGTCCCTGAAGGCCTGGGAACCGCTGCAAAAGCTGCTGCCAGAGGTACAGAAGCAAAAGGCATTGGGCGCTGAATTGTTCGCCGAATTACAGGCCCAGACCTACTTGGCTTTACTGGAGGTCACGGCGGCTGGCGGTTCGCTGGAGAAACTGAGAGAACTGTGGAAACAGGCGCCGATCATGCTGCGTGAAGAAAATGAGGCGTTTCTGGTCGCCTATGCAACCGCCTTATGTGACTGTCAGGCTATTGAAGACGCCGAGGCACTGCTACGCGAGGCGATTGACCGGCGCTGGAGCTCAAAGCTGGTCGTTGGCTATGGGATGCTCGGGCGCGGCAATGCCACGGCGCAACTGGCTGCCGCTGAAGGCTGGTTAGCGCAACACGGCGATGATGCGTATTTGCTGCTGACGTTGGGCCGGCTGGCTAAGCGCTGCCAGCAAAATGCCAAGGCGCGCAACTACCTGGAACGCAGCATTCAAATCATGCCCACACCGGACGCCTATCAGGAATTGGGTGAGTTGCTAGAGTCCCTGCATGAACTGACCTATGCCGGCCAGTGCTTCCACGCTGGATTGCGGCTGCTGGTAGGTAAACCACAGGAGCAACAAGGCGCTATGCTGCCAGCTACCGGGAAGGTGCAGCTTGAAGGGCCGGATCAACCGCCTGCACCAGCAGCGGCAACCTGACAACCAATCTGCTCCTCCATTTATTCCTCAAGCTCATCCCCTCCCCGCTCTTCATTGATTTATGAAGAGCGGGGAGAATGGGATAATTTCAACGCGCCGAAAACTCAAAAGAATCGTAGAACAATTGCTCTGCAGGCAATCCCTGCGCCATAAAAGCTGGCTTAGCAGCATCAATCATCGGTGGCGGGCCGCTCATATAAACATCGTAGCCGCTGAGATCGGGATAATCGGCAATAACGGCTTCATGCACCCAGCCTGTCCGCCCCTTCCAGTGATCCTCAATACGTGGCTCCGACAGCACCGGGGTGTAACGGAAGTGAGGATATTCTTCAAGCCAGCGCTGCGGCAACATATTCAGATACAAATCTACCTGCGCCCGCGCTCCCCAGTACAAATGCAGCGGATGATTCCACCCGATGTGGAAGGCATGTTCCAGCATACCCTTCAGTGGCGCAAATCCGGTGCCGCCGCCCACCAAAATGACCGGGCGCGGCGAATCCTCGCGTAGAAAAAACGTCCCCAGCGGTCCCTGGAAGCGCAGTAAAGCCTTCTCTTTCATCCGCTCGAATATGTAACTGGTAAAAAAGCCCCCGGGCACATGACGCACATGCAGTTCCAGCAGGCTATCGGCATGGGGCGGATTGGCCAGCGAAAAACTGCGCCGCCGGCCATCCGCCAGCAAGATATCCACGTATTGGCCCGCCAGGAATTGCAAGCGCTCCGTGTTGGGCAGCCGCAAAGATAATCGCATGACGTCCGGGGCCAGCAATTCCCGCTGCTCCACCCGGCAGGGCAAGATTCTCACCGGAATATCACCAGCGGTTTTCACCTCGCGCACTTCGATCACCAAGTCAGAATCCGGCCGCGCCTGACACAGCAACGCCTTGCCCTCAATCGCCTCACGCTCGCTGAGAGCGGATGGACGGCCTTCAGGATAGACCACTTGGCCAGACAAAAGCGTACCCATGCAAGAACCACACGTGCCGTTGCGGCAGCCATAGGGCAAGATACTGCCTTTTTCGCGCAGGGCGGCATCCAGCACGGATTCGTTATCCGCAACCTGGAACTCATGACCGCCCGGTTGGATAATGACGTGATAAGGCATTGATCAACCCACTTGTATAATCTTAGATACGATCTGTTGAGAAACAGATCCATTCAATCCGGTTCGCCGGATCTACAATCCCAACTCCCCCCATAACGCATCCACCCGTTGCTTGACTGCCGCGCTCATGGCAATAGGCCGGCCCCATTCCCGCGTTGTCTCACCAGGCCATTTATTCGTAGCGTCAAAACCGATTTTCGAGCCCAATCCTGATACCGGCGAGGCGAAATCGAGATAATCAATCGGCGTATTCTCAATGGTGACCGTATCCCGCACCGGGTCCATACGGGTCGTCATCGCCCAGATCACATCTTTCCAGTCGCGAGTATTGACGTCCTCATCCACCACGATGACGAACTTGGTGTACATGAACTGCCGCAGAAAGGACCACACACCTAACATGACCCGCTTGGCATGTCCAGGATACTGTTTGCGCATCGCCACAACGGCCAACCGGTAAGAGCAGCCCTCCGGCGGCAGATAAAAATCGATAATCTCGGGAAACTGCTTTTGCAGAATCGGTACAAAGACCTCGTTCAGCGCTACACCGAGAATCGCCGGTTCATCCGGCGGCCGGCCGGTGTAGGTGCTGTGATAAACCGGATTTTCACGGTGCGTGATGCGATCGATCGTGAACACTGGGAAACGATCCACTTCATTGTAATAACCGGTATGATCGCCAAACGGCCCCTCCAGCGCCGTTTCACCGGGCGCGATATATCCTTCCAGCACAAATTCAGCGCTCGCCGGTATTTGCAAATCGCTGTTCAAGCATTGCGCCAGCTCAGTACGCGACCCGCGCAGCAATCCAGCAAAGGCATACTCCGACAAAGCGTCCGGTACCGGCGTCACCGCCGCCAGAATAGTTGCTGGATCAGCGCCCAGCGCCACAGCAATGGGAAACGGCTCACCGGGCCGGGCCTGTTGCCAGTCGCGAAAATCCAGCGCCCCGCCCCGGTGCGCCAGCCAACGCATAATGACCTTGTTCCGCCCGATAACCTGCTGGCGATAAATGCCTAGATTCTGGCGTGGTTTATTCGGTCCCCGTGTGACGACCAACCCCCAGGTGATCAGCGGTCCGGCATCTTCAGGCCAGCAATGCTGCACCGGCAACTGTGCCAGATCCACATCCGCTGCTTCAATCACCTGTTCCTGACAAGGCGGCCGGCCGACTTTCTTCGGCGCCATATCCAGCACTTTTTTGAAAATTGGCAATTTTTCCCACGCATCGCGCATCCCTTTCGGTGGATCGGGTTCCTTGAGAAAGGCCAGCAGCTTGCCTACGTCCCGCAAGGCATCCATGTTATCAGCACCCATACCCAACGCCACCCGGCGCGGCGTGCCAAACAGATTGCCCAGTACGGGGATGGTATGACCTTTTGGATGCTCGAAGAGAATCGCTGGCCCGCCTGTGCGCAGCACCCGGTCGCAAATTTCGGTCATTTCCAAATAGGGATCGATGGTGGCCTGAATACGCTTCAACTCACCCAGTTGCTCTAACTGAGCAATGAAATCACGTAAATCCCGATATTGCATGGAGAGCGTCCTAAGCGGAGGGTTGAGTCAACCAGTACAAAAGTGCTTACCGGCATTGATGCAGGAAGCGCAGCATTCTAACAGCAAACGCCTTCCCATCTCCGGCCTTGCTATGACAGGTCTATTCTCAGCAACTACACTTGCTGAAACTTGTAATTTATCCATAGCGGGCAGCGGCATCATTAACCCATCACCCCCCTCACTGCGCCACGCCCAATTCAGGAGGCTCCATGAAGTTCCCGCTTCGCATCGCGGCAGCTATCGACGCACTGAACACGATGATCGGCCATTGGATGACGTGGCTAATTCTGCTTTGCACCCTGACCAGCGCTACTGCCGCCACCCTGCGCTATGCCTTTGACTGGGGATCGAACGCCCTGCTGGAAGCACAGTGGTTCATGTTCGGCTTGGTTTTCCTGTTCTGCTCAGCCTGGACGTTGTGCGAAGGCGGTCATGTGCGCATCGATGTCGTGTCGTCACGGCTACCGCCGGTGGCACGAATCTGGATCGATATCGTGGGTTCGCTCTTGTTCCTGCTGCCGGTCTGCTTGTTGATCGTGGTTGATTCCTGGAACTATTTCCTGCTCTCTTTCCACACGCGCGAAGCCTCGCCCGACCCTGGCGGGTTGATCTGGTGGCCGCTGAAACTCGCCATTCCAGTCGCATTTGCCCTGCTCAGCCTGCAAGGCTTATCTGAGATCATCAAGAATATTGCGGTCCTGACTGGCGACCGGCCCATGCCCGCCTTCCATGGAGGGCATTGATATGGCTGAATTCCTGATCGCCAGCATGGCGCCAATCATGTTCTCGGCGCTGATGCTGTTTCTTCTAATCGGCTATCCCGTCGCGTTCTCGCTAGCGGCCGTGGGCATGGCGTTCGGCCTGCTGGGCATGGAGCTTGGCCTGCTCACTCCCAATCTCCTTCAAGCGCTGCCCGGCCGCGTGTTTGGCATCATGAAGAACGAGATCCTGCTGGCCATCCCGTTTTTCACCTTCATGGGTCTGGTGCTGGAACGCAGCGGCATGGCTGAGGATTTGCTCGACACCATCGGCCAGTTGTTCGGCAGTATTCGCGGCGGACTGGCCTTTGCCGTGATCTTTGTCGGCGCGCTGCTGGCTGCCACCACGGGGGTCGTCGCCGCTTCAGTAATCGCCATGGGGCTGATTTCGCTGCCCATCATGCTGCGCTACGGCTACGATAAGTCATTGGCTTGCGGGGTGATAGCCGCTTCCGGAACCCTGGCGCAGATTATCCCCCCCTCGCTGGTGCTGATCGTAATGGCAGATGTGCTGGGCCGTTCAGTGGGCGATATGTACAAGGGTGCTGTCCTGCCGGGCCTGATTCTGGGGGCGTTCTACGTCGGCTGGGTGTTGCTGAACACCATCTTCCGGCCGCACCTGACCCCGGCCCTGCCGCCGGAAGCCCGCACCCTGCATGGCTGGGCGTTGTTCAAGCGGGTGATCGTGGCCATGGTTCCGCCATTGCTGCTCATTTTTCTGGTGCTCGGAACGATTTTTATCGGCTGGGCCACTCCGACCGAAGGCGGCGCCATGGGTGCCGTGGGCGCGCTGCTCCTGGCGTTTTCTAAAAAAAAGCTGAATCACAAAATGCTCACGGAATCCTTGCACTCAACCGCGAAAATTGCCAGTTTTGTGATCTTCATCCTGATTGGCTCTAGCGTATTCAGTCTGGTATTTCGCGGCGTTAACGGCGACTTATGGGTGGAACATTTGCTGCTTGACCTGCCAGGCGGTGCGCTGGGCTTTCTGATTGTGGTGAATATCCTGGTCTTCCTGTTGGCATTTTTCCTGGATTTCTTCGAAATCAGTTTCATCATTTTGCCGTTGCTAGCGCCCGTAGCGGAAAAACTCGGCATCGATCTGGTCTGGTTCGGCATTTTAATGGGCGTGAATATGCAGACATCATTCATGCACCCGCCGTTTGGTTTCGCCCTGTTTTACCTGCGCAGCGTCGCACCGCCGACGATCCGCACCACCGACATTTATTGGGGCGCGGTGCCATTTGTAATCATCCAAGTGATCATGGTAGCACTCATTATCAGCTTCCCTTCGCTAGTAACCATGGGTCTGGATCGTCCAACCCACACGGGTCAACCCGCTCCGATTCAGTTACTGATGCCGCAGGATAACCGGGGTAACGCCAATCGAGACGATGCGGCTGATTTATTCCGGCAACTCCAGCCGGCTGGGCAATGAGCGCTCTCCTCCTGCTCAACAACAGGAGGAGAAGATAGAGAATCCTGCAACCGCTACTGGCCCGCGCGCAGCATGGTTTGCATAAAATTGGCCAGCGTCCCTTCCGGTAAACCGGACCAGATGTCGGACACTCTCTGGAAAGCGCGCATCGAATCGAAGATCTTCTTGAAATCGGGATTCTTCGCTGATTCCTCAGCAAAGATTTTCTGAGCGGTTTCATACGCTGCCTTCAACACATCGTCTGGGTAGCGCCGTAACTGCGTACCATTCTGTACCAAGCGCTGAATGGCCAATGGATTCTTAGCGTCGTAGGCGGCCAGCATACCGACGTTAGCCTCAGCCGCTGCTGCCTCAAACGCCGCTTGATACGGTTTGGGCAGTTTTTCCCACTGCTCTTTGTTCACGTAGAACGACAGTACTGGACCGGGTTCCCACCAGCCAGGGTAATAGTAGAACTTGGCGACCTTATAGAAACCAAGCTTTTCATCATCATAAGGACCGACCCACTCAGCAGCGTCAATCGCTCCACGCTCAAGCGCCGGATAAATTTCGCCGCCAGGCAGTGACTGCGGTACCGCTCCCAACGCTGAAAACACCTCCGCACCGAAGCCTGGAATCCGGATCTTCAAGCCCTTGAGATCTTCCAGCGACTTGACTTCTTTACGGAACCATCCACCCATTTGCGTGCCGGTATCTCCGCCAGGGAAGTTGATCAAATTGTATTTGGCGAAAAACTCACGCAGCAATGGCCCTCCTTCACCATGATAAAACCAGGCAAACATTTGCCGCGCGGTCAAGCCGAAGGGCACGGAGCAATCAAGCGAGAATGCCTTGTTCTTGCCATGATAGTAGTACGATGCGGTATGGCACACTTCGACCGTGTTTTGCTGAACCGCGTCCAGCACCCCAAACGGCGGCACGATCTCGCCGCCAGCAAATACACGGATTTCAAACTTGCCTCCGGTCATGTCTGCGATTCGCTTGGACAGCACTTCACCGGCTCCGTAAATGGTGTCCAGGCTCTTGGGAAAGCTCGATGCCATCCGCCATTTAATGGCTGGTAAAGATTCGGATTGCGCGATAGCGGGAGCAGCAGCTGCGGTAGCAGCAGTCGCCAAGCCTAATCCAGCTTTCCTAATAAAATCACGACGTTGCATGTTCTCCTCCTCAGCGGATCGATAAATTATGGTAAGTTTACTGCTGCAGAAAATTGCAATGTATTATCTAATAACTTTATCAGAGCTTTGCTTGATTGCACTGGACAAACCGACGAAAGACATGAAATGGATATCCAGCCTATTTAAGCTATTTGGAGACTGACAACACCTCCGGTTGCAACCCTTCCCAGCCTGCGCTACCGTTCCAGCCTGGCTGGATTCAGGCACCATTTAACATGCCATCGCCAGCATTGATTGAACTGCCGCTTACTCTCCCGATCCCAAACCACGATCCCGCCGGAGCTTGTTGTGACCCGAACCCTGTTTCTCGGCCTGGATGGCGCCACCTTTCACATTCTCGATAACCTGACTCGCGACCAGCCCGGCCAGGGGATCGTTATGCCATTTCTAGCGCAATTCATGGTGCAAGGTTTTCGCGCACCGTTACGCTCGACGCCACATCCGCTCACGCCGCCCGCCTGGACCACGCTAGTGACCGGCCGCAACCCTGGCGAACATGGGATCTACGATTTCATGCGAGCCGATGACCGCCAGCATGAGATATTTTTCACCCTTTACGACTTCCGCGATATCCGCTGTGAAACAATCTGGAGCATCGCGGGCCGTCAAGATCGGGCCGTCGTCTCACTTAATTTCCCGATGATGGCACCGCCACCCAAGCTCAATGGCAGCTTGATTCCTGGCTTCACACCGTGGAAGCACCTGCGCCGCAACATGACCCCGGATACGCTCTACGAACGGTTGCAAGCGATTTCCGGTTTTCATCCCAAAGAACTGGCCTGGGATTTCGAGCGGGAGAACCAGATCGGCGAGGACATGGACAGCGACTATCTGGCGGCCTGGATCGGCTACCACTTGCCGCGTGAAGAACTCTGGTTTCAGGTGGCGCGTAAGCTGTTAGTCGAAGATCAGCCGGCGCTGATGGCGGTAATGTTTGACGGCACGGATAAAATTCAGCATCAGGCCTGGGCGTATCTCGATCCCGAACTGCACCCTGCCGACCCGGATGTCGGCTGGCTGCGCCTGCACGAGCTTTGTCTCGACTACTTCCGTAAGCTGGACGGTTATTTGGCTGAGCTAGTGCGGCTGGCCGGTCCAGAGGCGCAAATATTCATGGCCTCGGATCACGGCTTCACAGCCTCCAACCGTGTCGTGCGTATCAACCGTTATTTGGCGGATCTCGGTTACCTGACCTATCACGAGATTGCTGACAACGACGCCGCCCGTCGCCGGGCATCCAGCCCATTTGCCTACCTGGACTGGGAAAAAACCGTAGCCTACTGCCCGACGCCATCCAGCAACGCCATTTTCATCCGTGTCGCCCAGGAGCCCAGCCAGCCTGGAATCGCCCCTGCTGACTATCTAGGATTCCGCGCTCGATTGATTGAACAGCTTTACGCGCTGCAAGACCCGGTGACCGGCGAACCGGTCATCCGCGACATTCTGACCCGGGAAGCAGCCTTCCCCGGTCAAGCCAGCGCCAACGCCCCAGATTTAACCTTGGTTCTCGCCGACTACGGTTTTGTCTCGATCCGCAACCTGGAGCCGGTCATCATCACCCGTCCGATACCTGTTGGCACCCACCATCCGGACGGTATCATGCTGGCTGGCGGCGCCGGCATCCAGCCAGGCTGGCAAACGGAACCCATTCCCATTGCTAGCGTAGCCGCCACCCTGCTGCACAGTCTGGATCTGCCGATTCCTGCCGATTTCGACGGCCACGTCATGACGGAGGCCTTCACTGCTGAATTTTTACGTGACCGGCCAGTGCGTTACGGGCCGACGACCCGCCCTGTCAAGGATGGCGAGGTACAGGAGGAAGCGATTCCCGCCGAGGATCGCGACAAGATCCTGGCGCAACTCGCTATGCTCGGTTATCTGGAGGAATAATGCCGATTGCCTCATTGGCTACCGTCAATCTCAACTACTTGCAATTTCCTGCTAAAACCGAGGTGCCATTATGCGGCGACTTGGTGCTGGTTCACGGATTGGCAGCCAGTTTAGGATTCTGGCATCTGAGCATCGTCCGTTCACTATCCGTACTCTGCCGGTTGATCGCCTACGATTTGCGCGGGCATGGCCGCAGCGAAATAACGCCTGCCGGCTACTCCATTCCCCAAATGACCGACGACCTCGCTGCGCTGCTCGACCATCTTGGCCTGGAGCGCGTTCATTTGCTCGGGCACAGTTTTGGCGGCGCGATAGCCTTGCGGTTTGCCAGCCGTTATCCGGAGCGGGTCCACAGCCTGATTCTGGCGGACGTGCGCCTGCGCGCCTTGCAGCCTTATCACCGGCTCCGCGACTGGATCGACTGGCCACTCTGGCGTCCCATACTGCAACAGGCCGGTATCGAACTGAATGACACGCAACCGGAAGGCGGCTACGAATTACTGACTGCTATCGCTCGGGCGCACTCACCCGAAACCAATACCTTACTGCCGCTGTTTCAGACCCCTGCTGGCAGCGTCCGCCGGAATGGCGCAGCCCATCGCTGGCTGCAATTGCAGGAAACGACCTCCATCCGGCGCGATTTACGGGTATCCGATGGCTTGTCTCCCGCAGTGCTGCGCGCTATTCGCTCGCCGGTGCTCGGCCTTTACGGCGAACGTTCACCGGTCATGCCCACTGCCCGCGCCTTGTACCGTTTGTGTCCGCATTACGAATTGCACCGGGTGCGCCATGCCGGACATTTCTTCCCGTTGACCCGGCCACGGCGATTGGTGAACACTGCCCTGCGCTTTTTGGCTACCCAAAGCGGAGTTCCCGCCCATCTTGAACATCTCTTTCATGACACCGATCACGAGCATGAGCACGAATACGAGCAAGAACCGGCCTCACTCTTCACGACCTTTTGAGCCAGGTCCACCGCCTGGTCTATCCAGTGAGCATTTCCGCCGGATCGCCGCTCGCGGCTTTGGCGACCCCTATAACGCCTACCCGCACTCGATGATCGCCTACAAGGGCTATATCTACGTCGGCACCACGCGCGCCAACCTGTGCATGCTCAAGGTCTCCAAAATCCCGTCCCGGTTTGCCTTCTGGCCGGTGGAATGTCCTGATAACCTTTATGATCTGGATATGCGCGCCCAGATCTGGCGCTACGATCCGGTCACCAGTGAATGGCGGGAAGTTTATCGTTCTCCCTGGATCAGCGGCACCGGGGGTAACACCATACCGCGCGACATGGGCTATCGCGGCATGGCCGTATTCCAAGGTGAATCAGATCCTGAACCTGCATTGTATGTGTCCACTTACGCCTCTGCGGAAGGCCCAGGCGCTTATATCCTGCGCAGCGTCGACGGTGAATATTTTGCACCGGTGTCCAAGCCAGGTCTGCTGGAGTTGCCGACCACCACCATTCGTACTTTGACACCGTTCAAGGACAGGCTATTCACCTCGCCAACCGGGCAAGCCGGCGGTAGTCCCAATGCAGCGAACATCGCGGTAATTTATGAGAGCCGTGATCCGATCCAAGGCGGCTGGGTCCCCGTCAATACGCCTGGATTTGACGATCCGGATAACGTCAGTATTTTTGAAATGACTGATTTTGGTGATCATCTCTACGCCGGTACCATTAACTTCAAGCATGGATTTCAAGTGTGGCGAACCTTGGCTGAAGGCGCCCCCCCCTACCGCTGGGAGTGCGTTATCACAGACGGCGCCGGGCGTGGACCACTGAACCAGGGCGTCGTCAGCTTCGCCAAGTTTAAAGACATGCTGTACATCGGCGGGGGTATCCAGAACGGCGGCATCGACAGTGTCCACAAGGTGGGTCCCGCCGCACCGGAATTGATCCGGCTCCATCCTGATGGTGACTGGGATTTGATCGTGGGCAGTCCACGCAAGGTACTCGATCGTTTGAAATTGCCGCTTTCCGGTTTCCGGCCCGGTTTTAATAACTTGTTCAATGGCTATTTCTGGCGGATGACCGCGCATGATGGCTGGTTGTATCTAGGAACGCTGGACTGGAGCCGGATGCTGTCCTACGCTGACCAGGAGCGCTGGCCTGCCTGGTTCCGGCGCACGGTCGACCGGATCGGCCTGGAAAAAATTATTGCACAGCAAGCCGGTTTTGATCTTTACCGCAGTGCCGATGGTGAAAACTGGCTGCCCGTCACAACGAACGGTTTTGGCAATCCCTACAACTATGGCTTGCGTGGGCTGGTCTCAACCAGCCACGGGTTATTTGTCGGCGCAGTCAACCCATTTGGACCCCGGGTCGCCTGTTGCGAAAAAGAGCAATGGCGCTATCAGGATAATCCGGATGGCGGTCTGGAAATCTGGCTGGGTTGTCAACCATAGGCTGATCATGCAAGCACCGCTGTTTGTCCTGACCTGTATGCGTTCCTACTCTTCGCTGGTCAGCGCCATGCTGGGCCAGCATCCCGGTATGTATGGTTTGCCAGAATTAAATCTGTTTATGGCTGACACATTGGCTGGTGTCATGCGCAAATTGCAAATCGTCCGCCCGCAGAGTTTGCATGGGCTATCGCGTGCAGTGGCGCAGACTGAATATCAAACCCAAACAGTGGAAACGATTGAAAAGGCAAATGTTTGGCTGCAACAACATGCCAATTGGAATGCCCGCCAATTTTTGAATCATGTGAACGAACGAACTGGATCGCGTATTTTGATCGATAAAAGCCCGAGTACTGGCTTGAATCCAGTCAATCTGCAACGGCTGCATCGTTACTTCCCAAATGCGCGCATCTTGCATTTGGTGCGCCATCCACGGGCAACTTGCAACTCTATTCATCAACTGCAGCAAAAAACCGCCCCTACGCCTGAAAATTCTCAAGCAAAAAATCTGTCTCCAGAACAATTATGGTTGCAGATCAACGGCAATATTTTGAATTTCACTGAACGGCTTCCCTTGGGTCAAAGTATGCGGGTTCAGGGCGAACAATTACTGGCGGAACCGGAACGGTATCTGGCACAAATTACTGAGTGGTTAGGTCTAAGCCGCTATGCTCATAGTGCTATCGAAGCCATGCTGCATCCTGAAAATTCGCCCTATGCGTGTATTGGCCCATCGAATGCGCGGTTTGGTAATGACCCTAATTTCTTACGCAATCCCCGCTATGTTAAAAGACACATCCCGCCGCAACGGCTGGAAGGGCCTTTAGAATGGCAAAGTAACAATGCGCAAGGTTTTTCTATCGATACTTTGGCAATGGCTCGCCGCTTTGGTTACGGTTGATCACCAACCAGCAAAACCACCTCTCTAACACTGACCTACAGGAAAAGACTGTCATGTGCCTGCTGATCAATTATCGCGTATGGTCCAGTAGCTTGCTGGCGGTTTGTCTGATTTCCGGTCTGAATGGTTGCAATGATGATGATCTACAACAGCAAAATTCATTGATCAGCCCAGTAATACAACAGCGTTTCAACCAGTTCGATAGTAATCATGATGGGAAGATTACTATTGATGAATTGAACCGGCCCACCCTGTTTTACAGGGTAGATCGCAACAATGATGGGTCTATCACTCTGCAGGAGGCACGTGATTATCTCGATCAGCGACAGGCAGCACGACGTAGACCAAGCGCTTCAACCTCGTCGGACATGGGCATGTCCGTTGCCAGCCCCCCGGTCAGTGATTCGGATACCGCACTTGCTTGGGCATCGTATCCGGCACCTCGCTATCAGCCTCTGGTTTCTGACCAGCGGCCTTTGCCGGATACCCGTAACGGGAGGATGTCTGAAACCATAAGCTATGATGCTGCGCCCAGGCCGGTGCCGGCCCGACGGCTACGCTTGGCGCGTGCTGACGCTGATGCTGATCAAGATGCGCCCGCTGGCAATACACCAATTGACACCGGCAACACGGGTGGAGTCCGGAAGTTTCTGAACCTGCCCTATGCAACCATTCCCGGGGTTAATCCTAACCTGCTAAGTCTAGACGTGTACGCCCCTGCTACAGGTCAAAATCATCCTGTGATCGTCATGGTGCATGGGGGTGGCTGGCAGCGCGGGGACAAGGCAAATACCAATATCGCCACCAATAAATACCGTCATTTCACGCAGGCTGGCTATGTGTTTGTCAGCATCAACTACCGTTTATCGCCAGCGGTTAAACACCCGGCTCATGTGCAGGATGTCGCTAAAGCCCTAGCGTGGGTTGCTAAAAATATCAACCGCTATAGCGGTAATCCTGCTCGTATCTATCTTATGGGACACTCAGCCGGTGCTCACTTAGCAGCACTGGTAGCCACGGATCAGCGCTATCTGGAAGCTGCCGGTGAAAACCTGCAATTACTCAAAGGAGTCATCCTTTTAGACGGCGCTGGCTATGACATTCCTAGGCTCATGCAAGAACATAATCAACCAGATTTTTATGTTGATGCTTTCGGTAATGATGCGCGTATTTGGAAGGATGCTTCTCCAGTGACACATATAACTTCTGGTAAAAGCATTCCACCCTTTCTCATCTTTTACACCCCACGCACCCGTTCACAAATGCTCACTGAGAGCTTACATCAATCCTTGAGGAGCGCTGGCATACCTACCCGCATAAAAATGGTCAATAAAAGTCATGCGCAAATTAATCGTGAAGTTGGTCAATCTGGCGATGATGTTACGCAAAGCATCATGGAATTCTTAAAATGAAAATTGGCGTGGCAGGCCTGCTGATTGCAATTATCTGTCTTTCTCCTCTGACGATTGAGCCTGCCACCGCAAATTCTGAGTGTTCAACCGATCAGCAATTTTACGGTTCACTTACTAACCTCAAAGGTAAAAGAGAAGGAATTATATCTAATCGTCATCAGGAACATTTTTGGATAACCGCTGATGGCGTTTTTCATGCGCTCATTAATAACGGAAAAAAGCAAAATGCCCTGCAACTTTTTTCCAGCATTAATGGCATTGATTGGTTCCTGCAAATCACTTTCAGCAACACGAATCACCGGAGCCATCCCGATGGCTTTCTTAAAGATGATATCCTTTGGATCGTCTACCCTTCATCAGATGATGAGATTTTTCTTTATAAACTATCATACGCTTTCCAAACTAAATCCTGGTGGGCAAAAACTAATACCATCAAAGTTTATCAACAAGCTGGTTATGTTCCTGACAGACCTACTCTCGCTGTGGATCGATGGGATCAAATCTGGGTTGCCTTCTCTGAATTAGATCAGAAAACTAACCAAACTTTAATCAAAGTAATTAAATTAGACGGTAATATGGGAGGCTTAAATTGTTGTGAGGCTGTGCCAGCCACTTTTTCTATATCTACCAGTTCAATAAAAAGCGCCAGGATCTTAGCACTTGAAGATAAAATCGTTTTGATTTACACGGATAAAATCAACGATGGGAAAAAAAATGAAGATTATGGCTATAGCCTAAATTGGGCATATATGCCATTACCTTATCTTAGCAATTCTGAATGGATAACTGGTGGGGAACTGCTTCAGTACAAGTCTGATGAAAACGATCCGCATGGTACACACTTTAATGTAGCCAAGGATTCTTTTGATAATATCCATATTGTTACTCGTGCTGAAAAAAGAATTATTTATTTATCCATTAAAAATGGCAACTCTATACAAATTGATCAGGCACGTTCAATAACTACCGAATCCAGTCCTCCTTATATGCAAATCTCTATTTCAGAAAATAACGAAATTTATGTTATCTATCCAGTCAGATGTATGCGCCATGAAAAATTAAATTTTAATGTTAAGATACTGAAAAGCTATGATCTTGGTGAAACATTCCAAGAAACCGCCATACTGGAGTTAGATCATAAAAATCATCCAGGAAATCCTCGTCTTGAAGCTCCAGAAAATTTCAAGAAAACCCTGCCCATTCTTTGGCAAATCAGAAAGAAAAATAGAAAATATGAAATGCTTTTTTTTGATATTTAACTTTATAAAATAATTCCATAATTCAAATTTTATTAGGAATCTACGGTTCAAGATTAACTCGATAAGACTCGAAGAATACCTTGTAAATAATGAGTCGGAATAGTTTAGGAGAAAGCTTTAAATGTTGTACAGCAAGTTTTTATTGGTAATAATTGGGCTTCTTTTCCACTACTTAGTTTTCAGCGCACAAGTTGATATTGATTGTGATCATCTTCCTCAACCTCTTCAGCAAATTATCGATGATATACCCGAAGACAGCATGATTAAATTTTACGGCACCTGTCATGAGCCAATTAAAATAAAAAAGGATAGATTATCTATCCTAGGAATGTTCGGAGCAAAATTTGTTTTATCTCAAAATAATTATTGCGGAATAGCCATCTCTGGGAGACAAATAGAGATTAATCGAATAACTATATTTGGCGGCGAAAGCGGTATCGTTGTATATCGTTCTGGATCATTAAATATTTCTGATTCTAGGATATTAAATCCTAACTCTATTGGTGTAGAGGTGACCGGATCTAGCTATGCTCGCATCACACAAACAGAGATCATTAACTCCCACCGTAACGGAATCGTAGTGAGATTATCTTCATCTGCTGATATCCATGCAAATACAATAAATAGAAACAAAGGTTATGCTATCGTAATTGATAATTCTTCGGCAGATATTGATGGAAATATAATTTCAGAAAATAACAGATATGGGATTTATTTACGCGACTGTTCCAAAATTCGCTTAGGCGGAGATAACGCATCAGGAGAAGGCAACATCTTTTATGGCAATTTAATCGGCGGAATACGTTGTGAATCAAATTCAACCATTGAAATCAGAGCCGATCAAAAATTTGATACTGATAAAAATAATTATGATTTATCTGATAGTTGCGTATTAAGGAATACAATAAATGACCCCATAGAAAACTACGGGGTATCTAACAGAGATCTAGCTTCGCTTTCAGCAGATCACTGATAATCCAGCAGTGTCATCAACTTGAACAATATCCGTGGCCTGGTTCAGCCATGAGGCAATAAGCAAGCAGTCAAGCACCTCTCTAGCAAGATTATCAAAAAGCTGGGTAATGCCTGCTGCCAAAGGCCAAACTAGACAAACAGGGCTTCAAGATTGACCCACTCTGCCGCTGGATCAGCGCTGATACCAGCGATCTTATCTTCAAGATCCGCCCACATGGCTTCGTTGACCAGTTCGTAGCTGTGACCCCAGAAGAAAAACACACCGTTTGACGCCTTGGCACACTCGTAGCGAGCCCAGAAAGCCGGATCGGCAAAACGGCAATTTACGCCGAATTCGAGCATATCAACGGGTGGAAACACGGGTTCCACCTCAGTCACCGTTCGGGCATAGATATGCCCTGCAGCACGAATCTCATCCTTGACTGCTGCGTTGAAACCGCCAAAAGGGTAGCAGAAACCTTGAATCGGCTGCTGAAACCAGTCCTGTAAGCGATGCCGGCTATCCCATACCTCGCGCGCTAAATCTGTCAGAGACAAATCGGGTAAATAAGGATGGGTCAACGAATGATTAGCAATCTCAAAGCCATCATAGACATCGGCCAGTTCATTACGGCCAAGACGCCAGACTTCCTTATCGCCATAATGCCAACTGCATGAACGTTGAGTTTGATGCAACCCTGGATTCAGATTAAAAGCTGCCTTGGCCCCATATCGCCGTAATAACTCAGTCAGCCGGATATCATCAACGATCCCGTCATCCCAACTCTGTACGACCTTCATCACTTCATCGCTCTTGAACAGTCAAATTGCGCCTACCCGCTGCTATTGCGAACCTTGCGCACTAGCAAGGTCAGTTTTTTATCAGGCAGGTCGCCCAATCCCCGGATCAATTCAGAAAACAGGATGGGCCGGCGGGTAATCGTCTGGCGGACATCGCTGGCCATCTCACCTGCAAGCGCCAGCAACACATCAAGGTCTTCTCCTAAATCCCTTGCCAACCGGGCAATGACTTCTTCCTCCGGCGGAGGCATATCGTTTCGTTCGATCCGGTCAAGGTCCGTTGGGTCCAGGCCAATGCGTTCAGCAACGCGCTTTATGGAGTATCGCCGGTTGACCCGGTAACGCTTCTGGCGAAGCCGCCGGATATGATCACCAAAGTCCATGTCAGCACCCTATAAGTTAATCATTAAAATTTGATTTTAAGCTGGTTCATTAGTAAGTAAAGCCGGGCATGGTCTCGCCCGGCCCCATCCGTGATCACCCCTCGCGCCGCCGCAAATCCAATGTATAGGGAAAGTTCGGGCTGAGCTCCTCGGCTGGAGGATTCATCGGGCCCGGGGTATGGCCATAAGGCCAAAATCGAGCAAAACGCCGTGCCTCGGCTTCATTAGCGTTGACGGGGAAGGTATCGGGATTGCGCCCGCCTGGATGCTGAACATGATAGGTGCAGCCGCCGATAGAACGTTGATTCCAAGTATCGACAATGTCGAAAATCAATGGAGCGTGAATCGGCACAGTCGGGTGCAGTGCTGATGGCGGCAGCCAGGCCCGGTAACGAACTCCGGCGACAAACTCACCGGGAATACCGGTGGGCCGTAGCGGCACCCGCCGGCCATTGCAGGCCACGACATGCCGCTCGCCAATCATACCGCGGACTTTAACCTGCATCCGCTCCACTGAGGAATCCACATAACGAGCCGTGCCACCCAGCGCTTGCTCTTCACCCAGCACATGCCACGGCTCCAGGGCTTGGCGCAGTTCCAGGTCGATGTCACGCTGGACGATGTTGCCATAATGCGGGAAACGGAACTCGAAGAACGGCAGGAACCAGTCACTTTCAAAAGGATAGCCCGCCTGATTCAGTTCACTGACGACATCCTTAATATCCTCCCAAACATAATGCGGCAACATGAAGCGGTCGTGAATCTGCGTCCCCCAGCGCACCAACTCCCGGTTCGGATAAGGCCGCTCCCAGAACCGTGCCACCAGGCTGCGTAGCAGGAGCATCTGCATCAGACTCATCCGGGCATGTGGCGGCATCTCAAAGGCACGCATCTCCACCAATCCTAAGCGGCCGGTGACAGAATCCGGCGAGTACAGCTTATCGATGCAGAACTCGGCACGGTGGGTATTACCACTCAAATCCACCAGCAGGTTGCGTAACAGGCGGTCCACCAGCCACGGCTGCGGGGCTTCGCCAGGCGGCATCTCGCGGAAGGCAATTTCCAATTCATATAAGCTATCGTTACGCGCCTCATCCACCCGGGGAGCCTGGCTGGTCGGGCCGATAAACAGCCCTGAAAACAAGTAGGACAGGCTAGGATGGTGCTGCCAGTAGGTAATCAGGCTACGCAGCACCTCAGGCCGGCGCAGGAACGGACTATCGCTCGGCGTTGCACCACCTAAAGTGACATGGTTGCCACCACCGGTACCGGTATGGCGGCCGTCCAGCATGAATTTTTCAGTCCCCAGCCGCGATTGCCGGGCATCCTCATACAATCCTTCAACGTTGCGTTTCAATTCCTCCCAATCACTTGCCGGATGAATATTGACTTCGATCACCCCCGGATCAGGCGTGACGGCAAACTTGCGCAACCGCCAGTCAGATGGAGGCGCGTAACCCTCGATCAGCACTGGCATTTCCAAATTGGCAGCAGTCTGCTCGATGCAGGCCAGCAGATCCAGATAATGCTCCAACTGCCCCAGCGGTGGCATAAACACATAGAGATGCCCTTCACGCGGCTCCACGCACAAGGAGGTATGGATCACTGCGCTGGTATCCGCTGTTGCCGCCGGTTGTTCCTGAAAATTGCCGTGCGACGCATCCGCCCGGCCTTGCAGAAATTCACTGTAACGACGCATTACCTCACCGTGGACATCGCCCAGCGCGGCGCGGAACTCGAACAGCGACTGCGGATGTGGCACATCGCGGCCCGTTTCCCCAACCCAAGGCAGGGCTGCTAGAGGCAGCCGGTAACCCATCGGTGAATCGCCAGGAATCAGGTACAGATGCTCACGGCGCAACACCCACGGCCCACTCATCCATTGCCCGCCATCCGGTGCTTCGTGCCAGCGAATCGGCAGTGCATAGCCAGTAATGGTATTCAGGCCCCGTTCCAGCAGAATTGCCAGCCGCCGGCGCTCCTCGTCATCCTTGAGGTCGTACTTCAGCGGATCGACATTGACCGGCAACGTGCGTTCTTTCCATAGGTAGTAATACACGTCCTCATAACCGGGGATGACATGATTCATTCCCACGCCCAGCCGCCGGGTCAGTTCCGCGATGAAGGTGCGTGCCTGGTCAGGACCGAAATCTTGCGGGGTTTCGTCATCGGCGATCCAGCGCGGGTCATGCCAGAGCGGCAAATCGTCGCTACGCCAGTAGCAGGACAATGCCCAGCGCGGCAAGGATTCACCCGGATACCATTTGCCTTGGCTATAATGCAGGAAACCGTAAGGCGCGAAGCGGTCGCGGAGCTTCTTCAGCAGCCGGCCGGCCAGCTTGCGCTTAGTCGGGCCAATCGCGGCGGTCGTCCATTCCGCACCGTCCATGTCATCGATAGAAACAAAGGTCGGCTCACCACCCATAGTCAACCGCACATCATCAGTGCGCAGCTGCTTATCCACCCTGTGGCCTAGATCTTCGATCGCCTGCCACTGTTCCTCGGTATAGGGTTTAGTGACACGCGGGTCCTCGTGGATGCGTGTCACGTTCATATCGAAATCGAATTTCGTTTCGCATTGGTCGGTATAACCCGTGACCGGCGCGGCGCTGGGCGGAGTCGGCGTGCAGGCCAGCGGAATGTGACCCTCGCCAGCGAATAAACCAGAGGTCGGGTCCAGCCCGATCCAACCTGCGCCCGGCACAAACACCTCGGCCCAGGCATGCAGGTCGGTGAAATCGGCCTCAGGACCGGAGGGACCGTCCAAGGATTTGAGATCGGCAGTCAGTTGAATCAGGTAACCGGAAACAAACCGCGCCGCCAATCCTAAATGCCGCAGGATTTGCACCAGCAGCCAAGCCGAATCACGGCAGGAACCACTGCGTTTGCTCAGTGTTTCCTCACAGGTCTGCACCCCTGATTCCATGCGAATGAGATAGTTGATGTCCTGGCCCAGCTGCCGGTTGAGTTCAACCAGGAAATCGACGATTGTTTGCGGTTTACGATTAACCCCAGCCAGCCAAGCATTCAGTAACGGACCGTTTTCCTGTATCTCCAGATACGGTGTCAACTCCCGGGACAGGGTGAGTTCATAAGTGAATGGATACTTTTCAGCGTAGCTTTCAACGAAGAAATCGAAGGGATTGATGACGGTCATCTCAGCCACCAGATCAACGGTCAGGCTCAATTCCCGGATTTTCTCGGGAAACACCAGCCGCGCCTGGAAGTTGCCGAAAGGGTCCTGCATCCAATTGATAAAATACTTACCAGCGGGTTCAATCTTGAGCGAATAAGCGTGAATAGGGGTCCGCGTGTGCAACGCTGGACGCAAGCGAACGATATGCGGCGATACCCCGACCGGACGGTCGAAGTGATAAGAGGTTTGATGGTGAAGTGCAACATGAATGGCCATAGTCTGTCCTTTACTGTCGGCTCAACAGATTACTTTAAAGCGTCTCAATGCGTGAAATAAGCAGCAGCGATCTGACCATGCAGTTCGCCAAAGCCGACTTGCAACTCATCGATGAATTCATGCAGACCTTCATGCGCCAGATCTGGCACTGCAGCTGAGTTCAGCCATTGCTTGAGAGCAGCGATGCCAGCCAGCGGTACAGTGTTACCGGGAAGCTCCAGCAGGCAAATTTCTACTTCCTTCAGGCAGCAAGCCACTGCACGCGGAAAAAATTCATTTTGCAGCAGAAACTTGACGACATCGGGGCCACCAACCCGCAACCGCACCTGTTGGCGATACATCTGATAGGCGCTGAGTGATTTCAGCACGCTCATCCATTGAATACTCTCGAATGGATCCTGTTCTTCCCGTTCAGGGGCACCCATACTTTGGCCTTGCGCCAAGCCGCCGTCCGGTGAGTCCTGCGTCTGCGTTACCGGCTGATTGGCGCGTGGCAGCAGATTGGCCGAGCGCACATCCAGGATACGGGTCGTCATATCAGCCCGTTCCAGATGACGCCCCATCCACACAAAGTCATAGGCAGCAGTACGGCTCATGGCGCCAGCCAGCATCCCGTTAATTTGCTGCACACCGTGAATCACCCGGCGCAGGAATTCAAAGCGGCCGCGCCGGGTCGGCACATGGTCGCGGGCGTAAATATACAAACTGTTGATCTGTTCCCAGGCTTCTTGCGGCACGGTGTCACGAGTAGTGCGCAAGTTTTCGCGGGCAGAAGCGAGGCTGGAAATGATCGAACCGGGATGATCGCGATCACTGATCAGAAACTTGACTACAGCGTTTTCATCGGCGAGACGATTTGGATCTTTTTTAAAGAACAAATCTTCGGCACCCACAATAAAGATCAGCGGCAACCAGCCAAAGGTTGTGTTACGTGGCAAATCTAGCAGCAGATTGGTATTGACATTGATGATACGAGCGGTGTCTTCGGCCCGCTCCAGGTAGCGGGCCACCCAATAGATGTTCTGAGCAACGCGTGACAACATGATTAGAGGCCCTCCGTATCGACGATCCAGGTATCCTTGCTCCCTCCTCCCTGCGAGGAGTTGACCACCAGCGAACCTTTGCGCAACGCAACCCGGGTCAAGCCGCCGGTGGTGACGTAGGTCTTCGGTCCGGACAGAATGAATGGCCGCAAGTCCACATGGCGAGGTTCCATCTGGTCATCGCACAGTGTCGGTGAGGTCGAGATCGATAAGGTAGGCTGGGCCATATAATTCCGTGGATCTTTCTTGATCAATTCAGCAAAGCGCTTGTGTTCGCTCGACGGTGCATGCGGTCCGACCATCATCCCATAACCACCTGATTCATTAGCAGGTTTTACCACCAGTTGGTCAAGATGCGCCAGCACATATTCCCGATCCTTCTCTCTCATGCACAAGTAGGAGGGGACATTAGGAATCAGCGGGTCCTGGTCAAGATAATATTTGATGATCTCCGGAACAAAGGCATACACCACTTTATCGTCAGCGACACCAGCACCGGGCGCGTTGGCCAGCGCCACCTTGCCGGTACGCCAAGCCCGCATCAGCCCCTTAACGCCCAATGCCGAATCAGGCCGGAAGGCTTCCGGATCCAGAAATAAATCATCAACCCGCCGGTAGATCACGTCGACCCGCTCCAACCCTTCGATGGTGCGCATATAAACGCAGTCATCGTCTCCGACCTCCAGATCACTACCTTCCACCAGTTCCACGCCCATTTGCTGCGCCAGATAGGAATGCTCAAAATAAGCCGAGTTATAGATTCCTGGGGTGAGCACCACCACCGTTGGATTGTCACCAGGGCGTGGCGACATCGAGGCCAGCATGTCGTAAAGGCGCGGCGCATAGTCATCAACCGGCAGAATACGCTGATGCTCGAACAGTTCCGGAAACACCCGCTTAGTGACAACGCGATTCTCCAGCATGTAAGACACACCAGAAGGCACGCGCAGATTATCCTCCAATACGTAGAGAGTGCCGTCTTTATCGCGCACCAGGTCCGAACCACAGATATGCGCCCAAACACCGTGGCGTGGATTGATCCCCACACATTGCGGCCGGAAATTAACGGATTGCGCCAGCACTTCGGCAGGGAATATTCCGTCCTTAATGATTTTTTGGTCGTGGTAGAGATCGTCAATGAACAAATTGAGGGCCTGCACTCGCTGTTTGAGTCCAGCTTCCGTGCGATCCCATTCATGTTTAGGAATGATGCGCGGCACGATGTCGAATGGCCAGGCCCGATCAATGCTGCCACCTTCGGTGTATACGGTAAAGGTGATACCCATCACCAAAATGGCCAACTCAGCAGCAGTCTTGCGCTCGTGCAGTTCCTCATCGCTCAGAGAGGCAAGGTACTCACACAGTGTCTGAGCAGCAGGCCGGGCTTGTGAACCTTCATCAACCAGTTCGTCGTAACAACCGGGGGAGGCATACTGTTGCCAATGGATGGTCATCAGGTCATTCCTTATGTTCTTAGGAATTGCATATTCAGACTCCCCCGCCCACTCTTCCTTCAAAAGAGAGAAAGACGCTATTGCGAAGCAATAGGCTTGCAGCTCCCCTATGCAGGAAGAAATTGGGAGAAGGGGTGAATGCTTACATTCATTAGGAACTCAGCAATATCCAAGCCATAACATATTTCATGTATCAATTCATTAAATCAGTTTAATGGCTTGACAATTTGCTTGATGCGTACCGCTTGATAGCAGTGCATCACCGCATGGCAATGCTCCTATTTAGGGCAATATGTAAATCGAGCGGCGGGCGCGACGTCATCGAGGTGGTCATTGCGGCTTAAACTGCGGCAAAAGCTGGATCGTATCATCCACCCAGACATCCACTGTATCCAACAGGGAAGGCAATAGCCTCCGCTGCCATTCTTGTTGAGTACTCTCTAACGCAATCTGAATTTCCGCTTCAAAGGCGTCTCGCGACAGCAATTCAACTCCTTGCTGGATCAACCAATCCGTCGCCAGACCCGCGCCTGCGCCGACCACGACGCCCACCGTGGCGCCCACTGGCCCGCCCAGGCTGCCACTGACGCCGCCAGTCGTGCCGCCGGTTATTGCCAGCAACACCCGTTCGGCAAACGGCAGACTCAACCGGGAAGCAACCGCCAGCCCGACCTGGCTTCCTAGGGCCTTACCAGCCATCGCGCTTAACGTGGTGAGAGTGATACCCCGAAACGCGCCCAGTGCCGAGTTGGCGTCTGAAGCAATACGCACCTTATGCAACTGGGACGACCAATCCAGATGCAGCTCAGGAGCCGGCAATTTACCTGCCTCCAAATGCGTGGTGTGCTGGGCCACGAAGATTTGAAATTCGGCTTGCATGGCAGTCAACATCAGCAAATAGGATTGGCGGGCATTATCCAGCGTTGTTTGATAGACCTCTTGCAAGCGTGGATCAGTGATCTCAGGTTTAAGCACCAGCAGTTCATAATGTTGTTGAATGACCTGCTCCAGACTGGCCGCGACCGCCGCTGGCATCTGCTCCTCGCCAAGATGATGGAACGCCGAGGTCAGCGCTTCCCAGAGCAATTGATAGCTCGTGCCATAGGCGTAGTACCAATCGGCAAAAACCGGAATACGCTGACGTAGATCCGTAAAAACCGTTTCCAGGCCAGCGGCCAGTTGCTCGCGTGCTCGTTCACGCAACTGCTGGCGGCCCTGTTCCAAATTTGCGGTATGAATGCGGACAAATTCGGAATAGCGTCCGGCATCGGCCAGCACACGCACCAATTCACCGGCCTGGTTTTCGTAGACCAAGGTTACCTGGGCTGGCACTTGCCGTTCTACGCGCGTGGTCACTCCGGTACGATCAGGATGCACCAAAGCTGTATCGAGAACCGGCGGCTCGCGCCAGAAGTGCGCACCGCTCCACGCCAGGATCAGACCTGCCAGCATTCCCGCCCAGAACCGGGATCGCCGCCAGCGTGGGATGGGGGGTGGTCCAGCCGTGTTAATAACCAGCACCGGGGAAACACCTGGAGGGCGCTCGCGAGCCCCGTTTAACAGGGAAGATTGCTCATTCATGGCGGATCTCGAACTTAATAAGGGCTAAACAAAGGTAAGCATTCACCCCTTCCCTTAGATAGAGAGGGGAGCCAAACAACCCATTTACTTTGTAAGACGCCCTCCCCCTTATGAAGGAGGCGCGGGGGGCTGAACGGCTACAAACAGATCATGGGGATAAAACACCAAAATGGAAGCGTCCAGCAACCGGATGACCTCACCCTAACTTCAAGGCAGTTTATCTAAAACCCCTACGGTCTTTTGAGCCACCGCACCCCCCAGCCGCTGCGCAACACTCTCATGCACCGACAGCAAGGCCGGGACGAAAAACAACACCAATACCGTCGAGAAAGCCAGCCCGAAGGAAATGGAAGTCGCCATCGGGATCAAAAATTGGGCTTGCAGCGACTTCTCAAATAAGAGCGGCATCAACCCAGCAATCGTGGTCAGCGACGTGAGCAAGACCGCCCGCAACCGCTGACAGGCGGCTTCGACCAGCGCCTCCTGCACTGCCAACCCGCTGGCTCGTAACTGCTGGTAGAACGTTACGAGAATAATGGAATCGTTCACCACAATACCCGCTAGGCCAAACAGACCAAACAGCGACAGAATGGTTAGATCGATACCCATGACCCAATGGCCGACGATGGCCCCGACGATCCCGAAAGGAATGGCGGTCATCACCACCAGCGGCCAGCCGTAGGATGCGAAGACCCAAGCCAGAATCAAATAGATGAACGCCAGCGCAAACAAAGCACCACGCCGCATATCCGCCAAGGTTTCTTGTTGATCGGCGCTGCGGCCTTCCAGCGAATAATCAATGCCATAGCGTTGCCGCAAATCTTGAAGCACTCCCTGTTCAAGAACGGCGATCACTTCTCCTGGTTTGACCACTGTTGTATCCGCATCTGCGGAAACCTGCACCGCCAGCTTGCCCGCAGCATGGCGCACCGCTTCGAAACCACGCCGGGCGTGCAGATTCACAACATTGTTGAATGGCACTGATTCGCCACTGGGCAACAATACATTGAAATGCTCTAAACCGATAAGGTTATTACGCTCGGCGTCGGGCAGTATGACCCGCACCTCCACCTCATCATCGCCATCCTGGAAAATTTGCACCAGCTGGCCATCAAAAGCCGCCCGCAACTGGCGGCCGATCATATCGACGGTCAAACCCAACGCCTCACCCGCTGGTGTTAACCGGTAGATCAATTGCTCCTTGCCATAGGGCATATCGTCCTCAATAGCGGAGATACCCTGCATGGTAAACAGCGATTGCGCCAGTTCGTTGGCAGCCATTTTAAGCTGGCCAACATCCTCTCCGGTCAGGCGAATATCTACATCCCGGCCTGGCGGGCCCGTGGTGCGGGAGAACAGGGTGAACATCTCGATGCCGGCTGGCAATTGCACCTTGGCACGCCACGCTTTGAGGAAGTCGCTTACCCGCACCTCGCGGGTATCCGGCTGGGTTAATTCCACCAGCATGGAAGCGTGCTGATCACCTTGTAAACTGCCGGCGCTGGCGAGCTGGCCCTGGCCATAGCGGGTCTCGGCCGCTACCACCAGGTTTCCGCCTAATTCCTGCCCGGTCTCCCATAATGCCGCGTTAACCTGTTCCATGAATGCCCGCACCCGCTGTGGCGGCGTGCCCGCGACAAAACTGGCATTCGCGTTGATGGTGGCGCCCTCGGGCGTCGGGAAGAAGTTGAACCCGAGCCGCCCGCCCGCCAATAAGCCCGCAGCGAGAATCAGAACCGCTACTGCTCCAGCTAATGTCGTCCAACGATGCCCGACCGCCAGTGTCACCAGCTGCCGGAACCCGCCATCCCGGAAACGATTAAAGCCGCCATCCAGGCGCTGGCGCAGACGGCCTGGCTTCGCATGGTGCAGACGATGAAAGCTATGGCGTAAGTGACCAGGCAACACAAAAAAACTCTCGATCAACGAGGCTACGATGACGCAAACGATCACCAGGGGAATATCACGGAGGATATTTCCAATCGGGCCACCGACTAGCATCAACGGCAGGAAGGCAGCGATAGTGGTCAACGAAGAAGCTATCACCGGTGCTAACATGCGACGAGCGCCACCTTCAGCGGATTCCAGCGATCGCTCGCCAATTTGATAGTGGGTTAAAGCATCCTCGCCAACCACGATGGCGTCATCGACGATGATCCCCAGCGCCATGATCAAGGCAAATAAACTGATCATGTTGATGCTGCCCCCGATTGCGTATAACACCCCCAAGGTCGCCATGAAGGATACGGGGATACCCAATGCGACCCAGCCAGCAACCCAGCCATTGAGGAATAGGAACAAAATAGCCACGACCAGCACCAGACCGCCCCCGCCATTTTTGACCAGCAGGAAAATACGGTCCTTGATCAGCCGCCAGGATTCGTCAAAGACGGTCAATTCCACGCCTGCCGGTAGTTGCGGCCGGGTTTCCGCAACCCAGTCTTCCAGAATCCGGGCGGCTTTGAGGGAATCAGCCGTTTCCGTGCGCTGTAATTGCAGTTCCACTGCCGGGCGGCCATGAAAGCTCAGGCGCACCTCGCCATCGCGAGGGCGGCGCTCGATGGTGGCAACATCGCCCAGAGTCACCAAGGCGCCGTCACGGGTGGTTTTCAACGGCAGCGTGGTAAAAGCTGCCTCATCGCGACGCTGATCCAGGCTGCGCAACTGACGAGCGACATCGTTGCGGCCAACCGTACCTGCGGGCAGATCACGACTCAACGCCTCCAGCCGCTCCGCGGCTTGGGGCAATGACAAGCCCAACTCCCGTAACGCGGCTGTCGACAATTGAATCGCAATCTCTTCCTCAGGCAAACCGGTGATGTTCACTTTCGCGATGCCACGCGCCAGCAGCTCACGTTCAAAACGCCGTGCGAGATGCCGCAATTCGGCCCGGTCGCTAGGGCCAGAAATGACCACCCGGGCAATGGAATCGTAGCGGATCACGCGGGTGATCACAGGTTTCTCGGCAGTGGCTGGCAGATTACGCACTTGATCAACCGCCTGCTTGACATCGTCCAGAGCTTGGCCAATGTCACTGCCTTCCTCAAATTCCAGACTCAGCACAGCAACCCCATTGGACGAGGTCGAGGTCAGTTTCTTGAGTCCATTCAGATAGCGTAATTCGCGTTCCAGGGGATGGGTGATCGACTCCTCGACATCCTCGGCAGCGGCACCGGTCCACACCACGCGCACAGTCACCACGTCCAGAGCGAAGTTGGGAAAAAACTGGGTGTTGAGCTTGGCCAATGCCCATATGCCCGCCAGAATCATCATGATCATCAATAGATTGGCGGCAACTTTGTGCTGGGCGAAGATGCCAATTAAGTCATTTTTGTGACTGAAGGGCATGATGCTTATTTTTTCACCTCGGCCGCTTCCATCCCGGCTTCTTTCACTTCAACCTTGAGACCGGTGATGGCATTCGGTAATTGGGTGGTAATGATGCGGTCGCCCGCTTGCAAATCCGGGCTACGCGCCAACACTTGCGCTTGCCCTCCGGTATTCCGTTGTTCACCGACACGCTCGACCGTCAGCGCTGCCATGCGGCCATCTTCCAGGCGGTAAATGCGATTCAGGCCATAGAGCGCCTCGAACGGCAACACCACCACACCATCTTCCGGGGGCAAATCCATATGCAACGTCAACACGCGGCCCGGGATCAACCATCGAATGCCTTCGGTGATCCGGAACAGCGCATCCAGCCCGCCGCTGTTCTGACCGGTTTCCCCGCCTAACCGGTCTAATTGAGCCGTGACCGGCTGGCCATCGACAGTCGCCACTGCCGGTAGCGGCTGATTTCCAGCCAAGGCAGCACGCACAGCAGGCAACGCACGAAACGGAATCTGAGCACGAATCTCCAGATCATCCATGGGGTACATCTCCAGCAATAAATCACCTGGCCGCACCCGGCCGCCCGGCGCAACCGGCGCTTGGATCACGCGGCCGGCAAAGGGAGCCGTGATCATCGCACGAGTTTGATCCAGCCGTGCCTGATCCCGTAACGCCCCAGCACGAACACGGCGTGCCTGGAGCTGGGCCAGCCGCGCAGGATGATCATCCACTTCCAACTGACGCGTATTCAACGCTAGCGTCTGCTTCTCTACTGCTTGAAACGCTTCATCCAGGGCCGATTCAGAAACCATTTTCTGAGTATTGAGGTTCTGGGCGCGCGCCACTGCCCGTTTGGCCAGATCGAGCAAGGCTTTTTCCCGTTTGAGCGCATCCAAATTAGCCATATGGCGCACTTGTTCACTAGCGATTTGGGCCTCGATTTCACGAAAATCTGCTTCACGCTGGCGTACGCTCAGCGCCAGATCGCGATCATCCAGCACCACTAAGGGAGCGCCAGCGGCAACCATCTGGCCTTCCCGGATATTGACCTGAGCCACATCAGCCGTTACCGCCGCCCGGATTTCTGCTTTTTGCGGCGCCTCAATCGTACCGTAGAGCAGCAGGTTCGGGGTTAAACGTTCAGGCAACACTTCAATGGTGCTGACTCGCCAGGATTTTTCCTGAGCGGCAACGGGCGGCGTCACTGCGCGAGTCGCCTTGAGCAACATGAATCCGGCGGCCGCCAGACTGAGGATAGCGAGCGGAAGAACTGCTTTTAACAGCCATACCGTGTCGCGTCGACGGGGAAGAGAAGTTATTTCAGACATGGAGAACTCAGAGTGGCACGGGCTTCATTCTTCAGGGATAAACGGTCACCGGGGTATACATTGACTGAAGTCAGACCACAATCCCGCCGAGCAGTGCCAGGCAGTGTATAATTCCCTTAATAGTCTAGGTAATTACGATATCCTGGCTCAATAAACATAATTAAGATAGGGAGTGTAAGGTTATGATCAAACTCGTTGAGTGGTCAGACGCACTGAGCGTAGGTATCGAGGAAATCGACGCTCAGCATAAAGTGCTTGTGGATTTATTGAATGAGATCCATGAAGCGATGCAACAGGGGCGGACGGTGAAAACAACTCAGGGTATCATTGAACGGCTTGGTGAATATACACGTGTCCACTTCGCTGTTGAAGAAAGCTTAATGCGTATCCTGCACTATCCGGATTATGAGAAACACAAGGAAGAGCATGACAAACTCATCGCTCAGCTGGCGGATATGCGTATCAAATGGGAAAAAGGCAAGGGCGCTATTGGCATCGAGTTAACTCATTTTCTCAAGAACTGGCTGACCCAGCATATTATGGAAGGAGATCAGCGTTACACCGCTCATTTTCTAGCGCAAGGTATCCGGCCGGAATTATCAAAAGGTTCTTGGGCAAAGCGGTTCTGGCATTCATTGAGCGGGAGTTAAGCATGCGCATGGGCCGCCATGCATGGATTTTAATCCGCGATGTTAAACAAGCACCGGGGATCGATAGAACGATATAAGACCATAATCCCGCCGAGCAATGCCTGGTTTCAGCGTATCATTCCTCCTGATATATTAATTTAAGTGAGTTCTCAGCTTCCTGGCTCGACAAACACAAACATAAACACAGCGAGGTGTAGGGGTTATGGTCAAATTTATCGAGTGGTCCAACACGCTGAGCGTGGGCATCGAAGAAATCGATGCCCAGCATAAGGTATTAGTAGACTTGCTCAATCAGGTTCACGAGGCGATCCAGCAGCGGCAAGGTGTTGATGCAGCTAACAAAATTGTCGAGCAGCTTGGTGAATACACCCGAATCCATTTTGCAGTTGAAGAAAGTCTGATGCGAATCTTGCACTATCCAGAATATGAACGCCACAAAGAAGAACATGACCGATTAATCGAACAACTGAATGCGTTCCGCGCCAAACTAGAGACAGGCAAAGGCTCGATGAGTTTTGAGTTAGCACACTTCCTCAAGGTCTGGCTGACTAAACATATCATGGAAGGAGATAAGCGTTATTCACCCTATTTCCTGGAACAAGGTATCCGGCCCGAACTGTCTAAGAAATCCTGGGCGCAGAAATTATGGCACTCATTTGGACGAGGATAATGTATGCATCACAGATAAATTAACACAATAATAAAATTGAAAAATATATTTAAAAATCAATGTAACACAGGTAATTATTGTATTTATTTAACAGCTTCTATCCTGACCGCACCCGCTCTAGGGCATTACAGACCCGCTCACACAGCGCTTCAGGCGTCCGGGAGATGATCGCCTCCGGTACGCCAAACTTCTGAGTCAGCCGTTCATGATTCTCGAATCCATAAGAAACCATAAAGGGGTGCATACCCGCACCAATCGCAGCGATATAATCCTTGTGTTCATCACCGCAAGCGTAAGCGCTGGCCGGATTGATGGTAAAACGCTCTCTGGCTTCCCGGAAATGAGCGCCTTTCTCCTGGACGAGAGGGACATGGGTTAAGAAATCCAGATCATCCACATCGATATCGTGACGCAAAAACAGGCGTCCAAGGGTTTCTTCAGGTTCTATGGTGATATTACGGGTGACTAAGCCCACCCGCAGCCCAGGCAACGCCAGGAGTGTCCGGATCAGCTCAGCAATACCGGGATAAAGCTGACCTTCTTCGCGATACACCTCGGTTAAAGTTGCAATAAGCTGACTGCGTTTTTGCTTGCCGAGTTGCTTTTTCAGATTGACCGGAAACTCCTTCAATCCACCTAAGTATTTAAATAATCTATGACGTTTCTGAAATCTTGTCAGATCCCCAATATCCATGCCGTGATAGGCAAAAGTCTTGTCAATGGCGGTGAAGGCATCGATAGTGGTTCCGTCAGCGTCCAGAATAATCAATCGTTCGCGGCTGTACATCGATGTACGGTTCCTGGATCAGCGGATTGAAGAACAGCGCAAGGAAGTCTCCAATCCATTCCGGTGAGAAGCCCGAAGGCGTCAATGATAAGAATTACTCAATTAATTGTATTTAAATAATTTTTTATACCTATAGCCATATCCGGCTTTTCATGATGAAAATTTCATACCCGGGTCATGCTGTCCTCTTATCTTACCGGCCGTTTTTTTCTTATTTGTGACCAGCAATCCGGTTTCCAAGGATCATTGACGGCCATACTGTCAGTGGATTATCACTTATGATTCAAGATATCACCCGAAAGCTCTATTCCGATATTCCGCAGGAAACCCTTTATCACTACACATCGTTTAAGGGGCTGCTGGGCATCGTTGACAGCGGGGTATTATGGGCCAGCGATATCCGCTATATGAACGACTCGGCGGAAATGACCCATACTGCTGATCTGATTCGCAAAGAGATCCGGCAGCGCGTTGCAGGCGGCCATCCGGACCCTCAATTGCTTAATCAATTCCTGGACTGGGTTGCCTATCGGATCACGAACGGTCATATGCTGTTTGGCGCCTCATTTCGCTCGAATGGGAACTTGCTAAGTCAATGGCGCGGTTACAGCGCGCTGGGTAAAGGGGTCAGCATTGGTTTCAATCCCAGTACCATCATGCAGTGCGCCCAACAACAGCGATTTCAGATCGGCAAATGTCTCTATCAACTTGCAGAGCAACAGCGATTGATCGAGCAAATTGTCGAAGCCATCGAGGCCTTAGCCGGGCGGTATGACGCTGCCGGCCGCACCAATCGCCCCCTGGCACAAGCCTATTACGGTATTTTCGAGCAGATCGAAAGCGACCTGTTGCGCATTGCCGCACTCCTTAAGCATCCATCGTTCCAGGAAGAGGAAGAATGGCGGATCGTCTCACCGGTATTGACCGATTATGTCGCCTCGCCGGTGCTGTTTCGAGAAGGCACCTCGATGCTGGTGCCCTATCTCGAATTCTGTTTACAGTTTCCTGATGGGGAACCTATCACGCTGGAGCATCTGTATCTCGGGCCAACGCCCAACATCAGTCTGTCGATGAATTCACTGGCCATGTTTCTCGCCAAACGAGGGATTCGCCCCCGGCAAGGGATCAGTTACTGCCAGATTCCCTATCGCCAGTGGTAGGAGAACGATGCATCCTTCCCGTCAAGCAGGCTCTAATGGGACTCCCTAACCGTCTTTACTCCATTCCTGAACCCTCTCCAGCATCTACCTGCTCCAGGCAGCCGCCTAATGCGTAGAGTTGGATAGGTAATCTGGCAAAGTGGAATTAAAATTAACTTACATCACGCTGATTTCAGGATTACCCATAAAGTAAGGTACCTATCCATGCGCAAGCTCATGACTATCCTGGCGACTATCCTTGCCGTCCTCGTGCTGATGGCTGGTTGTGTCTGGGGTTATCTGTGGTACAGCACCCAACAACAGGTTGAACAACTGGTCACAGCCGCCAAACCTTTCGCTGAAATCAGTTACGATGGCGTCAGTGTTTCGCCAGCTGGCTCAATCGGCGTCAAGCAGATCAAGATCATCCCTCATTTCGTGAACGACGTAATTTCGGCCGGCGCTATCCAGCTCAATGCGCCGAATATCCTGGCGCTGTTGAACGCACGCCGGCAACTCAGCCAAGGGCAGCTTCCAGAAGCCCTATCTCTCTCGATTCGTCAGCTCGAACTGCCACTGCATGGCAGCATTCTTGGCGCTAAGCCACCCTCTCCCCAGGAACAAATGCCGTTTGACGACCTAGGCGCACTGGGTTGCGGTCCAGTTATTCACTTCAGCGGCAACGAGTGGCAGGAGATGGGCTACAACAGCTTTATCAACAACATGGATGTTGGCTACCAGCTTGACGCCGCCCATAGCCGCATCCGCGTACACATCAACAGCAATACCCAGGAGTGGGCAGGTCTGCAGTTAGATATCAGCTTTAGCCTGAATACTGCATCCACATCCATGATGGAGCTGGCCACGTCGCTTACATCCAAAGTTGCCAGTTTGAATGCTATCCTGCAAGACAATGGTTACAACGCCCGCCGCAATAAGTATTGCGCGGCCAAAGCGGGTAAATCGATTAATGAGTATATTACCGATCATGTGCGGCTGGTGGTTGAGCGCCTAAACGCCAATGGTATCAACCCAGGCCCCGGATTGATTGCTGCCTACCAGCACTACTTGACCGAGGGACAGCAACTGACCATCACCGCCAATCCTCCTGCACCTATTAATCCTGCCGAGTTGCAATACTACAAAGCTGAAGATGTCATCAAACTGGCAGGATTGATTGTCAAGGTCAATGACCAAGCTGTCACCGATCTGAGCATAGACTGGAATGCCACCCAAGTAGCCCGGGCGTTGGGCGTAGGTATACAGCAAACACCGCAAGCCGAGGAACCAGAAACTACCGCGGCGGCGGCTCCAAAGCCAGTCATTACCGGAGCATCCTTTCATCCAACGCCAATCAACGAACTGAGCCAACATGTAGGCAAAGTCGCCAAACTGCAGACAGCGACCGGTGCAAGCTATCGAGGTCAGCTAGGTCCTATTACGAAGGACATCGTCAAGATTACCATCCGCAAATCCGGCGGCACGGCCACTTTGTCACTGCGCAGCGCCGATATCACTGAAGCGCAAGTGCTTTATTAACAGGTCAGCGCGTTATCGTATCCTTTTCAAGATCGCGCTCCAGCAACGCTTCGTAAATCGGCACATCCGGCCACCATTCAGCGATCACATACGCCGAGAAACACGCCGTGAACAAGGGCAAAATCAGCGAGTAATTACCTGTCATTTCAACGATCAGCACAATACCGGTCAGCGGCGCGCGAACGATAGCTGTGAAGTAGGCCGCCATGCCCGCGACAGCAACCGTAAGCGGTTCCGGGGCAACCAGCGGAAACCATTCGCGCCCCAATTCGCCAATGATCAAGCCAAGCAGCGCACCAAGCACCAGCAACGGCGCGAAAATACCGCCGGCTGCACCGGTGCCATAACTGCCCATGGTCAGCACGAACCGCAGTCCAAACAGCAAGGCCAACGTCCAAAGGTCAATGTATTCATGACCACCCAGAATCCGCTCCACAATCAAATGGCCACCGCCGCAGAGCTCCGGCATCCACCACCCCATCAAACCGATAATCGTCCCCCATGAAATCCACTTGGCAGCCAGCTTCCATGGCCCCCGGACATCACTCAAGCGTTGTGTCGCCAGCAAGGCCCGATTGAAAAGAACACCAAGAACCCCCGCGAGAATGCCGAGCGCCAGGAAGAGCGGCAAGCTAGCAAGATCAGGAATAGCGGTGACTGTGACATGGAAGACCGGGTTCTGACCCATCAACCAGCGGGACAGCACATCGGCGGTCATCGAGGCGATCAATGCAGCAAAGAACACCGGCGAGGCGAAATTTCCCTGCAATTCCTCAAGAACGAAGACCACGCCGGCCAGTGGCGCATTAAAGATAGCAGACAGTCCAGCGCCCGCGCCGGCCGCTATCAAGATGCGCTGCTCCAGGGTATCGCTGTGTGAACGGCTACCAAACATCTGGCCCAACGCACCACCCATTTGCACCGTTGGTCCCTCTCGACCCAAAGTCAAGCCGCCGGTCACACCGATCACGCCACTGATGAACTTCACCCACAAAATACGGTGCCAGACCATCGACCGGTAACCGAGCAGCACCCCTTTAAGATGAGGAATACCGCTGCCAGCAGCCGCCGGCGCGAAAAATCGCACCAGCCAGACTGCCACGCTGATCGTGATGACCGAGAACAGAATGGACAAGACCACACCGCCATAGCTGCCAGCTTGATGTGCAAACTGGAGAAACTTGGTCCGCAACCCTTCACCGGCGTCCAGCGCTGCCGCAAAGGCAACGGCCATCAACCCGGAAAGAACACCCAGCGCGAGCGCACGCGGCAAAAGGCGTAATCGCTGGCGATTTAGTTTCTCCATGCGCCGTTTGGCGCGGAGAAGATTACTTTCAGTACGGGACGAGGTCGAATGGGTTACAGACGTCATTGATCCAGTCAATTCACTGGCTTTCCAATTCTGGGTGCGGAAGGCTGGCGTTTGTTATGCAGCTAAGCAGGTTACTGTCTTTGGGCAACCCAGAAGAAGCCTAAAGGTAGTGGAATAAATCCAGCGGATACCGGTGCCCTGCCAGATAGTCGTCGATACAACGCAGCACCATCGGACTGCGCAACTTGGGTCCTAGAGCGGCGATTTCTTCCCGAGTCCGCCAGATCGCCCGCTGAATACCGTGGTCGAGCGGTTGACCGGCGTGATGATGCAGAGCCGAGCCTGAGAAACAGGTACGCACAAAAGTATGGCCTTTCGGATGGGTCCAGTAGTAAACGCCAACGATAGCGTCTACCTGAACCTCCCAGGCGGTTTCCTCCAGGGTTTCCCGGATAGCTGCCGCAGCCAGCGTTTCATGCTCGTCCAGATGACCGGCCGGCTGGTTATAAACCAGCTCATCACCGTCTGCATACTCTTCCACCAGCAGAAACCGGCCATCGCGCTCGATGATCGTGGCCACTGTCAGGCGCGGGCTCCACTCCAAGCTGTTATTCATGATATCCCCTTCTACGGCAATGGCTTGGCGATGGTAAACGCCCCACGCAGATCGCCTTCCTTGAAACCGCGCGCCTTGTCGTAGGGATATCGCTTCTTGAGTTCAGCGTCGACTTCAGGCGCAATACTTTCACCATGACAATTGAGACATAAGCCAACGGTTGGAATCGCTTTCATATAGCGGAAGGTCTGCTGGCCTTGATCATCGTCAATCACCGCAAAGAACTCCAACTGACTGACCGGCTCGCCTTGGGCTTTGCGCGCTTCGAACTGCTTGAGCACTGCGGATTCCCAAGCATCCGGGGTGTGATCGGGGTTGCGAACCTTGAGACTGGTTCGACCCACCAGCATCTCTCGTTCTTCAGATAATTGTGCGGCAATCTGGCCAGCCTGATCGTGACAAACCACGATACCGTTTGCTGGCCCTCCGCTCTTGATCGCCTGCTGGAGCGCCTCTTTTAGCTTCTTGCCGAACTGCTGCGCAGCAGCGCGGCTGGCCATAACTTCTGCATTGACCTCCGGTTGCCCAGCGCCATCTAGCGGCTGGGCGGAGACAAAACCCGCTGCCAGCACTGCGCCCAATGCAGCAAGCAAAGCATATCGCATGCAAATTCTCCAATTTAGGTCAATAATTAATTGATCAGTATAAGTGAATTAGCGAATTCAGGCGGATTTTTTCCAGCTTCGCTGTTCTAAAAAACCACAATCCACGGTTTTAAATGAATCATTGAGGTGCCTAATGGAATTGTCCCAAAAAACTTGCACACCCTGTCAAGGCGGCATTCCCTCGCTAACCTTGGGCGAAGCCGAGGCTCTGCTGCCACAGGCGCCTGACTGGCGATTGCTCGAAAATGGAACCCGGCTAGAACGGCGCTTTACCTTCAAAACCTTTGCCGCTGCTCTGGCCTTTGTCAACCGGATCGGGGACCTAGCCGAGGCGGAAGGGCATCACCCAGACATTACTTTCGGCTGGGGTTATGCCCATGTATTATTCTATACGCATAAAATCAATGGCTTGCATGATAATGATTTCATCATGGCTGCCAAGGTTAATGCCTTGCACGCTGATGAGTATTCGGCAGCTTAATATTTAATCCAGCGCTGCCGCCACTCCGCGCAGCGCTGGATTGGCGGCGGTAATCACCCAGGTTGGAATCGCTGCCAGGTAACTCCCGAACCGTCCTTTATCCTCGAACCGGCTCCGAAACGCGGACCGGTCAAAAAATTCCCCGAGGCGCGGCACGATGCCGCCACCGATATACACACCACCCCGCGCACCCAAGGTGATTGCCAGATTTCCAGCCGCTGTACCCAACGCCCCACAGAATAATTCCAGCACTTCCTGGCAATGGCAGCAGGCACCGGCCAGCGCCCGATCGGTAATACCGGCGGGCGTCAATGCCTCTGCTGGCCAGCCTTCCAGCTCCGCCAGTGCCATGTAGAGATTGACTAGCCCCGGCCCCGAAAGCAGCCGTTCCGGCGAGACGTGACCAAACCGCCGCTGCAAAATCCGACTGATTGCCCATTCCCGTTCGTCGACCGGGGAAAAGGTGACATGGCCGCCCTCGGTCTGCAAAGGAATCCAATGCTCCCCAGACCACACCAATCCCGATACGCCCAAACCGGTACCAGGACCGATCAGCGCAATCGGCGCTTTCGCCACAGCCTCGCCACCGCCAACGGTGCGCCGCTCCTCTGCTTCGAGCAGAGGCAGCGACAAGGCCAAGGCGGTGAAATCATTTATAATCAAAATCTTTTCAAGACCTAATTCTTGTTGTATGGCTTTCGTTGAAAATGACCAGTGACTATTGGTGAATTGAATCCAGTCGCCGGTAACCGGCGTAGCAACGGCGATTGCTGCCCGATTCGGGCGTAACCCGCCGGTTTCCTGCAAATAACTGGCAACCGCAGCGGCCAGCCCTGAAAAACCGGCGCACGCCAAAGTATGTTCCGCATAAGGTTGACGGTTCGCTCCGGCCAAGGCAAAACGGGCGTTGGTGCCGCCGATGTCGGCAATGAGATCAAGGGAGACGTTATGATTTTCCTGCATTGAAATATTTCCAGATAAGGGGAAGTTGCCAACGGACGTGAGCCGCCAGTCACTACATGATTCTAGCAGCCCCATGCGAATCGCTCGATCCTGCATCAGGACAACTCTTCAATTCGATCTGTTGTAATTACCTTGTAAAATGCTGCATAGCCACATTAGAATAGTTGAATATTTTGTATGACCCCGTAACTATCAGATGAGGACCACAACATGGCGTTTCTAAGCGTTGAAGAACTGAAAAAGGACTGGGCCGAGAACCCCCGCTGGAAAGGCATCACTCGTAGCTACACTGCCGAAGATGTTGTGCGGTTGCGTGGCAACATACCAATCGAGTACAGCCTGGCGCAACGGGGAGCCGAGAAACTGTGGCAGCTTATTAACAACGAACCCTATGTCAACTGCCTGGGCGCCCTGACCGGCGGACAGGCGATGCAGCAAGCCAAGGCCGGCATCAAAGCTATCTATCTATCCGGCTGGCAGGTCGCAGCCGACAACAATACCTACATGTCCATGTACCCCGATCAATCGCTGTATCCGGTCAACTCGGTGCCAGCAGTGGTCGAGCGCATCAATAACACGTTCAAGCGCGCTGATGAAATTCAATGTGCCCGCGGCATTCAGCCTGGCCACAAAGATTTCGTCGATTATTTTCTGCCAATCGTCGGTGATGCGGAAGCCGGGTTTGGCGGGGTGCTGAACGCCCATGAATTAATGAAGTCGATGATTCGCGCCGGTGCCGGTGGAGTACATTTCGAGGACCAACTGGCCTCGGTCAAGAAGTGCGGTCATATGGGCGGTAAGGTTCTGGTGCCCAGCCAAGAAGCCGTGCAAAAGCTGACCGCTGCCCGGCTGGCTGCCGACGTCTACGGAGTGCCAACGATCATTCTTGCGCGTACTGACGCGGAAGCGGCTGATCTGCTGACCAGTGATTGCGACGACAATGACAAGCCATTCCTGACGGGCGAACGCACCGTAGAAGGTTTCTACAAGACCAAGAAGGGCTTGGAACAAGCGATTTCCCGCGGCCTGGCCTACGCGCCTTATGCTGATATGGTGTGGTGCGAGACGGGCACTCCGGATCTCGACTTTGCCAAGAAATTCGCCGAAGCGATCCGCGATAAATTCCCCGGCAAGATGTTAGCCTACAACTGTTCGCCATCCTTCAACTGGAAGAAGAACCTGGACGATGCCACCATTGCTAAGTTCCAGCGTGAATTGGGCGCGATGGGCTACAAATACCAGTTCATTACTTTGGCCGGTATTCACAACATGTGGTACCACATGTTCGATCTGGCGCAGGACTATGCAAAACGCGGCATGTCTGCTTACGTCGAAAAGGTGCAGGAACCCGAATTCGCTGCCCGCGAGCGCGGTTACACCTTCGTCTCCCACCAGCAAGAAGTGGGTACTGGCTACTTCGACGACATGACGACTGTTATTCAGGGCGGCGTGTCCTCGGTGACGGCGCTGACCGGTTCCACCGAAGAAGAGCAGTTCCACTGAGCACCCAGCGGTTTTGTCCTGCTGGCCGCCAATGAGCGGCTGGCGAGACTCAGCGGATGGGCAATACCCGGAGGTGATCCCTCCGGGTTTTTGCCATTCAAACCGCGCTAAAATAGCGCTTGCCTATTTTGCAGAAATCTGAAAATTCCAAGGAGCAGCCGTGAGCCTGAATCTGCCTGCTGGCGTGCAAATCAACGCCCCGATCCATCCTCGTTTCGACGAGGTTCTCACCCATGACGCGCTCGCCCTGGTCGCTAAACTGCATCGCGCCTTCGAGCCGCGCCGTCAAGCATTATTAAAAGCCCGTATCGAACGCCAGGCCCGGATTGATGCCGGTGAAATGCCCGGTTTCCTGGCGGAAACGAAACACATCCGCGAAGGTGACTGGAAAGTTGCCGCATTGCCAAAGGCCTTGGAGCGCCGCCGTACCGAAATCACCGGCCCGGTTGAGCGCAAGATGATCATCAACGCCTACAACTCTGGCGCTGATTCCTACATGACTGACTTCGAGGATTCCAATAGCCCAAACTGGTACAACCAGATTCAAGGTCAGGTGAATCTGGCCGACGCGATCCGCCGGAAACTCAGCTTCGTCAATGAAGCGGGCAAAGAATATAAACTCAATGACACGATCGCCACGCTGCAAATCCGCCCGCGCGGCTGGCATCTGGATGAAAAGCATGTAACGGTGGATGGCCAACGTGTCTCTGGCGGTATTTTCGACTTTGGCCTGGTGTTCTTCCACAATGCCAAGGAGCAGATTGCTCGTGGCCAGGGGCCTTTTTACTACCTCCCGAAAATGGAGTCGCACCTGGAAGCCCGGTTGTGGAACGAGATTTTCTGCATGGCTCAGGACGAACTAGGTATCCCGCGTGGCACCATTAAAGCGACCGTACTGATTGAAACCATCCTCGCGACCTTTGAAATGGAGGAGATTCTCTATGAATTGCGCGAGCATAGCGCCGGTTTGAACGCCGGGCGCTGGGACTACATCTTCAGTTGCATTAAGAAATTCAAGAAGAACCGGGATTTCTGCTTGGCCAATCGCGGCGCGATTACCATGGAAGTGCCGTTCATGCGCTCCTATGCCTTGCATCTGGTCAAGGTTTGCCACAAACGCGGCGCCCCCGCTATGGGCGGCATGTCGGCACTGATTCCTATTAAGGATGATCCTGCCGCCAACGAAAAAGCGCTGGCTGGCATCCGCCACGACAAGACCCGCGACGCTAACGATGGTTTCGACGGCGGCTGGGTGGCCCATCCCGGTCTCGTGCCAATCGCTTATGAGGAGTTTGTCAAGGTGCTGGGAGACAAGCCCAATCAGTGGGAAAAGCAGCGCGATGAAGTGTTCACCGCCCAGGATTTCCTCAATTTCCAGCCAGAGCAACCCATCACCGAGACCGGTCTGCGCAATAACATCAATGTCGGCATCCATTATCTGGGTTCCTGGCTAGCCGGTAATGGTTGCGTGCCAATCCATAATCTAATGGAAGATGCCGCCACTGCAGAAATCTCCCGCTCACAGGTATGGCAATGGGTGGTGAGCCCGAAGGGGATACTGGACGACGGCCGCAAAGTCACCGCTGAACTGGTACGTGCTCTAATCCCCGAGGAACTAGCAAAAGTCAAGGCGACAGTGACTGCTCAGGGTGAAAATACAGCAACTTATGATCAGGCAGCCGACATCTTTGAAAAAATGAGCCTTTCACCGGACTACCCGGAGTTCCTGACCCTGCCGCTGTACGAGGCAATGGATTAATGGATAAAGCGTAATCATTCAGTCCCCTCGCTCCCTGCTAAGGGGATGAAGGCAAGAGCGGATTGTAAGCACGCCATTGAAACTACTACCCTTACTCTTACCTCCAGCCCCTCTCCGGCAAGCGGGTGAGGGGCGTGAACGGTAACGATAAAGCGACTCAATAAGCACCAGTAAATAAGCAACGCCCGGGCAACCGGGCGTTTTTTTGGTTCCTCTCCAAAAACCCGCACGCACAACAGGCACCCTGCCCTGTCACCGGTGCTGGTTGTCAGTTCTAAGTGGGGAAGATAAAGAGAGATTGATAGAACGATTATCTGGACCTTGCCCTAATCTTGGTTCAAACTACGCAATTGCCCTGCCGTCAACGCCCACTGCAAGAAACCTTCACCTGCAACCGGACGGCCATCGAATTCAATCAATGCTGCCCCGCCTTTGCGAAAGGCAATGAGCGGGCGTGTCACATCGGCCAGAAGCAGCCCTGTCAGTAACCCTAATTGCGGCTCATGCCCGACCGCTACCACGACGCCGGAAGCCGGCCCTTGCGTCAGCCAATCCAATACCGCTTCTGGTGGATAGCGGTAATCCAGCTCAGGGCGTTCGATGATTGGCAGATCACCAAAAGCACGGGCGATAATGTCAGCAGTCTCACGCGCGCGCACCAAGGGGCTACACGCCAGCAAATCAATCTTTTGCAACTGCGAACGCAACCGGTTAGCACCCTTGCGCATTTTCTTGCGTCCTACTTCGGTCAAGGGCCGCTGGGCATCGGTACCACCAGCAGTGATAAATGCTTCTGCATCCTCGGCGATAGCATGACGAATCAGTAAGAGTTTCATCAGGGACTCCTCAAGATCACGATAATCGCCAGTGTATCATCGATAAATGTTTCCAAAACGTGCTGGTGCGGATTCTGGCTCCACGCGTAATTCCAGCGGAAAATCGCAAGTAAACACACTTCCCGCTCCCAGTTCACTGGTAATCCGCAACTGGCTGCCGTGATGGTTGAGCACATGCTTGACGATGGACAGGCCCAGCCCTGTTCCGCCGCTGCCACGCGAGCGATCACGGTTGACCCGGTAAAACCGTTCAGTCAATCGCGGCAAGTGCTGGGGGGCAATACCCTCGCCATTATCCGTCACTGCCAAGTGAATACCGCCGCTATCAGCCCACCAGCGAATTTCAATCCGCCCCTCCACATGCGTGTAGCGCACTGCGTTAAATACCAGATTGGAAAAGGCGCTGTGCAACTCTTTCTCACAGCCGCGAATCCACAGCTCAGGATCAGCATTCACTTCAATCCGATGGCTGCTGTCACCACTTAAAGCAAGGGCATCATCCGCGATATCAGCTAGCAGCGCCGGAATCGCAACCGGGCGATGTGGCAATCGCTCTTTTTGCGATTCCAGCCGGGCCAGCATCAATAAATCCTCGATGATATGTAACATCCGGCTGGATTGCTGCTGCATGCAGCGCAAGGGTTGCCGCCAATTGTCCAAAACAACACTTTCACTGTCGAGCAGGGTCTCCAAATAACCGGTGATCACCGTCAGCGGCGTACGCAACTCGTGGGAGACATTAGCGACAAAATCACGCTGCATCTGTTCCAGCCGCCGGACCCGGGAAATATCGGTTACCACCAATAACCGCTGTTTCTTCCCGTAGGGCACGATGCGGGCGCCAAGTAACAGATGATCATCCACCGGTGAGGGAAACTCCACACTATCCCCATCCCGTTGCGGGTTTTGCACGTTGAGGAATGCTACAAAACCAGGATGCCTAAGCAAATGCGTAATCGGCAAGCCTATATCCCGTCCCGGCGCCAAACCAAGCAGCAATTGGGAAGCGCCATTGCACCACACCACCCGGCCCTCTTCATCGAGCACCACTGCAGCATCTGGTAAAGCAGCAGTCGCTTGCTGAAATTGCTGTAAAAGCCGGCTGAGCTTGCGTTTGCGCTTGCGGCTTTGCCGGCGCAAGCGCGCAGTGTGCGCAGCAACCTCCCGCCAGACGAGACCAGATCCTGGCAAGCTGGCGTCCGGATCTCTGTTCAGCCAGCGATCCAGCCGGTACAACTGCCATAACTGCCAAGCCAGTGCGCCCAGCGCCGCCAGCAACAGGGCCAAGGTTAGCCGATCGGTCATCCAGCCCAATAGAGCAGCGCCGATAAAGATGAGTGCCAGCCGCTGGCATAAACTCGACCAAGGTTTAGACAAGGCTATATTCCATGAAGCAATACAAAAGATAAACTAGATCCGGGTCGAAAACCGGTACCCAGCGCCACGCACCGTTTGCACCAAAGCATCATAACCATGCGGTTCCAACACCTTGCGCAACCGGCGAATATGGACATCCACTGTCCGCTCCTCAACATAAACATTGCTGCCCCAGACCCGATCCAGCAATTGGCCACGACTGTAAACCCGCTCCGGATGTGACATAAAAAATTCCAGCAGCCGGTATTCCGTCGGCCCCATCTCCAGCAGCGTCTCGCTCGCACTGACCCGATGGCTGGCTAAATCCAGGGTCAGACCGTTAGCGCACAGCATTTCATCCTCGGCAGCCGGACCACCCCGGCGCAACACTGCCCGGATGCGCGCAACCATCTCACGCGGTGAAAATGGTTTGGTCATATAATCGTCAGCACCACTTTCCAGACCCTGCACTTTGTCCTCTTCCTCAGCCCGGGCAGTCAACATAATGATCGGTAATTCACGTGTTAGATCATCCTTTTTCAGCCGGCGCGCGTAATCAATACCACTGATTCCCGGTAGCATCCAATCCAACAGAACCAGATCGGGCAGCCGTTCGGCAATACGAGCCTGCGCCTGCCGGGCGTCGGCAGCCTCTTCCACTTCATAACCGGCATTGGTCAGTGCAAAGACTACCATCTCCCGGATTGGCTGTTCGTCTTCCACAAGAAGAATACGTTTTGCGTTCATGCGCCCTCTTGAATTTGCTCAAACCATCCCAAATTAATTTATCTCAAAGTCATTGCTATGGATTCTCGTATTTAAGGCAATTTAATGACAGTGAAGTGACAAGGAGGAAAACAGGTCCATAAAAATAGTCAATGACTATCGATTCATTTGTATGATTCAATTTCCATAATCAATTAACCTCACCTAAGCTTTGAATCACATTAACCCACGGCGTCTTGCCATCTACCCTTAAGGAGAAAACCTCATGAGCGTTCTGGTCACCCAACAAGCCCCTGACTTCACCGCCGCCGCCGTCATGCCCGATGGTTCGATCAAAGAAAATTTCAAACTCTCTGATCTGCGCGGCAAGTATGTGGTGTTGTTCTTCTATCCCCTGGACTTCACTTTCGTTTGCCCCTCAGAAATCATTGCCCATGACCATCGCGTCACGAAGTTCAAAGAATTGGGTGTGGAAGTGGTTGGTGTCTCCATCGATTCACAGTATTCCCACTATGCCTGGCGCAATACCCCCGTTGACAAAGGCGGTATCGGCCCCGTGCAGTTCCCGCTGGTCGCTGATGTCAAGCATGAAATTACCCAGGCTTATGGCATCGAGCATCCCGCTGGAGTTGCCCTGCGCGGTTCATTCCTGATCGACAAGGACGGCATAGTCCAGGCACAGATTGTCAACAATCTGCCGCTGGGCCGTGAGGTCGATGAAATGATTCGCCTGGTTGAAGCTCTGCAATTCAATGAGCAGTATGGCGAAGTTTGCCCCGCGGGCTGGAAGAAGGGCCAGAAAGGCATGAAGCCCACGGCTGAGGGCGTGGCGGCCTATCTGGCTGAGAACTCCGCCGCACTGTAAGAATCGCTGCCATTTAACCCCCACCTCGCTCTTCTCCTTATGGAGAAGGGCGTCGTTCCTAGGTGGGGCGCGCAGTACCTGCACGCCAGCGCCCGGCTTGGACGCTCGCGTTCTGGCATTGTCCGCTATCACGAAAGATCAGGAGACGCCCCGATGAGCACTTCGAAGCACTGTCGCGTATTAATTCTTGGTTCCGGTCCTGCCGGCTATACGGCGGCTGTTTACGCAGCCCGCGCCAATCTTAACCCTGTATTGGTCACTGGCCTGCAAATGGGTGGCCAGTTGACCACAACCACCGAGGTCGACAACTGGCCTGGCGATGTGGAAGGGCTAATGGGGCCTGACTTGATGGAGCGGATGAAACGGCATGCCGAGCGCTTCCACACTGAGATTATCTTTGATCATATTCACACGGCTCAACTCAGTGAGCGGCCCTTCCGGCTAACGGGTGATTCCGGTGAATACACCTGCGACGCCCTGATCATCGCGACCGGCGCCAGCGCCCAGTATCTCGGCCTGCCCTCCGAGCAAGCGTTCATGGGTAAGGGCGTCTCTGGTTGCGCCACCTGCGACGGTTTCTTCTACCGCAATCAGAAGGTTGCAGTAGTGGGTGGCGGCAATACCGCCGTCGAGGAGGCGCTCTATCTAGCCAATATCGCTAGCGAAGTTACCCTGATCCACCGCCGTCAGCAGTTCCGCGCCGAGAAGATCATGGTTGACAAGCTGATGGAAAAGGTCAATACCGGCAAAGTTCGCCTGGAACTGGATTCCACGCTGGACGAAGTGTTAGGCGATGATAGCGGCGTGACGGGTATCCGGGTGCGCAATGTCCAGACCGGCGCCACCAGCGAAATTCCATTACAGGGACTGTTCATTGCCATCGGCCACAAGCCCAATACCGGTCTGTTCGCTGGCCAGCTGGAAATGCGCAATGGGTACATCTCGATCAAAACAGGCAGCGAAGGCGGCGCAACGTCAACCAGCATCCCAGGCGTGTTCGCTGCAGGCGACGTGGCGGATCATGTCTACCGGCAAGCGATCACTTCCGCTGGCAGTGGCTGCATGGCAGCGCTGGATGCCGATAAGTACCTGGATGGACTGAGTCACTAAGTAGCGAGTAGCGGGCAGCGGGCAGTGAATCGTTCCCTCTCCCGCTACTTTTCTAACCTCTAACTAGTTGCCAACACTCAAATCAGCGGTCTGGCCCACTCTTTGTTGGTGCTGTCGTTCACCGGAACGATTAACACCGGGCGCTTAGAGAGGTGAGTCACCCGGCGAGCTGTCGAACCCAACAGGTCAGTTTGCATGCCGGAGCCAGTATGCGTCCCCATCACAATCATATCGGCGTTATGCCGGTCCGCTTCATACAAAATGACCTCACAGGCCATGCCACTGACGACACGAACTTCTGAAATCACCTCGGTTTGTTCGAGCGTGGCATCGAGTTCTTCTTTGCAGAACGCCTCCATCCGCTTGTGAATCTTCTCTAGAAGATCTTGGCTGGATGCATGGTGAAGATGTTCGGCAGCCTCCGGTTGCAGGTAGGAGTCAATCAGAAACCGGACTGAATTACTCAATGGCTCAACGACATGCAGCAAGATAATTCGGGCATTTAGTTGCTTGGCTAATCCGACAGTAAAGCGAAACACTGGCCGGGTGTGGCTGCCGAGCGCCGTGGTATACAAAATAGTTTTGACTTCGGGAACCATGGATTCACTCCAAAACAAGAGTTGAAAAACCTTGCGACCCGGCCGCCACTCACCTGTTTCCACGACCGATGACTTGCAAGAGGAAAATACAATTTCTTCATACAATAAATATCCCCCTTTGGAAACCTACCCCCTTTTTATCCATTATGCTCGACTGACTTTCAGCTATGCGCTGACTGCGTTAACCTAATTGACCTCTGAAAAGAAAAATTTCCTACCCCACACACCATAAACAGGAGAATCCCACGATGCCTAAATCCGCACGCCCGCGCCGCAGTGTGTTGTACATGCCCGGCTCCAACGCCCGTGCCTTGGAAAAAGCCCGTACCTTGCCTGCCGATGGCTTGATTCTCGATCTCGAAGATGCTGTTGCACCCGATGCCAAGGAACTCGCCCGCCAACAAGTGTGTGAAGCGGTCGCCGCCGGAGGGTTCGGCATGCGCGAGATCATCGTCCGCGTCAATGCCCTATCGACTCGCTGGGGTTATGAAGACATCGCCATGGCGGCGAAGTCGGGAGCTGATGCTCTGCTGCTGCCCAAGGTAGAAAGCGCCGATGCCATCCATCATATGGAGGCCATCATGCAAGCCAACGGCGCTCCGGATGGGATGACAATCTGGGCGATGATGGAAACCCCACGCAGCATTCTTGAGTCGCAGTCCATTGCCAAGGCGTCGCCGCGCATGGAATGCCTGGTCATGGGCACTTCCGACTTGGCCAAAGAACTGGATTGTGCCCATACTCACGAGCGCCTGCCATTTGTCACTTCGCTCGGCCTGTGCCTGTTGGCTGCCCGTGCCGCCGGACTCGGCATCCTTGACGGGGTCTACCTCGACTTGAACGACGAATCCGGCTTTAAATTTGCCTGCCAGCAGGGCAGTGAATTCGGCTTCGACGGCAAAACGCTGATCCATCCAAAACAAGTCGGTCCTTGCAACCAAGTCTTCACCCCGAAACCGGAAGATGTCGCCTGGTCGCGGCAAATCATCGAGGCGCATGCTGCAGCGGCTGCGCGCGGCGAAGGGGTTGTCGTGGTCAACGGCCGGCTGGTCGAGAATCTCCACGTTGAGAGTGCTCGCCGCGTGGTAAGCATGGCTGATGCCATCGCCGCGATGGAAGCCGCCGTTAAAGGCTGAGAAACTTTAGCGCGTGGGCTGGTTTCCTGGCCGGTTTGATGGGCTAAAGCCGGCCCCGCTTTCTATAACTTATATCTAATCATGAAGCTACCTTGCCGAGTCTCCCAGTCCATACTGCTCTTGCTAGCTGTTTTGATACTCGCTGCTTGCAAGCCGCCACCTGATCCCACCGTGCGTTTCACCGGTGCCACCATGGGCACCAGCTACGATCTCAAGCTGGTACCCGCACCAGGCCAGAGCATACCGGCTGACTTCCAAACCCGGGTCGAAGCCTTGCTAGTACGCATCAATAAAACCTTATCGACCTATGATCCGGACTCGGAGCTTTCCCGCTTCAACCAAAATACTAAGACTGACTGGATTGCCGTTTCACCTGAACTGCAACAGATCGTTTCCGAGGGGCTGCGGATTAGTGAACTGAGTAACGGAGCCTTCGATATTACGATTGGACCACTGGTTAACCTATGGGGTTTTGGCCCAGCGCTACGCCGCGACCAGGTTCCCAGCGAAGCGGATATCGCCCAGGCACGCGAACGGGTTGGCTACTGGCAGTTGAGCACCCGCAAGGAGCCACCGGCACTCAGAAAGAGCCGTTCTGACCTATACGTGGATCTTTCAGCGATTGCTAAGGGTTATGGCGTCGATCAATTGGCGGCGCTCGCGGAAACGGCAGGTATTAATCATTACCTGGTTTCAATTGCCGGAGAGATTCGCGCCAAAGGCCACAATGGCCAAGGCCAGCCCTGGACCATTGCTATTGAAAAACCAGTAGCTGGCCAACGCGCGGTTGAACGGCTCATCCAACTGGGTGATCACAGCATTTCGACCTCGGGCGATTATCGCAATTTCTTCGAGCAGAACGGTCAGCGTTACTCGCACATCATCAACCCACGCACAGGCCGGCCGGTTCCACAAACACTGGGATCAGTAACCGTTATCACCGATCAGTCTATGATCGCCGACGCAACCGCAACCGCTCTGATGGCTGCTGGACCGGAATTTGGCTTTCAGCTCGCTGTGGACCATCATTTAGCAGCCTTCTTTATCACAGTCGGCCCCAAGGAGTTTGGGGAACGCTACACACCAGAAATTGAACGGTATCTGATTGACGGCACGCAACACCGGTAGCGTTCCGTTCCGGCTACCAGTAGTTCTCCACTGCCATATTGCCGGGTTTGCCGCGCAGGCTGAGGGTTAAACCCCGGTCAACCAGAAGCTGGCGGGTTTCCTGCACCATATCCGGGTTACCGCAAATCATGATCCGGGACCGCTCCTGATTAATTGGCAGCCCAACATACGCTTCCAGTTCGCCATTGGCCAGCAAATGGGTAATACGGCCATTGAGTACAGATCGTTCGGCGTGCTCACGGGTTACAACCGGCACGTACTTCAGCTTGTGGGCATACCCGGCAAACAGCTCATTTTCCTTGAATGAGTCGATGAATTCCTGGTAGGCCAGCTCATGCCGGTAACGCACGCTGTGGACCAGCACGATGTTTTCATACTGCTCCCATGTATCGAACTCCTGAAGGATCGACAGAAACGGCGCTAGCCCCGTGCCGGTGGACAACAGCCATAGATCCTTACCGCACTCGAAACGATCCGTCGTCAGGTAGCCGTAATTTCTTTTCTCAACCATCACCGGATCGCCGATCTTGAGTTGGGACAAGCGCGAGGTAAACGCTCCATCGGACACGACGATGGAATAAAACTCCAGAAACTCATCGTAAGGCGCCGAGCAGATTGAGTAGGCCCGCCAGACCAATTCACCGTTATCATCCACGACGCCCAGCCGGGCAAATTGACCCGCAAGGAAACGGTAGGACTGGCTACGGGTGGTCTTGAAAGAAAACAGATTCGATGCCCAAGTCCGGATTTCCGTAATCGTTTCAATAGTGTACTTGTCGCTAGCCTTCATCGCCATCCGTCCTGTTACGATTTAATCTCAATTGCAAACAGAGAGCAGGTAATACCCGAGTATTTTGCTCAGTTTTATGGCTAGCTTAAAGAAGAATAAAAAAATTAAAAGGAATAAAAATTTATTTATTTATAACTGAATGTTCTTTTTCAATCTCGACAGTCCATGCAGTCACAGGACCATCCTCCAAATTTTACCGGGTCCGGAACTTTTGGCGATACCGGCATTTCACATCTGCCTCTTCCAATCATTCCTTACCAGGGAGCGAGAATATTGGATTCTCTATAATCAAAATAAGCAGAATACTGAGGAACGCATTTTTATAAAACCATAACATTGATTTTTACCCATCCTCCGAAGGCATGAAACCTACTACTCTCGCACTAACCGACCTGCGTGGCGGGCTGATCGCTGCCGCTGTCGTTCTGCCGCAGGCGACTGCCTTTGGAGTCACGGTATTTGCTCCCTACCTCGGCACCGCCGCCGGGGCACTGGCTGGCTTAGCCGGTGCTATCGGTCTCTTATTAATCTCCGGCGCCGCTGGCGGCACGATCGGCTTGATCAGCGGCCCTACCGGCGCCAGCATGGCATTGCTCAGCGGCACGGCAGCCCTCCTCACCGCATCGGATATCCCCCCCAAGATCATCGCACCGGCCTTGTTCACCACCACCGTGCTGGCCGGTCTGATCCAATTAATGATCGCTTTCGCGGGCGGCGGCCGGTTGATGAAATTCATTCCCTACCCGGTATTCGCCGGTCTTGCCACGGGCATCGGTCTATTGCTGATCAAGTCCCAGATCAAACCTTGGCTCGGTATCAATTACAGCGGTCTTTGGATACGCTGGTACTGGCTGCCGATGGCGACCACTGCGGTGGCTTTCTGCGCTGTCCGCTACGCTCCGCGTTTCATACCCAACATCCCCGGACCGCTCGTTGGATTGATCGGAGGAACGGTGTTTTATCAAACCATCCTCTACCTCACCAGCCCGCCTTCCGTTCCGGCCTACTGGGTCATCGGCACCCTGCCTCAGTGGTCGGAATTTCATTTGGCGATCGATCAATTCACGGTTTGGCCTTCCTTACCCTGGTCCTTGATTTTGCACGCTGCTTTCGCTTTAGCGGTGCTGTCTTCCCTGAACACGTTATTGACGGCGGTCATCGCCGATACCACCACTGGCCAGCGCCACAATGCCCACCGTGAATTGCTAGCGCAAAGCATTGGCCAAATGGCCGTCGGTCTCGTGGGTGGATTGGCCGGAGCAGCCAGCGTAGGCGGCACCACCACGGCTGTCCAAGCCGGCGCCCGGCGCTGGGCCGCGCTAACCGCCGGCATCCTTCTCTTACTGCTGTTGCTATTCGCCGGTTCAGCAGGTCAATGGCTGCCAACCAGCGCATTGGCTGGCATCATCATCGCTTCTGCTATCAATCTGATGGAAAAGGACATCATCGCTTGGGCGCAGCAACGGCGGACCCGGTTGGATGCGATGGTTGCACTGCTCGTCATCATCGTTACCTTGGCCCAAGATCTGATGATTGCGGTGCTGGTTGGCCTGAGTATCGCCATTCTGCTGTTCATCCGCAGCCAAAGCCAGCTACCGGTTATACAACGCCGGCTAACGGCCCTCGAACGGCCCTCGGTGCGAAAACGTCCAGCGGACCAGGTGGAATGGCTCGCTCACCATGGTGACCGGATCGTCATGTATCATCTAAGCGGCGTCCTGTTTTTTGCCAAGACTGACCAACTGTTTGAGGAGATGCTACCGGATCTTGACCGGCGTTCCTGGGTGATCCTGCACCTGCGGCGGGTGATTCAAATCGACCTGTCCAGCGTGCGGCTTCTGCAACAAATTGCTGCGCGGCTGGAGGCGCATCGCGGGGAATTGCTATTTTGCGAGGTACCCGAGGAACTGGGGCTGGGCCGGGATGTGGAACGCACGCTGCGCCGGTTGAGCCTGCGGCCAGGACGGCTGAACGTCCGCACATTCGCGGGTGCCGATCAAGCGCTGGAATATGCTGAGAATGCCCTCCTCAAGGCGTTGAATGTCGACACGACCGTCATGGAGCAGGATATTACCCTGGCGGAACTGGACTTGTGCTGCGATATGAGGCCCATTGAAGTAGCAGAACTCGCGTCAGTGCTGCGCCCACTGGCTTTGGAGAGCGGCGAGCGATTATTCGACGCCAGCGAACCCGGCTCAGAACTGTATTTGGTGCTGCGCGGCCGGATCGATATTCGTCTGCATGTCGCTGGCGAGCGCTACAAGCGATTGGCGATTTACGGGCCAGGCACCGTATTCGGCGAGATCGCCTTCCTCGATCCCGGCCCGCGCGCCGCCGAGGCAGTAGCCGTCCGTCGCAGCGAACTCTGGGTGTTGAGCCGGGCGGACTTCGACCGGTTGCGGAAAACATATCCCGGCGCCGCGATTGCTCTGCTGCTGGCGCTGGGCCGCTCACAAAGCCGGGCGTTGCGGTGGAGCGCACGGGAAATCAAGCGCCTGATTCAGTGGTAAAGCGCGCTGCTAACGTCGATCCCGCGTCGCCGCCCGCCGCCCCGCCCCTCTGGCGGAAAAAGGCGGGAAGAGAAGGCGATTCCGCTCCATGCCAGAAGGTCATGCCGGTGCTATGCACCGTACTTCTACTTGACTCGAAAATATGCTTCCCGCGCTGGTAAGTCGATACCTGTCAGCCGCAACGGTAACACAGTATCCGGTGCAATGTTCTCGCCGACTTTGACACGCGCCTCCAGCCCTAGTTGCGGAATCAGCACGGCACCGCGCGGCATGCGCTTTTCCACAAGCACCCCTTCGCCCTGCCAGCCAGGATGTTGCTGGAGGTAAGCTAACGTCCAATGTTCGCGAGACAGACGTTCAGCCCGGCGCACCCCTTGAGCCGCCATTTCCGCCGCACCGACCCGCGCCACGATAGCTTGGGCATCCAGCCACTCGCTATTGCGCAGAAAGGCGCGTAGCTGCTGATGCGCCACCAGATCCAGATAGCGGCGCAGCGGGCTGGTCACTTGGGCGTACACTTCCAGCCCCAAACCACCATGCGGACCCGGTTGGCTGCTGTATTGGCGTGGACGCATATTGCGGCGAAGCATGCGCATCGCCGCCAGGCTGGAAGGCTCGCGTTCCGATACCTCCGCTACCGTATCCTGCGTGGTGAACGGAAACGGCAATTCGTGTTCCAGGGCAAAACGGGCGGCGGCTTCGCCGGCCATCAGCATCGCTTCAGCCACCAGCAGCCGGCTGCGCAAGCGGGTGAATGGCTCAATTTTCGCCCGCCCGTCAGTGACCGTTATTTTCACCTCCGGCAGATCGATGAAAATCGCCCCATTAGCCCGCCGCCGGTCCCGATGCCGTTGGGCCAGCTCATTCAAGGTGCGAAATGGCTCCTCATCTAACCGTTTTTCCACCTCCTGATAGCTGATCCGCTGCACCCGTACCCAGCTCGGCGTGATTTCCACGCCGGTGACCCTGCCGTCCGCATCGAGATTCATGCCAAAAGACAGCGCCGGCGACACTTCAACCAATCCCAGCCCCAATTGCTCAATCGCCGCTGGAGGGAGCATGGGAATGGTCATTTCCGGCAAATACAGAGTTGCGCCCCGCATGCGCGCCTCTTCATCCACAGGGCTGCTGGGCGGCGCCAGCACCGTAGCGTCGGCGACATGCACCCATAGCCGGTTGCCATCCAGGCTCAGCGCATCGTCAGGATCACGGTTGCCTTCATCATCAATGGCGAAAGCTGGCAGACCGGTCAAATCCAGGCGTGATTCCTGAGGCAGACCGGGTAGAGAAAGGGCTGGCGGTTGCAGAATAGCGCCGATCCGGCAGGGCCAAGGATTGATGGACTCGCTCCAATGATGCATCCGCAAAAGCAAGGCGTGGGCGCTGCTGGGATTCTGCTGACATTCCAGAGCCTGCAAGACCCGGCTTTGCTCACGCTGACCCCAAGCTACTTCCTCGATCTCTTGCAGATATTGCGCATCCTCCGGCGCACAGCGGCCCGCTTTAGCGCGTTGCAGAAAACCATTCCATGCTTCCCGTTCAATAGCTTTCGCTTCCCGAGTGACCCGTTCCTGCTCTACTTCCGCCAGGGGGCGGACGTTGATGGCTTCCGGCGTTCCCTGGAAATACAATCCTTCGTCAACCAACCGCCAAGCCGACCAGGCAGCCGCTGGAGTATAAGCACCGTAAATCAGCTCCGCCAGTTCCGGCAAAGTCGTCTGGCTACCATCCAGTAATTCACAAGCCGCCTCGACCTCGCCAGCAGGCATGTTCAATTCACTCAGGCTACGCACAGGACCGGGATGAAGCAGCAATACGTCCTTGGGCCGGACCCGCAGCGACCGGCCATCTTGCAATTCGATGTCGAGTTTGTCGCCGAGCGCGACAACCTGGGCAGGGCCGTTCTTGTATAACACCAGACTATTTTGCGGGATGTTCATCAGTTCTCGTAAGTGCGCGGGGCAACGTCATGCCGAATGGAAATCGTTTAATGATGATCATAACAAAGGTTGCCCGCGTTCCACGCAATTAAGAATCCAACAATAGAAAACATTTTTGTCTTGCAACATTTTTGATTTTCATTTATAAACATGACAGATTTGATTTGCAACTATTTTGTCATGCGCGATAGGAGTCACCCAGCCATGCCATCCCATCCTGATTGCCCTGAATTTTATACCGGCGCTCCGGTGGATTCGGCCGATTTGCGATTTCGCGATGCGTTTCTCGCGGAACTCTGGGAAACCCTTCGCACCCGGCATGTTCTCCTCACTGCTCCACGCCGCACCGGCAAGACCAGTGTGATGGATCACTTGCGGGATTTCCCCAAGCACGGTTTCACGGTGATTTACCAGAATGTTCAGGATCTCACGCATCCCGCTGATTTCTTTCAGGCTATTCTCGACACCTTGCACGATCAGCACCCTGAGATCGTCAAGCACCTCGCGCAAGGCTGGAAGCTGCTCACGGATACACTGAATAAGGTCACGGAGTTCGGAATCGCCGGATTCAAGATCCGGCTGCGGGACACCGATCCGGATTGGAAAGACCATTGGCGGCAACACGGCGATCGATTTCTCGATCAGGTTCGCAAGCAGGAATCATCCATCCTGCTCATCGTGGACGAGTTGCCGGATATGTTATTCAATCTTAAGAGAGAGCATCCTGCGGTATTGCGCGAGTTTCTGGCCTGGTTCCGCGCCCAGCGCCAAGACCCGCATCCCAGCAAGGACCGCGCCCGCTGGCTGATTGGCGGTTCCGTCAATCTTTCCGGTACGCTGGATGGACTCGGACTGGTCGATCTCATCAACGATCTCGACGATGTGCCGCTGCCTGTGCTCGCAGATACCCACGTCATTGAGTTCGTGCAATCGATGCTGGCCAGGCGCGGCGTCGATTTCGAGGAGACGGTTCCGGAACAGTTGCGCGCGCATCTTGGCCGGCCCATTCCGCTGTTCATGCAGATGGCCACGCAGGAACTCTATCGCTCCTGGAAGAAAGCGCCGCGCAAGCTTGTATCCGCCGATGTGGACCGGATCTTTGCGCAACTCGTCGTCAGCACGGCCGCTCAGGACAAACTGCAACATTATTATTCACGCATCGCGAAATATTACGAAGAGCCGCGCCTTTCCGCCGCCCATGCGCTCCTGGGTCAGATCAGCTTGAGTCCCGCCGACCTGAGCCGTACTGCACTGACTCAAGAGTTCGAGCGGTATCTCACTGAAGCGGGGCAAACCGTTCCCGCTTACGAGCGCAAGCGTCACTTCAATCAACTGCTGCATGATCTGGAAAACGATTTCTACATCAGCGAAATCGCTGAGAATCAATACGATTTTGCCAGCGGCCTGCTCAAAGCCTGGTGGAAGAAATACTATGCCTGATGCCACCTCTCATTTGGGCCTTTATCGAGCGGGTTTGACATCGGCGGCGCACCGGCGGCATATCACTGTTGCCCGCATGCCTCTCGTGGAAGACACCCTCGAAATTCTGCGCGGGTCGATGTCACGGAATTCCAAGCACCACTTCCTGTTCATCGGCCCGCGTGGCATTGGCAAGACCCATTTGCTGTCACTGATCGAGGATGAGATTGCCGCCTCATCCGATTTGGCCGCTCATTATGTGATCGCCCGCTTTCCCGAAGAATCTCACCGCACGCTCTCCTTTGCGGATTTCCTGCTCGGTCTGTGCGAAATTCTTGGCGACACACTGCCGGATGAACCGCTCTGGCGGGATTTGCATCAACGATTGCGCACGGAAGGAGAGGACGCCACCATCATCGATACCCTGGTGCCTGCTATCCGCCAGCAGAACCGCGAGCGCCGCCGCACTATGCTAGTGATGCTGGAGAATCTTGGGGAAATGTTTACCCGGCAGATCAAGAAACAGCCGGATATCGCTGCGCTACGCAAATTTTTCATGGACGACAATGGTTGCTTGTTGATCGCGACTGCACCGCTGCATTTCGATGCGATCACCAGTGTGGAAGAACCGTTTTACGACTTCTTCGACGTGCAGATTCTCGAAGACCTGAGCGAGGAAGAAACGCTCGATCTCATCCGGCGTAATTTGGAATGGGAACAACGCGGCGATCTTCTGCACGATTTCGGCTCACTGCGGCCCAAACTGCTGGCGCTCTACACGATGACGGGCGGTAATCCCCGGCTCACCGTCATGCTTTACGAACTCATCGCCAACGACGCCATTACGGAAATCCGGCAACAATTCCAAATCCTGCTGGATCGCATCACCCCATTTTATCAAAGCCGCCTCAACGACCTGCCGCCACAGGAGCGCGCCGTGCTGGAGACCATGGCAGTCATGCGGGACCAAGAGAAAACGCCCGCTGCCATCACCGCACGGATGCGGTTGAGCCAGCCGCAAACTTCATCGCTCCTCAAGCGCCTCACCGAGGCCCGCTACCTCCGTTCGACGCCGCATCCCCAGGACAAGCGTTCGCGGCTTTACACCCTTCGCGAGGGCTTTTTCGATATTTGGCTGGCGATGAATCTTTCGCGAGGCGCGCGCGAACGGCTGCCCTTCCTGCTCGATTTTTTCACGCTTTATTACCCCAGTATCGAAGAACGGGAAAAGAAACGCGCCGAGCTGCGCAACAAATGGGGAAACGGTGATGCAGAACAAGCATTCGATTATCTGAGCGAGGTGGGACTACCTGAGGAAAGAGCCGCCGCCAAGCTGGACCTCGCCCGGTTGCACGCCGGTAACGGCTCGCCGGACAAAGCCGTTCAGTACCTGCGCGAAGCGTCATTCTTACCCCTCGATCCGCTCGGCGCCTGGATTGTCCGGCATGTGGACGAAACACCTTCCACCAATTATCTCGACGAATTGCAGGAGATGGTTGCCTGCTGGGAATTCCACCGGTCCGGCAATCTGGAAGCCTTTGCCGAGCGGCTCAGAAATCTAGCTGATGCCCTGAACTACAAGTCCTTTTCCGAAACCAAGATTTCCTTCCTGCGCGATCACTTGCCTCAACTCACCGACATCAGGGAGCGGATTAATACGCGGCTGAAAATAGCGAATCTATTGTACGAACTGGCTCGCTGGCCGGATGCGGAACAGGAACTCAGGCGGGCCAAGGACGAAGCCGAAACGCTAGATGACCCTGCCACTTTGGCTGCCACCCTCAACAACCTGGCCCTGGTGCTCCAGGCTACCCACCGGCTGGCCGAGGCCGAACCCCTCATGCGCCGCGCGCTGGCCATCGACGAGCACAGCTTCGGCCCCGATCATCCCAATGTCGCCCGCCACCTCAACAACCTGGCCCTGTTGCTCCAAGCCACCCACCGGCTGGCCGAGGCCGAGCCATTGATGCAACAGGCGCTGGGCATTCTTCTCAATTCCACCCGATGTATGCGCTATGAGCATCCGCATCTACGCACAGTCATCGAGAACTACACGCACACCCTGAAGGCGCTGGGTCAGAGTGAGGAAGACATCGAAGTAGAATTGCGGAAGCGGCTGGCGGAACACAAAATCCAGAATGAACACGCCTTATTGACCGGTCAATAAAGCGAGTATCCCCTATTAAACGCACACTGTGCGTACCATCACCCGCCAAGACTCGCTCCGCGAAAATATCCGGGAGCACATAGCGCGCAACGCCCAAAAACCTTATGATAAGTGGCGAAGCTAAAGTTAGCGGCCTGCAATCTTGCCTGCCGTCCATTTATCCCAGAGCTATGAACAACAATATTAAAATCTTGATTATCCCCTCCCGGAATATCCCCCGGTTTTCACCCGGCCCGCCCCCTCATCCGGGCGAGCCTTCAAGCTCCCGCCGCTGCTGGTTCAACCACGGCGTTCGATATCATTAAGGAGAGAGCGTTCATGCATGACATTATTCACCAATTAGAACAAAAACGCGCCGGCGCCCGTCTGGGCGGGGGTCAGCGCCGCATTGACGCGCAGCACAAGCGAGGCAAGCTCAGTGCCCGCGAGCGTATCGAAGTCCTGCTCGATCCGGGCAGCTTCGAAGAATGGGATATGTTCGTTGAGCATCGCTGCACCGATTTTGGTATGGGCGAGACCTCGATTCCCGGCGACGGGGTGGTGACCGGCTATGGCACCGTCAATGGCCGCATCGTCTTTGTCTTCAGCCAGGATTTCACTGTATTCGGCGGTTCATTATCGGAACCCCACGCCGAAAAAATCTGCAAGATCATGGATCACGCGATCAAAGTCGGTGCGCCGGTCATCGGCCTGAACGACTCGGGCGGCGCCCGCATCCAGGAAGGCGTGGACTCGCTGGCCGGTTATGCCAACGTATTTCAACGCAACGTCATGGCCTCCGGGGTCATTCCGCAGATTTCTCTGATCATGGGTCCCTGCGCCGGCGGCGCAGTGTATTCACCGGCCATGACCGATTTTATCTTCATGGTCAAAGACACCTCTTATATGTTTGTGACTGGCCCCGAGGTGGTGAAGACCGTCACCCATGAAGAAGTCACCGCCGAGGAACTGGGCGGCGCTATATCGCATTCAGTCAAGTCGGGGGTGTGCGACCGGGCTTTTGAGAATGATATCGAGGCGCTGTTGATGCTGCGCCGCTTCATCAATTTCCTGCCGGCCAATAACCGGGAAAAACCACCGTTCCGGCCCACGCCCGACCCAGCGGACCGGTTGGATTATTCACTGGATACCCTCATTCCCGACAGTGCCAACAAGCCTTACGACATGAAGGAGCTGATCCTGAAAGTCGTGGACGACGTGGACTTTTTCGAGGTGCAGCCGGAGAACGCCAAGAACATCATCGTCGGCCTGGCGCGGATGGACGGCTGGCCGGTCGGTATTGTCGCTAATCAGCCCATGGTGCTGGCTGGCTGTCTGGATATCAAGTCTTCGATCAAAGCCGCCCGTTTTGTGCGCTTCTGCGACGCTTTCAATATTCCGATCATTACCTTTGTCGATGTACCCGGCTTCATGCCCGGCACCGCGCAGGAATACGGCGGCATCATCAAGCACGGCGCTAAGCTGCTGTACGCCTATGCTGAATGCACCGTACCCAAAGTCACCGTCATCACCCGTAAAGCCTATGGCGGTGCTTATGACGTGATGAGCTCCAAGCATCTGCGCGGCGATGTCAACTTCGCCTGGCCGACAGCCGAAATCGCGGTCATGGGCCCCAAGGGCGCAGTCGAAATCATCTTCCGCCAGGACATCGGCGACCCGGCCAAGATCGAGGCGCGCACCGAGGAATATCGCAAGAAATTCGCCAATCCGTTCATCGCCGGCCATCGTGGTTTCATCGATGATGTGATCATGCCGCACGGCACTCGCAAGCGCATCTGCCGCTCGCTGGCGATGCTGCGGGACAAGGAACTCGAAAATCCGTGGCGCAAGCACGGCAACATTCCGCTGTAAGGGAGAAGCGAGACATGTTCAAAAAAATTCTAATTGCCAACCGTGGCGAAATCGCCTGCCGAGTCATCAAGACTGCCCGTAAAATGGGCATCAAGACGGTAGCCGTTTATTCTGAAGCAGACCGGGATGCATTGCATGTCGAAATGGCCGATGAAGCCATATTGATTGGCCCGCCGCCCACTGCCCAGAGCTATCTGGTGATGGAACGCATCATCCAAGCCTGCAAGGACACGGGTGCGGACGCCGTCCATCCGGGCTATGGTTTTCTGTCCGAGCGCTCGGCTTTCTGCGACGCGCTGGAGAAAGAAGGCATCGCGTTCATCGGCCCGAAAGTACGCGCTATCGAGGCCATGGGCGACAAGATCACCTCCAAGATCCTGGCCAAAGAGGCTGGCGTCAATACCGTGCCTGGCCACACCGATGTGATCAGGGATACCGAGCATGCCTTGGAGATCGCACGGAACATCGGCTATCCGGTGATGATGAAGGCGAGCGCCGGCGGCGGCGGCAAGGGAATGCGCATCGCCTGGAACGATGCTGAGTGCGCCGACGGCTTTGAACGCACGACGAATGAAGCCCGCTCTTCCTTCGGTGACGACCGGATCTTTATCGAGAAATATATCGAAGAGCCGCGCCACATTGAAATCCAGGTGCTGGGCGACAGCTTCGGTAACGTCGTCTTTCTAGGCGAGCGTGAATGCTCTTTGCAACGCCGCCACCAGAAGGTGATCGAGGAAGCGCCTTCCCCGTTCCTGGACGAGAAGACCCGCCGGGCGATGGGTGAGCAAGCTGTGGCGCTGTCCCGGGCGGTCGACTATCAATCCGCTGGCACGGTCGAGTTCATCGTCGATTCCAAGCGCAACTTCTACTTCCTGGAGATGAACACCCGTTTGCAGGTGGAGCATCCGGTCACCGAATACATCACCGGGCTGGATCTGGTCGAACAGATGATCCGGGTCGCCGCCGGTGAGAAGCTGGGCTTCACCCAGGACGAGGTCAAGCTGAAGGGCTGGGCGATCGAAGCCCGCGTCTATGCCGAAGACCCGTTCCGCAACTTCCTGCCCTCGATCGGCCGGCTGGTCAAGTACATGCCCCCCAAGGAAACGGAGGTGGTGCGCGTCGATACGGGCATCTACGAAGGCAGCGAAGTCTCGATGTACTACGACCCGATGATCGCCAAGCTGATCACCTACGGGGCGACCCGCGACCGCGCCATCACCCACATGCGCGACGCCCTCAATGAGTTCTTCATTCGTGGCGTGGCGCACAACATCAGCTTCCTGGCGGCGCTGATGGTGCATACCCGGTTTATGACCGGGCGAATCAGTACCAATATGATCGCCGAAGAGTACCCGAACGGCTTCCACGCCGCCGACGTGCCGCATGACGATCCGGCGTTGCTGATTTCGGTTGCCGCTTTCCTGCATCGCCGCTACATGGATCGCGCTGCTGAGATCAGTGGCCAGCTACTCGGTCATGAGCGCGTCGTCAAAAACGACTGGGTCGTGCTGATGGGCGGCGAGCGATACCCGGTTCACATCGACCCGGCAGAAGGTGGTTACGATGTGGTGTACATGGGCGAAAGCTATCAAGTGCGCAGCGAATGGCAGTTCGGCTATCCACTGTTCAAAGGCACACTGAACGGCACTGAGATCTGCATTCAGGTCGAGCGCCGCGACATGATCTACCGGTTGTTCCACTGGGGTTCACAAGCCGATGTAATGGTGCTGTCGCCGATGGTGGCAGAATTACAAGCGCTGATGCCAGTCAAGGCACCGCCAGATTTGTCGAAGTTCCTGATGTCGCCGATGCCGGGCCTGCTGACTAAACTCAGCGTCCAGGTTGGTCAAGAGGTCAAGGCGGGCGAAGAGTTAGCGGTCATTGAAGCCATGAAGATGGAGAACGTGCTGCGCGCCGATCACGACGCCAAGGTTGCCAAGATTCTGGCAGCGCCCGGTGACAGCCTGGCAGTGGATCAGGCAATCATCGAGTTCGAATAAAGGATAATGAACGGGCTTCCAGCCCGTTCCACTTTTCCCTGTGAATCCAGCCTGGGCTGCAAGTCCAGGCTGGGTTATTCATCCTGTGCTACTCATCCTGTGCTACAGCCAAGGCCCCGCGTCAGTCACCCTCTCTTAACGAGTAAAATTGACGGCAGCGGTAGCATGTTCAGCATCATGCCAAACCTTGCGGGCAACGTACTCCCGTACCTCCCAGGCCACAGTAACCGCTAGGATTCTTGGCCAAATACTGCTGATGATAATCTTCGGCGTAATAGAACGGGGAAGCGTCAGCAATTCCGGTCGTAATCTTTCCATGACCAGCGGCTGTCAGCGCTTGCTGATAGGCATCGCGGCTGGCAATAGCAGCAGAGCGCTGAACCTCACCAAACGTATAGATTGCAGAGCGATACTGGCTTCCAACATCGTTACCCTGGCGCATACCTTGCGTAGGATCGTGCCCTTCCCAAAATATCTGGAGCATCCGCTCATAGGAGACGGCTGCTGGATCGAAAATCACCTGCACCGCTTCGGTATGGCCGGTCAGACCACTGCACACCTCCTCATAGGTCGGGTTGGGCGTGAAACCGCCCGCATAGCCAACGGCAGTGCTGTAGACCCCCGGTTGAGTCCAGAATTTACGTTCTGCACCCCAGAAACAGCCAAGCCCGAAGAGAGCTTGCACCATACCGGCTGGAAACGGAGGCTGCAGAGGATGGTCATTCACATAGTGCCGCACTGGGACTGGCATCGGTGTTGTCCGGCCAGGCAATGCTTCTTCAGGACGCAATATCTGGGTTTTACGGTGCTGCCACAGCATAAGCCCTTCTCCTAATAACGAATAGACAATACTTCGATCCTTTCAGGAACCGTGCGTTTCCACAAATCGGCTTGCGACTTGACGCATGGCGATTATGCTATGCATTGAAATTACTGAAATCACCAAGTAAGGAGAGGAATTTATCATGCTTAAACCGTTTTCCTGGGTGCTCCTTTGTGCCGGTCTGTTGCCGCTCCCGGCACAAACTGCCAGCTATGATTGCACACAAGCCAGCACCTCGGTCGAAATCGCTGTGTGCGCCAATCCCCGCCTCAACCGTCTGGATGAAGACCTAGCCACGCTCTATCGCTCCCTATTAAGGGATCTGCCCCGGCAGCAAGCCGAACGGCTGCGTCAAGACCAACGATCCTGGTTGACTGCCCGCAATAGCTGCGGTGCTGACGTGCGCTGCCTGCAAGCCCGTTATCAAGAACGCATGAGCCGGTTGAACCAATATTGAAGAGTGTTCCTTGATGAGTGGTGAACCACTGCCCTGGCACGACGGCCTATGGCGGCAACTCCAACAGCGTCAGGCCGCTGGACGGCTGCCACACGCCCTGTTATTGACCGGGCCTGCGGGACTGGGCAAAGGCGTCTTCGCCCGCCGGCTAGCGCAGGGGCTACTGTGCGAATCACCTGACGCTCAGGGTAATGCTTGCAGCCATTGCCGCGCATGTCATCTGTTCCAAGCGGGCAGCCACCCTGATTACACGGTGATTTGCCCAGAAGAAGAACATAAGGGTATTGAGAATAATTCACCCAAAAAAAAGAGTAGCGTAATCAAAATTGATCAGATTCGTGATTTTTGTATCTTTCTTGGTTACACTTCTCAATACGGTGGCTATAAGATCGTTCTATTGGAACCGGCTGACCGGTTGCATATAAACGCAGCTAACAGTTTATTGAAAACGTTAGAAGAGCCACCCGTTAATAGTCTATTGCTGCTGGTCACTGCCCAGCCTGCCCGATTGCCTGCCACCGTGCGCAGCCGCTGTCAGGTCATCCGTTTCAAACCGCCCTCCCCCAAGGTTGCAGTGCCTTGGCTGGCATCACGGTTATCTGGCAAATTGGAACCGGCAGCATTACTTAATGTAGCGAGCGGAGCCCCCTTAGCAGCTTTAGCCTATGCCAGCGAAGCGCGCTGGCACCGCCGCCAGGAATTGATGGGCAGCTATGAACAGGTCATTGTTGGCCAGATCGATCCCATCCAGGCCGCAGAAACCTGGGTACAAGGCGATTTGGCGGAAAATTTACGCTGGCTGATCAGTTGGCATATTGATCTAATTCGGCTTAAGATGAGTCCTGATTCTACCCATTTGAATAACCCCGATTTACGGCCTGTATTGCGGGATTGGATGGCCCAACAATCCCCATTGAGACTGTTCGAGCGTCTGGACGCGGCCATTCACTTGCATGCTCTATGCATGCTGACCCAAACCAATACGCAGTTGCTTCTGGAAGTCTTTTTCAGTGGCAGCCCGGCGAATGATGAATCGAATATTTTTGTGAACAAGCGCATACAAGGCTGAACCTATGGCAGGTCCACGACAAGGCGTCATCTCCCTTGCAATCAAGGACAAGGTGATGCTGCAGGCCAATTACATGCCCTTTATCAAGGGGGGCGGGGTTTTCATTCCCACCGAAAAAACCTTCGAACTGGGTGATGAAGTCTTCCTTTTACTGACTTTGCTCGAAGATCCGGAACGGTTTGCTATTACTGGCAAAGTGATCTGGATCAATTACCGGACGACACCGGGCGGGCGGCAAATCGGGGTTGGCATCCAGTTTGGCGGCACGGATGGGGAACGGCTCCGGAAAAAAATTGAAACACTGTTAGCCGGTTACACCCGGATTGAGCAGTCTACCAATACGATGTAAAGGATGATGCCTGATGCTGGTTGACTCCCACTGTCATTTGGATCGGCTTGACCTCGCCCAATTCGGCGGCAGTCTGCCGGGCGTTTTGGAAGCCGCTATGGCAAACGGAGTCACACACCTGTTGAGCGTCGCCACCGATCTGGAGAGCTGGCCACGCTTAGCCGGATTGACTGAGCCATATCCGCAAATTGCCCTGTCGGTAGGAGTACACCCCAGCGAGGAAGGCAACCGGGAACCCACTGTGGCAGAATTGACGACGCTAGGCAGTAAAGCTCGCGTGGCCGCGATTGGCGAAACCGGTCTGGATTACCACTATGGTCATGACAGCAAGAAACGGCAACAGGCGTGGTTTCGCACCCATATTGCCGCTGCTCGCGAGTTGCGTAAACCCCTGATCGTCCATACCCGCGACGCTCGTGAAGATACCTTGCGTATCATGGCGGATGAAGGAGCGGATGAAGTGGGGGGCGTGCTGCACTGTTTCACCGAGGACTGGGACATGGCGGTGCGGGCATTGGAACTGAATTTCTACATCTCGTTTTCCGGCATCGTCACCTTCAAGAATGCCAAGCCTATTCAGGATGCAGCGCGGCGGATGCCGGCTAACCGGTTATTGATAGAAACTGATTCCCCCTATCTGGCACCGGTTCCCTACCGGGGCAAACCTAACCACCCCGCCTGGGTCAGGCATGTTGCCGAATTCATAGCCGATCTGCGCGGCGAGCCGTTAGAACAGATCGCCGCGATAACCACCGCCAACTACAGCCGGTTATTTAACATCGATGTGAGGACGGTTTGAATCACATGGAGATGCGTGACCGGGTGCGCCGCTGCCTGCATTCCACACATCAGGTGGAAATCATCACGGGCGACCACGCTGTCGCTGGCATGGAGCGCGAAGAACGAGCGCTGATGCCAGCAGCGGTGCTGGTGCCTCTAGTTGAGCGCACCGAGGGCTATACGGTACTGCTGACTCAGCGCACCGATCATCTGGAACATCACGCCGGACAGATTAGCTTTCCCGGTGGCCGGACTGAGGAAGAAGATGCCAGTCCTGTGGAAACAGCGCTACGAGAGGCTGAGGAAGAGATTGGTTTGCATCGCCGGCATGTTGTAGAAATCGCTGGCTTTCTCGATCTGTATCAAACAGTGACTGGCTTTCTGGTCACGCCGGTCGTCGGGTTCATAACACCGCCGTTTGAACTGGCGCTGGATGATTTTGAGGTCGCAGAGGCTTTTGAGGTGCCGCTGGAGTTTATTCTCGATTCACGTCATCACGAACACCGCAGCATGCTCTACAAAGGCCAGCAGCGCCAGTATTATGTCATCCCTTATGAAAACCGTTTTATCTGGGGCGCTACCGCTGCCATGCTGGTTAATTTCGCTCAGCGGCTCACCGGAGGGAACCCGCTGCTGCCCTGACGTCCCGTTGAATCTCCGGCAGATCAGCAGAAACCAAACAAAGCCGCCCATGCATGCGTCCATTCCAGAACAACGTGCTCATACCGATAGACGAGGATGCCGATGAAATCCTCATGCTCCGCTACCAGGAAGGCGACGCGAGCGCTTTTACCCGGCTGTATGCCCGTCATAAAGGACCGCTATACCGCTATCTTCTCCGCCAATGCGGCCAGCCGGCAACCGCTGAAGAACTATTTCAAGATGTCTGGCTGAAGCTGATCGCGGCCCGCACCGGCTACACCGTGCAGGCCCGGTTCATGACCTGGCTTTATCGAATCGCCCATAACCGGCTAATCGACTATTACCGTGCCAGCAATCGAGGCTTACCCGTGTCCTATGCCGGAGACTGCCCAGAATGGATCGACGTTCCAGCGCCGCTAGAGGAGCAGCCGGAGCACCAGGATGATCGCCGCCGCCAGGCCGAACGCCTATTAGTATTGCTGGCTGAGCTGCCAGAAGCCCAGCGCGAGGCAGTGCTGCTCAAGGAAGAGGCTGGACTGTCACTGGAAGAGATCGCTCAGGTCACTGGAACGGGCCGGGAAACCGTCAAGAGCCGCTTGCGCTATGCACTGGCCCGCCTGCGGCGCGGCCTGGGAGGGGCGCTATGAAGAATCTGCGCGATTGGGAATTTCATGATGAGACCTTGTCCATTCTCTATCAGACAACCCACGATGCCGAACCACCTGCCTGGCTCGATGAACGCATCCTAACAGCAGCGCATAGGGCAGTTGCACCGCCGCGGCCAACGCCAGCGGCACCTTGTTCCCGGCGGCGAAGCATCCGGTTTTGGGCAGTGCCTGTGGCGCTGGCGGCCACCGTCATCATGGCAGCGGGTATCGTGCGGCTGGCGCGGGAAACTGGCGAATGGGCGCCACGCCCGCAGATGCCGATGGAGTCTCCGTCATCCCTGGCAGAACCTGCCGCTAAAGCGGATACTGCGCCCGCCGGCCAGCGCGCGGCGGAATCCGCTCATCAAGATTCGTCCGCAGCAACACCTTCCCTTGCTCCCGCATCACCGGCCGCACCGGCTATTCGCATGATGCGGATGGCACCGCCATCGTCTGCCGCATCGTCCATGCAGGAAAAAAAGGCGCCTATTGCCGAGGAACAGCACAGACAAGATATCCTCCAGATAGCGCCAGCGATGAGAGACGAAGAAGCCAAACTCGAACGCCAAGCAGTTGATCGCCCGCCAGAAAAGTGGTTAGCAGACATCGCTGAACTACGCCGGCAGGGCCGGCTAGCAGAGGCAGAAGCAAGCTTAGCCGCGTTCCGGCGCCGCTACCCGGACTATCCATAACTTATTTAGGAAGAAACTGATTAACCATTTCGATCAAAGTTGCTTCCTCCACTGGCTTGATGACATAACTTTTGGCGCCTTGCCGCGCGCCCCAAATTTTATCGGTTTCCTGGTCCTTGGTGGTCACAATGATCACTGGAATATGGCTAGTTGATGGATTCTTGGTAATCTGCCGGGTTGCCTGGAAGCCATTAATCTTGGGCATGACCACATCCATCAAGACGAGATCCGGCAGTTCAGCCTTAGCGACCTCAACACCCTGCGCGCCATCGGTCGCCGTTATGATTTCGTGCCCATGCTTTTTAAGGATTTTGGCGAGACTCAACGTTTGGGTCGGCGAGTCGTCGACAATCAGTATGCGGGCCATGCTGCCACTCCTGGGATGATCGGGTATATCTGCTTCACGTATCGGTGTAATCCGGGGGACAGAGATAAAAATCAGGGCTGATCCACGTTGCCCTTTACCTTTAAATTTAGCTAATCACAATAGTGTACGCCAATCTGATCCTAGAAATCTGGCGCCAACAATGGTGGTTTTATCGCCATGAGCGAGGCTTCTCGCCGGCACATGGTAGGATACCGCATAAACCGGTTCGATTTAAGGAGTTTGTTTCATGAATGCTTCACACTCAAGTTTTCTCTCCCGGCTGGTACTGGCGTTACGCGCCGCCTGGCGGATGCTGGTTGATCACAAATTTGCCAGCAGCGTGGCGCGGCTGGAGCAGGGTGAATCGGTACCCACAGGATCAAGCGGCGCTGGCCTGCCCAAACCAACGCTGCGCGATACGCTCCCAGATTCCGCTCTCCAGCTACTGGCTCTCCTGCAACAGGAAGGACGGTTCGTGGACTTTCTGGAGGAAAACGTCACTACCTATTCCGATGCCGAGATTGGTGGCGCGGCGCGTGTGGTGCATGAAGGCTGCCGTAAGGTAATCCGCGATCATCTCCAAATCGCGCCGGTGCGCGACGAAGCTGAGGGTATCCGGTTGACCTTGCCGGCCGGCTTCGATGCGACCGCAGTACGCTTGACCGGCAACGTGGTCGGTCAACCCCCGTTCACTGGAACCTTAATGCACCGCGGCTGGCGGGTGACTGAGATCAAACTTCCGAAACTGGCAGAAGGTCATGATGTTCAAGTATTGGCTCCAGCGGAGGTAGAGCTATGAGCGAGGCGCGTTTCGCCATTGGCATCGATCTGGGGACAACGCACTGCGTACTGGCGGCGGTGGATCTGCAAGCCAGCGACTTGGATGAGGTCGTCGACTGGATCGAAATGATCCCGCAACTCACAGCGCCCGGTGCGGTTGAAGAGCGGCCGTTATTACCATCGTTCCTGTATCTACCGCATCCTGATGAACTACGTGCAGAGGATCGTACTCTGCCGTGGGGGGAGCAACCCCCGTTCGTCGTCGGCGAGCTGGCCCGCAGCATGGGCAGCCGCACCCCGATCCGGCTTGTAGCCAGCGCCAAGAGCTGGTTATGCCATCCTGGCGTCGACCGGCGCGCGGCCATTCTGCCCGTGGAAGCGCCCGAGGAAGTACAACGGGTGTCGCCGCTGCAAGCCTCGATGCGCTATCTGGAGCATCTGCGCACCGCCTGGAACCTACGCCATCCCGACGCGCTGATGGCGGAACAAGATGTCGTGTTGACTGTACCTGCATCCTTCGATCCGGCTGCCCGTGAACTGACCGCCGAGGCGGCAGCGGCAGTCGGCCTGGGTAACCATCTCGTCCTGCTGGAAGAACCACAGGCGGCGCTGTACCACTGGATTCTGGCCACCCGGGGCCAATGGCGCAAACAGGTACGATTGGGCGATATTATTCTGGTGATTGACCTGGGTGGCGGCACCACGGATCTCTCGTTGATCGCGGTCACCGAGCGTGACGGTTCCCTGGAGCTGGTGCGGGTGGCGGTCGGCGATCATATCCTGCTGGGCGGGGATAACATGGATTTGGCCCTGGCGCATGCTGTCCGCGCTAAGCTGGCCGGACAAGGAACGCAACTCGATCCCTGGCAGTTGCAGGGTTTGACCCATGGCTGCCGTTCGGCAAAGGAAATTTTACTCAGCGACGCCAGCGTTGAGGCCGTGCCAGTGGTGGTACCCAGCCGCGGTTCCCGGTTGATCGGCGGCACCTTGCGCACTGAATTGACCCGCGACGAGGTCGCCCGGATTCTGATAGAAGGATTCTTCCCGGCCGTGGAGGCGTCGGCGCGACCCGCAACCCGGGCCCGGGCAGCGCTCACCAAGCTCGGCTTGCCCTATGCTCAGGATGCGGCCATGCCTCGTCATCTGGCAGCCTTCTTGGGCCGTCAGGTCGAAGCGACCCGCAATTTAGCCGGGTTTGAGAATCGCTTGCCGGAAAACGCCAGCTTCCTGCATCCAACCGCCGTCTTATTCAACGGCGGTGTCTTCAAGGCGCACTCGCTGCTGGACCGGACGCTGAGCTTGCTCAACAATTGGTTGACCGCTGAAGGCGCGCCGCCCGCGCGGCTGCTGGAAGGCGCAGATCTCGATCTGGCGGTGGCACGCGGTGCCGCCTATTACGGTTATGTGCGGCGCGGGCGCGGGGTGCGGATTCGCGGTGGCACCGCCAAATCCTATTACGTCGGTGTCGAGAGCGCCATGCCAGCGGTACCGGGAATGGAGCCACCGATCCAGGGGTTATGTATTGCGCCGTTCGGGATGGAAGAAGGGACGCAAGCTGAACTGCCGCCGCAGGAGGTTGGACTCGTAGTCGGCGAGCCTGTGCGCTTCCGTTTCTTTGGCTCATCCGTGCGGCGCGTTGATCAGGTCGGTACGGTGCTGGAGCAGTGGGCGCCGGAAGAGCTTGAGGAACTCGAAGAAATCGAAGCCAATCTGCCTGCCGAGGACCGGCAGCCCGGTGAGGTGGTGCCGGTGCGTCTGCATGCCGCCGTGACCGAGGTCGGTACGCTGCGCCTGGAAGCCGTATCACGCACCGGCACAGAAACCTGGAAGGTTGAGTTCGACGTGCGCGGGGAGAATTAAGCCATCGCTCGATCAGACACACCCCGCTATCTGGTAGGCATTGATCTCGGCACAACCCATACCGCCGTTGCTTATGCCGATCTCCGCAGCCCGGCTAAGATTCACGCATTCGCTATTGAGCAGTTGATCGCCCCCGGCGCAGTAGCGGCACGGCCCCTGCTGCCTTCCATGCGCTATCACCCGGCCGAGAGTGAATTGGCGGCGGCAGACGTGCAACTGCCCTGGGCATTCGCCGATCCTGGCAACGTTGCCCGCGTTATTGTGGGCGAATTAGCGCGGGAACGCGGTTCGCGAACGCCGGGCCGGTTGGTGGCCAGTGCGAAAAGCTGGCTGTCCCATGCCGGGGTAGACCGCACCGCGCCGATTCTGCCCTGGGGCGCACCGGTGGAGATTGCCAAGGTTTCACCCCTAGCCGCCAGCGCCAGCACACTGGCCCACCTCCGCTTGGCTTGGAATCACCACTTTCCCCGCCAACCCCTGGAGCGGCAGGAATTGGTGTTGACCGTGCCAGCCTCATTCGACGAAGCAGCACGGGCATTGACCGTGGAAGCGGCGCGGCTAGCGGGTCTGCCGCAACTGCGTTTACTGGAAGAACCACAGGCGGCTTGTTATGACTGGCTGCACCGCCATCAAGATGAAGTAGCAACCGCTCTTGGTGAATCGCGATTGCTGCTGGTATGTGATGTCGGCGGCGGCACCACCGATCTGACGCTGATTCAGATCGAAGCGAGAGAAACTGGCCTGCAACTGACCCGCATCGGAGTCGGCGATCACCTGATGCTGGGCGGCGATAACATGGATCTGACCCTGGCGCGCACGGTCGAAACGCGGCTTGGCAGCGGACGATTGAACGCTGGCGAACTCTCCCAGCTCCTGCAACAGTGCCGGGGGGCCAAGGAACGGTTGTTAGCGGCGGACGCGCCTGAGCGGGTGACCGTAACGGTATTGGGTAGCGGCGCGCGGCTGATTGGCGGCGCGCGCTCCGCGGAGCTAAGCCGTGATGAAGTGCGAACGCTGCTGGTGGACGGCTTCATGCCGATGATTGAGGCGCACGAACAGCCGCAAAGCCGTCGCGCGGCGGTGATTGAATTTGGCTTGCCTTATGCGGCGGATGCGGCCATCAGCCGTCATCTGGCCGCATTTCTAAGCGGCCATGCCGAGGCGTCGCGCCGGGCCTTGGGTGCGCAAGCGCCCGTTGCGGGTCTGCCGATGCCAGACGCCGTATTGCTCAATGGCGGCGTGTTCCATGGCGCCATCCTGGTCGAGCGGTTGCTGGAGATTCTGCACCGGTGGCGCGGCGCATCCCTGTTGCAGCTGGATAATCCGGAGCCGGATGTGGCAGTCGCACGCGGCGCAGTGGCCTATGGATTAGCGCGCCGGGGCCGCGGTCTGAGAATTGGCGGTGGTTCAGCGCGCAGCTATTTCCTCGCAGTAGACAGTAGCCGTGACCGGAAACAAGGCATCTGCCTGTTGCCAAGAGGTACCGAAGAAGGGCAGGAAATCCGGCTGGAGCAAACTTTTTCCTTACGGCTGGGTGCACCGGTACAGTTTCATCTCATGTCCTCCACCGGCGACACGCTTCATCGGCCTGGCGAAGCCGTGGCGTTGAATACCGAAGGATTGATTCCCCTGCCACCGGTCGCCACTGTCATTGAAAGCGAGGTTGCTGGCGAGACACCCGTGCAACTGATTGCGCAACTGACTGAAATCGGGACACTGGAGGTGGATTGCGTCGCGGTGAAGCCCTCCTCACCACTCTCTGAAGTAAGCGTCAGCCAGGGGCGCTGGCAATTGGCCTTTCAATTACGCGGTAGCGACACAGCCACTCTAGCGCGCTTGCATCCGCGCTTTTCCGAAGCAGCAGCGCTGCTGGAACGGTTCTACGGCTCCCGTGCGCCGGATGTGGAGCAGAAGGCCATCAAAGGACTACGCAACGAATTGGAACGGCTGCTCGGCAAGCGTGAGACGTGGGAGACGCCGCTACTGCGTGAACTGTTTAATGTGCTTTGGGCTGGGGCGCGGCGGCGGCGGCGTTCAACGGATCATGAACGGCTCTGGTTCAACCTGGCTGGCTATTGTTTGCGCCCTGGCTTTGGTTATCCACTGGATGAGTGGCGTGCCGGACAATTGTGGACGCTCTATGAATCAGGAGTGCAATACGCTCGTGATGCGCAGAACGGGTCGGAATGGTGGACCTTGTGGCGGCGGGTGGCCGGTGGACTGGACGCAGCGGCGCAGGCGCAGTTAGGCAAAGCGTTGCTAGCAGGCTTGCGTCCCCTGACCGGTAAAGCGGCCAAGGACAAACAACCGGGCATAGAGGACATGGCGCGTCTGGCGGCGGTACTGGAGCGGTTACCGGCGGCGCGCAAGGCCGAGCTGGGTCAGTTGCTACTCAAGCGACTGACACGCAAGGGGGAATCGCCGCAACTTTGGTGGGCGGTTGGCCGGTTGGGCACCCGCATTCCCGCCTACGGCAGCGCTCATGATGTAGTGCCAGCCCCCGTGGCCGAGGAATGGCTGGATCGCGTCATGGCGTTGGACTGGAAAGCTGTGACCCCAGCGGCGTTTGCCGCGACCCTGCTCACACGGCTCAGCGGCGACCGGGAGCGGGATTTGAACGAGACGTTGCGAACGCAAGTGATTCAGCGGTTGCGGGCAGCAAAAGCCCCCGCTTCTTGGCTGCATATGATCGAGGAAGTGGTGGAGCTCGATGAAGTTGATACCGGAAGGGTCTTCGGCGAGGCACTGCCGCCGGGATTACGGCTGGTAGGATAGCAGGATGACAGCCCGCCGGGCGGCTAGCGGTTCCGTTGCGAAAACCGGGCACCATCAAACCAGCAGACTGATCACGGCAACGCCTCAAGCCCTAAGCGCAACGCGCTAAGGCGATGTCTACTTCCATGCTCCGTTCATAACACGCCTGGGCGATCTCCCAATTCTCTTGCTTTTCCCAATAGTCCCTGAGTTTCTTTAAACTCTTCAGATAGCGGCCATGCAAGCGGTCGCGGGTTTGGAGCGCCCAAGGTTCGGCGTCCTGGCTCAGAAACGGGCCGCGATAAGCGCGAAGAAGCACACCGGTCGCGGCGGCCAAACCGGTCAGCTCAACCCGTTCATCCTCCTCGCGCACTCGCGCGAGCATTTGATTGATACGACGTTCCAGGCACCATGTATCGACCCAGCAATAGCGCGGGTCCAGGGATAGTCGGCCATCTCGCACACTCAAGGCGTGTTCGTGACTCAGCAACCGGCGCAGTCGGTGCAGCGTGATGGTGAGGGTTTTCTGAGCGGCATCGCCGTCGGCGTCCGGCCACAGCGCGTCGGCGATCTGGGCCTGGCTGACGTCACGCCCACCCCAAGCAATCAGGATTTTCAGCAATTCCAGCGGCTTGCGCTGCGCCTTGCGGCCGAAGGTCACCGGTTGACCATCTACCACCAGCCCAAAGCGCCCCAAGGTGTAAATCTTCACTGGCCAGGGCCAACGATCCGATATCGCAACCGATGGATCGGGCCGTAACCCGCGCTTGCGGATGAGAGTTTGGACATATTCGACTTCGATGCCGGCGTCCAGCGCCGCCGCGCAAAGCCGGGCTACATCATCCGGCTTGAAGAAAGTGAAAAAGATATAGCCTTCCGCTCGGCCCAGCGCGAGCGCCCGGCGCAGCAGTCGCAGGCCACGGGCTTTCTGACCCCAGGCTAAGGCGAACTGCGCGGTGGCCAAAGTGCGTAAGAAGGCGGCGACTTGACTATGCGTCACTCGGCTCCAGGAACGCATACCCGCTAAGTGGCGCAAGGCATCCGAGCGCTGGCCCAAACTGGCGTGTACCTGCGCCAAGGCCAAATGGATGACTGCGGTGGTATGGTAAAATGTGCGGCGAGCCACGCGCAGAGCTTGTTCCAATCGCCCCAGAGCTTCCAGGCAGGCGTCCGGATTGCCAGGCTTCCCAAGCACTCAGGACATCGTAGAGGACACGTTCCAGAGGCCGGAAGGACTTCTGTAATCGCGTGTACCGCTCCAGCGCCGCCCGGCTGGCCTCCAGCCGTCCGGTACTCAGGTTGGCATGCATAAAAGCCGATAACAGGATGCCGCTGAAAAGGTTGACTCCGTATTCGGCGGCGATGGACCATCCCGCCTCAGCGATGGCGAGACAGCGATCCAGATCGCCTTCGTACCAGTATTGATAGCAAAATTCTCCCCAATACCAGGCACAGCGCAGCACCGGTTCGACATGGGTGGCATCCGCATTCGCGGCGCGCAGGATATTCAGCGCCCAGGTGGCCTTACCGTGTTGGCCGACGTTCCAGATGTAGTGGAGTAACAGTGTATTGAGCGAGACCAGATACAAATCCGGCGGGCAATCGGTCTGCAATAGCCGAACGATGCGCCTCTCCCAATCGGTAAATTCAGGATGCTCCGGCCGGGCGTGGACCAGCAAATTAAAAACCCCGCAGGTGACCCGCGCTTCGAGGGCGGTCGAGGGAAAACCCGGGTAGCGGGTCCGCAATCGTTCGAATTCCACCAGCCAGCCGCCAGCGGCGTGAAAATTATCCCAGGCCAAGCTGTAGGTATCGGTGATAGCCGCCCACGTCAGCCACAGACCAGTAACATCGCTAGCGTGCTTGAAACGACGATAGGCTCGAACTAAGGTGGTACGGGCAGCGACCGCATCGCGGGACAATTGGCATTGACCCCGCCAAAACAGTAACCAAGGCGAACGGTCCCGGATCGCGGATGGCAACCGGCTCAGCCAGGATTCCAACAGTTGCCCGCGACCTTGCCGCAGTAACGGTTCGGCTTGCTGCATCACCAATCGGCTGAGCTGTTCCCAATCACCCAGCATTTGCCAGAGTTCGACCGCCGCGCTGATTTCGTCGGCTGATTCGAGAAGCAGCGCCGCCTGGCGCTGGTCATGGGCGCGCTCCATCGCGCTGAACACCTCGCGTCCGCGATCCAGCAGGAAACCACGAAACAGATCGTGATACTGATAAGCCGTGACTCGGGTCGCTGCATCAGACTCGGCGATTTCATCCCGGAAAGTGAAACAGTGACGCCGTGCGAGTGTAGCCAGCAGCGTTTCCGCCCCACCCTCACCGGTCAGTTGCCTGGCCATGGCAGCGGTCATCTTCGGCAACAGGGCGGTCTTGAGGAGAAAGGTTTGCAGTGCCGGGTCAAGCTGGTTCCACACTTCCGTAGCAAAGTAGTCGAAGATCAATCCGGTGGTTGCCAGTAGCGGTGAGTTCCGGGTCGGGTGGGAACGCCGCAATAGCAGATTCAAGCCAGCCGCCCAGCCTTGCACCTGTTCATTCAACGACTGCACCTCAATCGCGCTCAAGCGATGTTCGGCCTGTAACCCGGCAATCCCTTCGGCCTCCGCTTGGGTAAGGCGCAGTTCCTCGGCCGCGATGATCGTCAATTGCCCGTGCAGGCGCGCCCGCGTCAGCGCTGGCGGCGGCTCTCCTCGGCTGGTGATCAAGCAGCACACCCCGGCGGGTAGATGATCCAGTACTTCTGCCCATGCCGCGTGCAAGGGTGACTCTTCTGGAAGACGGTGGTAGTTGTCGAACAGCAGGATGAAGGGAGCACCAAGCCTCTGGCCCAGCGCCTGCGTGAAGCGACGGGTAAAGGCGGGTAAGTTATTTTGGAATTCCGGAGTCAACAGCGGCAAGGCCGGGCCAGCGCCGCGCGCGGCGGCCGCAACCCCAAGATAGTAAAAGAAAGTCGCCGGGTCCGCGTCGTCTTCGTCGAACTGATACCACAGACAGGACATTCCCCGCGCCGCCACGTAACTCGCTGCCAGCGTGGTCTTGCCGTAGCCTCCCGGCGCGCCAACCCAGGCACAGGGCCGGTTCGCCAAGGCATCGAGCCGGGTAAACAATCGCTCACGCGGGAAAGCCGCCGGCAGCCAAGGCCGGTTGAATTTAGCCAACCCTGCGGTGGATGTAGATAGACAGGCTGTTTGAGGTTCCATGGCTAAAGACATGACAGATGCAAGGTAAGCGATGTCGTCCTGCGACAGATTGAGCCGTCACTCAAAAAATCTGGGCATTCGATCAAAAGTCTAGCTATAACTATCAAAAATGTTGTCCCCTGAGCAGGGGACATTTGGTGGTGTTACACCAGACGGATGTGAGTAAAACCAGACTGGATCAGACGATGAAACGCGCCAAAGCCCTTGCCGCTCTGCGTCAATTATGCTGCCTGGGTCTCAACCGGGAGGTCTTGATTCCGGAAGTTCTACACGCCTTGCACGCGTTCATTCCTTCGGAAAGTAATGTATTTACAGGGGTCAACGAGCACATACTGCCGACATTCGTGATTACCGAGTATGTGATCCCGGAGGTCATGGAAGCCGTCAAAAGCGAGTGGAATCGGCTCTATGTCGAGCCATATCATGCGCGGGTGCTTGATTGGTACAACCACCATCCTATGATCACGGATTTGCGTATCCTGGACGATCGGTTTTACCGAAGCGATTTTTATCATACGGTGTTCCGGCCCTATAAACACTATTACAGAGTGCAGGCGAAAGTTTGTATTCATGGCGCTATGGTCGGCGGCATCTCGCTGGCCCGCTCCCAGCACCAGCAACCGTTTGACGCTGACGAGATCCAGCAACTCAGGCGTCTGCTGCCTTATTTGGAGCATGGCTTGCAGGCACGCGGCGAAGCAGTTACGGATTATGTGGACAGCGGCCAGACGGGTCTGGTGATCCTGACGCGCAATGGTTCCGTGGTCTATCTCAGCGATGCGGCTCGAAACCTACTATTCCTGGCCGCTTATGGCACTTTTCCCGTGGGACAAGGACGCTTCAGCCCACCGGTCGCGGTGCCGCCCGTGTTACAGCAGCTTTGCGCCAATCTGGACGGCATCTTTCAGGGCTGGGATGCGCCTCCACCTTCCTTTACCCACACCAATGCCCGTGGCCGGTTTGTCTTCCGCGCCTATTGGCTGCAACCGCCCACGATTCACACGGGTTTGGACACTGCCGGTTATTCTCCAACCGACGACGGCTTGATTGGCGTGCTGATCGAGCATCAGGAACCGCTGCGGCTGCAACTCTATCGCAATCTGCAAGGCTGGCGCTTGTCGCCTCGGGAACAAGAAGTCGGCTTGGCACTGGCCGAAGGTCTTTCGCAGACTGCTATCGCAACGCGGTTGAATGTCAGCGTCCAGACTGTAGTCACCTATGTGCGCCGCTTATACGCCAAGCTCGAAGTCCACAATCGCGCGGAGTTGCTCGACAAGCTGCGGACTCAAGCGCCAAACAGCATCAAAATAGCCTGGCTCCTGCTGCTGGAGTCCGCTATTTGCGGGTGGAAGTTCGTTGAATCGGTATTCTATCTGTAAGTTCCCTGCATCCATAGTAGCGCCTCAGAGGTGTCCTCTACATGATTGGCTCAACCAAGATCGATGAGTCGCCGATAGAGGAGAGGCAATATGATTGCAAACCAGGTGGTCAAACAGGTGGATTTTTTAAGCCGGCATATCCGGCAAAAATCCCAGGAAAATCCCTGTATTCGTCCAGTCGTTTTGGATATCTGTTCCCGCTATCAAGCAAGGCAGATTTTTGCGTGAGGTGCGACAACCGGAAACCGGGTGGTGGTGCGCAGGACGCAGGCTGTGCCGTTGGAATGGAATGCGGTGGCAATGGCATAGCCAATTCGATTGAATAGACTTGGGCCGATCAATCTGGACATGAACAGCTTGGTGGTTCTGCCAAAATAGCAGAGAGCGGCGTCGATATCGTCGTGAACACGGACATCGACGATCTGCACCTGCAAGCTCCTGCGTTGATCGAGTCCGCCATCCGGCGGCTTCGTCCCAATGGCATTCTGATGATCGCGCTGCCGTTACGCAGTCACTGGGAGATTTTGTTAATCACCGTGCGTGCCTGGTGGGAGCGCTGGACCGGTGGGCATTTCCAATTCTGGTCGAGGCGGCGGCTGAGCGCGCTCTTGGAATCCCGCGGATTCATGAACCTAGAGTCTATCAAGATCAGGACTTCTTCCCGCCGGAGGCAAATCATGATTCTGGTGGCCAAGAAGACGGGCTAATCGCGGCCTATCCGCACGGCGCGGCGAACATCGCGTAACCCGCCAACTCCGCAATATCCCTCTGAATGGCGGGTTACAGCAGACGCCCGGACCGACCGCTCTCTTGTTCCCTTGATCTTATCGTCCCCAAGTTGCATTTCGGGTCAAGGCGTCGGCTTTTCTGGATATCGCCACTTCGAGAACAAGAATTCTGAATCTGTAAGCTATCTGTAAGTTTCCCCGTGCGAAAAATAACCACGATACGTGGTAATCATTCAGAGGCTAGTGGAATGGTCCGTCCCGCTCCCGCAGGCGGACGAGGGGAATGAACGGTTACGGCGAAACGAGGCCGCCTTTATCGACTGAGAGAACTGATGCTACCCAAACTGCTCGATCCGCGCCCGTATTTTGCCGGACTGCCCGATCCCCGCCGCGCTTACCACCTATCAGTTTCTCATCACGGGGCAAACCCGATAGAAGGAAGGTAACGGTTGTTGCATTTGTAGCTTCCGGTGGAGCGCACGCAGACCCCGGGTGAACCAGGAAACGGCGCTCCGGGCGAGTTTTCGAAAGGTCCAATGGTGAGGATCGGTCTGTTCTTGCGTCTTTTTTCCAGGGGCGTGGGGTGATCGCGGGCCTCCTCTTGACCGACGCGCACGCACCAGTACATGGCCAAGGCCATGATCAGCAGCAACCGATCGAGCCGGTCAGCGGCCTGTAACTGCGTGTCTTCTAATTGAAAACCGCGGCTTTTGAAGTCGGAGAACATCGGCTCAATGCCCCAGCGACTCGCGTAATCCCGCACGGTCGCCCGATTTGGCGGGTCATTCATGGCGATGATCCAGGGTTCCAGGTGGACCCCCTCATGCCAAATCGCCAGATTCGTCGCGACCCCTTGATTGAATAACCGCACATTGGGCAGATAGCGCTCGGTTTGCCCTGCGGCGAGCATTCCCGGTCGTGGTCATGTCTCCAAACCCTGGATCTACATTGAGATTGCCTTTCAATCGTAACCGATAATGCCAACCGGACTGCGCGTGAAGCCACGCGAATAAATCCACCGAGGATAAAAGCGATCCGCTGAAAGCAGCACCTCGGCTCCCGCCGGGAGCCACGCGCGAACTTGTTCTAATACCGCTTTCTGGGCCGCAAAACCCAGATTGGCCGGGCCAGCTTCCACCCGCCAAGCAAGAGGTAAGGCCCGATCGCCGATCCCAAGGCTCACCATCAAAATCGCAAAACGATCCCCCAAATCGGTTTGGCCCAGACTCAGAATGATCGTCTGTCCCTGCGGGCCTGCCGCGGTTAAGGCTTGGCGCGCCCACGGTTCCAGCACTTCGCTACTCGACAGCAATGGATTTTTAATAACCGGCGCAGCCACTGCTCGCGCATATCTTGCCGTTCGGTCTCCAACGGTAAAGATTAGCAAGTTCCACAGTATTTGGGGTCTGAGCTTCCAGAATCGCCCCGACCGCCAAGGCCAATTTCGTAATCACTGTCTTACGCAACCCTGGGTGAGCTGCTCTCAATCCTGCTTCGATTGCTGTCGCCAATTGTCGAACCGTTCCCATGATCCCCTCATGATGTTCATTAAACTCATAATCCTAGTCTAACTCAGAACTGATAGGTGGTAAGCCCCGCCGCGAGACCCGCAACAAGCTCCACCCACTGCAGGATATTCTGATGATTGTGTTGTGCGCGGTGCTCAGTGGTGTAGAGGATTGGGTGGGTATGGAAGCTTTTGCGGAAGAGAAAGAAGCCTGGTTACGGGGCTTTCTGGACTTGCCCAACGGGATTCCTTCGCATGATACCTTGAGCGATGTCCTGGGACGGATCGATCCGGTCGCGTTCCGAGCCGCCTTTACCGCTTGGGCCACGGCGGCGTTGCCGAATTTAGCCGGCGAGCAGGTCTGCGTGGACGGCAAGGCCGTGCGTGGGAGCCGGGACGGCGAAAACCCAGCGGTACATCTGGTGAGCGCGTTCGCCGGACAGGCGCGCTGGGTGCTGGCCCAACAGGCGGTCACCGAGAAATCCAATGAGATCACGGCCATTCCCGACCTATTAGCCTTGCTCGATTTGCAAGGGGCAGTGGTATCCGCCGATGCGATGGGTTGCCAGAAAACCATCGCGCAAGCAATCATCGGCGGGGGAGCCGATTATGTGTTAGCCCTGAAAGAGAATCATCCGACCCTGTGCGAAGACGTCCAACTCTGGCTCGATACGGAAGTCGCACAGGGGCGCCTGCCGGTCCAGGAAACCGTCGAAAAAGATCATGGCCGCATTGAAATTCGGCGTTATGCCCTGAGCCGTCAGATCGACTGGCTCGACGCGAAACCACATTGGGCGGGACTCCAAGCGCTCGGGCGGGTGGAGTCCATCCGGATCATCGGCGATCAAATAAGTACCGAACATCGCTACTTTCTCTGTTCACTCACCGATCCAGAACGGTTTGCCGCCAGTGTGCGGGGTCACTGGGGCATCGAAAACCAACAGCACTGGGTGTTGGATGTCCAGTTTGGGGAAGATGCGTGTCGGACACGCAACGATCATTCGGCCGAGAACTTAGCCCTGATTCGCCGCATCGCCCTGAACGTGCTGCGTCATAACGGTCCCCCGCGTGATCGCATTCGCCGCCGCAAACTACGCGCTGCACTCAATGATGACTATCGGTTGCGCCTTCTCTTCGGTCACCCCAGTCCGGCTGCTGCATAGCGCGATTGCCCTGATCGTATGATGTGGTCGGTAAAGACGAACTCGGTCCACGAAGGTTTTCGGTTGATGAGAGTCATCAGTCGCCCATCGACAGCGCGTTGCACTTTGGCGATGTATGTTTCTTTTTTGTTAGGTGAGCCGCATTCGCCAACGGGGAATCGCTTGGCGGAGATCATGGAGATCAGCCATGATAGCGTCAATCGGTTTTTGCTCCGCGAAGACTACACGCCCCGCGATTTGTTCGAGGAAGTCCGCTCCGGCTTGACGTTGAAGGGCGGCACGGTCAGTGTCGACGACAGTGTGTTAGATAAACCGTACGGCCAACTGATGGCCTTCGTGGGTTATTTCTGGTCGGGAAAACATCATGGTGTCGTGAAGGGGATCAATCTGATCACGTTGTATTACACCGATCCGCACGGTCACCATCAACCGCTCGATTACCGCATTTACGATAAAGCCGCGAACAAGACCAAAAACGATTATTTTCAGGAGATGCTCGCGGAAGTGTTGGCTTGGGGACTCCAGCCAGCCTTTGTCACCGGCGATAGTTGGTATAGTAGCGCAAGCAAATCTCAAGATGATTAAAACCATCATCGGGATTTCTCTTTGCGCTGGAAAGCAACCGTCGGGTTTCTGTGGAAAAAGGCCAATGGCTCCAGGTACAACAACTGGCGATTCCGAAGATTCGCTCGTGTACCTCCGGGGATTCGGTACGGTCAAAGTGTTTCGGGAGTAAGGTTGAAAACCAACCACACCATTATGCCTTGTATCAGCCGAACGACGAGGATTGGGTCGCTTTTGATCGTCCTGCTTTCCTCAAGCCTCCACGACCAACACTGGCAAATCGAGCAGTATCATCGGACGCTCAAACAAGTGTGCCACATCGAGCATTTTCAGGTCCGACAACCCACCGCCATTCGCAATCATCTCTTTGCGGCGATCTGTGGCTATGTCCAATTGCAACGACTACAGGCTACCGACGTGATTCGTAATTGTTATCGTTTGCAGCGTGAGTTGTTTAATGAGGTGATTGCCACGTTTATTCAAGCCTTCGCCCCTAACTTGGGACACCTCAACCCACAATTCCAACCTCCTGTCAATGCGTAAGTCCTATATCTGTAAGTTTCCCCGTGCGAAAAATAACCACGATACGTGGTAATCATTCAGAGGCTAGTGGAATGGTCCGTCCCGCTCCCGCAGGCGGACGAGGGGAATGAACGGTTACGGCGAAACGAGGCCGCCTTTATTAGATAGTGTAGTCATGAGATAAGATATGTGAGAGGATCGGCAGGCCAGAGAAGGAGGCCTGCATGAAATACTCGAAACCTGCCCATCACCGTCACGATCTTTCCGATGAAACCTGGGCATTGCTGGAACCGCACCTGCCGGGGCGCAAGGGTGTCTGGGGCGGCATTGCCAAAGACAACCGTCTTTTTATCAATGCTGTGTTCTGGATTTTAAGAACGGGTGCGCCGTGGCGAGACTTGCCACCCGACTATGGCGGCTGGAGCAATACGCATCGCTGTTTTCATCCGCTGGCGGGATGCGGGCGTGTGGGAGAAATTGCTGGAAATTTGATCGACGAGCCGGATTACGAATGGCTGATGATCGACGCCAGCCACTGCAAAGTCCATCCCCATGCGGCGGGAGCCAGAGGCGGTAATCAGGATATGAGCCGTACAAAGGGGCATTCAATACAAAAATACATCTGGCGGTGGATGCGTTTGGTACGAGGTGCTCAGAGTCGTTAATATGCGAAGGTACAAAAAAGATGGATTGCACACAGGCTTCAAAACTGATTGAAGGCATTGATGCCGATCATCTTCTCGCGGATAAAGCCTATATGATACGGATGCGATCCTCGAACAGGCGACGGCGCAGAAGATGAACCCCGTTATCCCGCCGAAGAAAAACCGTTCAATCCAGAGGCCTTACGACGAGGATCTGTACAAGCTGCGCCATCTCGTCGAGAACGCCTTTCTGCACCTCAAACGCTGGCGCGGCATCGCTACAAGATACGCCAAAAACACCGCCTCTTTCCTCGCCGCCGTCCACATCCGATGTATCGCTCTCTGGGCCAACATCTCGTGACTACAGTATCTAGCTTCGTAATCAAAAAAGGAGACCGATATGTCAGAAATCGTGCTGTTTGAACATGCAAACTTTCATGGTGCTCATAAACACCTTTACGGTTCAGAGTCCAACCTAGCTGCAGGCGACGATAATTTTTTCAATGACAAAATATCTTCTTTTGTCATCACTTCTGGGAGTTGGCAATTTTTCAGAGACATTAATTTTAGTGGCCCTGCATCTAATGTTTTCGGCCCTGGTAGATACAATTGGGTAGAAAGCGTTGGAATTCATAATGATTCAATATCCTCGGTAAGAAGGATAGCCTAACATTGCGCTCCACCCGACTCGCGCCCGCAAGCTATTTCGTGTTTTCGAGTTTTGTGGTGGGCACGAGCGGGTTAGCGCGGTAGGTCGGACACAGCGCGTAGCGCATAGCACGGGTTAGCGCAGCGTAACCCGCCGTCTTGGATGGCCGTCCCAACCTAATGGCGGGTTACGGGCTGACGCCCTAACCCGCCCTACCGTTTGCCTTTTGATCAGGCAGTAAATAAGGCAAAATGACGGGTATGAAGTGAGGTAGACTGAAAAAAATGGACGCCAAAACTCTCTAGACTTAGAGAAGGAGGTGAACCATACAGCGACTGCCCCGAGGGGTCTATACGCAAGAATTTCGCGAGCAAGCGGTGCAACTCGTTGTGGAAGAAAAGCTATCGATCCCGCAAGCGAGTCAACGGTTATCGATGTCGCCCAAGACCTTGGCGAATGGGGCAGGCGCGGCATGCCGTGGGGAATTAGCTGTGCTCGGTGGTCGGCAGAAACCGTTGACCAAGGGCGAAGAGGAACTGAGGCGGTTACGCCGGGAGTTGGTTATTCTCCGCTTCCAGTCGTTGATCGGCGATTTGGCTCTTCGTGCCGTTCAACCCCTGACGACCCCCGTCCAGAAACTGCTCCTTCCAGCGGTAAACCTGATTTTCGTTCACGCCCCGCTGGCGGGCTACCTCCGCCACGCTCTGGCGCTCGCTCAGTACCGCCAGCACCGTCGCTAGCTTTGCCTCTACACTCCAACTCCGGCGTTGCTTGCCCATGATGTCCTCCAATATAAAGTCTCTTCAGTTTGACTTCTTATGGAAGAATTTCTTGTGGCATTACCGTTACTTATCCCCTGTCACCTTCGAACAGCGCTTCTACCAATCTCAACCCGGTAAAACATGATTCCTTGGCGTCCACTCTTGCCGACCGACCTCACATCGAGAAGCTGGCGCATTATGGGATGTGAGCCAGGGGAAATGCTGGTGAGGCTTGCTCAGACGCGATGCTAACGCATCAAGCGCAACCGGCTCAGCAACAGAAGGAATCATTGCGATGACGGGAGATTGGAGGATGATGAAATGCTAGAAACTCGGGAAATGGTCGGCCGCCGATTCAAATCAGAAATTCGACAGTCTCGTTAACCAATTTATCAGCCGGATAGCGCGTAGCGCAAGTTAGCGCAGTGTAACCCGCCAACCTCGTGGAACTCCCCCAAAGGCAAATCACAAACTGAAACACGGGACTTGAATCGCAGCCATATTCAAGCCCGCCCAATCCACCTCCTCGCGCTAAAGCCACTGGCTGAACATCTCCCCCATAAAAGCATCCTGTAGCAGCGCAAATCACGGAACGCCTCCCAGCTCGGGGCGATCAAACGCATCAGCACTTCACCCAAACGCTGTTGTAATGGTTGGCCCCATTTAAGATTCATCAGTACACTCTTAAGCAGCTGCATTGGGTCTCTCCTCAGATCGGTGGTTATAACAAATCCACCTTACCTGAAACTGGCCTAGTACGGTTTTCTACCGTCAAAAACTGTCCAAGCTATTGATAAATTACTTATTCATATGAACGAACCCGAACTTTCCCGGCAGACCCCCTTCAGCGTCGATTTCAGCATCGCCGAATTTGCCGACAACCCGGAACCCCGCTGCCCTTGTGTACTGCTACTGGACAATTCCTGGTCAATGAACGGCCAGCCGATTGCCGAGCTTAACCAAGGGCTTGCCATGTTCAAGGAAGAATTGATCACCGACAGCCTGGCAGCCAAGCGGGTTGAAATCGCCATCGTCAGCTTTGGCCCCGTCGAAGTGGTCAACGACTTTCAGACCGCTGAACAATTTACCCCGCCGGAACTAGCCGCGCAAAAGGATACACCAATGGGCATGGCCATTCTGCGCGGGCTGGAACTGCTCAATCAACGCAAGGCACTGTACCGCGAAAATGGCATCCCTTTCTTCCGGCCCTGGGTCTTCCTGATCACCGACGGCAGTCCCACTGACGAATGGAAAACCGCTGCTAGCGAGGTGCATAAGGGCGAGGAAAGCCGCGCTTTTGCCTTTTTCACCGTGGGTGTCGAGGGCGCGAATCTGGACATCCTGCAACATATTTCCCTGCGTCAGCCATTGCGGTTGAAAGGCCTGCGCTTCCGGGAACTGTTCCAGTGGTTGTCTAATTCGATGCGTTCGGTATCGCGCTCGGTGCCTGGGACTGAGGTACCGTTGAGCAACCCGGCGACTCCCGACGGCTGGGCCTCGGTGTGAATCATCACGGAGCCTGGCGCACCGTTCACGCCAGCATTCCGGGTGTTGCTCATCAAACCAGCGGCCTCGAATGCCAGGATGCCTGCGCCGTCCACCAAGTGGAGAGGCCGGACGACAACCCGGTACTGGTATTAATCGCCGCCGACGGTGCTGGCAGCGCGGTCCAGTCACGCACAGGCGCAGAACAAGCCTGCCAAGCATTGCTGGCTGAATGCGTGAGCTGGCTGGCCACAGCAACGGACGAAGACTGGCAACCAGCCATTGCTGCATCCTGGCTCCATACTATCCAAGCAGCTCTAGTGCAACAGGCAGTGGACACTGGCCTGCCGGTCCGGGAATTCGCTTGCACCTTGATGGGCGCGATTGTGGCGGGTAACCGGGCACTATTCCTGCAAATCGGCGACGGCGCAATTGTCATTGGAACTGAAGATAACTACCGTCCCGTGTTCTGGCCGCAAAGCGGCCAATACCTCAACGAAACCTGGTTCGTGACCGATCCGAACGCTACAAACTGCCTCGAATGCACATTACTTACTGAATCTATTACCGAAATTGCCCTACTGACCGACGGCCTGCAACCGCTGGCGTTGCATTATCAAAGCCGGCAGGCCCATGAACCGTTCTTCCGCCCGATGTTTCAGGGCCTGCGCGGCTACCCTAAAGACGGCTGTCTAATGACGCTGACTCATGCTCTGGAACAATTCCTAGACAGCCCGGCTGTCAATCAGCGCACTCACGATGACAAGACACTGATTCTAGCCAGCCGAATGATTGCACCGGAAACAGCTTCAGCGACGCAAGCAGAAAAAGCGTGTATGCCCACAACCGGGCTTCAAGAAGATGCCGGTGACGAAGCTGTATAGCGGTGCTGGCCATCCGGTCGAACTGGGACAAGCACTGGGACGGGGCGGGGAAGGTGCGGTGCATGAAATCACAGGCCGGCCCAGCTTTGTCGCTAAAATCTATCATCAACCGGCCCATCCCGACAAAGCGCTCAAATTAGAGAACATGGCCCGTCAGGCCCATCCTGCCCTGTTGGATATCGCTGCTTGGCCAGTGGACGTGCTGCGTGCTAAGCCCGAAGGTCCGGTCCAAGGCTTCATCATGCCCCGGGTCAATGGATACCAGGAAATCCACAACCTCTATGGGCCATCTCACCGTAAACGCGCCTTTCCTCACGCCGACTGGTCGTTTCTGATCCACGCTGCCCGCAACCTAGCTAGCGCCTTTGAGGCGGTTCACGCCCGAGGTCATGTCATTGGGGATGTTAATCCAGGCAATGCGGTGGTTTCGGCCCAGGCATTGGTCAAGCTGATTGATTGTGATTCCTTCCAAATCACCGCCGGTGACCGGCTGTTTCCCTGCAATGTCGGTGTCCCGCAATTCACTGCACCGGAGCTGCAAGGCCAGCGTTTTCATGGCCTGCGCCGCAGTCCTGACCATGATGCCTTTGGTCTGGCACTGCTCTGCTTCCATCTACTATTTATGGGCCGCCACCCCTTTGCCGGCCGTTATCAGGGCCGGGAGGACATGCCCATCGAGCGTGCTATCAAGGAATACCGCTTTGCCTTTGGTCCTCACGCCGCTGCCTGGCTGATGGAGCCGCCGCCGCACACCCTGCCGCTTATTGCCCTACCCCGTCCTGTTGCCGATCTATTTGAGCGGGCCTTCGTGCCTCTCGCAGTTGGACAAAGCCGCCCAAAACCGCGGGAATGGCTATTGGCCCTGGAACAGATGAACCGGGAACTGCGGTCCTGTGGACGGAACACGCTGCACAAATACTTCCGGACATTGCCTGCCTGTCCGTGGTGTGAGCTGGAACAGGCTAGTGGCGCTGTATTCTTCGCAACTCCACGGCTATCACCGGTCAGCTTACCACCCATACGCCATCGTGATTTCGATCTTGACCGGGTCTGGAGCTGTATTCTAGCCGTTACACCGCCTGCCGTTGAAGCCATACCCCATCCCGATCCACCGATGCCAATTACACCAACCCCGTTACCGGAAGCTTTGCAACGCCTCCAGCGGGCCAATCAGGTCAAGACAGCCGCCATCGCCAGTGTAACTTTGGCAGCAGTTCTGATTCGTCCTCGCTTGAGCTGGCTGTGGTTACCGCTGGCAGCGGCCCTATGGTCGCTGCTGAGGGACAATGCGATCCGCCGCGAATACCAGCGCCGCCGGCTGGCCTTATTGGCCGCCCGCCGGGAATTAGCCGATCTCCATATTGCCTGGCAACAACGCGCTAGCGAACAACCGTTTACCACGGCCCTGCAAGCTCTGTATGCCCTGCGCAACCGCTACTGCCAGTTACCCGAAGATTTGCAGCGGGATTTGCGACGGCTGGAAACCGATCAGCGCCAGATTCAACTCCAGGTTTTCCTGGAAAATCATTTCATTGACGCTGCACAGATTCCTGGTATCCGTGCCACCGACCGGATTGCGCTGGAATCTTACGGAATCGAAACTGCCGCTGATGTCACCGCCGAAGCCATCTGCAATGTCCCAGGTTTCGGTCAACGGCTCGGTCACCAGCGTATGAGCGCCCTGTTAGCCTGGCGTCAAACACTGGAAGCGCAATTCCGTTATGATCCCCGGCAAAACGTCAATCCTGCGGCGATCGCCAGCCTGCGCCAGCAATACAACCAGCAGCGCTTATCCATTGAGCAGGAATTACTAGCGAGTCCTGACGGGCTGGCTAAAATCAAAACAGATATTCTTAAGCAGCGCGCCCAGCTTAACATCGCTATGATCCGTCAAGCCATGCAAGAAGCCCAAGCCCAGGCGGATCTGCGAATCTTTTACCCTGGCCTAGGCAGTTTCTGGTCGCGTTATCGTACCTAGCGACAAAACACATTATAGGAAATCTGCCTTATGGGTAGGCGCAATACGCACACGCGTGAAGAACTGCGGGAAATTGCGTTGCAAGCAGCTGAGGATTTAGTCAAGGTGCATGGCCTAACCGGTTTGAGTGCACGCAAGGTGGTTAACCGCATCGGCTACACGGTCGGCAGTCTGTACATGGTCTTTAACAGCATTGACGATCTTATCGTGCAGATGAATGAACGAACGCTGGATCAGCTATATGAAATGCTAGCCGCATCCGTCGCCGGTCAACTGTCAGCCGCCACAGCGATCCGGGCGCTAGCTCAGACTTACATTACCTTTGCTTTAACTCAAACGCATCGCTGGCTGGCAGTTTATCAACACCGGTTGCCGAAAGGGCAAACTGTGCCAGACTCCTTCACGGAAAAAGTGACACGGATGTTCGAGCTAGTGCAAGAACAATTAACCTTACTCTGCCCTCGACGGCAACCAGAGGAAGTCGCCTTGGCCGCTCGTGCGCTATGGAGTGGAGTTCATGGTATTTGTATACTGGGTTTCGACCAGAAACTGGAGATAGCCGGAGGCCGGTCAATTCAAGAAGTCACTGGTTCATTACTGGACAATTATCTGGCCGGCTTTACTTCCTTGCTGGTTATAGCCATTCGTTCTAATCAATAGAAACTTTTTCTTTCCTTGATAGTTGACAAGCACACCCACGAACCGCAGAATACATAGCTCTGTTTTCGGAGGGGTTCCCGAGCGGTCAAAGGGGGCAGACTGTAAATCTGTTGGCTCAGCCTTCGAAGGTTCGAATCCTTCCCCCTCCACCATCGCTGCAAGTGAAAATCAGCGAATTTTGGAGCATTGCTGCCGGTCTCAACCTAGAACCTCAGCCTTCCAAGCTGATGGTGTGGGTTCGATTCCCATCACCCGCTCCATAGCCGTTACTATATTAATAAGTAAAAGATTTTTGCCCATATAGCTCAGCCGGTAGAGCGCATCCTTGGTAAGGATGAGGTCACCAGTTCAAATCTGGTTATGGGCTCCAGAATTGATGCGATACAAATAATCGCCCATCTGAGGCGAAATTGGTTTGAATCTCTGGCCCTAAGCGTTGTAGGGGAGTGCCTGGATGTCCAAAGAAAAGTTTGAGCGCAGCAAGCCGCATGTCAATGTAGGGACGATTGGCCATGTTGACCATGGCAAGACCACACTGACGGCGGCGATCACGCGGGTGATGGCCGCCCAGTTTGGTGGGGAATTCAAAGCCTACGACCAGATTGACTCGGCGCCGGAAGAGAAAGCGCGCGGCATCACCATTGCCACGGCGCATGTTGAATACCAGTCTCCGAAGCGGCACTACGCCCATGTTGACTGCCCTGGACATGCTGACTACATCAAGAACATGATCACTGGTGCGGCGCAGATGGACGGTGCGGTACTAGTGGTTTCGGCGGCGGACGGCCCGATGCCGCAGACCCGCGAGCACATTCTGCTGGCGCGGCAGGTGGGCGTCCCCTACATCGTGGTCTATCTCAACAAAGCCGACATGGTGGATGACCCCGAACTGCTCGAACTGGTGGAAATGGAAGTCCGCGAACTGCTGTCCAGTTACGACTTTCCGGGCGACGACCTGCCGATCATCACCGGGTCTGCGCTCAAGGCGCTGGAAGGCGATCGAGCGAACTAGGCGAACCCTCGATCCACAAGCTGGTGGCTGCGATGGACGACTACATCCCGCAACCGCAGCGCGAATTGACAAACCGTTCCTGATGCCGATTGAAGACGTCTTCTCGATTTCCGGGCGCGGCACGGTCGTCACCGGACGGGTCGAGCGCGGGCGGGATCAAGGTGGGCGAAGAAGTCGCGATTGTCGGGATTCGGCCCACGGTCAAGACCACCTGCACCGGGGTGTCGAGATGTTCCGCAAGCTGCTGGATCAGGGCGAAGCGGGCGACAACGTCGGTGTTTTGCTGCGCGGCACCAAGCGGGACGACGTCGAGCGGGGCCAAGTGCTGGCCAAGCCCGGGACGATCACCCCGCACACCAATTTTGAAGCTGAAGTGTACGTATTAAGCAAGGAAGAAGGGGGGCGGCACACCCCGTTTTTCAAAGGCTACCGGCCGCAATTCTACTTTCGCACCACTGACGTGACTGGCTCGGTTGATCTACCGGAAGGAGTCGAGATGGTCATGCCGGGGGACAATGTACGGATCGTGGTCAGCCTGATCGCACCGATCGCCATGGATGAAGGGTTGCGCTTTGCCATCCGCGAAGGCGGGCGTACTGTTGGCGCCGGTGTCGTCGCTAAGATTATCGAGTGATTTTCGATCCAGTGTTACATACAGTGGATTGCCGGTCAAACCGAGAATCCACTGTGTAAATAAATACAGGCCAGTAGCTCAATTGGTAGAGCAGCGGTCTCCAAAACCGCAGGTTGGGGGTTCGAGACCCTCCTGGCCTGCCATATCTCTCATGGCAGGCTTCAGACTCCGTTTACCATCTTCCCTGATGGACGGGCATTTCCTGGAGAACATAAAGCCAAAACCCGCATGAATTCGACTAAATCCGAAACGCAAATCTTGAGTCGCTCCGATACTCTTAAACTGGTAGCTGCAGGTGCCCTGATACTAATCGCACTCGTGGCTTTTTACGCGTTTGCAAACCAGTTGATTCTGGTAGTGCGGGTTATAGGGCTGCTGTTCGCAGCCGGCGCGGCGGTTGCTATTGCTCTGAAAACTGAGCCTGGTGCCGACACCCTGGAATTTATCCGCGGTGCTCGTTCCGAACTACGTAAAGTTGTTTGGCCAACCCGTGCCGAAACGACACAAACTACGCTCATCGTTCTCGCTATGGTAGTGCTAATGGGCATCCTACTGTGGTTGTTCGATATGTTATTGCTGTGGCTGGTTCGCTTGGTTACCGGATGATGGAGTAGCGTTATGACCATGCGTTGGTATGTCGTACAGGCCTATTCCGGCTTCGAGCAACAGGTCAAACGTTCATTGCTGGAACGAATCAATCGCGAGGATGCCAAGGATCAGTTTGGGCAAATTCTGGTGCCCACTGAAGAAGTTGTGGAGATGCGCGATGGCCAAAAACGGAAGAGCGACCGCAAATTCTTTCCCGGCTACGTACTGGTGCAAATGGAAATGGATAATGACACTTGGCACTTGGTCCGTAATACGCCCAAAGTGCTCGGTTTCATTGGTGGCACTAGTGATCGGCCTGCACCGATTTCCGAGAAAGAAGCTCAAGCGATCCTGCAACGGATTCAAGAAGGCGTTGACAAACCCAAACCCAAGGTACTCTACGAACCAGGGGAAATGGTTCGGGTCACCGATGGTCCATTCAATGACTTCGAAGGTGTAGTCGAAGAAGTTAATTATGAAAAAAATCGGTTGCGCGTCGGAGTAATGATCTTCGGACGCACCACCCCGGTGGAGCTCGAATTCAGTCAAGTCGAAAAAGTATCCCGCTGACCGGCGCCAGCCGGCCGCTGTTTCCACTGCCCGCTAGTTGGGCGATTCATTCGGGGAGCCGCAAGGCGTTCGCACCCGGCAGGAACCGTTATGGCAAAGAAAGTCAATGCATACGTTAAGCTGCAAGTCGCGGCAGCCAAGGCCAACCCTAGTCCGCCAGTCGGCCCTGCATTGGGTCAGCACGGGGTGAACATCATGGAATTCTGCAAGGCATTCAACGCTCAGACCCAGCACCTTGAGCCAGGATTGCCAATTCCAGTCGTGATCACAGTTTATAGTGACCGCAGCTTTACCTTTATCATGAAGACTCCACCGGCGTCGGTGTTGCTGAAAAAGGCGCTGGGCATTAGTAAAGGTAGCCCCAAACCCAACACGAACAAAGTTGGCACAGCCACCCGCACGCAATTGGAAGAGGTGGCCAAGGCCAAGATGCCCGATCTGACCGCCGCCGATCTGGATGCCGCCGTGCGCACGATCGCAGGCAGTGCTCGATCCATGGGCCTAAATGTCGAGGGAATTTGAATCATGGCCAAACTTTCCAAGCGTCTGAAAGCGATTCACGCCAAACTTGGACCTAGCAAGATCTATCCAGCGCCAGAAGCACTGGATTTGCTTAAGGAATTATCGAGCGCTAAATTCCGGGAATCAGTAGATGTCGCCGTCAATCTGGGCGTCGATCCTCGCAAGTCGGATCAAGTAGTACGTGGTGCAACGGTGCTGCCTCATGGTACAGGTAAGACGGTGCGCGTTGCAGTATTCGCACAAGGCGCCAATGCTGAGGCCGCCCAAGCAGCAGGTGCTGATATAGTGGGCTTTGAAGATCTGGCCGAATCGGTCAAGGCTGGCAATATGGATTTTGATGTAGTAATCGCCTCGCCAGACGCAATGCGAATCGTGGGTCAACTGGGGAAAATTCTTGGCCCGCGCGGTTTGATGCCCAACCCCAAGGTTGGCACGGTCACCTCCGATGTAGCCGGTGCGATTCGTAATGCCAAGGCCGGTCAGGTACGTTACCGTACTGATAAGGCTGGTATTATCCACTGCACCTTGGGCAAGGTCGATTTCGCCACGAGCCAACTGCAGGAAAACCTGCAAGCACTATTACACGATTTACAAAAAGCCAAACCCTCAACCTCTAAAGGCGTTTATATGCGCCGGGTGACCGTCTCCACCACCATGGGGCCAGGGTTGGCTGTGGATCAGGCGACATTATCATTCTGAAGCCGAATCCACACACAGGCTTTGGGCCGGCCCGCTTTATTGGCCAGCGTCAAAGACCGCAGGCGCTTTTAAGCTTAATTGCCTCCGGTTTCGGCTGGAAGCCCCTGCGCAGACGGTAAAGCCCTTCCGGATTTCCTGGTCAGGCTGCCGTTCCCCTTTTCTCCACAACTGTGGAGAAAAAACTTATGAGGAAAACTGATGAGTCTCAATCTGGCAGAAAAACAGGCGGTGGTGGCCGAAGTCGCCAAGGTCGCTGCCAGTGCGCACTCCGTGATCGCCGCCGAGTACCGGGGGTTGAGCGTCGCTCAGCTCACTAGCCTGCGTGTCAAGGCGCGGGAAACCGGCGTCTATCTGCGTGTCGTCAAGAACACTCTGGCACGGCGTGCCGTGCAGGGTACCGAATTTGAATGTCTGCAACCCAGTCTGGTGGGACCGCTGATTCTGGCGTTTTCCCAAGAAGATCCAGGTGCAGCGGCACGTATCTTCAAGGAATTTCTAAAGGAAAAAACCAACGACAAGCTGATCGTTAAAGCCTTGGCGGTAGGTGGGCAGGTCTATTCAGCCTATGAGTTGGATCGTCTGGCCAGCCTGCCAACCCGTGACGAAGCAATCAGCTTGCTCATGGCAACCCTGCGGGCGCCGCTCGATAAATTCGCGCGGACTCTCAATGAAATTCCTGGCAAATTGGTGCGCACTATCGACGCAATCCGGCAGCAAAAAGAAGCCGCCTGAGCGCAAAATCGCCTAATTTCGCATTTTCCAGGTTCCTACCAGGAGTAAATTTTAATGGCTTTTTCGAAAGAAGAGATGCTGGACGCCATCGCTGGCATGACCGTGATGGAGATCGTAGAGCTGATTTCTGCGATGGAGGAAAAGTTCGGCGTCAGTGCTGCTGCTGCTGTGGCCGCTGCGCCCGTAGCTGCCGCGGCTGCTGCGCCCGTTGAGGAAAAGACTGAGTTTGACGTGGTGATGACCAGCTTTGGCGAGAAGAAAGTCGAAGTCATCAAGGTCGTACGCGCCCTAACCGGTCTGGGACTGAAGGAAGCCAAAGATGCCGTAGAGGGCGTCCCCTCAACTATTAAGGAAGGCATTCCAAAGGCCGAGGCTGAGGACGTCAAGAAGAAGCTGGAAGAGGCTGGCGCCAAGGTTGAGATTAAGTAGTAAATCCGGCGATGACCCTTTCAATGGGCATTTCCAGCCTCGACTGGTCCAGGATCGACCTCAGCAATAACGGCTAGCGGCCTTGTGTCGCTGGCCGGTTTTCTTTTGATCCGGTCAGGGAAGACCGGTATTCCGGATGGCCAAAGGCCGAACCGGACTAAATCATGGAATCGGGCGGCTTTCGCCCTAGGCCGGCACTCCCGTCAGAGGAATCTCGATGGCTTACACCTTTACTGAAAAACGACGCATTCGTAAAGATTTCGGCAAGCGCTCCAGCATTCTCGATGTACCTTATCTGCTGGCGCTCCAATTGGACTCGTATCGCGAGTTTCTGCAAGTCGAAACGCCGCCGGGTGAACGCCGCGAAATCGGATTGCATGCCGCCTTACGTTCAGTATTCCCAATTATTAGCTATTCGGGCAATGCCCAATTAGAGTATGTCAGTTACCGGCTTGGCGAACCAAACTTTGACGTGCGTGAATGTCAATTGCGAGGGCAAACCTATGCTGCGCCACTGCGGGTGCGTCTGCGGCTGGTGTTGATGGACAAGGATGCCGAAGCAGGGGCCTCCAAGATCAAGGACATCCGCGAAAATGAAGTTTATATGGGCGAATTGCCGCTGATGACCGACAACGGTACTTTCGTCATCAATGGCACTGAACGAGTAGTGGTTTCCCAGCTACACCGTTCGCCGGGTGTATTCTTTGATCATGATAAAGGCAAGACCCACTCTTCTGGCAAGTTGTTGTTCTCAGCGCGGGTTATTCCTTATCGAGGGTCCTGGCTGGATTTTGAATTTGATGTCAAGGATGTGCTATACGCGCGCATTGACCGCCGCCGCAAACTGCCAGTAACCATCCTGTTGCGGGCGTTGTTTGACGAACCCAATCCCAACGATCCACAGGCGCGCAGCGTCAACGAGCGGATTCTCGAAATCTTCTTTGACACCAATACCGTGCGGATCGAGGGCGAGCAGATGACCCTGCTTTTGGCGCCCGAACGTCTGCAGGGTGAAACTGCCAGTTCCGATATTGCCATCGACGGACGGACCATTGTCAAAGCTGGCGAGCGAATCAAGCAAAAACATGTACGCGAATTGACGAAAGCCGGCATTAATACTTTCATGGTGCAAATTGAAGATCTGGTCGGCAAGATCCTAGCGCATGACCTGATAGATCAAAGAACCGGTGAGGCGCTAGGATTAGCAAATGATGAATTGACTTCGGACAAGCTGGAGAAAATCCTGGCTAGCGACATCGCTGAATTTCAAACACTCTACGTTAACGATGTTGACCATGGTCCTTTTATTGCCAACACCCTGCGCGCTGATACGACACGTACCCAGTGGGACGCTCAGGTAGAAATCTACCGGATGATGCGCCCTGGCGAGCCACCAACCAAGGATGCTGCGCAACGCCTGTTACATGACCTGTTCTTTCTCCCAGAGCGCTATGATCTGTCCGACGTGGGACGCATGAAGTTTAACAGCCGGGTGGGCTACAACCAGAAGCCGATCCCCGGCATACCCGCCAAGGACTATCCCCCTGGTGTGTTGTCCATGGAGGACATCCTGGCGGTGCTCAAGACCTTGATCGATATCCGCAATGGCCGGGGTCAGGTTGATGATATTGACCATCTAGGCAATCGGCGCATTCGCTGCGTTGGCGAGATGGCCGAAAATGTATTTCGTATCGGGTTGGTGCGAGTTGAGCGCGCGGTTAAAGAACGGCTGAGCCTGGCGGAGGCTGAAGGGCTGACTCCGCAGGATCTGATTAACGCCAAGCCAGTCGGCGCTGCCATTAAAGAATTCTTTGGCTCCTCGCAATTATCGCAATTCATGGATCAGAATAACCCGCTGTCCGAAGTAACCCACAAGCGGCGGGTGTCAGCGCTGGGGCCAGGCGGCCTGACCCGTGAGCGCGCTGGTTTCGAGGTGCGCGACGTTCATACTACCCACTATGGCCGGGTTTGCCCTATTGAAACCCCAGAAGGACCGAACATCGGTTTGATCAACTCGCTGGCGGTTTACGCCCGCACCAATCCCTATGGGTTTCTGGAAACGCCCTACCGGCGGGTCGAAAATGGTCGTGTCATGGACCAGATCGACTATTTATCGGCGATTGAGGAAGGCCAGTATGTCATCGCTCAAGCCAATGCAGCGCTGGACGCCGAAGGCCGGTTGACGGACGACCTGGTGTCCTGCCGTCACCTGAATGAATTTGCATTACTCGCCGTTGACCGGGTGCAATACATGGACGTGTCGCCTAAGCAAATCGTTTCGGTTGCAGCAGCACTCATCCCGTTCCTAGAGCATGACGATGCCAACCGGGCTCTGATGGGATCCAACATGCAGCGCCAGGCAGTGCCCACCCTCCGTGCTGAAAAGCCGCTGGTCGGCACCGGTATGGAACGAATTGTCGCTCGTGATTCGGGAGTCTGTGTTATCGCCCGGCGTGGCGGCGTGGTAGATTCGGTTGACGCTGGACGCATTGTTGTACGCGTCAATGATGCTGAAACTGAAGCGGGTGAGCCCGGCGTGGATATCTACAACCTGACCAAGTACACCCGTTCCAATCAGAACACTTGTATCAATCAGCGGCCATTGGTGCAAGTAGAAGACCGGGTAGCGCGCGGCGATGTATTAGCTGACGGTCCATCCACTGATATGGGTGAGCTGGCCCTGGGCCAGAATTTGCTGGTCGCCTTCATGCCCTGGAACGGCTACAACTTTGAGGATTCGATCCTGATCTCCGAACGGGTGGTGCAGGAGGATCGCTTCACCACCATCCATATCGAAGAACTGTCCTGTGTCGCCCGTGATACCAAACTGGGACCGGAAGAGATTACCGCCGATATTCCCAATGTCAGCGAAAGCGCACTGTCCCGGCTCGATGAGGCGGGTATCGTCTCCATTGGCGCAGAGGTTAAGACCGGGGACATCCTGGTCGGTAAGGTGACGCCCAAAGGTGAAACTCAGTTGACTCCAGAGGAGAAGCTACTACGGGCGATCTTTGGCGAGAAGGCATCGGACGTGAAGGATACCTCGCTGCGAGTGTCCTCTGGAATGGATGGTACGGTGATCGACGTGCGAGTCTTTACCCGCGATGGCGTGGAGAAGGATTCACGGGCACTGCAAATCGAAGAAATGGAGCTGAAACGTATTCGCAAGGATCTAAATGACCAGTTGCGTATTCTAGAGGATGACCTGTATCAACGCATGGAGCGAATGCTGGTTGGCCAACCGGCTGAAGGTGGCCCTGAAGGACTGCGCGGCGGCGAACGGGTCACGGTTGAATATCTGACCAATCTACGGCGTGGGCAGTGGTTCCAGATCCGCATGCAGGCGGAAGAATTGAATGAGCAACTGGAAAAAATCAACCGGCAACTGGACCAGCAACGCAAGGATTTTGACCAGAAGTTTGACGAAAAGCGCCGAAAGCTAACCCAGGGTGATGATCTTCCCCCCGGTGTGCTAAAGATGGTCAAGGTCTATCTGGCGGTCAAACGCCGTATTCAGCCAGGCGACAAGATGGCCGGACGCCACGGCAACAAAGGCGTCGTATCGATGATCGTGCCGCAAGAAGATATGCCTTATCTGGAAGATGGCACACCCGTAGATATCGTATTGAATCCACTGGGAGTGCCGTCACGAATGAATGTCGGCCAAGTGCTGGAAACCCATCTGGGCTGGGCAGCTAAAGGTTTGGGCTTTAAACTGGGCCGCTTGTTAGATGCTCAGGCACAGCTTAACGATCTGAGAGCATTCCTGGATCAAATTTACAACAAAATTGGTGGGCAAACGGTTGATTTACAACAAATCAATGACCAAGAACTGTTGACGCTGTGCCACAATCTGCGCGGCGGTGTGCCGATCGCGACACCGGTGTTCGATGGTGCCACCGAGCAAGAAATGCGTGAATTGTTGCAGTTAGCAGGATTAGCGGAAAACGGCCAGACTACGCTGTGCGATGGCCGTACCGGCGAGCCATTCGACCGGCCCGTCACCGTCGGCTACATGTACATGCTCAAGCTGAACCATCTAGTGGACGACAAGATGCATGCCCGTTCCACCGGTCCGTATAGTCTAGTGACTCAGCAACCGCTCGGTGGCAAGGCACAGTTTGGCGGTCAACGCTTTGGTGAAATGGAAGTATGGGCACTGGAAGCCTATGGCGCATCCTATACCTTGCAGGAAATGTTGACGGTCAAATCCGATGATGTAAACGGCCGCACCAAGGTGTACAAGAACATCGTCGATGGTAACCATCGCATGGAGGCTGGGATGCCAGAGTCGTTTAATGTGCTGGTCAAGGAAATCCGCTCGTTGAGTATCAACATTGATCTGGAAAGCGATATAACGCTACCATCAGCGGAATAAGTGTCCTGGTTTATTTTTTGCCATTAGAGTCTGTGGAGCCGGGCTCCCAGCCGGCTTGATGAGCGGCCGGAAGCCTATCCCACTTTGCTATCCCTCCCCGGCCGGAAGGCCGGGGTCTCTCGCGAGAAAGTGCTGATGATGAAAGACCTGCTGAATCCGTTCAAGACGTTCGATGAGATCGAGGATTTCGACGCTATTCGCATCGGTCTGGCTTCGCCGGAGATGGTCCGTGCCTGGAGCCGTGGCGAGGTCAAAAAACCTGAAACGATCAATTACCGGACCTTCAAGCCGGAGCGTGATGGCTTATTCTGCGCCAAGATTTTTGGTCCGACTAAGGACTATGAATGCCTGTGCGGCAAGTACAAACGTCTCAAGCACCGGGGTGTCGTCTGCGAGAAGTGCGGAGTGGAAGTAACACTGGCCAAGGTGCGGCGCGAGCGCATGGGCCATATCGAACTGGCCAGCCCAGTAGCCCATATTTGGTTTTTAAAATCGCTGCCCTCACGGATCGGTCTGCTCTTGGATATGACCCTGCGCGACATTGAGCGGGTATTATACTTTGAATCCTATGTGGTCATTGATCCGGGCATGACTCCACTGGAGCGAAGCAGCCTGCTGACTGATGAGCAATATCTAGAAGCCGTTGAACAACACGGTGACGAATTCGATGCCCGGATGGGTGCTGAGGCAGTTCACCAGCTGTTGCATGATCTGAATTTAAAACAACTCGTCGCACAACTGCGCCAGGAAATCCTGGAATGCAGTTCCGAAACCAAACTCAAGCGGCTGTCCAAGCGACTCAAGCTGGTGGAATCGTTCCTGAATTCTGGGAACAAGCCTGAGTGGATGGTATTGACTGTATTACCGGTGCTACCACCTGATCTGCGGCCATTGGTGCCATTGGACGGTGGCCGTTTCGCCACTTCCGATCTCAATGACCTGTACCGGCGGGTGATCAATCGTAATAACCGGCTCAAGCGGTTGCTGGAATTGGCGGCTCCGGACATCATTGTCCGCAACGAAAAGCGCATGTTGCAGGAATCCGTGGATTCCCTGCTGGACAACGGCCGACGTGGCCGGGCTATCACCGGCAGCAATAAGCGCCCGCTGAAATCGTTAGCCGACATGATCAAAGGCAAACAGGGCCGGTTCCGCCAGAATCTACTCGGCAAGCGAGTGGATTATTCCGGCCGGTCGGTCATTGTGGTCGGCCCTACCTTACGCTTGCACCAGTGCGGATTACCCAAGAAGATGGCCTTGGAACTGTTCAAGCCATTCATCTTTAGCAAGTTGCAATTTAAAGGATTGTCCACCACGATCAAGGCTGCCAAGAAAATGGTCGAGCGCGAAGAGCCGGCGGTGTGGGATATCCTCGAAGAGGTGATCCGTGAACACCCGGTGTTACTCAATCGCGCCCCGACCTTGCACCGGCTGGGTATCCAGGCTTTTGAGCCGACCTTGATCGAGGGCAAGGCAATTCAATTGCATCCGCTGGTCTGCACTGCATTCAACGCCGACTTCGACGGCGATCAAATGGCAGTTCACGTCCCGTTGTCCATCGAGGCGCAGCTTGAAGCCCGTGCACTGATGATGTCCACCAACAACATCCTCAGCCCAGCGAACGGCGAGCCAATCATTGTGCCCTCCCAGGATGTCGTCCTCGGTCTGTACTACCTGACTCGCGAGCAAATCAATGCTCAGGGTGAAGGTATGCGGTTTACCAATATCCAGGAGGTGCATCGTGCCTACGAGAATCCTAACCGGAACCAGCGGGTCGATCTCCATGCCCGTATCGAGGTTCGTTTACCGCAGGAGGAGACCGATGAGGCTGGCCATACCTGCAAGGTCTTGCGACGAGTAAAGACCACGGTCGGCCGGGTGCTGCTGTCGGATATCCTGCCTAAGGGGCTACCCTTTGAATTGGTTAATCAGGCATTGAATAAAAAAACAATTTCTCGCTTAATCAATGAATGCTATCGGCGCCTAGGATTGAAAGACACGGTGATTTTCGCCGACCAATTGATGTATACCGGTTTCCATTACGCGACCCGCTCAGGTTCTTCGATTGGCTTTGAGGATTTCAAGATTCCCCAGCAGAAAACCAAATTGCTGGAAGATGCAGAAAAAGATGTTAAGGAGATCGATAGCCAATACACCTCGGGATTGGTCACCAAGGGTGAACGCTATAACAAGGTGGTCGATATCTGGTCGCGTACCAATGATCTGGTTGCCAAGGCGATGATGGATAATCTTGGTAGCGAAACAGTCGTTGACCGCGATGGCCAGGAAGTCAAGCAGCCCGCGTTGAATGCCGTTTTCATGATGGCCGATTCTGGTGCCCGCGGGTCTGCGGCGCAGATTCGCCAGCTCGCTGGGATGCGTGGTTTGATGGCTAAGCCATCTGGCGAAATTATTGAGACTCCGATCAAAGCCAACTTCCGCGAAGGCTTGAGCGTTCTGGAATACTTCATTTCTACACATGGCGCTCGCAAGGGCTTAGCCGACACAGCGCTCAAGACGGCCAACTCTGGTTATCTAACCCGGCGGCTGGTGGATGTAGCTCAGGATTTGGTCGTCACTGAACCTGACTGCGGTACCGATGAAGGGCTGTGGATGACACCGGTTATCGAGGAAGGCGATGTTAAGGAATCCTTGCGTGACCGGGTATTGGGCCGGACCGTGGCGCATGATGTGCTTCATCCCGGAAGCGAAGATATCGCTATTCCAGGAGGCACCCTGCTGGATGAAAAGTGGGTCGCAAGATTGGATGAATGGGGTATTGATCGCATTATGGTACGCTCAGCGATTACCTGCCAAACTCGCTATGGAGTGTGTTCCGCCTGCTATGGCCGTGATCTAGCACGCGGCCACCGGGTTAATATTGGCGAAGCGGTGGGCGTGATCGCTGCTCAATCCATCGGTGAACCGGGTACCCAATTGACCATGCGCACCTTCCACATCGGTGGTGCAGCTTCCCGAACCACTGTAGCTGACAATGTGCGTGCCAAATCCAGAGGTATCGTGCGTCTGCATAATATGAAAGTTGTACAGCGCCGGGATGGTCATCTGGTTGCAGTCTCCCGTTCGGGCGAGATCACTTTGACCGATGAGCAGGGACGCGAGCGCGAGCGTTACAAGGTACCCTACGGAGCAGAGCTCTCTGCTGAAGATGGCAGCCTAGCTGAAGCAGGTCACGAGATTGCCCGCTGGGATCCCTATACCCACCCGATCGTCACCGAAGTGGCAGGTTCCGTACGCTTTGCTGAGTTTGAGGAAGGCATCACTGTGCAGCGGCATGCTGACGAGATGACCGGCCTGTCCAGCCTGGTCGTGATGGACCCGAAACAGCGAGGTTCTTTAGGCAAAGATAAACGGCCAATGGTGCGGTTGCTGGATGAGTATGGCAATGACCTGTTTATTCCTGGCACCAGCACCTTGGCGCAATACCCGTTGCCATCGGGTGCAATCGTCAATTTAGCAGACGGCGCCAAAGTAGCAGTTGGTGACATCATCGCGCGCATTCCGCAGGAATCCTCCAAAACCCGCGATATCACAGGCGGTCTGCCACGGGTTGCTGACCTATTTGAAGCGCGCAAGCCCAAAGAGCAAGCCATTCTAGCGGAAAAATCCGGCATTATCGAATTTGGCAAGGAAACCAAAGGCAAACAGCGCCTGATTATCCGTGACAAGGGCGGGGAAATTCTTTATGAGGAATTAATCCCGAAATGGCGGCAGGTCAACGTGTTTGACGGTGAATACGTCGAACAAGGTGAAATGATTGCTGACGGCGAACGGAATCCGCATGACATTCTGCGGTTGCTCGGGGTAGAGGAACTCGCTGCATACCTGACCAAGGAAATTCAAGATGTATACCGGGTACAGGGCGTCAAGATTAATGATAAGCATATTGAAGTCATTGTCCGCCAGATGTTGCGCAAGGTCGAAATCATTGACTCGGGTGAAACCCCCTTCATCAAGGGTGAGCAAGTCGAACGCACCCGGGTATTAGAGGAAAATGACCGGGCACTAGCCGAAGACCACCAGCCTGCGCGCTATCAACCAATTCTGCTCGGCATCACAAAAGCCTCGCTGGCTACCGAATCGTTCATCTCGGCAGCTTCTTTCCAGGAAACGACCCGTGTGCTAACTGAAGCAGCCGTTCGCGGCTTGCGCGATGACTTACGCGGATTGAAGGAGAACGTGATTGTCGGCCGGCTGATCCCGGCGGGTACCGGGTTGGCGTACCACCTGCAACGGCGTGAGAATTGGATACCCAGCCGGCCGGCAATCCACGCTGGCCATGTATTTGAAAGCAGCGAAGCCGAAATAAAAGTGACAGTCGAGGATAAAGACGATGATAGCGAATCAGAGGCTAAGGAAGTAAGCCAGTGAATGGTGAGTGATCCTTCACTATTTGCTTATCAGTTGTGACTGCCTTACTGGAAACCTGCCGCTTGGTCAAACACTTTCGTGGTGTTCAAGCGGTAGACGGTATCGATTTGGCCATTCCACCTGGCTGCTGCTTTGGTCTGCTGGGACCTAACGGCGCTGGTAAGACGACCACGGTCGAAATGCTGGAGGGTATCCAAACACCGACCAGCGGTGCCATCCGTTACCGCGGTGAACCGCTGGGACCACGGTTCCGCCAGGACATCGGCATCATGTTTCAGTCCACTGCCCTGCAGGACCACGTGACCGGCCGGGAAAACCTATGGATGTTTGGCAATTTCTACCCGCGCGCCCTGCCGGTCGCTGAACTCGTTGAAACCTGTGCCCTTGGTGAGTTTCTCGACCGCGACACGCGCAAGCTGTCTGGCGGCCAGCGTCAACGGTTACTGCTCGCCATCGCCTTGGTCAATGATCCGGAACTGCTGTTTCTGGATGAACCGACCACTGGCCTTGATCCCCAGGCCCGCCGTAATTTCTGGAAACTGATTCACCGTATCAAGGCCCGCGGTAAGACCGTCTTGCTGACCACACATTACATGGAAGAGGCTTATCATCTGTGCGATGAAATCGCTATCATGGATCATGGCCGGATTATCGCCCAAGGGACACCTCGCGCATTGCTGGCAGCGCATTTTGACGATGTGGTGCTGCAATTACCGTTGGCCGACTTTCCCAGCCCGATCCCGCTTTCTTCGCATACAGTGATCCAAGGCCAGGATACGGTGGAAATTCTTACCCGTGATGTCAACACTGCTATTGAAGAATTACTAGCGCGAAATATCTCCCTGGCACGATTACAAATCCGCCCGCGCACCCTGGAAGATTTATTTCTGGAGCTGACCGGCCGAGAGTTGCGTTCATGAATTGGCGACGGTTCTGGGCGGTGTTTATTTGCCGTAACCGCGAGTTCCTGCGCGACCGGTCGACACTGACCTGGAATCTGCTATTTCCGGTGTCCCTAATTGCCGGTTTTGCGTTCGCCTTTTCTGGTTCAGGTTTGGATCTTTATAAAGTGGGTGTTCTGGGCAATACCAGTCACTGGCAGGGCAGCGCATTTTTCAGTACCCGTTATATTCACTTCATCCCGGTCACCAACCTGTCAATCGCCTTAAGTAAAGTTGAACGCCATCAACTCGACATGCTGATCGATCCCACCGGGCAGCGCTACTGGATCAACGACGAAGCGCCGAAAGGCTATGTACTTGAACAGATGCTACGCGGGGTGGATGCGACGACCACTCCCGTTTTTAGCAAGCAGACGGTGAGCGGCCGTGGCATCCGCTATGTAGATTGGGTGATGCCAGGCGTGCTGGCTATGAATATGATGTTTGGTTGCTTGTTCGGGGTGGGTTACGTGATCGTGCGTTACCGCAAGAACGGGATGCTCAAGCGGCTAAAGGCTACGCCACTGACGCCGCTGGAATTTCTAGCAGCGCAAGTGACGTCAAGGCTATGGTTAACCTTAGCGACGACTATTGTCGTGTTCACTGGTACTAATCAATTCATTGTCTTTCCTATGCATGGTTCGTATCTCGATCTGTTCGTGGTATTTGCCGCCGGGGCGATCAGTCTGATCAGCTTAGGGTTGATTGTTGCCGCCCGTACCACCAGCGAGGAACTAGCCGCCGGCCTGCTGAACTTGCTTAGCTGGCCGATGACCTTTCTGTCCGGGGTATGGTTCTCCCTGGAAGGCGTACACCCTTTCCTGCAACAGTGCGCGCAACTAGTACCGCTGACCCATATTATCGACGCCGCACGGGCGATCATGATGGATGGCGCCGGGCTGGGAGACATCTCGGGTCATCTACTGGCACTCATGGTGATGAGCTTGGGATTTATGGCTGCCGGGGCATGGCTATTTCGGTGGGAATAAGATCTGCCTTTCACAAACTCCAGCGCTGATGGTGGGCTAGAACAAACAGATCCGACCCATAGGACTTTTGAAAAACCCGCCCGCAATTTGAGTCTGACATCAGAGCAACTGCAAAAATGTCTCCACAGGTTCGGGTCTGCCGTAAAGATAACCTTGATAGCAATCACAATCGCGCGTCTGCAAAAAAGTGGCCTGCTCGACCGTCTCCACACCCTCCGCCACAACTGAAAGATGTAAATGCCGCGCAACGGCTAAAATCGCCTCAACCAATGCTGTGTTACGTGCATCATCGGGCACACCCCGAAGGAAGCTTTTGTCGATCTTCAATTCATCAACCGGCAGCCGGCTAAGATAGGCTAATGATGAATAGCCGGTACCGAAATCATCAATGGAGAGATGAATACCGAGCGCCTTCAGTGCAGACAGCGTAGCGATAGTGCCATCGATATCTTCGATAGCCAAACCTTCAGTTATTTCGAGGGTCAACCAGTCTGGGTCGGCACCGGTGGCAACAAGCGCAGCCTTGACCCGGGTAGCAAAGTGCGGTTGACGAAACTGGCGGGGGCTCACATTGACCGCCATTCGTAGCGCTTGACCAGCAGCGGTCATCCGGGCCAGCAATCGGCAGATTTCCAGCAATACCCACTCGCCTATGGCAATGATCTGACCGGTTTCCTCAGCCAGCGGGATGAAATGATCAGGGGGAACGATGCCGCGCTCAGGATGCTGCCAGCGCAGCAGCACCTCAGCGCCAATAATACAGGCTTCGCCATCCACTTGCGGCTGGAGGTAAATCTGTAGTTCATTCCGTTCGATGGCGCGATGCATCTCGCCTTCCAGCGCCATGCGCGTTTCCACTTCAACTTGCATGATGGTTTCAAAAAAACGCACTGCATTGCGTCCAGCCACCTTAGCCTGATTCAGGGCAGTTTCGGCCTGCTTGAGTGGTTCATCCAGGGTTTTTCCTTTTGCGGAAAACAAGGCAACGCCGACGCTGGCGCCCAGTACGTAGGTGCTATCTTGCCATTGGATCGGCATCGACAATACTAAGCGGATTTTCTCTGCAACACCCCGAGCGAATCGAATCGCGATCTCTTCTGATCCCGCTAATTTAGCCAGCAGCACCGTGAAGCGGTCACCACCGAAATGCGCCACGATGTCTTCTTCGCGTAAAAACCGGATCAACCGTGCAGCAACTTCCCGGAGAAGCTGATCGCCAGTTTCATGGCCCCTGGCATCGTTGATACGCCGGAAATTGTCCAGATCCACAAACAGGACAGCCCCGTAATGCTTGCCGCGTTTGGCAGCCGCTTGGGCTTTACCAAGGTGTTCGATAAACAGTTGCCGGTTTGGCAAGTGGGTCAGCGGATCATAGTAGGCCAATCGATGCAGGGCATCTTCTGCCGCTTTCTGCTTACCGAGTCCAAAGAAGTTCGCAATAAAATGGGTCGTCTCACCCTGTTCGTCCTGAACTGCAGCGATAGAAGCCCACTCAGGATAGATCTCGCCATTCTTGCGCCGATTCCAAATCTCGCCCGCCCAGTATCCTTTCGTCAACAGGTCATGCCACATTGTGGCGTAGAATTCTGCATCATGCCGTCCAGAGTGCAGCAGACTGGGATTCTGGCCAATCACTTCATCAGCAGTGTAACCAGTCATCCGGGTAAAAGCCGGATTCACGCGTTGAATAATGCCGTACCGGTCGGTAATGCACATCCCCTCGGCTGCATCGAACGCCTTCGCTGCCAACCACAATCGCTCCTTGGCCTGCTTGTATTCAGCACAATCACGGCGGGCATGCCACAACATGACGCCAAATATGGCAATCATTGCCAGCAGAGCCAAGACCAACAATAACAATAATAAATTCATACAGATCCTTCATTGTCTACCTGACCTGCCCACCAGTAGATAATATCGTTTAACATTATGAATTTCATACAATAATTTTATAATAATTTTAAAGCCAAGTTAACTTCATACACACCGAATAAAATAACCAGCACTCCAGCCACGGCACGCACTGCAGAGCGGCGCACAAAATCGGCCAGCGTCGCTGCCACTGTTCCCATTGCTAACAGGGCAGGCAAAGTACCCAACCCAAAGCTGAGTAACAATAAGCCGCCTTCCCACGCTCCCCCCGTGCCAACTGCCCAAATTAAAACGCTATAGACCAGCCCGCAGGGCAGCCAGCCCCAGACCAGACCGGCACCCAGCGCCTGAAGGGGGGTGCGTATGGGTAGTAATCGTCGTCCTAAGGGCTCGATGGACCGCCAGAGGACGCCGCCAGCCTGTTCCAACCGGCTTAGGAATGACCACCAATTAGCCAGATATAACCCTAGCAGGATCATAAATAGCCCAGCAAGGATTTGCAGCCCCAATTGAGCGTGATGCATGGAAGCCAGATGCGCCGTCCAAGCGCCAATTCCACCTGCCAATGCTCCAGCAGCGACATAGCTGAGGATTCGTCCCAGGTTATAAGCCAATAAATACGGCAGGCGAGCCAGAAACGGATGTCCTGGCGCTGGCGGCAACCCCAGGGTCAGTACACTGACAATACCACCACACATCCCAAAACAGTGGACACCACCCGTCAGTCCAACCAGGAAGGCCGCAAAAAAAACCGCTGGCGAATCCATCAATGAAACGTGCGCATACAAACCATTGTTGCAATATGACTAAATGCCATCAAATCCTCCTTTTAGATACTATGACGGCCTTGCTGCTCCTAAGCGCTCGCCTCACCGGTATCAGGTACCGTGATGCCAAATTGCGCTGGGATTTGCGCATGAAAGACACAGATTTTTTCCGCCTTAAGCAGATCAAGCAACTTTTGAGCTTCATCATCGGTCACGATAAATTCCACCTCTACCGTCAGTGTCCCAGCTAACTCAAAGAAACGATCTTCATGTAAATGATGGTGCTGGCCAAAACCAGCCAGCGCCCGGAATGCCGACCCTCCGCGAATCCCCATCCGGTTCGCTTGTTCCAGCAGCCATTCCCATAACAGCCGATGGTCATGACGCTGATCTTCTCGAACATAAAATCTGAGAAATGAACCGTCCATCGCCAATCCTCCTCTCCTCCTCTAATGAGGAGCGCACGCTTCCAACTTGCCAATCAACGCTCAACCTTAATCTCTGAGCAGAAACCTATGAACTGTCAGGATACCGAGAGCAGTCATCGCCAGCGAACCGAGCAAATGAGCGCCGACCGCCGCCAACGCCCAACTAAACTGGCCACGCGTAATCAATGTCACGATTTCAATTGAAAAGGTAGAAAATGTAGTAAGCGCCCCCATGAAACCGGTAATGACCAGCAAACGGACTTCTGGCGGCAAGCTCGCATTAAGCGAGAAATAGGCCACCGCCACCCCGATTAAATAACCGCCGATCAGATTAGCCGCCAGGGTACCGAGCGGTAAGGCCGGGAAAATGTGATTAAGCGTTATGCCCAGCCACCAGCGTAAGCATGCGCCAAAACCTGCGCCGCTGAATACCGCGATGAATGCGTAGAAACCCATGCTATCCCACTCTATATTGACAATTCGCAAGTCATCCTGACGAGCATTGGTTAAAATCGCGGGTATCACCCTAACCCTGGAGGTTGCTATGAACATAGCGCAGAACGTCGGTTCCGCCGACAAAATCGCCCGTATCGTGGTTGGCGCTCTGCTGATCGTCCTTACCCTGATGGGAACAATTGGCGTATGGGGCTGGATTGGCATCATACCCATCGCTACTGCACTGATGGGCTGGTGTCCGGCCTATACGCTGTTAGGCATCAAGACCTGCCCAACCAGCAATCCGCCTAACCCTGCCAGTTAGCAAACCTGGTTTTCTTCATCCTGCGAACGGCCGCTTGATGCGGCCGTTTTTTATAGTGACGCCAGCCGGATCTATCTAACCGGGCCATTGACGGCACCGCCATCCACCTAAACCGTGGCAGACGGTTAAATAGCAGGTATATATAGCAAACATTAGGCTGGTTGCCCAATCTCCTCATGACGGAAAAAGTCCATCAATTTCTGGAGCTGGCCGGTCTGTTCGTGGATGGTTTGGCTAGCTGAAGCAGTCTGACTGACCAGGCCCGCGTTCTTTTGCGTGACTTGATCCATTTGCAGGATTGCCTGATTCACCTGTTCAATACCGCTGGCCTGTTCGCGGGTAGCCGCCGCCATTTCAGCAACAATATCACTGACTTTTTTAACAGCCATCAAAATCTCTTGCAAGGTTTGCCCAGACTGCGCTACTAACCGGCTGCCATCCTCGACCTTAGAAACACTGTCAGTAATGAGGGATTTGATTTGCTTGGCAGCGTCGGCGCTGCGTTGTGCCAGTTTACGCACTTCCCCAGCGACAACGGCAAAACCCCGCCCTTGCTCACCAGCCCGCGCCGCTTCTACCGCCGCATTCAATGCCAATAGATTGGTCTGGAAGGCAATTTCGTCGATTACTCCAATAATATCAGCGATCTTGCGGCTGCTCTGGTGAATAGCCTCCATCGCTGTCACGGTTCGTTCGACAACCTGTCCACCCTGCTCGGCTTGGGTCCGCGCTGCGCCCGCCAATTGATTAGCCTGCCCAGCATTGTCAGCACTGTTTTTCACGGTGGAGGTTAACTCTTCCATACTGGCAGCAGTTTCCTCTAGTGAAGCTGCTTGCTCTTCGGTACGCTGGCTAAGATCGCTACTGCCATTGGCGATATCTTTTGCAGCGTCACTCACCTGATCAATCGTCTGCATGGTGTTGGTCACGATCCCTCGTAACTGTTGCACCATAATCTGCATCGCCGTAAGCACTTGGGCCACTTCGTCACGTCCGTTCACCGCAACGTCTTCGCTCAGGTCGCCGTGAGCCACCTTTTCCGCCGTACTCACTACATGTTTGAGCGGATTGACAATACTATTGGCGATCCATAAACCACCCACCCCCAGCAACAGCAGTAATACCAGCGTACTCCCACCCATTTTCCCGGCATCATGCCAAAACTTATCTTCGATATCATCGATATAAACACCAGTACCAACGATCCAGCCCCAAGGCTCAAATCCCTTGACGTAAGAGAGTTTGGGAACAGGTTTTTCGGCGCCTGGCTTGGGCCACATATAGGACACAAATCCACTGCCTTTTTGTTTGACCGCGCTCGCCATCTCGACAAATAACAGCTTACCGGTTGGATCTTTTACGGTATTAAGCTCCTTGCCGTCTAATTCCGGCTTGATGGGATGCATGACCATTCGCGGACTTAAGTCGTTAATCCAAAGATATTCTTGTTTTTCGTAACGCAAGGTTTTGATAATTGCTGCAGCCGTTTTTTGCGCTTCCTCCTTACTCAAGGTCCCGGCAACGGCCAAATCATGATAACGCTCCATGACCCCCATCACGGCCTCAACTAAATGCCGTAATTCCTGCTCACGATCACTGATCATTTGGTTTTTAAATGCATTAAGATAAATGATCGTTCCAAAACAGATTGCCAAAAACGCTATACCTAGTATAGCCCAAATACGTGTCGCTATTTTGAAACGACTTAGAAAGGAATTAGCAGTTTTCATTAATTTTTCCTCTGATCAAGTTCTCTATTTTTGGAACTTGCGGTTCTTTAAACTGTTCACTTTGATAGTGACTTCATCAAATTTATCAGACAGCTACAAGCCTTGGTATTGGCTTTCGCAATATCTATCTGCATCGCAGAGTTGCCAAATCATGCCTTATAAACACTACAAGTTTAGATGACTTTAAATGCATATTTAGTGTATTTAGATAAAAATTTGTGATCATTCGTTAGACAAATATTGAGATAAGACTGCCACCAACAGGGGGAGCAAATACATAATGGAACCCGCCTCGCAGCAAGCTGCGAAATTACTGCACTATTACTGCATCACCTGTCCCTGCTCTCTATCCTAACTTCTTACAAGGGACATGGAAGTTCACCGGCCATCTACTCCCGTATCATCTGCCCCTGCTCTCTATCCCGGCTCGTATCCAGCGACCGGGCCAATCCAAGCTACGCTTTGGAAACCAGCGGCCTGTTCGGCTCTCAAGCCGGTTTTTGTTTGAACCGTGTCAAAATAGCACGGGGCTCCGCGATACAGAGGTGGAAGCTGCTGGCATTGGCGAAGAAGGGGGAGACAGCCGTTCTGCTTCGCCTGATCACGCTCTTCGGTTTGCCGTTTGACTTCTTTCACCAGCAGCCGGTTGCACCATTTTAGCGCCGGTCACTGTTGATCCAGCAGGTGACTCCGCATTAGGCAAACAGGCTATTATCAACAAGATAGCGGTGAATATGGAGAGAGAAATTAACAAGGTCCGGTTCATGGCGTCCTCCACAGGGGGGTGAGGTTCATTTCCATAAACGCCGGATACCGGATATCAGCCGATAAGGTTAAAGATGGGCCGATAAATCTTATTTCTTCTCTAAAAAACGCAACATGCTCACAAGAACATGATATCTATCATTTACCTGTACTTTTGACGCATAACCCGGCAAGGTAGGTATCAATAATACCCGGTGCGTAGTCGGTGAGCGGGAACAGGCTGGGTTCCAGCGTCCAATTAACCATCAATCCATCAAGCAGGGCCATAACGCCTACCGCTGCTTGGTGAGGGCAGACAATTGCTGGCAACTGATCCTGTTCCTGGGCACAACGCATGGCTTCTTCTAACAGGGCGATAAACCGGCGCCCGCATTCCAGATGGCTATCGCGAATGACAGCCATTTCATCCACGTACTCGCACTTGTGCCAAGCAATTTCTAGAACCCGCTGATACTGGGGATCACATGCTAATCGCTGTAAAAATTCCACCGTTAGATCATGAATAAAACGTAACGGATCATTCTGCGCCAGCATCCTGGCCTGACAAATCTCCTCTGAATCGAGAACCCGGCGGATCATGGCATCGTACAAATCAGCTTTATTACGGAAATGCCAATAAATCGCACCTCGGGTCACTCCAGCTTCGGCGGCAATGTGCGTGAGGGAAGTGCGGGAAACGCCTTGGCGTTGAAACACCTGTTCAGCAGCATCCAGAATCCGGTGGCGGGTTTCCTGGGCTTCTTCCTTCGTCTTTCTCACCATAGCTTTTTCCTCACGCCTCTTGTTGCAAGAGATTCCTTTCTCAACCTGCCGGGAGTGGTTTGGCTTTTATATAGGTATTTACATACATTCTTGAATGTATGTACTATACAAGGCAACAGCATATCCTTCAATCCTGGCTTAATAAACATCAAAACCCCATACGCATGATCAAGAAAATCCTTCTGACCCTTGCTGGTCTGTTGCTGGTGGCCGGGGCACTGGCCGGTTTGAAAATCTGGCAATTCCAAACCATGTCCGCCGCCCAAGCGAATTCCGTGCTGCCGCCCACAACTGTCACGACGGCCATTGTCAAACAAGATGCCTGGCAACCCACCCTTGATGCCATCGGTTCGATGGTTGCGGTGCAAGGCGTCATGGTCAGCACCGAAGCTGCTGGAATGGTGAAGCGGATCGCCTTCGAATCGGGCGCGGCCGTGCGTACGGGGCAACTGTTGGTAGAGTTAGACGATGCTGTCGAACAGGCTCAGTTACGTTCGGCTATCGCCAGTGCTGACTTAGCCCGGATTAACCTGAAACGGGTCCGTGACCTGCGGCCCCGCAACATGGTTTCGCAATCCGATGTCGACAGCGCTGAGGCCCAGGCCAAAGAGGCCAATGCCCAAGTTGATAATATTAGCGCGGTGATCGCCAAGAAAAGCATCCATGCACCCTTTGCCGGACGATTGGGCATTCGCCAAATCAATCTTGGTCAATTCCTTGATACCGGTTCGGCTATCGTGACACTGCAAACGCTGGACCCGATCCACGCCGATTTTGCCCTGCCGCAACAGAATTTCCCGCAACTGCGCGCCGGGATGGTAGTACGCGTCACCAGTGATGCCGCGCCGGGCCAGTCCTTTGAAGGCAAGCTCAGTGCAATCAGCCCCGAAGTCGACACCCTAACCCGTACGGTCCGGTTACGCGCTACCCTCGCCAATCCCGATGGACGATTGCAGCCAGGCATGTATGTCAATGTCACTGCCCTGTTGCCTGTTCAGCAACAAGTGTTAATGATCCCGGCGACTGCTGTCCTCTACGCCCCTTATGGCGATTCGGTATTCGTGGTCAAGGAGGAGAAAGATGAAAAAACTGGCGTCAGCAGCCAAGTGCTCATGCAAAAATTCGTGCAACTGGGAGCATCTCGTGGTGACTTCATCGTCGTGCATTCAGGATTAGCCGTTGACGAAATTGTGGTCAGTACCGGGGTATTCAAACTGCGCAACGGCATGAAAGTCGTGGTGGATAACCAGCTGGCGCCGGATTTCCAAATCACGCCCACACCCACCAATTCCTGATCTTCACCATGAAATCCTTCACTGACCTGTTTATTTCCCGTCCAGTGCTGGCGATGGTAGTCAATCTGATCATCATCATTGCTGGCGTCCAGGCTATTTTCACCCTCAATGTCCGCCAGTACCCGCGCAGCGACAACGCCAGCGTCACCGTCACCACGACTTATGTCGGGGCCAGCGCTGAATTGGTGCGCGGTTTCATCACCACGCCGCTAGAGCGCGCCATCGCTGCCGCTGACGGCATTGAATACCTAGAGTCACAGAGCGCGCAGGGACTATCGACGATCCGCGCCCGCCTGAAGCTGAATTACGATGCGACCAAAGCGCTGGCCGAGATCGGTTCCAAGGTCGATCAGGTGCGCGGCGATCTGCCGCCGGAAGCCGAAGTGCCCGTGCTGAATATTGAATCCGCTGACAGTGAATTCGCCTCAGCCTATCTGAGCTTCTCCTCAGACATTCTGCGCCAGAATCAGATCACCGACTATCTGGTGCGGGTGGTGCAGCCGCGTCTGACCGCCCTGGAAGGCGTTCAACGCGCCGAGATTCTAGGCGCACGCACTTTTGCCATGCGCATCTGGCTCAAACCGGACCGTATGGCCGCCCTCAACATCAGCCCGGCGCAAGTCCGGCAGGCACTGGCGGCCAACAATTATCTGGCCGCCATCGGCCAGACCAAAGGTTCGCTGGTGCAAGTCAACCTGACTGCCAATACCGACCTGCGCTCGGTGAGGGAATTCGAAAATCTGGTCATCCGCGAACAGGACGGAGCGCTGGTGCGGCTGAAGGATATCGCCAACATTGCGCTTGGCGCCGAGGATTATGATGCCGAAGTGCGTTTTTCCGGGCAAACAGCGGTGTTCATGGGCATCTTTCCGCTGCCTAACGCCAACGCCATCGACGTGATTCAGCGGGTACGCGCTGAAATGGCGCTGATCGAAAGAGATTTGCCGACCGGATTGTCCACCCGCATTGCTTATGATGCGACCGACTATATCAACAACGCCATTCATGAAGTGATCAAAACTCTGACGGAGACCTTGCTGATCGTCGTGGTGATTATCTTCCTGTTCCTCGGATCACTGCGCTCAGTCATCGTGCCGGTGATCGCTATTCCCATCTCATTGATCGGCGGAATTTTTTTGATGCAAGTATTCGGTTTCACTATCAATTTGCTAACCTTGCTAGCCATTGTGCTGTCAGTCGGGCTGGTAGTGGATGACGCGATTGTGGTGGTGGAAAACGTGGAGCGCCACCTGCGCGAGGGTCAACGCCCCTTTGATGCAGCGATTCTTAGCGCGCGGGAACTGGTTGGGCCGATCATCGCCATGACCTTGACCTTGATAGCTGTTTACGCTCCCATCGGCCTGCAAGGCGGGTTGACTGGCTCACTGTTCCGCGAGTTTGCCTTTACTTTGGCCGGCGCCGTGACGATTTCCGGTATCGTTGCCTTGACCCTGTCGCCCATGATGGCGTCGAAGTTGCTCAACGCTGAGGATGAACAGCACTGGTTACCGGCGCATGTCAATGCGGCTTTCGACCGCTTGCGGACTTTTTATGGCCGTCTGCTGGACAGGGCGTTGGCCGCGCGTCCAGCGGTGTATCTAGTTTGGGCAGCCTTGTTCGCATTGGTGCCGCCGATGTGGATGTTTTCGGCACAGGAACTTGCGCCCGGCGAGGATCAGGGCGTGATCTTCGGCATCGTCGACGCTTCGGCCAACGCTACCCTTGATCAGACCACCCAGTTTGCCAATGCTGCCAATGACCTGTTTATGGGGATACCAGAAACCGATTTCACGTTTCAGATTACCTTTCCCACCTCCGGTTTTAGCGGCATGGTGACCAAACCCTGGAGCGAACGCGAGCGCACTGTATTTCAAATCCTGCCCGAAGTGCAGCAGAAGCTGGGGCACATTCCCGGTATCGAGATGTTTCCGGTGACGCCGCCGGCGTTGCCCGGCGGCGGGCAGTTTCCAGTTGAATTCCTGATCGCCTCGACCGCTGACACCCAAGAAATTCTCACCATCGCCCAGCAGGTGCAAGCCAAGGCAACGCAAAGCGGGATGTTCGCATTTCCACCCATGATCGATGTCAAGATCGACCAGCCGCAAGCCGAGATCGTCATCGACCGGGACAAAGTCGCTGACATGGGGCTGAATCTGCAGCAGGTCGGCGCGGACCTAGCGGCAGCCGTAGGCGGCAACTTTGTCAACCGCTTCAATATCGCCGGGCGCAGTTACAAAGTCATCCCGCAAGTGGAGCGGGTCGACCGGCTGACCCCTGAGCAACTAGAGAACCTTTATGTGACCGGTCCAAATGGCCAACTGGTCCCATTAGGAACGGTGGCTACCGTCCGCAACCACACAGTTCCACGCTCGCTCAACCGCTTCCAGCAACTTAATGCCGTCAAGATCAGCGGCGTAGCAGTGCAACCGCTCGATCAGGCACTGCGTTTCCTGGAAGACGAAGCAACCAAGCTTATGCCGCAGGGGTACGTGATTGACTATACTGGCGAATCGCGGCAATTGCGGCTAGAGGGCGGTAACCAATTTCTGACTACGATGAGCCTGGCTATCGTACTCATTTTCCTGGTGCTAGCAGCGCAATTCAACAGCTTCCGCGATCCGCTGATCATTCTGCTTGGTTCGGTGCCGTTGGCTATGTTTGGAGCGCTGCTTTTCACGTTCCTGAAAATGCCTAACCCCAACATTCCCTTTGCTTTCACCGAAGGTTGGACCACCACTCTTAATATTTATTCTAAGGTGGGATTGGTGACGCTGATAGGGCTGATCGCCAAGAACGGCATTCTCATTGTTGAATTTGCCAATCATCGCCAAATCGATGGCGGGCTGAGAAAACTGGAAGCTGTATCCGAGGCAGCATTGATCCGGCTGCGGCCGATCCTAATGACGAGTGCTGCGACCATTGCCGGTCACTTACCGTTGACTCTGGTCAGCGGCGCCGGCGCAGCGGCCCGCAACTCTATCGGCCTGGTACTGGTGGGTGGCATGGCCGTGGGAACGCTGTTTACCTTGTTCGTGGTGCCCGCGCTGTATATGCTTTTGGCTAAAGATCATGCTCATGATCGAGACACTGCCATGGCGGCGCCGGAAGCAAGCATGCAAACCTCTTCTTCAGCGGGTACGTTATCTTAGGGGTGATGGGAAAATCGACATACACTACAATCTTGCAAGCGATGCAGCTTCAACTATAATGTGACATTCATGCATCATGATTGAAACATGATTTATGCCGAATAATACGAACCCAAACCACATTCCTTCCTCGTCCCATTGGAGATTTTTTTAAATGAGAAAGTTAATTCTGAACTTGAGCTTCGGAATCTTAGCTGCTTTGGCTTATACCAGCTACGCTTTGGCTGCCTTTCTGCCTCCCATCTGTCAAAAGTTCGAAGGCACACTCACACTATCTATTGATCCAGCCTGTCAAATTTTGACTCGATCCGACACCCGCATATATTTCCCCGATTTGTTGCTACCCAATGGTCTATCCCAGTTTCTAGGGGTGCCTGGCACCTGCTTCACAGGCGCCATCACCAATGGTGAATTAGATAATCGGCCCGTGATAGGCACGTCGTATTCAGGGCAAACCACTCATAACTTAGAGTCCCCTGCGCAGTTTTCGGCGGCCACCACTCTGATTTTGACTAATCAAAATGGATCTCCGATAGGAAATATCTATTTCAGGGATGCCGGCCTTTTTACTGATGGGGCTGGATCAGTTAGAGAACAACTGGTAGTCGTTGGAGCAAATGGACTGTTCTGGGGAGTCAAAGGAACTGTGCAGATCGCTGGCAACGAATTTACTGGCGCGCCAGTCACTGGCCAATTCTGCCGATAATTTCAATTCTGCAAATCTGATGGTCTCTCAAGCAGTAAGTTAGGGAGACCTCAGATGATCGAAAATCCAGTGAAAGCCTACTGTCGCGCCTGGAGCTGATTGAGTCAATCATCAAGCCACATACAGCAGAATCGTCAAGTAGTGGCTGACGCTGCCCGCAAGGACGAACAAGTGCCAGATTCCATGAAAGTGGCGAACCTTTTCATCGAAAAGATAGAACACCAGACCACCGGTGTAAAAGACACCTCCCAGCAAGAGCCAGACAAAACCGGCCAACGGCAAGACCTCCAGCAGCGGTTTGAGCGCCACCAGCACCAGCCAGCCCATCAGAACATAGACCACCACGGACAGGATACGATTGCCTTTTTGTGGCAACGTTTCCAATATGATGCCGAATAAGGTCAATCCCCAGATGATACTGAAGATGGTCCATCCCCAGACACCGCGCAAGGTCACCAGAGTAAACGGCGTGTAAGTACCGGCAATCAAAAAATAGATCGACAAGTGATCCAGCTTGCGAAAAATCCGCTTGGCTTTACCGCGCAGGCTGTGATAAAGCGTGGAAATAACGTACAGCAGAAACAAAGTAGTTCCGTAAATGCTGAAACTGACAATTTTCCACGGATCGCCCTGTTGCGCAGCAACCACCACGACAATCACCAAACCCGTCAACGCCGCTACCGCGCCAACCAAGTGGCTGATACTATTAAAACGTTCGCCTTCGTACATGGGCACTACGCCTTGCCATTCAAATTCGAGATTGTGGAGAATCTTATCTGATCTCCCGCCTTACATCCCTCTCCCGCTGACGGGAAACAGGTTCGACATCCGTTAAAATCATATAGCTTGAAGGTAACCTCTTCGTGAATGACTCACATCCATCGTCCTCCTCACTTAGCTACCGCGATGCCGGCGTGGATATTGATGCCGGTAACCGTTTGGTAGACCGCATAAAACCTCATGTCCGGCGTACCTTGCGACCCGGTGTTCTGGGTGACTTGGGCGGCTTCGGCGCTCTGTTTGAGCTGCCGCTGGATCGCTACCGCCAACCCGTGCTGGTTTCCGGAACGGATGGCGTCGGTACCAAGCTTAAATTGGCCCTGGCGCTGAACCGGTATGACACCATCGGCATTGATTTGGTGGCCATGTGCGTCAACGATGTACTGGTAGTTGGCGCTGAGCCGTTGTTTTTCCTGGATTATTACGCAACCGGCCGGCTGAATGTGGACGTTGCCGCAAACGTCATCAAAGGCATCGCTGACGGTTGCGAGCAGGCAGGTGCAGCGCTGGTCGGCGGGGAAACCGCTGAAATGCCCGGTCTGTACAGCGAAGATGATTACGACCTGGCTGGCTTCTGCGTCGGGGTGGTCGAGAAGACACGGATCATCGACCGCCACCGGGTCAAAGCGGGTAATATCTTGCTTGGACTGGCCTCCTCTGGCCCGCACTCCAATGGCTACTCGCTGATCCGCAAGATCCTGGCAGTCAGCGGCTCAAAGCTAGATCAACCTCTTATTGAAGGCCGGACCCTTGGCGAAGCGTTGCTCATGCCGACCCGTATCTACGTCAAGCCGGTGCTGAAACTGCTAGAGACACTGGAAGTAAAAGCCATTGCCCACATCACCGGTGGCGGCCTGACCGAGAATCTGCCCCGGGTTCTGCCCGTTGGCGTCAAGGCGCGCATTGACACTCAAAGCTGGCTGCGTCCAGCAATCTTTCAATGGTTGCAACAACAAGGGGGGGTTATCGAGGCCGAGATGTGGCGAACTTTCAATTGTGGCGTGGGTATGATGGTCTGCGTTGCGGCGGAGGATGCGGATCAGGCGCTGACTGTCTTGAATGAAGCAGGTGAAACTGCTTGGGCAATTGGCGAAATTATCACCGGCGAAGGTGAACCCGTTGTGGAATTTCTTCCATGAGTACCGCAAGAAAATGCCGGTTAGTGGTACTGATTTCTGGGCGTGGCAGCAACTTACAGGCAATTCTCGATCAAGCGGCACGCGGCAAGCTGCCGGTCGAAATCGCTGCTGTGATCAGTAACCAACCGGGCGTTTATGGCCTGGAACGGGCACGGCAAGCCGGTGTCCCCGCAATGGGATTGGATCATAAGAACTTCTCCAGCCGGCCTGAGTTCGAAGCTACTCTCATTGAATTAATCGATCGTCAACAACCGGATCTAGTAATTTTGGCCGGCTTCATGCGCGTGCTGACTGCTGGCTTTACTGAGCATTACCGGGGGCGGTTGCTTAACATCCATCCCTCGCTATTACCGGAATTTCGCGGATTGCACACGCATGAACGAGCCATTGCTGCAGGAGAAACCGAGCATGGCGCAACCATTCATTTCGTAACGGCTGAATTGGATGGGGGACCGGTTATCGTGCAAGCACGGGTGCCGGTCTTACCGGATGACGATCCTGACCGGCTAGCGGCGCGGGTATTGGAACAGGAACATCGTCTGTATCCGCAGGCGATCGGCTGGTTCGCAGAAGGCCGGCTTCGATTGGAAGGTGAGCAGGTGTGGTTCGACGGGAAACCGCTTATGAAACCGCTGCGGCTGGAGGATTGCGCCTCTCTCTCTTAATATCCCTTTTCACGTGGTTCATCGCCACCGATCCGGCTTGGGGTCGGACCCGTTTGCCGCTTGTATTTTGCATCCTGCCGCTTGTTGTAGGGGCGCAGCGCTGGACCGCTGAGCATCTCAAAGCTGATCGCGCAAATTGCCATGCCTGGGCGCAGCGCTAGGGGCAATTTGCCGCTGTTGAAACACTCCAGGACGATAGCCCCGCTCCAACCCGGATCAATGCGATGAGCGGTGACATGCACCATAAGCCCCAGCCGGGCTAGGCTGGAACGCCCATCCAGCCAGCCAACCAGATCATCGGGAACAGTGATCGTCTCAGCAGTAGCTGCCAAAGCCAATTCACCGGGATGAATGAAAAACGCATCATCGGGACCGATCCGGATTTCCTTACTCATGATGCAGTTGATAGCATGATCCATCTCTTCCCGCGGACCGCTCAGGTCAATATGCGATGCAGCATGGTCGTTGAATACCCGGAAACGATGGCCGAGATGCAAGTCCACGCTAACGCCATTAATACGGCTGGACACCGGACGCGGCTCGATGCGGATTCTGCCTTCTTCAAGATAGCGTTCGATGTCACGGTCGCATAGGCGCACGGAATTCTCCCTGGAAAATGGAAAGCGCGGTTTGAACCGCGCTCGATAGGCGTTCAGCGCACTCTGACTTCATGGCACTCGCGGTACTTAATGCCACGGCGCCAGTATTCCTCGCAGACGGTGCGATACTTAGGCTTAGGTTTAACTTTTGTGCATACGGTCTTGGTTTCAACCACGCGACCATTGACGACCGTCTTTTCCTGGCGGCACTTCTCCGCAGCATTGGCCTCTTTGATGGGCAGGATCAACAATCCTGTCGCCATTATCGTCACCGCTACCAACCCGGTTTTCAGAAATTTCATACAACACCTCCTCTCAAGAGAATTTGAAGTAACCGCACTCGAAAATAGATCGGGAAAGCTTTACGTACTCTGAATGACAATATCCGGAAACTTGTGGCTGTAGTTGCGGGCCTGCTGTGACAAACGGGCTGCAGTGCGGCGAGCAATATCCCGGTATAGCTCGGCAATCCGGCTGGCTGGCTCCGCCACCACGGTCGGCCGGCCGTTGTCGGTTTCTTCACGAATCCGGATATCCAGCGGCAGCGCACCAAGAAACGGCACATTGTATTGTTCCGCCATGCGCTTCCCTCCGCCTTCGCCGAAGATATTTTCCTCATGACCGCACTTTGAGCAGATGTGAATGCTCATATTTTCAACAATCCCCAGAACCGGCACCTCGACCTTCTCAAACATTTTCAGTCCCTTGCGGGCATCCAGCAGCGCAATATCCTGGGGAGTCGTGACAATAACCGCCCCGCTGACCGGCACTTTTTGCGACAAAGTGAGTTGCGTATCACCGGTACCCGGCGGCAAATCAATGACCAAATAGTCCAGATCGTTCCAGCGGGTATCACGCAATAATTGCTCCAGCGCTTGAGTGACCATCGGTCCACGCCACACCATTGGCGTTTCTTCTTCAATCAGATAGCCAATAGACATCGACTGAATATTGTAGCTGACGATGGGCAATAACGACTTACCATCCGGAGATTCCGGTTGCTGGTTCGCGCCAAGCATCCGGGGCTGGCTAGGACCGTAGATATCGGCATCCAGCAAACCAACCCGGGCGCCCTCAGCGCTTAAAGCGAGTGCCAAATTGACCGCTGTCGTGGATTTTCCCACCCCGCCTTTTCCAGAAGCAACGGCGATGATGTTCCGGACCCCTGGCAAAGGCTTTAAACCCTTTTGCACCTCGTGAGCGAGGATCTTGCTACTTACATGAATGGTCACTTCGCTGGCGCCCGGTAACATCGCTAATTGGCCACGGAGCGCAGCGATTAGCGTATCCTGATATCCTGCTGCCGGAAACCCCAGTTCCACATTGATCTCGATTTGCCCATCATCCCCCGTCTGAATCTGCTTGATACATTTAGCAGCGGCCAGATCCTGTTCGAGATAGGGGTCTACATAGCCCTTAAGGGCATTCTCCACATCAGTGCGCGATACAGCAGTCATAAGTGGGACTTCTCCTCAGCCATCGAATTTATTTTCGAAAAAAAAGAAAACCGGGCGCTGGTTTACATCGCCTGATCTGACAATACATCGATCAATAGCCGGCCAAACATCAATAGCCGGCCAAACATCGTTCGCGCGCAGTATTCAGTTTCAGACCGGCATCGGCCTGCAAAACTGCCATCACGCATTGCCAATAGGATGGTTGATAGTAATTCAGCAGCCGGCAATCGGCCAACTTAACCTGTTCGGGCGCTTCCCCACGTTGCTGAGCCAAAGAGACCGCCTGCTCACAAAAGCTCTGACTCCACAGTTGCTCCGAAAGGGTACCAAGACCGCTAGTATGGCTTGTATTCGCAGTCAACAGCCCAGTCAGCCCTATCAATCCGCTCAATACTGTTTTGACTTTCACTTGAATCTCCATTCATTAACAACCTAATTGCGGATGACAGCCATGGCGGAATGCTGCTAACTTAATCTCTTTTCCGACCTCTTCCCAACGCGATTTCCCGTGCCATGAGCGACCAAAACCGTCGAATCCTCGTCACCAGCGCCCTGCCTTACGCCAACGGCCCCATCCACATCGGTCACTTGGTGGAATACATCCAGACCGATATCTGGGTTCGCTTCCAGAAACTGTGCGGCCATCATTGTTACTACGTGTGCGCTGATGACGCTCACGGCACCCCGATCATGCTGCGCGCCGAACAAGATGGCGTGACGCCGGAACAGTTGATTGAACAAGTTTGGCGCGAGCATCAAGCCGACTTTGCCGATTTCCTGGTTGAATTCGACAATTATTATTCAACACATTCTCCGGAAAACCGCCATTACGCTGAATTGATCTACCATCGGCTGGATGCGGCTGGCCATATCAGCCGCCGAGTCATTACTCAGGCTTTCGATCCCGAAAAACAGATGTTCTTGCCGGATCGCTTTATCAAAGGCGAATGTCCGCGTTGCGGTGCTCTCGACCAATACGGCGACAGTTGTGAGAATTGCGGAGCCACCTATTCGCCCACTGATTTGAAAAATCCCCGTTCAGTTATTTCTGGCGCGACACCGGTCACTAAGGAATCACTGCACTTTTTCTTCAAGCTGGCCGATTTTGAGGCCATGCTACAGGATTGGATTATCAGCGGGCCGATCCAGCCCCAGATGGCCAATAAACTCAACGAATGGTTCACCGCCGGCTTGCAGGAGTGGGATATCTCCCGCGATGCGCCCTACTGGGGGTTTGAGATTCCTGATGCGCCCGGCAAGTATTTCTACGTCTGGTTAGACGCACCCATTGGTTATATGGCCAGCTTCCAGAATTATTGCGACCGCACCGGGCTACATTTTGATGATTTCTGGGCTCCAGATAGCACTGCTGAGGTTTATCACTTTATCGGCAAGGATATTGCTTATTTCCATATTCTATTTTGGCCAGCGGAATTGACTGGCGCTGGTTTCCGCAAGCCAACAGCGGTACATTGCCATGGTTTTCTAACCGTGGACGGACAGAAAATGTCCAAATCACGCGGTACTTTTATCAAGGCCCGTACCTATCTCCACCATCTGCGCCCGGAATACCTGCGTTACTACTTTGCCACCAAGCTAAACGATGGCATTGACGATCTAGATCTGAATTTCGAGGATTTCCTGCATCGGGTTAACAGTGACCTAGTAGGCAAGCTGGTCAATATTGCCAGCCGCTGCGCCGGTTTCATCACCCGCCGGTTCAGCGGTCAACTAGCCGATAGTCTGGCTGAACCGGCATTGTATGCCGAGTTTGCCACAGCCAGCGAATCGATTGCTCACGCCTACGAAGGGCGGGAATTCGGACGGGCGATGCGTGAGATCATGGCGCTGGCCGATCGTGCTAATCAGTACATCGACGAGCGGAAACCGTGGATTCTAGCTAAGCAGCCCGACGCTCATGACGAAGTGCAGGCAGTGTGCAGCCTAGGGTTAAACTTATTCCGGGTTCTCATCATCTACCTCAAGCCGGTATTGCCAGGTCTGGCCGCTCAGGTTGAACAGTTTCTGCAAATTCCGCCACTGCGCTGGAATAATCTTGAAAAACCATTGTTAGATCATAAAATTGGCGAATTTAAGCCATTAATGCAGCGGGTGGATATGGCGCAGATTACCGCCATGATTGACGAATCCAAGGAGAATTATTCACCTGCTCGCGAAGTGCCCGCTTCATCTCCCGGACCACTGGCTGATGACCCCGTCAGTCCCCTCATTACTATTGAAGATTTTGCCAAGATCGATCTGCGGGTAGCAAGGATCATCAAGGCCGAGGCCGTGGCTGGCGCCGATAAATTGGTGCGTCTGGAGCTCGATCTTGGCGGCGAAATCCGCCAAGTGTTCGCCGGAATCAAGCTGGCTTATGCGCCGGAAGAGTTGCAAGGACGGTTGACTGTGATGGCCGCCAACTTGACCCCGCGTAAGATGCGCTTTGGCGTTTCGGAAGGCATGGTGCTGGCAGCCGGCGGTAGCAGCGGCATTTACCTGCTCAACCCCGATAATGGCGCAGAACCGGGGATGCGAGTGAAGTAAATTTCCTGCCTGCTTGTACAGAGGATGCCAATAACTAGAGTGGAGTGAAAAATAAGGACCGCTACACTATAGCGAATCCTGACCTGTGAGAGACCGGCATCATCGTTCCTATGCGACCCGCATCCGCAGATCGACATGGTAATTGTCCTGTCCATAATTATGTTGATTGCTTTGTTCCTGATGGGGCTGGATGACCACTCTCAATGTCATAATATGCTAGAGGTTAGCAACGTGAAGCCGTGGATCAACGAAGACATTTTCAAAAGCTGGACTGACGCTCAGAAACGTCTATGGGAAAGTCTGTGTTCGGCTGTGCCATTCCAGCCGCCAGCTGGTGTTGAGGCTTGGCGGGAAACTTATCTCAGGAATCTGGCAACCTGGGAATCAGCGGTTAAGAAGACCTTACAACAAGAAGCAAGCTGGGTTGAGCAGTGGGTACACAAGGTCGCCCATGAGCAGGGAACACCAGAGGTTATGGCTTCCTGGGTACAACAAATGGAGGATGTGTTGCAACGCTGGATTCGAACGCAGAACCAGTGGTGGGACGAATACTTCGCAGTGCTGCGTCAAGGTGGAATTGCCTACCCGGACTGGACCGGCCCGCAAGTGCCGCCGGCAGAACCGGTCGCAACGAAAAAGCCGGCCCGGGCGCCAAAACCCCAGGTCAAAGTGGCTTCAGCTCCACCAGTAGCCGAGCCGGCAGCAACATCCGAGCCGGTTCCGCTGCCCGAACCACCCGTCGTGGTACAAGCCGCGCCGGCGCCTCCGGCCGAAAAACCCGCGAAGCCGATACCTGCTATTCCCCCCGCCCCTCTTGAACCGGACGATCTTAAACTCATTAGCGGTATTGGCCCGGCTCTGGAAAAAAAGCTAAACGCTTGCGGCATCTCCCGTTATCAGGAACTGGCCACCTTGAGCGATGCTGACATCGACCGGGTTGAAGCCGCTATCAAATCATTCGGACGTATCCGCCGTGATAATTGGATCAGCCAGGCCAAAACGCGGCATTTCGAAAAATATCAGGTGCAGATCTAGCCAATGGCATGGGGTCGAGCTTACTGCCTGGCCCCATGCCAGGAGTCGAATGTTCAATGCCCGTTCATACCATCGCTACTATACTGAACAGCCAGGTTTCTCTAGGTTGTCGAATCACTGTGCAGGGTTGGGTGCGGACTCGTCGCGATTCTAAGGCCGGACTGTCCTTCATTGCGCTCCACGATGGTTCGTGTTTTGATGCGCTGCAAGTCATTGCCCCAAATGATCTCCCTAATTATCTCAGCGAGGTCGTGCATCTGACCGCAGGTTGCGCATTGCGTGTCAGTGGTGAAGTCGTCGCCTCTTCCGGCAAAGGGCAAGCCGTGGAACTGCATGCCGACCAAATCGATGTTGCCGGTTGGGTTGAAGATCCAGAAACCTATCCCATTGCACCCAAGCCGCACAGTTTTGAGTACTTGCGCACAGTCGCGCACTTGCGGCCACGCACTAACAGCATCGGCGCAGTGGCCCGGGTGCGGCATTGCCTGGCACAGGCTATTCAGCGGTTTTTCCATGAGCAGGGTTATCTCTGGGTACATACCCCGATTATCACCGCCAGTGATTGCGAGGGGGCCGGCGAGCTATTCCGAGTGAGTACCCTGGATCGGGTCAATCCACCTCGCACTGTCGAAGGCCATATTGATTTTGAGCAGGATTTTTTTGGCCGCGAAACATTTTTGACTGTCTCCGGCCAGCTCAATGTTGAAGCCTACTGTCTGGCTTTATCCAAGGTCTACACTTTCGGGCCAACCTTCCGTGCCGAAAACTCCAACACCAGCCGCCATCTGGCAGAGTTTTGGATGGTTGAGCCGGAAACCGCCTTCGCGGACCTCCACGCTAATGCTAATCTAGCTGAGGCATTATTAAAATTTATCTTCCAGGCGATGCTTGAAGAGCGAGCCGATGACTTATCCTTTTTTGCCCAGCGGATTGATAAAACCTGCATCCAACGGTTGGAGCAGGTAGTCAATTCACCCTTCGAGCGCATGGCTTATAACGAAGCGATCCGCATTCTGGAACAAGCGGACCGGCCTTTTGAGTTTCCCATCCAGTGGGGTATGGATCTCCAGTCCGAGCATGAGCGCTATCTGGCTGATGATTACGTGGGACGGCCGCTGATATTGATGAATTACCCTAAAAAAATCAAGAGCTTCTATATGCGCCTCAATGATGATGGCCAGACGGTGGCGGCAATGGATGTCCTAGCGCCAGGTATCGGTGAAATCATCGGTGGAAGCCAACGCGAAGAGCGGTTGGATGTGCTGGATGCACGGCTGGATGAACTGGGCATGAGCAAAACCGCCTATAATTGGTATCGGGATCTGCGCCGCTATGGCAGTGTACCGCATGCCGGATTCGGGCTGGGTTTCGAACGCACCATCAGCTACGTGACTGGGATGAGCAATGTGCGTGATGTCATTCCGTTTCCGCGTACCCCGCGCAGCGCGGATTTTTAGTTTTTCAGATTCATTGATTCAAACCGGTTCGCCTTTATGACCACCACCTCCCCATCTACGCCATCCAAGAGCAAGGGCCGGCGCGCCAATGCCCTTCCTGTGGGTTGCATGCTGGACGAGTATCGTATTGACTCGATTCTAGGAGCTGGCGGATTTGGTGTGACCTACAAGGCACGAGACACCCATCTGGATACCTGGGTTGCCATCAAAGAATACTTTCCAGTGGAATGGTCGTTTCGCGATCCTAATGGAGTGACCGTTCACCCTAATACCCAAGGAGACACCAGCGACACTGAAGGCGCAATATCGGACTATCGCTGGGGATTAGAGCGTTTTCTTGATGAGGCGCGGGTACTGGCTCGAATTCAGCATCCCTACGTGGTACGGGTCAAGCGCTATTTTCGAGGTCACGGCACTGCCTACATCGTGATGGATTATGAGGAAGGCCAACCGTTAAACATGATGCTACAGGGAGAAGAAACGCTGCGCGAGGATGAAGTGCGTGGCCTATTGGAAGATGTGCTGCCTGCACTGCAAGCGGTACACGAACAAGGTTATCTACATCGCGATATCAAGCCTTCCAATTTATATGTGCGCGCCAGTGACCACCGGGTACTGCTAATTGATTTCGGTGCAGCCCGGCAGGCGGCGGGACGTCACAGCCAGAGCGTCACCAGCCTGGTCACACCAGGTTATTCACCGCCCGAACAGTACACGACCCGTAATGACCGGTATGGGACCTGGACCGATATCTACGCTCTCGGCGCCGTTTTATACCGTTGCATAATCGGTCACGCCCCGACAGAAGCGGCTGACCGGTTGCTCGACGATAATATAGAGCCTGCTATCAAGGCAGGTGCGGGCCGCTACAGCACCAATCTGCTGCGGGTAATCGACCGGGCATTGGAAGTACGGCCGGAACAACGATTCCTCACTGTCGCGGATATGCAAGCAGCGCTCGCTGGCTCACACGATGACAACAGTGATGAAACGGTGATTATGCTGCCGATCACCCCTGTTAGACCTGCCCCGATATTTGAAACACCGCGGGTCACCGGCCGGCTGGCGAATCCCATAGCGAATGATCCGCTAAGACCTGAATCGCCGCAACTCACGGATCATTCACCGAAATCACTGCTGGAGCCCGTCGAATCCGATTCTGGCGGCTGGCTGAAATTCACGCAACCACCCGCGGCTGCCCACACCGCTTCAGTCGAGCAACAGCAAAATGCTGTGCAGACGCCTGCATCCCGATGGCGGTTAGCCGCCTTCGCTACAGGCGGTATGGCGTTGGCAGCTGTAGCAGCAGCGCTCATCTGGCTAGGCTTGTCCAAGCCGATCCCGCAAACCTTGGAATCAAAGCCGCTGCCTCGCTACCGCTTAGGCGAACTGGAGCCATCGGCCGCAAATCCGCCAGCGGTTCCTAACACTCCAGTATCAACCACAACACCGTCCACGCTTTCTTCAACGCCTCATAAGGTTGTTGATTCGCCGGTGCCAGCCGGAAGCGCAGAGCCGGCACACTTACCAGCTCCGCTGGAAAAACCGGTGATCGAAGACGGGTCTGCAGCCATGAAGGGCATGTCAAAAACAGCCGGTGGCTCACCTGAGTTGCCGGTAGCCGGAGGCGAGCCTCAGCCGCCCGTTATGAAGGGGACACCGGAAATGACAAATTCGCCAGAATCCCCAATAGCGCAGGACACGTCCGGATCGACAGCCACAAAGAGTAGACCGGAAACAACCCAAGAGGAACCACCAGCAAACGCGACTGAGTGCATACCACGGGTTCCTAGCTGAAGTTGCGCCAAAGCTCCCGTCGCACGGCAGCCAACACAGTGAACAAGCGGCGATCAGGAATCAAAAGCACCTAAGAAAGCCCAACGCTCTCAGAGGGCCACCCCCCAAAAAGCCCGTCCGTGGAAAGTGATACCTTATGATCCATCGGCGAAGAAACCGTCACAAGGTCCGGCTGCAGCACCGAAGCGTGATAATCTCTGGGGTGCTCCCAGCGACTCAGGAGGAGGGTTTAATCAAAAATGAGCTTCAACTTCTGGCCCTTTTCGCGACAACGACGCAAGTTGCCTGAACCGGTGCCGGTGCGAGCGCGTTTTATTCGTACCGATGCAGTGGGTAAGGGGGATTTACGGTTACAATCGGCCCTATGCCGGTTGGGCCGCGCACCCGATAACAATATATGTTTCGATAACGACTCAGTCTCGAATTACCATGCTGAGATTTATTATTTACCCGATGGCTCATTCCAGATTTGCGATTTGAATTCCACAAATGGAACCTGGATCAATGGGAAGCGGATTCAAAGCCAGATGCTTGGAAATGGCGATGTCGTAGAGTTGGGTGAAGTGCGCCTGCATTTCCGGGTGGACCATTCATAAATCAGGTGGTTTGCTAAACACCGCCTCTAAGATCAGGAGAAGTCGCATGCCTCTGTATCGCGGCTTTAAAAAAGGTGGTTCCTCTCCGAATCCACCTGTTGAGCCAACTCGCCGCATTGCCCGCCCCGAAGCAGCTAATCGCTCTCGACCGGCAGCAATGCCATCGGCAAATTCAGTAGTGACCAACCCTACAGCCATGGCAGGCGCTGCATTGTCTGACTTAGTGGTGGGCTGGCTCGTCGTGATTGCCGGCCCTGAGCGGGGCAAAGTATTGTCACTGGGTTATGGCGTCAATGACATCGGCCGAGGGGCAGGCGCCCGCCTCCGGCTGGATTTTGGCGATGAAACCATCGCTCACGAAAATCAAGCCGCTATCATTTACACCATGCGGTCCCGGCGGTTCTATTTGCAATCAGTTGCCACTGGAACTTGGCTGGATGGACGAATGATTCAAGAATCGGTGGAGCTGAAAGGCGGCGAAATGCTGCAAGTCGGGCAGGCTCGTTTGCGGTTTGTACCGCTGTGTGGCCCCAGCTTCGACTGGTGCGCTGGCGGCTAACCGGGAGAAAATGGCATGGTGGCGTGGATTCACGATGAAGGAATGGCACAAGGCAGCCGTTCACGCCAGGAAGATGATTATGGAGTTTTCGAGCTGCCATCAGAACTAGGTGCAGGCGACCTGCTGTTGGTATTAGCCGATGGCATGGGAGGTGAACAGGGTGGCGCCTTGGCAAGCACTCTAGCGGTGCGTGAATTTATCGAGACCTATGACGCCGTATCTGCCACTACAATTCCCAAGCGGCTCGAACAGACCTTGCTGCATGTCAACACTCAGATGGGACGAAAAGTAGCTACCGATCCAGAGGGATTGAGTGGAATGGGCTGTACACTGTTGGCGGTGGTGCTGGCTGAAGAAGGTTTGTACTGGATCAGTGTCGGCGATTCGCCCCTTTGGTTGTGGCGGCGGGGGCGGTTACATCGTCTGAATCAGGATCACGCCTATCGCAGCATTTTAGCCCACCGGGTCGCTGCGGGTGAAATCAGCGCGGATTTCGCTGCCCGGCACCCCGACCGCAATGCGCTGATGAGCGCCGTGACAGGGGATGCGCTCGATTTAGTGGACTTGTCACACCATGCCCATACCCTCAAAGAGGGCGATCAGATCCTGCTGGCAAGTGATGGCGTTTTGACACTGAGTGAGCAGCAGATTGCAGCGATGTTAAAAAGAAATCCCCAGGTAAACGGCACCCCCTGTCAGACACTGCTGGCGGCAATAGCCGCCCATCAGCGTCCATATCAAGATAACATCACGGTATTGTGGGTCCGCGCCGCCGAATTTTCAGTGCATCGTTCCTGGTGGCATCGCGTATGGGAGCATCTAGGCAGGGGTTGATCCTGATACCAACCAAGCCAGCAAATCAAGCGGCTTCTCCAGAAAACCATCCGCCCCCCATTTTTCCGGGCAATCCTCGCCGCTCAGATAACCAAATTTGGCTACCAGTGCCATCATGCCTGCTCGTTTGCCGGCCTGTACATCGCGTTCGGCGTCGCCAATATACAGCGAGCAGGCCGGCGCTACACCAATCTGTTTGCAAGCGTGCCATAACGGTTCCGGCTCGGGTTTACGCTTATCCAGCGTATCACCGCTGACCACGCAGGCGGCCCGCGGCCACAGCCCTACCGCCTTCACCAAAGGTTCAGTGAGCCACCCAGGTTTGTTGGTCACGATGCCCCAATGGATAGAATCTGCTTCCAAACGCGCTAGTACTTCGCTCATACCAGGAAACAGCACGGTATCAACAGCGATAGCTTCATAGTAAAGCTCTAGAAACCGCCGGTTGCACTCGGCATAGAGAGGGTCATCGACTCCCAGCCCGAAGCAGGCTTTAAGCATACCGGGCGAGCCGTGCGAGACGGTTCGCCGGATGGCGGAAAATGGCGGTTCGGGAACGCCGTACTCACGACAAAGCCGATACAACGCCGCTGCTAGATCCGGTGCTGTGTCCAGCAAGGTGCCATCCAGGTCAAATAGCACACAGGCTGGCAATTGATCATCAATTGAACCAGAGGTCATATGGTATCTGGCCGGCAGTAGAGCATATAGTTGACCGACACACCCGGCCCCAGCCAGTAGCGGCCCGTCAGTGGATTGTGATGCAGACCCGTCATTTCTTTCATTACCAAACCGGCCTCTCGCGTCCAGCCCTCCAATTCTGAGGGACGAATGAATTTACGGTAGTCGTGAGTACCCTTGGGCAGCATCCGCAACACATACTCTACACCAATAATAACAAACAGATAGGACTTAGGGTTACGATTGATGGTTGAGAAGACCAGATGACCCTCCGGCTTGACTAATCGAGCGCAGGCGCGAATAGTCGAGGCCGGTTCAGGAACATGCTCCAACATCTCCATACAGGTCACCACATCAAAACTACCTGGCTCGCTTTCAGCCAATTCTTCAGCAGTGATGCGCCGATAGTCGAGGACCGCGCCGGATTCGAGCTGGTGCAACTGTGCCACGGCCAGCGGCGCTTCGCCCATATCGATGCCGAGTACTTGAGCACCGTGCAGCGCCATACTTTCGGCAAGGATGCCACCGCCGCAACCAACATCGAGCGTCCGCTTTCCGGCTAAACCACCGACCCGCTCATCAATATAAGTCAGGCGCAGGGGATTGATATCGTGCAGAGGTTTAAATTCGCTATCCGGATCCCACCAGCGACCGGCGAGCTCCTCAAATTTAGCGATTTCCTGATAGTCCACATTTGAATTAGCGGTTGTCATGTCCGGCTCTATTGGCTAAATGAAAGGTTTCTGGCAGGTTTGGCTGATACAGATTGGATTTTATGCCCAACCGGTTCCAATGATTCGATCCCGCCATTCCCGCGCATGCTGGATGATTTCCTGTGTATCCAGGGTGATCAACTGCCGGTCCGCCAACAACCGGCGGCCAGCAACCCAAACGTCGCTGACCTGATGGCGCCCTGTGGCATAAACTAATTGTGAGACTGGATGGTAAACCGGCTCGGTTTCCACCATGCCGAGATTGACTGCAATAATGTCAGCCGACTTACCTGGCTCCAATGAGCCGGTTTCTTCAGCCAGACCCAGTGCACGGGCGCCGTTCAGCGTCGCCATGCGCAGGATCCGGGCCGCTGGAAGGGCGGATGCATCGCCAGCCATGCCCTTACCCAGCAACGCTGCGATGCGCAACTCGCCGAACAGGTCAAGATCGTTATTGCTAGCTGCACCATCAGTACCGATAGCGACATTGACGCCAGCCGCGTCTAATCGAGCGATCGGGCAGAAACCGCTGGCCAGCTTAAGATTGGATTCTGGGCAATGCGCCACATGGGCGCCAGCATGCGCCAGCCGCTCAATTTCACTGGGCTCCGCTTGGGTCAAATGGACAGCCAATAGTTGCGGCGATAACAGACCCAGCTGCTCCAGGCGATCCAGTGGCCGGCAACCCTGCTCAGTTACGAATTGCGCAATTTCGGCAACGGTTTCGTGGACGTGGATATGCACGGGGATATTCCGGTCAGCAGCCAGTTGGCCAATTCGTTCGAGTGCTGGCGCTGATACGGTGTAGGGAGCGTGAGGCGCAAAAGCGGTATGGAGCAACGGTTCAAATTTAAGTGCCTCATGCAGCGCCAGGCCTTTATCCAGATACTCATCCAGATTTCGAGCGTAGGCCGAGGGAAATCCAGGGCGATCAGCCCAACACAAGCGCGCATTCCGGCTTCACGGGCGACAGCGGCCGTCGCTTCAGGAAAAAGTACATATCGTTGAAGCAGGTCACCCCGCCGCGCAACATTTCAGCGATAGCCAGCCGCGTTCCGTCGCGGACAAAATCAGCATCAACCCAGCGCATCTCCGCAGGCCAGATATGATCTTGTAAGCCAGCGCATCAATGGCAGATCATCAGCCAACCCGCGCATCAGGGTCATGCTGGCATGGGTATGGGCGTTGATCAGACCGGGCATCAGCACATGCTGGTCGAGTGCAGATGCGTTTCAAGTATAACGGATCGCGGCTTCGGCTTGGGGCAGGATGGCCAGGATGCGACCCTCATGAATGGCGAGGGTATGGTGTTCGAGAACTTGCCCTTCCGGTTCGACCGGAACGATCCAGCGGGCGTTGAGCAAAGCAGTGGCAGCTTGCGGCATGCGCGTTCTCCGGGCGGTGACACCGGATTATAGCGGCGAATCTACGGGGCGCAAAAAAACGCCCCGGCGGTTTGCCGGGGCGTAGTTCCTATACGCTAAGACGCCAGAAGCTTACTGGCTGATAACACGTTCCTTAGCTGTCACGGTGATAACCACCCGGCGGTTTAATGCACGGCCAGCGGGGTTATCCCGGCCATTTGGCAGCGTATTCGGGGCCACGGGGTCGAGTTTGCCGCGGCTCTGGGTGCTGATCAATGAGGCAGGCACTCCTTTGGAGACCAGATAACTAGCGACACTATCAGCGCGACGCTGGCCAAGACGGAGGTTGTATTCCTGGCTACCCTTGCCGTCGGTGTGGCCAACGATCAGAATCGAAGAGACTGAGGCAACACGCCGCAAATCAGCCGACAGACGGTCCAGCTTAGCCATACCAGCAGGCTTCAAATTAGCCCTGTCAAAATCAAAATAGGCATCAGCGCCCAAAGTCAAAGTTTCGACCACAGGCGCGGCTGGAGGTGGCTCAACGACAGCAACAGCACCACACTCTGGAATATTTTTCTCGGCTGTCCAGAAAGGCGTGCGGATGCAATTGCCATAGGGATCTTTGACGATCTTGTCATAGGGATCCACAGCGTAAATGCAACCGTACTTATTAATCGCATGTGCCGGCAGTGCGGCGAACAGCATCATCGAAGCAGCCAGACCCAGGCTGAACTTATGCAGGTTTACTTTCATCGGTATACTCTCCCAATAGGCGCTGAAAATTCAGTACACGGCACATCAAGAATCTCAGGTCGCGGGGACCGGGTCAGCTTAACCGCGATCATCCACTTAACCAGTATACCCGAGCGGTTGCCATTACGAATGGCCAGCCGGCCGGTCTTGAGGTGTAATGATACAACACTGTGTCAGAATTGCAAAAAATGTTGTTCAAAGAATAAATAACATCATTTTGCGCGTTATCCTGGTATTTTGGCAAGATTTTTTTCGTTACCTGCCTGCAAATCCTGCTTGTTGCTAAACCAGCAATAAGCATTAAATCTGCTGAACCCACCTCGGATGGTGATTTTTCAAGATGAGGCTCAATGATACCGCTTAATCATGATCACGTTCGCGCCATTATTTGGCGCGATAATACTTTGGAACTGCTCGACCAGCGTCTTCTACCAGGGGAAATCCGCTACCAGCGGTTGACGACTGCTGCCGAGGTTGCCACAGCGATTCGCTGCATGGTGGTGCGAGGTGCGCCGGCTATCGGTATTACCGCAGCCTATGGCGTAGTGCTGGCAGCCAGGAACAGTTATGCCAAGACACAAGGGCACTGGCAAATTGCAATGCAAGAAGATCTAGATCGGCTTGCAGCATCCCGGCCTACCGCCGTCAACTTGTTTTGGGCGCTGAGACGTATGAAGCAGGTTATCGCCAATACGTCCGGTAATCCGCTTGAGAGGCTGCTGATTGAGGCGCGGACGATTCACGAAGAAGATATTGCCGCCAATCAATGTATGGGTCTGCTGGGCGCAGAACTGCTCGGTGAGTGCGGAGCAGTCCTAACGCATTGCAATGCTGGCTCGTTGGCTACTGGCGGCTATGGCACGGCATTAGGGGTGATTCGCGCTGGCTACGCAGCAGGGCTGATTGCGCAGGTTTATGCCGATGAGACGCGCCCTTGGCTGCAGGGCGCACGGCTGACTGCCTGGGAACTCGTACAGGACCGGATTCCGGTCACATTACTGGCGGATGGTGCGGCGGCATCACTGATGAGGCAGGGTATGATCCGTTGGGTCATCGTTGGTGCAGACCGGATTGCTGCCAATGGCGATGCCGCCAACAAAATCGGTACCTATGGCTTAGCGGTAACCGCCCGCTATCACGGTGTTAAGTTGATGGTGGTCGCGCCAGCTTCGACTGTCGACCTAGCGGTTCCCAACGGGACGGGAATTCCTATCGAACAGCGCGCTGCTGATGAATTACTCAACTTTAACGGCTACCCGGTTGCTCCTGCTGGGGCTGATGGATGGAACCCTTCGTTCGATGTGACGCCTGCGGAACTCATAGATGCATTAGTGACGGAACGCGGGGTAATCTTGAAACCGGATGCGGCAAAAATGGCTGACATGATGGGCATCGAAAATCCAGCCTGCTAGGTGCAGGCAGCAGCCTAGAGGGTAATTTTCTGGTTTGGAGGCCAGCTCTTGGTTTTGACCGATAACCCGGCCCGGTGCTGTATCGAATCAAACGGCCCGGACACAACTAGATAGAAGCGGAGATATCGAGCGGGTCAAGCCGCTTCAATCCGTATCCGTCGAGGATACCGGAATCATCAACGTGTGATCTTCATGAACCAAGGCCGCTCTATGGAGCGTATTTTCGGTCGCCGCTATGAAAAAACCGCGAACTGGTCCGGTAACCGGGGTATTCTGCCGGAAATCCTGCAATCCTCCACAGTAGAAATTATTACAAATATCAGAGCGCATATCCCGAGGCAAACTACACCCATCAGCCTGATGGTAAACACAGGAACCTTGCGTGGTCTCATCGCCCACATGGCTCATGTAAGCAGCTAGCACCTTGCGGGAGCGTTGATCTGGGTGTGCCGTCCGGTAACGTTGCAGGGTCGCAGCTTCCAGGTAGGCATAGGTAAACGCCCCTCCCCCGCAACACGATCCCTGGCAACAGGCACAAGCCTGACCGGATGCCGCTTGAAGCCGGGCTTCCTGATCTGCGGGGGGTGCCGTCTGATTTTGATCTTGATTGAATACTACAGGGACAGGTGCCGCAAACACCCGGTCAACTAGTTGCTTCAGGTAATTACGAAACTCCCGCCGGCGTTTCGCAGGCAGCCGGGTGATCTTGGATAAGGAGGCGGGGATGACCGCCAAACGGAATGACTTGGCGTTACGAATGCCAAAATCACCCATCACCTGATTACGGAGCCGCTCCGCCTTCTCTCGCAAAGCCAGATACCATCGTTCACGCTGTTCATGTTCTTGACGGGCGCGATCCGCGACAGCGGCCCGCTGACACTCCGGAGCGGCGCAAACCCCGAAGTGCTGTTCTCTGATAGCAAGCGGGCGTCCACATTTTTTGCAGAGCTTGTTCTGTTTTTGCAACAAGGAATAGCGCCAATCACATTCTATCCGGCCACAAAGCTTATTTTTGCGTGCCTGGTGGAAAGGCAGAGGCGTATTGCAGACCAAACAAACAGGCGTACCTGTCAATCGGAAATTCACGCAGGTCATCGTCAATCGCTCCTCCTTACCATTTGGAATCAACATTCCAGAGCCAACACCCCATCGGCCAGCCGCCAGACCGCATCCATTCGCGCCGCCAGCCCTGGATCGTGGGTAACGACCACAAAGCTGGTGCCTAGATCATGATTAAGCTCCAGCATTAATTCAAAGACCCGCTCGGCGCTGTGCCGGTCCAGATTACCTGTCGGTTCGTCAGCCAATACACAGGCTGGTTCAGTAATCAGCGCCCGGGCCACTGCTGCCCGTTGCCGCTCGCCGCCAGACAGTTCACCAGGTTTATGCTTGAGACGCAGACTCAAACCAACCCGGCCTAACAGTTCCGCCGCCTGCTCCTTGGCTCGCGCGGCCGGCTCACCCCGGATCAGCAACGGCATTGCCACATTCTCCAATGCCGTGAATTCCGGCAGCAGATGGTGAAACTGATAGATAAACCCCAGCCAGCGATTACGCAGGCGACCACGCCCAGCATCGCCCAGCCGGTTTAATTCCTGGCCAGCCACCCACACAGAACCAGCCGTCGGTGTGTCCAGTCCGCCCAGCAGATGCAGTAACGTACTCTTACCTGAACCGGAACTACCAATAATCGCCAGCCGCTCACCTCGCCGGACTTGAAGATCAATTTGCTGCAACACCTCCAGACGTTCGCTGCCCTGCCGGAATGACTTAGCCAATTGATGACATTTCAGCACCGTTTCTTCTTCACGCATGGCTGCCTCATTCATAGCGTAGTGCCTCTGCAGGTTGGGTCCGCGCCGCCCGCCAGGCAGGATAAAGCGTCGCTAGCGTCGCCAATCCAAACGCGACCAGCCCAATCGTGGATACATCGCCCCACTGCACTTGAGATGGCAAATCGCTAATCAGATAGACATCCGGTGCGAGGAATTTGATACCGAACAATTTCTCGATAAACGGCACCACCACATCAACATGGGTCGCCAGTGATACACCTCCGATCAATCCAAGTAAGGTGCCAATCAAACCAATAGTAATGCCTTGAACGATGAAAATCCCCATGATGCTAAGCGGCGTTGCACCCAAGGTACGCAGAATCGCAATATCCGCCTGTTTATCGGTGACCACCATCACCAAAGCAGAGACAATATTAAAGGCTGCCACGGCTACAATCAGGGTCAAAATCACGAACATTGCGGTTTTCTCGATCTGTACCGCACGGAAAAAGCTGGCGTGATCCTGCGTCCAGTCGCGAGCCAGATAACCTTCTGGTAGTTGATCGGTAATTTGTTGAGCCAGTCGCGGTGCCTGAAAGAGATCACGCAGTTTCAAGCGCACTCCGCTGACTACTCCATCCGGAAACTGGAATAATTTGCCAACATCGGCAACATGTGCCAGCGCATAGCCCCGATCGTATTCATACATACCGGCTTCGAAAAGGCCAACCACCTGGAAGCGTTTGAGTCGTGGCAACACCCCGGCTGGAGTCATATTGGCTTGAGGCGTAATGACTGTTACTTTATCGCCTACTACCACTCCCAATACATTGGCCAATGCTTTGCCCAGGACAATACCAAATTCGCCGGGCCGCAGATCATCCAGCGAACCTTGAAACATTTTGCCGCCGATGTCTGAAACTTGCTGTTCCTCTTGCGGCAGGATGCCTTGGATAATTGCACCACTGACTAACGAAGCATGATTGAGCATTGCTTCACCACGAATGAAGGGCGCACCACCTTGGACTTCGGGATGATGCATAGCCAAATCACGCACCGCTGGCCAGTCATCAATGAGTCCATTCCAACGACTGATCGTAGTATGGGCAGTCATCGCCAAGATGCGCCCGCGCAGTTCCTGCTGGAAACCGTTCATCACTGACAGCACTGTAATCAGTGCGGTGATGCCCAAGGCAATACCCAGCATTGAGGTAAGTGAGATAAAAGAAATAAAATGATTGCGGCGTTTGGCACGCGTGTAACGCAGGCCAATAAACAATTCCAGGGGACGAAACATGGGCGCTCCCAGTGAGTGGCGGTAATCGCCGGAAAGAGCCCCATTATAAATGGCATTGGCCGCCTGGAGGCGGCCAAGATATGATCCACTGGACAGTAATTCTGTGAGTTACTGTTTGGGAGACTCAACCGGTACCTTCGGCACTTCTGGGACTTTTGGCATTGCAGGGGCTTTCGGCACCTCTGGGGTTTTCGATGCGGATGGCATCTCAGGGGCTTTCGGCACCTCTGGGGTTTTCGATGCGGATGGCATTGCAGGGGCGGATGAAGACACGGGTACCTTAGCAGCTTCAGGCTCCCCTGCTGTTAGCATGTCTTTATTGGCCGCTAACAACTTATCCAATGACTTGTCTTTGATACCAGGTACTTTGACCAAGTCATCAACTGATGAAAAAGGGCCATTCTCTTCCCGGTAATTAACGATAGCTGCCGCCTTGGCCGGGCCGATTCCTTTTAAAGCTTCCAGTTCTTTGACACTGGCCGTATTAATATTAACGGCCTGGGCAAACGCCGTAATGGAAAACAATGCTAATGCTAATGCCAATATCACATTTATGAATTTCATATAATTCTCCTTAAAGTTACCAATTGTGCAGCCTAGCAAATCGAACAGTAACATTAATTATAGAAATGATCTTAAATAATACAAGATATTTCTCAGTTTTTTAAGTGGACATTGGGTTTTCTATTGATACAGTAACAAATCGAGTGATCAGGCGCTGGTCTTCATTACCAGGTCGGGCATAGGTTTGATAGTACTCCACTGCAGGCAGCTCGGGCACCACCAATGCAAGGATTTGACGACAAAGCCACAGTAACCACAACGGTAGCGAGCAGCACTATTGAGCATCTGCGTACTAATACAGTGCAGGGCTCGCAGATCAGCATATTCAGCGCCTTTGCCTCGCGCCAGCTTGATTTCGACCAAGCGACGCAACCCAAGCAGGGTCGGGTATTCTCTCAATTCACACTCAAGAAATCGCAGTGCAGCTTCCTCGCCTTCTTGCCGCAAGAGCCATTCGGCCAAGGCATCGGTGATCCGTCCGCCGTGATCCCTTGCCTGCACTTCATGGAGATAAGCAATCCACTCATCAAGACAATTCAAGGCACTGTAACATTGACCGAGTGGTGCGATTACTTCAGGCAGATACCCTCGATCCTGCTGCTCAACAGCCTGAAATGCAGCAATAGCAACCCGATAATCACCGGTACGCATCGCCAGCCGGCCTAATAACAGGTTCGCTCGGGTACAATCTGGATCGCGCGCTAGCGCGTCTCGCAGCCAGATTCTCGCTTCGTCATGCTGGTTCTGCGCATTTGCCGCTTCAGCCAATTCGCAACAGAAATGCGCAGTTTGCCTGCGTTTGGATTCACCGCTGATCTGTTCCAGACGGTCACTGTAGGCAACGGCCTGACGCCAATCTTTTTCCTGCTGAAAAATATGGATCAAACGGGATAGAGCAATTGCTGTATGATCCGGCTGATCCAGCAATTTCTGGAATAGTTCCTCCGCCCGGTCAAACAGGCCAGCCCGCAGATAGTCTTCGCCAATCTCCAGCATGGCTCGATGGCGTTGATCATTGGTCAGGTTGGTACGGGCGATTAAACTGCCATGAATATGAATTGCCCGGTCCACTTCACCGCGACGGCGAAACAAATTCCCCAGAGCCAGATGGATTTCGGCAGTATCTTGATCGACATCAGCCATGCGGGTAAAAACTTCGATCGCTTGGTCAGGCTGATCATCGATCAGATAATTCAATCCTTTGAAATAGTCAGCATTACGGATCGTTACTCCATTGCAATCTGCAGGCTGGCGCCGGGCCGCCCACCAACCCGAGGCCGCGGCGACCGGAAGCAATAGCCATAACAATTCCATCATAGCCTAACGGTGTGTCTCCGGTAGATTAACGCGCATCCCGTCCCGCTCTCCTGGCCAACAAGTTAATCTCTTGATCCTTACTAGAAAGCATTTGGCGCAAATGAGCCACCTGCCAGCGCAATGGCAGCACGACAAAAGCTCCTATCATTGCAGTAACAAGCGCTCCGGCAGCAAAGGCGCTTACTACCACCAGCGATAAAGGCTGGGTCGTTATTCCCAACAGATAGTTGACAGCAACTGGTTCGGTGTGCAGGGTGGAAAATTCCACACCCAGTAGCAAGACAACCAGCAAGATCGCACTCATCAGAGTAAACTTAATCCAGAACATCGGTTTCTCCTGCCAGAACAGTTTGAAATCGGTGAACTCGAACGATAGCTCACTCGGCCATTCCCTGTTGTCGATATGGGCTATCCTTTCGGTCTCAACAAAAAACCCACTTTACCGTGGGCTTTTAAACGGCAGATGACAGCTAGTACCCTTTAGATAGACAAAGGGTCATCGCGGACTATGTCCAGGGCGATAATTGACCCGCTCGCGCAGCTCCTTGCCGGGTTTAAAGTGCGGAACATATTTGCCTGTCAGCGTTACAGCATCACCCGTCTTGGGATTGCGGCCAATGCGTGGAGGACGGAAATGCAGAGAAAAACTGCCAAATCCCCTAATCTCGATCCGCTCTCCACTGGCTAGTGATTCACTCATCTGCTCCAGCATAGCTTTGACCGCCTGTTCTATATCCTTGTAAGGAATATCGCTTCTTTTGCAAGCAAGAATCTCGATCAATTCCGATTTCGTCATAAAAACTCCTCAAGTGAACAGTGATCCTGGCAGTACCGGTTGCACCGCACCACCCAACTGAAAGTCGATGGCAAACCATCGGCGATCCATAAAAACACTCCCCTGAAGGGGGGAGTGATAAAATTCCCGCTTCTTAGCCGTCGTCTTGCTGGGGAGCGATAGAATTCTCGCTTCTTAGTCATCGTCTTGCTGGGTACTAATTTGCTCCTTGAAAATATCTCCCAAGGTCGCACCCGTGCTGGATCTCCGGCTGTAATCCTGCAAAACCTCCGCTTCTTCAGCCATATCCTTAGCCTTGATCGACAGACTGATCGTCCGGTTTTTACGGTCAACCCCAATGAATTTAGCTTCGACTTCTTCACCTTCCTTGAGAAGGGTCCGTGCGTCTTCAACCCGTTCGCGAGACAACTCGGAAGCGCGCAGTGTTCCCTCGACCCCATTTCCCAAATCTACCACAGCACCTTTAGCATCCACTGAGAGGATCCGTCCTCTGGTTACACTGCCTTTAGGATGATCAGCGACGAAGTTAGAGAAAGGATCCTTGTCAAGCTGCTTAATACCTAACGATATACGCTCGCGTTCAGGATCAACTGCCAGCACCACGGCTTCGACCTCCTGACCTTTCTTGTACTGGCGGACAGCTTCCTCACCGGGAGCATTCCAAGAAATATCAGAAAGATGCACCAGACCATCGATACCACCATCCAGACCAATGAAGATACCAAAATCGGTAATCGACTTGATCTTACCGGAAACGCGATCACCTTTGCCGCGCGTCTGATCGAATTCATCCCAAGGATTCTGCTGGCACTGCTTCATACCCAGCGAGATACGGCGACGATCCTCATCGATGTCGAGCACCATAACTTCAGCCTCGTCACCTAACGACACGACTTTGTTTGGATTGACGTTTTTGTTAGTCCAATCCATCTCAGAAACATGGACCAGCCCTTCAACACCTTCTTCGATTTCCACGAAGCAGCCGTAATCAGCAATGTTGGTAACCTTACCGAATACCCGGGTGCCCACCGGATAGCGGCGAGCCAGCGCGATCCATGGATCATCGCCTAATTGCTTGAGACCTAGAGAGACACGGTTGCGTTCACGGTCGAACTTGAGCACCTTGACCTGGATATTATCGCCAACAGCGACCACTTCAGAGGGATGCTTGACACGCCGCCAAGCCATGTCGGTGATATGTAACAGACCATCGATACCACCAAGATCCAGGAAGGCACCATAGTCCGTCAGATTCTTGACCACGCCATCGACAATCTGACCTTCTTGCAAGTTCTGTAACAACGCCTCACGTTCAGCGCTGTATTCCTGTTCGACAACCGCACGGCGGGAGACCACTACATTATTGCGCCGGCGATCGAGCTTGATAACCTTGAATTCCTGCTCTTTGCCTTCCAGGTAAGCGGCGTCCCGCACCGGACGCACGTCTACCAGCGAACCTGGCAAGAATGCACGGATTTCGCCAATTTCCACGGTAAAGCCACCCTTGACCTTGCCGCTAATAAGACCTTTGACAATCTCCTCCTTCTCAAAGGCCGTTTCCAGGGCGCTCCAAATGCGGGCGCGCTTGGCTTTTTCACGAGACAGCCGAGTTTCTCCAAAACCGTCCTCTAGCGCATCCAGTGCTACCTCAACCTGATCCCCGACCTTCACGTCGAGAACACCTTCCTCGTTATAAAACTGTTCGATCGGAATCAATCCTTCCGACTTCAGGCCCGCATTGACAACCACAGCATCTGGGCGGATTTCCACAATCAATCCTTGGACGATGGAGCCAGGCTGCATCTGCTTGTCGGCCAGGCTTTGTTCAAACAGTTCGGCAAAACTTTCGGTCATGGGTTATAACTCAAGAAAAACCGGCGGTAGCAAGCCGCCGCAAGTGGGTTGGGGCTACGGGGTTCGGTAGAAAACACCCGAACCGGTTTCGGGTGACTGACTGTACTCCCGTCGCAGCAGAAATTTTCAGGGCTCATGCCCGGAGCGCCAGTCCCGGCGCTCGATCTATTCGGTCAAACTTATCAAAAAGCAAAGCGTAGTCAAGGTGATCACCGACGTAAAGGTTTTGGGCTAGGGAATTACCCGTATTCGCAACCGCTGTCTAGCACGCGCGAGCACCCATTCACCCACCTCCGCGATGCTGAGCTGGGTGGTATCCAGCATCTCTGCATCAGCAGCCGGTTTAAGCGGCGCCACTGCCCGTTGGGCATCGCGAGCATCCCGTTCAGCAATTTCCTTGATAATCTTGTTAAGATTAGCATCTAGGCCTTTTTCAATCAACTGCTTATAACGGCGATGTGCGCGCTCACCAGCGCTGGCGGTCAGAAATAATTTCAGATTGGCATCTGGGAACACGACAGTACCCATATCACGGCCATCAGCGATGAGGCCCGGAATTTGGCGAAAATCCCGCTGCCTCTGCAACAGCGCTGCGCGCACTGCGGGTAACGCGGCGACTTGCGACGCAGCATTACCGGTCATCTCGCTGCGCAATGCATTGCCAATGTCTGCGCCATCCAGGATGACCCGCACGGCACCAGCAGCGTCAGGAATGAATTCCACGTTCAATCCGGACGCAACTGCCGCAATTTTAGCCTCATCTTGCAGGGCCAGGTTCCGGTGCAGCGCCGCCAGGGCCGTCAACCGGTATAACGCGCCACTGTCCAGCAAATGCCAACCGAGCTGCATAGCCAGCCATTGGCAGAGTGTTCCTTTACCAACCCCGCTCGGTCCATCCACAGTAATGACCGGGGCCTGGCTGCTCACAGCGTCTGCTCCGTGATCTGTAAACCCGCATTACAGGCTAAACTCACGAATCCTGGGAAGGAGGTATTGACGTTAGCGCAATCATAGATCGAGAGAGGCCCGCTGGCACGCAGCGCGGCGATGGCAAAACTCATAGCGATACGATGATCGCCGTGCGATTCCACCGTACCGCTAGAGAATGTCCCGCCCTCAATGATCAAACCATCGGGAGTTGGCTCAGCGGCAATTCCCAAAGCAGCGAGACCATCGGCCATTCCCTGAATCCGGTCACTCTCCTTGACTCGCAATTCGGCTGCACCAGTCAGGATCGTGACACCTTTGGCACAGGCAGCAGCGATAAACAATGCAGGGAATTCATCAATCGCCAAGGGCACTAGTTTCTCAGGAATGCGGATACCATGCAGCGGAGCGTAACGGACCCGCAGGTCCGCTACCGGTTCACCGCCAGCCTGGCGGGGATTCAGCACTTCGATATCGGCCCCCATCAATCGCAGAATGTCAATCACACCGGTGCGCGTGGGATTGATGCCAACATGCTCCAGCAACAGATCAGAGCCGGGTGCAATACTGGCCCCGGCCAGAAAAAACGCTGCAGAGGAGAGATCAGCCGGCACATCGATGGCTTTTCCCGTTAACTGCCCGCCGCCCGTGACTGCGACAGAACGGCCATTCTCGCGTTCCAAGGGATAGCCGAATCCTTCCAGTATCCGCTCAGTGTGGTCACGGGTCGGAGCCGGTTCGGTAATACGAGTCACACCCTCCGCGTAAAGACCGGCCAGCAGCAAACAAGATTTGACTTGGGCACTGGCGACCGGCAATAGATAATCGATGCCAGACAACCGTTGGTTGCCGTGAATGTGCAGCGGTGCAGCACCGTTGACGGTTGTTTCGATGCAAGCACCCATTTTTGCCAAGGGTTCCGTCACACGCCGCATGGGCCGGCGGGTCAGCGAAGGATCACCGGTCAATACCGTATCAAATGCCTGGCCCGCCAGAATGCCACTCATCAACCTCATTGACGTGCCGGAATTGCCCATATCCAGCGGACCATCCGGGGCGCGCAGCCCATACAGGCCAACGCCATGGACAGTGACCTGACCTTGCTCCGGGCCGCCGATGCGCACTCCCATGGCGCGGAAAGCGTTAAGGGTGGCTAGGCAATCCTCACCTTCCAGGAAACCCGTGATAGCGGTTATGCCTTTGGCCAGTGCACCGAACATGATGGCGCGGTGGGAAATGGATTTATCGCCAGGAACCCGTAAATGGCCGCACAAGGCGCCGCCAGGCTGGATGAGATATCGGAGATTCCGCATGTTATTGATTCAAGTTTTCGAATTCATGACGTCATACAAGCCGAATTAACCTGTCCAGAACTCACTCAATTAAGGCTCGATGTGAAGCCTTCAATGAAGTTGAACAGGATATGTGATTGATGCGTGGAATCCCGGATCAATCCATCAGGGCCAGATGCGGACCATATACATGGTTCGCTGGTTAGCGGTAGTCCGTTCGACCTCAGCCCGGATATTCCGGCTGCGATACTGGTCGCGTAGAACGACGGCATTCTCCTGGATCGCATATTGGCCGACGATTTTGCCACCACTTGACCGGGCCGGCGCTGGCGATGAGGCCCGTGGCATTGCAGATGTCCTTGGAACAGAAACCAGCTCAAGTTTAGGCAGCCGGGATTCGGCTTGTGCCTTACGTCTTGCCGCTTCGGCCCGGGCGGCTTCAACCCGGGCCGCTTCGGCCTGAGCAACGCGGCGGGCGGCTTCGGCTTGCGCCTTACGCCGTGCCGTTTCAGCCCGGGCAGCTTCGGCCCGGGCGGCTTCGGCTGCCCGGGTAGCCTCAACTTGCGAAGCGGCTGTTTCAGCCGCCGTAGCTGCAGATGCGGTCCGGGATTGCGCAACTTCCCGGCGCATGGCATCAGCCTGCGCAGCGGCGCCGCGTTCCGCTTCAGCCTTAGCGCGACCCAGCGGCTTCCGCCTGAGCAGTGCGCTGGGCGGCTTCCGCCCGGGCCTTGGCTGCCGTAATACGTTCCGCTTCAGCTTCGATTTTCGCCTCCTGCGTGACACGGTGCGCTGTTTCCTCCTCAACCTGAGTGATTTGGGTATCAGCTTGCGATTCTTTAGCAGGAACAGCCGCCGGTGCGGCGGGTGTGGCCTCAGGCTGCGAAAAGGTTAAAGCCGGTTGTTCTGAATTTCGTGACGGCGCGGACTCAGTGGCTGGCGGAGCCTGCGGCGTTTCCAGCATTTCCGGGATGAATAGGACCGCGAGCACCGCGATGACAGCGGCACCGACGAGACGTTGGGCCAAGCGATTATCCAAAATCAAGTCTCCCGTGATGGCGGCAAGGAAAAATCCGATAACCAGGGCTGGATCGACAACACCGGTGCTACGGTGTGGAATGAACCAAGCACGATAATACGATCACCCGGATGTGCAGCAGCATGAGCAGCTTGACAAGCATTCCGGACACTGGTGACCGCCGTAGCGGAGGCCCCCATCTCATGCAACAGCATCATAAGCTCAGCGCCGGTCCGTCCGCGTAACCCTTCGAGCGTCACCGCATACCATGTATCAACAGTATTGGTCAATGCCTCGATGACGCCGCGTGCATCTTTATCGGCCAGCAGACCGATAATTGCAAAAGTCCGGCCACGGCAGGGGCGCATCTGCAAGTTTCGAGCAAGAACAGCGGCGGCGCTGGGATTATGGGCAACGTCTAAAATCCACTCAACCAAGCCCGGAATAATCTGAAAGCGTCCTGGCAAATTCGCATCCGCTAGACCGGCGCGGATAGCGCCAGGTGAAACCGGCAATCGTTGTTGCAAGCTCGCCAAGGTTGTGAGCACAGCAGCGGCGTTGCTGAGTTGCTGTTCGCCGGGCAGCGCTGGGACCGGCAAATTGCCGAGCTGCGATTCAGCCGACTGCCAACACCAGCTTGTTCCAGTGCGGGTGAAGCGGTAATCGTCACCGGCCCGGAATAAGCGCGCACCCATGCGGTAAGCCTGTTCGATCAGCTGCGGCGGCGGGTCGGAATCTGCGCAAATAGCGGGCCGGTCAGGCCGGAAAATACCGGCTTTTTCATAAGCAATACTGTCACGGTCTGCGCCGAGCCAACCGGTATGGTCAAGATCGATGCTCGTTATCAGTGCCGCGTCGGCATCCACGGCATTGACTGCATCCAGCCGTCCGCCCAGCCCCACCTCCAGCACTGCAACGTCCACACCTGCTCTGTGAAACAGCTCCAGCGCCGCCAGGGTTCCAAATTCAAAATAGGTCAGCGAAAGATCGCCGCGCGCCGTATCGATGCGGGAAAAAACCTCACAGAGTGACTGATCGTCTGCCTCTACCCCATTCACCCGGATACGCTCGTTGTAACGTAATAAATGCGGTGAGGTGTAGGCGCCGGTCTGATAGCCCGCAGCTCGCAATATGGCTTCCAGGAAGGTGACGCAGGAACCTTTACCGTTGGTGCCGCCGACCGTGATCACCGTAAACGGTAACGGACCCGGCTGTAACTTGCCCAGCACGATTCGCACTCGCTCTAGACCCAAGTCAATGGCTTGGGGATGCAGCGTTTCTTGCCAGCTCAGCCAATCATCCAGTGTGGTAAAGCGCATGTTGGATCACTCAAACGGCAAAGGCGCATCGCGACCCGTCAGCATTGCCAGAAGATTGGCTAACCGGTCACGCAATTCGCGCCGGTCCACAATCATGTCAATCGCACCATGTTCCAATAGAAACTCACTACGCTGGAAACCGTCTGGCAGCTTTTCGCGCACTGTCTGCTCGATAACGCGTGGTCCAGCAAAGCCAATCAATGCCTTAGGTTCAGCGATATTGACATCGCCTAGCATGGCCAGACTGGCGGAGACTCCACCGGTGGTGGGATGCGTCAACACCGAGAGGTAAGGAACCCCATTTTCAGCCAGCCGGGTGAGCACCGCGCTCGTTTTAGCCATCTGCATCAGCGATACAAGAGCCTCCTGCATCCGTGCGCCGCCGCTGGCGCAGAAACAAATAAAAGGGATATGTTCGTGCAAAGCCGTCTGAGCCGCGCGAACAAACCGCTCACCGACCACCGACCCCATTGAGCCGCCCATGAATTCGAATTCAAAAGCAGCAGCGACCACCGGCATCCCTTTCAGCAAACCCCGCAACGCAATCAAGGCATCTTTTTCTTCACTGGATTTTTGAGCTTGCGTCAACCGGTCTTTATATTTTTTGCTGTCTTTAAATTTTAAAAAATCAGCAGGTTCAATGTCCTCACCGATTTCGGTCAGGTCCTCTGGGTCAAGGAAGCTGCGCAGGCGCTGGCGGGCGCCAAGAGGCATATGATGACTGCATTTAGGGCATACTTGTAAATTACGTTCAAGTTCAACGCGGTACAGTACCGCATCGCATTTTTCGCACTTACTCCACAGCCCTTCGGGAATTTGATGTTTATTGCGGCCGTCCGTGCGGATCCGCGAAGGAACGAGTTTTTCGTACCAACTCATGATAAAGGCACTCAGACGCTATCCACCGGCATCGCTTGCCGCATCGCACTCACCAGATTGCCAGCTTCCTGCCGCATCCGTTCAGGGTCATCTGCCCATTCAGCGATCCGGGAAACTATCGCGCTGCCAACCACAACCGCATCGGCAATTTGGGCGATAGCCGCGGCAGTTGGCGGATCCTTGATGCCAAAACCGACGCCTAACGGCAGACCGGTGCATGTGCGGATCATGGCCAGCTTTTCTTCTACTTCAACGACATTCAGTGCAGCCGAACCGGTCACACCCTTCAACGAAACATAGTAGAGATAACCGCGCGCCAGCTCGACAGTACGGCGAATACGTTCGATCGAACTGGTTGGAGCCAGCAGAAAAATGGGATCAATGTCCGCTGCAACCAGCAATTCAGCCAGTTCGGACGCCTCTTCGGCGGGCAAATCTACCGTCAGCACGCCGTCCACCCCCGCCTCGCGCGCACCGGCAGCAAAGGCGTCAAAGCCCATACTTTCAATAGGATTGAGATAACCCATGAGCACTAATGGTGTATCCGCGTTGGTCCGGCGGAATTCACGCACCAATTCCAATACCCCTCGCAGCGACATGCCCTGGGATAGCGCCCGCTCACAGGCTTTCTGGATGATGGGGCCATCGGCCATCGGATCGGAAAACGGCACGCCTAGTTCAATAATATCTGCCCCCGCATGAACCAGAGCATGCAGGAGCGGCACCGTCTGATCCGGGTGCGGATCACCCGCGGTAATATAGGGAATCAGGGCTTTGCGGCCAGCCCGGCGCAACGCCTGGAAGCAATGGGAAATACGATTCATACAGTCAGACTCTTGGAAAAGGTACAAGGACCCCTCTCAGGAAAAGAGAGGTTAAGAATGAGGGGGGCCTAAAGCTGGATACCGTCCAGGGCGGCAACCGTATAGATATCTTTATCACCACGGCCAGATAGATTAACCACGATACGCTGATCGGGGCGCAGGGCTGGCGCTAGTTGGGTAACATACGCCAAAGCATGGCTGCTTTCCAGCGCAGGGATAATGCCCTCGATGCGCGTCAGATCATGAAATGCGCGCAGGGCTTCGGCATCAGTGACTGCGACATACTGTGCCCGGCCAATGTCTTTCAGCCAAGCATGTTCCGGACCTACCCCAGGATAATCGAGACCGGCAGAGACCGAGTGGGTTTCAGTAATCTGGCCATTCTCATCGCTCAGCAGATAGGTGCGGTTGCCATGCAAAACGCCGGACCGGCCCGCGCACAGCGTGGCCGCGTGACGGCCCGTGTCAATACCGGAACCCGCGGCTTCAACGCCATAGATCGCAACTTCACTATCATTCAGAAACGGATGGAACAAGCCGATTGCGTTGGAGCCGCCGCCAACACAGGCAACCAGCGCATCGGGCAGGCAGCCGTGGTCAGCCAGCATCTGCTCGCGCGCCTCACGGCCAATCACCGCCTGGAACTCGCGGACCATCAGCGGGTAGGGATGCGGACCGGCCACCGTGCCAATCATGTAAAAGGTGTTATCCACGTTGGCAACCCAATCACGCAGCGCCTCATTAAGGGCGTCTTTGAGGGTGCGTGACCCGGAGGTAACGGGTTGAACCGTGGCGCCCAGCAGACGCATACGGTAAACATTGATTGCCTGGCGCTGGATGTCTTCAGCCCCCATATAGACCACGCATTCCATCCCCAAGCGAGCGGCAATCGTGGCGGAAGCCACGCCGTGCTGGCCCGCGCCAGTTTCCGCGATCAACCGGGTCTTGCCCATGCGTTTGGCCAGCAATCCCTGGCCAACGGTGTTATTGATCTTATGCGCGCCAGTATGGTTGAGATCTTCGCGCTTCAAGTAGATTTGCGCGCCGCCAAGCTGCCGGCTCCAGCGTTCAGCGTAATAGATAGGGGTGGGGCGGCCGACGTAGCGAGCAAGGTCGGTATCGAGTTCGGCCAGAAAATCGGGGTCATTGCGGCAATCCTGCCAAGCTTCATTCAGTTCATGCAACGCTTCCATCAGTGTTTCGGCGACGAACCGGCCGCCATAACGGCCAAAATGGCCGGCTTGATCAGGAAATTGGCTGAAATTCACCGGGCTATGCATGGCTTTCACTATCGTACACACCTTGTAGAAACGCGCGCATCAGTTTGGCGTCTTTGACGCCCTTGGCCGATTCCACGCCACTGCTGACATCGACCGCGTAAGGCCGGACTTGGTGGATGGCCTCCGCGACATTACCGGGATGGAGACCACCGGCCAAGATCAATGGTTTTTTCCGCTGGGCAGGAATCCGCGTCCAGTCGAAACATTGGCCAGTTCCACCCATCTTTTTTCCGCCGTGGCTGTCCAGTAACAACCCCGATGCGCTCGCAAATCGTTGTTCATAGTCTTCTACTTCAGCACCAGAACCCATCGGCACTGCTTTAAGGTAAGGCAGGCCAAAAGCCGCGCAATCATCCGGTTCCTCGCCGCCGTGGAATTGCAGCAGATGCAATGGAACCTCGGTTATGACGGCTTGCACCGCCGCAGGTTCAGCGTTCATGAAAAGGCCAACGACGCTGACTAACGGCGGCAAGGCGGCAACGATTCGTTGCGCCGTCCCGATATCCACGTATCGGGGACTGGGCGGATAAAACACCAATCCAATCGCATCCGCACCCAGTTCAGCCGCTATTACGCCATCTTCGGGGCGGGTAATGCCACAGATTTTGCTGCGCGTGCGAGGGATCGAGGTCATATAGGAGTCAGGGTTAGATTGAGATCAAGAGAACGGCAACGGCCTGTGAAAAAATTAAGCGGTGAAGATTATCAGAAATCCAGCGGGTTTGCAGATGGTGGATAAACGCCAGCAAATTTTAAACGGCGCTTTGAGGCATAATCCTTTTATTGTTTCGCGGATCTTTAGCTCTGAAAGCGGATTCTTGACCTCTCTCACCTCTGACTTCCGGTGCCCAACACTGTCATGCTCCCCGTCATCGCCATCGTTGGCCGGCCTAACGTCGGCAAATCCACCTTATTCAATTCTCTGACCCGCACCCGCAATGCACTGGTGGCCGATGTGCCTGGGTTGACCCGCGACCGGCAGTATGGCATCAGCCAGCAAGGTTCTCGCGCCTGCCTGATCGTGGACACCGGCGGACTGACCGGTGAAGACGAAGGGCTTGATGGATTGGTGGCGCGCCAAGCCTGGAAAGCCATCGAGGAGGCGGATACCGTGCTGCTGCTGGTGGATGGCCGCGCTGGCCTGACCGTGGCGGATGAAGAAATCGCCAGTCAGTTACGCCGCACCGGCAAGGTTTTGCACTTAGTCATCAATAAGGGTGAACATCGCGATCCTCACTTGCTGAGCGCCGAATTCCACACCCTTGGCCTGGATCATCTGCATGTCATCGCCGCTGCTCACAATCAGGGCATTGAGACGCTGATGAAAAAGGTGCTGGCTCATTTACCGGCAGCCACCGGTGAGAATTCTGAACCAACGGCGCCGGAGGCTACACCGGAAGGTGTCATCAAGCTGGCGGTGGTGGGCCGCCCCAATGCCGGCAAATCGACCTTGGTCAATCGCCTGCTGGGCGAAGAACGAATGCTGGCCTGTGACCTGCCTGGCACGACCCGCGATAGCGTAACGATTCCATTCGAGCGCGACAGTCAACGCTATCTGCTGATCGATACCGCTGGCGTGCGCCGCCGCTCACGCGTTAGCGAAGCAATTGAAAAATTTAGTGTTATAAAAACATTGAATGCAATCGGACAATCCCATGTAGCCATTCTGGTGCTGGATGCCCGCCAAGGAATCAGCGATCAGGATGCAAGCCTGCTGGGGTTGATTCTGGACAGTGGCCGGGCATTGGCGCTGGCCGTCAACAAATGGGACCATCTCGATCCGGACACGCGCGCCCAAGTGAAACGCGATCTCCAGTACCGGTTAGGTTTTCTCGATTTCGCTAAAATTCATTTCATTTCTGCCCTGCATGGCACCGGGGTCGGTGAGTTGCTGGGTTCGGTTCGCGAGGCTTACTCAGCGGCCACTCGCAAACTGGCGACGCCGGAACTAACCCGGATTCTAGAGGAAGCGCTGGCGGCCCATCAGCCGCCATTGGTGCATGGCCATAGCATTAAGCTGCGCTATGCGCATCAAGGCGGGCAGAATCCGCCAACGATCATCATTCACGGTAACCGGATCGATCATGTGCCGGAAACCTACCGGCGCTATCTGGCTAATGTTTACCGCAAACGGCTGAATCTCTGGGGAACGCCCGTGCGCATCGAGTTCCGCAGCGGCACGAATCCCTATCAGCCAGCGTCAACGCCGGGCAAACGCCCCCGGAACGGCGGACGCCGGAAAACGGGCAAATAATTCATCGGGAAAGGACAAGCCAATAAAAACAAAAAGCCTCGCTGTAAGCAGCAGGGCTTTTTACCAAGCTTTCTTCTGGATGTACCTGGCAACTCACGCAACACAGCGCTGGCCGAGGCAATCATGGCCATTGCACGACATTTATATCTTTCGTATGACAAAGAAACAAAAACTCGAACTCACCTGGATCGGCAAGGAGAACCGGCCCAAGCTGGAGCCGCGCATCCTGCTGGAAGACCCGGCGAAGTCCTATCACGCTCGCCATCGCGTCACAGCAAGCGACTTCTTCGACAACCGACTGATCTTCGGCGACAACCTGCTGGCGCTGAAGGCGCTGGAGGGGGAGTTTTCCGGCAAGGTGAAGTGCGTCTTCATCGACCCGCCCTATAACACCGGCAGCGCCTTCACCCATTACGACGATGGCGTCGAGCATTCGATCTGGCTGTCGCTGATGCGCGACCGACTGGAGATCATCCGGCGGCTGTTATCGGAGGATGGTTCCCTGTGGATCACCATCGACGACAACGAGGCGCATTACCTGAAGGTGTTGTGCGATGAGTTGCTCGGGCGGGCAAATTTTGTTGCGAACGTGATTTGGCAAAAGCGTTTTTCACCAAATAGTACAGCCATCCATCTTTCAGATTCGCACGATCACGTTCTTGTGTACGCAAGAGAAAAAGGTAGTTGGAAGCGAAACCTTTTGCCTCGCACAGAGAAAGCAGATTCAAACTACAAGAATCCTGACAACGATTCCCGTGGATTCTGGACATCGAGTGATTTATCCGCACGGAATTACTATTCCCTTGGACAGTACCCAGTGACAGCACCATCTGGGAGGGAAATCCCGGGGCCGCCGCCTGGTCGATATTGGACTATCTCAAAGGAAAAATTTCTTGAGCTTGATGCCGATAAGCGTATTTGGTGGGGGGCAAAGGGTGACAACCAACCGCGACTAAAGAGATTTCTGAATGAGGTACGAGAAGGTGTGGTTCCTCAAACAGTTTGGGGTCACGACGAGGTGGGCCATACACAAGAAGCAAAAAAGGAAACGCTAGCGTTCAATTCAGATGATGTCTTCACAACACCGAAGCCAGAGCGACTAATGAAGCGAATAGTCGAACTGGCCACAAATCCAGGTGACCTGGTCCTCGACTCCTTCGCCGGCTCCGGCACCACCGGCGCCGTCGCCCACAAAATGGGCCGACGCTGGATCATGGTCGAACTGGGCGAGCACTGCCACACCCACATCATCCCGCGCATGCAAAAAGTCATCGACGGCGTAGACCCCGGCGGCATCACCGAGACCGTGGGCTGGAAAGGCGGCGGCGGTTTCCGCTATTACCGCCTCGCGCCCTCGCTGCTGGAAAAGGACAAGTGGGGCAACTGGGTCATCAATCACGACTACAACGCCGCCATGCTGGCCGAAGCCCTGTGCAAGCTGGAGGGGTTCACCTATGCTCCTTCCGACGCCGTGTACTGGCAGCATGGCCATTCCACCGAGCGGGATTTCATCTATGTCACCACCGCCAGCCTGACTCATGAGCAATTGCAGCAACTGACCGACGAAGTCGGGCCGGATCGCACACTGCTGGTGCTATGCACGGCTTTCCGCAGTCGCGGCGAATTCTCCAATTTGACGGTGAAGAAGATTCCCAAGCATGTGCTGTCGCGTTGCGAATGGGGGCACGACGATTACTCCTTGCGAGTGGAAAACCTGCCCAAGGCGCCGCCTAAACCTGGCCAGCAGGGGCTTTTCGACGGGGAGGAGACGCAATGAACCGCCATGTAAACGCCATTGCTGGCCGCCTGAGCCTGCGTGACCCGCAGCGCCGCTCACTGGAGGTTCTCGACCGCATGACGGAGATTGCTCCGCCTGGCAAGAAGGTCGATATTGCGGCAATGCTGGAAACCATCCACAACGAGTTTCCCTCGGTCACAGACTTTGAGCGCGATTTTCCCTCGCTCTGCTTCGCGCTCGCCACCGGCGTAGGTAAAACGCGGCTGATGGGCGCTTTCATCAGTTATCTGCACCTGGCGCATGGTATCAATCATTTCTTCGTGCTAGCGCCAAACCTGACCATTTATAACAAGCTAATCAACGACTTCAGCGACCGCAATCATCCCAAATACGTGTTCCAGGGTATCGCCGAATTCGCCATCGACGCGCCCTCGATCATCACCGGCGATAACTACGACCAGCGTGATCCGCGCAGTGGCACGCTGTTCGGCGGCGTTCGGATCAACATTTTCAACATCTCCAAAATCAATTCCGAAGTGCGCGGCGGCAAATCGCCGCGCATCAAGCGGCTGTCGGAATATATCGGCGAGAGCTACTTCGACTATCTGGCCGGTCTGCCGGACCTCGTGATGCTGATGGATGAATCGCATCGCTACCGCGCCAGCGCCGGGATTCGCGCCATCAACGAACTGAAACCGATTCTAGGACTGGAGCTGACCGCTACGCCGTTCGTTGAAACGGCGCGTGGCGCGATACCCTTTAAGAACGTAATCGTCGATTATCCGCTGGGTCAGGCAATGCAGGACGGCTTCGTCAAGGAACCGGCGGTGGTGACGCGCAAGAACTTCAACCCGGTGGGCATGTCGCTGGAGGAAATCGAGCACCTCAAGCTGGAAGACGGCGTGCGGCTGCATGAAAGCGTGAAGGTCGAGCTGGAAACCTACGCCCGCGAAAGCGGCAATCCCATCGTCAAACCCTTCTTGCTGGTGATCGCCCGTGACACCGCCCATGCCGGGCAACTGTCCGAGTTAATCAAGTCCGACAGCTTTTTCGAGGGGCACTACCGCGACAAGGTCATCCAAGTGGATTCGAGCAAAACTGGCGCGGAAGAAGAGGAAATGATCACGCGCCTGCTCAAAGTGGAGCACACCGAAGAGCCGACGGAGATCGTGATTCACGTCAACATGCTCAAGGAAGGCTGGGACGTGACCAACCTTTACACCATCGTGCCGCTCCGGGCCGCCAATGCTCGCATCCTCATTGAGCAATCCATCGGGCGCGGCCTGCGCCTGCCCTACGGCAAACGCACCGGCGTGACTGCCGTGGATCGGCTGAATATCGTCGCCCATGATAAATTCCAGGATATCATCACCGAAGCCAACAAGCCGGACTCGACGATCCACTTGCAGGCGGTGGTGCTGGATGCGGATGCGCTTGGCCAGAAAACAATCACGGTGGTGTCGCAATCGCAATTGGCCACAAAACTGGGTTTGAAGCCTGCCCACGCGACGAATAGCACGACAGTAGCCGGGCAGGATCAGGCTCCAGTTTTCGCCAAACCGGAAGAGCAGAAAGTCGCACAGATTACCTATGAGGTCATCCGCACGCTGGAAAACCAGCCGCAGGCGTTGCCGGCCATCGAACATCTGAAAAAACCGGAAATCCAAGCAGCTATCGTCAAGGCGGTTGAGGAGCAACATCAACCGGCACAGTATGCACTCGAAGGCATGGGAGAAAAGGCAGACATTGCCACCGTAGTGGCGAAAACGGTCGAGCTAGTGGCACAGCAGACCATCGATATCCCACGCATTCTCATGGTGCCTAAAGGTGAAGTTAAATCGGGCTTCAAGCCATTCACCCTTGCACTTGCCACGCTGAAGTACCCGGCAGTATCCAACGAGCTTTGGATTCAGCACCTGCGCACTAATCAACTGGACGTGGTGTCGCTCGGGCATGGCGGTATCGAGGAAGCCCGGCTGGAAGACATTGTAGTCAGCGGCTTGGTGGATTTCGACGACGTTTCCTATGACGAACACGCCGGCCTGCTCTACGATCTAGCCACCCAGACCGTGCAGCATTTCAAGGGCTATTTGTCCGAAGAGGACACCCGCAAGGTGCTGCGCTGCTACCAGCGGGATATTGCCCGGTTCATTCACGCCCAGATGCAGGCCCATTACTGGGAGGAGGCCGTCGGTTACGAAGTGAAGATCAGCAAGGGCTTTACCGAGCTGAAGCAGAGCGCCTACACGGTTTCCGTACAAGAACCGCCCGCCAACTACCGGGTAGAGCCGGTGGACAAGAGCAACATGGCGAAGTACCTGTTCGGCGGCTTCCAACGTTGCCTCTATCCGGTACAGAAGTTTGATTCCGATGCGGAGCGCAAGCTGGCGGTCATTCTGGAACGCGAGGCCCTCAAGTGGTTCAAACCCGCCAAGGGTCAATTCCAGATTTACTATCAGAACGGCGTGGATCACTTGGAATATCAGCCGGACTTTGTTGCCGAGATGGCTGACGCGATCTACATGCTGGAACCCAAAAAGCGCATAGAGCTTGATGACCCAATCGTCATTGCCAAGAAAGAGGCGGCTCTCAAGTGGTGTGCGAATGCCTCAGAGCATGCGGCAAGTTATGGCGGCAAGCCATGGCGCTATATGCTGATTCCGCACGACGAGATTGCCGAGAATATTACGCTCGATGGTCTGGCGGTACGATTTGGCGGTTGAGACTGGCGAAATAAGCCTGACCACACGTTACGCTAACTGCACATATCCCCAGGGATATCAATGAACAGCGTGGCCCGCTGATGGACAAAAACCCAAACAAAAAGCCCGCAGTCACGCGGGCTTCAGGGTATTTCTGGGTACTGCTGGATGTTGAAATGGTGGAGGCGGGGGGAATCGAACCCCCGTCCGCAGATCCTCCGCCTTCGGCCCTACATGCTTAGCCTGATCTTTGATTTAACCTTTCGCAACCCGACCGGCAGGGCGGCAAACGGCGGTTCCGGTGAGTTTTAGAGCCTCCCCCCCGGACAGGTTTGGCGCGAGCTTGTGTTAGTCGACCTCTGAATGCCCCGAAAGGCTCCGGACCTCACAAGCAAGTTCCGGTCAGAGGCTAGCGGGCTTTAAGCCGCCAGAGCGTAGCTGTCGTCGTTGGCAACTATATTTTACAGCAAGATTAACGAGGCTAGCTGCATCCTCGACATGCGCCTTGGGTTTTGCAATCCACGTCGAAACCCGGAATCGCCCCCTTTGGGTAACATCATATGATAGCCCAATAGCCGGAAAGTTCCATATATTTAACTGGACTCTCCAGGTTGCCGCTTACTGCAAACGGCTGCGCACCAGGACCGTCGCTGCACTCAACGTCACCAGCGCCGTTACCGCCATTGGCCAGGCTTGGGCGGCCACATCCGCTGCGGGTAACGCTTTTACAAACGTGCCCTGAACGATGATCAGAAAATGCGTCAAGGGAATGGCCTCGGCAACCCACTGCAAGACCGCTGGCATGTTTTCCACTGGCGTGGCGAACCCCGACATCAGAATCATCGGCACACCGGTTGCAAAAGCGCCTAAGATCGCCTGTTGCTGTGTGGCGCAGATCGAGGAAATCATCAGCCCCACCCCCACGATCGATAGAATGAACAATAACATCGTCAGAAATAAGAGCCCCAGGGAACCCGTGAAAGGAATGCCAAAGGCAAACACGCCAGCCCCCACCATCAACATCCCCAGCGCCGTGCCGATGATCAGCGCCGGCGCCGCCTTGGCCACGATGATTTCTGCCGGCGTCGTGGGCGAAACCAGCAACTGATCGAAAGTACCGAGTTCGCGTTCGCGCGCAATGGACAGCGCCGTGACGATGAGGGAAGTAAACATCGCTAAAGTGCCAGCAAGGCTGGGCACAACGAACCAGCGGTAGATCAGATTCGGGTTAAACCAGTGCCGGATGGCGAGGCTGCCGCCACTGGAGGAAACAGCCGCTTGAATCGTTGCGCCTAGATTACTGGCGATGTTCTCCACATAGCGAAGCGCCACTTGCCCGGAGTTGGCGCGGCGGCCATCGGCGATGACTTGCAAGGGCGCGGGACGGCCCGCCGCAACGTCGCGCGAGAAAGTCTCCGGTATGTCGATAGCCAGCAGCACCTGGCGCCGCTCAATCGCCTCTTGCAATTGCTGTGCGTCCAGCGCCGTCACCAAGCGCCCGACAAACGTGGCTGCGCCGATGCTGGCCACTAGCTCCTGCGACCAGCGCCCGCCGTCACGATCATAAACGGCAATCGAGACGTTGCGCACGTCGAGCGTCGCCGCGAACGAGAAGAGGAACAATTGCACCAGCGGCGGCCCGATGAGGATGGCCCGGGCGCGCCGGTCCCGCAGAATACTGAGCAGTTCTTTAATAATCTGCGCGCGCAGCCGTGACCAGGATAGATTCATGATTCAGGCATCCAGGCTCTTGCGGGTCTTGGCCTTGGCGAGGGCAAAGAACACTGCCCCAATGGCCAGCATCGCTGCCATGTCCGGCAGCATCACCGCCCACACGTCCCCCGCCAGGAAAACGGTCTGAAGCGAGGCAATGAAGTGGCGTGCAGGCACCACATAGGTGATGATGCGGAGGGGCGCGGGCATCGAGTCGATCTCGAAGAGGAAACCCGAGAGCAGGAAGGCCGGCAGAAAGCCGGAGAAGAGCGCCGCCTGTGCAGCAATGAACTGATTCTTCGCAAGCGCTGAAATCATCAGCCCTTGGCCCAAGGCGGGGATGAGAAAGACCGTGGACAGCAGCAGCAAGGTGAACCAGGAACCGCGCAGCGGCACGTCGAAGACAAAGACCGCCAGCAAGGCCGAACCCAGTGTGGCCAGCAGTCCTAGCACAAAGTACGGCAGCAACTTGCCGATCAGAATTTCGACGACCCGCGCCGGGGTTGAAAGCAACGCCTCCATAGTCCCGCGCTCCCACTCCCGGGCCACCACCAGCGCCGTGAGCAACGTGCCGATCATCGTCATGATGATGGCGATAGCGCCAGGCACGAGAAACCGGCGGCTTTCGATCTCAGGGTTGAACCAGAAGCGTGACCGCACCTCGACCACGGGCAGCGTGGGTTGCGCAACCCGGCTGGCCAGCCACTGGGTGATGACGCCTTGCGCATACCCGGCCACGAAGCCCGCCGTGTTGGGTTGCGAACCGTCGGTGATGACTTGCACCAGCGCGCCTGGCACGCTGGATGCCAGCCGGCGTTCAAAATCCTGGGGAATGACGACGTAACCCTTGAGCCGGCCCGATACCACGTCACCAGCCACTTCCCGCCGGTCCCGCGCCGGGGTGACCTGAAAATACCGGGTTCCGCCGAAAGCCGCAGCGAGCGATTGAGCAGAAGCGCCATCCGATTCCAGCACCACGCCAATGGACACCTTGCGGATATCCAGCGACACGGCATAGGCGAACAAGAACAGCAGGATCACAGGTAACACAAAGGCAATCAGGAAGGTCGAGGGATCGCGGATGACCTGAAGACTTTCCTTGCGCATCAGTGCGATCAGCCTCCGCCTGTTCATGCGGCCTCCTTCCTGGATTGAGCGGCATCTTGGGCATCCACCGCCTGGATCAGATGGATGAAGGCATCTTCCATAGCGGGTTCCTGGTTATGGCGGGTCCTCGCTTGCGCCTTGAGCGCATCCGGAGTATCAAGCGCGATCAGTTTCGCCCGGTACATCAGGGCCACACGGTCGCAATACTCGGCTTCGTCCATGAAATGCGTCGTGACCAGAACGGTCACGCCCTTGCGGACCAAGCCATTGATATGCGTCCAGAACTCGCGCCGGGTAACCGGATCGACCCCGGACGTGGGTTCGTCAAGGAATAAAACCGGCGGACGGTGCATGAGCGCGCAGGCCAGCGCCAGACGCTGCTTATAACCCAGCGGTAACTCATCAGGCGCGCTGTTGAGACATTTTTCAAGCTGAAAGGTCTGCACCATTTCCGCGATGCGCTCACGCTTCAAAGCGCCCTCTAGCCCGTAAACCCCGGCAGAGAACTCTAAGTTCTGCTGAACCGACAGCAACCCATAGAGCGAAAACTTCTGCGCCATATAGCCCAATTGCCGCTTAGCCTGGCTGCTGGCCGTACGCAGATCCAAACCGGCAACCCGCGCCGCGCCAGCGGTCGGGCGCAATAACCCGCACAGCATCTTGAACGTGGTGGATTTACCCGCTCCATTGGGACCCAGGAGCCCGAAGATTTCGCCCTTGCGCACCTGAAAGCTGACCTGGTCAGTGGCCGTGAACGCACCAAAGCGCCGGGTGAGGCCGCGACACTCCACAACAATTCCGGAGTCCAGAGCGACCGGCGCCATCTTCTGCGCGATGGCAGACACGCCACCCGGACCGCCACCGAGGAGATCAATAAACGCATCTTCAAAACGAGGCGCGACCGGTTGAAGTTCCGCCCCTGCTTTTTTGGCAAAGGCTTCAATGACGTCACGCTGGCTGGCGGTGCGTAAGACGACACGGACCGCGTTGCCCTGGATAACGCCATCGCACACAGCGGGCAGATGCAAAGTCTCTGACAGCAACGCGCGCCGGTCATGGCAGTGATTCAGGAGTTTGAAGCTGCGATCTTGCAATCGCGCCGTGAGTTCGCCAGGAACCCCGTCAAATTTGAGAACCCCTTCATTGAGCAGGAGCACCGCTGCGCAGCGCTCCGCCTCGTCGAGATAGGCTGTGGCCCAGATGACTGCCATCCCTTCATCGGTCAGCGCTTGCACCATGCGCCACAGGTCTTGCCGGCTCACCGGATCGACGCCGACTCCGGGTTCATCCAGCAGCAATACTTTGGGCGTAGCCATCAGCGCACACGCCAGCCCTAGCTTTTGCTTCATCCCGCCAGAGAGCTGGCCTGCCAGACGCGCGGTGAAAGGGCCAAGCCGGGTGAACTCCAGCAGCCGATGGAAGGTGTCCCGGTGAACGCGCCGCTCAAGCCCGCGCAACCCGGCGTACAGGCGCAAGTTCTCCATCACCGAGAGGTCTTCGTAAAGTCCAAAGCGTTGCGGCATGTAGCCGATGAGGTCCGGCAGCGCCATGCTGTCACGTACCGGGTCCAGCCCGGCTACGGTGATGCGCCCCTCGGTCGGCGCCATCAGGCCCGCCATGAGGCGCATCAGTGTAGTCTTGCCCGCGCCATCCGGCCCCACCAGCCCTGTCAATCGTCCAGGCAGGATACGCCCCTGGATACCGCGCAGAGCCTCATTCTTGCCAAAACGCTTGATAACCCCGTTGAGTTCGACAGCCGCCGGTAGAACGGCTGGTAAAGCAGTATTCACCCGGTTCATCGCCATCCCTACCCAGCCGGCGCAGTCTCAACCGTGACGGTGACCGGCATGCCCTGACGCAGGCCCTCATTCGCGCTGGTCACGACAATCCGCAAGCGATAGACCAAGCTGGTGCGCAGGTCCGTCGTTTCAACCGACTTCGGCGTAAACTCGGCGCGGGGCGAGATAAAGCCGATGTGCCCCTGGTAGATTTTGCTGGAAGAATCAGTGCGCACCTTCACCTTGACGCCTGGCGCAATACGGCCCAGATGAGGCTCGCTGACATAAGCGCGCACATAAACCGGGTCCCGCAGCGACAGGATGTAAACGGCGGTGTGGCTGTCCACCATGCTGCCCGGCTCGCGCACCCGGCTGAGCACGATGGCATCTGCCGAGGCCACGAGTTGCGTGTCGTCCAGCGCCGTCCGCGCCTGGGCGCGCGTGGCTTCGGCACCGGCCCGCCGCGCCTGGGCGGCGGCAATATCTTCTAACCGGGAACCTTCCTTCTGCAACGATAGCGCCTGCTGCGCTGAAGCCAAGGCGGCAGCGGCTTCGTCACGAACGGCGCGCGCTGCTTCCAGCGTCTCTCGACTCGCTACCCTGGTGCTAGCAAGTTCGCTTTGCCGGCGAAAATCATTGTCCGCCTTGCGGAAAACAGCTTCTGTCTGGCGTACGGACTCTTCGGCGCGCCTGATTTCCTGGGGACGATTGCCGCGTTGAAGTTTGTCGAGCTCCGCTTGGGCGTGCCGGACGTCAGCCTCTGCGACGGCAAGCGCATTCCGGTACGGTTGGGCGTCCAGTTCCGCCACGATGTCTCCCGCCTTCACGGTTGCGCCCTCGTCAACCATCATTTTCAGGAGCCGGCCGGGTTGACGAAAGGCTAATTCGACCTCACGGATATCGACGTTGCCATACAACACGAGTGTGCCATCGATTGGGCGGTTTTTGCTATACTGCCAGTAGGTTACTCCCGCTATCAACGCCAATAACACCACCACAGCACCACGAAATTTGGCTTTCATCTACCGATACCTTGTTGCATCGCTGGCACCTGCGCGCACGAAAGAACCGGGCTTATCGTTCCCGCATCAAACGCTGCTTATCACGATTCCAGTCACGGTCCTTCTCAGTTGCCCGTTTATCGTATTCTTTTTTGCCCCGGGCCAGCCCGATGTCCAGCTTGGCCCGGTTATGCTTCCAGTACAGCGCCAGCGGAATCAGCGCATAGCCTTTGCGTTCGACCGCGCCAACCAGCCGGTCGATCTCTTCCCGGTGCAACAGCAACTTACGAGTACGGGTCGGGTCCGCATCGACATGGGTCGAGGCCGAGGTCAATGGCGACAGGTGGCAACCGAATAAGAAGGCCTCGTTATCACGCAGCAGCACATAGCTTTCCTTCAGGTGGGCACGGCCCGCCCGCAAGCTTTTGACCTCCCAGCCTTGCAGTGACAACCCTGCCTCGAAATGCTCTTCGATGAAATAATCATGATACGCCTTCTTGTTACCAGCAATCTGATTATTAGAAACCGGTTTTTTCTTACTCATATGGAAATCCTGTCAGTGATGCCGCAATCGTTCGCATCCCTCCCCCCTCCCCTGCACAGAAAGAAA
>JACKNF010000006.1 GCA_024234995.1 Gammaproteobacteria bacterium
CAAGCAGTTGCAAAGTAACGTAAATTACGCGCTGGTTGGGTTGTTCGTCATCATCTTGGGTTCAACGCTGTTGAGCGTGGTGTTCTGGCTGACTCTCGGTGATGAGAACAAAATCTATGATCGTTATCGGGTTTATTTCCATGAATCGGTCGCTGGCCTGAATTTAAAGGCAACCGTGCGTTATCGCGGTGTCGACATCGGGCAAGTGGAATCAATTCGCCTGGACCCCAACAACCCCGACCGGGTTGATGTTGTATTGGATATCGAACGGGGCACACCGATTCGCCGCGACACCATTGCAACTCTATCCACCCGAGGTTTGACCGGCGTAGCCTCGGTGGAACTCAGCGGCGGCGGCCAATCGCTGCCGCTGGAAAAGGAGCGGAACCAGGATTTGCCGGTCATTCAAGCTGGGGCTTCCTTAGTGACACGCCTGGATGATGGATTTAATAATTTCCTGACCAATGTCGATAACCTATCGAAGCGGCTGGAGCGGTTGCTGAACGATGACAATCAGACCGCACTGACCGAAACCTTACAGCATTTGAGCACCGTCAGCGGCGCAGTGGCCGACCGTTCTGATAGCCTGCGCCAGACGCTGAAGAATATCGCAACCTTCACAGGTGTCCTGGCCCAGCGCTCTGAACGCATGGGCCGGGCGCTGGATCAACTGGCGACGGCTCTGGAAAGCACAGATGAGCTGAGTACGCAATTTCAGGCTACTCTGCGCGATGTTCAGGCCGCTGCCCAGGCTGTACGCACTGCAGCTAATAACATCACCCAGACCAGTCAAGCTTTTACTGAACTCGCCGGGGATGGCCGCCAAACGCTACGGCGCCTAGGTCAGAATACCGTGCCAGAACTTGATACGCTGCTGGTGCAAGCTAACGAGTTGATGACTGCGCTGCAACGATTGACTGAAATGCTGGAAGAGAATCCCCGGGCGCTGCTGCTAGGCCAGCCGCGGGGCCGGCCTGGGCCAGGAGAAGGTCATCAGATTTCAGACCTTAGATTTCAGGCTCCAGACGCCAGATGAAAGACCTGATGCCCTGATATCAGATTGATTTGAGGAGAAAAGGACGTGTTTTGCAGTATCAGAGGCGGCGTAGTGACGGAGCGATGCAGCGTGCTATTACTGGTCATGCTAGCGGTATTGACCGGTTGTACGCTACCACAGGATAACTCACCGCCACCGCAGGCCTATTTGCTGGGGGATGGGGGGGCGTTTACCCCAGCGCCGGCGCGACGGTTCAGTGGCAAGATCCTGTTGGTGACCGTCTCTAAAGGAGCGCCGGGCTTCGATTCACCGAATATCGCCTACACCCGCGAACCACTCAAACTGGATTATTACAACGACAGTGTCTGGAGCGACACGCCAGCGAAGATGTTGCTGCCCATTCTCGTCCGGGCATTCGAAACCACAGGCGCGTTCAAGGCTGTGGTGTCGCCGCCATCACCAATGCTGGCTGACATACGGGTGGATATGGATTTGATCCGCCTGCAACAGGAATTTATGACGATGCCCAGCCGGGTACGCCTGACTGTCCGCCTGAAAGTAGTGGATATGAAGAACAGGCAAGTGTTAGGTACGCAGATATTTGAGGCCGTAGAACCCGCACCTAGCGGGAATGCCTATGGCGGAGTGCAGGCGGCCAACGCAGCGATGCATAAAGTGCTGAGCGAAATGGTGCCGTTTACATTGAGCTACTTGGAGTGACCAAAAGAATTGGGCGAATCGTGCTGCCATTCACTGCATTCGCAGCATATTGCGCGGTCGTCATGGACTACTATCTGTGACAAGCGTTCTTTCCGTCCATGAATCCTGCTAATCTGTTTAAAATAAAATCCGGCCCGGAAAGCCTGGAGGATCCATGCCAGTCCGACATGTTCTTGTGGTAGATGATTCCAAGTCCGCACGATTAATGCTGCGCAAAATGTTGCAAGGCTTTGGCATGACTGTGGATACCGCAGAATCCGCTGAGGAAGCACTGAATTATCTGCGCGACCGGCAACCGGACGCTATTTTCATGGATCACACCATGCCCGGCATGGATGGTTTAACGGCTGTGCGGCAAATTAAGGATAATCCAACCATTGCCGCAATTCCGGTCGCAATGTACACCTCCCGGGATGAACCCGCCTATCTGCAAGAAGCCCAAGCAGCAGGCGCTATTGATGTGCTGACGAAACCAGCCATGCCGGAAATTTTAGGCGTGCTTCTCGAACGGATGCATCAAGCGCTCGATGCCGCTCAGGCGCCTATGAATGCGCCGGTGCCTGAGGATAGCGGGAGCGTGCCGGCTGAGTGGGTCGAGAAAGCCGTTGCCGAGAAGGCAGAATCGGTCATTTATGACGCTATTGAGTCTCAAATCCTGCCGCTGCTCAACGATGTAATTGCTAAGCTGCGACAGGAAATGGATGCCAAGGTAAAGACCTGCAGCCAGGTTGCCGAGCGGATTTGCCAGGAACAGCTTGCAGCTTGGCAACCGCCCCCCTATGAATCTGCCCATCCACCGTTAACCGAAGATACGATTAGAGCACAGATATCTCTTTTACTGGATGAGCGCATGGCGATCTTTCGAAGCCAGGAACAAGCTAAGCTTGAAGAGCTCGTGCGCAATGTGGCGGTAGATACTTGTAAAAACCAATTGCATGAATTGTCCGAACATTTGGTGCGGCAACTGAGCAACCGGTTTGCCGAAGCCGTGCAGAAAGCCACGTTGACAGCCCGGGAAGCAGCGGTCGAGGCAGCCCGGGAAACAGCCGCCTCGGAAATGCTGTTAAGGATGCCGGAAAAAGAAACCGCTATGACTCATTCCGAAACAGAAGATGTCACCACCGTGGCTGAACGTGCAGCCCGTCAATTATGGATGGACGCACGACGCGACTTGGGAAGGCGTATTTACTGGGCAGCGATTTTTGCAGCAGCGGTTGGCATTGGAGCAGCGGTGATAGTGTACGGTTTGCGTTGAAAACAGGCCGATCATCCAGACGCTGAATGATCAAGATGAAAATTGATAAGCCATTAAGTGGACTGAAGAATCATGGCAGACATCGTCTATTTAATAATTGGAATGATTGCCGGGCTGGTAGTGGGTGGTGTTGTGATTTATCTGTTGCCTTACCAAACTCTGCGCGGCACCCTTGCTCAAACACAAGCTGAACTGGAGGAAGCCCGGTCCAGCAATAGCACCTTGCACGCGAACTTGCTTGAAGAACAGTCCAAGGGCTATCAGGGCCGCCAGACCTTACTGGGGCGGCAGAAGCGGCTTGAACACGATCTGGCTGAAGCAAGCGAGCGTCAGGCTGAGCTGGAGAGACAATATGCTGAATTCAAGGAACAAGGCGGACAACAATTGCAGGCGCAACAGCAGGAAATTGAAAAGCTGCATGAGATCATAGCCCAAATGGAAAAGGACCAGGCGGCGTTACAAGACCGTTTCGCTCAAAAAAGCGCCGAATGGGATGAACAGCGGCACAGTTTACTCTTGCTGAATGGCCAGCTTGAGGACCAATTGCAAGGATTACATCGGGAAAAGACCCAGCTAAGCAGCCGGCTGGATCAACAACAGGAGATCTGGGAGCGCGAACGGCTGGACTTGCAAATTCAGGTGAACACCTTGGAAGACAACCTGACGTTGCAAAAAGCGCGCGCTGATCAGAATTTGCCGCCAGACAGAGCCTTTCAGGTGGAGCAACTACAAGCCGAGCTGGCGGATCTCAAAAAGCAGCGCACTGCCTGGGAGGAAGAGCGCCAGCATTCTCAAGAACAACTTGAGCGATTGCAAGCCGAACGGCGATCATTGCGAACCCAGATCATGGAAGCAGGTGACGCGAAGGAAAGCGCAGGTCCAACCGCTGCTGAGCAGGAAGTAAAGAAGCTGCGTCAGCAATTATTAGAGGTTCAACAGGAATATCAGATTCTTAATGAAAAACTAACAGCGCGCGATCACCAATCTGAACAGGAGCGCAGTGCATTGGAAGCAGAAATCGAGCAATTGATGGAACGGCTGCTGCGGGTACAACGTGAGCGAGCCGTCTAATTTATGCGGCGACTATATGCTTATTGCGGCATTTTCCCATTATTTTGCTGCATCATTTTCTCGGATAGCATCTGTGCCTGTCTTTCCAGCACTCGTTTCATTTGCAACGCTTTAAGGGACAAGTCACTCTCATTGACCTGATCGGCTGGAGTCTCGACGAGATCAGCTGTTTCCGTTAGATCAGTTACAGACTTCACGGCTGTTCCTCTAACCAAGCAATGCACATAAACAGTGAGACCAGGGCCTTTTAGTTTTGCATCATAAGACCCTGGAACTGCTGCACAAAAACCGATAAAGGATTTACCATCGCCGGTGGGGGCACAGCTTATTTGATAGCCTATATTCGTGTTATCAAAGTTAGTGTTTAACCCAAAACAGTTACATCCCCCGCCAGTGGCTGCTTCATTGCTCTCGCAAGAAGCCACCACTGATCTGGAAGCAATAGAGGATTCTGTATTAAAGTCAGAGTAGACTCCATGGGTTCGCACCTGGGGCCTTGCTGCATCCGAAAGTGCGGGCACTAACAAAACAATAGATAGTAAGCTTGTGATTACAGGATAGATTTTCATGAAATAACTTCCTAGTCACAGTTTGCAATATGTATACAATATTTGCCAATATTGTTATTTAGTTAACAATTGCATCAAGAATGGCAAATGAATAAGGAAAAGGCAAGCGTTATGCTGGCAAAACTCAGGCGACTCGGTCCGCTCATCAACCTGATTCCCAACACTGCCATCCAATTTCTGGATTTCGGTTTTAACCTTAATGAGATCCGGTTATCGCGAGCGTTCCTGACGGAAAATGGCACGGATGGGCGTCCGTTGTTGACACCTTTGTACACTGATGACACGAGCGGCCAGTTCACGACACGCGATGGGCGTACCATCAAGCCAGAGCACGCTTATTCGCTGAATGTTGCCAAGGCAGCAATGATTCTTGACAAAGTCTGGCTACCGATTCCTTTCCTGCGCATCCGTGAGCGCCGCTCAGATGACTATCATCTATTTGACAATGGGCCCATTAATTGGGCCCGCGCCCGCTTTGTGGAATTGCCAGCGCCAGACATCGAGGGCCATACTCACCGGGTGACGCTCGCGTTTGACACGCAATTATTGCCGACCCGTGAAGGCCGCCCTTATCTCGCCCCCAGCCCACTGGATATGCAATCCGGTGAGGAATTCGCTCTGAGCGATGCCGAGGATGATACAAGCTGGTTTCTAGAGCAGGCGTGGGTGCAGGAATGGGTGTATCAGTATTTTCACACTTATGAATTACACCGCCGGGCGCCACGCCGGGTCGACGAATCCGAAGTTCGCGCCAGTCCCGATGCCCAAGCAGCCTGGTTAACCGTGCTAACCCTGCTGAAAAAGGCAGTGCAACCACCGCGATTGCGCTTTACCTTTGTTGATGATGGAGCGGCGGCCCGGCTCAACCAGCCGGTGGATGTAGATTTGGTATTGGACATCGGCAACTCCCGTACCTGCGGCATACTGATGGAAACCAGCGGTGATGCACCGGTGGATATGAATGACAGCTACCGTCTGGTCTTGCGCGATCTCAGCCACCCAGAACGTGTCTATGACGAGCCATTCCCCAGCCGGATCGAGTTCGTACGCAGTGCATTTGGCGATGAAAAATTGTCCCGCCGCAGTGGCCGGAGCAGCGCTTTTTTGTGGCCGGCAGTGACTCGTGTCGGTTTTGAAGCCCAAGCATTGTCCTATTTCAGCCATGGCACCGAGGGCAGTACTGGCCTGTCCAGCCCTAAGCGCTATTTATGGGATACCGGCCCACGGCACCATGCCTGGCGGTTCAATGCCGGGCCGGCAACGGGCAGCAGCGATAGTGGACCAGTGACTACGGGGCCATTTGTCGGGCACCTGCGCGAAGACGGTGAAGAATTAACGCCCGGTGAACCACCGGCAGTCACTGCGTTATTTTCGCGCGGATCGTTGATGAGCTTTTTTGTCGCTGAGGTGCTGTTGCAAGCCTTCGTTCAGGCCAACTCACCCGCTCGCCGCTCCGAGCGGGTTTATTCCGAGGCACCGCGCCGGCTGCGGCGGGTGATTCTGACCATGCCCACCGCCATGCCGCTGGCTGAACGCAAGCTCTTCACCCGCCGGGTGAATACAGCGATCCGTCTCACTTGGCGGGCACTGGGACTGAATGAGAGTCAAGCCCCAGAACCTTTCCTGCAATGGGACGAAGCAACCGGCACCCAGATCGTGTTTCTTTACAACGAGGTCAAGCATAATTTCCAGGGCGATGCGGCATTGCTTTTCGAGGTATTTGGCCAGGTACGGGAAGGGTATGGCGAGACCCCTTGCCTGCGGCTGGCCAGCATTGATATCGGCGGCGGCACCACCGATCTCATCATCACCACCTATCAATTGGAAGGCGGCACGGCGCTGCGGCCCACCCAGGAATTTCGTGAGGGCTTCAACATCGCTGGCGATGATGTGTTATGCGGCTTGATCGAACGCAATGTGCTGCCGGCGTTGCTGGAAGCGATCCGCGCTAGCGGCGCAGCGAATCCCGAGGAATTGCTGGCACGGCGATTGGGCGCCAATCGAGGCGATCAGGCCGAACGCGAGCGCACCCTGCGCCGGCAATTCGCCAGCCAGGTCGCATTGCCGCTGGCACTGGCGCTGCTGCAGCGCTACGAGAGTACCGACCTGACCACGAGCAATGAAGCAGTCACTTTCAAATTGGCCGATGTCTATCCCCCAGGCGCTGGACCCCATAAACAAATCACCGCTTTTTTGGAAGAGGCGGTTCATGCCGCCGGTGGTCAGGGCTTTCAACTGGCCGAAGTCGCGTTTTCCACGACCATGCTGGCGGTGGACACGACCGTGCGCCGCATTCTGGGTCAAGTGCTCAGCGACCTGTGTGAAGTCGTACATCTCTATGACTGCGACTACCTGCTGATTTCCGGACGGCCCTGCCGGTTACCGGCCGTGCGGGGAGCGATTCTGGCCAAGCTGCCCGCGCCGCCCGATCGTATTGTCAGCCTGCATGCTTACCGGGTTGGCGACTGGTACCCATTCCGTTCGGTCAGCGGCCGGCTGACCGATCCCAAGACTACAGCAGCAGTCGGAGCCATGGTTTGCGCGCTTTCCGAAGGGCAATTGTACAAATTCAACCTGCGTAGCCGCGAATTGGGTATGAAATCCACGGCCCGCTTCATCGGAGTACTGGAACAAACCGGACGGTTAAAGCCAGAGAACGTGCTGTTTGCCAATCTGGAATTGGAAGACCGTAAGACCCGGCTACCGGAGGCAACGTTCGATTTCTACGCCCCCGTGTTTTTGGGTTTCCGGCAATTGAATGTCGAACGCTGGCCAGCATCCCCGTTATACCGGGTGACCTTTGCCCATCCGCAGGATGCCCGCTCCAAGGCATTACCGCTCAAGATAACGCTGGAACGCTCCATTGATGAAAATGTCGACTTGGATTTCAAGGTGATTGCCGTAGCTGATGCTGACGGCAACCAGCAACCGGGCGGGGTGGTGCTGCTGAAATTGCAAACGCTCAAGGATGAATACGGTTACTGGCTGGATACCGGCATCTTCTCGATTTCCGCCCGTGCCAGTGATACCCCACGCCGCTGAAAAACACTTTCCCTTTGGCAATTTTACCCCCTGCCCTAACCCTCCCTCCGCACGGGGGGATGGGATTTCAGGGAGAATACAATAGCCCTATCTCCTTCAAGGAGAAGGGTCATCAGGATGATTCGATGGCCGATATTTCCGACGTTTCTCTCCATCCTAGCCTGCAAAGATTGAGTGCTGCGCATCGTCGCTTGAGCCGTTTATTGAGCCTGCTGTTCTTTTTAGTCATGGCCAGTGCCTTGATCTTTATGATGATCAATGCCCTCTCCAATCGCAGCATGGAAAATCTATTGATTTTCGCCGTGGGAGGTTTGGTCGTGCTACCAATGATTGCATTAATGTGGGGGTTATTGTGGTATCTGGAGCACTCGATGACGCGACGCATCAGCGAGGCTAACCAATTGCTGCGGGCAACCCCTCCAGTCAGCGCCCGGCTGACACCAGCCGGTTTGAATAGCAAATTCGGGATGTTAATGACATTGCAGCTTCTCGATCAGAGAACGGCGTCAGTACCGCTCCATGCTTTGATCGAACCGGCCTTTGGCTGGGATCAGCCACCGGGCCAGGAAATAACCATCCAATTGTACTGTCCAGATTTGAAGCCGGATCGCCGGCTGGCTGCCTTGCATAATGACAAGGTATTGATAGGAAAGCTGGTCGATGGAAAAGCGTATAGCCGCTGGATGAAACGGATTCGTATCGCAATAGCGACAGTTATAACAATCATCGCAGTGATGATAGGTCTCTTGATCTTTCAGGAGTATCAAGCCTAAAACCTTTGGATGGGACTGGCGAAAAGACTGCGCCAACTGCAACTGCACCCTGCTTCTCCCTGGAGACCGCCGGAACCCCTGATCAATCTTGATCGATACAAATTGGTATTAAACCAGCCTTCAATCCACAAACAACCCAGTTGATAAATAACGGTCGCCCCGATCACAGATGACAGTTACAATCATCGCGTCCTCTACGTCCGCCGACAAACGCAAAGCTGCCGCCATCGCCCCACCCGCCGACACCCCGCAGCAAATACCTTCTTCCCGGGCCAGCCGGCGGGTTACCTCCTCAGCTTCGACCTGACTCACATCCATAACACGATCCACACGCGCCGGATCAAAAATCTTTGGCAGGTATTCCAGCGGCCAGCGCCGGATACCGGCGATAGAGGAACCTTCAGTCGGTTGGACACCAATGATTTGCACAGCAGGATTCTGTTCCTTGAGATAGCGCGACACCCCCATGATGGTGCCTGTTGTGCCCATAGCGCTGACAAAGTGCGTCACTTGACCCTGGGTATCGCACCAGATCTCGGGGCCGGTCGTCTGGTAATGCGCCAGCGGATTATCAAGATTGCCGAATTGATCCAACACCCGGCCTTTCCCTTCCTGTTCCATCTGCATCGCCAGATCACGGGCGCCTTCCATGCCCTCTTCCTTACTGACCAAAATCAGTTCAGCACCATACGCTTTCATCGCTGCCCGGCGCTCGGCACTCTGGTTTTCCGGCATAATCAACACCATCCGGTAACCTTTTATCGCTGCAATCATTGCCAGAGCAATACCTGTATTTCCACTGGTGGCTTCAATCAAGGTCTCGCCAGGCTGGAGTTCGCCCCGCGCCTCAGCTTGACGAATCATACTCAATGCAGGCCGGTCCTTCACCGAACCAGCCGGGTTATTACCCTCTAACTTACCGAAAATCCGGTTGGTAGTGCGCCCCGGCAACCGTTGCAAACGCACCAGCGGCGTATTGCCGACGAAAGATTCAAGGGTAGGATCAACAAGATTCGGCATAGTCTATGGAATTCCCGTATGGAAAATTGTGACACTGGCGTTTTTCCGCCCCGCCAACTATCGTAAACAAATTATAAAACACTCAACTCATTCGATGACCGCTACGTGATCTCAATCATTACTTGCTTCACGCACCATTCAAACCGGCTGTTTCCTCTTGGGTTATCGCTCATTAGTCTCTGTCTGATTCTGTTAACTGGAACAGCATCTGCGCAAGAGACCACGCCTGAACCTTCAAGCGGCCCAGAAACTGCTGCGGCAGCGGCCGATGAGTCCCCTGTCACCCAAAGCGGCACGTTGACGGTGATCATTGAGGGACTGGACGACCCATTGCGCGACAACGTGCGAGCCTATCTGGATATCAACCGCTTTGCGAACAAGCCTGCGCCCCAGGAAATCCGGCTTAACTGGCTGCATAAGCAAGCGGATAACGAAATACGCCAAGCGTTGCAACCCTTCGGCTATTTTGAGCCGGCCATTGATGCTTCGCTGACGCGCACCGGCGATGGCAACTGGGAGGCGCGCTATCGAATTCAACCGGGACGGCCCTTGCGTATCACAGAATTGGACGTAAAAGTGCTTGGCGAAGGGGCTCAAGACCCGCCGTTTCAAAATTTGCTGGCCAATCTGCCGCTCGCTCAAGGCCAAGTGCTTGATCAGCCCAAGTACGAGCAGATTAAAAGCCTTATGGAATCGCTGGCCACCGAGCGCGGCTATTTTAACGCTCACTTCACCGAGCGTGCTATCCATGTGGACTTGCAAACTTACACGGCAACCATCCGCCTGCACTATGACACGGGTCAGCGCTACCGTTTTGGCAACATCACTTTCAAACAAAATTTTCTATCCCCCGGACTGCTGGCACGCTATCCCAGTTTCAAGCCAGATGATCCCTACAATGTCAACAAACTATTAAAATTGCAGACCGATCTAAATAACAGCCCCTACTTCAGCCGGGTCGAAGTCAGCGCACCGCCAGCTGACAGGACGGATAGCATACCGGTCAATGTGGAACTGGAGCCCGGTAAGCAACGCAAGTACAGCATTGGCGTGGGTTATGGCACCGACACCGGCTTCCGTGGCAAGTTACGCACCGAGCAACAGTGGATTAATCGCCGGGGCCACCATTATGAAGCCGAACTGGGTTATTCCCAGATCAAATCGCTTGTTGGATTCAAGTACATGATTCCCGGAAAGAACCCAGTAACTGATGAGTATGCGGTCTTCGCCGGCTATGTCCAACAAAATGATAATGACAAGGATTACCAAACCTATAAAATCGGTGGCAGCTTGCAAAAGCAGGATGGCAACTGGTTGAAGAACTACAACCTTGGTCTGCAATACGAAGAATACACCATCGGTAACCGGCCCTCGCAAGAAGAATCCTTGTTACTGATTCCCGGTCTGAATTGGACCTGGGTCGACGCCGATGACCGTACCTACCCCAGCCGCGGTCTGCTGGCCGGCTTCGCCCTTCAAGGCGCCACAACAGCGCTGCTGTCGGATACCAATTTTTTACAAGGCACCGTGCGGCTGCGCTGGATCCATTCTCTGAACGATGACAATCGATTGCTAGCGCGCGGCAGTTTGGGAGCAACGGTCGTTGATAATTTTGAAAAATTGCCGACCTCGCTGCGCTTCTTCACCGGTGGCGACACCACGGTACGCGGCTACTCCTACGAAAGCATCGGCCCCACCGACCCGGATGGCGCGGTGGTCGGCGGCAAAAACCTGATTGTGGCCAGCCTGGAATACGAGCACCGCGTCTGGAAAGACTGGGGCGTAGCCACCTTCGTCGATACCGGCGACGCCTTCGATGGCGCGTCTCCTGATCTGAAAACCGGGGTCGGGGTCGGGGTGCGCTGGCGCTCACCGGTAGGACCCATGCGCTTGGATTTTGCTTCCGGCCTGGATCGCCCGCCCGGTGATACTTTCCGTTTCTCCTTTAGTATTGGACCCGACCTGTGAACCGCCTCCGTGTGCTACGCCGCATCCTATTCTGGCTGACGGCGCTCCCCCTGTTCCTGCTGCTGCTGGCGCTGTCAATCGCTGGTTTTGCCATTTCCACGGAAACCGGTCTCAACGGTCTGCTGTCGCTGGCGCAACGCGTATTACCCGGTCAATTGAGTTACGGCAACGTGAGCGGCCGGTTGATTGGCCCGCTGCGCATTGAGCAGTTTGGTTATACAGACGGCCCGTTGCAAATCACGCTCGCCAGCGGTGAACTCGATTGGCAACCCGCTGACCTGTTTGACCCCGCCCTGACTGTGACCCATCTGCATTTCGATGGATTGGATCTGGCCTTGCCGCCTGGTGAAGAAACACCACCGTCCAATGAGCTATTCGTTCTCCCTAACATCCAATTACCGCTGGCCATCACTGTTGCCGACTTGCAAGGCGATACGATCCGCATCCAACCGGCAGGCGCTGATCCTATCGTGGTGAACGTCATCAAGCTTAAGGTCCGCACCCAGGAGGACGGTGTGCAAATCGAAACGCTGGAAGCCCGTTCTCCTCTGGGGGAGGTCCGGCTCAGCGGTCAAGTGAATCCCACCGGTGCCTATCCTCTACAGTTACAACTTGCCTGGAAAGCCATCACACCGGATTACGGGACATTTGATGGCAATGGGGAACTCAGCGGTACCCTGCGCGACGAATTGAAACTGACGCAGAAAGTCACCGGCGCGGCAGTGTTGGCGTTGACCGGCGAGGTTCGCCAGGCACTGGCCGCGCCGGCCTGGTCGGCTCAGGCCAAGCTGGACGTGGCGGATCTGAAACCATTTGTCCCAGACCTCGCTAGCAAACCTTTGAGTGTTCAGCTTGATGCAAAAGGCGTGATGGCCCGCTTCGAAGGCCAGGGCGAAATCAAAGCCACAGCGCCAGAGATTGGTCCGGCCACGCTACGCTTTACCGCTGCTGGCGATGAAAAGGCGGTACGGCTGGATACGCTGAAGCTGCGCACTGCTAACCACCCTCTGGTGTTGGATGCCAAGGGCGATTTTCAATTCACTGAATTACGTTTTAACGCCAGCGGCCGGTGGCAATCGCTGGCTTGGCCCTTGACCGGCCCGGCTCAAGCGGAAAGCGCCAAAGGCGAATTCACTGCCAAAGGAACGCCCAAAGATTATCAGTTTCACCTTGCCGCCGATCTAAAAGGGCCGGATATCCCCAAAGGCCGCTGGCAACTGACCGGCCAAGGCTCTGATCAAGCGGTGCGAGGGATCAAACTAGCGGGGGAAACGCTGGAAGGAACGATTGAAGGAACAGTCGACGCCACATGGGCGCCGAAGGTCAGCTGGCAGGCAACGCTGGCCGGTACCGGTTTGAATCCCGGCGTACAGTGGAAAGAAGCCCCAGGCAAGCTGAACCTGCGGCTTAAAAGCAATGGCGAACTCAACGGCAAACTGCGCACCACTATTCTCCTTGAAGAATTGGCAGGGACATTCAGCGGCCAAACAGTGCGCGGCAACGCCGATGTCAGCGTGCTGGATCAAGACTTAACGATTAAAGCACTGCGGCTGAATGCAGGCGCGGCACAACTGGAAGCAGAAGGCGCGCTCAATCAGCGTTGGGATTTGCGCTGGAAATTAAATGCCCCGCAGCTTAAATCACTGATTCCCAGTCTGAGTGGCAACGTGGCTAGCACCGGCCAGCTCAGCGGGTCGCGTGACCGCCCGCAAGTAGCGGCCAATTTCACGGTGCAGAACTTACGGCAGGGCGACACGCAAATCCAGCAACTGAAAGGCGAAACCCAGATCGATACCGGCGGCGCAAGCCGTTCACAAGTGAAACTGACCGGCCAAGGATTGGTGCTCGGCGGCCAGCGTTGGAAGAGTATAACCTTGGATGGCGGCGGCACCCCGAACGCGCACGAACTCAAAGCAGGACTGGCGGGCGATCCAGGCCGCTTCGAACTGGCACTGACCGGCAAACTGCAATTACCTGAACTGATCTGGCAGGGGCGCATCACTCAACTGACGGCCAAGGAAACCGTCATGGGTGCCTGGAGTTTGGCTCAGGCAGTGGCTGTTCAGGCTTCGGCGCAAAAAGCCAGCCTGGACAATGCCTGCCTCGTCAGCACGCCAACCCGGCTGTGTGTACAAGGCCAGTGGAATAGCGCCAGTGGCTTCGATGGCCGCGCACAACTTCAAGATCTACGCCCGGAACGTTTTAAACCGTTCTTCCCTCCAGGGATGAATCTGACAACCCGCATCAATGCGGACGCTAACATCCACGGTAAACCGGACGGCGTACTCCAAGGCAAAGCGACTCTGGATATCGCCCCTGGCAATCTGAGCATGGTCACTGATGGTCACACTTTGCGCTTCGTCCTCAACGGCGGCAGCCTGCGCGCCGAAACCGACGGACGCACCGCAACCAGCCAAGTCAAACTGGATTTAGGGAAAACCGGTCAACTGCAAGCCGATGCGCAAATTCAAGACCCGTTGGGGGCTGCCCGCCTGAACGGCAAGATCAACGCTGCCATCACCGATCTCGGCCTAGTTTCGGTGTTTGCGCCCCCGGTGCAGGATGTCAAAGGTCAGCTGCTGGCAAATGTGCATGTAAGCGGCACACTCCCCAAGCCCGTGTTGCGCGGTGCAATCCGCCTGGAAAATGCAGGCGCCACGATCCCCGATGCCGGCCTCATTCTCCAGAATTTACAATTCGCCGCTACCAGCGATGGCCAAGGGCCGTTGCAACTGACCGGTTCGGTCCAATCCAAACCAGGTCAGTTGCAACTAAGCGGCACAGTGGACCCGCTAAAGCCGCAACTGATACTGCACATCCAGGGACAGGATTTTCAAGCGGTTGACACCTCGAATATTCGTGCGCAAATTAGCCCGGACTTGAAGCTGGATATCAGCCAAAAACAAGTGCGCATCGATGGACAGATCACCATCCCACGGGCTTATTTGAGTCCAGGCGGTGATATGGGCGGACCCAGCGCAGTAAACTCTTCCGAAGATCTAGTAATTGTCAAAGATGCCAATGGCCAAGCCAAGCCTCCTTCTAAAAGACCGGCGATCTTTGCCCAAGTGCGGGTAATCCTGGGTGATGATGTGCAAGTAGATACCTCGGCCTTCCAGGGCAAGCTCAAGGGCAATGTGCTGGTCGTGCAGACTCCGGAACTGGCTCCGCGCGCCAGTGGCAGCGCCGAAGTCGTTGCTGGAAAATACAATATCTATGGTACCGAAATCGACATCCAGCGGGGACGGGTGCTGTTCAGTAACAGTCTATTGGACAATCCCGGTCTGGATATGCGGGTGACGCGGGAATTTAGCAGCGACCTCAGCGACAACACCACTGTGGGCGCCCAGGTTCAAGGCACGCTCAAGAAACCGCAATTGACCCTGTTTTCCAATCCGTCAATGCCTCAAAGTGACATTCTGTCCTACCTGGTGCTGGGCCGGGCATCCCAAGATGGCGAATCAGCGATGATGTTCAAGGCAGCCAGCGCTATGGGGATCGGGGGCGGGGTGCTCGCCAAAAGTTTAAGCGGCGTGGCCGGATTGGATAATGTGGCGCTGGATACAGGGGCCAATGGCAAGGACGCATCACTGATGCTCGGTAAATATCTGACACCGGATTTATACGTCGGTTATGGCGTTGGTTTAATTGATGCAGTGAACACAATCAACATCAAGTACCGGCTGTTCAAAGGTCTAATGTTCGAATCCAATAGCAGCGCCAATGGTTACGGGGCTGATCTAATCTATAGCTGGGAGCGGTGAATGGCGCAGTATCTTGAGTAATCTGATTATCCTCATAAAGTTATGAGGTATTACCTGAAACTCTGACCTGCTTCGCTCAAATCAAGACAGGTGCCAAAGCGCTGATGACCTTGGATGCTGAGGCGTTCTAACTACCTAAGATCGCTCTGTTAATCGCTATGTTAAGAATCTCCCTCTCTCTTGGAGAGAGGGAGTAGTGACCCAATCCCGATTAAAATTGTTCCTCCGTCAGCGCCATGATCGAAACACCGCCACGCATCACTGAACGCAACAGAGCACCGGCTCTAGGCAGTACATGTTCCATGTAGAACCGGGCAGTGATCAACTTAGCTTCGTGGAACACCGGGTCTTGCCCCGTCATCAATTTGGTCTGCGCCACTTGCGCCGCACGGGCCATCTGCCAGCCGCCGCAAACGTAGCCAACCAGCATCATATAGTCGACCGATACCGCCATCACTGCATTCGGATCCCGGCTCGCCAATAAGCAATCGGTGGCCTCGATCAACACCCGTATCCCTTCACACAACCCCTCGTGGATGACCGCTAGATCATCACCTGCCACTTGAGTTAAATCTCCGGCGGCCGCTTCGATCTCGGCGATCAATGCCCGCATAGCCGCACCCTGATCGATGCTCAGCTTGCGGCCTGCTAAATCAGCTGCCTGAATGCCCGTGGTGCCCTCATAAATGGTGGCGATGCGCGAGTCGCGCAGATGCTGGGAAGCACCGGTCTCCTCAACAAAGCCCATGCCACCATGCACCTGAACCCCCAGGGAGGCGATGTCGATACCCAGTTCAGTCTCCCAGCCTTTAACTACAGGGATCAAGAGATCCACTCGCGCCTGATGAGTCTGACGCATGGCCGGATCAGGATGGTGGCGGGCCAGGTCCATATGCCGGGCAGTGACATAGGCCAATGCTCGCATTGCTTCGTTTTGCGCCTTCATGGTCATCAGCATCCGCCGCACATCCGGGTGGTGAATGATCGCCACCCGGTCGCCACTCTTGCGGCCAACAGGCCGCCCTTGTATCCGATCCTTGGCATATTCACGAGCCGCCTGATAAGCGCGCTCACCTATCGCCAGCCCTTGCAACCCGACCTTGAAACGCGCCTCGTTCATCATGATGAACATATAGGCCAAGCCTTTGTTTTCCTCGCCAACCAGGTAACCGGTCGCGCCATCCTGATCGCCAAACGCCATCACGCACGTTGGACTGGCGTGAATACCTAGCTTATGTTCAAGAGATACGGCACGGACATCATTACGCGCACCCAGTGAGCCGTCTGGATTCACCAGGAATTTGGGGACAATGAACAGTGAGATACCCTTGACGCCTTCAGGCGCATCCGGGGTGCGCGCCAGCACCAGGTGAATGGTGTTGGGCGTCATATTGTGCTCGCCCCAGGTAATAAAGATTTTTTGACCGAAAAGCCGGTAATGATCGCCCTCCGGAACAGCACGGGTGCGAACCGCTGACAAATCGGAACCGGCCTGTGATTCGGTTAGATTCATGGTGCCGGTCCACTCGCCGCTGATCATCTTTGGCAGATACAATGCCTTCTGTTCCGCCGAGCCCGCTTGACGGATCGCTTCAATGGCGCCGTTATTGAGCATCGGACACAGCGCGAAGGACATATTGGCGGAATTCCACATTTCCTGGGTAGCGGTATTGATCAATTCCGGCAATCCCTGGCCACCCTGTTCGACCGGGCTGCCAAGTCCGTTCCAGCCACCGTCAATAAATCTCTGGTAGGCGCCGGCGAAGCCATCAGCGGGAACGACGCCTCCTTGCGAATTCAGGTGCGCACCCTGAATATCGCCAATCCTGTTCAATGGCGCCAGTACCTCAGCAGCCAGCTTGGCAGCCTCCTCCAGAACCGCCTCCACCAGTTCCGGGCTGACCTCCTGTTCAGCAAAAACAGGCAATGCGGCGACCTCACTAAGCCCAGCCAATTCATTGATTACAAACTGCATGTCACGGGTCGGGGCGAAATAGGCGGTCATAACGCCTCCTTGGTTCGAGGAACTCAGGGAATGAGAATAAAAACCCTCCCCCTGATCGTAATAGGGAGAGGGTTCAGGAAAGGAAGGACAGAAAGCAACCGATGGTTTAGCCTGCTGCTTTTAGCTTGTCCAGTTCTTGGGACAATTCAGGCACAGCGGTGAACAAATCAGCAACCAGACCATAATCAGCAACCTGGAAGATCGGCGCTTCCTCGTCTTTGTTAATAGCGGCGATCACCTTGCTGTCCTTCATGCCGGCCAAATGCTGAATCGCGCCCGAGATGCCAACGGCGATATACAATTCTGGGGCAACCACCTTGCCGGTCTGGCCGACCTGGTAGTCGTTGGGCACAAAGCCAGAGTCCACGGCAGCGCGGGAAGCGCCCACCGCCGCACCGAGTTTATCGGCCACGTCTTCGAGTAATTTGAAATTCTCGCCGTTGCCCATGCCGCGGCCGCCAGAGATGATGATGCGCGCAGCGGTCAATTCCGGCCGGTCCGATTGGGTGAGTTGCTGGCTGACAAAACTGGATATACCAGCATCCGTCACTGGAGCAACCGTTTCAACACATGCGGAACCACCCGTCGCCGCTGTGGCGGGAAATGCCGTGCCACGCACGGTGATAACTTTGATCGCATCACTGGACTGAACCGTAGCCAGCACGTTGCCGGCATAGATGGGACGGACGAAAGTATCAGCGCTCTCCACCTTAATAATGTCAGATATTTGTGCCACATCCAGCAACGCAGCAGCACGCGGCAGCATGTTTTTACCCGCAGCAGTAGCCGGAGCCAGGAGGTGGCTGTAGCCGCCTGCCAAACTAACCACTAACGCCGCCACGTTCTCGGCCAATTGATGGGCGTAATGCGGGGCATCAGCAATCAGAACTTTCTTGACCCCTGCGACTTGGGCAGCGGCCTCGGCAACCGCGCCGCAACCCTGACCCGCTACCAGCACATGGATATCGTCACCCAGTTGCACAGCGGCAGTAATGGTATTCAGTGTTGCCGCTTTGAGGACAGCGTTATCGTGTTCGGCAATAACCAAAATGCTCATAATTCAGTACTCGCAGACCTTAGATGACATGGGCTTCTTTGTGCAGCTTATCGACCAGTGCAGCGACCGTGTCGACCTTGATACCGGCCTGACGCTTGGGCGGTTCCTGCACCTTGAGGGTGGTCAGACGCGGCGCTGGATCGACACCCAAATCCGCCGGCTTTAGCACATCCAGCGGTTTCTTCTTTGCTTTCATAATATTAGGCAGTTTGACGAAACGTGGCTCATTCAACCGCAAGTCGGTCGTTACGACTGCCGGCAGCTTCAGCGCCACCGTTTCCAGTCCGCCATCGACTTCGCGGGTGACATTCACCGTCCCCTCGCCCACCTCAACCTGAGAGGCAAAAGTACCTTGTGGCCAGCCCAGCAACGCTGCCAGCATCTGGCCGGTCTGATTGGCGTCGTCATCGATAGCCTGCTTGCCGAGAATCACCATATCTGGCTTTTCCTTTTCCACCACGGCCTTCAGCAGCTTGGCAACCGCCAATGGTTGTAGCTCAACGCCGGTTTCCACCAGGATACCTCGGTCAGCGCCCATGGCCAGCGCGGTGCGGATGGTGTCCTGGCAACTGGAGATGCCCAGCGACACGGCAACGAGCTCCTTAGCCTTGCCGGCTTCCTGCAAGCGCACCGCTTCTTCCACGGCGATTTCATCGAAGGGATTCATGGACATCTTGACATTGGCGGTTTCCACACCCGAACCATCGGCTTTAGCTCGAACCTTGACGTTGTAGTCCACGACCCGTTTTACGGCGACTAGAATTTTCATTGTTGACCTTTGCTTGGGGTTGCTCGTGATTTTAAAATAACCCATCGGGTTAAACTCTATTAATTAAGTTATGGTATTTAGTCCCCTCCAACGATGCAATGCCTTTATTGATAGTAGAACTGGTTCACATGCCCGGTTTCGTACGAACCCGTTCATTCGTGTAGGCTATGCCATTCAGCATCCCATCAGCGAAATCTTCTTCTTTCTGGAGACAAAAATATGTACCCCACTCATGAAGGCCACAATGACACCTTGCACGGTTATTATCTGGAAGATCTCGCTGTCGGTATGAAAGCTTCCCACGCCAAAACTGTTACCGAAACGGATGTCGTATTGTTTGCAGGATTGACGGGCGATAACAACCCCATTCATTGCAATGAGGTGTTTGCTACCCAGACACAGTTCAAAAGCCGCATCGCCCACGGCATGTTCTGTGCCGGCCTGATTTCCTGCGTGGCAGGCACCCGTTTGCCTGGGCCGGGTGCGGTTTACGTGGACCAGCAGTTGCGCTTCAAGGCACCGGTACGTATCGGCGATACTGTCACGGCGTTATGCACTATCCAGGAAATTATCCAGGAGCGCCGGCGGGTCGTCATGAACACGGTTTGCACAGTCGATGACAAAGTAGTCGTTGAGGGAACCGCGACGTTCCTGGTCAGCCGCCGCGCCAAAGCGTAACTCACTCTTCCATCACCACCCGGAAACCGGTTAGCGCATCGCGGCTCTCAGGATTCCGGGGCAAGCGCTTGGCCGAGCGCAGATCGCCAGCTCCGTTATTCCAGGAGCCGCCGCGCGTAACCCGCTGGCCCTGGTTGGGCCGCTTGGCCGAACAGCGCTGTTCCTCACCTGCGTAGTTTGGATAGTATTCCGAGCAGGTCCATTCCCAGACATTTCCAGCCACATCGTACAATCCTAGCGCGTTAGGCAAATAACTACCGGCCTCAGCGGTAACTGCATGACCATCATCCAGATTACCGATAGAAGCACCGGTCGGATCGTTACGGTCGGAAAAATTGGCATAGCGCGGGTCGATCAAGTTGCCCCAATAATACCGGGTAGCCGCGCCAGCACGGGCAGCGTATTCCCACTCGGCTTCCGTGGGCAAGCGGAAGTGTCTGCCAGTACCTGATTCCCAAGTAAGCCACTCAACGAACGCTTGCGCATCTTCCCAGTTCAGATTGACTGCCGGCTGTGTGTTCGCATCCAGCGAACGCCCCTGGAAAGAACCACTGCTGTGCTTGGATTTAAAACGCCGGAATTGGCCATTGGTCACCTCCGTTTTACCTATCCAGAAGCCTTTTACACAGGCTTGGTGGATCGATTCATCGCTACCGCGATCACGCTCGGTCAATGGACTACCCATATCAAAACAGCCACCTTCAACCCACATCAATTCCATGCCCAAGGTACTGTCAGTAAAAGTCCGGGTAGCAGACACAGCGCCTTGTGCAGCACGTAACTCAGCCTGAACGGCAGCCAGTGCGGGATACTGACGATCGATAGCCGATGCTTGATTCAAGGCGTTGCGGGCCTGATCCCACTCCCGGCGGGCGATGAATTTGCGGGCCTGATCAATATAACCTGTCAATTCCGCCTCGCGTTGCCGGGCTACCTCCTGAGCATGCTGCGCCATTGCTTCCTCTTGCTGTTTCTTCAAAGCAGCGGCTTCAAGCCGACGCTGCCCCTGAATGGCTTGATAGTACTCATAAGAAAGCAAGCTGATCCCCGACAGCCCTGAAATGGCAAATGCGATTAACAACCCTCGTTTCCAGTTAACTGCCGGGGTACTGGCAGCGGAATCTGCTTGCTCGAACGCAACTTGTGATTTACTCAACGGCTGCTGGACAATCGCTTGCCCCACAGAAGGATTGGTTCGCGACCGGGGCGTTGAAAGCGGTTCTACCGGCTCTCCAGGGATGCTCGTAGAGGTTCGCCGTGAGGTCGTCCGTTTGGGTGAAACCTTTTTCAGATGTTCCAGTGCAGATTTCGGCGATCGCTTGAGTAACGATTCGGGCTCTTGCGGAGGGGCTTGTATGGCAGGCTCTGCCGGAGAGACTGCAGACTGGCCTTCGTCTAGATGCTCCCAAATGTTCTCCAGCATGGGCAAAGACAGATCGCTATCTGTGGACTGAAGCGGCGCAGATGATATTTCACTATCAACCGTCTCTGGCGGGACACGCGGTCCAATTTGATCTAGGGTCCAATCCAGAGGTTTAGGGGGTAAGGAACGCGCTTCATGCACACCGCTCTGCCCGGATCCATTGGGAACCGGCGGTTGAGAGGGTGCTAAGCGCCGCTTCGGCAGCAATGGAGATTCTTGCCCCAATACAGCCTGATCCGGCCAGTGGGTCGATGGCAGCGATGGTCCTGATCGCGGGGCAAGCGGCTCAAAACGCAATGAAGACGCCGATGAGGGTAGATCCAGCAAATCAGCCTTAATCGGTGGCACTTGGGAGAAATCGGCACGGTCATCGGATTGATCTACCGCTTGTAACGCCTGCCGCATAGCCGCTACGCTCTGAAAGCGGTCTTCGGGACGAACCGCCAACGCTTGATCAACAACTTGCAACAGCCCACGTGAATAGAGACCAGCACCGATTTCCATCGCTGGCTGGACTGGATCCTTAAGGACTCGACCAGGCGCCTCAATCGGTGGCGCACCGGTAATACAGCGGTACATGACAGCGCCGAGAGCATAGATATCAGTCCAGGGACCGTAATCCTCTCCAACGGTCACATATTGCTCAATCGGTGAATAGCCAGGCGTCACAACACTGGTAACACTGCGGGTGCGCCGGCCCAGTGCCTGACGGGCCGCGCCAAAATCAAGCAGCATGACATGCCCGTCGCGGCTGCGAATGTAGAGGTTGCTTGGCTTAAGATCCCGGTGCAAGTAATTCTGGCTGTGGACCGCTTCCAAAGCCGGCATAATATCGTTTAGTAACCGGTGCACCTCGTGCTCGGGGAGAATACCGCCCCGTTGCAACATAGCGCTCAGCGATTCACCATCCTCATACTCCATGACGATATAAGCGCTGCCATTCGCCGAAAAGTAATCCCGTACCCGCACGACACCCGGATGATTGACTTGCACCAAAATTTTGGCTTCATCGAGAAATCGTTCCAAACCCCATTGGTAACAAGGCGGTTCGCTCTGCCGGGCGGGGATCTGTCCTTGGGCATTCGGGCGGACGTTGATGCCATTGTGATCGCGATAGGCCCACTCCGCCGGAAAATACTCCTTGATAGCCACTTCGTTTTGCAGTGCTTCATGGATGGCCCGGTAGGTGATGCCAAAACCGCCAGCACCTAACACCCCTTCAATCTGATAGCGATGCAGGTTGTAGCCGTTAGGTAAGGCGTTTGTCTCTTCAGTCATCGGGCTGCCCTTTGCAGTGCAGTGGACGTTGCTGGCGCAATCGGTTAGCCCCCCTAGCGCTGGTTGCGATTGAGCAGCGATGCAAACCCCGCCGACAGCCAGTGTAACCAGCGCGGCACATCATGTGCCGTCTCTGCGTCTGCCCGCAGCAGCACCAATGTTGCATTATCGGCATCTGCACCACCACGCTGGACGGCCATATCAACCAACTGGCGAGCCGCCGCTGCCGGGCCACAATCCAGCGTTGCCGTCCAAAACTCATTTTCAGTGACATGTTCCCAGACACCGTCTGAACAGAGCGCTAGTAGATCACCTGTCTGAATGACCAAATCACCCTGATCAAATCGCGGCAACTCCTCGCCGCCTAAGCAGCGGTAAAGCCGGTTTTGCGCCGGATGGGTACCCATCTCAGATTCCTGGATTTCACCAAGATCTGTCAGCAATTGCACAACAGAATGATCACGAGTGCGCATCAACCGGTGGCCATCCCGGAAATGATAGAGCCGGCTGTCCCCAATATTCAGCCAGTAAGCTTTTGCAGGCGCCAGCCAAACCATGACCAATGTGCTGCGGGCGGTTTCCGAGCGGCTGTTAATCACCTTATGCATTTGATTGCACAGATGGTTAAGCGCTGCAGGAGGATCAGTTCCTAAAGATGCTGGCGGATCTAAAATGAAATGGCGGGCGATATCGATAGCAATTTGCGCACCTAAAGCACCCTCCCGGTGCCCTCCCATTCCATCTGCAACAATCGCCAGCAATCCTTCCTGGCTGTGCGGCTGAAAAAATCCCCAGCGATCCTGTTGTTCACTACGTCCCCCCAAATGACTAGCAACCCCTCGTTCCCAAAGGATAGATTGGCCAGACTCTTGGATGGAAGACTTTAAAGACGGGGCGGAACCGGTAGTCATTCGCTTCATGATCACTATGATTTGTGGGTTCGGCATCAGCCGAACAGCGGATCTTGTTCGCCTAAAGGCGAACCCACATCAAAATCGGGAGCCGGTATCGCACCAGCGATACTCCGGCACTCCCTCCCTAATTTGTTATTATGTAACCGCCAATTACAGCCAGACAAGTCAAAACCTCGCCTGCAACCGGTGGTTCTAGCTGAACATCCCATGAGCGCGCGAACATCCTACAACAAGTTGAGCACTTCCTGCGCATGATTAGCGCAATCAGGCTTATCAAGGATGTGGGCAATGTGGCCGCTTTCATCAATAAGGTAGGTGATACGGCTCGCCACACCAAACAGGCTCGCGGTTGTCCCCATCAGCCCGCCGCTACCGATGGCACCATAAGCCCGGCTAACCGCGCCGTCGGTGTCCGCGATCAGCGGGAAGCTGATATTGTACTTTTCGGTAAAACGCTGATGAGAGGCGACATCCTGGGTGGAAACCCCAAGAATAGCTGCATCTTTATCCTGGATTTCCTGATAATGGTCGCGCAGGGAACACGCTTGTTTCGTGCAGCCAGGGGTATCGTCCATCGGATAGAAGTACAGCACCAGTTTCTGACCAAAATAATCAGATAATTTGACCGTGCTATTATCAGTGGCCGTTGCGGTGAATTGGGGGGCTGGATCGCCAATTTTCAATTTCATTGCTCTTCTCTCACGGGTGGTTTCAAACAAGTTCGCGGGGTTAATACCTCCAGGATTCTGTCACGCGAACGCTGGCAGGACCCTGAAATTACTACCAGTAAATACCTCGTGTGAACTGTGCAAAGGAGATTTGTTCCAGAGAGGGTTCCTGGAGTTCAGATTGTGATCCCTTGGCAGCAGACGATTCGGGAAACAGCCGGAACGCTGTATTCATGATCACTGCATACACTTTAGGCGCTACGGCGTGGAGCACCTGGGCAAAGACCCCGGTCCGGGTAGCAATGCGCTCCGGCCGGTAAATGATCGCTTGAATGATGAGATCGCCAGCTTCGTCCGGGCTGAGTGCCGGCACATGCTGGTAAATTTTCGTCGGCGCGATCATTGGCGTGCGCACCAATGGCATGTTAATGGTCGTGAACTCAATGCCGCTGTCGGAGAATTCAGCCGCTGCGCAGCGGGCAAAGGCGTCCAGCGCTGCCTTTGAGGCGACGTAAGCTGAGAAACGCGGCGCGTTGCTGAGCACCCCTATCGATGAGATATTGATGATGTGCCCGCGTTTTTTAGCCATCATGCAAGGGATAAAACCCATAATCAATCGCAGCGCGCCAAAGTAGTTGAGCTGCATGGTGCGTTCGTAGTCATGAAAACGTTCCAGCGAGTTCTCAATCGCCCGGCGAATCGAGCGGCCAGCGTTATTAACCAGAATATCCACCCCGCCATGATCGTCCAACACCTGCTGGATCAACGCATCGCAGGATGCAAGATCGGCCACATCCGCCGTGTAAACGTAAGCGGTACCACCACGTTCCTGAATTTCCCGCTGGGTTTCCAACAGCTTTTCTTCAGTGCGAGCGACGATCAGGGTTTTAGCGCCCGCCTCGGCGATCTTAAGAGCAGCAGCCTTGCCGATACCTGAAGAGGCCCCGGTAATCAAGACGACTTTATCCCTCACCGCCCCGCTCAGGGTGTGATCAACAAACAGGTCAGGGTCAAGGTGGCGTTCCCAGTAATCCCAGAGCTTCCAGGCGTAGGTTTCCAAGGGAGGCACGGCAATATCCGTCCCCTGAAGCGCTTTCAGCGTCTCACGGCAATCGAAGCGGGTCGGATAATTGATCAAACCCAGCACATCGGACGGAATACCGAGATCCTTGAGAATTTGATCCTTGATCCGCCGCACCGGTTTGAGCTGTGACAACCCGGCCTTGATGATTTCCGGCACGAAGGCGAACATCAGTGCGTTAAACCGCAGCGTCATCTCCGGCGCATGAGCGGCGCGCGCGAATAGGTTGAGGATATCGCCTACCCGGTGCGGCTGCGGATCCACCAGGTGAAAGCATTGACCATCCAGACCCGGCTGATGAGCGATATGGTCCATGGCGTCGGCAACGAAGTTAACCGGCACCAGATTCAGGCGGCCCCCTTCGATGCCAATCATTGGCATCCAGGGCGGCAGCAAGCTGCGCAGCTTCTGAATCAGTTTAAAAAAGTAGTATGGACCGTCGATTTTATCCATTTCGCCGGTGCGCGAATCACCGACCACTGCGCCGGGCCGGTAGACCCGCCAAGGCCGGGAGCACTCGCGACGAACAATCCTTTCTGATTCGTGCTTGGTGCGATAATAGGGATTATCAAGCACTTCAGCCTCTTCAAACATATCCTCACGGAATACGCCTTCATACAGGCCAGCGGCCGCAATCGAGCTGGTCAGATGGAAACAGCCAGCCTCGATGGCCTCAGCAAAGGCGACCACGTTGCGAGTGCCCTGGATATTGACCTGTTCCTGGATCTTGGCGCTGGCCTTGAGATCGTAAATTGCCGCCAGATGGAACAGGTGATCAATATGCCCCTTGAGCCGGGCCAGATCACGGTCCGAAACGCCAAGCTGCGGTTGCGTCAGGTCCCCGATGACCGGAATGCTACGGTCAGCATTCCGGCCCCAGCGGTGATGCAATGCCTCCACCATTGATAAATCACGTTCCAGCATCAAGTAGTAGACCACGCTATCCGGGCGTTGCAGCAATTTTTCGACGAGGCGGCGGCCGATAAAGCCGGATGCGCCGGTAACAAAGTAATTCATGTCGTTGCGGCTCCACGGAAGTGGCATTAGTGGCATTCTAGTAAGGATTAAACAATTATAGATTTCGGGATGCTGAAAATCTTTACTGTGCAGACTGAAAGAATCCTGTCAACCGGTACCGGCCCCAAGTCTATTGAGGACGACTGGCATGAATCCTAACTAGAAGCCGTAACGAACCGGGTGCCGGTCCGGCAAATGGACCGGTTGCCTCACCTGTCAAGCCAAAATCGATGACAGCAACAAGACTTAATGACTGCTACGAATGACCAAAGGAGAAGAATATGGAAAGAATCTGGCTGAAAGAATATCCGCCGGAAGTGCCTGCGGATATCGACCTGACCGAGTTTTCTTCGCTAAAGGATATTCTCGAAAAGAGCTGTCAACGGTTTGCCGGTTTACCGGCCTACTCCAACATGGGCACGACACTCCGCTACCGGGATATCGACCGGCTCAGCCGTGATTTCGGCGCTTGGCTGCAAAGCCTGGGACTGGGCAAGGGCGAACGGATTGCCATCATGATGCCCAACATCCTGCAATACCCAATTGCCTTATTTGGCGCGTTGCGGATAGGATTGACCGTAGTGAATGTCAATCCGCTTTACACCGCCCGTGAGCTGGAGCATCAACTTAAGGATTCTGGGACTCAGGTCATCGTCATCATCGAGAACTTTGCCCATACCCTCGAAGAAGTGCTGGATAAAACATCAGTCAAAGCGGTGGTGACCACACAGTTGGGCGACTTACTCCCGTTTCCCAAACGGCTATTTGTCAATTTCGTAGTCAAACGGATCAAGAAGATGGTGCCACCCTGGCATATCCCTGGCACGATCCCCTTTCAACGGACCTTGACGGAAGGCGCAAAACGAACCCTGACCGATGTGCCGCTAACCCATGACGATTTGGCGTTCCTGCAATATACCGGCGGCACGACCGGCGTCTCCAAGGGAGCGATGCTGACCCACGGCAACCTGGTAGCGAATCTGCAACAGGCGTCAGCGTGGCTGCGGCCTTGTTCCAAGCCAGCAGAAGAGACCATTATTACTGCCTTGCCGCTGTATCATATCTTCTCACTGATGGCCAATTGCCTGACCTTCATGAAACTGGGCGGTCACAATATCCTCATCACCAATCCCCGTGACATGCCAGGCTTTGTTAAAGAACTGCGCCGGATCCGGTTCACGGCCATGACAGGAGTCAACACCCTGTTCAATGGTCTGCTACACACACCGGGTTTCGATCAACTGGATTTCAGTGCTTTTAAGATCGCCCTGGGCGGCGGCATGGCAGTGCAACGGGCCGTCGCGGAAAACTGGAAGAAGGTAACCGGCACACCGTTGATCGAAGCCTATGGCTTAACCGAAACCTCGCCTGCCGCCTGCATTAATCCGCTGACCCTGCCAGCCTATAACGGCAGTATCGGTTTGCCGGTTTCTTCGACTGAATTATCGATCCGCGACGATGAGGACCGGGAGATGGGCACCGGTCCAGATCAAATTGGCGAGATTTGTCTACGTGGTCCGCAGGTGATGCGCGGTTACTGGCAGCGGCCTGAGGAAACCGCCAAGGTGATGACCCAAGATGGCTATCTGCGCACGGGCGACATTGGTTATGTGGACGAGCGCGGCTATGTGCGTATCGTCGACCGCAAGAAAGATATGATCCTGGTGTCCGGCTTTAACGTCTATCCCAATGAAATCGAGGATATCGTGATGCTGCATCCGGGGGTGCAAGAAGCGGCGGCTGTCGGAGTGCCCGATGAGAAATCCGGTGAAGCGGTCAAAATCGTAGTTGTCAAAAAAGATCCGGCGCTGACCGCCCAAGCGCTTATCGAGCATTGCCATCAGCACTTGACTAATTACAAAGTGCCGCGCCGTGTCGAATTCCGTGATGAACTGCCCAAGAGCAACGTCGGCAAGATCCTGCGGCGATTGCTGCGGGAGAATCATTAAGGTAATACCCATGACTGCACAGGTTTCACGCTGTTGGCTGTAGGCCACAGGCCGGGCAAAATGCGCTTTTGTGTTTCATCCGTAAGACTTAAGAATGCTTATATGACATTCATGAGGCAATTATGCTGTTGAATAAGTAATTAAACCTCCAAATTTTTTCTTATTTTTGAATTCTTAGCCACTTGTTTTGTGACATCGGCTTCTGCGATGCTAAAAGAAAATTCAGCATGGAGTCATGTCTACTACCCCAACCCTATCGCTGGCCCGCTACCGGCTCAGTTTCCGCGCCACTGTTGATTTGCGGCTGCCCGCCTATACCGGGTCTGCTTGGCGTGGCGCGTTTGGCCATGCTCTCAGGCGTCTAGTGTGCGTCACCCGTGAACCGGCCTGTCCACCCTGCTTGCTCTATCGCTCCTGCATCTATCCTTATCTGTTCGAGACCCCGCCCGATCCGCGCACCGGCAAGCTGACCAAGTACACGGCTGCACCGCATCCTTATGGACTGATTCCCCATGATCGCGGCGGGATCATCGCCGCAGGCGAGACGTTGACCCTGGATGTCCATCTGTTCGGTCACGGGAACCGCCATCTGCCTTATGTGATTCATGCCCTGAACCGGGCCGGACAACAGGGGTTGGGTCAAAATCGCGGCAGGCTGGAATTACTCCACGTTGCCCAAGCAGATGGCGAGAACTGGCCCATCATCTACACGCCGGGCAGCCCTCTATCGCCCATACCGCCAACGATCCCCGCAGCGCCGCCCTGTCCTGAGCGGCTGACGCTGCGTTTGCTGACGCCGTTACGCCTGACCAGTAAGAACCGGCTGGTCTCGCAGGACCGTTTCCAGTTTCATCACCTGTTTTCCAGTTTGTTACGGCGGATTTCCCTGCTGACTGCTTTTCATACCGATGACCCTTTGGAGACCGGCTTTGCCGGCTTGACGCAAGCCGCCCGCGCCCAGGAACTGCGCCGTGCCCGCCTGCACTGGCATGAGTGGACGCGCTACTCCTCGCGCCAGGATGCGCTGGTGAAAATGGGCGGGCTGGCCGGCGAGATCGAAGTCAATGGACCGGATTTAGAACTTTTCTGGCCCTACCTGTGGCTCGGGCAGTGGACCCTTGCGGGCAAAGGCGCAGTGATGGGTTTGGGCCGCTACGAATTGATCACCCATGAGTAACAGCGGCGGCAAGCTTGCCAGCTCCGCCTTTACCCATCACCAAGCGTACTGTTACGACCCATCCATTGTGTTGTCAGGAGGCCGCCTGGATGAACCCGGAACACTATCCCCGCCGCATTCTGCTCTGCGTCTCGGGACTGTCGCCGCAGATTGTAACTGAAACACTGTACGCCCTGACGGTGACAGGCAAGTCCCGCTTTGTCCCGACTGAAATTCACCTGCTTACCACAGCTGATGGGGCAGACCGGGCGCGGCTGACCTTGCTGAGTGAAGAACCCGGCTGGTTTCAGCGTCTGCGCCGGGAGCACGGTCTGCCCGACATCCGTTTCACACTCGATCACATTCATATCTTGCGTGATGGCGAAGGCCGGTTACTGTGCGACATTCGCAGCGTGGCAGATAACGAAGCCATCGCTGACGCGATCACCGCCAAGGTGCGTGAACTGACCGCCGATCCTGATTCCGCAATTCACGCCTCCATCGCCGGCGGGCGCAAGACAATGGGGTTTTATCTGGGCTATGCCCTATCGCTATTTGGCCGGCCGCAGGACCGGCTCTCCCATGTATTGGTGTCCAGTCCGTTCGAGTCCAACCCGAATTTCTTTTATCCGGCCCGTGTGGAGCGGGTCATCTTCGCCACCAGCCCCGATCAGCGCCCGCTGGATGCCAGTTCCGCCACGGTGACGCTGGCGGACATTCCCTTTGTGCGGTTGCGCGACGGCTTGCAGGAGTCGCTGCTGCACGCGGGCGCGAGCTTCGGCGATGCGGTGCGGCAAGCTCAGCGTAATCTCGCCGCGCCCAGCCTGACGCTGGACGTGGCGACCTGCCAGGTGCGCTGCGGGGAAACGGTGCTGCGCTTGACCCCGATCAGTTTCGCCTGGCTGGCGTGGTTCGCCCGGCGGGCGCTGGAAGGCTTGCCGCCGCTGCACTGGAAGCGGATCGGCCCCGCTGAGATCGAGGCGTTTTTGGCCGAGCACCGGGCGGCGCTGAACGATCCGCTGGCCGACGGCGACCATCCGCTGATCGCGAACCGGCGCCGGGAGGGCATCGGCAAAGATTTTTTCGAGGAACGCACCAGCAAGCTCAAACGCGAGTTGATCCGGGTGCTGGGTAACCGGTCCACGCTGAATTACACCGTGCAACGCCAGGGAACCACACGACTGGCCGGCTATGCGCTGGATCTGACGCCGGACCAGATCCGGTTCAGCGGCTTGGAGGAAGAATGAAGCGGCAAGCTTGCCGGGGCGGACAGCGCCCAGTGACAAAGGTTATACGCACTACGTTTGCAGTACCCGATGGAGATGACGCACATGATGGTTAAACAACAAGAGTACATCGTAAGCTTTGTGACCCCGGCTTTTCTGGGTGATGCCAATCAGAACGGCGCATGGCGTACTCCACCGTTCAAGGCGCTATTAAGGCAATGGTGGCGGGTGGTGGCAGCGAAGGACCACGATTACAGCCAGGAACGCTTGCGGGAAACGGAGGGGCGGTTATTTGGAAATGCGTGGCTGAAAAATAATTTCAGTCAAAGTCAAGTCAAGTTACGGCTGGATAATTGGCGAAGCGGAAAAATGAATGCGTGGGCTGAAACACCCAAAAGCATTTCTCATCCTGAAATCTAAGTTTCCGGTAGATGCAAATCTTTATCTTGGTTACGGGCCATTAACTCGCAATAAGGACGCTAAGAAAACAACTTTTAAAGATAAATTGAATGCAGCCATTCAAGCGAAAGAAAGTAATGCTCTAAAAATTATCTGTGCAGATGGATCAAATTCCGTTATCCAGAATACTTTGCAACTAATTCATTGGTTTGGAACAATCGGCGGGCGTTCCAGAAATGGATGGGGATCGCTGGCACTCGACAGCGACAGCGTCGCGTTCCAGCCGCTGGGGCAAAGCAATCCGTTGCTGCAAGCCATCTCCCGCCCCTTGCCGGAATGTTTGCAATACGACTGGCCGCACGCACTCGGTAGGGATGATCGGGGACTATTGATGTGGACAACCCGGCAGGATTACGACCACTGGCAGGATGCGATGAGGGAATTGGCCAAAGCAAAAATCGCGTTTCGCACCGCGCTGAAATTCACCAACCCTAAAGGCCAAATGGATCGCCGGCATGTGCTGGCCTATCCGGTCACTAACCACCCAGTCAACGCCTGGGGATCTCAGGCGCGGCTTGCCAACCAACTGCGCTTCAAGGTCATCAGCCACGGCAACCGCTTGCTTGGTGTTGCCTATCACCTGCCCTGTGGAACGCCCGGCGAACTGCTTCGCCGACTGGGCACCCAGCAAAATGACTTCCAGCAACAACAGCTTTCGGTATGGCAGAACGTTCACACCTATCTGGATGCCGTCATGCATCGCATTGCTTAGGAAACACCGTCAATGACCGACTCTCTCTGGCAAACCAAACTCGCCGCCTGGATTCACGACCCGGCGGAAAAGGCGCTGGTGCTATTGCGCGATCCTGCCGGCCATGAGGGCGGCACCGCGCGGAAGCTGCGGCAACAACTCTTTCCCGACGGCATTCCCACAGCCATTAAACAGCACATTCACCAAGCAGATCGCTGGGCCGCTGCTGCCGACCGTCCGCAATTTCCGCAGGATCAGAACGGCGGGCGCTATCAGAAATGGACTCAGGTCAACTTTGCCGAACAGCCGGTACTCAAGCACCCGCTGACCGGAGAAGAATATGACCTGAAAAAAATGGAGTTGGAACCGGCGCAACTGAAAGCGATCAGCACCGATCACTTTCAGCGATTCATTGTCCCGGATAACGGAGCGGTGGACTGGAAAAAAACGGCGCTGGCGTTTTGGCGCTTCGGGCCGGAGTCGCCGGCCAGCGATTTGGGCGCGCTCTGGCAACTGCTCCCCGCCGACACCCGCGTACCCGATCACACCATCTGGAACCACCTCGACCTGACTTCCGCCTTTGCCAGCGCCTTTGCGGGTGACCCGGAACACAATCCGGCGCTGTTGGCGATGAGCTTCGGGCCGGTGCAGGATTTCATCGCCCAGGCGCGCACCACTTCCGATTTGTGGGCGGGTTCGCATTTGCTGTCCCGGCTAGCGTGGGAAGGCTTGAAGGTAATTTGCGAGCAACTGGGGCCGGATGCGGTGATCTTCCCGCAATTGCGCGGTGTGCCGCAGGTGGATTTGTGGCTGCTCAAGGAAATGGGGCTGCCGGAGCATTACTTTGACAGCGCGGACTGGCTGAACCGGCAAACCGACGCCAATCCACTGTTCGCCGCTGCGTTGCCCAACAAATTCGTCGCCATCGTCCCGGCGGCGCTAGGCGCGGAACTGGCGCGGCAAATTACCGATACCGTGCGGGTGTGGGTGAAAGAGAAAGCGGAAGCCGCCTTGACGGAGTTGTTAAAAGCGGCTGACGTGGCCGACGCCCCCGACCTGTACGCCCGTTCACAAATCACCGCCCAACTGGAAAGCTTCCCGGAAGTGCATTGGGCGCTGGTTCCATTCGCGCCGCTGACGCGGGATACCGGGCAGGGCGTGGATACCGAAGAACTGAAAGCGGCGCAAGCACCGTTCCGGCACAGCGACGACAAGGGTTTTTTGGGCGGAGATGCTTGGAAACTGTTGAACCGCGAACTCACGGTGGATGGCGCGCGTTTCTACCACCCGAATCCAGGCGTGCTTTATCCAGCGCTTTACGAGTTGCTGGACCGGATGCAGGCGGCGGCCAAGGCGATAAGACCGTTTACACAACTGGAGCAAACCGGCTATCGCTGCTCGCTGTGCGGTGAGCGGGAATGGCTGACAACCGATCCAGGGCAACTCGACTCTCACCCTAATCAACGCAGTAACACGCTTTGGAATTTGGTCGCCAAGAATAGACTGTCTTGGGCGAGCATCTTTGCGCTCCGTGCGCGCTCAAGCGGCTGTGGCCAACGCTGTTCGTCAAGGAAATCAAGAGTTGGCTCAATCAGGACATACAACGCTATGTAGTATCCACCCATACGATGGCGCTGGCGACCACACTGGAACGCTGGCTGGATCAGCCGGATCGCCGTCCGCTTCCCGATACGTTGAGCGGCCAGCTTGTAAGGTTGCGCGACACGGCCGCTCTACCTCGGAGACTCGCCATTCGCTTGCATCGAGAAGACCGCGACGCTGATTTGTTGGCTCGGAAACTTCCAGTTTATCTGGACGGCTTGCGCGATAACCTCGGCAACTCTGATCAACGCGAACGCGATCAAGCTGACCAAGCATTAGCGTTAGCTGAAAACGACATTAAAACCGTCTTCGGCACCAAACCCGAAGCCTATTACGCCTTCATCATGCTGGACGGCGACAAGATGGGCGCGTGGCTGTCGGGCGACGAGGATTATTCGCTAGCTTATCAGGACACTTGGCATCCGCAAATTCGCGCGGCCATTGCTGGCAAATTCAAGCAAGACGACTTGAAGCGTTACGCCGAAACCAAGCGCCCGGTTTCACCCGCCCGCCACATCGCCATTTCCTCGGCGCTCAACAGTTTCGCCTTACATCTAGCCCCGTATATCGTCGAGACGGTTTGCAAGGGCAAGCTGATTTACGCCGGCGGCGATGATGTGCTGGCGATGGTGTCGGTGGACGATTTGCTGCCGGCGCTGGCGTTATTGCGGCTGGCCTACAGCGGTGTTTTTCCAACGGGCGACGCCGCCGATCACGCTTGGCGCTTGCTGGGAGTGGACGACAGCCGGTTGGATATTCGCAAGGGCCATGTGCTGCTTCGCGACCGTCTGTATCGAGTGATGGGCGACAAGGCGACCGCCTCCGCCGGCGCGGTCATCGCCCATCATTCCGCCCCGCTGGGCGCGGTGTTGCGGCAACTGCGGGACGCGGAGAAACAAGCGAAAAACCGGGGCGGGCGCGATGCGTTCGCCATTCGCGTGCTCAAGCGGTCCGGCGGCATGGTGAAACTGGTCAGCCGCTGGTTTGGCGATCTCGACCCAACACAAGGCTTGGAAAGCACTCCTATCGGGCTACTGCTGCGCTTGCGCGAGATGTTGGCCAATCCGCAACTGTCGCGGCGCGTGGCCTATCTGGCGCAAACCTGGTTGCCGCAACTGCCGCCGCCCGGCGAGTTCAGCGATCCGGCGCTGTACGCAAAGCTGCTGGCCGGCAATCTGGCCTATCAGTTCACCCGGCAGTGCCAGAGGGACGACGAGAAGCAGCGCGCCAAAGATCTAGGCCGGGGACTCGGCAAACTGGCGGTGACTCTCGCAGGTTCATCTTCCAAACCCGAAGAAGATAAAAGCACTGCCACCGACCTGATCCGCGATTTTCTGGCGGTCGCCGAATTCCTGGCCCGCGAAGGCCGTGCGGACACTGGCAAGGAGCATCGCCATGACTGACTACCGTTTCATCGAACCCCTAGATGTGCTCTATCTGCGCGGTAACAAACTGTTTGGCGATGCGGGCAGTTATGGCGAGGCGCTCATGCCGCCGTGGCCGTCGCTAGCCGCCGGTGCGCTGCGTTCCCGGATGCTGGCGGATCATGGCATTGACTTGGCCGCTTTCGCTCAAGCTGGCGAACGCTTGCCGGGCTTGTCTGGCGCGCTGCACGCCTGCCTCGGCACACCGCAAAAACCGGGCAACTTCCGGGTCAGCCTGTTCACTCTGGCTTATCGGGAAAAAGATCGGGTGCAGCTCTGTTTTCCGCTGCCGACAGACGTGGTGGTTACGGCCAAAGCGCTAGACGACGCGGCGTATCTCCAGCCCATCGCGCCACATCCCGCCCTGTCCAGCAGCTACCCGCTTCCACAAACACCGCTGTTGCGCACCGCCGATCCGGCCAAGCCGCAAGGCAATCTGTGGCTGAACGCCGCTGGGTTGGGCGCGTATCTCAACGGCGAAAAACTCGGCCAGGATCACCTGCTGCGCGGCGGGGAGCTCTGGCAATTCGATCACCGTCTCGGCATCGCCTTGAATGGCGGGCAACGCACCGTCGCCAAGGGAATGCTGTACACCGCGCAGACCGTCGCCCTGAACCGCCGCGATGGTGGCAATCGGGGGCGGGATGTGGGCTTCCTGGTCGGCGTGGACGGTGCGAGCGGCCTGTTGCCGGAAAACGGGCTGTTGCGCTTCGGCGGCGATGGACGCGGCGCGGCGCTGCAAGCGGTCTCGCCCAAGAATCTGTTGCCCGCTCCCGACGGGCGGCGCATCGAACAAGAGCGCCGGTTTCGGCTGGTGCTGGCGACGCCCGGCCTGTTCACCGGCGGCTGGCGCTTGCCCGGTCTCGATGCCGGCAACCGCTGGCAGGGGCCGGACGGTTGCACGGCCCGGCTGGTCGCAGCGGCGGTTAATCGTGCCGATACAGTCAGCGGCTGGGACTTGGCGCAGAGGCAACCGAAACCGGCGCAGCGCGTCGCGCCGGTGGGTTCGGTGTACTGGTTTGACGATTTTCAAGGCAAGACCGAGGCACTCAACAAGCTTGCCGCTGAAGGTTTCTGGGCGATAGGTGACTACTCTGACCCCAGCCGCCGCGCCGAAGGTTTTAACAATCTGCTGATCGCAGCGTGGCCGAAATAGTCATTTCATTCAGGAAAATCAGGGAATAAAGATCATGTTCCAAGCACAACAAGCACTTTTCATCTATTGCGTCAGCCCGGTCCACATGGGCGCGGGCACAGCCATCGGCCTGATCGACAATCCGATTCAGCGCGAACGGCATACCGAGTATCCCATGATTGCCGGTTCCGGGCTGAAAGGCGCGGTGCGGCATCATTTTTGGAGTCAGTTGAACGACGATAGCCGCAAGGACAAGGCCAACCTGCTCAATCGGCTGTTCGGGCCAGATACGAACGCCTCGGACTTCGCCGGAGCGATCAGCTTTGGCGATGCGCAACTGGTTGCTTTTCCGGTGCGCTCGCTCAAACGCGCGTTCGTCTACGCTACATCGCCGACGGCGCTCGCTCGTGCCAAACGGCTATTGCAGACGTTTGGAATTACCTGCGGCTGGTCCATACCGGAAGTTAAGGCAGGTTTCTGCCGTGTAGTCGAGAGTAAAGGCCCGGTAGGCAATAACGAGAAACTGCATCTGGAAGCATTTGAGTCCATCGCCATTGATTCAAATGAACTAACGGAAATTGCCAAGTTTCTCGCTGATACAGCGTTGCCTGCCAACGACGCTTACGCCTTTTTCCGTGAAAAACTTAGAACTGACCTCGTACTGCTACCAGATGAGGATTTCAGTTACTTCGTCCGCAACGCCACGGTGGTCGAATCGCATGTGCGGATCAATAACGAAACCGGGACAGCGGATGATGGCGGTCTGTTCTATACCGAAAACCTGCCGCCGGAGAGCCTGCTGCTGGCGCCGGTCATGGCGTCGGTGGAGCGCAGCTCCGACAAGATTCGCGGCGACAAGGCGCGTTTCAACGCTGAACAAGCATTACAAACCGTGCTCGCGGGTGGCGGTAATGGTTTTGAGGGACTGGACGGCAAGCTGCTGCAAATCGGCGGCGACGCGACAACCGGACGCGGGCAAGTCGTTCTCAAGGCCGTGGGAGGAAAACAGTAATGGCGCAACAATCCGCAACGGTCACTCGCAAGATTCAACCCAGCCTCGACCAGCAACGGGCGGCTTACGCTTGGCAATGCGTGCAAGGGTGTAATGGCGATTACACCAATCTTGCTAAAGCGGCGCCAGCACTGATTATGAACAACGGCTTGATGCAGGCCCTGGCTTTTTATCAAAGCAAGGGCAAACCGCATCATTTGGCGCTGAACAAGCATATTCGGGAGTGGCTCAAAGCGCGTTTTCCAAAACACTTTGCTAGTGATAATTACGCCGAAATAATGCAAGGGTTGTTCGGTTGTGAAAACCCGCATTTCTATCAGCAGGCTACCGATGAAGCTCTGGCACTGCTGCGCTGGATTCGGCAGTTCGCGGCTGCAATGGCGCCGGAGTGAGCATGGGCAAGCACGATAAGCTGCTGGAGCGGATTCTGCGCGGAATGTCCGACGCCGACATTGGTTTCGACGAGCTTCGCACACTCTTACTCTGGCTGGGATTCGAGCAACGGATACGGGGTAGCCATCATCTGTTTACCAAATCCGGCGTTGCCGAAAAGATCAACCTGCAACGGGATGATGGCAAGGCCAAGCCATATCAGGTTCGCCAAGTCAGGAATGTCATCGTGCAATACAAGCTGGGAGAGCGGTCATGAACCATTACGAGATCATCATTTATTGGAGCAACGAGGATCAGGCGTTTTTGGCCGAGGTCCCTGAATTGCCAGGTTGCATGGCTCACGGCAATAGCTACGAGGAAGCGTTGCGCAACGTGGGGGATGCGATGGCGCTCTGGCTCGATGCCGCCCGCGAACAGGGCGAGTCTATCCCCATACCTAAGGGCCGCCGACTCATGTATGCCTGAGCGAATGAATCGAGGAGATTTGATATGGCCGTTGCCGCTGTTCCGAATTACATGGGATGCGATTTCACCGATGCGCCGCCTGGCCATCGGTTTGGGCTTTATTTCGATGCCTGGGATCAGCACTGGAAAATCCCGGATACCGAGAAACGCGAGGCTTTGAAACGGGTCACGACACTAAATGATACCACCCGAACCTTGCTCGGTGGACTGCGCAACCGGCAAGGGGCGCTGGCCGGCAGCCTCGGCGATTCGGTCTGGCGCTTGCCGGCAGCACAATCCACCGCTCCGTTCATGACCGGCCTGGGCAACGAACACCCGCTGGAAAACGGGTTTTCCTTCCTCAATCCGTATGGCCTGCCCTATTTGCCCGGTTCGGGCGTCAAGGGCGTGGTGCGGCGGGCGGCGGAGGAACTAGCGCTGAGGTTTTACGACGATACCGGCGGTTGGGACATCGTCAGCCTGTGGTGGCTGTTCGGCTTCGAGCCAAACAGCGTTTATCTGACTGGCCCCAGCGACAAAATGCCACCAGCGCAGCGCGAGGAAGCCCAACGCTGGCAAGATGCCTACCGCAATCCTGAAACCCGGGATGCCGTTCCCCGCGACCGGTTGGAGGCGCTGATCGAGGCCGCGCTGAATGGCGAGCAGCGGCGTCGGTATCGGGAACAGCCGTTTTTGCTGCTGGATGAACTGATGACCAGCCAGAAATGGCGCGACGAGCTACGCAACCGGGGCGCGCTGATGTTCTGGGACGTCATTCCCGAACCGGCCGGCGGTAAGCTGGCCGTAGACATCATGACCCCGCATTACGGCCACTATTACCAGGACAAAAGCATGCCACACGATAGCGGTCAACCCAATCCGATTCTGTTCCTGACCGTACCGCCGGGCAGTTCCTTCACTTTTCACGTTCAATGCAATCCCGTTCTACTGCCCAAGACACTGCGCGATTCCTGGCCAATTCTGTTGGAGGCCGCTTTCCGCCACGCTTTCGACTGGCTGGGGTTCGGCGCGAAAACGGCGGTGGGTTACGGGCAATTTCCCGGCGACGCTTTGGAAAAAGCCAAAGCCGAACGCGAGGCAGCCGCCCAGCAGCGACAGGAGGAAGCGGCGAAAGAGCGCGCCGAGGCGGAGCGCCGGGAAAAACTGGCCGCAATGTCGCCGCTGGATCGTGCGATTGAAGAAGTGGTTGCCGCCGCGCCTCAAGGCCAGCCCCGCTATAAAGCCATCCTGAATGCGTTGAAACAGGGTAAGTGGTCCGGGGATGAGGCGAGACAGGTTGCGGAATCCATTCGTAGCCTGATGACTCAAGCGGGGGCTTGGCGAGTCAAGAGTGAAAAGAAGAAGCCTGAAAAGGATGAACCCTACCAGGCCACGCTCGCCGTACTCGCTTATCTGGAGGGGAAGAAGTAACCAGCCGATTTCCGGTAACCCGAGGACCATGCCCATGAACTGGCAAGCCATAAGGAAATTTCACCATGCCCAAACCATGTTTGATCGTCTCTACTTGCGGCACCAGTCTGCTAACCAACAATGCTGATTCCGGCCTGCCAGCCCTGCTGACCCGCTTTGCCAATCGATCCAAACCGGAGGATGTGCCAACCGAACCACGCCAGCGCATTCAGCAGCATCTTGATGCGCGACGCGAGGAGTTCACGCAGGAAACCGATTTGCAACGCCTGATGGAACTCAGCGCTGAGTTAAACGGGCTGATTCGCTTTTACGGCGGCAATCTCAGCGCCGCCCGCGATCAACACGTTCTCTTGGCAACGGACACTTGGTTAGGCGAAAGCACCGCGCGTATCGTGGCGGATGCGCTCGAACGCCACGGTCATCTCGTTGAAGTCAAGCGGGTGCGGGATTTGCGCACCGACGACCCGGCCAGTTTCCGTTGGGCCATGTCCGATCTGGTGGCGTGGTGCGCTGAAACACTCAAGGGCTACCGGGATGCCGGTCATCGTGTAGTGTTCAATCTCACCGGCGGATTCAAGAGCGTGCAAGGCTTCATGCAGGCGCTGGGAATGATTTATGCCGATGAAAGCGTCTACGTGTTCGAGCGCACCGAGCAATTGCTGCGCTTGCCACGCCTGCCGGTGCAACTCGATTCCAAAGCCATTTTGCGCCGGCACCTCGCGGTATTCCGGCGAATCGCGGCGAGTTTGCTAGTCCGCGAGGCGGAAGTGGCCGGCGTGCCAGAATCGCTGGTAAACACACTCGATGGGCAAGCGGTGTTTTCTCCTTGGGGCGAACTGGTCTGGCAAGAAGCGTATCGCGCTGTTTATAGCGCGGAATTGTTGGAGCCGATCACGCCCAAGCTGGCCTTAGGGCCTCGATTTCAGCAGACGCTAGACGGTTTGACGCCGGATCGTTTGCGCCACATCAACGAACACCTCGACCAACTGGCGCGGCGGTTGGAAGACGGTAAAACCTACAACCCGCGCTCGCTGGATTTCAAGCCGCTCCAGGGAACGGGACACAAAGGCAGCACGCACGAATGCGACGCCTGGGCCGATGAGGACGCCAAACGCCTTTTTGGGCATTTTGAAGGTGGGCGCTATATCATCGACCGGCTGGATAAGGGCTTGCATTGAAAAACGATTGGTACGGGAGCGTACAACCATGCACTGGCAGGCAATCTGTGATAACCCATTCATTCGCTAAGCCCGGCTATTGCCTACCATCCTATTGATCTCACTGTCATTCATTTGCCCTCTCTCCCGCAAGCGGGCGAGGAGCGTGAACGGTTACCCCAGAATTACAGGATCGACTGATCCAATGAACCACAAGGATTCTCTCCGCCATGCCCTCGATCCTTCTCCTCTGCACGGTCGGCGGTTCGCACGAACCGATCCTGACTGCCCTGCGGCAAACCAAGCCGGAATTTACCTGCTTCATCTGCACCGGCCACGACCCGGCGACTGGCCGCCCCGGCTCCGACATGCAGATTCTCGGCAAGGGAAAATGCATCAAGGCCCACCCCAGTGACGGCAAACCCAGCTTGGACAATATCCCTGCCCAGGCCGGGTTGCAGGAAGGCCAGTACGAGGTCGTGCATGTCCCCGCCGATGATCTGGACGAGGTGTTCTGCATTCTGCGCAACGTGATTCAACGCCTCAACGAGCAGTTTCCTAACGCACGGTTGCTGGCTGATTACACCGGCGGCACCAAGACCATGACCGCCGGTCTGGTCAGCGCGGCGCTGGAAAGCGATGGGGTGGAACTGCAACTGGTGACCGGTTCGCGCGCTGATCTGATCAAAGTACGCTCCGGCATGGAGGCGGTGACCCAGGCCACTGTCGAGCGGGTGCGCCTGGAGCGGGCGATGCATCCGTATGTGGAAGCATGGCGGCATTACGCCTATGCGGAAGCGTATCAAGGGCTGGCGGCCTTGCACCGGCCACGTGATCAGCGGCTGGCGGCCCGTTGGGCCATGCTGCGGGATTTGAGCCGGGGATTGGATGCCTGGGACCGGTTCGACCATAGAACGGCCCTGGAGTGGCTGGAGCCTTACCGGCCACGCATTGGCGCACGTTGGACACCGCAACTGATAGCGCTGAAACGCTTGACCACCGAGGACAGCGCCCAGGAACCGGCGCGCTTGTTCGACCTGTGGCGCAACGCCGGGCGGCGGGCGGCGCAAGGCTGTTACGACGACGCGGTAGCGCGGGTTTACCGGCTGCTGGAATGGTCGGCGCAATGGCTGTTGCGCACCCGCTGCGGCATCGACACCGGCAATGTGCTGGTGCCGCAGATTCCACGCGGCATGCTGCTGACACCAAACAGCAAAGGGAAGATTCAGGCCGGCTTGATGAGCGCCTGGGAGTTACTGGCTCATCATCAGCCGGATAGTCCAGCAGGCCAATTCTTCAATGCGGAACGCAATACCCTATTGAACCGGCTGCAAATGCGTAATCAATCAATCCTGGCGCATGGCTTCCGGCCCGTGGCGGAAAGCGACTGGCGGCCGCTGGCGGCCTGGATTGAAACGCAATTGCTGGCCGCCTTGTTGCGCGAAACCGTTTCGTTAAACATTCGGGAGCTGCCGCCGCAATTACCGGTCCAGCCGCTGGTGGAGTAAGCCGCTTCTCCGGCCAGCGCCCTTCCGGCAAGCTTGCCGTCCCAGCCTTCCCGCGTGCTCCGGCGTATAACGGATAGCCATATCAGCTTCACTGCCGGAGCACGCCAATGCCTGACCGCATTCTCTATCTTGCTGCCTACGATGTGACCGATCCTGGCCGGTTGCAGGCCGCCTTGCACGTTTTGAAAGGCTATGCCTGCGGCGGACAGAAATCGGTGTTCGAGTGTTTTTTGACCGAACGGGAGCGGCGCGCCTTGGTGGCAGAAATCCGCGGGGTGCTGAACCTGGCCTGCGACCGGTTTCTGTTGTTGCCGCTGGGCGGAGTCAAAGTGCGCACGCTGGGCATTGCCCTGCCGCCGGGTGATCCTGATTTCTACTATGTGGGGTGAGGTCCGCCCCTTTCCCGCTCTGGGAGAGGGCGCGAATGCGAGGTGCCGGATGGGAACTTTATATCTGGATCGCCGCAACCTGCGTCTGCGGCTGGACGGCAAGCGATTGGTGATTGACGAGCCGGACGCCCGGCCACGCGGGGTGCCATTGGCGCTGCTGGAGCGGGTAGTGATGCAGGGTTGGGTGCAATTCGACAGCGGGGTGCTGGCGGCGTTGGCGGAACAGGGCGCTTCCGTCGTCTGCCTGAGCGCGCGCCATAGCCGGCGGACAGCAATTTTGCTGGGGCCGGGACATGGCGATGCGCGCCGGCGGCTGGCGCAGTATCAACTGACCTTTGATCCGGCGAGCCGCTTGATCCTGGCGCGGCGGTTGATTGCTGGCAAGCTGCGTGCGCAAATCCGTTTGCTGGAAACCGCGCAAGCGCAACGGCCGGACATGCGTAAGCCGTTGCATGACGGATTGGCCACGCTGCGAGGCTTGTTGCCGGCGCTGGCAATCGCGGCAGACCGGGATACGGTGCTGGGCCTAGAAGGCGCTGGGGCGGCGGCACATTTCGCGGCGCTGACTGCTTTGTTTCCGCCATCGTTGCATTTCACGGGGCGCAATCGCCGTCCGCCACGTGATCCGGTCAATGCCTGTCTGTCGCTGGGCTACACCCTGTTGCATTTCGAGGCGGTGCGCGCGGCTTATGGTGCAGGGCTGGACCCGTTGCTCGGTTTTTTCCACGAGCCAGCGTATGGCCGCGAGTCGCTGGCCTGTGATCTGATTGAGCCATTGCGGCCCCGGCTGGATGGCTGGGTGTGGCATCTGTTCCGGGAACGGCGGTTGCGCGAGGGTGACTTCGTGCTGGACAAGGGCGCGTGTCTATTAGCCAAAGAGGGCCGGCAGACATTTTACGCTGGTTATGAGGGCTGGATTCCGCCCTTGCGCCGGTATCTGCGGCACGAAAGTTATCGATTGGCCCGCTGGCTGAATGAGCAAGCACCGGACTGGGCGGCACGGGAGAACAATGATGTTGGATGAAATCGGCCATCGTTGGGATAATGAGACTCCAGGACCGCGTAAGCCTTTGTATCTGCGCGGTCATCCAGGCATGCAGGTCGAGGCGGATGGTCCAGCCTTGCGGGTGCGGCAACCGGCAAAGGCCGCATTGCTGTTTCCGCTGGAGCGTGTGGTGCGGGTAATCAGTAGTGGCGCGGTGCAGTGGGACTGTGAGGCGTTGCTGACCTGCGCAGAAGCGGCGGTGCCGGTGGTGTTTTTACATCGGGATGGGTCGGTGCGCGCCTATCTATTTGGCAAAAATACCCGCTCCCGTGATCCGCATGATCTCTTGTACAGCCGTTTACGGGCGCGGTTGGCCCGGCCTAATGGCATGAAGCGTTATGATCAGTGGCGGCGGATGGCAACGCAGGCAGCAATTGAGGCGTTGTTGCGGCAATGGGGTACCCGGTATGCGGAATGCCATCCGGCGCGGTTGCGGCAGGAATTAGCGTTGTTGCGGCAGCGTTATGCCGGACCAGGTCCGGCGGAGTTGATCGAGGCACGGTTATATGGATTGTTGGCGGCGTTCAGCGCGGAGTTGCTAGCGGAGGCGGGTTTAGATGCACTGCGATGGACGAAGCTGGATTTTGCCTTTGATCTGGCGGGCGATTTGGCGAATTTGCTGCGCTGGGCAATGGAAACCCCGGTGTTAAAAGTCTTGGAGGCGCATGACCGGGGGAAAACCGATGCGCTGTATCTGGTGGACGAGGCGCAGTTAGTGGCGTTGTTTGAGCGCTACGTTCCTGATTTGCGGCGTGTGGGTTTGGATGCGCTGCGGCAATTGCGGCAATTGCTGGAGACCTGAGTCATGGCGTTGAGGCGGCGGCTTTATTTGATTTGTTACGATATTTCCGTGATCGAGGACCCGAAGCGTTTAAATCGGGTCGCGCGGTATCTGAGCAAGTTCGCGTTTCGGGTGCAGTATTCCGTATTCGTGGGCAGCTTTTTCGAACATTCGCTAGAAGGGGTCTTGCGCGGACTGGAGCGGATCATCGACCCGCGCAAGGATGATGTGCGCTGCTATCCGTTGCCGGAGCGGGCGGATATCGTGATGTTGGGCCGGCAGATTTTTCCAGAAGATATCATGCTGATCCGGGATGGGCGGAATGTTCTGCGGCTGGGTGCGGCTCCGGCTCCGCTATCGCAGGGTAGTCTGTTTTTCACCTGATAGGTTCTTCTCGTTCCTTTCGTGGCATGACGTGGTTCTGCTATATTTATCTCCAGTTTTTATAGTGCTTCGATACTATTGATCATCATCAAAACTACACTGTTGTAGAATGGCAAAAAAGATAACTTTTTGCACAACAGATTTCCTGTCAACTACCCCTGCATGTGGTTGTTTTGAAAGATTTTCTAGTGTTGAGGGCTTTGAAAACTTGCCCTGATGAAGAAGGGATTAAGACAAGATAAATCACAGCCCCTCCAATAGCTTTCTTTGAAAACTTGCCCTGATGAAGAAGGGATTAAGACGAAATCCCAACGGTAGTAAGCGGCCCTGACCTTTGAAAACTTGCCCTGATGAAGAAGGGATTAAGACACTTCCAGTCGCGCACCCCAGCCAACAATATCTTTGAAAATCTTGCCCTGATGAAGAAGGGATTAAGACGGTAGTAGGCTGACTTGACGACCTCCCCGGAAGGTCTTTTGAAAACTTGCCCTGATGAAGAAGGGATTAAGACAGCAGGGATGCGCCGGTCATCAATACGTCGCGCACTTTGAAAACTTGCCCTGATGAAGAAGGGATTAAGACGGTAGCGTTGTTCTCGATCTCCGGCAAACAGAGCCTTTGAAAACTTGCCCTGATGAAGAAGGATTAAGACTCTAAGTTCATCTCTTTATTCCTAAAAAAGCCCCCTTTGAAAACTTGCCCTGATGAAGAAGGGATTAAGACGTATGAGCGGATTTCAAACGATTTGGTTACGTTCCTTTGAAAACTTGCCCTGATGAAGAAGGGATTAAGACCGATCAACTCTATGATCGTTGCGCGGATTGATTTCTTTGAAAACTTGCCCTGATGAAGAAGGGATTAAGACTGGCCATCAACCTTTAGTCTAGCTAATAGCTATCCCAACATGCTATTTTAAGCAACTTATTGATTAATGATTACTTTTAAACACGGCCTTAAAATAGAGCAGCAAAAATAACGAGTTACTTAATATCCTCAGTAGGGATATTCATTAGCTAGACTATTCATCAAGTGCAAGCTTACTCCTTTGAAAACTTGCCCTGATGAAGAAGGGATTAAGACGAAGGCATCATTCTTCTCCGGGAAACGGATGGATACTTTGAAAACTTGCCCTGATGAAGAAGGGATTAAGACATGATAACCGGCTGATCATCCGGGTACGGCTTTGAAAACTTGCCCTGATGAAGAAGGGATTAAGACGATTTTTATTGCGGATGCCGCGCGGGGTGTTGGTCTTTGAAAACTTGCCCTGATGAAGAAGGGATTAAGACCAATACCTGGATATTGAGCATCCTTAAAGCGGTGAGTCTTTGAAAACTTGCCGTGATGAAGACCTACAAATTCAGTTCATTATGGCATCACCTTGATCATTTCGAACCGAATCAAAGTGGCCTATCCAATCCAGCATCCATAGCAAACGCACGATAGCGCCACTGTGGAAAGCCTGAAGAATCGCATATCCGATCACTGTTTATCAAAATTGGCATTTAATTTGCTGTAATCCAATTATACACCAGAGCAATTACACTATCCTTGGATTTTTCCGGTTCGCACCCAACGCCCTTTTCTGCGACTGCGGTGTTGAATTGGCTGAATTTCGTATTGATTCTGAAATAGCCGGAGAGTCAAAACTTATGAGCATTACGTTACCCACCAGCGCGCGTTTGATGAGTTCTTCTGAATATCAGATCGTTTCCCGAGTGTTCGGAAACACCTTGCCTTGGCGGCAAAGAATCATTGTGACCAACGGGGCCGGATTACAAAATCGTCCATTCACGATCCCAACCTCTTTGATCCGGGTGTTGCTCGGCGCGGCGGCAACGGGCTTTCTGGCGCCGGTTACAGCCGCTATTGGTTCATTGACCACATTTATCAATCTAGCCTATGTCATGAATGTGGGCAGCGCCTACAGCAGCCTCGATACAACGCAAAAAGGCTTGCTGGTTCACGAAACAGCACATGTTTGGCAGGGAAAAAACAGTACCTTGGCTTTAAGCTATGTCTTTAGCTCATGTGTGAGCCAATGCATTCGCGGCGGAGGAGCCTATGCCTACACACCCGGTAATAGCTGGAGTAGTTACAACGTCGAGCAACAGGCATCGATCGTCGAGGATTGGTTTAATGCCGGAGAACCAACGTCTGGCCCATTATGGGGATATATCGACAACTATGTCCGGAAAGGGATTACTTGAATCAGGAGCCACCAAACAATTTAGGCTCTGCCTGCTCTTCGCGGCGATCATGAGCATCCTTCTGGCCGGCTGTTATCCAATTACCCGCTCAAAAGGCGTGGTCAAAGATGAACAAGGACAGCCAGTGGCTCATGCAACGGTAAAAATCAGCGGCACGTCAGCCAAACCGGAAGAATTACAAACTCAACCAGATGGAACATTCGATTTTGGCACCGTCGAAGTGATTTCCCATCAAGACCCGATCGAGATCAAATTAACCGTTGAGAAGGAGGGATTTGACCGGTTCAGCAAACCGCTTATTTTCAATGCCAGCAACACAGATGAAATCATTTTGCATCGATCGGCCCGCTGACTCTTTTGAAGTTTTTTGAGTCCATATTCTTGATCTACTTCATGGACAGCAAGAGCCTGCATATAGCCAGCCATCATTCAGTCCCCTCACCCCTGCCAAGAGGGTGAGGGCATGAATTTAACTCATTGAAAATGTTTAGCTTAACTATTAACAGCCTCCACCCGCTATGCTCACTCTGCAAATAGATGGGAGATATTGTCATCATGAATGCCGCGACTGAATACCCGGCTGGAAACCCCCAAGACCTGGCAGACCCCGTAATCCGAATTCCACGAGCGGCGGATGCCCGGCTACTTTTGCATCATCAGGAAGCCAATCCACCCTTCATGGACGTGTTGCAAGACGTTTTGCCTGATGAAGAGGCCCGGCTGGCATACCTGAATCACTTGGCCTGGCAAGCACGATCGTGAGCAGCCACCACCATTTTGCCTCAAAAAGCAGGCATTTCTAGGATTTCAGATTATCAAAGCGTGTCCAAAAAGGTATATTTTTTTATGATATTAATCAATTAATTATATTGATATGTGACATTGTGTTCTGTCATCATAAATTTGTTAATGGATTTGCCGTTCTCCCGATGATGATAATGATGTCCAATTGCGCCGCTTTGAGATTTCCCCAGCGGCATTACCTGAAAACAGCAAAATCATCAATCAACCTCCTTCTCTTCTATGTGCAACACCAGCAGTTGGTGCCTAACCATGACGGTGATACTGACCATACTTGTGCTGGCGGTAATCATCCTGAGCGTACAGCAATTTTTGCGGAACATGGCGAAGCAGACAGCCTTGCTCGCCGCACTGCGAAAGTCAGAGGCGGTGCTCGCTGAACAGGTTGACTTCAATCAGCAGGTGTTCGACTCCTCAAAGGCTCATCTGGCGGTCGTAGGTCCAGACGGCGTGATTTTAGCCATCAACACGGCATGGCGGCGTTTCGCCGAGGAAAATGGCGGAGGAGATGAAAGTATTTGGGGCGTGGGTGCCAGCTATTTCGTGCCCCATGCCGAGGGATGGAACGATGCAGCGCTGGTAGCGGAGGCATTCGAAGGCATCCGCAGCGTGCAAAACGGCCAATGCTCTTTTTTCAACCTGGAGTATCCATGCCATGTTCCAGGCAATGAAAAACGCTGGTTCGTCATGCATGTGGCACCGTTGCAGAAAAAAGCCGGCGCGGTCCTTATCTCCCATACCAACATCACCCCGCTTAAACTTCTCCAAGAAACTCTGCAACAACAAGCCACTACGGACACACTAACCGGCATCTTCAACCGTCGTTATTTCCTCGAATTATCACAGGAGGAGCTGAAACGCGCAGTCCGGCTTAAACACCCGCTGGCAATAGCCTTAATTGATATCGATCATTTTAAATACATCAATGACAGCTATGGCCATTCAATAGGCGATCAAGTATTGGTAGCGTTCACGCAAATCTGCCAGAAAAATATCCGCGAAATCGACCTATTCGCACGCATCGGCGGCGACGAATTTGTCGTGCTTCTGCCCGGAGCAAGCCGCGAACTGGCTCATGAAGTCATGGAGCGTGTCCGCCGGATTCTAGAACTCCTGCCGATTAACTGCGGCAGCAAACCGGTTTTAATCACCATCAGTGTGGGTATTGCCAGTTTAGCCAGCGAACAAGAAACCCTAGATGAGCTGCTTATCCGTGCTGATCAAGCCTTGTATCTGGCAAAAGGACAAGGCAGAAACCATGTATCCTTGGAACAGGAGTTGCTGTGATCTAATTTGAAGATTTGCTGGCATTCCCTTCTTCGATCACGCTTTATGAATCAAAGAGGCATCTCCCCCGCCCCGCAATTTTCCCATATCGGGCCAAATTGAACGGCCACTGCCAAATTTCGCCACATTATTCACCGCAAAAGGTAACCCATGAGCCGTTAGTGGCGGGTTGTGTTCAAGAAAGGGCCAAAATGGGCATTTCATTGAATATGAATAACCCATTAATTATATTAATAATATTTTTTGAATCTCGTTTAAAAAGCTAGGCATAGGGGTTGCAGTGCAGCATTCACTATGACGTTCTCAAACAATCGAAACCCCGGAGCCTATAATGATGAATACGTCAATCCCTCGCAAACACTCCATCGTACTGGCTCTCTCAATCATTTTGGCTATTGCATCCTACTGGATTCCACTCCCGCGTGAATCTCATGACCCGCAAACCGGAATATCAAGCGCAGAAAAGCAGGCCTTTGTTAACTCAAAAAGTTTTTTAGCGACGCATTAACATCCGCATGCAATGCAAATTATCGCGTTTGATGGCTTGATAGTGACCCGGCGGATTGCTGCGATGTATCGCTAATAGATGGGTCGCCGTTCAGCTCTACCACCCAAGCCATCCCTGCAACGATAGAGAGAATCTTACAAAGCAATGGATTGTTTGGCTCCCTCTCCGTAGAAGGGAGCCAGGAAAAGGGGGTAAACGCTTACTGAACAACAGGCAAGAAAAAAGGGTTAGGTGAATACCTAACCCTTTACGTCATTTGGCTCCCCGGCGCGGACTCGAACCACGGACCCAGTGATTAACAGTCACTTGCTCTACCGACTGAGCTACCGGGGAATTGAGACGGGGGATTTTATGGTGCCTCGATGACGCTGTCAATCCCTTATCAACCCGTAACCATCCGGCCAATCCGTTCTAGCGCCTTGACCAAGTTATCCATACTGGTAGCGAACGAAATCCGCGCACAACCTTCCGCGCCAAACGCTGAACCCGGCACCACCGCAACCCCTGCTCCGCTTAACAACTGTTCCGCAAAAGCAATGTCATTGGCTAAACCCATCCGCTGGATGACCTTTTGGAAACTTGGGAAGGAGTAAAACGTCCCGTCCGCCGGCGCCACTTCCACCCCATCCATCGCCTTCAGGGTGGCGTAAACATAATCGTGGCGCTCTTTAAACGCCTTGGTCATCACCGCCACACAGGACTGATCACCATTCAGCGCTGCTTCCGCGGCAACCTGCGAAATCGATGTTGGATTGGACGTGCTCTGCGACTGGATATTGGTCATCGCGGTGATCAAATCCTTCGGGCCACCGCAGTAACCGATACGCCAGCCCGTCATCGAATACACCTTAGATACACCGTTTAGCACAATCGTCCGGTCGTACAGATCCGGGCAGACATTGAGAATGTTATAGAATTTCTCTCCGGTCCATAGAATGTGCTCGTACATATCATCTGTAGCGATGTACACCTGCGGATGGCGGCGCAGCACCTCGCCCAATGCCGTCAGTTCCGCCGCGCTGTAGGCGATGCCCGTCGGATTGGAAGGACTGTTAATGACCAGCAACCGGGTGCGCGGGGTGATCGCAGCATCCAATTGCGCCGGGGTGATCTTGAAATGTTGCTCAACACCCGCTTCGACAATCACCGGCGTACCATCGGCCAGCAGCACCATGTCAGGATACGATACCCAATACGGCGCCGGGATAATCACCTCGTCGCCATTGTTCAATAATGCCTGGGCTAAGTTATAGAAGCTTTGCTTCCCGCCACAGGAAACCAGAATCTGCTTAGGCTCGTAGCTCAGGCCATTATCGCGCTGAAACTTGGCGATGATGGCCTTTTTTAACCCGGCTGTGCCGTCCACCGGCGTGTATTTGGTGAAACCCGCCTGAATGGCCTTGATCGCTGCTTCCTTGATGAAATCCGGGGTATCAAAATCTGGCTCGCCCGCCCCTAGGCCAATCACATCCTTACCGGCAGCCTTCAGTTCATTGGCCTTGGCGGTGACCGCCAACGTTGGCGAGGGCTTAATGCGTTGTACACGTTCGGAAAGCGGGGTGTTCACGACGGACTCCTGGACAATATTTTTGAGATAATGATTGGGCTGAATATGTTGAACATCAGAACTCAACCCAGTGTCGGATAATACTGGAAATTCCGCCCGGTCAAAATCCCATGCGAACTTGCAAACCTTTTACGCTCCAAGCCTCTTTTCAACCAGCCGGTGACCAGCCGGAGGCTATTCGCAGCTTGGTGGCTGGCTTAAATGATGGTTTGGCGCACCAAACCCTGCTCGGCGTCACCGGTAGCGGCAAAACGTTTACCATCGCCAACGTAATTACCGCTGTGCAGCGCCCGGCCCTCCTATTGGCGCCCAATAAAACGCTAGCGGCGCAACTGTATGGCGAGATGAAGGCGTTTTTCCCTGAAAATGCCGTGGAATACTTTGTTTCTTATTACGATTACTACCAGCCGGAAGCCTACGTGCCGTCCTCCGACACCTATATTGAGAAAGACGCTTCGATCAACGAACACATCGAACAAATGCGGCTGTCGGCGACCAAGGCGATTCTGGAGCGCCCCGATACCATTATCGTCGCGACCGTGTCGGCGATTTATGGCTTAGGCGACCCTGAGTGGTACATGAAAATGCTCCTGCATCTGGTGCGCGGCGAAAAAACCGGCCAACGCGCCATTCTGCGCCGGCTGGCGGATTTGCAATACACCCGCAATGATCTGGAATTAGCGCGCGGAACTTTCCGGGTGCGTGGCGAGGTGATCGATATCCATCCGGCCGAATCCGATCAGGAAGCCTTGCGTGTGGAATTGTTCGACGATGAAATCGAATCGCTGTCGCTGTTCGATCCACTCACCGGTCACGTCCTGCGTAAAGTACCGCGCTACACCGTTTATCCGAAGACGCACTACGTCACCCCCCGGGAACAGCTCTTACAGGCCGTTGGCCAGATCAAGGATGAATTGCAAGAACAGCTGGCCGGACTCCACGCCGCAGGCAAACTGCTAGAAGCGCAGCGATTGGAACAACGGGTCCGGTTCGACCTGGAGATGATCCTGGAACTGGGCTATTGCAGCGGCATCGAGAATTATTCCCGTTACCTGTCCGGCCGCGAGGCAGGAGAGCCACCGCCGACCCTGTTTGATTACCTGCCGCCGGAGGCGCTGATCTTCATTGATGAAAGCCACGTCACCGTACCACAGCTGGGGGCGATGTACCGGGGTGACCGCTCGCGCAAGGAAACGCTGGTCAGCTACGGATTCCGGCTGCCGTCGGCGCTGGATAACCGGCCCCTGCGTTTCGATGAATTCGAGCGGTTGAGCGGCCAGACCCTCTTCATTTCCGCCACTCCTGGCCCCTATGAATGCGAACACGCCGGGGAAGCCGTAGTAGAGCAGGTCGTGCGGCCCACCGGCCTGGTGGACCCAGATGTTGAAGTACGGCCCGCTTTGCATCAAGTCGACGATTTATTGGGGGAAATCCGCGAGCGGGCAAATCGCCAGGAACGGGTGCTGGTCACCACCCTGACCAAGCGCATGGCGGAAGATCTGACCGGTTATCTCGCTGAAAATGGAGTCAAGGTGCGCTACCTGCATGCGGACATCGACACGGTGGAACGGGTCGAGATCATCCGCGACCTGCGGCTGGGCCAGTTCGATGTCCTGGTCGGCATCAATCTGCTGCGGGAAGGGCTGGATCTACCGGAAGTATCGCTGGTGGCGATTCTCGATGCCGATAAGGAAGGCTTTCTGCGCTCGGACCGGTCATTGATTCAGACCATTGGCCGCGCCGCCCGCCACCTGCGCGGTAAGGCGATTTTATACGCCGATCAGATCACCGGCTCGATGCGCCGGGCACTGGATGAAACCGGGCGGCGGCGCGCCAAACAGCGAGCATATAATGAAACACATGGCATCACCCCGCGCGGTATCCAAAAGGCCGTCGCCGATATTCTGGAAGGCGCTTATCCCGGTGCTCCGATCCCAGCAGCACAGTATGCCCAGGTTGCCGAGGAAACCGCCGCCTACGCCCGCGAATCACCAGCCGTTCTAGCCAAGAAGATCAAGCAATTGGAACAGCTCATGTATCGTCATGCCCGTAATCTGGAATTCGAGGACGCAGCGAAACTGCGCGATGAAATCCAGCGCATCCGCCAGTTTGGGTGGGGATAGCGGGGATATGCCGGGTTTTTATCCTGAAATCGCGCTGCTGGCTTGCCCATCGGCGGAAAATCCTTATACTTATGCCTCTCCCTCCCGTGCCGGGGTGGCGGAATGGTAGACGCAGTGGACTCAAAATCCACCGGTAGCGATACCGTGAGAGTTCGAGTCTCTCTCCCGGCACCAAACTTCTTCAGTCGTTTATGGTTGCATTCCTGCTATGCAGCCGTTCACCGATCTAAAATATGACCCATCCAGCCTTTCAGCACCTGCGTAGCCATCCTGTTCCCGCTCTGCGACTGGAATTCCAGGAATACCGCCATATCATTACCGGCGCCCGGCATATCCACCTCGCTGCTGACGACCCGCACAATGCCTTCATGGTCGCATTCCTGACCGTGCCGCAGGACTCTACCGGCGTCGCTCACATCCTTGAACACACTACCCTGTGCGGCAGCCAGCGGTATCCGGTGCGCGATCCCTTCTTTATGATGATCCGCCGGTCGCTCAACACCTTCATGAACGCTTTCACCAGCAGTGACTGGACCGCCTATCCATTTGCCAGCCAAAATAAAAAGGACTTCAACAACCTGTTGGATGTCTATCTGGACGCCGCATTCTTTCCATTGCTGGATGCGCGTGACTTCGCCCAGGAAGGCCACCGGCTGGAATTTGCTCAACCCGGCGATCCACACTCAGAATTGCTATTTAAGGGTGTGGTGTTCAACGAAATGAAGGGCGCGCTCAGTTCGCCTGTGCAGCGGCTTGGACAAGATTTACAGCAACGGATATTCCCGGCCACCACCTATCATTACAACAGCGGCGGTGACCCTGAGGCGATTCCCAATCTTACCTATGAGCAGCTCAAAGCCTTTCACGCGCGCCACTACCACCCCTCGAACGCCATCTTCCTGACCTACGGCGATATTCCCGTTACCGAACACCAGGAACACTTCGAGACGCAAGCCCTCAACCGCTTCCAGCCCCTGACGCTGGATTTAGCCATTCCTGATGAGCACCGCTATTCTGCGCCGGTCACCGCTCTCACCCATTATCCCTTAGACGGGGTTGAAGACCTCAGTAACCAGACCCATATTGTACTGGGCTGGCTGCTCGGGCCGGTTACCGACCCCCTGGCGACGTTACGGGCACGCTTGCTAAGCGACGTGCTGCTCGATAACAGCAGTTCGCCTTTGCGCAACGCTCTGGAAACCTCGGAGCTGGGCACGGCACCCTCGCCACTGTGCGGTTTCGATACCTCGACCCGCGAAGCCACCTTTGTCTGCGGGCTGGAAGGCTCCAACCCTGAGCACGCCGAAGCGGTCGAAACCTTGGTGTGTAAGGTACTGCAACACGCCGCGGCGGAGGGCGTACCGCAAGAAGCGATAGATGCTGCTCTGCATCAACTGGAATTGAGCGAACGGGAAATCACCGGCGACGGTTTTCCTTACGGCTTGCATCTGCTGCTAGAAGCACTGACTCCGGCCATTCATGGCGCCGATCCTCTGCCAGCGCTGGACAGCGGCCCCTTGCTGGAGCAATTGCGGCTGGAAAGCCTCGACGCCGGTTTCATCCCCCGCCTGGTCCGCACACTGCTGCTGGATAACCCGCACCGGGTACGGCTCACCATGGCTCCAGACGCGGAACTGAGCATGAAACAGGCCGCAGCGGAGCGCGAACGGCTAGCCGCGATCCGCATGGCGCTAACCGAAGCCGGCCAGATCCGCATTGCCGAACAGACACGCATTCTGGCCGAACGCCAGCAACACCAGGATGACCCTGAACTGTTACCCAAGGTGGGTTTGGAAGATGTGCCGCCTGAGTTGAAGATCGCTGAGGGCGTCACTCGTCCGGTCGGCAATCTGCCCGCTACCTGGTACGCCCAGGGCACGAATGGCATGGTTTACCTGCAAGCCATTCTCGACCTGCCAGCACTGGACGCCGAGGATGTGGATCTGCTGCCGCTATTTTGCGCCTGTTTGAGTGAAGTCGGCAGCGCGAACCGTGACTATCGCACCACCCAAGCCCGCCAAGCAGCGGTCACCGGCGGCATCAGCGCCCGTGCCAGTGTCCGCGGCGGGGTGGACGACGTGCATCAAGTCAAAGGCGTCATGGTGCTGGCAGGTAAGGCGCTGGCCCGTCATCATGCCGCTCTCTCCGAATTGCTGCGGGAAACCCTGACCTGTGCCCGTTTCGACGAGTTACCGCGCCTGCGGGAACTGGTGGCCCAGATGCGCGCGCACCGTGAGGAGGCGATTACCGATCATGGCCACATGCTTGCGCTCACTGCCGCCAGCGCCAATCTCAGTCCTGTTGCAGCGCTTAGCCATCGCTGGGACGGCTTACAGGGCTTAAAAGATCTCAAGACGCTCGATGAAGCGTTGGATAACCCTGAGGCACTGGCTGACTTCGCTGCCCGGCTGGAGCGGCTACGCGACCGGCTGCACAGCGTGCCCCGGCAACTGCTGGTGGTTAGCGAAGCCGGACAGCAGGACGATATCGCCGCAGCGCTGGCGGCCCATGGGTGGGATGACGCAACGATACCTGTCGAACCGTTTACCCTTACTGTACCGGAGGTATCGCCGCCCCGGCAGGGCTTCAGCGTCAACACCCAAGTCAATTTCTGCGCCAAAGCCTATCCCACCGTTGCCCCCAATCATCCTGACGCCCCGGCGCTGCAAGTCCTGGGTGATTTCTTGCGCAACGGTTATCTGCATCGAGCCATCCGCGAACAAGGCGGCGCTTACGGCGGCGGCGCTGGCTACCACCCTGACAGCGGTACATTCCGCTTTTATTCCTACCGTGATCCCCGGTTAGCCGGCACGCTGGCTGACTTTGATCAAGCGCTGGATTGGCTGCAAACAAATCAGCATCCTGCTCAGACCCTGGAAGAAGCTATTCTTGGCGTCATTGCTGGCATCGACAAGCCCGGCTCCCCCGCGGGCGAAGCCATCAGCGCCTTCTTTGGCGCCTTCTTTGGCCGCACCCCGGAGCAGCGCCGCGCCTACCGGCAACGGGTATTGACCGTCACTCTGGACGACCTGCAACGCGTTGCAGCGACCTACCTGCGACCGGAACAGGCCCGTTGCGCTGTGCTCAGTGATGGACGGACGCTGATGAAGCACCAGGATCTGGCTATCGTAGCGATCTGAAACGCCTTAACAGGAGCGGCTTCCACTGTTGCTAGCACGGCTTGTGCTTAGGTTTTCAGACCGTGGGTAGCCATTGCCGTTACGTAGCCTTCATGCCGCTGGCGGCCAGTGGCGCTGGCTGCTCCATGGATAAAGGCAATCCGCCGATAACCTTTTTAACATGGATTCCGTTTATTATTAACTGTAAGTCAACAGGTTAATCTCATTTTGAGACAAATTCAGTGACGGCTTGCAAGATTGATGGGTGTAAGCCACTCAAGCGGCCAAACCATTGACCATAGCATTGACCACGCTGCGATGCCGGGTGCGCTCAATCTGTTGGATGTTTTTGAGTTGGTCGTTAATGGATTCGATGATGGCGCGCTTACGCAACAACAGCTTATCGACCAGGGGCATCAATTTGTTGCGCATGTTCCGGCGAATTTTGGTGATCAGCTGTAAGCCCTGCTCCCAGAGTTTGTGGAACAATGCGGCGGTTGTGGCAAACCACCAGGGAAGTGGCATCGATGAAGGCGATCCCGGTATCTTCGCCCCGCCGGGTGTGCAGGTCGATGCACATCGGCATCAGGGCAGTGGGAATCAGGGCCACAAACCGATTGTCGCTTAACAGGTTAGGAAACTCATTCCGGCAGTACCGGCAGAGGTGCAGCAGGTAAAAGGCTTTGAAATTACGGGACTGGGCTAGATGGAAATCAATCAGAATGGTCATGATTTCGCTAAGGGCCAACCGGCGGATGTGCCGCCGCTGGCGTTTGCCATCGGTCAGCAATTGGCGATGCCAAGCGGGCAGAAACAGGTGGTAGAAATCATCGACGTCGCAGAACAGGTCTTCTAAGCTCATGGGGGTGGCTCCCGGAGCAGTTGGGGTCACAATTGCGAACCGTAGCAGGTTCCGCTTCAGGTGCCACCCCCTCATCCTTATCCGGAATTCACGTTATGAAATGGAAAACTAAATAACGATAGCAACAATCAATTTCGAATATTTCGAATAAAGCGAGTATAAGCGCAGTCTAAAGGCCATAAACCCTACAAAACCTACCCAGGCCATCGCTGCACAGGAGATCATCATGGCGCTCGCGCTCCCCAAAAATCCGGCCTTGCCTACTGAAGAGGAAGCCCGGCTTGCCGCCGAAAGCAGCCGAAAACTGGCGGCAATCATCGGGCATGGCGCAGCCGCTCGTTTACGCCTGATTGATGGCAACGACGAAATCACAGTACCGGTCAGCGCCATCCCATTGCTGGCGGATATTCTGAACCAGATGGCGCAAGGCAACGCCGTATCGCTGGTTCCTATCGGGCACACGCTCACTACTCAACAAGCGGCAGATTTGCTCAATGTCTCACGGCCCTATCTGGTGAAATTGCTGGAAGCAGGCAAAATCGGCTTCACCAAGGTCGGACGGCACCGCCGCATCAAGTACAAGGATCTGCTCAACTACATGGAGCAAGCAGACGAAACCAGCCGCCAATCTGTGAATGAATTGTCCAGGCAAGCACAAGAACTCGGGATGGGCTACTGATTGGCTAACTTCACGGTCGTCTATGACGCTTGCATTTTCTACCCAGCGCCGCTCCGCGACTTGTTAATCCGATTGGCGATGACACGACAGTTCCGGGCGCGCTGGACCACGCAAATCCACGAGGAATGGACCCGAAATCTGTTGGCTAATCGAAAAGACCTACCCCGCAGCAACTGAATCGGACGGTCGCTATGATCAACAATGCGGTCGAAGACTGCTTGATCACCGGTTACGAGCACATCATTGAAGGACTCCAACTACCTGATCTCAATGATCGTCATGTTTTAGCGGCTGCCATTCGCGCTGGCGCTGCGGCAATCGTGACAATGAACCTGAAAGATTTTCCAGATAGCGTACTCAGCGAATTTGAAATTTTCGCTTTGCACCCGGACGATTTCATTCTCGATCTGGCAGACCTGGAGCCGCCGATTCTCGAACGTGTCGCCAAGGAGCAGCGGACAAGCCTTCGCAATCCTGCAGTTTCTGCAAAGGAGTTTGTGGCTAACATCCGACGGCAGGGCCTGCCAGGCGTCGCCAACTTTCTTGAAGAACGCATCGATCTGATTTGATGATAGCGCGCCTATTGGTCTCATCGATAGGCTAGGCCGATCTGTTTGATCAGTCCTTCAACCCGCTAACTGATTAACCGAAGGAGTCGCTATGTCCTGCCCCGCTGAACACTTTATCACCGCCGATGATTATCTGGTTCTGGAACGCCAAGCCGAAAGCAAAAGTGAATATTTAAACGGCTGCATCTACGCCATGAGCGGCGCCAGCCGTAATCATAACCGCATCACCATCAACCTCGGCGCGCTGCTCCACACCCAACTCCGGGGTAAGCCCTGTGAGCCTTTTGTCAATGACATGCGGGTCAAGGTCAGCCCTACCGGTCTTTACACCTATCCAGATGTGATCGTCGTCTGCGACGAACCCCAGTTTGAGGATAACCAACTCGATACGCTGCTCAACCCCCAAGTAATTATTGAAGTACTGTCCGAAAGTACCGAGAAATATGACCGGGGCGCCAAATTTACCCATTACCGGGCGCTGGAATCCCTGACCGATTATCTGCTGGTCGCGCAAAGTCAGCCCTGCATCGAACATTTCCAGCGGCAAGCAGATGGATCGTGGCGTTATTCCCCAGCGCAAGGCCTAGAAGCAGAGATCGACATCCCGAACATCAGTTGCGTATTACGGCTGGCGGAAGTTTATGAGCGGGTGACATTCCCGAAATTGCAAGGCCGGCTGCGTGAACCCCCCCCTGGCGAATCCGCCCGGTGATATTTCACCGGCATCACGCCAGCAGACCCGTAATCGATAGGGATCAGCGTGGACGCCGACGCCGCGCCCTGGTCATCGAAAATGTGTTTAGTCCGATTGCCGGCAAACCGATTCATTCCAGCGGCAAGGCCGTTTTATGGCATACCGTTCTTAGCGCGAAACTGGAGCGCAGGCGCGCGACACCGGGCAGCCGCGATAAATAAGTCCGGTGAATCCGCTCATAGTCTGCGACATCAGTAGCAATCACCCGCACGACATAATCCGCGTCTCCCGCCATCAGATAGCACTCCATAATGTCGGGGCATTGAATCACAGCGCGCTCGAAAGCATCGAGTATCTCCTCATTTTGACTTTTCAAACTGATTTCGACGAAAACATTCGTGGGTTTACCGATAGCTTGCTGATTCAGCAACATCCGGTAGCCCTCGATCAATCCCTCCTCCTCCAGACGCTTGGTCCGGCGCAGGCAGGCCGAAGGCGATAAATGGACACGCTCAGCCACATCGGTATTGCTCATCCGCCCATCGGATTGGAGCAACTGCAAAATCTGCCGGTCAGTACGGTCACATTCGATCATTGAAATATCATTTCAAAAAACAGCGCATTTAGAGCGCTAAATTCTAATTTCCTATGCTTTATAAGCAACAATAGCAAGATAATTCGATCATAAATTAAATAAGATTTCATTCGCTGGCAGTTATCGCTGGCCACCACCATGAGGAAGCGAAGCTATGTTGATCGGCGTACCTAAAGAAATCAAAGTCCATGAATACCGTGTTGGGTTGACTCCGGACAGTGTGCGGGAATTTACCGCTCACGGCCACAAGGTATTAGTGGAAACCCACGCTGGGGCCGGCATTGGCAGTTCAGACGATGACTACCGGGCAGCTGGGGCGAGCATCGCACCCACGGCTTCCGGGATCTTCGCCCAGGCCGATATGATCGTAAAGGTCAAGGAGCCGCAAGCAGTCGAACGCCAGATGCTGCGCCCGGACCAGATCTTATTTACCTATCTGCATCTTGCCCCTGATCCGGATCAAACCCGGGATCTGGTCAACAGCGGCGCGATCTGCATCGCGTATGAGACCGTGACCGATGGCCAGGGCGGATTGCCATTGTTAGCGCCAATGTCCCAAGTAGCCGGCCGATTATCGATCCAGGTCGGTGCGGCGGCGCTGGAACGGGCTAAGGGCGGGCGAGGTATCCTGCTCGGCGGTGTCCCCGGCGTAGCCCCGGCTAAGGTCGTGGTCATCGGCGGCGGCGTGGTCGGTGAAAACGCCATTTACATGGCGTTGGGCATGGCTGCTGATGTAACCGTACTGGACCGTAATGTCAGCGTTCTGGCACGGCTGGCGTATCGCTTCGGTGCAGCCCTCAAAACCGTATATTCCACCAAAGCATCACTTGAGGACTATGTATTACAAGCAGACTTGGTGATTGGCGGGGTGCTGGTTGCCGGTGCCGAAGCCCCCAAACTAGTGACTCACGACATGGTCCGGCGGATGAAACCGGGGTCGGTACTGGTAGATGTTGCCATCGATCAGGGCGGCTGCTTCGAAACTTCCCATGCGACGACTCATGCCGAGCCGACTTATGTGGTGGACGGGGTCGTGCATTACTGCGTCGCCAACATGCCAGGGGCCGTGCCCAACACGTCGACCTACGCCCTCAACAACGTCACCCTCCCCTACGCGCTGGCGCTGGCCGACAAAGGCTATAAGCAGGCGCTATTGGAAAATCCTAATTTTCTGGAGGGTCTCAATGTCTGCAAGGGCAAAGTGACTTACAAGGCCGTTGCTGACGATCTTGGCTACGTGTATACCGAATCTCATACCGCGCTCGCCGGCTGATTGATTCCAGCGCTTATCCTTCTGACTCGTCAATCATAAATTCTCTCCCTGAAAAGCCTTGACAGTGTTTGTCCAAAGCCGCATGAACTCTCCCAAGCAGCCCGCACCGGAACAATCCGGTCGCCTGAGGAGAATCCATGCTGGCTTATGTATAAAGCTTTCGCAGCGCCTTTACCCGGCAGCGCAGTTGGCTGCTGTTCTGCGCGGTGGTGTTGAGTTTTTTGGCCGCCCCGGAGATGTGTTGCCTATTTTCCGGCGGCCCTAAAGCCCGCCGGTCGGCCCGGACCGCAACCGCGCTATGGCGAGAAAGTTCATCTCATGGAAGTCTTTGATCATCTCCACCGATTCGATATCGTGGAATGTTGCGTCTATGGCCAGCGGGAATGCGTTCGGCTGATGAGTGTCCCCTTACTCTGGAAACCGCTCGGTGACACGCTCCTGTTCATCTTTGCGATCACCTCGCACGGCCCCTTGGTCCTCATGTGTTCTGATCTGAGGCTCTCACCGATCACGGTATTGGAACTCTACTGTGTTTGAATCCGGTCTTAAAAACGCTCCTGAGCGCTTTCCGCTTCTGCTTCTAAACCACCTATCTGCTGCACGCCATGCCCGTCATCCCATCCCTAACCGGGCCTTGAAAGCCCTCGCCGTTGAACACCAAGCCGCCGTCGCGACCTGCTGGCACACCTATGAAGTCTTCGTCTGGTGTGCCTTGATCACCCAAGGATTGTTGCAACTGATCGCTCTGCGCTTTGGCCCTGAAATCTGGCAACAACATCAGCTCTATCTACGCACCCGTTCCCGCAACCTGCCCTCGGAGAAAACAATCAGGCAAGTCTTCGCTCCTCAGGTGATCAAACAACTTCTTGATCTCTCAAAAAACAGTCTCATCGCGCAAATCCGGCACGCTTTCCAGGGCGCCACGGAGGAGGAACTGGCTGGCCCGCCCTCGGCCGTCTGAATCCTTGCTCAGATCACCCGGTTAAATGATGTATTCTTAGCTGATTAACCCTCAGTCAGGGGTTGCCTTGTTCGACGATTAGACCGGAAACTTACGACTGAGGAGATCTTTAGAGGGTGCCCTGATTTCTGCCCGAGCACTTTCTACCCGGTTCCTTCCATTTTCTTTTGCCATGTATAGTGCATCGTCCGCCTTTTGAATGAAGTCTGAATCATTTTCATTTGATGCGATTGCAGCAGCGCCGAAGCTGCATGTCACGGCTATATCTAGGCCAAAATCATGAGATTCAACTGTTTTTCTGAGCTTCTCTGCAATGCCGCAGGCACATTCAAGGTCTGTTTCGGGGCAGATGATCAAGAATTCCTCTCCACCCCAACGACCGATAACATCGATCTGTCTAAGATTATCTGTGAGAATGGCGGATACGGTCTTTAGCACCTCATCTCCGGCTTGATGACCATAAGTGTCATTGATTTTTTTGAAGTAATCAATGTCCATCAGGATGATTGAAACTGGGCGTCCGTACCGTTCAAATCGTTTGGTTTCCATTTTAAGGGATTGATCGAGCTTCATTCGATTAAACAGGCCCGTCAACCGGTCGGTTATTGCCAAGTGTTTCAGCTCTTCATTTTTCTTTTTTAGCTGAGCCTGAGCGATGGAAAGTTCGGCCATGGCTTCATGGGTTTCTCTCTTGGCGGCATAGAGCTGCCGGTTCCAGATAAGAATGATGCCGGAAAACAGGGAGGCCCCCAGCAGAACTTTCCATACAAGACCGTAATCTATCCCTTTCTCATACTTGACGGCAATCCAGTTATTGTAGATTTTTCTTTGATCATCTTCAGTTAAGCTCTCTACAGCCTTTTGGAAGATAGACGCCAAGTTTGAGTCATTACGCCGGGTAGCCGCGCCAAGCTCAAGAACCATGGGGATTTGCCCCGCAATTTTGACGCCTGATATAAATTCTTTCTGGATAGCATGTCCAATAGCAGCGTATGTATCGATATAGCCAAACACCTCTCCATCCTTAAGTTTTGTCAATCCTTCCGAGATGGTATCAACTTTCACCAGGTTAATAACAGGATAGTTACGTATAAGTTTGGGAACCACCGAGCTTCCTTTGATTACGGCATAGCTTTTGTCTAGTTGGTTGGCGAAGTCGTTGATAAATAATTTGTCGCCGGTGGTTGCGATCACATAGTGAAAATTGAGATAAGGTGTGGTGAATTTCAGATTCTCAACTGATCCAGCCGGGATTTCCGTCATTAAAATGACATCAGACTCTCCGTTTTGGAGCATTTTTAGGGCTTCTGCGGATGATGTTGCTGGAAGAAAGACAAACTGAACACCGATACGTTTTTGGAGAAGATCATAATACTCTTTGGCCATGCCATTCAGTCGCCGTGAGTCCGCAATATCCAAATAAGGCATGTAATAAGGCGCAGCACAAACGTTGATAAACCCTTTTTGATCAAGGTAGGCGGCTTCTTCCGGCGTCAGCAGGATGTTTCGATCTTGGTCTTTTATAATCGGTCTTGAAAGCATCCATTTTTTTCGGAGTCGAAGCTTCTCCTCTTCGGAAATACCACGGAGTCCTTTGTTGAAGATAGAGACCAATTCCGGCCTATCGTTTCGTAGTTGGAAAGCCACATCAAAGGGGGGGCCAACCGGTATAACAGCTTCAATAAACTGGCCCAGTCCAATAGTGAACGCAAGATAAAAGGCGCTTTCATCAAGAATCGTAAAATCCGTTTCATTAGACACGATAGACCGAAGAACATCCGTCAGGGTATCGAAATGGAAAACTTTTATATTTTCAGCATAAGGCCGCAGGATACTATCAAAAATCTGGTTCTCCTCCTGGAGAGCAGCGCGTTTACCACCCAAGTCATTTAAGCTATAAATTTTGGCGGGATTTCCCTTTTTGACAATGATAAAACTTGTCAAGGTGATGTAGGGTGTTGTGGCGTTAAAATATTGTTTTTTATCTTCCGATAATCCGGCGGCTGTAAGCCCGTCCAGCTCCTTTACCCTTGCCTTTTTCTGAATTATTTTCCATATCCCCAGCTTAAAACGGATTGTAAGACCGGTCTTTTCCTGGATTAAATCTGTGATATCTTTATCGAATCCTACAATCTCACCAAATTCGTTTTGCATCACAAACGGCGCAAAAGAGACACCACCTCCAAGTACGACTTCTGGATGGGCATCAACAAAGGCTTTCTCTTCTGAGGTGAGGGCAAGCGTGTTAGAAGGAGGATACTGCGCCTGAACCGGTAAAAAGTAAAAAGAAAACCCCACAACTGTCATTATTCCGAAATTTTTAACATAACCCATTGAATTTTATATCCGTTTCTTAGGCTCCGGAGTCCAGCAACGACCCATATAATCTGATCACCTATCTTATTAACTCGTCAGTCATAAATTCTCTTCCTGAAAAGCCTTGACGGCGTTTGCCCAAAGCCGCATGAACTCTCCCAAGCAGCCCGTACCGGAACAATCCGGTCGCCTGAGGAGAATCCATGCTGGCTTATATGTACACCCGTTCCCGCAACCTGCCCTCGGAGAAAACAATCAGGCAAGTCTTCGCTCCTCAGGTGATCAAACAACTTCTTGATCTCTCAAAAAACAGTCTCATCGCGCAAATCCGGCACGCTTTCCAGGGCGCCACGGAGGAGGAACTGGCTGGCCCGCCCTCGGCCGTCTGAATCCTTGCTCAGATCACCCGGTTAAATGATGTATTCTTAGCTGATTAACCCTCAGTCAGGGGTTGCCTTGTTCGACGATTAGACCAGAAACTTACATCAGCAACAGGTAAAGGATTGCAACCCATAGGCACCATGCTTGACCGTAAATTTAGTGAACATCACTTTCAAGTCAACGCATAACCGACTCGAAAGCCACCCCAATGTTTATTATCGATAAAAACTGGCACTGACAAATCAAACATAATTTCACCGGTATCGCGCCGGTAAACTTGCAGCCGGTAGGTATCCATGTGGGCACCCACGCTGCGCCCGACCCGGTCATCGAAAATCCGCTTGGTCCGGTTACCAACCAGATCCCGGGCAGGATCGCCGGTTAATGGCTGGGCAAAACGCTGGTTATGGGTAGGCACATAACCGTCGCGATTCGCGCAAATAGCGAACACAATCCACGGATGCGACGCAGCAGCAGGTTCCTGGATAGGAGGAAGCAGCTTATCGCACAGGCGGTCAAACATGGTGTGATACTTTTGCGGCTGGGTTCCAGTAATCGGCTGGTATTCACGGGTAAACAGTGCTTCCTCGGTGATTGCCCCCGAATGCATGGCAGCCCCCAAGGCAGCACCCGCTGCCCTGGCCGTCGCCGTCGCCAATGCAAATGCTTGGGCATGCCGAGGTTCGTTCAGTGGATCATCGGGCAGCCGGAATAGACCGACACAGTCGCGCAGCGTGTCCGTAGCCTGCTTGAGTGCTTCGCTGCGCTCAGCAATCGTCCCAGCGTTCTCAAGATTATTCCGGCTCAATTCCAGAACCTGATTGAGAGAATGATCGACGGAAACAATCTCCTGCCCTTGGTTTACAACCTGCCCTGCCACAGATTCCATGGCAGCCCCTGCGCGCGACATCAGTTCACCCAAGCCAGTCAGCACCTGCTGCGTTTCCACCGCCGAACGCGCACCACTATTCACAGCGGTACTTGTCTCCCCAATAATCCCCCTCACGTCTTGCGCTGCGGTGGCTGTGCGTGCTGCGAGCTGGCGGATTTCCTGAGCAACAACCGCGAAGCCTCGCCCCAGTTCGCCCGCGCGCGCAGCCTCGATGCTGGCATTGATGGAAAGAATATTGGTCTGGAAAGCAACGGTGTCGATCACCTCGACGATTTCATGCGCCCGCGCTGAACGGGTTTCCACCTCCACCATAGCTTGCGCCAATTCCCGCGCTGCGCGACCGCCTTCCTGCGCGCGTTGATGCGCCTCACTGGCCAAATCAATCACTTTGCGCAGTTCTTCACGCGCATTCTGCGAGCTCTCCAACAACCGTTGAGCCGTCATCAGAACGCCGGTCAAAGCATTCAACTGAGCATGGGACTGGGTAGCCAATTCTCCATTTTCAGCAGTGATATGCGGTACTTCCTCAGCAATCTGCACCGACAAAGCCACCGCCTGCCGGATTGCTTCGGAGAGATTACCGAAGCCAGCCGCCAATCGCCGCACCAGAACAGTTTCCTGCTTATCCACAGGGGCAACGAAACTCAGATCGCAACCCTTTAATTGATCGGCCACCTGCTCGAACAAGGCGCGTTTGCCACCACCGGTGATCTTGTAGAGCAACTTCAACCAAAGATTGACCATCCTGATATCCTCCACTTTGCCCTATGGTGACTGGATGACTACTGAATACTAAAATTCTCCTAGATAGTAAGGGTTATAGCACCGCTCGCCTGCTATTGCATCGAAGCCTCTTAATTTGAATCCAGGATATCCGCCATCAGTAACCTAGAGGATAGGTATCTCGCCGAGAGACCAGGGACACTTGATCAGCGGCCGTGCTACCGGAGAAAAACTATAACAAGGAGAGGCATGATGGCCAGGCTAAAACCGCCCGGCGCACATGGAAATGGGAGAGTATTCACCTAAAGATAGACAAAAAGGTGTTCTGGTAGCGGTGGAACAGGTCAGGGGTCGTGAGGGCGACCCAGAGCTTGATGGAATCGTAGACCATCTGTGCCTTTTTCGAGACGACCTTGGTGCGGCGGGTCATGCGTCCGAGGTGATGGCGGGTGTTGCTGTTATCGTGCTCAATGGTGATCGTTCCGGCTTTGCCGATGACATGCCGCGCCGGCGGCAAATGCTGGGCGAAAGCATCCCAGCCGTCGGTGTAGAAGATACAGTCGGTCAGGTGCTTGACCTTGTCGTAGAGCCGTCCAAACGTTGCAGCATCACGACCGCCGACCACCCAGGCAATAGTTCGCCCTGTGCCACGATCCACCGCCTTGATGATCCAGAGTTTGTTTTTTTTGAGCCGATGAAATGCCACATTTCATCGAATTCCATTTCCTTGATATCACCGGGAACCTCAGGTTCCGGCAGCTTCGCCATCTCCTCTACGATCCATCGGTAGAGCAGCGAAGGCGAATGTCCAAAGATTTTGCCCAGCATGTTGAACGATGCCTTGCTCAATGAATATAAAATCACCGCCAGCGCCTTCTTCACCACCAGCGATTCGTTGACGCGACCATCACCCTCAACAAAATTAAGGCCGCACTCCTTGCATTTATAGCGCACCTTTCCACGAACCTTGCCGTTCTTGACGCTTCGCTCACAGCCACAACGCTTGCATGTCGCCATAAAATGCCCCTCCTTCAACGGCAGAGACACTGTAGCACCAGCAAAGCTATTTATCTATTTATCTATCTATATATGAATACTCTCGGAAATGGAATCGGATGATTCTGCTCATACCAGCAAAAAAACCAATGCGACTACCGCCGATAAGAGCATTACCCGGTTAATCTATAACTACTGTAACAGCCAAGCACTGGCAATTAAAAAGCATTTAAATTTAGAATATATATATTTAAATTTCTTATAAATCATCCGGTTCATAACCAAGATTCGGCGCGAGCCACTTCTCCGCCTCCGCGACAGTCCAGCCCTTGCGCCGGGCATAATCAGCCACCTGATCGCGGTCCAGCCGGCCTATGCCGAAGTAACGCGCTTCAGGATGGCTGAAATACCAGCCGCTGACGGCTGCTGCCGGAGTCATGGCAAAACTCTCGGTCAGATGAATGCCCGCGTTATCCGCTACACTCAATAGCTGCCAGAGCAAACCCTTCTCGGTGTGGTCGGGGCAGGCTGGATAGCCGGGCGCAGGGCGGATACCCTGGTACCGTTCGGCAATCAACTCTTCGTTACTCAGCGTTTCCGTCGCCGCATAACACCAGAACTCCTGCCGGACTCGCTCGTGTAACCGTTCGGCCAAGGCTTCCGCCAGCCGGTCAGCCAACGCTTTCAGCAAAATGGCGCTGTAGTCGTCGTGAGCACGTTCGAATTCCGCGATCCGCGCATCGATGCCAATGCCAGCGGTGACGGCAAATGCGCCCAAGGTGTCTGCCACGCCAGTTTCGCGCGGGGCAATCCAGTCGGCTAGACAATAATGCGGTTTACCATCCGGCTTCGGCCCTTGCTGGCGCAGGTAGTGCAAGGTCATGAATGCCTGCTCGCGGCGCTCATCGGTGTACAACACAATATCGTCCTCGCCGGTTCGATTGGCTGGAAAGAAGCCGATCACCGCCCGCGCTGTGAGCCATTGTTCCGCGAGAATCGTGCCCAACATCGTCTGGGCGTCAGCGAATAGATGACGGGCGTGCTCACCCTGTTCAGGATCATCGAAAATAGCCGGGTAGCGCCCGCGCAGTTCCCATGCCTGAAAAAACGGTGTCCAATCAATTCGTTCCACTAATTCCGCTAACGGATAGCTGTCAAAAACACGGACACCAAGAAAACCAGGCTGGGGCGGGACGTAAGTTGACCAGTCAAGGATTGGCCGGTTGGCGCGGACTTGGGCCAATGGCAGCAAAGCCTCTCGTCCACGCCGGTTAGCGTATTGTTCGCGTTTTAGGACATAGCCGGCCTTGGTCTTGGCGACGTAATCGGCCTTGGAACCGGTGCCGACCAGGTTTTGCGCGACGCTCACCGCTCGCGAGGCGTCCTTGACGTACACCACCGGACCAGGATATTGCGGGTCGATCTTCACCGCCGTGTGCATGACCGAGGTGGTTGCGCCGCCGATCAGCAGGGGGATATTAAAACCCTGCCGCTTCATCTCCTTAGCAACGTTAACCATCTCATCCAGCGACGGCGTGATCAACCCGGACAGGCCGATCATATCCGCCTCATGCTCGCGGGCAGCGTCGAGAATCTTCTGTGCAGGAACCATCACCCCCAGGTCGACCACCTCAAAGTTATTGCACTGAAGCACCACGCCGACAATATTCTTGCCGATGTCATGCACGTCTCCCTTGACGGTGGCCAATACGATCCGGCCATTGGTGCGGCGTTCGCCTTCCGTCTGTGCTGCTTCGATGTAAGGAATCAGATAGGCTACCGATTTTTTCATCACCCGTGCTGACTTCACGACTTGCGGCAGGAACATCTTGCCCGCACCGAACAGATCGCCCACGACATTCATGCCGTCCATCAGCGGCCCTTCGATTACTTGCAAGGGCCGCTCGAACTCCTGCCGGGCTGCTTCGGTGTCGACTTCAATGAACTCGTCAATGCCCTTGATCAATGCATGTTCCAGCCGTTTGGCCACTGGCCAGGAACGCCATTCCTGCGTTTTCTCCGGAGCGGCTGAAGCTTCACCGGCCTGGTATTGCGGCGCAATTTCCAATAATCGCTCGGTGGCGCCGGGACGGCGGTTGAGAATCACATCCTCGACCCGTTCCCGCAGTTCAACCGGGATTTCCTCGTAGATCGCCAATTGCCCGGCGTTGACAATGCCCATGGTCATGCCGGCACGAATCGCGTGATAGAGAAACACCGAATGAATCGCCTCACGCACCGGGTTATTGCCCCGGAATGAGAAAGAAACATTGGACACCCCGCCGGAGATGAGCGCGTAAGGCAGTCCGGCCTTAATCCGCCGGGTAGCCTCGATGAAATCCAGCCCATAGCGGTCATGCTCTTCAATACCGGTCGCGACGGCGAAAATATTAGGATCGAAGATAATATCTTGTGGCGGAAACCCGGCCTGTTCAGTAAGCAGCCGGTAGGCGCGCTGGCAGATGGTAAACTTGCGATCCTCGGTATCAGCCTGGCCCTGTTCATCGAACGCCATGACGATGGCGGCAGCGCCATAACGGCGGATCAACCGGGCTTGACGGATAAACTCCGCTTCGCCCTCTTTCATACTGATCGAATTCACCACCGGCTTGCCCTGGATGCGCTTGAGGCCAGCTTCCAGAATCTCCCACTTGGAAGAGTCAATCATCACTGGAACCCGGCTAATGTCCGGCTCAGCGGCAATCAGATTGAGAAATGCCGTCATTGCCTCTTTGGAATCAAGCATCCCCTCGTCCATATTGATATCGATGATCTGCGCGCCGTTCTCGACTTGCTGGCGCGCAACATCCAGCGCGGCATTGTAATCGCCGGCCTTGATCAACCGTTTGAAGACGGCAGAACCAGTGACATTGGTGCGCTCGCCGACATTGATAAACAACGAGTCCGGACCAATATTCAACGGCTCCAATCCGGCCAGCCGGCAATGCGGTTCGATGACAGGAATTTGCCGGGGCGGCAGATCTTTGACCGCTTCCGCAATGGCGCGGATGTGGGCCGGTGTCGTGCCGCAGCAACCGCCGGCAATGTTGAGGAAGCCGCTCTCAGCAAACTCGCGAATGGTGGCAGCCATCATCTCTGGGGTTTCGTCATACTCACCGAAAGCGTTCGGCAAACCGGCGTTTGGGTGGGCAGAGACGTAAGTATCGGCGATACGTGCCAGTTCAGCGATGTAAGGCCGAAGCTGGGTCGCGCCCAGCGCGCAGTTCAGGCCGAAAGATAAGGGTTGGATATGCGAGAGCGAGTTCCAGAACGCCTCAGTCGTTTGACCGGACAGGGTGCGTCCGGAAGCATCAGTAATGGTGCCGGAGATCATGACCGGAAGCCGGATGCCCGCATCATCAAAAAGCTGCTGGATGGCAAACAGTGCCGCCTTGGCATTCAAGGTATCGAAGATCGTCTCGACCAGCAGCAGATCGGCACCACCCTCGATCAACGCCTGGGCGGCTTCGGTGTACGCGGTGACCAGTTCATCAAAACTGATGTTGCGAAAACCCGGATTGTTCACATCCGGTGACAAACTGGCGGTGCGATTGGTGGGACCGAGTATCCCGGCGACGAAGCGCGGACGGGCAGGATCGCGAGCGGTAAATTCATCGGCGACCTCACGGGCCAGACGCGCTGCTTCCCGGTTCAATTCTCCCACCAGGGATTCCATGCCGTAATCATGCATAGACACCGATGTCGCGTTAAAGGTGTTGGTTTCGAGAATATCCGCACCGGCGTCGAGATAGGCGGCATGAATCTCGCGGATGATCGCTGGTTGAGTCAATACTAAAAGATCGTTATTGCCCTTGAGATCGCCCGGCCAGTCACGAAATCGTTCGCCGCGGTAATCGGCCTCTTGCAAGCGGTAGCTCTGAATCATGGTGCCCATCGCGCCGTCAAGAATCAGAATGCGTTGGGCGAGCAGGTTGGACAATTCAGCGGTGCGGTCAACAGTCATCAGCAAAGTACTCAGTAAGTAATCATTCAGTCTCCTCGCCTCCTGCTAAGGGGGCGAGAGTGAGGGGGTCACTCATTGAAACCGCCGCCCTCACCCCCAGCCTCTCTCCCGCAAGCAGGCGAAGGGAGTAAACGGTTATCTCAGCAATTCCGGCAGAATAGTGGGCAACTCAAGTCAATTGAAAAGCATCCTGAATCCATTCTATCTGCGGTTCACCGCCCGGCTGAAGAACCGCCACGACGTCGAAGCGACAGGGCAAATCAAGACGCTGGCGTTGCAGGTAAAACGCAGCAGCACGCAGTAATCTCTGCTGTTTAGTCCGGGTCACTGACTCGGCAGGGGTGCCATAGCGGACATGGCGGCGGCTGCGCACCTCTACGAAAACAAGGTGCCCGCCATCACGCATAATCAGGTCCAGTTCGCCGGCGCGGCAGCGGAAGTTCCGGGTAATCAGAGTCATACCCTGGGTTTCCAGGTAGCGAAGAGCCAAATCCTCGGCTACCGTACCCTGTGCAACACGGCTGATCACGGACAATCCCCGCGATTTGGAAAATACAGCCATCCCTTATCTGGCAAATGGATCCCGCAACACAATGGTATCGGCCCGATCTGGACCCGTAGAGATGATGTCGATGCGCGTACCGGTCAATTCCTCAACATACCGCAAATAAGCCTGGGCATTAACCGGCAGCGCTTCATACTGCCGCACTCCAACCGTTGAATCCTGCCAGCCCGGCATCTCCTCATAAACCGGCTCGCATGCCGCTAACGCCTCAGCCCCCAATGGCGCATGATCTAGCCGCTCCGGGCCACATTGATAACCAACACACAACCGGATACTGTCCAGGCCATCCAATACATCCAGCTTGGTTACGCAGAGTCCCGACACGCTGTTGTTCAGGATTGAACGGCGCAACGCAACGGCATCAAACCAGCCACAGCGCCGCCGCCGGCCAGTGGTCGAGCCGAACTCATGTCCTCGTTCAGCTAAATATTCACCGGTTTCGTCAAACAATTCGGTCGGGAACGGTCCGCCGCCAACCCGGGTGGTGTAGGCCTTAGTGATGCCCAGCACATAATCCAGATAGCGCGGCCCGAGACCAGTGCCCGTGGATGCGCCACCCGTCGTTGTATTGGAAGAAGTGACATAGGGATAAGTACCATGATCAATATCCAGCATCGCGCCTTGGGCGCCTTCAAACAGTACATTGTCACCCTGCCGACGATGCGCATCCAATAGTTCCGTCACATCCGCAACCAATGGACACAGCCGTTCAGCCATGACCAACGTTTCATCCAGGACCTTCTGGAAATCGACTGGGTCAGTCTGAAAATAGCGTTGCAGAACGAAGTTATGGAAATCCAGCACTTCGCCAAGCTTGGCAGCGAAGCGCTCCCGATGGAACAGATCACCGAGCCGCACTGCCCGCCGTGATATTTTGTCTTCATAAGCCGGGCCGATGCCACGTCCCGTCGTGCCTATCGCCCGTTCGCCACGCGCCTTTTCACGGGCCTGATCCAGCGCGATATGGTAGGGCAGAATCAGTGGACAGGCTTCACTGATCCGCAACCGTTCTACTGCCATTACACCTTGCTGTGCCAGCCGGTCAATCTCGGCCAGTAACGCGGCCGGTGACAATACCACACCATTGCCAATCAGGCAGGCGACGCCCTCACGCAGGATGCCGGAAGGAATGAGGTGCAAGACAGTTTTATGGCCATTGATGACCAACGTATGCCCTGCGTTATGCCCTCCCTGGAACCGCACGACCGCCGCTGCATTTTCGGTCAACAGGTCCACTACTTTACCCTTGCCCTCATCGCCCCACTGGGTACCGATGACCACTACGTTATTGCCCATGTCAGGTTCCTGTATTACTGCTTAGACTGAATTCGCTAGCGGCACGACCTGCCATTCTCCCTGCCGTTGCGCCAGCATCCGGTCGCACCGCAAAGTGCGTGGCTCCACTTCTGCCCCCGGCAACGCCCGAATGACCCTTACGCCTTGGCGGCGCAATATGGCAATCTGTTCCTCCAATGCTGCGTCGCCTGCTGGCGGCGCGTAAATACCAGACTCCACCATTTTCGGCGCTGACCCCAGCAGCAGCAAGGTCGCCAAATCAGTGCTGAAACCTGTTGCTGGCCGCGCCCGGCCGAAGACTTGACCAATCTCGTCATAACGCCCGCCTTGCGCCACCGCTTGCCCTTGGCCAGGGACATAGGCTGAAAACAGCACACCGGTGTGATAGTGATAACCACGTAATTCCGCCAGATCTATGTGAACCGGCAAACCCGGCCATCGTTGGCGCAATGCTTCCACTAGCTGCCGCAAGGTCGTCAACGCGCTGCATACCTCCGCACCGCCTGCCGCCAATTGCACATTGGCATCATCCAGCACTTCCGGTCCGCCATTCAGCTTGGCTAATGTTAGAAACAAGTTCGCATATGATACGGGCAGTGCCCATTCCGCCAAATGCGCGTGGATTTCCGGCAATGCTTTGCGTTGCAATGCATCAAACAGGATTCCCTCACGCTCCCGGTCCAAACCGGCTTGACGAATCAGCTCACGAAAAATCGTGACATGACCCAAATCCAAATGCACTTCGCTAACACCAGCCACCTGCAATGTCTCCAGCATCAACGTCAGTACTTCCAGATCGCTCTCATGGCCACGATGGCCATACAGTTCCACACCGGCCTGATATGGACTACGGGAACCACCGAAACCATCAGCACGGGTCCGCAATACAGTACCCATGTAGCATAACCGGACTGGTCCAGTGCGCTTCAGCAGATGCGCATCGATCCGCGCCACTTGAGGGGTCATGTCAGCACGCACCCCCATCATCCGTCCACTCAATTGATCGGTCAGCTTAAAGGTTTGCAACTCAAGGTCATCACCGGCGCCTGTCAATAACGAATCCAGAAATTCGATCAGCGGTGGAATGACCAGCTCATAACCCCAGCTTTGGTACAGATCGAGCAGCTTACGCCGCAACCACTCCAGACGATGGGCAGCGGGTGGCAGGATTTCTTCGATGCCTTCGGGTAACAACCAACGGTCTTCGGGGATCATAGGGGACGGGATATGAAAAGTTTTATGGGCCGGATTGCCTGACCCAATCTCAGCGGAAAAGGTACAGTACCACCAGCCCCAGCCCCATGCACCCTAAACCGGCAAACCGCAAAGCGCGATCCTCTGTTTGGGAAATCCGAAGCAGGGTTTGACGAAAAGCACTCGGACTGAGAAAGGGCAGGATACCTTCCAGCACCAGCATCAAACCGAATGCTGCCAGTAGCTCATCCCACATAGCGGCGTCCAATCGCTAATGCGCCGCCATGTGGCTGACGAATTGCCATCGTCATTCTGGTTGCGATGGCAGAGACTGGTTGAAGTAACGGAAGAACTGGGAATCCGGCTGGAGTACCAGCACGTCATCCTTGTTGTGGAAACTCTGCCGATAGGCCGACAGACTCCGATGGAACCGGTAGAAATCCTGATCTTTTCCGTAAGCCTGCGCGTAAATATCGATCGCTTGGGCATCGCCTTCACCACGTTGCCGTTCGGCATCGCGGTAGGCTTCAGCCAGGATTACCGTGCTTTGACGGTCCGCATCAGCACGGATGCGCTCTGCCGCCTCAGCACCACGGGAGCGGAAGTCCTTGGCCACCCGCAACCGCTCTGCCTTCATGCGGCTGAACACCGAATTACTAACATCCGCTGGCAGATCAATGCGCTTGATCCGCACATCCACAGCTGCAACACCCAATTGGGCCGCCTGTTCGCGGAGTAACCGGCCTAGAGTTTCCATAATCTGCTCACGATCCCCCGACACCACTTCCTGAATGGTGCGTTTGCTGAATTCGCTGCGCAAACTATCTTTGACAATCTGATCCAACCGGACATTCGCTTGGTTTGGATCGCCAGCAACCGTAGTATAGAACAATCGCACATCTTCGATGCGCCACATAGCGAAGGAATCGACGATAACGTTCTTCTTTTCCGCCGTCAAAAACCGTTCCGGTTCGGTATCCAGCGTCTGTAGACGGCGGTCGAACTTGCGGATGTTATTAATCAACGGCCATTTCCAGTGCAAGCCTGGGAGGTAGTTGGCCTCGACGATTTCGCCCAATTGGAAACGGAGGGCCGTCTGGGTCTCATTGACCGTGAATAACGAGGTTGACAGCAGCAGGGCTATAGCAGCAAGCACGCCTAACAGAATATTGCGGGACACTGGCAATTGTGGCAAAGCCATTAGCGCACCTCCCGGCTACGACTCAGATCACGCAAGCGGGTAGCCGCCGCACTGCCATCAACCGATGCCGAAGAAGAAGAAGGGGAAGAAGAAGGCAACGTTTCCAACAGCGAGCCACCGGTGGTGCGCACATCGCCCGCGCTGGGCGCTTCACTGGATTTCAATAAGCGATCCAATGGCAAATACAACAAGTTATTGGTTCCTTTGACATCCACTAGCACTTTAGTCACTCGCGACAGCACTGATTCCAGGGTTTCCAGATAAAGCCGCTCGCGAGTTACTTCTGGAGCTTGTTGATAAGCTGTCAACAGTTGCTCAAAACGGCTGGCTTCACCTTGAGCTTGGGCAACGACTTGCTCCTTATAAGCCGAAGACTCTTGTAACCGCCGCGCTGCCTGGCCGCGCGCCCTGGGAATCACCTCATTGGAATAGGCCTCGGCCTCATTTTTCTGCCGCTGCTCATCTTCACGCGCCTTAATCGCGTCAGCAAAGGCATCTTGCACTTCTTCCGGCGGCTGGGCATCTTGTAGAACCACCGTAATAATCTGCAGGCCAGCGCCATACTGATCCAAAATGTCCTGGCTTAGAGTCCTGATATCAGCCACAATGTCACTGCGGCCTTCAGTCAACACAAAATCCATGGTGCTTTTACCGATAGTCTCACGGGTGGCGCTTTCCACAACTTGCACCAGCACTGCTTCCGCCTCAAGTATGTTAAACAGATAGGCGCGAGGATCTTTAATCTGGTATTGCACTGCCAAGCGCACATCAACGATATTTTCATCCTGGGTGAGCATCAACGCTTCCTTAGGCACCGAGCGGATAGCTGGTTGCCGGCCGCCACCTGCCCCGGAGCGATAACCGATTTCCTGGAAACGCCGTTGTTCCACATTGACAATTTCCACCTGATCAATGGGAAACAGCCGCAGATGAGGCCCCGGTAAGGTCGTCTCCAAATAGCGGCCGAAACGCAGAACGACCCCACGTTCACCTTCATTGACGATATAGATGCTAGCAACCAACCAGCCGATCAAGGCAATGATCCCAGCCATCAGGCTGATACCGGCCAATCCGGAACCTGAGGGACCTGCATCACCGCTGCCGCCACTGCTGCTACCACCGCCACGCCGGCCGCCTAGCAAATTATTGAAACGGTCCGACAGCTTGCGAACCACTTCATCCAAATCGGGTGGTCCCTGATCGCGACCACCACTCCAGGGATCGCGGTTACCTCCTCCCGGTTCATTCCAGGCCATGTCATACCTCAAAGTTCATGTCAATACGGTTCAAACCACCGGAATTTCAAAACCTGAACGCACCCATTCCGCACATAAGCCTTCCTGGCGACAAAGCCGGTCCACATTGCCGCGTGAGGTGCGTACTTCAATCAACCATTCACCCGCGGGTCCGGATTGCTCAGCGACCACAGCACCCAAGTTGAACAGACGCGCCCGCAATCGCGCTGCTACTGGCGGCAGACAGAGCCAGCCATGCACTGTTCCTCCCCGTAGCCGCTCAGCGATCGCGGTGGATAGCAGGTCAAGCCCGGTGCTAGCCGCCGCCGACAGCCAGACGGCACGCACCTGGCCTTCACTGTCCCTTTCCAAACGCGGCGGTTCACCGCTCAAGTCAATCTTGTTGAATACCTGTAATTGCGGCACGTCCACCGCACCGATTTCAGCTAACACGGCTTCGACCTGCGCGATAATGCCATCTCGATCAGGATGACTCGCATCGATTACATGCAGCAGCAGGCTGGCTTCAACCGTCTCGCGCAAGGTTGAACGAAACGCCGCCACCAATTCATGTGGCAGCCGGCTGATGAATCCAACCGTATCGGCGAGCACCACGGATTCTACCCCTGGTAACTCCAAGCGGCGCAGGGTTGGATCAAGCGTTGCAAATAATTGGTCCGCTGCATAGACATCGGCTTGAGTCAGCATGTTGAACAGAGTGGACTTACCCGCATTGGTATAGCCGACCAGAGAAACCGTCGGCAAGTCCGCCTTGCGCCGGGCGCGGCGGCCTTGCTCACGTTGCCGCTCGACTCGCATTAACCGCAAACGAATTTGCCGGATACGCTCGGCCAGCAACCGCCGGTCGGTTTCCAACTGAGTTTCACCTGGGCCGCGCAACCCGATTCCGCCCCGTTGCCGCTCTAAGTGAGTCCAGCCTCGCACCAATCGGGTAGATAGGTGACGCAGCTGCGCCAGCTCTACTTGCAGCTTACCTTCGAAACTGCGTGCCCGCTGGGCAAAAATATCCAGGATCAACCCCGTGCGATCCACAACCCGGCATTGCAAAAATGCTTCCAGGTTACGCTCCTGGCTTGGCGACAGGTTGTGATCAAAGATTACCAGTTTTGCATCACCTTGCTTGGCCGCCTCCCGGATTTCTTCGGCCTTACCGCTGCCGACAAATAGCCGCGGGTCAGGTGCCGGCCGGCGTCCGGTAATCAACGCTATATATTCGGCGCCTGCCGAGACCGCCAGCTCCTGGAACTCCGTGAGATCCTGGGCATCCTCTTCCGATCGATCCAGCGTCAGATGGACTAGAACGGCGCGCTCGCCGCCATGCGGACGCTCAAACAAACCGCCCCCTACATGCCGCCATTAAGCTGTCAGGATTAATCGCTGCCGCCATTTTCATCCGTGGCCAGATTCAACCGTACATTGCGAACAGGCACGATCGTGGAAATCGCGTGTTTATAGATCATTTGGCTGACGCTATTCTTCAGAAGCACCACGAACTGATCGAAGGATTCGATCTGTCCCTGCAACTTGATGCCGTTTACCAAGTACACTGAAACCGGAATCCGCTCTTTACGCAAGGCGTTCAGAAAAGGTTCCTGAAGAGAATGACCTTTTGCCATCGCGACGCTCCCTTGTTGTTATGGGTCGAAAACACAGAAATCAAGCTCAAAGCTGAAAAGATTCAAAAATCTCAAAAGCCAAAAAACCACTTGAGCATGTAGCAGAATTCATGCCCAACCCCCCAAAGCCATCCACTAAATAATCAGCCTATCACGTTCCCGCGAGGTGTTTCTTTGAGAATTTCAAAAATCTTGGAAACGCCGCTACCTTTTTTATTAAGCAGCAGCGGCTCATCCGGAACATTTTTATATTAACACAAACAGCCTGATATTTTGGGTACCCTCCCGTTTCACTCACCACCTGCCCATAGCTCTCCCCAACCAGGATTTCAGCATATTCCATCTAATTTATAATAAAAAAATCAAACAGTTAACAAAAATTTTGTCCAGTAAGTCCGGCGGCTTTGAAAATTAATAGCTGGTAAGCCCTGTCTCATTCAGCTTAGCGACAAGCTGATCCAAGAGATGAAGCCCAGCGCTGTCTAACCAAAATGCATCCGTTTCAGAGCGCAGCCAAGTTAATTGCCGCTTAGCAAACTGGCGGGTTACCGTGATTCCTCGTTCAACCATCGCCGGATAATCCAGGATACCATCCAAGTGCTCCCAGACCTGCCGGTAACCGACGGACCGCATAGCTGGTTTGCACAAATCGAGATCCCCTCGTGCCCGCAATTGCTCTACTTCAGTGACGAAACCCTGCTGCAACATGATCTGAAACCGCTGACCAATCCGTTCATATAGTACAAACCGGTCTGCTGGAGCCACAATCAGCTTGATGATTCGAAATGGCAATATTTCGTTATGTGAACCGTCACAAAGTTCCGTCAGCGATTGACCGGTCAATATGTACACTTCCAGCGCCCGCTGAATCCGCTGCACATCATGGGGATGGATACGTGCTGCTGCGATAGGGTCAATCTGTGCTAACCGGGTGTGCAAAACACCACTACCCTGCTCCACCAGCTCCGCTGCCAGCCCAGCACGCACTATTGGATCAGCAGAAGGCAACTCTGCTAAGCCTTGTTCCAAGGCCCTGAAATAGAGCATCGTACCACCCACCAGTAAAGGAATATGCCCAGCAGCATGAATGGTGGCGATCTCACGGCGGGCGTCATTGCGGAATCGGCCAGCGGAATAGGCCTCGGCTGGATCGAGAATATCGATCAACCGGTGTGGCGCGATGCGTTGCGTCCCGGCGTCAGGCTTGGCGGTACCGATATCCATCCCCCGATAGACCTGCGCTGAATCAACACTGATAATCTCGAACGGCCACCGTTGCACCAGCTCCACCGCCAGCGCCGTTTTGCCAGAGGCAGTAGGTCCCATAAGAAACAACACGGGCGGGCGGGAATCAGCGGTGGTCATTGCGTGAGCAGTGAACAGTGACGGGTCAGCGTCCGCGCCGGAACAACCGATCCAGCTCATCCACCGTCAATTGAATCCAGGTGGGCCGGCCGTGGTTGCACTGACCACTATGATCTGTGCGCTCCATGTCACGTAACAGCGCGTTCATTTCCAGCAGATTCAGCGGCCGGTTGGCGCGTATTGCTCCGTGGCAAGCCAAACTGGCCAGCAGAGCTAAAACGGCTGTTTCAACCCGATCACTGGTTTCATGCGTTGCCAGATCGGCCAGCATATCGCGCACCAGTAAGGCGATGTCCAAACCGGCCAGCAGCGCTGGAATTTGCCGCACGGCGATTGTTTCCGGTCCTAATATCGCCAGATCCAATCCTGCCTTAGCAAATAAGGCATCATGCTCCTCGACCAATTGCCGTTCCTTCGGCGTCACAGTTAAGGTCACTGGCGCCAATAATGTTTGGGTCTTCAGTTCCGCGCCAATAAGGGCAGTTTTCAATTGCTCGTACAGGATACGTTCATGAGCGGCGTGCATGTCAACCACCACCAGTCCCGCATCGTTTTCCGCCAAGACATAAACACCATGCAGTTGCCCCAGCGCATAACCGAGAGGCGGTGATTCGGCAACGTTAGCAGGAACAACATCATCAGGCATCGCTGGCGGCGGAACGGTATGCAACTGCCCATAGTTCGCCAGACGCTCTCCAACATGCAGCGGTAACCCCGGTTGACGAGCGCCAAACTGAGTGGTTGCACCGGATCCACCACCACCTCCACCAATCACGCCCAACCGTTCACTCGCCTGGACCACGGGAGGTGGCGCTGCGCCAGGCCGTACTTTGGATAATACCGCTCGCAATGCCCGCCGGACAAATTCATGAATGGCTGACGATTCCCGGAACCGGACCTCATATTTAGCGGGATGGGCATTGACATCCACCGCTGCTGGATCAATCTCCAAATAGAGCACCATCGCCGGCTGGCGATCCTGGTAGAGGACATCCTGATAAGCGTGCCGCGCAGCGTGGGCAATCACGCGGTCACGCACTGGCCGGCTATTGACCAGAAAATATTGCATGTCGGATTGCGCACGCGAAACCGTTGGCAACCCGAGCCAGCCCCAGAGCCGCAGCCCGCCTTCATTCTGGTCGAAAAACACACTGGCTGCGATAAACTCCCGGCCGCATAATTCTGCAATGCGTTGCGCCCAGCTGTCCGGGTGACTCGCTGGTTCCAGATTCAATATGGGCCGCTGGTTGTGCCACAAGCTGAATCCAACTTCGAACCGGCTCAGGGCAAGTCGACGGATACTTTCTTCGATATGGCCAAATTCAGTGCGTTCAGTACGTAGAAACTTGCGGCGGGCGGGGACGTTGAAGAACAGATCGCGGATTTCAACGGTACTGCCGACCGGATGCGGCGCTGGCGCTGGTTTATCAACAACCCCGCTGCCATCGCCACTAACCCGCCAGCCTGTCTCCTCATTCGCTGTACGCGAGGTCAACGTCAGCCGCGACACGGCGGCGATACTGGGCAGCGCTTCACCACGAAAACCCAGACTGGTGACCTGTTGAAGATCATCGAAACTAGCGATTTTACTGGTGGCATGGCGGGCCAGTGCCAGCGGCAGCTCGTCTGGCGGAATGCCGGAACCATTATCACGGATCCGGATCAGCCGGACGCCACCGTGCTCCACCTCAACGGCAATACGAGTCGCGCCGGCATCCAGACTATTCTCTAAAAGCTCCTTTACCACCGAAGCAGGACGTTCAACGACTTCGCCAGCAGCGATCTGGCTAATGAGTTGCGGCGGCAGGAGTCGAATGCGCACGTTCAAATTGTGACCTGGCCATTAGCGAATGACCTGCTGCAATACCTCCACCACTTGTTTGGCACCCGCCGAATTATCGGGCTGGTCGTTGCTATCCCGCACGACCACCACCGTCTGCCCGCCTTGACCGGCGAGCCGGACCCGATAGCGCGTGCCAACCGGGGGAGCTTCTGTCTTTTTACTGCTGCGCCAAAATGCCAGCTTGGAAAGCCAGCCTTCATCCCCGGATTTTTGATTCTCCAGTTCGGGGTCACGGTATTCGACCACATACAAACCTTGACCCCGATTCTGCTCTTCCACTCCGTAGTTACTGCCATCCAGCGCCAGCCCAACCAGTCGCCAAGCGCTTGAATAATCTTCATTGATAAGTAACCGGCTTTCCCCTCCCTCTTGAATCAAGCGGGTGCGTGGTCCCGCTGGCGCCGCACCTGCCTTAGCCTGCTGAACTTCGGTGCGTTTCTCCGATGCACCCAAATAAACCGTTAGCCGGTTGAGCATCTCAGCTTCCAGCTCTGGGCTGGAAGGCCGCCGTTGCCACATATAGGTATTGGTGGCGCTGGCGCTGGCACCACCGATTGCAACTTCCTCAACACCGTAATGTGTCATATAAACCTCAGTATTCCCACCGTCGGCGCTACGCTCCAGCCGGGTGCGGAACTTGTCGCGGGTCGGGGCTGAATACAGCACATCCAGATACTGCTTCAGCAGGCCGCGTAGACCGTCCTGAGGAATATCAGCGCGATTTTCCACCCAATCGGTTTCCATAATGCCGATCGTCGGATCATCACGTTTCAAAGCAAAACCATTACTGGTCCAGAACTCCCGAACCTTAGGCCAAACTTGATCGGCAGGTGCCGTAACTACCAGCCAGCGCTGGTTTCCATCTTGCTGCAGGGTAATGCCAGGTTGTGAGGGCAACACAGCTGCAGGCTGCCGGACCTGAGATCCGCCGCGTTCCTGGGCGTAAGCCGATAAACGAGCGGAACCTGCAGGGTTGATCTCCGGCACCACCAGGGTGTCATCAATGGTCGATGCAGTGAGATCAGGCGGGATCTCCAATGGTTGCGCAATCGTGCTTTTCCGGTAATCAGGACGCCGGTCCGGTAGCAGCGTATCAAAGCTCTTAGAGCAGCCAGTGAGCGTCAGCGCTACGGCAACTGACAGTGTTGCCGCGCGCCACGGGAAATACAAAAATCGCGTCATCATCATCATCAAAGCACTCCGGCCTGCTGCATCGCAGCCCGCACTGCGGGCTGGAACGACTCGGAAAATAGCGTCAACGGCAAACGAATCCCTTGTGGAATCAGCCCTAATTGGCTGACAGCCCACTTCACCGGTATCGGATTCGATTCGAGAAACAAGGTCTTGTGCAATTCAGCCAATTGGCTATTGATTGCTTCGGTGCGGGCGCGATCACCGGCCAGCGCTGCAACGCACAATTCATGCATAGCATGCGGTGCGACGTTAGCGGTCACCGAGATCACTCCTTTAGCACCACTCAGCATAGCCTCAGCGGCAATGCCATCATCGCCACTGTATACATCCATCCGGTCACCGCAGCGACGCACCAATTCCCGTATGCGCTCCAGGGTGCTGGCTTCCTTGATACCCACAATATTCGGGGTATCAGCCAATCGCTCGACTGTTTCCGGCATCAGGTCGCAAGCGGTACGCCCAGGGACGTTATAGAGAATTTGCGGAATTGCTACGCTATCCGCAATTAACTTGTAGTGACGATACAATCCTTCCTGGGTTGGTTTGTTATAATAAGGAGTCACTAGCAGGCAGGCATCTGCCCCAACTTCCATCGCCCGCCGGGTCAGATGCAGTGCCTCGCTGGTGGAGTTAGCCCCGGTGCCGGCAATCACCGGAATCCGTCCCTTGACCTGTTCCACCACTTTGCGGACCACGGTGATGTGTTCCTCAAAATTCAGGGTTGCTGACTCGCCGGTAGTGCCCACGGCGATAATAGCATTAGTCCCATTGTCAATATGAAACTCCACTAACCGGGCCAGCGCTTCGAAATCCAGCCCGCCATCCGCCTGCATCGGCGTTACAATGGCCACCATGCTGCCACGAAACATGAGTATGCTCTCCGTTGATCCGCAATCGCCGCATGGTACGGATACCCGGCAAGCTTGACAAGCGCCTATCGAGACTGTGGCACAGATACCCGATATGCTTGACAAGCGCCTATCGAGACTGTAGCGAAGCAGTTTTCACCCTCACTAGATACCTGTACACTGTTATTTTGACACTTCGTGTCACCTGCCTGTAGGAAACTCCGCCCGTGAAAAACTACCTGGTCATTTCCGCCCTTGGTGAAGATCGTCCCGGCTTGGTCAACGAACTGTCCCGGGCGATACTGGACTGTGATTGCAGCATCACAGACAGCCGCATGACTGTGCTGGGCGGTGAATTCGCCATTTTGCTGATGGTGCAGGGCAACTGGAATACCCTGACCAAGCTGGAAATGCAACTCAAGCGATTAGAGCAGGCGCTGGGTATGACCATCATTGCTAAGCGCACTGAAGGCCGGGCGGTAACCGGGGATGTCCTCCCCTATGCAGTCGAGGTTGTTGCGGTTAACCAGCCAGGGATCGTCCACCATTTAGCCAGCTTTTTCGCCAGCCGCTCGATCAACATCGAAGATATGGTAACCCGCAGCTACAGCGCACCGCACACCGGCACACCGATGTTCTCAGTCAATTTAGCAATAGGTATTCCTGCCAACACCCATATTGCCCTGCTGCGCGAGGAATTCCTGGATTTTTGCGACGATCTGAATCTGGATGCGGTACTGGAACCGATTAAGGGGTAACTTATATCCCCATGCCTGAAAACCGTTTATTTATTCTCGACACGAACGTGCTGATGCACGACCCGGCGGCCGTATTCCGTTTCCAAGAGCATGACATCTATTTACCGATGAGGGTGCTGGAAGAGCTGGATCATGCCAAGAAAGGCGTCTCTGAGGTTGCCCGCAATGTCCGCCAAGCCAGCCGGTTTTTAGATGAACTAGTGGCCGGCGCCAGTCAGGAGGAAATTCAGCAAGGACTGCCATTACCTGGCACACTGGGTCCGCACGGCCAGCCGGCCGGCGGCCGGTTGTACTTTCAGATCCGCCCCGCTCATCTCAGCCCCTCGATCCCTCTACCCGGTAATACGCCGGATAATGATATCCTAGGCATAGCGCTGACCTTACGTCAGGACCACCCATTGCGTCAGGTTACCCTGGTCTCTAAGGACATCAACCTGCGGATTAAGGCTGCCATTCTTGGCATCCATTCCGAAGATTACTATAGTGATCAAGCGCTTGATGATGTCAACCTGCTATATGGAGGTCTCTGCGATCTACCTGCGGATTTCTGGGACTCACACGGCAGGGAGCTGGATTCCTGGAAAGAAAGCGGCCGCACATTCTATCGGATTAGCGGTCCTGAAGTGGCGAATTGGCATCCCAATCAAGGGCTGTTTCCCGCCGATAACGGCCCCGCCTTCATCGTCCGCCAACGACGCGGCCAGGAGGCCGTTATTGAAATTCTCAAGGACTACACCGCACCTGGCCATGCAATCTGGGGTATGACCGCCCGCAACCGTGAACAGAATTTCGCCCTTAATCTTTTACTGGATACCGAGATTGATTTCGTGACCCTGCTTGGCGCTGCTGGTACCGGTAAGACCTTGTTGACCTTAGCCGCTGGGCTGGCGCAAGTATTGGACGTCAAGAGCTACCGGGAAATTATCATGACCCGGGTCACGGTGCCTGTCGGCGAAGACATCGGTTTTCTCCCTGGCACTGAGGAGGAAAAGATGACACCCTGGATGGGGGCGCTCATGGACAATCTGGAAGTGCTGGCGCCGCAGGCAGGCGGAGAATGGGGCCGCGCTGCAACGGCTGATTTACTGGGTAGCCGGATCAAGATCCGTTCCCTCAACTTTATGCGTGGACGGACATTCCAGAACAAGTACCTGATCCTCGATGAAGCACAAAACCTGACACCCAAACAAATGAAAACGCTGATCACGCGCGCCGGCCCCGGGACCAAAGTGATCTGCTTGGGTAACATTGCCCAGATTGACACCCCCTATCTCTCAGAAACCACCTCCGGCCTGACCTATGTTGTCGATCGTTTTAAGGACTGGCCGCATGGGGGACATGTGACTCTACGACGCGGCGAACGGTCACGATTAGCCGAATTTGCTTCGGAGCAGCTGTAGGCGGCGGTTAGCGCATGACTGACCATCTCATTGCGTTGCTTTCCTTAGCTTGGCTACTGTGGATCGCATTGGTAGCAATTGGACTGGTCTTGGAGCGCCGCTCACCGGTAGCCACACTGGCTTGGCTACTGGCTCTGCTGTTCATGCCCTACTTCGGATTCCTGATCTACCTGCTGTTTGGACCACGGCGGCTGCGCCGGCGCCGGTTGCGTTATGGCCGCGCCCGCGAACGCCTGATTCAGTCGACCCGTGACCTGCGCCCCGATCATGCGATTCCAGAGGGTTTCCCGGATGCAGGACTTGAACGGCAGATCGCTCTGATGCTAGCGCGGGTAGGCCAGGGTGTTCCTGTGCCAGCGGCCGGTGTGACCGTGCTGGAAACTGGCGATGCTTGTTATCAATCCATCGAAACCGCTATCACTGCCACCTGCCATCACATTCATCTCGAATACTACCTATGGCAACCGGATCAAACCGGAACACGGTTACGCGATGCGTTGGTCGCGAAAGCCCGTGCAGGCGTCCAAGTACGCTTGCTGCTGGATGCCATCGGCTCCGATCATGCCCATCATCGTTTCTTACAGCCCTTGCACGACGCCGGAGTGCAGGTAGCCTGGTTCAACCCCATTGGCCTGCGCCGCTTGCGCTTGAAATATGTTAATTTTCGCACCCACCGCAAAATCATCGTCTGCGATGGCCAGATTGGCTTCATTGGCGGCATCAATATCAGCGATGAACATAGCGAGACTCACCGTAGCAACAATGCCTGGCGCGACACGCATTTGCGTATCGAAGGCGAACCTGTTCACCGGCTGCAATTCATTTTTCTGGAAGATTGGTACTTTGCGACCGACCGGGCGCCTTTTAAGGATGAATTCTTCCCTCGCTTCACTGAAACCGCCGGCCATTGGCTGCAAATTGTCGAATCCGGCCCGGACAACAATCGCCACGCTATCGCCAAACTCTATTTCGCTGCTATTGCCGGCGCACAACGGCAAGTGCTGCTGGCGACCCCCTACTTTGTTCCTAGCGAAGCCCTGACGGCTGCATTGGTCACAGCCGCATTGCGCGGAGTTAACGTGCGCGTATTGGCCCCCAAGAAAAGCGATTCACGGCTGGCCACCGCTGCCGCCCGTAGCTATTACGATGAGCTGGCTAGTGCTGGCGTCACTCTTTACGAATACGGTCCGCCGATGCTACATGCCAAACTCATGGTGGTCGATGAACGAATCGCTGTAGTAGGCAGCGCTAATTTCGACAATCGAAGTTTGGCGCTGAATTTCGAGGCAATCGCTGTTCTTTACGATACGGGGCTCGCTATACAACTGGCCCGCAGTTTCGAAACCGATCTGCGTTGTGCTAGCCACTATGTCAAACCGGGCCGGCGGGCCACCCTGGGTCAACGGCTGGGTGAATCCACAGCCCGATTGTTGTCCCCGTTGTTGTGAGCCGCCGCATGCTGGCACACCCCCACACTGCGGCATATTTGAGGGCGGCGTTGAACCTCTCTGAATCAGAGGAGGATTCCTTGCGCACTAGGGCCTATATACCAATTGCGCTATCACCCAGTCAGCGGATTTCAAGCAATTTATCAAAGGGGTGCAATCCATCCAGGAATTCTGGCTCATTACCGTCAAATTGCCCAACGGCCTGAATGGATTGCGGCAGGCTGCTAGAACCGGCTACTTACTCTACGATAGCTACCGTTTGGCGCGGCCAGGCTTTGATCAATGACTGCACCACAGTCGCCAGCGGGATGGCGAAAAATACCCCCCAGAATCCCCACAGGCCACCGAACATCAACACCGCTACAATAATGGCAATGGGGTGCAGATCAACTACTTCAGAAAATAGCAGGGGGACCAGCACGTTGCCATCCAGTCCCTGGATGATCAGATAAACACCCAGCAGCCACATAAACTCAGACCCCCAACCCCATTGAAAAAATGCAACTAACGCAACCGGCACCGTCACCACGACTGCGCCAATGTAGGGCACAATCACCGACAGCCCCACCATCAACGCCAGCAACATGGAGAATTGCAACCCCATGTAAGCGAATGTGGCGAAAGTCACCACCCAGACCACCAGAATTTCTAGAAACTTACCGCGCACATAGTTGCCCATCTGCCGATCGACCTCGCGCCAGACCTGTTGAGCCAATGTGTGATCATGCGGCAAGAACCCATGGACCCAGTCCAGGATCAAATTTTTGTCCTTGAGGAAGAAAAACACCAGTAAGGGCAACAGCACTAGATAAACAATTAATGTGATAAATCCCATACCTGCCGCCAATGACCAGGTCAGAATATTCTGACCCCAGGTGCCGATTTCCGCGCGCACAGCGTTAATAACTTCGAGCACCTGCACCTCGGTAATGAAATCCGGATACATGGCTGGCAGGCTGAGCAATAGATTTTGACCCTGGATGATCATGGCAGGTAACTGTTGGATTAACTGAGTCAACTGTCGCGAAGCCAGCGGCAGCAACCCGAACAACACAAAAAATACAAAAGCCATGAACAAGATAAACACGACCACCACTGCCAGCAGGCGAGGCGTCCGCAACCGGCATTGCAGGATTTGCACGATACCTTCGAGCAAGTAGGCGATGACGATGCCTGCCAGCACCGGTGCTAGATCGCGGCCCATCACCAGGACCACGCTAGTACCTACCACCAATACAACGGTCAGAATGACCGCCTGAGGATCATGAAAGAATCGTTCAAACCAATCGCTGAGGATTTTCATAAGGCCTTTTATCTTGATGCTTCGTTCTAAACGATGTTAGCAATAAAATCGCTGTCATTCCCAATCGAACGATAAAGGACTCCCGAACCGCTGCCACCGGCCGTGGTCTATGAGTTTTCGGAACCGCTTTAGTGCATCGCGCCAAAACAGTGCAATAACAGCCAGACTCCACTGTCCCAATTCCAATTGGACCGGTCATTCAGGAACCGTTCAGATCATAAAAATAAAATTAAATAATTGATTTTAATTAGTTAATATAAATACTCCTAGTCTGGAGGCAAGCGGGGTTCATGCGCAAAGCCAGATGCCTTTTTTATTTATAACAATCAAAAATGGTCCGTTAATTGCTTTATTTCCTCTCAGCAGCATCTGCGAGGACGATAAACCGCAGCTCAGCACCGCCGAGGACCGAGGAACAGGCGGTCTCCAGCCCGCTTCACCGGCTGGAATCCGATGCACGGATCAAGGGAGGAATGAACCCATGTTGACCTAACAACCTTGAGCGGAAGCGATCACGCTTTCGTGACTCTGATAGAGAGGTTATAACCATGAAAATTTTCAACCGCTACCTGTCGCGCTATGAAGAAAGCCGCGAAGAGGTGCTCTCTCTCCAGGAATACCTGGAGTTGTGCAAATCCGACCCAGGCGCCTATGCCAGCGCCGCCGAGCGCCTGCTCAAAGCCATCGGCGAGCCGCAACTAGTCGATACCCGCAATGATGCCCGTTTATCACGGATTTTCCAGAACAAGGTCCTTAAACTCTATCCCGCCTTCGAGGAATTCTACGGGATGGAGGATTGCATCGAACAAATCGTGTCCTATCTCCGGCACGCCGCGCAAGGTCTGGAGGAAAAGAAGCAGATTCTCTATCTGCTGGGTCCGGTCGGCGGCGGAAAATCGTCATTGGCCGAGCGGCTCAAACAATTGATGGAGCGCGTGCCGTTCTACGCCATTAAAGATTCGCCAGTCTTTGAATCGCCGCTTGGACTGTTCAATCCTGAAGAAGATGGCCCGATTCTGGAGGAGGATTACGGCATCCCCAACCGCTATCTGCGTCATATCATGTCACCGTGGGCCGCCAAGCGCTTGCAGGAATACAACGGCGACATCACCAAGTTCAAAGTGGTCAAGTTACGCCCGTCAATCTTGCATCAGATCGCCGTTGCCAAGACCGAACCCGGTGACGAGAACAATCAAGACATTTCTTCGCTAGTCGGCAAGGTAGACATTCGCAAGCTAGAGCATTTCGCCCAGAACGATCCAGACGCCTACAGCTTCTCCGGCGCGCTGTGCCGTGCCAATCGCGGGCTGATGGAATTCGTCGAAATGTTCAAAGCGCCGATCAAGGTGCTGCATCCCTTGCTGACCGCGACCCAGGAAGGTAACTACAACAGCACGGAAGGACTGTCAGCCATCCCGTTCGAAGGCATCATCCTAGCCCATTCCAACGAGTCGGAATGGCAGTCGTTCAAGAACAACAAGAACAATGAGGCGTTTCTGGACCGGGTTTATATCGTCAAGGTACCTTACTGCCTACGGGTATCGGATGAAATCAAGATTTACCAGAAATTGTTGACCCACAGTTCCCTGTCGCAAGCGCCCTGCGCACCCGGCACTCTAGAGATGCTAGCCCAGTTCTCGACGCTGACCCGGATCAAGGAACCGGAAAACTCCAGCATCTTCTCCAAGATGCGGGTTTACGACGGCGAAAATCTCAAGGACACCGACCCCAAAGCCAAGTCGATGCAGGAGTACCGCGATTACGCTGGGGTGGACGAAGGCATGACTGGCATTTCCACCCGGTTTGCTTTCAAGATTCTGTCGCAGGTATTCAACTTCGATCATGCCGAGGTCGCCGCCAATCCCGTGCATCTGCTGTACGTGCTGGAACGGCAGATTGAGCGCGAGCAATTTACTGCTGAGGTTGAAGAAAAATATCTGTCTTATCTGAAAGGCTACCTGGCGCCGCGCTACGCGGAGTTCATTGGTAAGGAACTGCAACAGGCCTATCTGGAATCTTATTCCGAGTACGGGCAGAACATCTTCGACCGCTATGTAACCTATGCCGACTTTTGGATTCAGGACCAGGAATACCGCGACCCGGACACCGGCGAATCCTTCGACCGGTCAGCGCTCAATGCTGAACTGGAGAAGATCGAGAAACCGGCGGGCATTAGCAACCCCAAAGACTTCCGCAACGAAATCGTTAACTTTGTACTGCGGGCTAAGGCCAAGAACGCGGGCAAGAATCCAGCCTGGACCAGCTACGAGAAGCTGCGGGCAGTGATCGAAAAGAAGATGTTCTCGACCACTGAAGATCTACTGCCGGTGATCAGCTTTAACACCAAGGCTAGCGCCGACGAGCAGAAAAAGCACGCTGAGTTTGTGGACCGGATGGTCGCCAAGGGCTACACTGCCAAGCAAGTGCGGCTGCTGTCCGACTGGTATCTGCGGGTCCGCAAAGCATCCTGACGGAGGATACGCTACATGGCCACGTTCATCGACCGGCGATTGGACGGCAAAAATAAAAGCGCCGTCAACCGCCAGCGTTTCATCCGGCGCTTCAAGGGCCAGATCAAGAAAGCCGTGGCCGAGGCCATGAATGGCCGCAGTATCACCGACATCGACAACGGTGAGAAGATCAACATTCCGGCCCGCGATCTGTCCGAGCCGGTGTTCGGTCATGGCCCGGGCGGCCGCCGCGAGGCAATCCATCCTGGTAACAAGGAATTCACGGCTGGCGATCGAGTTGCCCGGCCACCGGGCGGCGGTGGCGCTGGCGGTGGCGGCCAGGCTAGCAACAGCGGTGAAGGCGAAGACGATTTCGTCTTCGAACTGTCGCGTGATGAATTCCTCGAATTGTTCTTCGAAGATTTGGAATTGCCTCATCTGGTGCGGACTCAGCTGGCAAAAACCACTGAGTTCAAATCGGTACGGGCCGGCTTCACCAGCGCGGGTAACCCAGCTAACATCGACGTGGTACGCTCGATGAGAGGCGCGCTGGCACGGCGGATGGCCATGGCTGCACCCTACAGCCGCCGGCTGCGTAAGGCCGAAGAAGAATTGCAACGGTTGCTCGATACATCGCCCGTGGATGAGATGCGGGTGCAGGAACTGTCCGAAGAAGTCGAGCATCTGCGAGCGCGAGTGCGAGCGGTGCCGTTTATCGATACCTTCGATTTGCGCTACGTCAACCGGGTCAAACAGCCGCAACCCACCACCCAGGCCGTGATGTTCTGCATTATGGATGTGTCCGGTTCAATGGACCGGGCGCGCAAGGATCTCGCCAAGCGGTTCTTCACCTTGCTCTACCTGTTTCTTAAGCGCAACTACGAAAAGATCGAAGTTGTGTTCATTCGCCACCATACAGTGGCTAAGGAAGTCGATGAGCAGGAATTCTTCTACTCGCGCGAGACAGGCGGCACCGTGGTATCCAGCGCCCTGCAGCTATCGGCGGACATCATGCGCGAGCGTTACCCGGTATCCAGCTGGAACCTGTACGTCGCCCAAGCTTCCGATGGCGACAACTGGCACCACGATTCACCCGCCTGCCGGGATCTGCTGATGCAACGCATCATGCCCTACGTCCGCTACTACGCTTATATCGAAATCACGCCGGATCGCCATCAAAGCCTGTGGGAAGCCTACGAAGACGTGAAGGCCCAGCACCGGCACTTCGCCATGCGGCAGATCGACGGGCCGGCTGATATTTACCCAGTGTTCCGGGATTTGTTTAAGAGGCGTGTGTCATGAGCTTATCGCGATTGATTGCAGACTCGTCCGAATGGACGTTCCCGATGCTGGAACGCTATAACGAAGTCATTGGCCAGATTGCCAGCAACGACTTCGGATTGGATACCTACCCCAATCAGATTGAAATCATCACCGCCGAACAGATGATGGATGCCTACTCTTCGGTCGGGATGCCGCTGGGCTATAAGCATTGGTCCTACGGCAAGCAATTCGTACTGACTGAGAAGAACTACCGGCGCGGGCAAATGGGACTGGCCTATGAGATTGTGATCAATTCCGATCCCTGTATCGCCTATCTCATGGAAGAGAACACCGCGATGATGCAAGCGCTGGTCATCGCCCATGCCGCCTACGGCCACAATTCCTTTTTCAAGGGCAACTACCTGTTCCGCACCTGGACCAGCGCCGACGCGATCATCGACTACTTGCTGTTTGCCCGGAACTATGTCGCCGAATGCGAGGAGCGGCATGGCGTGGAAGCGGTCGAGGTATTCCTCGACTCTTGTCATGCGCTAATGAACTATGGCGTGGATCGCTACAAGCACCCCGCTCCGTTATCGCTGCATGAAGAGAAGCAGCGCCAGCATGACCGGGAAGAATATCTGCAATCGCAGGTCAACGACCTGTGGCGCACGATCCCAGCCAAACCGGCTGAAACGGTCATCGAAACTGAGCGTCGCTACCCCGCCGAACCGCAGGAAAACTTGCTGTATTTCATCGAGAAGAACGCCCCATTACTGGAGCCGTGGCAACGGGAACTGGTGCGGATCGTCCGTAAGATAGCCCAGTACTTCTATCCACAGCGCCAGACTCAGGTAATGAATGAAGGCTGGGCGACCTTTTGGCACTATACCTTGATGAACCGGCTATATGACGAAGGCTATGCCAACGATGGTTTCATGATGGAGTTTTTGCAATCACACACCAGTGTGGTACATCAACTTTCGTTTGATCATCCCTATTACTCCGGCATCAATCCTTATGCACTGGGCTTTAGCATGATGAGTGACATCCAGCGCATCTGCCAGGCACCGACCAATGAGGATCGTTACTGGTTCCCGGATATCGCTGGACAAGATTGGCTCAAAGTGCTGGACTTTGCGATGCGCAATTTCAAGGACGAGAGCTTCATCGCCCAGTTCTTGTCACCCAAGTTGATGCGGGATCTCAAACTGTTCGCGGTGCTGGATGATGATACCCAGGATGAACTGGAGATCACGGCTATCCACGATGAGGACGGTTACCGGCGGCTGCGGCTGGCGCTAGCGGATCAGTACAATCTGGGTAGCCGAGAGCCGAACATCCAAGTGTGGAATGTCGCCCATCGCCAGGACCGTTCGCTGACTTTGCGGCATACCCGTTATCATCGCCGGCCGCTGCACCCTGAAACGACGGATGAAGTTCTTAAGCACTTGTACCGGCTTTGGGGTTTTACAGTCCGGCTGGAAGCCGTCGATGAAGATGGCCGGGTGAGCCTGGTGGGAGAGTGTCCGGCCAACCGGGAACGTCTATAACAAATGTGATGCAAAAGAACTGGCTTTGCGGGGATTTGACGGAATTATCACCTGTGCGCGGGCTATTCCACCGGCAAATCCTACCAGACGTGGCGATCAAACGTCATAGACACAAAAAAGCCCGGTCATTAACCGGGCTTTTTGAATCTGGTGCCGAAGAGAGGACTTGAACCTCCACTGGGTTTCCCCAACTAAGACCTGAACCTAGCGCGTCTACCAATTCCGCCACTTCGGCTTGAAGCCGCACCTTGCGTTGCGACGGAAGCGGACTATACGGATAGGCCCTTAAACTGTCAACCAGTTCCCTTTTACTGATTAGCGATTTATCTATAAGAATTTGAAATGAAAAATAAAAAACAAAATTCCTGGCAACAGCTCGATCCGTTTATTGCCCGGGAGCAGGAAAAATACGGACGAACTATCCCGAGCCGTGAATTTATTCTCCAGACCCTCGATGAACGTGGAATGCCATTGACTCTGGATGAACTCCGTGCTGAGTTGCGGATAGAAGATGACTGGGAAATTGAAGCATTGTCCCGCCGCTTACGCGCCATGGAACGGGATGGACAACTGATTCGCAACCGCCGCGAAGGGTATGGTCCAGTCACCAAGATGAACTTGGTGACTGGCCGGATCATCGGTCATCCGGAGGGACATGGTTTCCTGATTCCAGACGAGGGCGGCGATAGCCTGTTCCTTTCGCCCAGGCAAATGCGCAAGCTGCTGCATGGGGACCGGGCGGTGGCACGCGTTATTAGCGTTGATTATCGAGGCCGCCGTGAGGGCGCTGTTGTCGAGGTGCTTGAACGTAACACCGAAAGTATAGTCGGGCGGTTCTGCGAAGAGCGAGGGGTCTGCTTTGTCATCCCTGACAACAAGCGGATCAACCAGGACATTATCGTGCCCGCGGACGGGCGCGGAGAAGCACAGGCTGGCCAGATCGTCATTGCCGAACTGATTGAGCAACCGAGCGCTCACAACCGTCCCCTCGGCCGCATCAAGGAGGTGCTCGGTGATCACATGGCGCCTGGCATGGAGATCCGGATCGCTATCGCCAGCCATGGCATTCCTATCGATTGGCCAGAAGCCGTGATCAAGGAAGCGCACAAGTATGGCGAAACAGTCCCCGAGTCTGTCTGTCAGGAGCGCTGGGATTTGCGCAGCACACCGCTGGTCACCATCGACGGCATCACCGCCCGTGATTTCGATGATGCTGTGTATTGTGAGCGGCGCGGAAACAATTGGCGATTACTGGTCGCCATCGCCGATGTGTCCTGGTATGTGCGGCCAAGAACGGCACTGGATCAGGAAGCGCGCAAACGGGGCAATTCCGTGTATTTCCCGGACCGGGCCATTCCGATGTTGCCAGAGGTGCTGTCCAATGGCCTCTGTTCGCTGAATCCTGATGTAGACCGGTTATGCATGGTCTGCGAAATGACCATCAACACGGAGGGCCGCATTATCCGTTCGCGCTTCGCTGAGGCTGTGATGCGCTCTCATGCTCGTTTGACCTATGACACGGTCGCCGCCATCGTCGCTGAGCGGAACCCCCAAATCCGCGCTGCGCATGCCAGACTGGTTCCGCATTTGGATCGTCTCCTAGAGTTATATCAAATACTTCGGGCCTCGCGGGAACAGCGTGGGGCAATGGATTTCGATACCCAGGAGACGGTGATCGAGTATGGCGCGGATCGCAAGATCGAGCGCATTTTGCCAACCGAGCGTAATGATGCGCACCGGTTGATCGAAGAATGCATGATTGCCGCCAATGTTGCGGCAGCGCGGTTTCTCCATCGCCATAAAATGCCGGGGTTGTACCGGGTTCACGATGGCCCGAGCAAGGACCGGCTAAACAAGCTGCGTGCCTTTCTTGGCGAGCTGGGATTGGGGTTAGGTGGCGGCGGGAAACCCTCGCCAAAGGACTATACCCGGTTGCTAGAGCAAGTTCACGACCGGCCGGACGTGCATCTGATTCAAACAGTGATGTTGCGTTCACTGGCCCAGGCCGTCTATAACCCTGGCAATGCTGGTCATTTCGGCTTGGCGCTAGAGGCTTATGCGCATTTTACTTCGCCGATTCGCCGCTATCCCGATTTGCAAGTCCATCGCGCTATTCGTCATATTCTTCAAGGTGGCAAAGCAACCGATTTTCCCTTTACCCACGCCGACCTGGCCGGGTTGGGTGAGCATTGTTCCATGACCGAACGGCGGGCAGATGAAGCGGTCCGCGACGCAGTGGAATGGTTGAAGTGCGAATATATGCTGGACAAGACCGGACAAGTATTTGACGGAATTATTACCGCAGTGACCGGATTTGGCCTATTTGTGGAATTGCGCGGGGTCTACGTGGAGGGTCTCGTGCATGTAACGGCGCTGCGTAATGATTTCTATCAATTCGATCCGGTTGGCCATCGTTTGCACGGTGAACGGTCTGGGCAGGTCTATCGACTGGGCGATGCATTGCGGGTCCAGGTGGCGCGGGTGGATCTGGACGAGCGCAAGATCGACTTTGAACCGGTGGAAAGCGAACGCACGTGAATCAGGAGCGGCGCAATCGCTATCTGCGGCGGCGGAAATAAGGAGTAACGACTCTTGGCTGAGGAACTGATTTATGGTTTGCATGCGGTCATGGCAGCGCTGGACTATGAGCCGGAGCAGGTGCATGAACTGTGGGTGGAGCGCCAGCGCCGGGATCAGCGGATTGAGGCGTTGCTGGACACCGCAACCCGGCTGGGTTTAACCATTCACCGGGCTGACCGGACTGAACTGGATCGCTTAAGCGGCAGCGTACATCATCAGGGCGTGGTCGCCCGCTTGGCGGTCCGGCAGCAGACTCATGGCGAGGATGACCTGCCGGCGTTGCTGGCGGCGGCTGAAGGAACCGCTCCTGCTGCTCGTGCTGGACGGGGTGCAGGATCCGCACAATCTCGGCGCCTGCCTGCGCAGTGCAGCGGCGGCTGGCGTTCATGCGGTGATTGCGCCCGCTGACCGGGCCGCTGGTTTGAATGCGCAAGGTCGCCTGCGGCGGAAGATCGTACCGTTCGTGCCGGTGACCAATCTGGCGCGGACGCTGCGCGAGAGATCGGGCTGGATTATCGGCGCGGCCGGCGCACCGGAGGCCAATTTGTATGAGGTGGATTTCACCCCATCAATGGCTATTGGGTGTTGGGCGCGGAGGAGAAAGGTCTGCGCCGGTTGACTCGGGAAGTTTGCGACCAGTTGGCGCGCATTCCCATGGTCGAGGTGGCGTCGAGAGTTTGAATGTATCGGTGGCCAATTTTTCTGTTCGAGGCGCGGCGGCAACGGGGAATAAACCGCTAATGGAGGTGCAGGATGGATGCGGCAGGGTTGGCGGAAAAATGGCGGGAAGTGGTAAACAACCCGTACTTGCGGGATTTGCCTTTTGCTGGAGTTAAACGCGCGGCAAGGTGGAAGTGAGTCCGGCCACGAATCGGCATTCCCGGATACAGTTCAGATTGCAGGCGCGCGCTGGAACAGAAACTTCCGGCGAGGCGTCGATTGAAATGCCGGAATGTTCCTGACCGGGTGAAAGTAGCGGATGTCGTGGGTATTCACGAGCGTTTTTCGAAACGATGCAACGATCCACAAGCGCCAGAATGTGTATCGAAGTGGCCACCTTCAACACCAATTGAACTCATGGAGAAAACCCGGCTTTACCTTGAGGCAGGCGCGGTTGAAGCGTGGATTGTCCGCGAGAATGGCGTCATAGATGAGAATGTACGGTCCCGACGGACAGCGCGCAAAGTCAGTGCTTTGGCGTGTGATTGATGCATCGAACCTTATCGGTTAGATAATTGCTTGCCCCTTCATACCGCGTCATCTCCAGATAACCCTGTCCCTGAATGGGACTTCGCCGGCGCGACCGGTTACCGCCACCGCGCCTTCCCAATAACGCACCGTCAGCCGCATTTCCTGATCCGCCACTTTCGGCGTCACCGTCAGTTCAAGATTTTCGCCGGGCAACTGCAACCGCCAAGCAGCCGGATAACGATCGCCGGTGTACGGGCTGATCCATTCGCCCAATGGTTGCAAATCCACTTCATCCCACCGCAAGCGGCCGCGCCTGACCTGACCACCCGGTCGACCAGCCAGAACACCTTGCTGAATGAATCCGTGCCGCCGTCCTTGCGGCGCAAGCGATAGAACATCACATCTCGTCCATCGTCGAGTTGCAGCGCGAACCAGTCCCAGCCGCTTTGCTCCGGCCCCAGAGCGCTGGTGCTCCACTCCCGATCCAGCCAACTGGCGCCTGCAACCTGGAACGCCTGCCCATTCAATACCATCACGCCCGCCGTCGGCAGGCGCGTATAGGAGTAGTAATACGACGCATTACCCAAATCAGCGCTTTTCTGGCTCAAGCCCTGGGTCGCCCTGCAAGACCACCGGCTTGCCGGCCTGGAGCGTCAGATCGAGCGTGATCTCGCCATCTCGCGCCCGCAAACTGCATCGGAAAGGCGCCGGATTCCGTGCGCGACAATTGCCAATCCTCCAGCCAGACGCGAAAAGGCGCCGCCTGCGCCCCAGCCAAGCCTGCTGCGCCCGGCTGAACCGCTCGAAACCATGATGCTTTTCGCGGCGACATCGGTCAGCGCAAAATGGCCCATGTGTAAACCTGATTCGTCCGCCAGGCCGAATCCGCTGCCGGTGGATCAGGACTCAAGGCGATGCGGAACAGGGTCAATTGATAGCCAAACTTCTCGGCCCGCCGCATCCGCCAGATTGCCGGTCACATACCACCATTCGTTGCGAAATTCCGGATGTGGCCCGTGATCATCCGGGAAATAAATGGACGTGGCTGGTAGGCGCGCTGATAGCCAGCGCGTTGTCGTTACCGCCCAGCGCGGCGCTGACAGTGACGCCCTCGGCACGTTTAAGCTGGGGACGGATCAGAAAAACCGTCAGCGCCACGCTGAGTCCAACCAACAACAAGCCGCACCACCCATATCGTTTATTCATGGCGAATATTCACTCCATCCGCAACGCCTCGGCAGGCCGGGCGCGAGCCATGCGCCAGATCGGGTACAATCCAGCGAGCAGCGCAGCGCAAACCGCCAGCGCCAGCGTTTCCAGCAACAGCAGCGGATTGACCTCAAACGGCAGGCTCCAGCCAAATGCCCGGCGGTTGATGACAAAAATCAGCACCGCCGCCAGCAGCAACCCGGTTGGGATCGCCAACAGCCCAGCCGCCGCGCCCATGAAGCCCGTTTGCAACGACACCAATCCGCCGATTTCTCCTGCCGTCATCCCGGTCGCCCGCAATACCGCAAATTCCCGCGCCCGCTCCAGTTGCAGGGCCAGCAAAGCGCTCAACACGCCGACCACCGCAACCAGAATCGCCAATAATCGCAGCACGTTAGTGATGGTAAAGGTGCGATCGAAGATATCCAGAAGTGCGGCTTTGAATGTCGCGATTGGAACGGAAACAGCAAAGGCTGGATCGCTTCCAGTCGATCCTGCAACCGTTCACGCAATACCGCCAGATTCTCATCCGGCGCGGCGAACACGGCTGCTGAACCGACTGTCGATCGCGCCAATAACGCTCATAGCCCGACTGGTGCAGCAGAATCCGCCCGTGTTCCGAACCATAGTCCAGAAATACTCCAGCGATGGGAAAAGTATTTAAACCTTGATCCGTCGGCAATTCCAGGGCATCACCGACCGTAAGCTGGCGTCGATAAGCCAGCGGTTCCGAGATCAGCACCGCTTCACCGGTCTGGAACGCCCGCCATGCCTGAATCCAGCATCGCCGTCGATCAGCCGATAACCTGCCTGAGCAGCGGGCGCGAGATCGGCGGCGATCAAGGTGATGGGGCGGCCATCCAGATCAATCTGGATTCCTCGATAGGTGGAGACCGCCGCCACGCCCGGCGTATTGCGCAATATGGCCAGCGCCTCAGGGGTAAGCGCTTCTGAACGGCGTGCCGCTATCCTCGATGCCGGGTGGCGCGATATACAAATCGGCGTTCAGCAAATCATTGATCCAGATCGCCACCCCCCCGGAAACTGTCCACCATGACACCGACACCCCACGGTGGCGGAGAAGGCCACCATCAGCGCCGCCACCGCAATGCCGGTGCGGCTGAGATGACGAGGCGACATCGCGGTTGGCCATGCGCGCCAACAGTCCCAATCGAGCGGTCAATGGTTGGTTCAATCGCACCAGACCGGCCACCAAAGGCGCGGGTCAGCAACGCACAACCGAGAATCAGCAGGAATAAACCGGCGAAACCAGTGACCAGCGCGGCTGGGAAAAACAGCAATACCAGCCCTCCAGCGGCCAACAATGCCAGTCCAGCCAACAGGAAACGCGGCAAAGAAGCGCGCCAGCGGCTTTCAGATAAGCGCGACTTAGCACCGCGCCCGGTGGAGCGTCTGCGGCTTCCCGCGCCGGCAGCCAAGCCGCCGCCAGGTCGCCAACACCCCCAGGGTCTGCGCCCTTGGCCAGCGAACAGGGTCGATAAAAACTCACGGACACTGAGCACGTAATAAAGATCATTGATGGTGCGGGTGACCAGATGCACCAGCCCGGAACCCAGCCAGAGCCCAGCAATCCCCCAGCAGGGTACCAGCCAATCCCAGCAGCAGCGCTTCGCCCAATACGCCAATAAACAATTCCCGGCGGCTGACGCCCAATGCCCGTAACATACCTAGCAGGGCGCGGCGCTGTACTATCGAGAAAGTAATAGCGTTATAGATCAGAAACATTCCCACTACTAACGCCAGCAGGCTCATCGCCGTCAGGTTGAGCGAGAACGAAGCGCTTAAATTTGCTATCGCTTGGCGGCGTTCATCGGGCCGCTCCAACCGCAGGCCAGGCGGCAAACTGGCGCGTAGTTGGGTTGCCTGCTGTTTTCCAGGGAACCCCTCCTGCAGAATCAGATCAATGTGACTCAATCGCCCCGCCAGGCCGAGCAAATTTTGCGCCGTTGCGACGTCAGTAATAATCAGCCCATCCAGTTCCGCTCCAACCAGTGTTCCAGCGCTTTTCAAGGTGAATCGTTGCGCCCCGCGCTGCAAAGTAACTTGTCCACCTAGCGATTCCGGCAACAGCGCGGCATTTGAATCCAGTAACAAAGCACGCAGATCGAAACTGCTACCGGCTAAATCAACGGCCACATTACGAAACGGTGCCTCAGCAAATGGATCAATACCGAGAATTTGCAGGAGCTGGCCTGGCCGACCGGCATTTGACAGATAGCCTGTCACTACTGGGGCTGCAGGATGGAGACCTTGCTCGACCCGCAGTTGCATATACAACGCATCTGGTACACCTTCGGAACCGCCCACGATGCGATGAGTTGCTGCACCGCTCATTCGCTGCATCGCCAGATCAAAACTCCGGCGGGCGCTGGCATTGGCCAAATCCACCGCCAGCACTACGGCCACCCCCAATGCGATACCGAGCACGGCCAGTCCTAATTGCCAGGGATGGCGCAGCGGATGCCGCAGCAGCGCCTTCCAGAACAAGAGAGTCATCGGGCCATCTCTCGAATACGGCCTGCATCCAGTACCAGCACGCGATCTGCCTGCGCAGCAACCTCACGACTGTGGGTGACCATGACAATGGTGGTTCCAGCCTGCCGGTGCAGTTTTAACAACAGTTCCAGAATCCGCTCACCGGTTTCCGCATCGAGATTGCCAGTCGGTTCATCGGCCAGCAGCAGCAGGGGACGTGAACCAGCGCCCGGGCGATAGCCAGGCGTTGCTGTTCGCCGCCGGACAACCGTTCAGGAAAACTGTGCCGACGATCGCCCAGCCCGACGTTATCCAGCAACTCCAGCGCCCGGTCGCGCTGTTCAACCATCACTAGCCCGTTCAATTCCAGGGGCAGCAGCAGATTTTCCTCGGCGGTCAGGGTAGGGAATCAGATTGAAGAACTGGAAGACAAAACCGATATGGCGCCGACGAAAGCGGGTGCGGTCGCGCTCGTGCAGATCTGTCAGGGTTTGACCGTTGATTCAATCCGCCCGGCATCCGGCAGATCAATGCCGCCCAGCAAATTCAAGCAGGGTGGATTTACCGGAACCGGACTGACCCCAACAGGGCGATAAACGCGCCACGCTCGATATCCAGATCGAGATCGGCGAAGATAATCCGTCGTTGCTCGCCCTCGGAATAGCCTCGGGCCAGCTGCCGGATTTTGATGAAAGCCGATGAATTATGCATATCGACCCTATATAATCATGGGTAATTGTCGTTTTCGATGGCCGACTGTGTCGTATCCAAGTACCGTCGAAACCCGGCCATTCAAGTGACTATGACGAGCATAAGGCTGTAGAGGATGCGGCGCGCTATGAAATCAAGGCACAGGGCATCAATTGGAATCACCCTGATCACGGCAGCTTTATTGGGAGCATGCGCCAGTCAGAACGGCGACCAATTACCCCTTCAACCGGCTACGGTTCCCAAACAACCTCGCCCGATCAGTATAACTATTTGATTGGCCCCGGCGACCAGGTTCAGATTTTTGTCTGGCGCAATCCTGAAGTCTCCCAGTCGATCACCGTCCGACCTGATGGCAAGATTTCCACGCCATTGGTCGAGGATTTGCAAGCCAGCGGCAAGACTCCCACCCAACTGGCCCGCGATCTGGAAAAAGCGCTGGAAACCTATATCCGCCAACCGATTGTTACTGTGATTGTGGCTGGTGGCATCGGCCCGTACAGTGAACAAATTCGTGTGGTAGGCCAAGCGACGAAACCACAAGCCATCGCCTACAAGCGCAAAATGACTTTGCTGGATGTCATGATTGCGGTAGGCGGGCTGACTGAATTTGCCGATGGCAACAAAGCAAAAGTGGTGCGGATCGTCGATGGCGAGCAGAAGGAATATTTGGCGCGGGTTGATGATCTGCTCAATGACGGTGATATCGACGCCAATGTGGATATGTTGCCGGGCGATATCCTGATCATCCCGGAATCCTGGTTCTAAGCAGAAGTAGAAAAAATCAGGAAAAACTGGAGGTGCAGCCATGAATGAAATCATCGGGCAACTACTGGATTATTTGCGCGGCATCTGGCGCAATCGCTGGTATGCGCTGGTCTGCACGTGGATCATTTGCCTCATCGGCTGGGCCGTGGTCTATCGAATGCCCGATCAGTATCAGGCCTCAGCCCGGGTTTTCGTAGACACTCAGTCTGTTTTGCGTCCGCTCCTGCAAGGACTGGCAGTGAGCGTGAACCCGGATGCACAGATCGGATTGATGACACGCACCTTGTTAAGCCGCCCCAACCTTGAGAAGATTGCCCGTAATGCTGATCTGGATATTTACGCCCAGAATACTGAGGCTTTGGACAACCTGCTCAACGGTTTACAAAAGCGTATTCAACTGGCTAGCGCTGGGCGTGAAAATCTATACACCATCACCTTTATTGACCGTGACCCTCAATTAGCCAAAAAAGTGGTACAAGCGGTTGTCACCGTATTTGTGGAAAATTTGCTGGGCGAAACCCGCCAGGATACCGATACAGCCCAGCGCTTCCTGGAAAAACAAATAACTGAGTACGAAGGCCGCTTGACTGAAGCAGAGAATCGCCTCAAGAATTTCAGAATCAAAAATGTCGGCTTGATGCCATCTGAGGGGCAGAGTTACTACGCCCGTCTACAGACGGCCTCGGCTGATTTAGAAACCGTGAAACTGGAGTTAAATCAGGCAGAGAGCCGGCGTAATTCATTGCTGCAACAAATTGGTGGCGAGGAGCCAACCTTTGGCATTGGTCCCCAGCCTGGCATCGCCGGCCCCGCCGGCCCGGCTGGAGATCCTTCCTGCCCATTGATGCTCGAATTCAAAGCCTCGAGCAAAAGCTTGACGAGTTGCTGCTCAAATACACTGAACGGCATCCCGATGTCGGCATCCTCAAACAAACTATCGCTGATCTGCGCAAACAACGCGAAGAAGAATTGGCGCAATACCGGGCTAGTATGGCGGCTAGCGCCGCAGCCAGCGCGGCCAGTAGCGGCGCTGGCCTTGGCTTTGGCCCGGCGGGGTCGATGCCAATCCAGTTTATCAGCAACTTAAAGTTGCACTCGCCCAAGAAGAAGCGAATGTAGCCTCTCTGCAAGCGCGTTTGGCGGAATACGAAAAGCGCTATAAGGAGCTGCAGGATCAGGTCAATACCATCCCCCAAGTTGAGGCGGCATTGGCCGCTTTGAACCGCGATTACGATATCAATCGCAAGAAATACGATGAGCTGGTCACCCGGCGTGAATCTGCCCGGCTCTCCCAACAGGCGGAACAAACTAACCAGGATATCCGCTTCCGCATCATCGATCCGCCACGGGTACCGCTGGAACCGAGCGGTCCCAACCGGCCGCTATTAATCTCCGGGGTGCTGCTCGGAGGGCTAGGTGCCGGTGGCGCATTAGCATTCTTACTGGCTCAAATCTGGCCGACCTTCGACAGCCGACGCAGCCTGCTGCATGCCACGCAAATTCCGGTTTTTGGCAGCGTCAGTGCAGTGCTTTCGCCTGCTGCCGCCCGCCGGCAGCGCTGGATGTTGCTAAGTTATTTGGCCTTAGGTTGCGGTTTGCTAATGTTCTACGGTGGACTGCTGGTCGTCGAAACCATAGGGTTCAAGCTACCCCTATGATCATTCCCGGAGCATATAATGAGCATCATTGAGAAGGCGATGCGCGGACGGTCACCACAGCAGCCCAGAGAAGGATTAGCGCCGGCTTCGTCTAACGGCCCTCCAGCGCCGCAGGCATTAGGTAGCGTGATCGAGCGAGCCGCTGTGATTACGAAACCCGACCCCTTGCCAATCAACCCTCCGAAACGGACCCAGCGTTCAGTTGTACTGGACTTTGAACGCCTTCGCGCCATGGGAATGCTGGTGCCAGACGCCCGGCGCAGCCAGATTAAGGAAGAGTACCGGCATATCAAGCGGCCACTATTGATGAATGCGGCTGGTAAAGGCGCCACCCTTGCCGAACACGCTAACCTGATTATGGTGACTAGTTCCCGGCCGGGCGAGGGCAAGACCTTCACCGCCTGCAATCTAGCCTTAAGTATCGCTGCTGAGCGCGACCGTACCGTTTTATTAGTGGATGCCGATGTCATCAAACCCTCTATCGCTAAAACCCTCGGTTTTGAGGCTGGTCAAGGATTGGTAGATCTGCTGATTAATGAGCAGCTGGAACTGGCAGATGTGTTAGTTGATACTAACGTGCCTTCTCTCACGGTATTGCCGGCAGGTAGCACTCACCACCTATCCACAGAGCTGCTGGCCAGCGAAAACATGGCTAAATTGGCTGCTGAAATAAGCAGCCGTTACTCTGACCGGATTATCATTTTTGATTCGCCACCACTGCTAGTAACGACTGAAGCGAGTGTATTGGCAACCTTGGCGGGCCAGATTGCTATGGTAGTAGAAGCATCGCGCACCCATCAATCGCAGGTTCAGGAAGCGCTAGCACTGCTAGACCCCAACCAAATCGTCGGATTCGTGCTCAATAAGGCTCAAAGGATACTAGGCGCGGATTATTACGGTTACGGATATGGCTATCAATATGGCTTCAACCGTGATGAGCGTGATAGCGACGAATAGCGAGCCTAGCTTGTGAATTGTCACTACCCGCTGCTGTCAGAAAGCCTTCGCCGTGTGCTGACCACTGGTTTGATATCGTGGCTAGCGTTTGCTGGATTATCCGTTAAAGCCCAGGAGGGAGATGGCCGGCCAGCCAGTGAGTGGCAAATTACACCTAGAATCAGCATTGGAGCCACCTACTCTGATAACATCCGGCTGGCTCCGTCCGGCGAGGCAGAGAGTGATCTGGTCTTGCAGGTCGATCCCGGCATTTCGGTGCGTAAACAGGGGAGCCGGCTCAAGCTACGCTTCGATTATACCGCCCAGGGCCTGCTCTATACTCAGCAAGGCGAAACCAGACTCAACAATAAGTTACTGGGCTCCGGAACTGCTGAGCTTTACCAGGACCACTTATTTCTAGATGTCCAGGGCTCAATTTCACAAATCCCCAATACGACCGGTAGCCGCGTGGATGCAGGCAATTTGGGTTTGGGTGGAGGATCAGGATCATCATTCGCTACAGGCTTGTTTAACAATCTAAACCTGGGCCTGCCAGGGAGCGCTAACCTGTTGAACTCATCTGGCCTGTTCAGCGATATTGCTCTCACTGGCGATCAGACGACAGCGAGCAGCTTCAGCCTTAGTCCCTATTGGCGACAGAATTTCGGTGGCTGGACCGAAGCACTATTGCGTTACCGTTACAGCACAACCGGGTTTAACCAAGACAGGGGCAATAACAACCAACCGGGTGCATCCGATGGCGATATCCAGAGCGTCCAGGTGAATCTCAAAAGTGGCCGGCGGTTCAGCGCACTGAATTGGAACTTGGATTATTCCCGCCAGCAGCAGACCCTGCAAGGGAACAGCAGCGATAACCCCCAGCAAAATAATAGCGACAGCACTGAAGAAAGCGCCAAGGGCCGTGCTGACTACCGGTTGAGCCGGCACTGGGCACTGCTGGCCGAGGCTGGCTATGAGAATAACGATGTCGCAACTTTTCAGAACGATAATCGCAACGGTTCTTATTGGGGATTGGGCGCGATCTGGGATCTAAACCGGTTCTTCTCACTGGGCGGTTTATATGGGCCGAATGTCAATGAGATTGCTGCCCGCTGGACGCCTTCACCCCGGCTGAATTTCAAGATTCTCCGGCGCGATCAGACGGTGGGCGTCAATCCAGGCGTGCGTTGGAATGGATCGCTGGATTACCAGAGCCGCTATGGCCGCTGGTCAGCTAAGTACACTGAAGAAGTGACCAGTACCCAGCAATTATTGAGCACTCCGGTCACGGTGGATGACCAGGGGCAAATCATCGTCGTTGACAACCCCTTTGGATTGACGGATCAGCAATTTTTTCGCAAGCGTTTCGATACGGACTATACCTATCAGCGCGGGCGCAATGGCTGGACAGTGCAGGCATTCAGCGAAGACCGTCAGGGCGAAAATAACACGGGCGTGTCTGAAAACGCCTATGGCCTTGGTGGGCTTTGGACTTGGCGTTTTGCGCCACGCACCGCATCGTTTCTGGGTACTGGTTGGGAGCATGACGAGTTTGATGACAACCAGCAAAATGACTATTGGGTGTCAATCATTGGTTTGGCCCGGGTGTTTACTCCGGACTCAGGCGGGCTCATTAGCTATCGTTATTATCAAAATAACGCCGAATCCAGTGATCAGGGATTTCGTGAAAACCGGCTCAATATCCGGTTCAGCACAAAATTCTAACAGCTGAAATCAATGGATAATCATGTTAACGATAACCAGTTTCAGAAATAAATTTCAGGAAATTCATGTATATTGATTACTACGGTTTCAGCGCCAAGCCTTTTCAATTAAGTCCGGATCCAAAATTTTTCTTTGGCAGCAGTGGTCATAGCCGGGCACTGGCCTATTTGCGCTACGGTTTGAGTCAAGGCGAGGGCTTTATCGTCGTTACTGGCGGTATTGGTACGGGGAAAACTACCCTGGTTAAAAGCTTGTTCAGTGAGCTTGATTCCAGGCAAGTGACCGCGGCGCAACTGGTCACGACTCAATTGGAAGCGGATGATCTTCTACGGAGCGTGGTGGCTTCCTTTGGTCTACCATACGAAGATGACAGCAAGGCAGTTCTGCTGAGACGTTTCGAAGATTTCTTGCGGGGACAAGCCCAGCAAGGCCGGCGCGCGTTATTGGTCGTCGATGAGGCACAGAATCTGCCGATGCGTTCCCTGGAAGAGTTGCGGATGCTGTCGAATTTTCAGGTAGCCGAACGCCCTTTGCTGCAGAGCTTCCTGTTGGGACAAGAAGAATTCCGTCACACGATTCAAGATGCTGGCATGGAACAACTCCGGCAACGGGTGATTGCATCCTGCCATCTTAATCCCTTGAGTCATGAAGAAATCCGTCCCTATATCGAACATCGCCTGCATGTCGTCGGCTGGCAAGGCTTCATGCCGCGCTTTGACGAGACGGCCTATGGAGCAATCCATCAGTACACCCAAGGCATCCCTCGCCGGGTAAATGTATTCTGTGATCGCCTGTTACTTTACGGTTTTCTCGAAGAAGTCATGGAGTTCTCCGATGAAGCAGTGACAGCCGTTGGCCAGGAACTGATGCAAGATGAACAAAGTAACAGTAGCCGGAAGTCGAGCAGGCGGCGAGTGGTTCGTTGCTGCGCATCGGTCATGCCAATGGAGCAAAGCGCCTGCTCGAACTGGAAGAAACGGTGGAAACACTATTACAGAATCCCGGATGGCAAGATGCGCAACTAGAGCGTATGGAGCGGCGGTTGATGCTGCTGGAACCGACAGTTCGACAGCTCCAGCGGCAACTGGCTAGATTTGACGCAGCAGATGAGCGACTATCATCCGGCAGATGAAATTCTCACCTGAAGAACATCACTAGCTATTAATTACTAATCACTTTTACTGTTCGATATCCCATCCGATGACCAGTCACCTCCCCAAAATTCTCTGCGTGGTGGGCGCACGCCCCAACTTTATGAAAGATCGCTCCCATCATGGCGGCGTTGCACCGAAACCGTGAGTTTAAATGCGCGGCTGGTGCATACCGGACAGCATTATGATGTGGAGATGAATCAGCGTTTCTTTGAACAGTTAGGCATCCCGAATCCGGACATGGATCTGGAAGTAGGTTCGGCCAGTCATGCGGTGCAGACCGCCGAAATCATGAAGCGCTTTGAGCCGGTAGTGGACGCTGAGCAGCCGGCGGCGGTGCTGGTGGTGGGTGATGTCAACTCCACCATCGCCTGTGCATTGGTTGCCGCGAAAAAAGGAGTCAAGGTCATTCATGTTGAAGCCGGGCTGCGCAGTTTTGACCGCGCCATGCCGGAGGAAATCAACCGGGTATTGACCGACCAGATTTCGGATTTGCTGTTTACGACGGAACGGGAAGCACTGACCAATCTGACCCGAGAAGGCGTCGATCCGGTCAAAGTGCAGTTTGTCGGCAATGTGATGATTGACACCCTGCGTTCCTGCCTGCCGCGAGCCGTTCCGCCGAAACAAACGTTGGCGGGAGCGCTGAACCCGGCTGTTTCCTCAACAGTCCGAACGGGTACGGTATTTTGACCCTGCACCGGCCGAGTAATGTTGATGATCCGGTCGTTTTGGAACGCCTGCTAAAAGTCCTCGGCGAGATCAGCGCGATCTGCCGCTGGCGTTCCCCATCCATCCCCGCACCCGGGCGATGATCGACAAGGCGGGTTTGAGCGCGATGCTCGACAGCCCGCGCTTTTTGTTGCCTGCCGCCACTGGGTTATCTGGAAATGCTGGGATTGATGCAAGGAGCGCGAATGGCTTTAACCGATTCCGGAGGTGTGCAAGAGGAAACCACCGCTTTGGGAGTTCCATGCCTGACCCTGCGCGAGAATACGGAACGACCGGTGACCGTGACAGAAGGGACGAATACCATTGTTGGCGCTGATCCCGAGCGCATTCGTAGCGCGGCGCAGGAGGTGTTGGCCAGTGGCGGCAAGGCCGGGCGGATTCCTGAACACTGGGATGGTCGCGCTGCGGAACGGATTGCCGGGAAGTTGGCGGAATGGCTATGGCTATGACCCCCAACCCTCTTCCAACCCTCTCCCACAGGGCGAGGGGAGGAATGTGGCTTTGCGAGTCAACGCCATGACGGTGGATGTCGAGGACTATTTCCAGGTTTCGGCGTTCGAGCCTTATATCTCCCGCAAGCAGTGGGATCAATTGCCACATCGGGTCGAGCGCAATACGAACCGCATTCTCGATCTGTTTGCTGCAACAAGGCGTCAAAGCGACTTTTTTACTCTGGGCTGGGTCGCGGAGCGGTATCCTGATTTAGTCCGCCGCCTGGTCACCGAGGGCCATGAACTGGCCAGCCATGGTTATGTGCTCATATCCGCGCGACTCAGCAAACGCCGGCGGAGTTCCGCGAAGATGTGACCCGTACCAAGGCGCTGCTGGAAGACTTAGGCGGCGTGGCGGTTCAAGGTTATCGCGCCGCCAGTTATTCCATCGGGGCCGGTAATTTATGGGCGCTGGCGGAACTGGAACAGGCCGGCTATCGCTACAGCTCCAGCATCTACCCGATTCGCCATGATCTGTACGGGATGCCAGAAGCGCCGCGCTTCGCCTTTCAGCCGGATAAACGCGCCCAGCATTGCTGGAAGTGCCGATCACCACGGTGACTGTGTTCGGCAAAAACCCTGCCTTGCGGCGGCGGTGGCTGGTTCCGGCTCTGGCCCTATGCGGCTATCGCGCTGGGCGTTGCGTCGAGTTAACTGGCAGGATGAGCAATCAGGCATTTTCTATTTCCATCCCTGGGAGATTGACCCGGGACAGCCGCGCCAATCGGGCATTAATTTCAAAACCCGCTTGCGACACTTATCTAAATCTCAACCGCATGGAAGAACGTCTGCGGGCGCTGCTGCAAGATTTTCACTTGGGATCGGATGGATCGCGTGTTTTTCAAGGCAGAGAATCCATGAGCGAATACCCGTTCACCTCCAGCCCCTCTCCTGCAAGGCGAGAGAAGCTATCAATTCGCTCTCTGGATGCAACAAACAAAGAGCGCTGGGATGCATTCGTCGATGCTTGCCCAGCAGCAACTTTTTTCCATCGGGCGGGCTGGGCAGAGGTGCTGCGCCAGGCATTTGGACATCGTGCGCATTTTCTCTATGCGGAGGCCGATGGAACGATTCAGGGCGTGCTGCCACTTGGTCATATCCGCAGCCGGTTATTCGGCAATGCGCTGATTTCCACCCCCTTTTGCGTGTTGGGTGGCGCAGTCGGCGACGAAGCCGCCTGTACCGCTCTGGAAAAGGCGGCCATTGAATTAGCGCAATCATTACAGGTCGATCACCTGGAATTGCGGCATTCGCAACCACATCATCCCGGCTGGCCAGCCAAGCGGGAACTCTATGTCAATTTCCGCAAGGCCATCGATCCCGACCCGGAGGTTAATCTAAAAGCCATTCCCCGCAAACAACGGGCGATGGTGCGCAAAGGGCTCGAAGCTGGTTTGCAGGGTGAAATTGACACGGGTATCGACCGGCTTTATTTAGCCTATTCTGAAAGTGTGCGCAATCTCGGTACGCCAGTGTTCTCACGCCGGTATTTTGAGACGCTGAAATCCGTATTTGGGCCGGAATGCGAGGTGTTGACCGTGACCCATCAAGGGCAAATCGTGGCCAGCGTGATGAGTTTCTATTTCCGCGATGCGGTATTGCCTTACTATGGTGGTGGCACGGCGCTGGCCCGCGATCTCAAAGGCAACGATTTTATGTACTGGGATCTGATGCGGCGGGCCTGCGAACGTGGAGTGCGGGTGTTCGATTACGGACGCAGCAAGATCGGGACCGGTTCCTACAGCTTCAAAAAGAACTGGGGATTTAACCCCGAGCCGTTGCACTATGAATTTCAGTTAGTGAACACGACGCAACTTCCCGATATCAATCCGCTCAATCCCAAGTACCGGCTCTTTATTGACGCCTGGAAACGGTTACCGCTGCCAGTCAGCCGCTGGCTGGGGCCATTCCTGGCACGCAGCTTGGGATAGCATGGAGGCGTCGTAAGTTTATGGAAAAAATGGCGGTGTCCTCGACTTGGCGAGCTGCGCTGCCAGCGTTGATCATCGCGATCCTGGCGATCATTGGTCTGTACTGGCCAACCCTGGCTGGCATGGCAACACAATGGTGGCATTACGAAACCTATGCCCACGGTATGCTAGTCGTACCGATTGTTTTGTACATGCTGTGGACCCGGCGTGAAAAACTGGCGACGCTGCAAGCGCACGGCGCAGCGCCAGGCTTGATTCTGTTGCTGCTAGGCAGTCTCGTTTGGCTGATTGCAGACGCTGCTCAAGTCGCTGTTGTGCAGCATTTCGTCGCGGGAATCCTGCAGGCGGCGATTTATACCTTGCTGGGCTGGAACATCGCCTGGGCTATCGCTGTTTCCTCTGGCCTATCTCCTGTTCGCTGTGCCGGTGGGCGAGGCGCTGATTCCACCCCTGCAACAGGTCACCGCCTGGTTCACCGTTGAAGGTTTGCGCCTGACCGGACTTCCAGTGCTATGGGAAGGACTACATATTATTATTCCCTCTGGCAACTTCGAGGTTGCCGCAGCCTGTAGTGGCTTGCGTTATCTCATCGCCTCGGTCGCTCTAGGATTTCTCTACGCTTATCTAAGCTATCGCAGCATTTGGCGGCGGCTAGCCTTCATTGTGTTGTCAGCCGTCATGCCAATTATCGCCAATGGCATCCGGGCTTACGGCATCGTAATGATCGCCCATCTCAGTGAAATGAAATACGCAGTGGGTATTGATCATCTCATTTATGGCTGGCTCTTTTTTGGCCTGATTGTGTTACTAATGTTCTGGATCGGCTCATTTTGGCGGGAGCCAGAAGAGGTCATGGGCCAGGGACTTACAGTCAGCGATCCGTCATCTAAAGATTCGACCATCGAACCCGCTGTTTCAGGTGCGACCGGACGCTATACGATTTGGACATTGGCTGTGATACTGGCAGCCGCAACTGGTCCACTGTGGGCGGTGTGGGTTGACCGTTATGATTCGACGAGCGCACCCATTGTCTTGTCAGCGCCGCCGGCAGCCGCCCCCTGGCGGGGACCGGAAGTGGATAACGATACATGGGAACCACACTTTAGCGGTGCGGATACCGTGGTCAGAAGCCGCTACCAATGGAATGGCAAGACCATACACCTCTATATCGCTTATTACCGGCGACAACGCCCGGACGCTAAGCTGGTCAGTAGTCAGAACAGCCTGTATGACCGCAAACAATGGCGTTACCTTGGCAGTGAGGGCCGGGTACAAATCCAGGCAGGTCGTGTTCAATGGCCATTCAAGGCAACAAGCCTGACCGATGGTCTACGCAAGCGGCTGGTATGGAGTGGTTACTGGGAGGGCGGACAGATAGTCGTTTCACCTTATCTGGCCAAGGCATGGGAAGCGTGGGATCGCTTGAGCGGCGCCCAGCGGGGTTCGGCGTTAATTGCCATAGCAGCGGATTATAACATTCAACCGGATGAGGCCAAGGTGGTCTTGCAGCGGTTTGTAGAAACCATGCAACCGGGCCTCGCGGCGGCGCTAGCAAGCATCCGCGGTGACAACTAGAAATGACGGACAACCAATCACCCTTGATCGCTCATCTGGTCCATCGTCTCGATGTCGGTGGTCTTGAAAACGGTTTGGTTAATTTGATCAACCACATACCGCCGAATCGCTACCACCATGCGATCATCTGTTTGACTGACTATAACCCGGAGTTTCGCCGCCGCATCCGGCAACCTGGCGTTGAAGTGTTTGCCCTGCATAAATCCGAGGGACACGATCTGGGACTATATGGGCGTTGCTGGAACTTATTGCGCCAATTGCGTCCAGCAATTGTCCATACGCGCAACCTGGCGGCACTGGAAATGCAGCTTCCAGCATGGCTAGCAGGGGTCCAGAGGCGGGTGCATGGCGAGCATGGCTGGGATCGCGATCCAGCGCTGATGAATCCCCGCCACCATCGCTTGCGCCGCTGGTTGCGCCCGCTGGTTCATCATTACATCGCGCTGTCCGGTGAGATTGCCGGTTATCTGGAAACCCGGATTGGTGTAGCGCCAAAACGAATGAGCCGGATTATCAATGGTGTGGATAGTGTGCGGTTTCATCCCGGCAACGACCGCTCGCCGCTGCCTGATGGATTTGCGCTGCCGGGAACGCGGGTCATTGGTACCGCCGGGCGGCTAGAAAACGTGAAGGATCAACCTAATCTGGCACGGGCTTTCATTCGGCTGGCGGAAATGATTCCCAATGCGCGGCAACACATGCGGCTTGTGATCATTGGCGAAGGTTCGCTGCGAGCCGGGATTGAAAGCCTGTTGAATGAGGCAGGATTGCGGGATTTGGCCTGGTTGCCGGGCGCGCAGGACGATATACCCCGGTTATTGCGAAGTTTTGATCTCTTCGTGCTGCCCTCCCAAGCGGAGGGGATTTCCAACACAATTCTGGAGGCAATGGCATGTGGCTTACCGGTGGTCGCGACCGATGTGGGCGGTAATGGCGAGTTAGTGGTTGAAGATGAGACCGGGCGCTTGGTTCCTGCCAGGGATCCTGAAGCGCTGGCAGCAGCCATTCACGAATATGTAGATGACCCTGAACGGATGCATACGCATGGCGCAGCAGGCCGGCGGCGGATTGAGGAACAGTTTAGTATGGAGGCCATGGTGACCGCTTATCTAGCGGTTTATGATTCGGTGCTAAAGTGCCGCGTTAAAACTCCCTTCTTCCTTTAAGGGGGAAGGGTTAGGAAGAGGAGAAACTATGTGCGGCATTACCGGCATTTTTGACACCCGCCATCGGCAGGAGATCAACCGCGATCTTCTGCACCGGATGAACGAATCACAGCATCACCGGGGACCGGATGAAGGCGGTTTACACATCGAACCCGGTGTGGGTCTTGGCCACCGGCGACTCTCCATCATTGATCTCTCTACCGGCCAGCAACCATTATTCAATGAGGATGGCTCGGTCGTCGTCGTGTTCAATGGGGAAATCTACAATTTCCAGGAACTCGTTCCCGAACTGGAAGCCTTGGGGCACGTCTTCCACACCCGCAGCGACACCGAAGTGATTGTTCACGCATGGGAGGCTTGGGGCGAAGCCTGCGTCGAACGCTTTCGCGGCATGTTTGCCTTTGCCTTATGGGATCGCAACCAGGAAACCCTATTTCTGGCCCGCGACCGGCTAGGGGTCAAGCCACTATTCTATGCCCTGCTGCCCAATGGACAACTCCTCTTCGGCTCCGAACTCAAATCTCTGCTCGCCCATCCGGAGCTGGGGCGAGAGATCGATCCCTGCGCGGTCGAGGAGTATTTTGCTCTGGGTTATGTGGCCGAGCCACGCACCATTTTCACCAGCGCCAAAAAGCTGCTGCCGGCGCATACCCTCCGGGTCCGGCGTGGCCGGCCCCTGCCGGAACCCCGTGAGTACTGGAAGGTGCGGTTCACACTCGATCAACGCTTGACCGCAACAGAAGCGGCTGAGGAACTGGTCACCCGTTTGCGCGAATCGATACGGCTGCGCATGATCTCAGAAGTACCGCTCGGCGCATTCCTATCCGGCGGCGTCGATTCCAGCGCTGTAGTGGCGATGATGGCCCATTTGTCCAGCGACCCGGTCAATACTTGTTCCATCGCCTTCACCGATCCCGCCTTCAACGAAGCGCAATTCGCCCAACAGGTTGCGGATCGCTATCAAACCCGGCATTTCGTCGATACGGTTGAGAGTGACGATTTCGGCCTGATCGACACGCTGGCTTGGCTGTATGACGAGCCTTATGCCGACAGCTCCGCCATTCCGACCTACCGGGTTTGCCAATTGGCCCGCAAGCATGTCACCGTGACGCTGTCCGGCGATGGCGGGGATGAGAGCTTCGGCGGCTACCGGCGCTATCGGCTGCATCTCATGGAGGAACGGCTGCGGTCACTGCTCCCCTTGCGCATTCGCCAGCCGGTATTTGGTCTGTTGGGCCGGCTCTATCCTAAAGCAGACTGGGCACCCCGGATCTTCCGGGCTAAGACCACCTTTCAGGCGCTGACGCGGGATCCGGTGCAAGCCTATTTTCATTCGGTGTCGATTCTGCGTGATGAGATGCGTCAGCAGTTGTTCTCTGACTCATTTAAAACGCAACTCAGCGGCTATGATGCCTTGGATGTGTTTCGCCGCCATGCCGTCCGGGTGGAGAGTGACGATCCGCTAGCGTTGATTCAATATCTCGATCTGAAAACTTATCTGGTGGGCGATATCAACACCAAAGTGGATCGGGCCAGCATGGCGCATTCGCTGGAAGTACGCGAGCCATTGATGGATCATCCACTGGTGGAATGGCTGGCTACCCTGCCCTCCTCACTGAAAATCAGTCAAGGGGAAAGCAAGTATCTGCTAAAGAAATCCATGGAACCGCACCTTCCACACGAAATTATGTACCGCCCGAAAATGGGGTTTGCCGTGCCGCTGATACGCTGGTTCCGGGGACCGCTGAAACAGCGGGTACGCGATTCGCTGACTGGCGAACGGTTGCTGGGCACCGGCCTGTTCAATGCGGATTATTTACGCCATCTGGTCGAAGCGCATGAATCCGGCCGGCGGGATTACAGCGCGCCTATTTGGACCGTGCTGATGTTCGAGGCATTCTTGCGGCAGATAGAGGGTGGCGAAAGAATAGAAAATCAACCCGATATAAAACGGCAATCACTCTGATGCGCATCCTCCACATCCTTGACCATTCCCTGCCGCTGCACAGCGGCTATACCTTCCGCACTGCCGCCATTCTGCGGGAACAGTGGCGCTTGGGTTGGGAGACATTCCATATAACTGGCGCTAAGCAGGGTGCTACGTCAGCATTGGAAGAAACCACTGAGGATCTGCATTTCTTCCGTACTCCACAGGAAACCGCTGCATGGGCGCACTGGCCGGTACTCAACCAGGCAGCCATTGTCCGAGGCTTGACTCAACGGCTAGCGGAAGTCGTTGCACAGGTCAAACCAGATGTGTTGCATGCCCACTCGCCAGCACTGAACGGCCTGGCAGCGCTACCTGTTGCCCGGCACTTTCGTCTGCCGTTGGTCTATGAAGTGCGCGCATTCTGGGAAGATGCAGCAGTTGATCATGGCACCACGCGTGAGGGCAGCCTCCGTTACCGGCTGACCAAGGCGCTGGAAACTCATGTTTTACAACGCGCTAATGCCGTGACCTGCATTTGCGAAGGATTGCGTAACGACATCATCGGACGAGGCATTTCAGCAGAGAAAGTGACGGTTATTCCCAATGCGGTCAATGTCGAGCAATTCAGTTTGGGTGGAGAGTCCGATCCAGTGCTTAAAACTCAACTGGGTCTGAATGGATCACAGGTTCTCGGATTTATCGGTTCGTTCTACGCCTATGAAGGATTGGCCTTGCTGCTGGAAGCGTTGCCAGAGTTGTTAAAACAAACACCCGATGTGCGCGTGTTGCTGGTCGGCGGCGGACCGCAGGAGCAAGCGCTCCAAGCCCAAGCAAAGGCGCTAGAGATTGCGGATAGGGTCGTGTTCACTGGCCGGGTACCCCATGCTGAAGTCAATCGTTATTACGACCTGATAGACGTGCTGGTCTATCCGCGCCTGTCCATGCGTCTGACGGAACTGGTCACGCCGCTGAAACCGCTGGAGGCGATGGCTCAGGGACGGCTCTTCATTGCCTCTGACGTGGGCGGTCATCATGAGCTGATCCGTAACGGCGAAACAGGAATACTGTTCCGAGCTGGCGATACGGGTGATTTGACAGCCAAGGCATTGGAATTGCTAGCCCATCCCGAACGCTGGCCGGCGCTTAAGGCCAATGGCCGGCGGTTCGTGGAGGAGGAGCGTACCTGGCCAAACAGCGTGGAGCGATATACGCGGATTTATGACGCGCTAGTATCGGGTTGATCATTATTCCCCTGCAGCCACAACTCCAGCATCGTCAGAATCCACACCAATTCTCCATAATAGGCGGCATGACCTTCGCGATGCAGTTGGCGCACCTGATCGAGAAACGCCGGTTGAAACCAGCCGCGCTGTTTCAACGATTCCAACGCACCATCGGTGATAGCCAGCAAGCGTGCGTCAGAACGGGTCCACACTCCAAAGGGCAATCCGAAGCCATGCTTTTTCTTATTGATGATCGCTTCGGGTAGAAAACCGCGTACCGCGTCCTTGTAAAACCAGCGCAGGGTCGTCCCCCGCAATTTTTCAGCGGAAGGGATCCGGCAGGACAGCGCCACCACTTCATCGTCCAGCAAGGGATAAGCGACTTGAACGCCTGCCAGCCGGCAGGCGGTATTGACTTTGACCAAGTCGTTATCATGCAGGGTGAAATGCCAGTCCAGATAGAGCATCCGGTTCAAAGTTGACGCATTATCCGGCGCGAAGAACATCGCCTGTTTCAACTCCAGCGGCTCCAGCGTCCTGACCTGATTAAGAAAGTCCGGATTGAATACTTCAATCGGCTGATGGCGCACCAGGAAAGCATAGCTATCCATACGGTCTGGCAGCGGAATACGGGCCTGTTTGACGTAACTATGGACTTTGCGGGCCAGCGGGACATGCGCCAGCGGTTTGGCAGCGGCAGCGATGAGCGATTGCAATGCAGACGGCAGCCGGCCAAACAGTTCGAAAATCCCTTGCGTAGCGTAGCGTTCGTTACCGGCAAACAGTTCATCGCCGCCATCACCGCCGAGCAACCGGCTAATTCCTTGTTCCCGGGCAAAGCGGGCGCAACAATAAGCTGGCAGCAGTGAGGAATTGCCGAATGGTTCGCTGGTCGCAACGGCGATTTGCGGGAGCAGTTCCGCCACATCGTCGGGCGTAACATAGTATTCGTGGGGTGTCGTTTGAAAATGGCGCACGGCAGTGCGCGCATAGTCCATTTCGTCATAACCCGGCACAGCGAACCCAATGGAATAAGTATGAGCCGGTTGGGTGACGCGGGCCAGCATTCCGGCTACGGTGGAACTGTCGATACCACCGCTGAGGAACGCGCCAAGCTGGGCTGCCGAAGTTTCGCTGGCTTCACGCCGGATCACAGCTTCGATCATCTCTCGCATTTCACGCCCGGCGGCTGCGGCATCAATCGGCGTTTCCGCAAACTGGGGTAACCAGTACGATTCAACGCGCAATGCACCATCCCGCCATTCGAGAAAGTGACTGGCGGGGAGTTTGCGCAGCCCCCGGTAAATCGTCCGGGGACTGGGGATCATATGGCAGTACAGGTAATCGTAGATCGCCTGCGGGTCGATACGGGTATCAAAACTGCCGACGCGCGTCAGGGCACCCGGCGCAGTAGCGAACAACAGACCATCGGTTTGTGGCGCGTAATAGAGTTGCTCGATGCCGATCCGGTCAACGGCCAGCAATGCCGTGCGGCGCTTAGGATCGAGGATCGCCAAGGCAAAAGAGCCGGATAGTTTTTGCAGCGCAGACGTCCCCAGCGTCCGGTAGTCGCTAGCCAATGTATGCAAGATTGCGGAAACATCCCCGCTAACGCTGGCATGGCGCAATCGGCCCAAGCAGGCGATCAGAAGACCCTCCTGTTCAAGGACCCCACCGTCAGTTACCGCGCAGAATGCGCTGGCCACGCTGAGAGTAGCCGGTTCGCACAGGGCGGCCGCCAGGGTGTCTTGAATGCGGATAGCATCGGCTGGATAGGCTGGGTTGAAACAGCCCGCGAGGCCGGAAGCAAAAGACATATTGTGCAAACTGGAAATCATGGTCAATTAGATTGGTTCCGGTTTTAGGCCCAATGGCCCACTCCACTATCACTGAAGATAGCACCTTGTGGACACCACCAGAGCGCCTGTGGATCGTAGATGCCATTGAACATATCGTTCCGATGACTGCTATTATTGCGTAAATATGGCCCGGAACCTATTCGAAGGGCCGAAAGACATAAAGCACGGTTATGCACAATCTTCTGTTTCTCGTCCATCGCATCCCCTTTCCGCCCAATAAGGGCGACAAGGTGCGCTCCTTTCATCTCCTGCGCCATCTAGCCGGGCATTACCGGGTCTGGCTGGGAACCTTTGTCGACGACCCGGATGATTGGCAACACCTTGATGAAGTACGCCGGTTCTGTGCTGATGTCTATTGTGCGCCGCTGGAGCCGCATCGTGCCAAACTGTGGAGTTTGCGCGGCTTGGCAACCGGTGAACCGTTAACCCTGCCCTATTATCGTCATACCGGCCTGCAAACCTGGGTAGATCGAGTGGTTGCGGAACAGCGAATTGAGCGGGCGCTAGTCTTCTCTTCGGCGATGGCACAGTACCTGCGTCACCCCCCGCTAGACCGCTTGCGGCGGGTAATGGACTTTGTCGATGCCGATTCCACCAAGTGGGCGCAGTATGCCGATGGGAAGCGGTGGCCCTTGAGCTGGATTTACCGCCGTGAAAGCCAGCGGCTACTGGCGTTTGAGCGGACCGTGGCGCGGGAATTCGCCGCTAGCGTGTTCGTGACCGCTGATGAAGCAGCGCTGTTCCGCCAGTTAGCACCGGAGGTTCCTGCTGAACGGGTGCTCGCGGTTAGCAATGGCGTCGATACTGATTACTTTAATCCTGAGCAAGATTATCCCAATCCGTACCTGGCAAAAGAGCGGGTGCTGGTGTTTACTGGAGCGATGGATTATTGGGCAAATGTGGATGCGGTGGAGTGGTTTGCGCGCACGGTGTTTCCAGAAATCCACCGTACCGTGCCAGACTGCCAGTTTTACATCGTTGGGGCACGGCCCGCTGCGACGGTGCAGCAGTTAGCGAGCTTACCCGGTGTCAAAGTAACCGGAACCGTACCCGATGTGCGGCCCTATATCGCTCATGCTGAGTTTTCGGTCGCGCCACTGCGGATTGCCCGTGGAGTGCAAAATAAGGTGCTGGAGGCGATGGCCATGGGCAAGCCGGTGCTGGCGACTTCGGCAGCGATGGAAGGAATTGGGCCGTCGCAACGGTCCAGCAATCCCGCCATTACCACCACCCTCCTCCAGCCACTCGATCGCCCCTTTGAAAAAAAGGAGTTGGAGGGGGTTTTGGTAGCCGACGATCCGGCAGAACTGGTACAACAGGCGCTGGCATTTCTGGGAAATCCCGTTGAAACAGAAAAAGCGGGACGGAGTGGCCGGGAATGGGTGTTGCGTCATTATGACTGGGACGGCAACTTGAGCCGGATTGTGCCTTTGCTGGACTGATCATGAGAGTATCCTCGACAGTATCTGTCAATCTAAAGGAGTGAACTTGGAGATTTAGCGATGGTGTTCACTGTCCAACAACTAACCGATTGAACACTCAATGCCTGGAAATTGTACAGTGATGAGCTGTTGAAACAGCGAGCAAGCAGGGCAACATGCCGAACGCTTGGCATAACAATTAGTTGCAGGATCTAGGAATCAATTTGAGCTGTGAATAGCGACTACCTTGATAAAATGCAAGTCAATGCGATTTTGCGTAATCATCCAATTGCTTTGGTCGGTCCTTTGCCTCCCCCGTCAGGAGGCATGGCTAATCAAACACGACAGCTCGCCCATCTTCTTATTGAGTCAGGGCTGCACGTTGAATTGGTACAGGTCAATCCACCGTATTATCCATCCTGGATTGGAAAGATCCCATTCTTTCGCGCTTTATTTCGTCTAATTCCCTACCTATTGCGATTATGGCGAGCAACAGGAAAAGTACATTTGCTACATATTATGGCCAATTCTGGCTGGTCATGGCATTTGTTTGCAGCACCAGCCGTTTGGATTGGATGGTGGCGAAGAATACCTGTCATTATTAATTATCGTGGTGGTGAAGCAGAAAGCTTCTTCAACCATTCCTGGCGGTGGGTCCGGCCAACCGTTATTAGAGCAACATTTGTTGTGGTTCCCTCCAGTTTTTTGGAGGCCGTGTTTTTTCAACGTGACATATTAACTAGAATTGTACCTAATATTATTAATATCAAATATTTTTATCCTAAAAATAACCATATAAAACATAATATCAATTTACTGGTAGCGCGTAATCTAGAGCCTATTTATGATATAGGCACAGCTTTAAAAGCCTTTGCTTTAATAAAAAATAATTATCCAAGTGCAAAATTAAATGTGGCTGGTTCTGGAGAATCAAGGGTAGATTTAGAGCAATTATCTCAACATCTTGGCATAGCTGAATCTGTGAATTTTACTGGGCGTCTGGATAACAAGGAAATGGCTGAAATCTATCGTCAAACAGACCTGTTACTAAACCCAAGTCTGGCAGATAACATGCCCATTTCTCTGCTTGAAGCATTGGCATGTGGAGTACCTATTGTTAGCACCAATGTAGGTGGCATTCCTCATTTAGTGAAGGATGGAAAAACAGCTTTGCTGGTTGATCCCAGTGATCCTCAGGCAATGGCAGTGGCGGCAATACGGGTACTCGATGATCCGGATCTAGCCACTGTCTTGCGTAAAAATGGGCTGGCAATTGTACAAGATTACACCTGGCCCACGGTGCGTGAACAATGGTTTTCTGTTTACAGAGACGCTCTGCAGGATAGCGGATTGAAAACAAATGGAGCAGCCTCATGAACGAGGATTTATATACCAAGCTGGTAGCCAATTTTCTCTTTCCCCTCCACGAACGCCTGAAAGGTCATAACACAGTACATATCTGCCGGTTTCTCGAAGAGAGCCAATGGTGGGACAGTGCCTGCTTGCAAAACTGGCAATTGCAACGCTTGCAGGTACTGTTGCTGCAAGCCGGGGCGCAAGTTCCCTATTACCGACGCCTGTTTTCCGAAATAGCCTTCAATCCGACATCAGTGGCTGACCTATCCGATTTACAGAAATTGCCTTTTTTGACCAAGGATCTAATTCGCACCCAGACCGGGGATTTCAAGGCAGCGGATGCCCGTAATCTGGCCCGCTTTAATACGGGCGGCTCTAGTGGTCAACCGCTGATTTTCTTCATTGGTAAGGAACGAGTTAGTCACGATGTCGCTGCCAAGTGGCGGGCCACCCGCTGGTGGGGTGTCGATATCGGTGATCCGGAGATCGTGATCTGGGGGTCGCCAATCGAGCTAACTGGCCAAGATCGGCTAAAAATGTGGCGCGACCGGTTGTTGCGGACGCAGTTGCTACCCGCGTTTGAGATGTCGGAGGCGAAGCTGGATAGCTTTATCGCGGCGATTCGGGCGATGCGGCCAAAAATGCTGTTCGGCTACCCTTCCGCGCTGAGTTTTATTGCCCGGCATGCCTGCAAGCGCGGTCAGCGCATGGATGACTTAGGCATTCGTGTCGCATTCGTCACCTCCGAGCGTCTGTATGATGAGCAAAAAACAGTAATTGCCGAAACGTTCGGCTGCCGGGTCGCCAATGGTTATGGCGGACGCGACGCTGGCTTTATCGCCCATGAATGTCCAGAAGGTGGAATGCACATCACCGCCGAGGACATCATCGTTGAGATCGTCAGCCCCGATGGGCAAGTATTGCCACTGGGTCAAGCAGGGGAGATTGTGGTGACTCACTTGGCGACCGGCGAATTTCCCTTTATCCGTTACCGCACCGGCGATATTGCCGTGCTGGACGATCAGCTCTGTTCCTGCGGGCGGGGCTTACCTTTGTTGCGGGAGATTCAGGGCCGGGCAACCGATTTCGTGATGGCCGCTGATGGCACGGTCATGCATGGCCTGGCGCTGATTTATATCCTCCGGGATTTGCCGACGGTGGAAGCATTCAAGATCATTCAGGAATCGTTGGAGCGTACCGTGGTGCAAGTGGTGCCGGGCGCAGGTTTTTCCATTGATGATGAGCAACGCATTGTGCAAGGTTTGAAACAGCGGTTGGGTGAGAAGGTGGCGATTGATGTGGAGAAGGTCAGCGCCATTCCAGCGGAGCAATCCGGAAAGTACCGATATGTTGTTAGCAAGGTTTAAGTTTTGAGGTTCAATGAAAAAATTTTAATGACGGAGGGTTAACGATGGCGTTCACTGCCGAACAACTGGCTGAGCGGATGCCGGACGCCCGCGAATTGCTCAGCGATGAACCGGAAATGGAAAGTACGCAACATTATCAACAATTGGCGCTGCTCGTCAGTCATCTGGAGTGGCATTGGCGAGGACGCAACGATTTTTTCATTGGCGCTAATCTAACGGTGTACTACGCGCATGAGCAGTTGCAACGTCGGCAATTTCGCGGACCGGATTTCTTTCTGGTCAGGGATGTATCGCACACCCCCCGCAATTCCTGGGTGGTCTGGGAAGAAGGCGGACGTTACCCCGATTTAATCATTGAACTGCTCTCGGATTCGACGGCAGCGGTTGACCGGACCGATAAAAAGAGTCTGTACCAGAATATTTTCCGGACCCCAGAATATTTCTGGTTCTCGCCGATCACTGGGGAGTTTGCTGGGTTCCGGCGGATCGATCAACAGTATGAAGCAATCGCCGTGGATAAGCGGGGCTGGCGGTGGAGTACGCAACTGGGGTTGTATTTGGGCGTGCAAGACGGTTGGTTACGGTATTTTGAATCGAGCGGAACACGGGTTCTTGGGCCGGAGGAAACCGCTCTGCGGGAGCGGGATTTAGCGGTGCTGGAACGCCAGCGCGCGGAACAGGCGGAACAGCGCAGCCACGAGGAACGCCAGCGCGCCGAGCGTTTGGCGCAGCGTTTGCGTGATTTGGGGATCGACCTGGATCGCGAATAAGATCATGCTCTTCCGTACTGCATTTACCCTGGCCTCCCCACCTGGATCGCGCGCCGGCCTGTCCATCCTGATCTTCCATCGGGTGTTGCCGAAACCCGATCCGCTGTTTCCGAGTGAAGTCGATGCGCAGCGCTTTGACACGCTGATGGGTTGGATGCGGGACTGGTTCAATGTACTGCCTTTGGCTGAAGCAGTCGATCGCTTGCAGCAGGGCTGTCTGCCGGCGCGGGCGGCGGCAATCACCTTTGATGATGGGTATGCCGATAATCATGATGTGGCGTTACCGATTTTGCAGCGGCATGGTCTGTCCGCGACCTTTTTTATCGCCGTAGGTTTTTTAGATGGCGGGCGGATGTTTAACGATACGATCATTGAAACGGTGCGTTGTTGTCGTCAACCGATACTGGATTTAACACTGCTGGGTTTGGGGCGACATGATTTGCAATCCCTGGAGGCGAAACGTCAGGCCATTCCGGCATTATTGAATCAGATCAAGTATCAGCCGCTGGCGCAACGGCGGGAGACGGTCAACGCCTTGGCGGACATTGCCAACGTGACGTTACCGGACAATTTGATGATGACCCGGCAGCAGGTGAAAGCACTACATGAAGCAGGAATGGGCATTGGCGCGCATACCGTGCATCATCCGATTCTGGCGCTGCTGGAACGCAGGGAAGCGGAACGGGAAATCGCGGACAGTCGGGAGTATCTACAGACGCTGCTGGGGGAGCCGGGAACGCTGTTCGCCTATCCGAATGGTCAGCCGGAGACGGATTATCGCCGTGAGCATGTCGAAATCGTGCAGCGTCTGGGATTCCGGGCGGCGGTGTCGACGGCCTGGGGAGTAGCGCGGGGCAATAGCGACGTTTTCCAGTTACCGCGCTTTACGCCGTGGCAACGTCCGCGCTGGCGGTTTGGGTTGGGGCTGGCGCAGAATTATATGACCTCATCAGATCATCCAGGGTATTGTTCCAATTAATCTTAGGAGTTACACATTTGCCGAGTGGTAAGGTAAAAAAGCGGAATCTGGAGGGGAGCACGGCACCGGCCCATGATGCCTTCGCCCGGTTGTTGCACCGCCTGGAATCGGAGACCGCGACGCTCTGGCGGGAGGCTACCGGACAAATCGAGTACCACGGTGGGGTGTTGATGATTGACGGCTCGACGCTAGACAAACCGTATGCCGAGAAAATCGCACTGGTCCAGCAGCACGGGTCGGGCAAGTACCACGCGGTGGTCAAGGGCATCAACCTAATCACCCTGTTGTGGACCGAGGGTGACCGCCATGTGCTGGTGGACAACCAGCTTTACGACAAGGCTGCTGGGGATGATCTGACTAAAAACGATCACTTCCAAGCCCTGCTCAAGACCGCCTACGCGCGCGGATTTGTCCCGGAATGCACGGTTTTTGATAGTTGGTACGGCAGCCTGGAAAACCTGAAACTGATTCGAAGGTTTAGCTGGATTTGGTTGATGCGACTGAAAGCCAACCGCCTCGTCAATCCTGACTGGAGCGGCTTACGCCCGGTGGCACGGGTCGACACCGATGCCCACGACACTATCGTACATCTTAAGGAGTATGGCCTGATCCGTCTGTTCAAGATCATCGCTCCAGACGGTGACAGTGAACGGTGGGCCAGTAACAACCTCCAGAGGGCACCGCTGACGCGCGCGCGGCCGACTATGCCTAGACCATCGAACACACTACCATCGCGGCATCAAGTAGTTCTACGACGTGGAGCGCGCCCAAGTCCGCGCCGCCCACGCCCAGCGCAACCACATCGGCCTGGCTCTGCACGTGTTCTTGCGCCTGGAGTGGCATTGCTATCGCACCGGTATCAGTTTGGTTCGAGGCCAAAATCGCCATCATCTGCCCCGCTGTACGGGCCTATCTGGCCAATCCACTCTACACGTTACTGGCAACTGCGTAACTCCTAACTGTAGGAAAACGCTGATTTTATGAAATTTCAACTCAATTTGGACAAGCTCTTAGCTTGGATAAACGCTTACCAAACATCGCTATTATGAGAGATTAGAATTATGGGCAATAAATCTGTTCGCATTAAAGTGATGCTTACATTGACGGGAGGGGGGTTTTTGTGGGAGGCAAAATCACTAATTAAAGGTTTAAAAGGCAACTACGAGTATTGTTTTGTCACAACGAATGATTCAATGATACCTCTGCCAGGAGAGATTCCAGAAGGTACGGTGTACCGGGTTGAAAGAATGCCTGGACGACAAGATGGCTCAGTACGGAGAATGGTTAGTCAGTACTTAATGAGTTTTTTTGATACCTATAAGCTATTGAAGAAGCTAGACATTCAAATAATTGTGTGTATTGGCACACCATTAGCTATTCCTTTATGTATTTGGGGGAAGCTATACAGGCATTCTACAATCTTCGTGGAAAGCATTACACGAACATCAGATATATCACGTACGGCGCGATTATTACTTTTTTTAAGATTGTGCGACCGAGTTTATGTGCAATGGCCAGAACTGGCAAGATCATTTAAAGGAACAGTCTATAAGGGGAATGTACTGTGATATTCGTTACTGTAGGTACTACGCATTTTGATCGGCTAATAAAATCTGTGGATGAATTAGTGGGAAAAGGTGCAATTCTGGAGCCAGTAACCTGTCAAATTGGATCAGGTCAATATATACCTAAATATTGTGAATACTTCCGCTTTAATAGAAGCCTAGATGATTGGCTATCGAGAGCATCTCTAGTTATTTGTCATGGGGGTAGTTCGGTATTTCATTTATTAATAATGGGTAAATTATTTGTAGCAGTAGCTAATACTGATTTAGCCGATGATCACCAAACGAAATTATTAAAAGACCTTGAAAAGTCAATACCTTTGTTATGGACAAATCACTTACAAGAACTGGAGAAACTAATTTTAGCATCAAAAAAATTCATACCTCAACAATTGGATGGCGGTGGGATAGGAGAAGATCTAGATTTATTTATCAGATCCATTATTAACTCTGATTAGGTTAATTAAGTGCGTGATTTTTTTATCATTGTAATTTTTTCTGTTTGGGCAATTTATGCACTAAAGCGGCCCTACTATGGAGCTTTACTATGGGTATGGATTGGATTAATGAATCCGCATCGTTTGGGATGGGGGTTTGCTTACTCCCTGCCATTTGCGATGATTGCTGCTATGATGACAATGTTGAGCATCATTATAAATCCAAAAGATTTTAAATGGCCGCAAGGATTACCTGTCGTAATCTTAATTTTATTCACCTTGTGGATGGGAATTACAACAAATTCAGCAATTCACCCTGATCCAAGTTTAAATAAATATATTGATGTACTTAAAGTTTTATTAATGACCATGGTAGTTGGCAGTGTTGTTCGAACACGTGAAGATATTTTTTCATTGATATGGATTATTATATTGTCTATCGGATACTTTGGATTTAAAGGAGGGATATTTACAATAATAACTGGTGGTTCTTTTCGAGTTTGGGGTCCACCATCAAGCCTGGTCGAAGGTAATAATGAACTAGCAGTTGCACTTACTATGATTATTCCTTTAATGTATTTTATGGTAAAAAACACTCATATCGTGGCAAAGCTGTTTTTTTTCAAAAAGTTTCCACTAAACTGGATTAAGATGGGTATATACTTGGTAATTTTTCTATGTGCAGTGTCTGTCATTGGTAGTCACTCAAGAGGTGCTTTCTTAGCAATTATAGGAATGCTTAGCATGTTGTGGTGGCGAAGTGGCGCTAAATTTTCGGTTGGGTTTTTACTAATTTTAGTTGCCCCATTAGTGATTTTTTTAATGCCTGATGAATGGATGAATCGGATGAATACTATCGAGACTTATGAAGAGGATGCCTCAGCTATGGGGCGTATTAATGCATGGAAAATGGCGATTAATATTGCCAATGATCGTTTCCTTGGTGCAGGCTTTTCAACAGCATCGCGTGCTGTCTATGAGATGTACGCTCCAAACCCAAACGATGTGTTAGTTGCACATAGTATTTATTTTCAAGTCCTTGGTGAGCATGGCTATATCGGATTAGTGCTTTATCTACTATTCTGGTTATCAACCTACATAATAGCAGGTCAATTAGTACATCTCGCTAAAGGGAATGGAAATCTAGAATGGGCTGGTTTGCTTGGATCAATGTGCAAGGTCAGCCTAGTTGGTTTTGCGATAGGCGGGGCTTTTCTGAGTCTGGCTTATTGGGACATGCCGTATTACATTATGATTATACTGGTTTGCACAGAACACCTTGTTAAGGAACAGCTCGCCATGCACCAATCGAATCAAACCACATCGGATGAGTGTTAAATTAAAAACACATAAAATTGAGATTAAAAAGAAATACATTCCATAATAAATATGCGATTCTTAAGAGACTAAAAATTACTGTTGAAAATGTCGCGCGAAAACTGGTTTTTTCTGCTGGGCCTGATCGTGGCATTGTTGCTTATCAGCGGCTATATTGCTATTAAACATTCAAAATTTTCGGCGATTACTCCAGATCGCAAAGTAACTTACCGGATCATTGATGGGTACGAATTGACGCTTCATCTATTCCAAGCTCAAGGGCCTGCACTGCCCAATGGTTATCCAGTTTTGCTATTGTTTCATGGTGGTGCTTGGAAATATGGCAGCCCACATCAGTTTTATCCCCAGTGTCAGCATTTCCAGGAGCGCGGTTTGACCTGTGTGAGCGCCCAATACCGGATTGCTTCGGTGCATGATAGTGATCCTCGGGTGGCGCTTGAGGATGCACAAGCAGCTATTCTTTATCTGCGGCAACACGCGGCTGAACTATATATTAATCCTAAGCGTATCATTGCCGGTGGGGGCTCTGCGGGTGGACACCTTGCAGCGGCGTTAGGGGTAGGGTTGCCCATAAAAGATACTCCTATGGATCGAAAAAACTTATCCCGTCCGAATGCGCTGGTTCTCTACAATCCGATGCTCGATTTATCACCGGGTAGGCCAGATCATCACCTTGTTGCCGTCTACTGGTCTGATATTTCACCGTATCATCATATTGATGGTAATATACCGCCGACCTTGATTTTACTAGGCACGGAGGATTCGGAAGTTCCAGTATCCACAGCGCAGGCTTTTTGTGATAAGGTCATCTATAATGGGGGACAGTGCAAGTTGGCGCTTTATGAAGGCGCCAAACACGGTTTTTTTAATCACAGTGTAGAAAATAGCAAGTATTTTAATCTAACCAACCAGATTATTAATAAATTCATCGATAGCCTAGGTTTCCTTTAAATCCTTACCACCTATCAGTTCTGAGTTAGACTAGGATTATGAGTTTAATGAACATCATGAGGGGATCATGGGAACGGTTCGACAATTGGCGACAGCAATCGAAGCAGGATTGAGAGCAGCTCACCCAGGGTTGCGTAAGACAGTGATTACGAAATTGGCCTTGGCGGTCGGGGCGATTCTGGAAGCTCAGACCCCAAATACTGTGGAACTTGCTAATCTTTTACCGTTGGAGACCGAACGGCAAGATATGCGCGAGCAGTGGCTGCGCCGGTTATTAAAAAATCCATTGCTGTCGAGTAGCGAAGTGCTGGAACCGTGGGCGCGCCAAGCCTTAACCGCGGCGGGCCCGCAGGGACAGACGATCATTCTGAGTCTGGACCAAACCGATTTGGGGGATCGTTTTGCGATTTTGATGGTGAGCCTTGGGATCGGCGATCGGGCCTTACCTCTTGCTTGGCGGGTGGAAGCTGGCCCGGCCAATCTGGGTTTTGCGGCCCAGAAAGCGGTATTAGAACAAGTTCGCGCGTGGCTCCCGGCGGGAGCCGAGGTGCTGCTTTCAGCGGATCGCTTTTATCCCTCGGTGGATTTATTCGCGTGGCTTCACGCGCAGTCCGGTTGGCATTATCGGTTACGATTGAAAGGCAATCTCAATGTAGATCCAGGGTTTGGAGACATGACCACGACCGGGGCGCTGGCGGCGGGGCAAACCGAGCGCTATCTGCCCAATGTGCGGTTATTCAATCAAGGGGTCGCGACGAATCTGGCGATTTGGCATGAGGGGGTCCACCCGGAACCCTGGATCATCGCCATGAATGACCCGCCAAATCGGGCGACCGTGCGGGATTACGCGAGTCGCTGGGGCATTGAGCCGATGTTCTCCGACTTCAAAAGCCGCGGTTTTCAATTAGAAGACACGCAGTTACAGGCCGCTGACCGGCTCGATCGGTTGCTGCTGATCATGGCCTTGGCCATGTACTGGTGCGTGCGCGTCGGTCAAGAGGAGGCCCGCGATCACCCCACGCCCCTGGAAAAAAGACGCAAGAACAGACCGATCCTCACCATTGGACCTTTCGAAAACTCGCCCGTAGCGCCGTTTCCTGGTTCACCCGGGGTCTGCGTGCGCTCCACCGGAAGCTACAAATGCAACAACCGTTACCTTCCTTCTATCGGGTTTGCCCCGTGATGAGAAACTGATAGGTGGTAAGCCTTTAAATCATCCGATTACCCACAAATTCCAACTCATTGTTAAGATGTTATTTTCATCCAATAATAGGTATGGTGCATGAGTTGGGCACAGGTAGAGTTTCACGATCTGGAGTTGGGGGATGCGCGGCGGACTGCACGCTTGATCAGGTTGGTGGATGATCTGTCGGCCCAGCCGACTGGGAGCATCCCGCTGGCCTGCGGGGGCTGGCCCGAGACCAAGGCGGCCTATCGGCTACTGGACAATCCGGCGGTGGAGTGGCGCGAAATTCTGGAGGTCCATACCACGCGGACGGTGAAGCGGATGGTGGGCCAGCCGGTGGTGTTATGCCTTCAGGACACGACGGAATTGGATTTCACTTCGCAACCGGGGATTGCGGGACTGGCGCTGGGGGTGTTGGATGCTTGGATGTGGGCGCGGAAGCCGAAAGATCAGCCCGACGTCAAGGAAAGCACCCGCTGGATCGAAGGCTACGAGATCGTGGCCGATCTAGCCGAAACCGTGCCCGCGATCCGCCTGGTCTACGTAGCGGATCGGGAAGGCGATCTGCGGGCGCTGATGGACGCCGCGGCCCGGCGCGGCGCCCCGGCGGACGGGTTGATCCGGTCCCGGCACAACCGCAAGACGACCACGGGCGAGAAGCTGTGGGAACGGCTGGCCCAGAGCACACCGCTGGGTGAGGTGGAATTCATCCTGTCCGCAGCTCCGGACCGTCCAGCACGCTTGGTGCGCCAGACCCTGTATCACCAAGCGGTGACCCTGTCGGCGCATCACGGCCAACCCGCCGTGACCGTGACGGCGATTCTGGCGCGGGAGGAACAGCCGCCGGCTGGTGAGAAGGCGATCGCGTGGCGGCTGCTGACCAACCGGACAGCGGATACGCTGGGGGATGTAGTACAGCTCATTGACTGGTATCGAAAAAGATGGCTGATTGAAATTTTCTTCCGCATTTGGAAATCCGGTTGCCGGGTCGAGGCGTTGCAACTGGGGACACTCGAACGCTTGGAGCGGGCGCTGGTGGTTTATCTGATCATCGCCTGGCGCATCCTGCACCTGGTCACCTGGGGACGGAATTGCCCGCAGTTACCCTGCGATGTGGTATTCGATGCCGAGGAATGGCAGGCGGCCTGGATGGTCGCATACCGTACTAAACCACCGGAAATCCCGCCGCCTCTGGGGCAGGTGGTGCGGCTGATCGCTGGCTTTGGGGGCTTTCTCGGCCGTAAACAGGATGGTCATCCCGGTCCTAAAGCGATCTGGGAAGGAATGCAAAAAGTGAGAGCGTTTGCCCTTGCGTTGGAGGCCGGCCGCGCCGTGTATGCCGGTGACGGATAAGTTGTAGGTAATCGGGTGCCTTAAACCCTCTCCAGCATAGACAATGTGGGGATAGCTATTGAAAAGACTAAGGGACAACACCGATAATCTGATTACTTGATTAGCCACATTGTTCAGCCGCGCGAATGATGCGCTCGGGATGGGGTGAAGTGATGGCTGATGCACGAAGCAATCGGGCAAGAATGCTGGACAGATCAAAGCGGCGATTGAATCGATATTGAACCTCGGCGAGGTAGCGATGGGTGTACTTGGCGAAATCGAACGCATGGTAGGTGCCGGAGAATGCGGTCTTCAGATTGCCCAAGAGGGTATTGACGACCCGGAACGTCTCCAGCTTCACGCTGGCGGGACCACCGCCGGTGACGGTGCGCGCATGCGCGGCACCGGATGCCGTGACGGCCTGAAAGCACCACAGTCCATCGGAAACCACATGAGCCGACGCACACAGCGACTTTTTGGCCCACTGGGCGATCGCGTCCTTGGTGAACTCCAGCTTGGTCAGGCAAGCAAACAGCGGGTGGCCGGCCTCGGTCGTCTGCACGGCGGCAATGAAGGGCACCTTGTTCTCCGAGCCACGGCCGCTCTTGCCGCCGGGCAACTCGCCACCTAGGTAGGCGTCATCGATCTCGACGCGGCCATCGAGCTGGCGCGATTCTTCACGCTCGCGCATGACCTCCATCAGCTTGTGCTTGATCAACCAGGCCGTTTTGTAGCGCACCCCCAGGTGGCGTTTGAGTTCCAAAGCCGACACGTTGTTCTTGGCCTGCGCCAGCAAGTGCATGGCCAGAAACCAGGTCGTCAACGGCCGCTTGGTGGACTGAAAGATCGTGCCGCAGGTCACCGTGGTCTGCGCCCGGCACGCCGAGCACTGCCAATACCGCAGTCCCTTGCGCTCGAAGGTACCATGGCGCGTGCAGCCACATTCCGGACAGACAAAACCCGTCGGCCAACGCGACGCCACCAACGCGGCGTGGCACTTCTCCTCGGTTCCGTAGCGCTCCATGAACTCCGCTATCGACAAACCTTTTTGAAACTGCACCCGGTTGATCCCCATCGCGTCTCTCCTTCATCGGAATACGCCAATTATCCACCCCAACAGGCTCACCTAGCCAGCCTGCTGAACTTCGTGGCTAATCAGGTCTGATTATCTCTTAATTTTATTCCTTATTTTTTCAATAGGTCGCTCGAAAAATCTTGCCATTAAGAACCCAGATGCAATTACAATCGGCACCGCAGCAAGGAGGAATAATCCACGACTAAGCTGCCATCCACTAGCCAAGTAAGAAACAACCAAACCACATTGATAGTGAAGAAGATAAATTGGATAGCTGAGATCTCCTATTATCGAATCTAAGTTTTTGTCAATTGAAAAAACCTTCTTACGTTCACACAGATTATTGATAACAAATCCCGTCAAAAGCAGGTTTATATAAAAACACACCCCTCTAGGAGATTGCATTAAATATACACCAAAAATATAATTAAAAGTAATAGTTAAAATCAAAATTACAAGAAGATTATTTCCCGCAAGTACTACACTATGATAAACTTTAAGCTGACGAAAATGGTAAAGTAAAGCACCAGCCGAAAATGGTAGGGATGCTGCAGCTACAGGGAAATAGCGGTAACTTGGGGATGCCCCCCCTATTATCAAGTAGATAGTATAAGTGACACTAGCCATAAACCAAATGAGAGTTCGTAGAGGAGTTGCAGATAGTCCAAACCCAATACAAAGATAATAAAAACATTCAACAGTAAGTGCCCATGCTGGAGGTACTAATCGGGTATCCGTATGGATTGTTAATATTAAAAATAGATTTCTCAAGATCTGGTCAGTTGATTGAGGAAATCCAATATTTTCATGAAATGAGCGAGTAAATTCTTCACCGAGAAGCAAAACGAGTATCAAAGATAAAGTTGCTGAAAAATAGTAGATTGGAAAAATCCTCAACCATCTATTTAAGCAAAATTGAGAGATTCCTTTCAAAGAATAACCATAAGTATGGTGCATAATATAAGTCATCAAATATCCGCTCAGAAAATAAAACCCAAAAACAGCATAAGCACCAATATGCGGTACTGAACCCAGATGCCCAAATACAACGGCAAGTGCCAATAGAGTTCTAAAAATTCCAAACATTAAGTCAAAGTAGCTTTGATGGAGTTTACAAGTCCAACCATCTAGGGAAAACGACATCCCTCAATCGTTTTCCCGATGAGCCAAGAATATTCCAATCAATGATTTTCCGGCCATGTTTTGAGCCACTTTTCAGCAAGAAAAATCATTTTATTACGCGCTTCCATAGTAGAAAAAGTCTGATCTGCTTCAGGCAAATCATGGCGTGTCACCGAGGCTGGACTTTTCATCGCATTGCACCACGCCGGTTCGGTTTGCACGAGTTCATCAAATTCCTTGCTAACCAGGCTTTTTCCACTCATCAGCAACAAGATGTGGCCATGAAAGCATTGAATGCCTTCGCGCATTTTGTCTTGAAAAGACAAGCTTTCGAATGAGTTTGATGGGTGTGCAATAGATCGATGTGGGCGTAATACCCGGCCTATCATGGATAGGGCTGGCAGTGGGTTAAACTGGAATCGTAGAACTTTTATCCAGAATGATCTTTCGCGTAGACGTTGCCAATAATAATGCTTGACCGTGACGCGATCACTGGTCTCTTCGGAATGTACCCAGGGATTGCCAAGAATCAGTCCCTTCACCTCTGGAAACCGCCAAGCATTCATCATGCTAGCCGATGCGGCGTCGCAACCGCCCCACAGAACAAATTCGGTCACCATCGGCGCATGTTCGCGAAATGCGCGCAGGGCAGCCCGTAGATCATCTTCAATGTCGTTAAAGCCCCGGAACAACCCGGTGCTGTCGCCCATTCCACGGTAATCGAAGCGCATGACCGGTATGCCTTCAGCAGCCAGTTTTCGCCCAAGATAAACTAGTTGGCGACCGCATCCAGCCCGGTATTGTGGACCTCCCGCGACAATACTGAGGACTCCTCGATGAGAAGGCTGATCGGGCAGATGAATGATGCCAAGCAATGCATCACCCTGACATTTAAAGGTGATCGGCAACTCATGGGTCTTCACATCCAACTCCTGAAAATGCCATTGGTTTTCCTGATTAAGTCGGGCACTGAATCACGCTCATGCAGTTGCCAGAATTTAGGTCCGGTAAAAGGTTGCACATTGACGTCATTGCCGTATGAGCGCAGGTGGTCAATAACCCGTTGGCTCTGCGCGCTGCATGGGTCGCCCGATTGTGCAACCTGTTCAAACCAGGCTACGCTGTGGTGGTTGTTTAAACAGACCAAGTCTGTCATGCGAGTCGCGTCAATACCGGCAATCAATTTTCCCGTAAGCGCATAGCCAGCGACTTCAACGATCTCGCCGACGGCTAGTTTCGCGCGAATTTGGTCAGTTGTTTCCTTGGGCAGACCGCGCTCCATCAGGAACGCCAAGCGCAACCGCAGATATTGGGTCATAAAGACCTTGCCATCGATGACCGGTTGCCACAGTAGCAGGCGACGGAAGCGGCCAGGATGATCATTCGCAATGGAGGTAGCTAGTAGCGCTCCCAGTCGGCACCCCCAAAGGATCGTTTCACAGCCAGCCTGAGCGACAAGCCAGTCTGCGGCAATTTGCACGTCTGAGACCCAGGTCTGCCAGTCGACGGCAGTGAGTTCGCCGTCGCTGTCGCCAACGCCGTAGGGGTCCAGGAGCAGGCTAGCATAGCCTAATGCCGCAAGTGATCGGGCTTGTTCAGCAGCGAGGGCGCGGCAGCGATTCATTTCTTCCGCAAAGGGGGAAAGATAGAGCAGCGCTCCTTTTGGGGGGCTTTCTGTCGGGAAATACAATGCAAAAAGGCGGCCTTTGCCATTGTCAATAAATAGGGGTTTGAACGATTGTTTAATCAACGATTGTTTGATCGATGTATTCATATGTTACTTTGCTTTGAATCCATGCATCGCGATGAACGGTGACCGGTCATTTCCGCCCACTCTGGTGTTCATGAAACTTGTCACGCAGCACCATCTCGTGTTTGGGGATACCGATGAAGCCCAGGATGTTTTTCTGCCCGGCGGGATGACTCATTTCGCTGATATCGAAGATGCGGAAATGTTCGGGGTGTTGGGTGGCGAGTTGTTCTGCTTCGGCGTAGTAGTAGTCCCAGTATTTTTCAATGGCTTCGCGTTTGCTGACCGCTTCGAATTTGGGAAAGGTTTTATCCCAGACCGGATCGGGTTGATATTCGGTTCCGTCGTGTTCCTGCCAAAAGTTTTTTGATCGATGAAACGGTGTACGGGTGATCAACGACTTGAACCAGTCTGCAATCCACAGCGAACGCCAGCGGTGCATCGAGGATTTTTCCAGCCAACTCTCCACGGTCTCCTGCTTATCGCGGCGAATGCAGATAAAGCGGATATTATCGGTGATCGACAACAGATCATCGATATAGCGCAGATAATAGAAGGCGATATCGCCAAGGATGCGAACCTGGTTCATGGTTTGAAGGCGCGTATAGGTCTTGACTGACATCGGGCGGGTGTAGTCCAGCGCCAGGAGTCGTTTATCGCCGCCGGCCAGGATGGCTTGGAATTCGCGAATGGTATTGCATACTGGCTGTGGATTGCCGGCGAATACCGCGCCAGCGGGATTAAGTTCATGAAAACAGAGTGCATGAGGTTGACTGTCGATCAAACGCGCCAGTGAGGCGGTGCCGGTGCGACCGGAGCCGAGGCCAATCACGATCATAAACAATGCTCCATCGTTGCCCGATTCATTAAGGGTATTTTAACCATGCACAGTCAGGGCGCGTAATCCCAGGTAGATGCAGTAGAACGGCCATTTCCAGTTCAGTCCGCCGATCAATGCCTCGGTCGCGTAGTACAGGCTTTGACGATATTGGCCCTGTTGCGCCAAACGTTCGGCCAGTTGTTTCAGCGCGACGGTTTTGTTGCGCCGGGCGGCGCGCTGAATCTGCGGATTGTTCGAGAACAGCAGCGCCTTGTCCATGACGTTGATCCTGAACAGTATTTTTTGGAGATCGGAAACCCGGGTAGAGGCATTGTTGCGTTGCGTCTGGTCGGGAACATTGTGACGTGCGATAACCTGGGGAAAATAGCGAAGGGTTTGGCCCGCGTCGATAACCCGCAAATACAGATCCCATTCGCATTCGTAGCGGATAGTTTCGTCCATACTGCCGATCTGCTGGTAAAGTTCGCGCCGCACGATCAGGGTGTTCAAGTGGGCGAAGGTGGGGCAATGCAGCAAGTCGGAGACGGTGACGGCATACGCTCCACCCGGGTCAATGGGTTCGCGCGGTTGTAAGTGGGTGGCGAGCGCATTCAACCATAGCGCCGCTGGTACGGGCTGCCCGTCGCGAAACGCGGTTTGGCAGGAAAAACAGGCGTCGACCGGCATTGAGGCATTGTGCAGAGTTTGGGCGATGCGGGCCAGGTGCCCGGTGTCAATCCAGTAGTCGTCATCATCGAGAAAACCAACGTAGCGACCGCATGCCTGTTCTACGCCGCGATTAATGGCGTAGCTCGGTCCATGCCCGTTCGGCGTTCGGGGTAGATGGATCAATTGGATCGTTTCGCCGACATTCTCGATCAATTCCTGATAAGCGGTCTGGTATTCAGGGTCGGAGCCATCGTTGACAATGATGATCTCGCGGGAGGGATGGGTTTGAGCGATGACCGATGCTACTGCCGCTTGCAGCAAGATGGGCCGATTTCGGCTAGGGATAATAATTGAGAAATCAGACGCAGTTTGCGGCATGTTAGATACTGTATCCTATGTTTTCAGGATAGAGTGGTGATCGTATAAAATTTGCAACACATTGCCTGCAAGCGTAGCTTGAAAGGCTTGGCTGTTGCGGGCAAAGTACGGTAAATATCTAGGGCTTCTGCGTAGCAGCCTACCCAGTAGGCTGATAAAAATGCTGTTTTTTTTCGATTAGCCACTTCTTGGGAAACTTGTGGAATGCGTTGTAGCGGGATCAGACCAGTACTGAGATGATCTTGCAGAATCAGGGCGCTGCCCAGGAGATTGCGATACTCGGCGCTGGTCGAGAAATTGGTTGGGTGCCGCCGGTAATTCCAGCAAAGGTGTTGATCGTAGCCGGTCCTGGCGGTGGGATGTAACGCCAGCCGACTGGTCAAATCAACGTCTTCAGCAATTTTACGGCTGTATTGTGGGTTAATGCCGCCGATTTTCTGGTAGAGACCCATCGTGAATGCAGTTCCCGATAGGTAGGCGATATTAAAGTTCAGGAACGCCCGATAAGGATCGTTAAGAAGCACAAAATCTCTATCTTCAACTTCAGCAAAGGTTTCACGCCAGCCGACCGGCGGTTGGTGGGTGTGCCTTGGCGCTGCCCCTGGTCCGAAACTGGCGAAGTTAGCGCATGCCAGATTGATATCAGGAAAACGGTCGATCAGGCAGACTTTTCTGTTCAAGTAATCCGGGTTCCACACATCATCGCTGTCACATAACGCAATCCATGCTGATGTGCAAAGCTCAATCGCGGTCTTGCGGGCCATGCCAGGGCCGGAGTTGGTAATTCGCAACGAACGCACACGATGGGCGTAGCGATTAAGGATGGCAGCGGTGTCATCTGTAGAACCATCATCGACCACAACCACTTCGGCAGGCGGGTAGGTTTGGTTGAGGATGGCGTCGAGGGTTTCGCCAATGAAGGGTGCGCTGTTGTAGGCCGGTATGGCGACTGAGAACGCAATGCTCATACGCCTTTCTCAAATAAGTTAGCAAGTTGGTCTACCCCAGCCATCACTTGGCGAAGGCAGGCTTGATATTGGGAGCGGGCTTTACCGTAGGGGTCGGGGATTTCTCCGCTAGAATCCGGCGCTCCCATCCCAAGCAGAAAGGTTTTGCCTTGTGCTTTGGGAAAAGTTTCTATCAGTCGCTGATAATGGACGAGTTCCATGACAAATATCATATCCGCTTTTTGGATTATAGTCGGATTCAGGCAGTTGGATGACCAACCATGCATATCAATTCCCTGCTCAGCCGCGACATCGACCATAACAGGATCAGCAAGTCGGCCTTCCTGGTTATGAAAACCGGCGGAAGTTATCATGAGGCCCCGGTGGCTCAAGATACGTTCGGCATAACGATGAGCGACGGCGCTGCGGTTGATGTTGCCATAGCAGACAAAGAGTACGTGCTGGGCCTGGTTGATGCAATGCACGATCTGGCCGTTGCGCCAGGCAGCGCGTTGGCGACGGCGTTGCCAGCGGTCATGTAGTTGACCCGCGATGCGCATGGCGTAACTTTTGATGAGTCGCCCGATGTCCACCAGCCCCGGTTTTGGATCGTGCCACTGTTGGACATCGAAGTAATGGCGTGGTGAAAACATCAGCGCTAGGTCTTTTAGAACTTGCCGGGTTGAGGGCAACGTAACTGGGCCGGTCGGGATATCGCGGCGCAGGACGGTTTCATGCCAGGAGACGTCGCGGGACAGGTTGCGGCATAGCACCCCGTCCCGTGGCGGAGCCCAAGGGTGAACTGCGCCTTCGACCAGGAGTTCGTAGAGCATGGCGGGAAAATCAGCGCCTGCAGCGACCGCCAGCGGTAGTGAACCCCAGAAACGCCCGTTGATTTCCATCAGGCAAAATTCGCCAGTCGCGGCGTTGCGCTTGAACTCGACCATGGCCACGCCATGCCAGTGCAAGGCGGCGATGAGTTGAGCTGAGGCGTTAAGGAGCGCGGGGGTGATGGAAGTGCTCTTGCGCAGGCAACTGCCGCCGCCGGTCAGCGGTAATTCGTGCATACGGATATGCTGGAAGGCGTAGACGATGCATCCCCGGTCGGCGATGAGTTCAATACCTACGCCGTCGCCCGTGAAGTATTCCTGGAGCAGCGCGCTGCCGTAGCGCAGAGTGTGGGTGGTGACGGCACGGAGTTGATCGGAGTTAAGCGCATAGCTGACGGTGAGCGGTACGTTCTGCGTGTCTTTGGAACCAATGGAGCTGACTGGCTTGATGACGATGGGGAAGGATAACCCTTCGGTAGCAGCGGTGTCGAGTTGGGTAGGATCGTGCAAGTGGCGACTGGCGGGAGTAGGTATGCCGAGTTGCTGGGCCAGTTCAACGGTTCGAGCTTTGTTGAGTACGATCTTTAATGCTTCGCTAGGCGCTAAGGCCAGCCGGGTATCGTTGAGTTCGTGGCGGTGTCTGAGCAGCGGGTTGACCGTGCGCTCGGTGACCGGGATCACCAGGTCATAAATTCCATCGGCTAGTCGTTGGGTAATCCAGGCGATGAAGGCTGTTTCTTTCTCCAGTGGGTTGGGGTAGCGATGACTCGTGCGGACGGTGTTGGAGTAACCCGCAATGGGGTGTTTTTCGTGGCTGCCAATCTCAATGTGCAAACCCTTGCGGCGCAAGGATCGCGCAATGGTGAGGGCGGGTGGCAGATCACCATCGAGGATGAGAATTTTTGCTGAACCGCTACTGCTGTTCATGAACTGGCAATGCAGTAAGTTTACCCATCATTATCTTGGGAAACCTTATTAACGAGATCAAGAAACTCACTACTACGCTCTCTCCTCAAATGACGCCGGGAGAATTCATGCCTATCTTGTGTAGTGAGTTTGGAAAGATAGCCACCATTTTTGCAAAACTGATCCCATAGATTGTGAAAAGCCACGCTCACTGATTCCGGATCATCGCTTTTGGCAAAAATAACATTAGGATAATCTGCAAGGAGATGCCTAACATCACTCTGTTCTGGGACTATCGCCAAGATAGGTTTTCCCAACGCTATTGCTTCGTACATCTTTCCCGGTATGGCACCTAAAAATTGCGATTCACTGCTCATTGTGAGCAAAAGAGCATCCGAAGATAAGGAAGCCTTAAGACTATCCTGATGTGACAAAGCGCCGAGATTGACCAAGGCACCGGAGTCAATACAGTCTTGAACGCGATCCTGAAAAGTATCCGGGATGCCACAGAATGATAGAGAGATGTGTTCCTTCATTAGGTGCGTTGAAGGGAAGTCGTTAAGAGCCTTCAGCAGTAAGTCTAGCAAATTGCTACCAGAAGCCAGTAGGCCATTGAAATGAATTCTAATCTTCCCGCTAGGAACAGCGCGAGCTACTTGACCGATCTGCCCATCTATCCATGCCTCATCAAGATCATGCCCATTCAATATAAGGTAGAATTTAGTACGTGAACATATCTTCCTGAATTGCCGAGCAATTTGCTCAAGCCACGTCGGGCTAACAACGACAACCGCACTAGCATGTTTGAGACATTGCTTCTCAATAAATACTTCTACTTGATGCTGGTATGTTGTCTGTTGGTTTACATCTATATGAGAAGGGAAAGTCCAAGGATCACGATAATCCATAATCCAAGGTACTTGATGGATACGACGAAGAAGCAGACCCGATAGGTGAGATAAGTGCTGCGGACCGCTGGTAATGATGCATTGCGGCTCGGTCTTAAATGAGTGATAAAAACCTGTAAAGCAGTCTTAAAAGACCAAAATAAAACAGGATTCGGCCAATAATTAGCTATGCGCCATCGGATAGCCTGATACAGAGTTTGGCATCGCTTAGAATGTGTTCTTTTAGAAGCACGATCTATCCACTCAAGTATATCTCTTAGAAATAAGCTTCGAGTACGTACAACCTCAATACCTGGCGGAAGCTGCTCTAAAAGACTAGAATCTTGACGAGAATGCCATGAGGCTCGGTCTGAGCAAAACACAGTTACTTTATACCCTGCAACCGTCATGTACTTGGCAAGCGCCATTACACGCCAAACACCTGGCCCTCCAATCGGAGGAAAGTCTAAATTAACTAAAAAGATCCGATGTGCATGATTTTTTGAATGCTTTTGTATTTCTTTGTTTTTTTCATGACGACCAACAAATAATGAGGTATATTAAATTAAACTAAACAATCATTGTGCCTTCCATAGCATGGCACAGCCTTTCTCACAATTTATTAATCTAGCCATCCATTTAGAATCAGACTTAAGCCAGCGCGCTACAATCTCCTTTTCATCTGATCTTGAGGCATCATCAAGAAATATGCGGCAGCAATCTGAAAAAGTATGCTTAAGCATCGGGAAAGCGGGATATCTCGCTAGATTGCAAGCAGTCATTGGTGGGCCGTCAATTACGACCATATCAACTAAATTATCTAAATGGGGCAAACTTTCCAGTGAGTACCAGCGATGACCAGGCAAATCCTTCATTTCAACCAATGGCGCATCAATAATAGTCGCCCATTCCATGAGTCCCTGGCGCTCTAGTTCGCGGCGAGTAATAGCAGCATAAGTTGAATCATGCTCCAGACCATATACGTGTCCCTCACCGTTAAGCTGCATAGAGCGCGCTAAAACAACGGTTGAACAACCCGAACTGCACTCCAAAGCGGTTTCCGGTTTAGCTTCGAGCACATATTTAGCAATCTCCAGCAGAAAATCCGGGGAAGCTGCCCAGCCACGTAGAGTTGGCAATGGCGCTGGTAACTGGAGCAATCTATCCAGTGAATGAAACGCCTGCATCTGTGCATAAAGCCATTTACTTTCACGATGGATCTCACTAATTTTATCCACCAGATCATAACTCGCAAGATGAATCTTTCTCACTTTATGAAAGATCAGCCCGGCAATAGTCAAGACCAAGACAGTCACACCAATATTCAATACGATGAACCACAACATCAACAATATCCTTCAGTGACGACGGGATAAAAACCGGCGCAACCTCTCGGGTACAACAGGATCCGAAACTACCGGATGAGCGAGCCATCGAACAGCCCATAACCACCCACATGCACACAGCACACCTGCCAGTGGAACAACGATATACTCTGGTATCGTCAAATGATTGACTATCAAGAATACCTTGAGCGCCAAGGGTGCACTTAGACTGAAAAGGGCTAGTTTCAAACTCGCTAATAAACCCGCCCGCAAAACTACCCAATCGGTTGGTAACACAATTTGCTTATGCCAATATACAATCGGTAAAACCAGCACATAAATGACTAAAAAAACCACCGCATAGGGTATCAGCGTACTGAAAAACAGCGCACAGACAACCAGAGCAAGAATACGCAATGGCTGAATCAGCAATTCCGCACGAGTCGTCAGATCGATCCGGCCAGCTGCCGTAATCGTCTGTAACGTCAAATTCCACAGCGCAGCAATTGCACCAGCCAGACAAAAAATCGGAACCAAAGGAGCAGCTGCATCCCACTGTGGCCCGAACAACAGACGTAAACTCTCAATCGAATAAATGGCAAGAAATCCGTAAAACGGCCATGCAAAGGCCGTAACTGCTGCCACACTGCGGCTATGAATCCGATCCAGATTACTACCTTGCCGATACGCCTGGGCAAAAGCTGGATACGCTACATTCCGAATCGCCGACATAACATCCCGATGAAATAGATTCATAACCCCCTGAGCGCGACTCAACAGAGCCACTGCCGAGAAGCCAAGGACACGGCCTATCACTAAGTCATTAATACTGACTGCAATATGGGTAAGCGCATTGGTAAATGTCACCCGTGATCCAAAATAAAACACCCGACGCCACTCCTTGAGTGTCGGACACAACCAAAATTCACTACGCCGATAAATCAGGCCCATAATACAAGTCGTTACTGTACTGGCAATAGCCGACCAAACCAGGCTCATATATCCAAAGTCCAAAAATGCAAGCGTCAAGACGGTGGTTGTACCCACGACAGCGGCAGAGAGATTGAACCATATTAAAATCTCAAAAACCATATTGCGTCGCAAAATAGCCATAGTCGTTGAATTAAAAGGAATAATCAGGAAATTAATCGAGAGCATCCGCAACACAAACTCCATGCGCTCATCACGGTAGAAATCTGCAACAATCGGTGATATGAATTGGAAAAGAGCAAAAAAGAAAATAGAGATCATTAATGTGATCGTGAATGCGGTACGGATTCGTTCATTGGTGATTTCCTTCTCCTGAATGAGATACGAACCTACCCCAAAATCCCGCAACAAATGGACAATACCTGTAACTGCTACAGAAACTGAATAAAGACCAATCTCGTTAGGAGTTAGAAATCTCGCGATTAAGACAAATGTTCCCAATTGGAGAATGATGATGATGTAGCTCTCAGCTAGTGATATAGCGAGTGATTTTGTTACATTAGCCAATGTTAGCCAGCTTAGTTAAATAGTGAAAAATCTTTTGATTATATTCGTTTATGGCCATTGCCCAACTCGTTTTAATTGATTGCGTAAACCCGGTAAGGGATACCCAAGCTGATAGGCCCGACGCGCATGTTGCTTCGCCAGCATATAATCCTTCTTCTGAAAATACGCAAGACCCAGATTATATTGTAAATCTGCGGAATTAGGCTGTAATTTCTCAGAAATTTTATAACGTTCCAAAGCCTGATCCAACTTGCCAGTACGTTGCAGATAAATACCATAAATCAAATGAACATTAGGATCATTAGGACGCCAGCGCAAGGCACGGTCAAAGTAACACGCAGCGGTCACTGGAAAACCACGTTCAGAAACTGGGGGCTGATAAGGTCTATTGATCTGCTGACTTTTTTGACGTTCCCGAATATCATAACGTAGCATTGCATACAATGCCCGATGGTGATTAGGAAACGCCCGAAGCGTATAGTCAAGTTCAGCCCACAGAGCACCCGACTTTCCACGAATTAAACTTTCAACCTCCAAGGTAAAATGATAGGACTCAACGATCGGCAATCTATTTTTGTAATCATCAACATTAGTATAATCAAAAGGGCCATAATGATTTTTTAGAGATCCACACAAGGGATCAGCACAAGCGGGCATTGCCAGAAATCCAGCCAAAACTAGTAGCAGTGACAAAATAGTAAAGTGCATAACATGATCTTTAATAAGGATATTTTATCGAAATTAGCGGGAGCATCCCTAGCTACTAACAAATCCGCTCATAATTGGAATCATCACATCCGCCAGCAGAAATGGCAAGCCGCCATGAAGTGTATTCGATGATGATCTTTAAAGATTAGAAGTTACGCAGTTGCTGGCAAAGTATAAAGCGGATTGGTCAGATAGGCACGCACGGCAGGACAGATGATGGCGGTTTTGGCTTCGAACCAACTCACTCCGGCACGATAGCAATGCCATTCCAAGCGCAGGAAAGCCCGCAGGCATAAGCTGATGTAATTGCGTTGAGCGCGGGCGACGCGCACTTGCGCGCGTTCTATCCCACATAACTGCTTGATCCCGCGATGATAGTGCTCGATGGTCCGGGCATAGCCGACGAAGCGCACGCGGGTCAGCGGCGACATCCGCAAGTTATTGCTCGCCCACCACTTACTGTCGCCGTCTGGGGCGACGATCTTGAACAGGCGAATCGGGCTATCGCCTTTCAGATGGACGAGGGTACCGCCAGCATCCGTTTCGACCCGCACCACCGGGCGCAAGCCGCTCCGGCCAGGGTTGACCAAGCGGTTGCTTTTCAGCCGCGTTAACCAAACCCAGCCAAACCCCCAAATCAACTTCAGGTTCTCCAGACTACCGTACCAACTGTCGAAAACCACGCATTCCAGGTCAAATCCTCGCTCGTGCGCGGCTTGCAGCAGGGCGTAAAAGTGATCGTTTTTGGTCAAATAGTCCCCGACCTTGTCGTAAGGCCGGTAGTCCACCAGCATGTGGCGATCTCCTTGCGTCCATAATAGCGTGATCAGATTGATACCCTCGACCACCGCGTGGTGCTTGCCCGACCAGTGCCGTTGCACCAAGTCGATCCGCTTGGCGTACGGCTTGTCCAACGTCGAGCCGTCGACCACCAAAACACCCCCGCATCGCTCGACCTGATCGGCCGCTTCGCACCAGAGCGCGGCGGGATCCAGCTCCAGGCGATGCAGTAGCTGGGTAAAGGCATCGTGCGCGGGCGCCGCCGGTTCCTCCGGTTGTACCCGCGCCGCTTCCGTCGCGCTGCACGCCTTCGGCATGGCAATCAAAAAGTCGATGTAATCCCGATCACTCACTTTGGGTGGGTTCATGCGGTTCCTTTTACCTCACCACCAGGCAACTGCGTAACTTCTACACCTAGATGTTTAGTCCCACATTATGGAGGAATGGATCAACGTTAAATCGTTCTGGTTCATTTGTCCATATTTTGCAGACATATTCATAGGGTGTAAGTCCCTTGAGCTTACCACCTATCAGTTTCTCATCACGGGGCAAACCCGATAGAAGGAAGGTAACGGTTGTTGCATTTGTAGCTTCCGGTGGAGCGCACGCAGACCCCTGGGTGAACCAGGAAACGGCGCTCCGGGCGAGTTTTCGAAAGGTCCAATGGTGAGGATCGGTCTGTTCTTGCGTCTTTTTTCCAGGGGCGTGGGGTGATCGCGGGCCTCCTCTTGACCGACGCGCACGCACCAGTACATGGCCAAGGCCATGATCAGCAGCAACCGATCGAGGCCGGTCAGCGGCCTGTAACTGCGTGTCTTCTAATTGAAAACCGCGGCTTTTGAAGTCGGAGAACATCGGCTCAATGCCCCAGCGACTCGCGTAATCCCGCACGGTCGCCGATTTGGCGGGTCATTCATGGCGATGATCCGGGGTTCCGGTGGGCCCCCCTCATGCCAAATCGCCAGATTCGTCGCGACCCCTGATTGAATAACCGCACATTGGGCAGATGGCGCTCGGTTTGCCCTGCGGCGAGCACCGGTCGTGGTCATGTCTCCAAACCCTGGATCTACATTGAGATTGCCTTTCAATCGTAACCGATAATGCCAACCGGACTGCGCGTGAAGCCACGCGAATAAATCCACCGAGGGATAAAAGCGATCCGCTGAAAGCAGCACCTCGGCTCCCGCCGGAGCCACGCGCGAACTTGTTCTAATACCGCTTTCTGGGCCGCAAAACCCAGATTGGCCGGGCCAGCTTCCACCCGCCAAGCAAGAGGTAAGGCCCGATCGCCGATCCCAAGGCTCACCATCAAAATCGCAAAACGATCCCCAAATCGGTTTGGCCCAGACTCAGAATGATCGTCTGTCCCTGCGGGCCCGCCGCGGTTAAGGCTTAGCGCGCCCACGGTTCCAGCACTTCGCTACTCGACAGCAATGGATTTTTTAATAACCGGCGCAGCCACTGCTCGCGCATATCTTGCCGTTCGGTCTCCAACGGTAAAAGATTAGCAAGTTCCACAGTATTTGGGGTCTGAGCTTCCAGAATCGCCCCGACCGCCAAGGCCAATTTCGTAATCACTGTCTTACGCAACCCTGGGTGAGCTGCTCTCAATCCTGCTTCGATTGCTGTCGCCAATTGTCGAACCGTTCCCATGATCCCCTCATGATGTTCATTAAACTCATAATCCTAGTCTAACTCAGAACTGATAGGTGGTAAGGCTGCTCAACACACGATGATGATCGTATCTTCGCCTCTAGCGACAGGGCCAACGATGTGGATATTATAAATCCGGTGTAACTACCTACCCCCGTCATGCCACCGTGACGGGTTGCAGCAAAAATAGCTGCCGCAGACAGGTAAACACATTCAGCTGTTTGCGGAAGGTGGAAATTGCCGCTTGCAGGCGAGCGTACACTTGAGCGCCCGGCTGGGTACGAAAACATCCACTGACCTTTTGTTTCACCTTGGCGGGCCGTAAGTCCCGTTCCGCTTGGTTATTGGTGAACGGGATACCCGGCTCCAAGGCGAAGGCGAGCACCCCACCCTCATGTTCCCGCAGCCGGTTGAGCAGGTTACGCCCTTTGGATTGCTTGGGCTTGCCCCGCGGGCTGGGTTGCGGTGGCGGTTCTTCCCCGTCAGCTTGGGCTAGAATCCGGCGGTAGTGCCCGCGCACGTCGTCAGCCGCCGCCACGGGGCGCGGCCCCTGATGAAGGGTCCACAGCCACTGGTGCAGGTCTTTCGCCCAGCGCGAGCCGTTTTCCATCAAGTTGTTGAGTTCGCGCAGCAAGTGTGCCCCGCACAACACATGACGCGCCTGCTGGAACTGGAAGTACGGCGACCAACAGTCATGCACCGCCGTGCCGTGGAAATCCTTGAGCACCGAGGCCACGCTCGCCAAAGCCTCATTACCCCGCTTAGCGTGAACAAACAAGTGGGTGTGGGTGGCAGTGGACGCTGTGTGCAGCCAGTGCAGCCGGCCCGCGACGCGCACGCCGGTTTCATCGAAATGTACGGTCTCTTGGGCCAACAGCCGCGCGACGACCTGCTGCTCGATCGGTTCGGCCAAGGTATAGCCCCGTTCCAACGCCTCCTCGATCGTGGCGCTGTTGAGGTCATACCCGTACAGGTCTTCGAACAACTGGCTGATTTGTTCCAGTGGCATCTTGTGGTCCACCGACAGTTTCGTGACCAAGGCCCGTACTCCCGCACCGTACTGCACCGCCGCCGTCACCTCAGCAGGGTATTCGCCACGCTGCCACACCCCGCAGCACTGGATTTGAACCAGGCGGTGCTCGGTCACTTCCAGTTTCGGTTCCGGCACGTCGAACACTTGCCGACTTGGCATGACCTCATGGACTTCATCCGGCGAGAAGGCCCGTCCACAGCATCGGCATTGCCTCGGCAGGTGAATTTGAACCTGATCGGGCTGGGCCACGCGCTGGAGGGTGTTACCTCGGTGCCCGGCTTGCCCACCGTTGGCGCGGTTGCCCGCTTTAGGCAAGCCCGGCTTGGCCGTCTTTTTCTGATACCCGTCGCTGCTCGGCGGCTGGTGGCTGTTGGTGCTATTCAATCCCAAACGACGACGTGGCTCCGCGTTCTCGGCCTTGAGCCGCTCATTTTCTGCAACAAGCTGCTGGATAATCGCCTTGAGCGATTTAATGTCGTCAGGAAGGTCTGTCATATGCCCAGTTTAGTTTTTTTGGCGTATGGTGGTAGGTAGTTACAATCCGGTAATGATTTGCCAATCGGTCGACCTCTATCTTAAGGAACGGAGTACATCTAGATTTGACTGATGCAGTAACCCTACCCAACAATCAGTGGTGATCCTACGGTGCGAATCCTGCGAATCCTCGGCAAATTCCTCAAGAGTTATCTGATCGGCGTGGGGCTGCTGGCGCATGTCGCGCTAGCTGGTGCGATTCTGTATGGTCTTTCCCAGTCGCAACTGACCATCCGGCAACTACTGGTCAAGGCCGCCCAGAAAGGCGGCATCGCATCCCCCACCCTGGTAGAATGGATCGCCCCGCCAGCGCGCTTTACGGACTTCACCCTGGATGGCCGCTTGCGCGCCGCTCATCCCCGGATTTTGTTACCCGAACTAGCTCAATGGCCGGGCCGAGGCGCACCGCCACTGATGGCCGAACGCACCGCGCTGTACAAGCAACGAGGCGTTGCCGACCTGTCGACCTGCAGTGCTGGGGGGATTTTAGGAGCGACCGCTTGCTGGCTGACCTACGGCGAAACCGCACAGGCCAAACTGTTGTTGAAAGCAGCGCAGGGATTTTATATTGAAACTCCGACCGTCAATGGTTATGGCAATAGCTGGGCGTTGGCCTTCGCCTACGATTTTCTACGCCTTTCTCCCGATCTGCCGGCGGCGGACCGGGTGCAGATCGAAATACGCATCGAGACTGCCTTGCGAGAAGCGCTCCGCGCCTTGGATGAATCCTCGGCCTCGCTCTGGCATGGCCGCAGTTCATTGGCCGCCATCGCTTGGCTATGTGCCGTTGTCCTCGATCCCGGTGATTCCATCGAACGCCAGCAACTTATCGCCCGTGCTCAGGGACATTTCCTAGAAACCATTCATGCGCTGGCCCTCACCGAAGGCTGGCCAGAAGGCTATAATTACTGGGTTCAAGAACGGGCCTTCTTGATCGCCCTAGCGGGTTCCGCGTATTTAAATGGCCTGGAAGACAGCCGCCAAGCGGATCTAGTCCGCAAAGCGTTGCGCCGGGTCGGTTATTGGACGATTTACGCCACCCGCCCCGATCAGCGTATCGAAGGGCTGGGCGACGAAGGTTCCCGGGTGGATTTGAAGGACGAAACCCGCCGAGTCATCGACCTGATTACCCAAGCTACCCGCGATCCGGTGCTGGCCGGCTATTCACTTTACTTGGAGCACTTGCACGGTGCCGAGAGCTATTACCGGGATTACCGCTGGGGATTCAATCTGTTCAACGACCCCACGGTCACACCGGTTGGCGGCGGCGCTCTGGCGGGATTCAACGATTTATTGCCCACCGCCGAACTGTTCGGCCAAGACAGCTTCAATCTTGCCTATATCCGCTCCGGCTGGTCACCGGATGCCACCTTCATCAGCTTCCGCGCCGGCGATACTTTCACCCATCACGGTCACTACGACGCGGGACATTTCAGCCTGTTCAAAGGCGCGCCGCTGGCGATCAATAGCAGCCCCTACGGTGATTTCTTTGGGCAGAATCGCCTCAACTATGCTATCCGCGGCGTCGCCAAGAACACGCTGCTGATTCTGCGTCCCGGCGAAAAAGTCCATCCCAACCGCTTTTTCAACGAAAACGTCTCCGATGGCGGGCCACGCATCATCATTCCGACGGGCAGCGCCATCAGCAGCATCCAGGATTGGCTAGAGAATCGTAACAAAGGGCTGTATCTGGAAGGCGGTCAGCTGGAGCGCTTTGAACATCGGGAAGGTGACTACACCTACATCGCCGCTGATTTGACCGCTGCCTACAATAACCCGGATCACGATGAAGGCGGGTGGGGCGGAAAAGTCAAGCGAGTTCAACGTCAGTTATTGTACCTGGCCAACGAAGATCGGCTGTTGATCCGTGATCGGGTGCGGACCGTCCAAACCGGCTTTGTCAAAAAATGGCTGCTGCATACGGTTGATCGGCCTGAAGTGGCTGATCTACGAATCCTCAAAGGTCAGCCCGATAACGGCATTCTGGAAAGCACTAGTGATTTCGCCGAAGTGCGAAACGGACGAGGTTGGCTAACAGTGCAACGCATCCTGCCGGAAGATGCAATCATGCGCCTAGTCGGCGGCCGGGATTATCAGTATTACGTGGAAACGGATGGCGATGAAACGGAACTGAATGGGATCAATTTCGTTAAAGGCTCCAGTGTAAAACCCTGGTTCGATATCGGCTTATGGCGGCTGGAGATTCAACCAGGCGGCTTACGTCAGGGCGATACGTTCCTGGTGGTGCTAACCCCGGCTCTTAATGCGCCACGTTCAGCCAGAGCCGCGCAGTTGGCGCTGGATCAAGCGGGGAGCGGCGTGGTCACCGATGCGTCCGCAACCGTATTCGTAGATACACCCATCGGCGATGAATTGCGGCTGACGATACCCATGACAACACGCACCGTCCGCGTGATCGGGTTACCACCACTGGCCCGCGCCTCGTTGCAGATGGAAAATAGGTCAGCGCCCCTGGTTGAAAGCGCCGCCAGCGCCAGCGGAGTCGCGGTCTTCAAGAGCACGGCAAACTGGCAGGGGCGACTCGTCTTAAGGTGGCAATAAGATTATGTTTTATCGCCAAATCTCCCCTAGCGCGATCTCCAGCTCCGGCAAAGCCAGCGGCGCAAATCGAACAATTCTCCTTCCGGCAATTCGATCCGGGCGTCCTCGTCAAAAATGCCGACCTCGCCCATTTGATGATATTCCGCTACCGTGATCCGGTGGCGACGGGGTTCGATAACCGCATTCATAGATTCACTCCTGTGACTCAGCGCTTCATCGACTCAAAAAAATCCTTATTGGTCTTAGTATTCTTCAATCGCTCCAGCAGAAACTCCATGGCCTGCAACTCATCCATCGGATGCAGCAGTTTGCGCAGAATCCACATCTTCTGCAGATCGTCTTGATCGGTGAGTAATTCCTCGCGGCGAGTACCAGAACGATTGATATCGATGGCTGGGAATACCCGCTTCTCGGAAATCCGCCGGTCGAGATGAATTTCCATGTTGCCGGTACCCTTGAATTCCTCATAGATCACATCATCCATACGTGAGCCGGTATCAATCAAGGTCGTCGCGAGAATGGTGAGTGAGCCACCTTCCTCAATATTCCGCGCCGCGCCGAAGAAGCGCTTCGGCTTCTGCAGCGCGTTCGCGTCCACGCCACCGGTCAGCACCTTGCCAGAGGACGGCACCACCGTATTGTAGGCCCGCGCCAGCCGGGTAATGGAATCCAGCAGGATCACCACATCACGCTTATGCTCTACCAGCCGTTTGGCCTTGTCCGATACCATTTCCGCTACTTGGACATGGCGGGTTGCCGGTTCATCAAAGGTGCTAGATACCACCTCGCCCCGCACCGAGCGCTGCATTTCAGTTACTTCTTCCGGCCGCTCATCAATCAACAATACGATCAAATAGCACTCGGGATGGTTGGCAGCGATGCTCTGGGCAATGTTTTGCAACATCATGGTCTTGCCCGCCTTAGGCGGTGAGACGATCAAACCGCGCTGGCCCTTGCCAATCGGAGCAATCAGATCGATCACCCGTGCGGTAATGTCCTCGGTACTGCCGTTGCCACGCTCTAACTGCATGCGCTCGGTGGCGTGCAGCGGCGTCAGGTTCTCAAACAGCACTTTATTCTTGGAGGCTTCCGGCGGCTCGAAATTGATGTCGCTGACCTTTAACAGCGCAAAATAGCGCTCACCCTCCTTAGGCGGGCGGATTTTGCCGCTCACCGTGTCACCGGTGCGCAGGTTGAAGCGGCGGATCTGGCTGGGCGAAACATAGATATCGTCAGGACCGGCCAGATAAGAGCTGTCGGCGGAGCGCAGGAACCCAAAGCCGTCCTGAAGAATTTCCAGCACCCCATCGCCGTAGATATCCTCACCGTTTTTAGCCAACGACTTGAGAATGGCAAAAATCACATCCTGTTTTCGGGACCGTGCCGTACCTTCGAGCTTCAGTTCTTGCGCGATGGCGATCAGGTCGGCGGCGGATTTCTTTTTAAGTTCGGTCAGATTCATGGAGGCTTGCTCGAAGCAGATGGGCGCTGAGAGGGCGCGTCCGCGGGGAGGGGGGTCGGGAAATAGGCCGGGGACGGCCAGGTATCACAAGGAACGAGAGCTGAGGCAATGAAAGCGCTGCGATATAGCAGGCAAAAGCTAACACGGTTGCGAAACGGCGTCTAGCCTGGGGCCGACGCCGCACCGCGCATCTCAGCGCAGATTGCTGTCAAGGAAAGCAGTCAATTGTGATTTAGACTGCGCACCGACCTTTTGCGCCTCGACATTACCGCCACGGAATAGCATCAGAGTGGGAATGCCACGGATGCCATACTTGGGTGGAGTGTTCTGGTTCTCGTCCACATTCAGTTTGCAAATCTTGACACGATCACCGTATTCCGCGGCAATTTCATCCAGGATGGGCGCAATCATCCGGCAAGGACCACACCATTCCGCCCAATAATCAACCAGGACTGGTTGCTCAGCCTTAAGAACCTCAGCCTCAAAAGTGTCGTCGGTAACATGCACGATGTGTTCGCTCATAGGATAGCTCTCCGATTCAAAAAGTAGGAACAAGGCGGCGGAACAGACTGGAAACAGGTAGGGTACGCAACTGTCAGGCATACTTGAAGGAACCGCCACCGGGACGCGTCCGGCGAAAATCAGCAGCGCGCGGCGTTCAACAAGACATATTGTGGCAAAATACTCCACCGGGGCACAAATCTTTCATTCCTTTTTACACCTGGATAGGCGCTCGTGCCAACCCCCTCACCCTGCTTACTCGGGATAGTCGCACAATCATGCAAAAAGATCATCTCACTCATGTCCCGTTTTCCTCGCTGAGCCTGACCGACTCGTTACTGGAAAGCCTGGAAGACGCTGGCTTCGTTTATTGTACGCCGATTCAGGCTGCCACACTGCCGCTGGCGCTCAAAGGTCAAGATATCGCTGGCCAAGCACAGACTGGCACCGGCAAAACGGCGGCGTATGTGTTGGCCGCTCTGCATTACCTGATGGAAACGCCTGTCGCTGAGAACGCCACCGGGCCTTGGGCCATCGTAATCGCGCCAACGCGGGAACTGGCAGTGCAAATTCACCGTGATGCTGAACTATTAGGCCGTTACACAGGCCTCAAATTCGCCGCCGTCTATGGCGGAACAGGTTATGACAGTCAGCGCCGCCAACTGGAAGCGGGCGTCGACGTGCTCATTGGCACCCCCGGACGGCTCATCGACTATTACAAACAGGGAGTTTATAAGCTCAATCACATCGAAATTGTGATCCTGGATGAGGCCGACCGCATGTTCGACCTAGGTTTCATCACCGATATCCGTTATCTGCTGCGTAAGATGCCATCCCCTGACCAGCGCATGAACATGCTGTTCTCAGCCACTTTGAGCAACCGGGTCATGGAGTTGGCTTATGAGCATATGAATGATCCCCAAGTGGTTCGGATTGAGTCCGAGCATATCACCGCCGAGAAGGTGCGCCAGGCGCTTTACCATGTGTCTGCTCACGATAAGATTCCGTTGTTGCTGGGAATCATGCGCCAGCAAGATCCAAAACGCACCATGATCTTTGTCAACACCAAGCGGACAGCAGACCGGGTGACCGGCTATCTGTTGGGTAATGGCTACGATGCCGGCGTATTGTCGGGCGATATTCCACAGAATAAGCGCCTTCAATTGCTACAAGCCTTCCAGCGCGGCGAATTGCCGATTCTAGTGGCGACCGACGTAGCGGCGCGGGGCCTGCATATTTCAGATGTGACCCACGTCATCAATTTTGATCTACCGCAGGACCGGGAGGATTACGTCCACCGCATTGGCCGCACCGCCCGCATTGGCGCCAGCGGCGATGCCATCAGCTTTGCCTGCGAGGAATATGTGTACTCGCTACCTGAGATCGAAGATTTCATCGGTCAGAAGATTCCGGTATTGCCGATTACCGAAGAGCTGCTGCTGGAGTATAAACCGCCTAAACGATTGGAGCGCCACCGCTCTCCCCTATCCGGCGGCGAACCACGCGGGCGTAGCCGGAACCCCCATCATCGACGGCCGGCCCATCGCGGCTGAAGCGGCGCCACCATGATCCAATCCCTTTCCTCATCTCCTAAATGCAGCGTCGCCAGCGGTCATCCACAGGTGACAGAAGCCGCCTGCACCATTCTGCAAGCTGGCGGTAATGCTTTCGATGCCGTCGTAGCCGCCGGTTTTGCCAGCGCAGTGGCCGAACCGGCGCTCACCAGCCTGGGAGGCGGCGGGTTCCTGCTGGCACGCATGGCGCAAGGACGGGCAGTGCTGTTCGATTTCTTTGTCAACACACCGGGGCAAGGCCTGCGTGCCAGTGAGTTGCAACCGCATTTCCTGCCCATCACCGTTCGTTTCCCCAGCAGTGAGCAAATCTTTAACGTTGGTTTGGGATCGGTAGCGGTGCCAGGCGTATTACGGGGTTATCTGCACATTCACCGCCGACTGGGCCGGCTGCCATTGACCGACGTGCTGACACCGGCTATCAACCTGGCACGCGATGGGATCATGATCAACCGTGCGCAGGCTTATTTCCTGAATTTACTGGTGCCGGTCATGACCCTGACCGGCGCGGGGCGGACATTGTTTCAACCGGATGGACGCTATTTAAGCGAAGGCAGCATCTTTCGTAACCCTGATCTAGCCGCTTTTTTAGAGACGTTGCCCATAGGTGGCGAACAGGCGTTCTATGCGGGTGAATTGGCACAGCATATTGACCAGGACATGCGCGAGGGTGACGGATTATTAACCACCGCTGATTTGGCTGCTTATCAGGTCATCGAGCGTGAACCGCTACCGGTCGACTATCGCGGTTTCCGGCTGCTGACCAATCCATCACCCTCATTTGGCGGTTCTTTGATCGCCTTGTCGTTGCGCCTGCTGGAAGCGCGCGAGATGACCGGACTGGCCTTTGGCTCGCCCGCCCACCTGGCGCTGCTGGTCGCTGTGATGGAAGAAGTCGAGCGCCGCCGCACCGAAGGTTATCTAAGTCCTGCGGATCTGGGTCAACCGGGCTTGACCGAAAGCCTGGAACGAGTGCGCCAAGTTTCTGGCGGCACGACCCATGTCAGCATTTGTGACGCTGAAGGGAATGCTGCCACCATGACCACCTCCAATGGCGAAGGCTCCGGCTACTTTGTCCCCAATACCGGCATCATGCTCAATAATATGATGGGTGAGGACGACCTGCATCCTGAAGGCTTCCATGTCAGCCCGCCCGGCATGCGGGTTGCGTCAATGATGGCACCGTCGCTACTGCTGGAAAACAACCACGTCCGGCTGGTACTGGGTAGCGGCGGCAGCAAGCGGATCCGTACGGCCTTGCTGCAAGTAATTAGCAACGACGTGGATTTTGGCATGCGTCTCCAGCAGGCGGTCGAGGCGCCGCGCCTGCACTGGGACGGCCAGCAGGTGCAGATCGAACCGGATTTCAGCGACACCGCGCTAGCGGCGCTGGCGAAACGGTGGCCGCTCAACCGGTGGGCGATCCAGGATGTTTACTTTGGCGGAGTTCACGCCGTGGCGCCGGGCGGCGAAGGTGCGGGTGATCCCCGACGTGGCGGTCATGCGGCCATCATTGAACTTCCCCCTTGCCCCTAGGCCGCCTGGTAACAAAAATCCTTAACCGAAAGAAGGTATTGCATGGAACTCAAGGATTATTTACTGCTACTCGCCCGCCGTGACGGGTCCGACATTTATCTCAGCACCGGTGCGCCGCCTTGCGCCAAATTCCAGGGTGTGCTGCGGGCGCTGGACAAAGAACCCTTAGCGTATGGCCGGGTTAAGGAAATCGCCTATTCCATCCTGGATGCGGGGCAAATCGCGGAATTCGAGAAGACGCTGGAGATGAATCTTGCCATCAGCGAACCCGACATTGGCCGGTTCCGGGTCAACATCTTCAGGCAGCGCGGCGAAGTATCGATGGTGATTCGCAATATCAAGACCGATTTGCCCAATGTTAAGGATTTGGGTTTGCCGCCGGTCTTGACTGAGGTAATCATGTCGAAACGCGGGCTGATCCTGTTCGTCGGCGGCACCGGTTCCGGCAAATCCACATCCCTGGCTGCATTGATCGATCACCGCAACACCCATAGCGGCGGGCATATCATCACCATCGAGGACCCGATTGAATTCGTACACCGGCATAAGCGCTCGATTGTCAACCAGCGCGAGGTGGGCGTGGATACGCTCAGTTACGCCGATGCCCTGAAAAATACCCTGCGCCAAGCCCCCGACGTGATTCTGATCGGGGAAATTCGTGACCGCGAGACCATGGAGCATGCATTGGCGTTTGCGGAAACCGGCCATTTAGCGATTTCCACTCTGCATGCCAATAGTGCGAACCAAGCGCTGGACCGCATCATCAACTTCTTCCCCGAAGAACGGCGGCCGCAATTGCAAAGTGATTTGTCCGCTAATCTGCGGGCGTTTATCTCGCAACGGCTGATTCCAACAGTGGATGGCAAACGGGTCGCGGCCATTGAGGTCTTGCTGCATTCACCGATGGTGGAGACGCTGATCAAACGCGGCGAGGTCGCCGGCCTAAAGGAGATCATGGAGAAATCGGCTGGAATGGGCATGCAAACGTTTGATCAGGCGCTGTTTGCGCTATATCAAGCAGGCAAGATCAGTTTCGAGGAAGCCATCAAGAATGCCGATTCCGCCAACAATCTGCGCTTACGGATCAATCTATCCAACGGGGCGCCGAGCGCCGAAAAACCGGGCGGTTCAGGATTATCGCTGGAGGCGCTTGCCGAGCCTGAAGAGGAAGAAGAGCCCTCCTCCCCAGCAGCGCCGCCGCTGCGCACTCCACCACGCCCAGGGGGAGCCTGAGCATGGCTATTGACGATCCGGCGCCGGGCTTGGCCGTACCGGCCTGGATCCGGGGTTTGATTTTCGATTGTGACGGGACGCTGGTTGATACCCTGCCCCTGCATTACGCGGCTTGGAGCGAAACCTTTGCCGAGCTGGGTTTATCGTGTCCATTGGAATTCCTGCTGCGGCACAACGGCAAACCGACGGATCGGATTGTAGCCCTGTACAACACCGAATTTAACCAAGCGATCGATATCAAGCAGTTTACCGAGGACAAGGAACGCCGGACCTATGCCCGGCTTGACCTGGCTCAACCGCTCGAACCCGTGGCAGCTTTAGCGCGCCGCTACTACGGGCATTTGCCGATGGCGGTGGTTTCAGGCAGCAACCGCGCCAATGTAGAGCGAGCGCTGCGGGCGGCAGGACTGCGGGAATTGTTCCCAGTGGCCTTGACTGCGGATGATGGCCTACCGCCTAAACCAGCACCGGACTTATTTCTGGAAGCCGCACGGCAGATCGATGTCGACCCTCATTACTGTCAGGTGTTCGAAGATGCGGATTCCGGTCTGGAAGCCGCGCGCCAGGCTGGAATGCGGGCAACGGATGTGCGTCCGGTGTTAGGGAATCAGATGGCTGTGATCAACCTGCGGGATGCAAATCTCTCCGTTCCCTCTCCAGCAAAGGGGGAACATATAGGTTCTATGCCATGAGCGCTGGATCGTAGGCTGGGCAAACGCGAAGCGTTGCCCAACAATGACTCAAGACGTTGGATTTCACTTCGTTCAACCCAGCCTGCTTAACAGCTCAACTCTATTCAGAGACGGTATGGCCCAGGTTTTCCAAGTATTCAAAATGGCCAGTAAGAAAAATACTTGTTCCACTTCAGGCAGTAATCCCGCTGAGCCGTAACAACGGTTCAATTATAGGTTCCCGCCCCCGGAATTCGACAAAACTCGCCAGCGCCGGCCGCGAGCCACCCACTTCCAGGACACTTTTCCGGAAACGCGCCCCCGTTGCTGCATCGAAAATCCCGTTCTCTTCAAAGGCACTGAAGGCATCTGCTGACAGCACTTCTGCCCATTTGTAGCTGTAATAGCCCGCCGCGTAACCACCGGAGAAAATGTGAGTAAAGGCATTGGGAAAGCGGTTCCAGGCGGGCGGGAGAATCACTGCCACCTGTTGCCGGACCTCATCCAATATCTCCAATACCCGCCCGCCGCGCTCCGGATCGTATTCACGGTGCAACCGGAAATCGAACAAGCTGAACTCCAGTTGCCGAACCAGAAATATGCCTGCTTGAAAGTGCTTAGCCGCCCGCATCCGCTGATACAGCGCCTCTGGTAATGGCTCGCCCGTTTGATAATGACCGGCCAGTAAATCCAGTGCCTCCCGCGACCAGCACCAGTTCTCCAGAAATTGACTCGGCAGTTCCACAGCATCCCATTCCACGCCGTGGATGCCAGCGACCGGGAGATAGTTGACCGTGGTCAACAGATGGTGCAGCCCATGGCCGAATTCGTGGAACATCGTCAGCACTTCGCTGTGGGTCAGCAGTGCGGGATCATCACCCACCGGCGCTGTGAAGTTGCATACCAGATAAGCCGCTGGAGTGCGGATCGTATCACCGGTCCGCCGCCGCGCCAGACAACCATCCATCCACGCGCCGCCGCGTTTGTGAGGCCGGGCGTACAAATCCAGATAGAACCGCCCGCGCACATCGCCCTGGGCGTCCACCATTTCATAAACGCGCACATCGGGATGCCAGACCTCGACGCCTTCCACCGGGCGGATGATGATGCTAAACAACCGTTCCGCCACCGCGAACAAGCCAGGAAGAACCCGAGTGACTGGAAAATATGGCCGCAGTTCCTCTTGCGACAACTGATAACGGTGCTGGCGCAGCTTCTCCGAGTAATAGCCAATGTCCCAGGCTTCCAATGTGTCCACACCGAACTGTGTACGGGCGAATTCCCGCAGCTCTTCCAATTCCCGTTGTGCCTGGGGACGGACGCGATATGCCAGGTCGTAAAGAAAGTCCAAAACCTGGTGGGGCGTATCCGCCATCTTGGTGGCTAGCGAATATTCGGTGTAATTATTGAAATCGAGTAATTGGGCCAATTCATGGCGCAGTGACAGAATACGCTCCATCACTGGTCCGTTATCCCACTGTCCTGCCGTTGGTCCTTGATCGGAAGCACGGGTACTGTAAGCGGCATACATTTCCCGCCGCAACTCGCGGTCATCCGCGTAGTTCAGCACGGGCAGATAGGAAGGCAGCTCCAGGGTCAGCAGCCAGCCCTCCAGCCCCCGTTGCCGCGCCGTCTGCCGGGCCGAAGCACGCGCTGAATCCGGCAACCCGGCCAGCGCCGCCTCATCATTCACTTGCTTGGTCCATGCCTGCGTCGCGTCCAGCACGTTTTGTGCGAATTGAGCGTTCAATTGCGTCAATTCCTGCATGATGACCTTATAGCGGTCGCGTTGCTCCGACGGCAACGCAATGCCCGATAATTTAAAGTCACGCAAGGCATCATCGATCACCTTGCATTGTGCCGCGTCGAGCCGGTCATATTCCGGGCTATCGGCGATATGCTGGTAGGCGCGATAGAGTTTCTCGTGCTGACCCCGTTCAGTGTGGTAGGCGCTAAGTTTTGGCAGACAAGCGTTATAGGCGGCGCGCAAGGCCTCGGAATCCAGGACAGCATGCAGGTGATTGACCGGGGACCAGGTCTTATTCAACCGGTCATCCAAATCCTCCAGCGATTCAATCAGGCTCGCCCACGTCGGCTCCGTATTCGCGGCCAGTAACCGTTCCAGGTCCGCGCGATTAGCGGCCAGCCGTTCATCAATGGCCGGTTCAATGTGTTCCGGTTTGATGGCTTCATAGGAAGGCAGATCGGCAGCAGTGAGTAACGGATTAATCATGGTTTGGAAATCCTGGGTTTCTTTTAAAGCCATTTGAGCAGAAAACCGGCTGCCAGCACGGCTGCCAGCAAACAACCGGCGGCACGCCATTGAAAATAACGGATCAGCCGGCCTTCCTCACGGAAAGCGGCGATAATAAAGGGCCGGGCTGGGTCGCCGGTGTCAGCCAGTAAATGGACTTCCGGTTCTAACGCCTGTTGCACCTGTTTCCGCCGAACCTGTTTCTCGGCTGCGCGCCGCGCCGCTTCCCATTCATCCGGATCGATCCAGCCATTGCGGCGGCGGTCAAACAGATTCATTCGTTGCGGGTCACGCTTCCAGCGTTCCAGCAATTCCGCAACCTCCCGGTGCGTATCGGGCGCTTCGCGCAGACCGCCAACGGTCTGGAACCCGCCGATCGCGTGTAATTCCTCACCCGGCATAATACGTTGCTCGATATGGCGGTAGGCGGCACCGATGCCCCACAGTGCATGGGAGCGCACGCCGCTTTCACTGGCATACCAGACATCCCGCCGGGTCTTGACGAAGTGAGCGCCGTCAGGATTGATTACGCAACGCCCCGTGCCGTCATCCAGCAGGAACAAACTGTCGCTTTCGCCCGAATCAACTGGCCACCAGCGGCCGTTCGAGGAACGTTCCTCGATCTCGTAGTAATACCAGACACAGGGCAGATGACTCAGCGGCGCCAGAACCGGCGGCCCTTCCATTAACTGGGCACGGCCATAAAGTTCGACATACCCTTGGGGCGCGGAACGGATGCGGGCAATGGGTGTATCCGCCAATCGCCAAGCCCTTCGCCCAAAATACAAAGCCCCGTAAGATGCGATAATGACGACCGCCAAGGCAAGCGCTGAAAACAGGAGCCGCTCATCCGCTGCATCCATTCCCTGCCGCAGCAGGAGAAAACTGCCGAACCAAAGCGCACCAAACAGCAGAAATCCTTTAACACCTGGATTGCGCATGGGCGCGCTCCGTTGGAATCAACGAAACAACTGGGCAAGATCCACATCCTGCTTCTCCGGCTCCGTGAATTCCAGCAGACGGAACGGCCCGAAGTTGAACATCCGGGCGATCAGCACATCAGGGAACTGCTCGATACGCACATTGTTCATGTTCACGCTATCGTTGTAAAACTCCCGGCGGTCGGCGATCGCGTTTTCTAAACCGGTGATGCGGGTTTCCAAATGGCGGAAATTGTCGCTGGCCCGCAATTCGGGGTAGGCTTCCGCCACGGCAAACAGACGGCCTAATCCCAGCCGGAGCTGGCTCTCGGCCTGGCCCAGGGCAGGCAAATCCGTGTATTGCTGCGCATCAGCCACTGCCTGGCGGGCGCGCATCACAGCCTCCAGCGTGTCGCGCTCATAGCGCATATAGTGCTTACAAGTCTCAACCAGTTTGGGCAACTCGTCATGGCGTTGCTTGAGCAACACATCAATGTTGGACCAGGCCATGCCAGCGCTGTGTTTGAGATTGACCAGGCGGTTATAGATGACGATCACATACAGCACCAGCAAGATGCCGGCGACTAGGAGAATGATAGCGAAGGGACTCATGGTTCAGGGGGTAGACGGCAGGTCAGTGGTTTTAAGTAAAGTATAGCCTGGTTAGACCAGGAACGCGGAAAGCGTGAGGCGAGGTTGACGATGCTGCTGTGGTTCAAGGGAATGCTGATCGGGTTGGCCATTGCTGCGCCCGTGGGGCCGATTGGCTTGTTGTGCATCCAACGCACTTTAGCGCGTGGACGCTGGTCGGGGATATTGTCCGGCTTGGGCGCGGCCAGTGCCGATGCCTTATATGGCTGTATCGCCGGCTTTGGCTTGGCATCGTTATCCGGGCTGCTACTCGCCTGGCAGATCGAGTTACAAGTCGCAGGCGGGCTGTTTCTGCTCTATCTGGGCTGGCAAACGTGGCAAACACCACCGGCCGCCGGACAAGCCTTGGTGCGACCCGCGCACAGCGGGCTAGCAGGCGATTATCTCTCTACCTTGGCGCTGACAGTGACCAACCCGGTGACTATTCTTGCGTTCCTGGGCATCTTCACAGGTCTGGGGCTGGCCGCCGAGGGCCAGGATTTTTTAGCAGCGGGTACGCTGGTGTCCGGGGTATTCGCCGGTTCGCTGCTCTGGTGGCTCCTGCTGGCCGGCGGCGTTGGCCTGCTGCGCGGGCGGTTGAATTCAAAGATACTACGCTGGATTAACGGTGTTTCGGGGTTGCTGACCGGCGGGTTCGGGGTTTGGGCGTTGCTGGCGGCACTTCAGGCTTGATGGGAGCCGGATTGCTAGCCACACCAGCCGATCCGGCTATCGCCCGATGGCGATCCTTCAACCGTTGGTAGTTCTGGGCTGAGTATTCCAGAAATTCCAGTTCACGCTCGGTTAATGGACGGATTTGTTTGACAGGGCTGCCCACATAGAGAAAGCCGCTTTCCAGCACCTTGCCGGGCGGCACGACGCTGCCAGCGCCGATGGTCACGCGTGATCGCACCACGGCCTTGTCCATAACAATCGCACCCATGCCAATCAGACAGAAGTTCTCGATAGTACAGGCGTGCAGAATCACCTTGTGTCCGACCGTGACATCATTTCCGATCAAAGTTGGCTGGCCGCCTGGGCAGAACCGGCTGTCGTGGGTCACATGGATGATGGTGCCATCCTGAATACTGGTGCGGGCGCCGATGCGAATGCTCTGGATATCACCCCGCACGACGCTCATGGGCCAAACGGAACTGTCTTGGCCAATTTCGACATCGCCGATAACCAGAGCGGCCTCATCGACATAGGCAGTAGGATGAATACGGGGAGTATGTTGCTCAAAAGGACGGATGGACATGACGGTTCGCAGTATTGTTTGCAGTATTAAATGGTGAGTGACTAGTAATGGTGCGTGCCTAGCAGGGAATCATCGATTTTACCGGTTTGCCGTTGATCATGCGTTTTTAACCGCTCAACGCATCGTTACCAATTCCTCAGCACTGGTAGGGTGAATGGCAACGGTGTCGTCGAAATCGCGCTTGGTCGCGCCCATGCGGATCGCGACCGCAAAGCCTTGCAGCATCTCATCTGCATTCTCGCCGATGATATGGCCACCGACGATCTTCTCCTCTGGACCGGCGCATACCAGTTTCATGACCATCGGTGGCTGGCGCGTGGTGAAGGCATGGTACATAGGCCGGAACCGGGTCTGGTAAATCTTCACGGCATCGCCATATTGGCGCCGGGCTTCTTCCTCAGTCAAACCAACCGTGCCGATGGGTGGATGGGTAAATATCACCGTGGGGATGTTTTCGTAGGGCAGGCGCCGTTCCGGTTGCCCGCCGGATAACCGGTCGGCCAGCCGGCGGCCGGCGGCGATCGCGACCGGGGTCAGATGAAACCGCTCCGTCACATCGCCAATCGCGTAGATGCCAGGAATGTTGGTGTTCTGGTAAGCATCAGTAGGAATGATGCCATTGGGCTGAACCGCCACCCCGGCGGCGGCCAGATTGAGCGTATCGGTGTTTGGTTCGCGACCGATGGCCCAGATCAGCGCATCGGTATGCAGGACACTGGCCTGACCCTCGCAATGCAAACTCAGCGCCCCCCGCGCCAACCGCGCTACTGCCCGCACTTGAGTCTGTGTGAGCACAGTGATGCCGTCTTCGCGCAACCGCTCCATCAGTTGTTCTCTCAGCATCGCATCGAAAGGACGCAGCACCTGATCCTTGCGCACCAGCAACGTCACTTCGGAACCTAACGCATTCAGCATGCCCGCCAGTTCGACAGCGATATAACCGCTGCCGGCCAAAACAGTTCGCGGCGGACACGTTTGCAAAGTGAAGAAGCCATCTGAGGTGATGCCAAATTCAGCGCCAGGCAGAGAGGGAATCTGGGGCCGTCCGCCGGTGGCGATAACAATATGATCAGCAGTGTAGCGCGTACCGTTGACTTCGAGGGTATGCGCATCGGCAAACCGGGCAGAACCGCGAATCAACTCAACCCCCGCGTTTTGCAGATAATCCAGGTACCACTCGTTGATTTTCTCAACAAAAGAATCACGGGCGTTTTTTAGCTTTTTCCAATCAAATCCAAAGTAATCCAGGCGAAAACCATAACCAGGCGCATCGTCGAGCGCATGAGCAAGATGAGCGGCATACCACATGACTTTTTTAGGCACACAGCCGGCGTTGACGCAGGTACCGCCGAGCCGGCCAGATTCGATGAGTGCGCAGTGAGCGCCATAACTGGCGGCTCGTTCGACGACCGACAGGCCACCACTGCCGCCACCGATGGCAATCAAATCATAATGCTGTTCAGCCATGCATCCCCTCCTTTGATGGGGCTTGATAGTCTTGATAATGGATAATGGTATGGAGTCGCCTTGAAATATAAACAGCGAGTTGTGATTAATATAGCGTGTACCCGGCGGTTATGCCTGCCTGGGCAATGGGAATCGCTGCAAGCCCTCGAAACCTGGAGATGATGACGATGACGATAAGAATCTGGATGGGATGTATGGCGCTGATACTGTGGCCGCTGTGGGCAAGCGCTGGCAATCTGAACTGGCGAGGTGAGTGGACCCAGGGCGGCTTGATTGTTGGCCAAGCACCGCCAGGCACCCGATTGGAACTGGACGGGCAACCGGTGCCGGTCACGCCCGAAGGCGTTTTCGTCTTCGGATTTCACCGTGACGCTCCACCTCAGGTTCAACTACGCGCGATATTTCCCGATGGCCGTCAAGAAACGCGGCCATTCGCCATTGCTCAGCGGGAGTATCAAATCCAACGCCTTAACGGTCTGCCGCCAAGTAAGGTCACGCCGCCGCCGGCTGTGCTGGAACGCATCCGCCGGGAAAATGCCCGGGTGGATGCGGTTCGCCAGCAGGAAATCCCCACACCGTATTTTCTAAGCGGATTCGCCTGGCCAACCACCGGACGCATCAGCGGCGTGTACGGTAGCCAGCGAATTCTCAATGGACAACCTCGGCAGCCGCATTACGGCGTGGACATTGCCGCGCCGGTGGGTACGCCGGTGCGCGCCCCGGCAGATGGGATTGTGACCTTGGCCGAACCTGATTTGTATTACAGTGGCGCCACGTTGATCATTGATCATGGCTACCGGGTGAGCTCTTCCTTCCTGCATTTGAACCAGATATCGGCCCACGTTGGGCAGAAGGTGCGTAAAGGCGAGGTCGTTGCGACGGTGGGTAAGAGTGGCCGGGTGACGGGTCCGCACCTGGATTGGCGAATGAATTGGCGTGAAGCACGCATTGATCCAACGCTGCTTGTACCACCGATGCGATGATCCGGCATCTGCCGCCACCGGTTTAGATGTTCCGGGAGTCGTAAGCCCAGTGCAACAGTGCTTGTCTCTGCTTGCGCCGGCAGCCGGAATCACGAGGCCGGCAATTCTTTTCAATCTGCGTGACATGCCGCCGGATGGCTCGCCACCGGCGGATCTGGCGCTCGTCATCCGGGCAGCGTCTCCCCAAGAAATAGCGGCAGTACCACTGGAACCAACCTCGCGGGTCCTCGGCGTAAATCCAATTCTTCGCACGCCACACGGAAAGCGGCTGCGACGCATTGACACCATAGAAGTTCAGTTCGGGATCATGGCGTTCTGGGCAGAGTTTGGCATTTTTCAACCAATCGGCCGGGTACTCTGCAGCACAGTCGGTCATGTATTTTCCGCCGAAAACGCCAAGATCGAGCATTTCCTTTGGCGTCAGCTCGGGACGAAAGTCCGGGTGGAAATTCTGGCCCATGGGCTCCGTCAGCAGGTAAACATAGCCCTGTTGCATCAGATCATTCACTTCGATCTGTCGAGAGGAGCCAAGAGGTTGCAAAATAGAACGCATTGCTGCTAAGTCTCGCATATCATTTTATATTCAGTGCATCATCATGCCTGCGCACCTGCCCAACACCTACGTTGAGGCGCGTTTGAGGCAACGTCTGCCCTTGTGGCGGCAAGGGTGAGCGGGTCAAACGTCACCTGCAACGTGTTGTTGGGCAGCACTGCCACTCCTCTAAATACCGGAAGAGTGACTTCAAAACAATAAAAATATCCCGGAACGAATCCTTAATTTTCTTATAAACTCTTCGTGATCTCCTCTTCGCCCAAGCACGAAAAATACAAAGTAGGATGTAAATTTGATTAAATAAAAAACTATCACCAGCACCGGTATAATAATGGGAACCAAAGGCATTAAAAAAGCAACTAAAATCCCGTGATTGTAGCGGGTTTCGCTTAAAAACGTCCACGCTATCCATACGATAATCATAATTATTGCGCCAATTAAGTTTTCCGTTAGCTCGATCATATCAGTAGCTTAGCACCCCTTTGTTCACTCTGATGCACTGTATAAAAATGACGTCTGCATTATCCATTCTGTATTTTTGAGCATGTTACGGCGGACTATTGAATCAGCCGCATTAAGCGAGTGAATCGCTGCTTTGGGCGTAAGTGAACCGGCCTCGAACGAGGACTTTGCCATAAAATCATCTACAGCGAAATCGCCGCCACCCGGTCAGAAGATGCAAATCATAGATACCTTTGACCGGCTCGTTAGGCTATTTCCCGGCATTATGTAGCAGTCGCACAAAGCAAGTAGCCACTTAAATCGTTAAAATGTCTGCCATTCTACTACAAAAAGGACAAGGAAATGGCAGAATCCCACGTCATCAGCGCCTTAACCAGCAAGCGGTCAGAGCTTGCCGGAATCATCCAACGCCATAAACAAGAAATCACTCGGTTATCTGAGGAAGTGAAAACCTTGGATGCGGCTATTAAACTGTTTGAACCTGAGTACCCTATTCACGATATCAAAAATAAGCGATACCAGCGTAAAAACAGCTTTTTTTCACATGGTGAGGCCAATAAATTGGTGTTGGGAATTATCAGGCGAGGCCAGCCGATCACAGCTACAGAAATTATAGAAGAGTTAGCGACAATGAAAGACATCAGCAGTGATTCAGGCTCGTTCCAAAAATTTAAGGATGCAGTGAAATCCACCATTAGACGCCAGAAGAAACAAGGATTAATTGTTGAAACCAATATGGAGAATGAAGTAAGCGCATGGTCGGTAGCCTAGGTGGCCAGCCGCTCGGTAGTGCGGTTCCCTTGCCAGTAGCCGCACCAGTTGCGGGAGGTTGGTTTCTTGGAGCAGCGGCGGGTAATATCAGCAAAGATTTCACCATTTGACCAACGACGGGTGTCCTCGCGATAGGCGCACTCGTTGGCGTAGGCATGAAGGTGCTGACTGCTCATCTTATGAACCTGACCCTTGTGCATACGGCGAAAACGAGAGAAATAGCTTTCCGCTTGGTTGGTACATTCGCCGTTTTCCCCCATGTAATGCAGTTGGTGGTTGACGCGCTTCATTTCGTATAGGGCATGGAGAGCATCATAACCGGTAGCCTCATCAGCATGAACGATTGCATCGCTCTTAATATTGGCTTGCGCTAGTGCTTTCAGGTTTGCCTGATTCTCTGATTTCACCACAAAGATTTTCGTCTTGCTTGCGCCTTCCCCATGGGCACTACGTTCACGGATAGTAATTATGCAGCGTTTGTTTGGGTTCTGATTTTCAGTAAGGCGGCGGTCTTTGCGGTCTTCTTTCTTGTTCTCGGGGCGGATATAGTTGCCCACATAGCACCCGTCTATTTCGACTTCCCCTTCTAGCATTTCATCCCCCTTGGTATCGATCAAGGATTCACGCATCTTATGCATGAGGACGAAGGCGGTTTTGTACTGTACGTCCAAATCTCGGGAAAGTTGCAGTGCGGAGAAGCCTTTTGCCGTGTTGGTGTAGAGCGCAATAGCGGCGATATAGACCCGTAGTGGCATTTTATGGTGCGCAAACAGAGTCCCAGAGGTAACGCTGAAAGTGTGCTTGCACCCCTTGCAGCGCCACTGTTTGCGGCTACCGATCCAATAATGCTCAACGCAACCACAGCGCGGGCAGATCGGATCACCGTCAGTTTCTGGCCAACGGGCTTCTTTGAAGAGGTCAAACGCGGCTTGGTCGGACAGCCGGAAGATTTGCGCAAGCGACAACGTGCGGGCTTCTGCCTTTAGCAGAAAGTGTTGCCCGTGTTGGTGCTTGCGGCTCATTGACTAGAAACTCACCTTGTATTGACTGTGAGTTAAGAATAGTGACTAAAGTCACTATTTGTCAAGCACCAAATAGTGCTTTTCGTCACTTTTTTTGATACCCTTGCTTCAAGTCATGCAGAGGTTATCCATGAGAGAGCGAACCGATTTTTCCAAGATTTTGAGCGAGCTTAGAGACTGGGGGATAAACGACTACAAGCTCGCTGAGCTAACCGGGATCGAGCGAACCAGATTAACCAAACTTAGGTCTGGCGATAGAAAGCAGCCATCTTATGATGATGGTGTGGCGATTATGAATGTGTACAGGAAGGCGAAAACAAACCTAAACACTTAAGCAGGTGTTGACCCTGCATAGCCTGCGTTTCTGTGTTGACCCTGCATAGCCTGCACTATATACTTGCTCCTGCACTTTTGCAACACACAGAGAATGCGAGATGAGCACAGGTCTAAACAAAGTTATGGAAATTCACCAACAGGTTATAAGTAACGGATTTACAAAAGAAAAAGGGCAGGGATTTAACTACTATGCAGTTTCAAATTTGCGCGGAGGAGTGGGGAAGTCATCTATTGCTTTCAATTTGGCTTATGAAATGTCGCGGATATGGCCCCTATTGACTGCTGATGTTTGCCCACAGCGTAATTTCACCGAGATGCTATTGGGGGATGAGCGACCCAAAGTAGATATTTATGATGCTTTGAAACCAGTGATATTAGGCGCTGCATTCGGCGATTCACCTAAAGACCTGAGCTATAACATTTCACAACACTGTGACCACTTCAAAGGAGGAAAGGGCGCATTTACGATCCCAGGAAACCAAGAATTATTTGCATTCCCGTCGTTGCTCTATCAACAATTAAACACTGCTTATTCTCAACAGAATAAAACAGCAGTTAGTAGGCTTCTGCATGGATTAAAAACCATCATTGATGATGAGGTGAAAAGCAGGCAGGTGCAAAAGGTGCTCGTAGATACTAGCCCTTTCTATGCTGGAGGAACCCACCTTGCTTGGTGTGCGGTTGACGCATTAATTGTTCCAGTGCGGGTTGATGAGCACTCGCTAGAGTCTCTTGAGTTGTTATTCAAGCAACTCGCCGTCCCTACTAGGGATTTCCAGGTTTGGAATGAACGTGCTGGCGGGCTTGGGGTTCCAAAAATTGCTGCAATAGTAATGACAATGGTGGGATCAAAGAGTCAGAAAGCAGCTACCCCTGACAGTGCATCCAAAATGTATATTGAACGTGCTGTGACCCTAGCAGAACAACATGCAACGCTTTTTGCACATAATGATCCAAGCGATGCCTTCGTTATCACTGACGACTTTCATTCAGCGGGACGCATATCGGGCGCTCAACGCATCCCCATCTCTGAGTTGCGAGTTGGAAAGTTCCATACTGTAGAAGGGCGGCGCTTGCAGGTAAATTCTTCCGCAGAGCGATACAAGAAGCAGCTCAAGTACCTAGCTTCTATGATCTAATGAAGATCATCGGAGCGGCAGTGCGCCGCTCCACACCCTTGTGCGCTTGCTACATAATGCCGCAACTGTCTTCTGCTATGACATTGTAGCTATTCAATTCCTTAGGGAAGCTCCCTTGGACTGGACGTATTGGCCCGCACTCTTGTTCAGGGCTTAGCTGAAAAACATTTCCTTCTATCAATGCGAGTTCCATATGCTTTTGTAGCCCTAACGCCTTGATAACCGGCGCCATACTCAGAGCGCCTTTTTGTGCAACAATGAAGCGCAGCGGAATGCACAAAATGGCGTGGAGAGTATGGCGTCCGTGTTTATCAAATTGTTGGGCATTAATCTATAATTCAGCTAAACAACAAGAATATTATCAAGAGTAGGAGTTTTAAAGCAAATAAAGCCACTACTAGGGCAACTATTAAATAGAAAATCCCTTTTAAATTATCTGCAAGGCTTGATGCCGCGCGACCAACACCTGAAAAAGGTATTATTTCGTGTATATCTTCTAACGAGCGAACTAATAAGTTATCTTTTCCGCGCTGGTAGATTTCAAAAGAGAGCGGCACGGCTAACGCCCCAATCACAAATAGTACTATAAATGCCATACTCTTATCCCCTTGCGACCAAAATTAAAACATACCAACCAAGCATCGCTGCCCCAATGGAAAAGTTTAATAACGACAGGATATTTTTCCCTTTTGTGGAATCAAATCTGATTGCCTTGGATACTCGTGCCGTAAGCAATGTTGAAAAACTAGCAAAGAGAAACACAGTAAATAATAGTACCCTGCTTTGTTGTATGGCGTCGTTAGTAAAAGTTTTGGCCAATAAGATAGGGCTAGTCGATTGAATTCCTGAAAATAGATTGATATCTGTGACAAGTTGAAGTGAAAGGCTTGACATAGTCGCACCCATCGACAGCACGCACAAATCATATCCATGTTTATGATATTGGAACTCTCCAGTAGCCAGATCACCGAACAGAAGTTTAAATAGTATACCTAATGTAGATACTAAAAGAATTAACCATGCCTTTGGCTGTAAATCAGCAATCCACCCAAGCCAGGAGAAAGCATACGCCCCTCCAATTGTGAGTGCTGTAGTGATTACCAAAGCACCTATTAATTTCCAAATATCCATAATAATTCTAACAAGCTCGTTTTATTTTTGCCCAACGCCAAGGTAAGCGGCATTCAGCATGGAGCGGTTGCTCGGGCAACAATGGCGAAGCCATGCCCGAGCGAGCGCGGAGTGCTGAACGTCCGAGTGAGCGTAGCGAACGACTTGACCGAATTGTTATACATGTTTCTGGTACCGAGCGTAACTAGATGTCACGGGCGTCAGTTTGCCAGCGGAACCCACCAAAGGCCGACCCAACAGATAATAAATGCCATATGACTCCAAACATTTGCCCAGCCTGCACGGAATCCAAGTAGCGCAGGAAGAGGGCTCTTAGTCAGAATCTCCACCGTACTCTCTGGTGCAAATTGCTGGCAGAACTCCTCCAACTCAGCGCTTGCTTCTTTGGAGAAACGAGCGATGCAGTATGCAGTTCCAGCCGACAAAAGATTCTGAATTACGAAAGCCGCAATTATGGGTAATCGTTGCTTTTGCGGGACATGCTGGACCACTACGCCGATGCCGATGATATTGACAGTCAAGAACACGGTGTAGAACTTTAAGTAGAGGTCCCATACTGTTCGATAATTCTGGTTGCGCTCTTCGAACTGTTTCTGTGCCAACCATTCCGCGTTTCCGTTAGACATGACCGTGTCGTTCCCTTGTATAACGTCTGACATAACCGGCGCTGCGCGGCTTCATCGCGCAGCGTCCGTGTTGATGGATGGGTTGGGCTTCACTGCGCTGGCCATACAACTGTACCTATTAGGTTCTCTGGCTCAATGAGGACGACTGCCTTCAGCGCAAGTAGGCGAGCAGACTCAGTTCTTCCGGTACTCAAGTAGCGGCGCAAAGTACCTATTGGGTCCTTCGGGTTTGCGTTGAGTATAGATCGTCCAATCAGGTCAACGCGCCGACCAACGAAATTCAGGGCGTCAGGTGATACACCAAACTTCGGATCGCTAAAATCGACTTCGGCTCTACGTCTGGGCGGAAACATGCGAGTGGGATTCTCTGTGTAGAAGCTCCAGACGTCGAGGTCTTTTACTCCGTTCTTTCCGTCAAGATAGTGCAAGGCGCCGCCTTGACACAAGGCGACTGCAAAAAGCCTTGAGGAATACAACACTCCTGTGTCGGGCTTGCGCGCAAAGAACGCAGCGCGGTCTTCGGCAGCTAGCCTACCCAAGCGACGGAGATCCTTCAATGTGATGGGGACGAGGGAACGTGTCACTGTGAAGCCCAACATGAAGTAGATGTCATAAATGACGCCTTATTTTACGTCGAATTTGACATCTAATCCGGTAAATTTCAATTAACCTATTGATCCATTGAAGCTGTTGTGCGATAACAACAGCACTAACATGCTTAGGCATTGGTTTCAACCTCTCATGGTCTCTTCGATCTACGTTGCCTCCAGGAAGCAGGTATTTTTGAAGGCGCCACAAGTATAGTACGGCTGAAAGAAATGATGGATGTCAAACCAAAGTTGCTTGATCAGATCCGCGACAAAATTCGTCTCAAACATTACAGTATTCGTACCGAGCAAGCCTATATTGATTGGAGTAGACGCTACATTCTGTATCACAACAAGCGTCATCCAAAAGATATGGGAAAAACCGAGGTCGAACAGTTCCTCACTCACCTGGCGGTGGAACGCAACGTAGCCGCATCGACCCAGAATCAGGCACTGAGCGCAATCCTGTTTCTTTACAAAGAGGTCTTGAGGCAAGATATCGGCTGGCTAGACAATATGGAGCACGCCAAACGTCCTGCCCGTTTACCCGTCGTTCTTACCGCTGCTGAAGTTCGCACGGTCTTGGCACATCTGGAGGGACGCCACCGCCTCATGGCGAATCTGCTTTATGGCGGCGGCTTGCGATTGATGGAATGCGTCCGCTTGCGAGTAAAAGACCTGGACTTTGAATACCGGCAGATTACGGTGCGCGATGGCAAAGGGCAGAACGACCGGTTGACCATGTTCCCGGAATCGGTGATTGAACCCCTTAAAACGCATCTGGCTGACGTCAAAATTATCCATGACCAAGATTTGCGGGATGGCTTTGGCGATGTTTATTTACCCTTCGCGTTGGCCCGCAAATATTCGAATGCAGGCCGCGAATGGGGCTGGCAGTATGTTTTTCCCGCTTCGAAACGATCCATCGCCCCCCGCTCCGGGATCGAGCGCCGTCATCACATTCAGGAGCAAACTCTGCAGCGGGCGGTTAAAGAAGCCGTGCGCGCCTCAGGCATCGCCAAGCCGGCATCCTGCCATTCACTACGCCATAGTTTCGCCACTCATCTGCTCATGTCAGGCTACGACATTCGCACCATCCAGGAATTATTGGGTCATAAAGATGTGAGCACGACCATGATCTATACCCACGTCCTCAATCGAGGCGGACGAGGCGTTGCCAGCCCATTAGATCAGTTGTAATTCCACTTCCAACCGCGCCAATTCCTCCGGCGTATTCACATTGCGGAACAACGCCGGCCCATCGGCAAACGCCACCCGCGCTGGTTGATGCCGTTGCAACCAGCGGCCGGCGCCCCCCTGCCCTGCTGCCAGCCACTCTGCTAGATCATCCCGCAATGCGACTGGTAGCAACGCGAACACCGGTTGCCAACTTCCCTCACCAAACGCCACACTGATTGAAGATCCTCCTTGTTCCAAAGCGGCCCACATCCGCCGGGCATAGTCCGGTGGCAGCAATGGGGAATCGCAGGGGGCCGTTAGCAAATACGGCGTCTCCGCTGCATCCATCGCCGCCAGCATTCCGGCCAGCGGCCCTCGAAACTGCATCTGCGGATCATCGCCCACCACCGGGCAACCGAATGCCCGGTAAACGTCTTGGTTGCGATTGGCACTGATCAACAGTGCCGCGACCTGTGGCCGCAACCGGCGGATGCCGTGCATAATCAGCGGCTCGCCACCCAACAGTAACAATCCTTTGTCCTGTCCTCCCATCCGCTCAGCACGCCCACCGGCCAGAATGACACCGGTTACGGCAGTTCGGGCATCAATCACCATTGCCAACTTGCCTCTTTTCCAGGTTTTTTTCGAGTTACCTCCAAAGAGGTATATCTAACATTCCTAATGATCTATATCCGACAATTTAATTTTATTTAATTAAATTATTATCAATTAGTTATAGTTAATTCTTGATCTACCTCGAAAGAGGTATTAAACGGATAGATCAAGATATTTTTAGAGTAAAAACCTACGGTTATAGTCAAGAATTAGCAGCTAAAAGCAGCGTAGCATCGCTTTGCAGCATAAAAACGAGGTTTCCAAATGGCTACGTCGCTTCAACAAAAACAGATCTCGGTGCTGACGATGAATACCTTGGCCTTCGCGGTAAATTTCGCCGTGTGGACCATGTTTTCCATCATCGGCATCCGTATTAAACAGCAACTCAATCTTAATGAAACTGAATTTGGCCTGCTGGTCGCTACACCGATCCTGACCGGTTCGCTGGTCCGGTTGCCGCTCGGCATTCTCACGGACCGCTTTGGCGGACGCATTGTCTTCTTTATTCAGATGATCCTGGTCGCCATCCCGATTTACGGGTTGGCATTCGCGACACAGTACTGGCAATACCTCACTCTCGGTTTGTTCGTAGGACTGGCCGGCGGATCGTTTGCCACCGGCATCGCCTACACCTCAGCCTGGTTCAGCAAAGAGCGGCAAGGGACAGCCATGGGCATCTTTGGCGCCGGCAACGCCGGTTCCGCCATCACGAACCTCGTCGCGCCGCTGCTGGTGGTCGCCTATGGCTGGCGGATGGTGCCGCAGGTCTATTCCATCGCGATGCTGATAATGGCTGTCGTGTTCTGGTTCTTCACTTATCCCGATCCCAAGACCGAAGAACGCAAAAAATCCGGGGTCAAGCTGACGCTCGGCCAGCAGCTCACTCCGCTGATGGATCTGCGGGTGTGGCGGTTCGGGGTCGCTTACTACTTCGTATTCGGCGGCTTTGTAGCACTGGCGCTGTGGCTGCCTAAGTACTACGTTGGCGAATACGGCCTTGACCTGAAAACCGCCTCTTTCGTTACCATGCTGTTTACCTTGCCCTCCGGCGTCATCCGCGCTTTGGGCGGCTGGATTTCCGACCGTTACGGCGGCAGCCAAACCACCTGGTGGGTGTTCTGGATTTCGCTGATCAGCCTGTTCTTCCTCTGCTACCCGCAGACCACTATGACCGTCCATACCCTGCGCGGCGATGTGTCCCTCAACGTTGGTTTGGGCGTCATATCCTTCACGGTGCTGGTGTTCATCATCGGTATTGCGCAGGGCATCGGTAAAGCCAGCGTCTACCGCAGCCTGGCCGATTACTATCCCAATAATATGGGTTCGGTCGGCGGGTTGGTCGGCGTCATCGGTGGCTTGGGCGGTTTCACCATGCCGATTATGTTCGGCATCGCCGTTGATGCGATTGGGGTACGCAGCAGCGCCTACATGATTATGTTTGTAATACTCGCTGCAACCATGCTGTGGACCTGGCTGGCCGAGCGGGATGAACGCGAAGCAATTCTGGAACGGCATGCCGATGTCCGCGCTGAGATGGAACAGGCGCAACTGATCGAACATGTCCGGCCCCATTGGCGGCGGCTGGTCGACTGGCGGCCCGATGATGAAGCCTTCTGGGAAAAAACGGGCCGGCGCATTGCCAACCGTAATTTGTGGCTATCGATGCCCGCGCTGCTGCTTGCCTTCGCCGTCTGGGTGGTGTGGAGCGTGATTGTGGTCGAACTGCCACACATCGGCTTCCAGTTCACCTCTAACCAATTGTTCTGGCTGGCGGCGCTGCCGGGCTTGTCTGGCGCCTTGTTCCGCCTGCTGTTCTCATTCGTCGTACCAATCTTCGGCGGGCGTAACTGGACAGTGTTCAGCACAGCCCTGTTGTTATTGCCGGCCTTGTGGATCGGCGTCGCCGTGCAAGACCCCAATACCCAGTATCCGGTGTTTGTCGTCATCGCCCTGCTCTGTGGGTTGGGCGGAGGCAACTTCGCCTCCAGCATGGCGAACATCAGCTTTTTCTATCCACAGCGCTTACAAGGTACCGCGCTGGGGTTGAATGCAGGCATTGGCAATCTAGGCGTGGGCCTGGCGCAGTTAATTACGCCGATCGCGATTTACGGCGGCGCGCTGCTGGTGCTGGGCGGCAATCCGCAAAGCCATATGGACGGCGGAGCGGCCAGGCAAATCTGGGTGCAAAACGCGGGCTTTATCTGGGTGCCGTTCATCGCCGCCGCCGCCATCGCCGCCTACTTCGGAATGGACAACATTGCCAGCGTCAAGGCAGGTTTCGCCGAGCAAGCTGCCATTTTCAAGCACAAGCATCAATGGCTGATGAGCTGGCTCTACATCGGCACCTTCGGTTCCTTTATCGGACTGGCCGTCGGCTTCCCCATGTTAGTCAACACGGTATTTCCCGGCGTAGATGCCTTTCAGTTTGCCTTTATTGGTCCGCTGCTCGCGGCCTTTGTCCGGCCCATTGGCGGCTGGCTGGCAGACCGGGTAGGCGGCGCAGTCATCACACTGGGAATCTTTCTGGTCATGGCGGTGGCTCCCTTGGGTGCTGCCGCATTCCTGCCAGGGGCGAATGGTGGGGGCAATGTGATCGGTTTCGTGGCGATGTTCCTGGTCCTGTTCCTCTCCGCCGGCATCGGCAACGGTTCCACCTTCCGCATGATTCCGGTCATCTTCCGCACCTTGCGCGAGCGGCAGGTGGCCAACCGGAATGATGCAGCAGCGATCGAACAGGCGCGACACGACGGCGCGACTGAAGCGGCTGCCGCGATGGGCTTGAGCGCAGCAATTGCAGCCTTCGGCGGGTTCTTCATTCCCATGGCCTATGGCACCTCCATCGAGCTGACAGGCAGCCCGCAAAGCGCATTACTCTTCTTTAGCCTGTTTTATCTGAGTTGTGTGCTGGTGACGTGGCGGTGGTATTTACGCAAGGGAGCTGAAGTGGTGTGCTGAAAGCAAACGTACTGATAAAATTACCAATTTCATAAATACTTATAGTTCATAGAGGTTCATCATCATGGCAGACATCCGTGAATGGCGCGTGGAAGATCCCCAGTTTTGGGAGACCACGGGCAAAGGTATCGCTAACCGCAATCTGTGGATTTCCATTCCTAGTTTGTTGTGCGGCTTCGCAGTATGGATCTACTGGAGTATCATCACCGTCCAGATGCTCAACGCTGGTTTTCCGTTTAAGCCAGCGGAACTGTTCACCCTAGCGGCCATCGCTGGCCTAACCGGCGCGACCCTACGGATTCCGTCAAGCTTTTTCATCCGCATCGCTGGAGGGCGCAATACCATCGTATTCACCACCGCCCTGCTGATGATTCCTGCGCTGGGTACCGGTATCGCCTTGCAAAGCAAGGAAACCCCTTTGTGGGTCTTTCAACTGCTGGCATTCCTATCGGGTTTCGGCGGCGGCAACTTCGCCTCCAGCATGTCCAACATCAGTTTCTTTTTTCCCAAGCGGATGCAAGGCTTAGCGTTAGGTTTGAACGCTGGGCTGGGTAATGCGGGCGTGACCACCATGCAAGTTTTAGTACCGCTGGTGATGACCATCCCGTTGCTGGGCAGCTTTGGTGGCGACCCCGTAGTATTGGAACAGGCGTCCGGTTCACTGGTCGGCAAGATCGCTGCGGGCACGCCGACCTACATTCAGAATGCGGGCTTTGTCTGGCTGTTCCTGCTCGTGCCGCTGGCCTTCATCGGCTGGTTCGGGATGAACAACATCCACACCGAGGAAGTCTCGCCATATATCGGTTCGCCCGTGGGCGCGATCTCCAAGATCACCGGCATGTTGCTCATCGGCTTCATTACCGCCGGCGTGGGTCTCTACCTGATCTTGCCGGCGCCTGCTGGGCTTGGACTACCCTCGTGGGCTAAGTGGATCGTACTGCCCGGCATCATCGCGCTGACCGTATTTCTCCTCAAGCTGATTCCGGGCGAGATCAAGCCCAATCTGCAACGGCAATTTCTGATCTTCGGCAACAAGCACACCTGGGTCATGAGCGTGATCTATACCATGACCTTCGGCAGCTTCATCGGTTATTCCGCTGCGTTTGCCTTAGCGATCAAGGTGATTTTCGGCTTCAGCCATATCGCCGGTGCCGATGGGGTGCTAACGCACACTACGGTGAACCCCAATGCGCCCAGCGCGTTGATGTACGCCTGGATGGGTCCGTTTATTGGAGCGCTGATCCGGCCTATCGGCGGCTGGATATCCGACAAGGTGGGCGGCGCGCTGGTCACGCAAATTATTACGGTGGTGATGATCGCCGCCGCGCTGGGTGTGGCTTATTACATGAGCGCCGCCTATCAGTCGGCGACACCGGAACAGTATTTCATGCCGTTCTTCTTGCTGTTCCTGACCCTGTTTGCCGCTAGCGGTATTGGCAACGGTTCCACCTTCCGCACGATCGCTATGGTGTTTCCCAAGGAACAGGCGGGGCCGGTGCTAGGCTGGACCTCGGCGGTGGCCGCTTATGGTGCTTTCATCATCCCGCAGGTGTTTGGCGAGCAGATTAAGGCCACCACGCCGGAATATGCGCTTTACGGCTTTGCCATTTTTTACTTCATCTGCCTGGTGCTGAATGGGTGGTACTACCTCGGCCCCAAGGCGGAATTCAAGAATCCCTGAGCAGCCCTGTTCCTTAGTAATCAGTAAATGAGTAGTTGTTAGTAGGTTGGGTGAGCGCACAGCGCGTAACCCAACATGGGAGCGCATCACGACAACCCTGTCGGGTTACGGCCTGATAGCCGAGCCCAACCTACGTTTCATCTGAGGTCAATTACTATGAGTCACTTTCTCGACCGGCTGAATTTTTTAAAAAAAATAACCGATACCTTCTCTGACGGCCACGGTGTCGTCACGAATGAAGATCGTGGATGGGAAGATGCTTATCGCGCCCGCTGGCAGCACGATAAGATCGTTCGCTCCACCCACGGCGTGAACTGCACCGGCTCCTGTAGCTGGAAAATCTATGTCAAAAACGGTCTCGTCACCTGGGAAACCCAGCAAACCGACTATCCACGCACACGCGACGATTTGCCGAACCATGAACCACGCGGTTGCGCGCGCGGCGCGTCCTATAGCTGGTATCTGTACAGCGCCAACCGGGTCAAATATCCGATGATTCGCGGACAGCTGATCAAACTCTGGCGCGCGGCGCTGGCGGAGAAGAAAGACCCGGTGGACGCCTGGGCCTCCATCGTCGAAGACCCGGCCAAGGCCGCGGAATACAAAACCAAGCGCGGCCTGGGCGGTTTCGTCCGCGCCACCTGGGACGAGGTCAACCAGCTTATCGCTGCCGCCAACGTCTACACCGCTAAACAGTACGGCCCGGATCGCATCTACGGCTTCTCGCCGATCCCGGCGATGTCGATGGTGTCCTACGCCGCCGGTTCCCGCTATCTGTCGCTGATTGGCGGCGCCTGCGGCAGCTTCTACGACTGGTACTGCGACCTGCCGCCCGCCAGCCCGATGATCTGGGGCGAGCAAACCGATGTGCCGGAATCCGCCGACTGGTATAACTCCACTTTCCTGATGATGTGGGGTTCCAATGTCCCGCAGACCCGCACCCCGGATGCCCACTTCATGACCGAAGTGCGCTACAAAGGCGCCAAGATCGTCGTGGTCTGCCCGGACTATTCAGAAGCCTCTAAGTTCGCTGACATCTGGCTGCATCCCAAACAAGGCACCGACGCCGCCGTGGCGATGGCGATGGGCCATGTCATCCTGCGCGAGTTCTATCTTGACGGCAAATCGGACTATTTCACCGATTACGTCCGCACCAAGACCGATTTTCCTTATCTGGTGATGCTGGAGCAGCGGGCGGATGGCAGCTACTTCAACGGCCGCTTCCTGCGCGCCTCCGATCTCGCTGGCAACGCCGCACAAGTCAACAATCCAGAATGGAAGACGCTGGCCTTCGACGAAAACAGCGGCAAGCTGATCGTGCCCAACGGTTCCATCGGTTTCCGCTGGGGCGAGAAAGATGGGATGGCCGGCAAGTGGAACCTGGAGCCGAAGGAATCCCTGACCGGCGCCGAAACCCAATTGCGGCTGTCGGTGAACGAAATCCGGGACGAAGTGGTCCCGGTCGCGTTCCCTTATTTCGGTTCGACCCAGCACCCGTATTTCGCCTGCACCGAACACGACGCCGTGCAGGTGCGCAACGTGCCCGCCAAGAAGGTCAAGCTGGCGAATGGTTCCGAAGCGCGGGTCGCCACCGTTTACGATCTAACCTTGGCGCAATACGGTCTGGATCGTGGTCTAGGCGGCGGTAACGTCGCTAAAACCTATGACGACGATGTGCCCTACACCCCCGCCTGGCAGGAGAAAATTACCGGAACGCCGCGTGAACAGATTATCACCGTCGCCCGCCAGTTCGCTGAGAACGCCGACAAGACCCGCGGCAAATCGATGGTCATCATCGGTGCGGCGATGAACCACTGGTACCACATGGACATGAACTACCGGGGCATCATCAATATGCTGATGATGTGCGGCTGTGTCGGCCAGAGCGGCGGTGGCTGGTCGCATTACGTCGGTCAGGAGAAGCTGCGCCCGCAAACCGGCTGGACAGCGCTGGCATTTGCCCTCGACTGGCACCGCCCGCCCCGGCATATGAATTCAACATCGTTCTTCTATATCCATAGCAGCCAGTGGCGCTACGAGAAACTGGCGATGACCGAAATTCTGTCCCCGCTGGCCGATCCGCAGCAGTGGCAAGGGACGCAGATCGACTATAACGTGCGCTCGGCGCGCATGGGCTGGCTACCGACTGCGCCGCATTTCGACGCCAATCCGCTGCAAATCGCCAAGGATGCCGCGGCCGCAGGGAAAGCGCCGGACGAGTATCTCGCAGAGAATCTCAAGGCCGGCACAGTCAACTTTGCCTTTGAAGACCCGGACAACCCGGTCAACTTCCCGCGCAACCTGTTCGTCTGGCGCTCCAACCTGCTCGGCTCTTCAGGCAAGGGGCATGAATACTTCCTCAAGTATCTGCTCGGCGCGGTACATGGCGTGCAAGGCAAGGACCTAGGCGAGGAAGGCGGCGAGAAACCGCTGGAAGTGAAGTGGCGGAAGGGCGCAGAAGGCAAACTCGATCTGCTGGTGACGCTGGATTTCCGCATGTCCACCACCTGCATGTATTCCGACATTGTGCTGCCAACTGCAACCTGGTACGAGAAGAACGACCTCAATACCAGCGACATGCACCCGTTCATTCACCCGCTGAGCGCAGCGGTGGACCCGGCTTGGGAGTCGCGGACGGACTGGGACATTTTCAAGGGTATCGCTCGAACCTTCTCCGAGGTTTGTGTGGGTCATCTGGGCGTGGAAAAGGATATCGTTGCCTTGCCCACTCTGCATGACACCCCGACCGAACTTGCTCAACCATTGACGGTGAAGGACTGGAAGAAAGGCGAATGCGAATTGATCCCTGGCAAGACCGCGCCGAGCCTGGCCGTGGTCGAGCGTGACTATCCGAACACCTACAAGAAGTTCACTTCGGTTGGTCCGCTACTGGACAAAGCCGGCAATGGAGGTAAAGGCATTACTTGGAATACCGGACACGAGGTCGAAGCGCTGGCGACGCTCAATTACACAGTGCTGGAGGATGGCGTATCCAAGGGCCGGCCTCGCATCGAGAGTGACATCGACGCCGCCGAAATGATCATGATGCTGGCCCCAGAAACCAATGGCCACGTCGCAGTGAAAGCCTGGGCGGCATTGAGCAAAATCACGGGCCGTGACCATACCCATCTGGCGATTCCCAAGGAACACGAGAAGATCCGCTTCCGCGACATCCAGGCCCAGCCACGCAAAATCATCTCCTCGCCGACCTGGTCAGGGCTGGAGGATGAAAAGGTCAGCTACAACGCGGGTTACACCAATGTCCATGAGCTGATTCCGTGGCGGACACTGACCGGCCGCCAGCAGTTCTATCAGGATCATCCGTGGATGCTGGGTTTTGGTGAAGCCATGTGCGCCTACCGGCCGCCGGTGGACATGAAGACCATTGAACCGATCATCGGCAAGAAGCCCAACGGCAATAAAGAAATCGTGTTGAACTTCATCACCCCGCACCAAAAGTGGGGCATCCACAGCACCTACACTGACAATCTATTGATGCTCACCCTATCGCGGGGCGGCCCGATCATCTGGATGTCTGAGATCGACGCTCAAAAGGCCGGTATCGAGGACAACGACTGGATCGAAGCCTACAACCTCAATGGCGCCATCGCGGCCCGCGCCGTGGTCAGCCAGCGCGTGCCGGAAGGCATGTCGATGATGTACCACGCACAGGAAAAGATTGTGAACATGCCGGCTGCGGAAACCACCGGCACCCGGGGCGGCATTCACAACTCGGTCACCCGCGCCGTGCTCAAGCCGACCCACATGATTGGCGGTTACGCCCAGCAGAGTTACGGCTTCAATTATTACGGCACCGTCGGCTCAAACCGCGACGAATTCATCATTGTCCGCAAGATGGTCAAGGTGGACTGGCTGGATGACGAAACCCCGGCTGACGTCCCCGTGGAGGCTCATTGACATGAAAGTACGCGCACAAATCGCTATGGTCCTGAATCTGGATAAGTGCATTGGTTGCCACACCTGTTCGGTGACCTGCAAGAACGTCTGGACTTCCCGCGATGGCATGGAATACGCCTGGTTCAACAACGTCGAGACCAAACCCGGTATCGGCTATCCCAAAGATTGGGAAAGCCAGGAGCAATGGAATGGCGGCTGGAAACGGCGCAAGGATGGCAAGATCGAGCTAAAACAGGGCAGCAAGTGGAAGATTCTATCCAATATCTTCGCGAATCCTGACATGCCAGCCATCGATGACTACTACGAGCCGTGGGATTACGACTATGCGCATTTGCAAAATGCGCCCGAGTCGAAAGCCATGCCCACCGCCCGGCCGCGCTCGGCGATCAGCGGCGAGCGCATGCAGAAAATCCACTGGGGACCGAACTGGGAGGAAATTCTCGGCACCGAATTCGCTAAACGCTCCAAAGACTACAATTTTGCGAAGGTGCAGAAGGAAATTTACGGCGAATTCGAAAACACCTTCATGATGTACTTGCCGCGCCTGTGCGAGCACTGCCTGAATCCGGCATGTGTCGCTTCGTGTCCTTCGGGTGCGATCTATAAGCGTGAAGAGGATGGCATCGTCCTGATCGATCAGGACAAGTGCCGGGGCTGGCGGATGTGCGTCTCCGGTTGCCCGTACAAGAAGATTTACTACAACTGGAACACTGGCAAGTCGGAGAAGTGCATCTTCTGCTACCCGCGTATCGAGACCGGTCAGCCAACCGTGTGCTCGGAAACCTGCGTCGGGCGCATCCGTTATCTCGGTGTGTTGCTCTACGACGCCGACCGCATCGAGCAAGCCGCCAGTGTTGCCGACGAGCAAAGTTTGTATCAGGCGCAGCTCGATATGTTCCTCGATCCATTCAACCCGACGGTGCAGGCCGAGGCACGCCAGGCTGGTATTCCCGAGCCGTGGTTGCAAGCGGCTCAGGAATCGCCCATTTACAAGATGGCGATTGATTGGAAGATCGCTTTCCCATTGCATCCGGAGTACCGCACCCTGCCGATGGTCTGGTACGTACCTGCGCTGTCGCCCATCCAAGCCCGTGCTGAATCCGGCCAGATCGGTATGAATGGCATCATCCCCGATGTCGGCTCATTGCGGATTCCACTGAAGTATCTGGCTAATCTGTTGACCGCCGGCGATGAAAAACCGGTCAAGCTGGCGCTGGAACGGATGCTGGCCATGCGCGCCTATATGCGCGCCAAGACGGTGGACGGCGAAATCCACGATGAAGCGTTGCAGGCAGCCGGTCTGCGCATCGATCAGGCCGAATCGATGTACCGCTATCTGGCGATTGCCAATTATGAGGATCGCTTCGTCATTCCAACCAGCCACCGTGAATACGCCAGCGCGACCTACGACGCCTTCGGCGAACGCGGCGGCTGCGGTTTCAGCTTCGGCAACGGCTGCTCGCCAGGCACCGATAAGACTAATTTATTCGGCGGTAAGAAGGTCACCACGCGCCGGGCGATTCCGATCAAGGTGGAACCGGCAGGCAAGTGATGAAAGCCAGCAGGGTACGCAATGCGTACCCTGCGCATGCTGCAAGGAGAGATTGCACAATGAAAACCCTGAAAGTTCTTTCCGCCCTGCTCTGTTACCCGCAACCGGAACTGCAAGCGGCGCTGGGTGAAATGAGGGAGGTTCTCGATCAGGAAAATTTGCTGCCGGAACGTGAGCATCGGGCGCTGTTATCGTTGATCAACCAGATGCAGCGGGCCGATCTGATCGAGTTACAAGAACGGTATGTCCGGCTGTTCGACCGGGGCCGGGCGTTATCGCTGCATCTATTCGAACACATCCACGGTGAATCACGGGATCGCGGGCAAGCGATGATCAACCTGCTGGACGTCTACCGGCAACATGGTTTTGAACTCAGCGCCCGGGAACTACCCGACTATCTTCCGCTGTTTCTGGAATACCTGGCCCAGCGCCCGGCTGGAGAGGCGCTGGATATGTTAGCCGATACCATGCACGTTATGGCCTTGCTCGGTGCCCGGCTGGCTGAACAAGGCAGTGATTACCACGCCGTGTTCGACGCCCTCGCGGCGCTGGCCGGCGAACCGGCAGACATCGAGGCAATTCGCCAGCAGGCCGCCCGCGAAGACCCTGATGAGGCGATCGTCAATATGGACAAGATTTGGGAAGAGGAGGCAGTGACCTTCTTGGCAAATCAAGAAGGTTGCGGCGCTCACCAAAACAGTCACGGTGCAGCAGCTCAACCGGTGCGCTGGATGCCTCCATCCAACTCAACCCCCCCAGTCATCCGTTCCCTCTGAAAAATGAGAGTGGTTTTTACCCATTCGAGGCGATGATCATGAGTTACTTGAATACCCTATTATTTGGTGTTTATCCTTATCTAGCCGGTGCAGTATTCCTGCTCGGCAGTTTGGCGCGCTTCGACCGCGACCCGTTCACCTGGAAGGCCCACTCCAGCCAGATTCTCAGCAAAAAAAACATGCGCTGGGCCAGTAACCTGTTTCACATCGGTATCCTGCTGCTGTTCCTTGGGCATTTCGTCGGCCTGCTCACCCCGCCGGAAGTATTCCACCTCTTGGGTGTCTCCGCGAGCGCCAAACAAATCCTAGCCATCGTTGCCGGCAGTGTCGCCGGACTGATGTGCTTTGCTGGGCTGACCATGCTGGTGCAGCGGCGATTAAACGACCCTCGGGTCCGGGCCACCAGCACGCGGATGGATATTTTCATCCTGCTACTCTTGTATGTGCAGCTCATTCTTGGTTTGTTGACCATCCCGCTGTCGTTGATGCATCTGGATGGCGGCAACATGCTGCTGCTAATGCAATGGGCGCGGAATGTGGTGACGTTCGATCCGGCAGAAGCCGTGGCAGCCATCAGCAGTATGGGATTCCTGTTCAAGCTGCATATCTTCCTCGGCTTGACGGTATTCCTGGTATTCCCCTTCAGCCGGCTGGTGCATATCTGGAGTGCGCCAGTGACCTATCCAGCCCGCCCTTATCAGGTGGTGCGGCAGCGCTGATTCGGCTTGGATCCTTCCTCTGAACAAAGAGGAAGGATCTGTGTTCAATAACAAGAATCAATCCTCTTGAGGTGTCCCGCGTGTCCACCCCTTCGTCCGATACGTTCCCGCAACGAAACACCTCCCGCTTTTTTTCTAAAGAGCATACGGAGAACACCTCACTCGTAGACCACTTTGGCCGCCATATTAATTATGTGCGGTTTTCTGTCACGGACCGTTGTGATTTCCGCTGCGTTTACTGCATGAGTGAACAGATGACTTTTCTGCCACGCGCTCAAGTGTTAACGCTGGAGGAACTCGCAACATTGGGCCGGGCGTTCGTGGAGCTAGGCGTTCGTAAAATCCGCCTCACGGGCGGCGAACCTTTGGTGAGACAGAATGTACTATGGTTGTTTCAGAAACTCGGCCAATTACGCAAATACGGTTTGGCAGAGCTGGTGCTGACCACCAACGGTTCACAACTAGAGCGCCTGTCGGCTGAATTAAAAGCGGCGGGCGTGGCGCGGATCAACATCAGCCTGGATAGCCTCAACCCGGAGCGGTTCCGCCGCATCACCCGGGCCGGTGAGCTAAAAACCGTGCTGCGCGGCATCCAGGCCGCTCAAGCCGCCGGCTTTCAGCGGCTCAAGCTAAACGCAGTGATCCTAAAAGGCCGCAATCATGACGAAGTCACGGATCTGGCGCGTTTCGCGGTCGAAAACGGATTGGATATCAGCTACATCGAAGAAATGCCACTTGGCATCATCAGCGATCATGATCGCGCTGAGGCATACTATTCCAGTGATGCCATCCGTGTTGATCTGGCACAAGTGTTCACCCTAATCCCCACCACTGAGACCACGGGCGGACCCTCCCGCTATTACCGCATCCCCGGCAGTGAGACCCGCATCGGCTTCATTTCGCCGCATAGCCATAATTTCTGTGGCGATTGTAACCGGGTGCGCGTATCCGCTGAAGGCCGGTTGCTGCTTTGTCTGGGTCAGGAGCATTCAGTGGATTTGCGCCATGTCCTGCGTGCCCACCCTGGCAACCGCGAACGATTGAAACAGGCGATCGCCGCCGCTATGGCGATCAAGCCGCACGGCCACGATTTCCAGCTCGGCAGCCAACCGGTCATTCTGCGCCATATGAGCCACACCGGTGGTTGAAACCGCAATGGCCGGATGGCCACCCTGCTCTTCTCTCTTTAGGGCGCTTTACATTTTCCCTATGCTTGCTTTAGCAGCGGCAACCCAGACAAGGTTTGTTTCATCCAATCGATCAGCATTCTGGTTCTGGCCGGCAACAAACGGGCGTGAGGATAGACAATATGCACAGGACGCGGCACAGGTTCATACTGTTCCAGCACGACTTGCAAGCGATCCTCCTCCAGAGGAGACGCCACCTGGTAAGAAATAAACATGCCGTAACCTAAGCCCGCCACGCAAGCGGCAACAGCGGGTTCGACATGATTGAAATCCAGATTACCGGTTACCGGCACCGTGAATTGTTTTGCTCCCTCATGAAACGTCCATCGATTGCTACTGGCATTAACAAAACGTATGCAATTGGCCTTCAGCAATTCTTCAGGATGATGCACCTTACCGAACCGGTTGATATAGTCAGGGCTGACGACTACCACCCGGCGTAAACTTCCCACCTGCTGCGCCACTAAAGCCGAATCGTCGAGCGCACCGATGCGAATACCCACATCGATGCCTTCATCGACGAGACTTACAACACGATCCAATAACAGCACACTGCATTGCACTTTTTCATAGCGCTGCACAAAACGCGTTACCGCCGGTGCTACATATCGCTGGCCAAACAATACAGGCGCGGTAATGGTGATATGACCGCTCGGCTCCGCAGCGCCCACAGTCAGCGCGGCATCCGCTTCATCCACTGCTACCAGTAAAGGGCGGCAACGCGCTAAATAGATTTTGCCTTCTTCTGTCAAGGTAATCTTGCGCGTTGTGCGATTGAATAAACGCACGCCTAACCCGGTTTCCAGCCTTGCTAAGGTTCGCACTACCGCTGGCAAAGACACACCCATACCTTGCGCGGCAGACGTCAAACTGCCTGCATCGGCGATCTGTACAAAAGTCTGTATTGCCTTGAGCTTGTCCACCCTGCGATATTAATACGATTTATTGAGTAGTGAAATCAGTATCCAAGCATTTATTCCTAATTACGAAATAAACAGAATAGGCGCTCCCTGATCTACCCATGGAGTTCCATGAACATGCACCTCATCGCCCCATCATTAAAATTGCACCGCTTCGCACTCTCCGGGCATTGTCATCGGGTAGAACTCTTTCTTTCTCTGCTGAAGCTGCCCGTTGAGCTGATCGACGTGGACCTTGCCGGCAAAGCGCATAAAACACCCGCATTTCTGGCACTCAATCCTTTTGGTCAAGTGCCAGTGCTCCAGGACGGTGAATTAACGCTTGCGGATTCCAACGCTATATTGGTTTATCTGGCGGGCAAATATGGTGATGAATCCTGGTGGCCGCGCGATCCAGCCGGTCAAGCCGCTGTTCAGCAATGGCTTTCTATAGCAGCAGGACCCTTGGCCTTTGGCCCAGCCGCCGCGCGCGTGGCTCATCTTTTCAAAGAACCGCTCAATGCAACGGAAGCCATTAAACAGGCTAAGATGCTTTTTGCGGTGATGGAACAAGTCCTTGCAAAATCAGCGTTTCTAACCGGCAGCACTCCGACTATTGCCGATATTGCCAACTACAGCTACACCGCCCACGCGCCTGAAGGCAACATATCGCTTGATCCGTACCCTGCGATTAACGCGTGGCTGGTACGCATAGAACAGCTACCTGGTTTCATACCCATGAAAAAAATAACTGCTTAACAGTGCCTTATAAAGGTCCAACAACAAGAAATATGAAAACCGCCATCTTCCCGGCTGGATATTGATATGCCCTCACCATCGATACCTACCCCACCGGCCCCTTTATTTCATGAAGGGGAAGTCGCTGTACAAACGCAAGCGGGTAGACAGGACAAGATAGCGAAGATCGGACGCATCGCCATTCATGATGAGATGCCCGGCCAGCACCGTGAGTTTTTTACTCAATTACCGTTCCTGGTTGTTGGCAGCATCGATCAATCATTGCAGCCGTGGGCGTCGATCATCGCAGGCCCGCCAGGATTTATCTGCTCGCCTAATCCTCAACAACTGGTCATCCACGCCAAGCCGCTACCACAAGACCCCCTCTCGGCAGGACTCCAAGCAGGCACACACATCGGGTTACTCGGTATTGAACCGCATACCCGGCGCCGTAACCGCGTCAACGGCTGGATCGAGACCGTATCGCAAGAAGGTTTTACTGTGCAGGTGCAACAAAGTTTTGGTAATTGCCCTAAATATATCCAGCCACGTAAGGCAACTTGGGCTGCTTGTAATAATGCCGCCTCGCGACCAGCCATCTGCTCAAACCAACTCAACGATCAAAGCCGGAAGATCATTCAGGGCGCGGATACTTTTTTTATCGCATCAGCGCATCCCGCATCCGCAACGTCAAGGCAGCGATCCCAAGGTGTTGATGTATCACATCGTGGTGGAAAGCCTGGCTTTATTCAGATTAACAACGGCACAACGCTGACTGTTCCTGACTATATCGGGAACTTCTTTTTTAATACCCTGGGTAATTTGGCTTTAAATCCCAAAGCAGGTTTGCTGTTTATCGACTTCGCCACACGCGATTTACTCTATTTGGCCGTCGAAGTAGTTATTATTTGGGATAAAGACATTGTGCAGCGCTTTGAAGGTGCACACCGTTTATTGCGGATGTGCGTGAAACACGTAAACCATGTACCAGCCTGTTTAGCGATCAATTTCCAATCTATTTAGCCAACAGGCCACTTGCCATGCACGCTGCGGCATTCACGTGCGCCTTGAGATGACTCTGATGATGAAAAGACCGCGAGGTATTGCGCTAGCCCCATTGGAGTTCGCTACAGAGACGAGCCAGCGCCATCTCATGGCTGCATTCAAACATCACGGTTGATTGCAAATGGCGCAAAAGCTTGACACACCGGCATAATTTCCATGCTGTTGATATTAACATGAGCTGGGCGGGTTGCTGCCCAGTAGACGGCTTCCGCGATATCCTCCGGACTCAACGGCTGGACACCTTGGTAAACCTGAGCGGCCTTGCTGTCATCGCCCTTGAACCGTACCAGCGAAAATTCACTTTCTGCCATACCCGGTTCGATGTTGGTCACTCGCACGCGCGTCCCCAGCAAATCAGCGCGCAGATTGCGCGAAAATTGCTTGACGAACGCCTTGGTCGCGCCATAGGTATTGCCACCCGGATAGGGATACGTGCCCGCCACCGATCCGATGTTGACCACGTGGCCCCGGTTGCGCTCTACCATACCCGGCAGAATGGCACGGGTGCAGAACAACAAACCTTTGATGTTGGTATCGACCATGTCCTGCCAGTCCTGCATATCGCAACGCTGGGCCGGCTCCAGGCCGAGCGCCAGCCCAGCGTTATTAAGCAGCAGATCAATCCCGGAAAATTCCGCTGGCAACGCCGCAACTGCCGCATTCACCGCCGCTTCGTCGCGAACATCAAGGGAAAAAGCGTGAACCCGCGTAACAGCGGACAATCCGGTACGTAATTTGTCCAAACGCTCCTGGCGGCGCCCGCAGAGAATCAAATACCAACCTTCAGCAGCAAAACGCTGGGCACAAGCTGCGCCAAACCCCGAGGTGGCGCCAGTGATGAAGGCTATTTGCGATGACATTTCAGGTCCTTCAATCAATAAGAGAAGAGGGAGATACCTAAGGGCGGGGACCCGCAACCACTTTATCGTCATGCAAGCGGGAAATCTCCGCATCGCTCATACCGAGAATGCCGGACAGGATTTCATCGGTATGTTCCCCCAGCACGGCGGCACGCTGCGGGGGGAGGCGTTCGAATTCACTGAATTCAAAAGGTGAACCGGGTGTCAGGTATTCACCGATGCCGGGCTGATCGAGCATGCTGAACATCGGATGTTGCACTGAAAAATCGGGATCTTCTTGAATCGCCTGCTTGAAGGTACGGAAAACCGACCAGGTAATGCCGTTTTCATCAAAAGGCTGAGCGAAATCCTCGACCTTTCTCGCCTGGAACCAGGGTTGCAAAAGCGCTGTAATCTCCTCGCGGGCCTTAAACCGGTCACCTTCCTGATTCAAATTTAAACCCAGCCGGCTACCCAAAGCATCAAATTCTGCTTTAAGGCCAGTCACCTTGCATAATCCATCCCACTGCCGGCGCGTCAAACCGACGACCATGACCCGGCGGCCATCGGCCGTCATGAATTCGTTACCGTAAGCACCATAAAGATAGTTTCCATACTTGGGGCGATCAAAATCATTCACCATCACCTCTCCGATAATACCCAGATTCCCTAGCATGGCCAAGGCAACATCTTTCAGGGCGATATCCACCGACTGGCCTTGCCCGGTCAGGCGGCGATGCCGCTCCGCCGCCAGCACGGCCAGGGCCGTCATTTGCCCAGTGATGCAATCCCAAGCGGGCAAGACATGGCAAACCGGCTCTTCGGAATCCTCCGGCCCTGTCGCATAAGGAAAACCCACACCAGGATTGATCGTGTAATCGACGGCTGGGCCACCCTCGCGATTACCAAGCACGGTCACCATAATCAGGTCTTCCCGGTGTTGTTTAAGGTGCTCATAATCCATCCAGCCGCGTACCCGGAGGTTCGTCACAAAGATTCCCGTGTCGGGTCCGGACCCGCCGCAAATCAGACGGGTCACGATTTCCTGCCCGCGCGGCGTGTTGACATCGACGGCGATCGAGCGCTTGCCTTTGTTCAAACCCGCCCAAAACAGGCTCTTGTTGTCGTGGGTCACCGGCCACCGGTAATGATCCAGGCCACCCCGGATTCGATCAAAACGAATGACATCCGCACCGAGTTGCGCCAGGGTCATGCCGGCCAGTGGCGCGGCGACAAATGCGGTTCCTTCTACAATTCTCAATCCTTTTAATATGCTGACCATGAATAATTACCTTGTAAGGTGATAATTTGCCAATTTTAGTCCAAAGTCATGTTTTGCAGAGTCCTGTCAAAAAATTTTACAATCCCTGATAGTTTCTGTCATATTTCAATACATAACGATCCTAAATAACCTAATTATATATTATTTATAAAAATTTTAAAAAATTAGTTAGGGAGATAAGCCAATTTAGGTATCCCGGCAATGCTGCTGCCGGTTTATTTAAAGCATTTAAGCTGCATTGATTTCCTTAGGTTACCGGAAGATTTTAAATTTATATTTTGAAATTAAACACTTATGATATTAAACAGGCTAGCTCATTACCCGGTTACCGTTTTAATGGCATTGCTATCAAAAAACCTGATGCATCGCAGCAATTATTTTCTCCCTAATTCTTAGGTCTCATTCACTTTGATAATACTCCTAAAAGGTAGATCCTCTGGCCGTCTTTTATAATAATTTATTAAAAAACATTATGTTATTCATAATCAGGCACAAAATTAACGTCAATACCCCCCATTTTTTAACTTATCTAATTAATAATAATATTTTTATTAATGTAAATTAAAATACACATAAAATAATTTCTTGTAAATTTGCAATAATTTTTAGATAATTTAGTTATTATATTTATAAGACAATGTTTTTAATA
>JACKNF010000007.1 GCA_024234995.1 Gammaproteobacteria bacterium
CAAGCGGCGAATCAATCTGACTATAACCAAGCGCAAGCCAGGGGAATCCGGTGAACAACCAGCTACGCATCCAATCCAGCAGAGTCCACAGAGCTGGGAAGATCAGCACCCAACGCAACAACCCGGGTGGCGGTCCCCAGCGCACCACCAACCAGCCTACAACAGTGGGGTACAGCGCCATCAGCAAAACCACCAGGAAGGTGGCCAACGCAGCAAACGGAGCTGGGGCATTGCCATAATCGTGCAGGCTGATGTAAACCCAGTAGATGCCAAAACCGAACAGCCCCAGTCCAAACAGCCCGCCACGCACAGCGGCGCGGCGCGGCGTGGCGTGATCCCAGCTCCACAGCAGTACGACCGGGAGCAGGATAGCTAATAACCAGAGATCGAAAGGCGCAAAGGCCAGGGTCAGCAAAGCGCCGGTGATGAAAACCAGCAGATCGATGAACAGCGGGCGATATTTCAGAAAGTCAGGCATAAGCTAGTATCAGGCGTGTAAAAGATCGCGCCAAAGTAGCACACCATTCAATCAGAATGCGCTCCCTTGGGTGGACGGCGTTACAATTTGCCCTTTCAACGCTGCTGCGTGAGTGCCGATGACTTGGAGGCAATCTCCTCCGATCTTAGTAAAACGACTAGTTATTTATGAATTAACTTAAAATTTATGAGCTTATCTAACTATCCTACATGCCCCGTTCTAGTCGTGGATGACGATCCAATCAGCGTGACGATCACCAGCGCAACCTTGTGTAAGTGCGGCTTAAACAATGTCTTGACCTGCACGGATAGTCGACAAGTGATGGATCTCGTTTCCCAGCACCAGATCAGGATCGTTCTCCTGGATCTCGTCATGCCCTATGTCAGCGGAGAGGAATTACTCCAAAGCCTATCTGAGAATTATCCTGAGGTATTGGTGATTATCTTGACCGCCACTGAAGAAGTTGATACGGCAGTGCGCTGCATTAAGGCAGGGGCTTTTAATTATCTCACTAAGCCGATCGATTTCGAGCGGCTTTTCGCCATTATCAAAAACGCGCTGGCGTTTTGGGAGCTCCGGCAGGAAAATCTGGCGATCCAGCAAAGCAAGTTTTCTACTAATCTGAGCCAGCCGGAGGTCTTTGCTAAGATCATTACCCGTGACGCCAAGATGCTTCAGATTTTTCAATATGTGGAATCCATTGCTGGCACCTCCGAGCCGGTGTTAATGACAGGAGAAACGGGCGTTGGCAAGGACTTGATGGCACAAGCGATTCACACTTTGAGCAATCGCCAAGGCCCTTTGGTCGCCGTTAACATAGCAGGATTGGACGACATCGTTTTCTCAGACACCTTATTCGGGCACTCGAAAGGCGCTTTCACCGGTGCAGAACGGGTGAGAGGAGGTCTCATCGAACAGGCCAGCAAAGGCACCTTGTTTCTGGACGAAATTGGTGATCTAGCAGCGGCTTCCCAATCGAAACTTCTGCGCCTGCTTCAGGGTGGCGATTATTTTCCACTGGGTAGCGACATCCTCAAACACAGCGATGCACGAGTGGTGTCTGCCACCCATCGCGATCTGTGGCAATTGGCCAAAAATGATAAGTTCCGTAAAGACCTAAACTACCGGTTACGTACCCACCATCTCCACATTCCACCATTACGTGAGCGGCTGGGCGATTTACCGTTGCTCATTGACCATTTTCTGCAAGAAGTCGCAGTGCGGTTCAGCAAACCTAAGCTCCGGATATCTAAGCCATTAATAACACTGCTAGAGCATTATGATTTTCCTGGCAATGTTCGGGAATTGCGGATGATGCTGTTCGATGCGGCCAGCCGGACCAAATCCAACACACTCTCACCCCGTTTGTTTGAATCCTATCTGCGCCAAAATCCGGCAGGTGTTACTACCGCGTCCAAACCGGCCGGTGACAATACACCTTTCGATTTCGCTTCTCACATGCCCACCTTGAAACAAGCTACAGATCTCCTGATCCAAGAAGCGCTGCGCCGGTCCAGCGGTAACCAGACGGCTGCTGCTAAGCTCTTGGGTATCTCCCAGCAAGCGTTGAGTAAGCGGCTCAAATCTCAGAATCACTGACAGTTGATTCACAATAAAAGTTGTGAATCAACAATTTTTGCTGTTATCCATCTGCTCTTTTTATCCAGTTGAATTGGCTGGATAAAAAAATCTCATTGATTGAGTTCTCCACAATATTAATTGTGGTGGTCAATACTCTTTTCCGATCTCTCTTCAAAAATATATTTAAAATCAATATATTATTTTTTATTCCTTGTTGGCACAAGGGTTGCCCTAGTAGAGCTTATCAACAACGTTCCGATTCTTAGGGTTTTAGATAGCAGGATCGGGATGAAGATGGTTCATAACTAATCCCAGTACGCCTCAAGCTAAGCGTATAAAAATTGAAGAGAGTAAGACAATGTTTATTAAACTAAAAATTGGTACCCGCATAGGACTTTCCATCAGTCTGCTTTTAATTTCTGCCGTTCTGGCTATCACCATCACAGCATTTTTCCGGTTTCAAGAGTTGTTGTTCGAAGCCGAAAAACGAGAAGCCCATAAAACGTCCGAATTAATGACTCAGGCTATCGCCTCCCAAAGCCAAACCGCCGAAACGTTGAGTGTCCTATTAGCAAATATGCCTACCGTTCAGCAAGCGATGACCAATGGAGATCGCGAGCAGCTACTGACGCTGATTCAGCCTGCCTATCAGGTGCTTACTAAAAGCTATGGTGTCGACCAGTTTCAATTTCACACACCACCGGCGACTTCACTGGTGCGGTTTCATAAACCGGAAAAGTTCGGGGATGATTTATCAACGATACGCCCAACAGTCGTTGAAGTGAACACCACCGGCAAAGCCGTCAATGGACTAGAAAGTGGCGTAGCTGGGCTGGGGATCCGGGGTATCGCTCCAATCTCATTGCAAGGCCAGCACCTCGGCTCAGTAGAATTTGGAATGGCCTTCGATCAAACATTCTTCGATCGTTTCAAGGCCCAACATAACGTAGAAGCCGCCCTGTTCATCCAGCAGGAACAAAGCTTCAAGGCGCTATATTCGACCTATGGTGAACATTCCCTATTGTCCAATCAACAGTTACAAGCGGTGCTAAACGGCGAAACCGTTGTGCAACACACAGACTTCGGTGGCCAGCCCGTAACAGTCTATGCCGAGGCCATTAAAAACTATTCCGGCAAACTCATTGGGGTATTGGAAATACTGATAGATCGCAGCGGTTCTGTGGCACAGATGGCGTACACGCGCAATCTCATCCTGATCATCGCGGGGCTGGTTTTTGTGGCCAGCGCGCTCGTTATTGGGTGGATCGTGCGCTCTATCCGGCGCCCCATCGGCGGCGAACCGGTGGAGATGGCCGAGATCACCGGCCAGATTGCTGCGGGTGACTTAACAGTGCACTTCACCGAGACTGGCAAGGAGACGGGCATCTATGCCGCCATGCGCGATATGGCAACACAATTGAAAGGCGTGGTGACCCAAGTCGCCCAGGTCACGGATCAAGTTAATTCGTCGGTTGCCGAAATCGCTCAGGGCAGCACCGACCTGGCGCAGCGCACCGAGGAACAAGCGGCCTCTCTGGAAGAAACCGCGGCCTCGATGGAAGAGCTGACCAGCACGGTCAGGAACAGCGCTGACAATGCCGGACAGGCCAATCAGCTCGCCAGCGCCGCCTGGTTACAAGCGGAACAGGGGGGTCAAGTGGTCGACCAAGCAGTTGTAGCCATGAGCGCTATCTACCAAAGCAGCAGCCGGATTGCCGACATCATCGGGGTAATCGACGAAATCGCTTTCCAGACCAACCTGCTGGCCCTGAATGCCGCGGTGGAAGCCGCCCGCGCCGGGGAACAAGGGCGGGGATTCGCCGTAGTCGCCGGCGAGGTGCGCAAGCTGGCCCAGCGCAGCGCGGATGCCGCCAAGGAGATCAAGTTACTGATCACCGATAGCGTCAGTAAGGTGAAGGACGGCAGCCATCTGGTCGAGCAATCCGGCCAGACTCTGAAAGAGATTGTCACCGCGATCAAGAAAGTCAGCGATATCGTCGCCGAGATGGCCACTGCCGCCCGCGAGCAGGCCGGTGGCATCGAACAGGTCAACCAAGCCATTCTGCAAATGGATCAAGTCACCCAGCAGAACGCAGCCCTCGTCGAGCAGACCGCTGCCACCAGCCAATCCATGAGCGACCAGGCGCATGAACTTCATGAATTAATGCGCTTTTTCACACTGGATCAGCGTACGGCAGCCGGTATCGATTTTACCCTGGCAGCGAAAAAGCACCAGGCCTGGAAGACGCGGTTACGGCGTTATCTGGATGGTAAAGAGGCACTGACCGAAGCGCAACTGACTTCGCACCAGGACTGCGATCTGGGGAAGTGGATTTATTCGGGGGGCATGCAGAAATACGGGCATTTCCATGAAATGCAGGCGATGGAGAAAGAACATGCCCAATTCCATACCCGGATCAAGTCACTGGTCTCATTGAAAAAAGAAGGAAAGGTAAATCAGGCGGAAACCGAGCTGCTCCAAGTCGAGCGTATGTCCAACCACATCGTAGCGCTACTGAATCAAGTAGCCCCAAAATTTAGTAGCGCTCTAGGATAGAGACATGGACATTAATATGATTAACTTAACATTATCAAGACATTGTGGAACGTCATGTCCATATCGAGAACACTGTTCCTATCTGACTCAAAGCGTAGCAGGCACCTCTGCCGCGCCTGAATTAGCCAGCGACGACAGACTTCTCTGCTTTACTTCGCATATGCCTACTCTGAAGCAAGCGACTGATCTCCTGATCCAGGAAGCCCTGCGCCGGTCCGGTGGCAACCAGACGGCTGCCGCCAAGCTGCTGGGCATCTCTCAACAGGCGTTGAGTAAGCGTCTCAGATCCCGGGAATAGCTGACAATTATCCACCGCGATCATGGCGTATAGATCCTAACGGGCTGTCACTGAACAGGGTTCTTCTACAGAGGGTTTTATGCGTACGCTGCAGGTTGGGCAAAAGCGGAATTTGCCCAACCTGCAGCTTCGCTTTACTCACCTGCGCAGAGCAGAATGACCATGTATGTATTATTTAATTGACTTCTTCGGCCTGATGGCTCTGGACCTGAAGTTTCGCCGGCTAAAAACCGGGTCATCATTCACTCCCCTCGCCTGCCTGCGGGCGAAGAGCTGGGAGTGAAGACCGAGGATGAAGGGACCGAACAATTACAAAGCCGGATAGCCCGGCAAGGTACACAATACGTACCTGACCCTTCATGACCGGTGCAAATGAGCATACGGTGGCAAGGTCTGTATGCGCCGATCCTCGATAGGTCCGCCAGCGGTGAAATGATAAAGCGACTGCCACGCCATACCATCGAGTTTCAGCAGTTGATGCAGAGCATCATCGAAGAAGCAGCCGATCCCAGTGGCGCGAATTCCAGCAGCTTCCGCTTCCAAATAGAGAATCTGCCCCAGCAGGCCAGTTTCCCAGAATAACTCCCGGTACACCCACGGCTTACCCTGGAGCGGGCCAGAAAATCCGGTCAGGAAACCCGCCGCGAAACAGGCGTCAGCGGCAATATCCTGATGGCAGCAAATAATTTGCGCCGCCTCACGGGCATCGCCTGCGGTCAGCTCATAAAGCGGCAGGTGTCCGGGCGCATGCTCGACCGGCCGCCAACCCCATTCACTGCGCAGCGCTTGGCGCAATTCCGGCAGCACCTCTGGGTCCCGCACTAAGAGATATAAACCGGGCGGTACTCCATCAATCCGGTGCGCAAATAGCAGCGGATGCACGCGTGGCGGCCATGGCCACGCATCAAGCGGGGGTACGTTCGCACGTGGCAGCAGCGCGTCCAGCATCCCAAACCAACATTTGGCCGGCAACGAGGTGACACCGTCGAAAGCCACTGCACTACGCCGCTGGCGGATTAGCGCCACGGCGTTAGCTGGGCAGCCAGACTCAATCAGAGGAGGACGGGATGGCGCCTGAAAGGCGGTGGATGGGATGGCGCTAGGCCGATGGGCGGCGCGATTGACATCCTCGATGCCGGGCCAATGGACCTGGAAAGGACTCAGGCGATTGGCATGGCCGGTGAAGGAGAGGTCATGCACCAGAGTGCTGGGTGATAAATCCACAGGCGGCGGCTCCGATCCCACCCATAGCGCAATCTCTGGATTCTCGGGTTCAGCATCGGCAAAATCTTCCGTCCGATCCAATCCCAGCAATGCTGCCAGCTCATCGTCACCCCAGCTGGAGAGCAATCGCGCTTGCCATCCTAGAGCAGCAGCGGCATACGCGATGGCAGCGATAGCATGCCCACTGTCGTGCTGGCAATAGCGATACGCACGCAGGCCATACTTCCAGGCTTCGCGCCAATGGATACCGGTCAACGCTAGCACCACCCCGCCACAGAGTTCGCTTCCCCACGTTGTGGAATCCGGTGCGGCGCGCTGTTCGAGAATATGATCATGGCTCAGGTAATGATAAACACCGGCGGCCAGACCGGGTAAGGCGGGACAGACGAGATAACCCTCGGTCGGATGCAAATTGCCGCTCGACGGATTGCAGCGTAGCGCCCAGCGCGCATCGCCATGCTGCTTCCAGGCAGATAATCCCAATGCAAGCTCGAACAAAGCCGCCAGTGAGTCGCGTTCGAGTGGATAGGCGATTGGCCGCTCGCCCCGGCGCACGGACTCGAACGAAGTGGCCACGGTATCGGCTTGCAATGGCAATTCGACGCACGGCGCTCCAGCGTAGCGGCGAAAAGGATCGGGCTGATTGGCCCAATCAAGTCCGCCCGGACCGGGCGCGTAGCGGTCCAGGTGATGTTTGCTCGCCCGGTGGTAGGCGATGATTCGTGCAAGAGGATCGGGATCGGTATGATCTGATTTCATGTCCCAGTGCCGGTTGTCAAGCAGTAGTTTCAATTGAGGAGCAAATATTAATGGCTTGTTCTTTCGACAAGATCACAATATGTTGAGAAGCTATGCCCGCACGCTCACCGGTCAACCAGGCAATGGACGGCCGTAGTACCAACCCTGAGCCGCATCGCATCCCAACATCTTCAAGCACTCGGCATGAGCAGCCGTTTCGACGCCTTCCGCCATGACATTCAGGCCAAGGCTATGGCCTAAGGCAATGATCGCGCGGACGATCGCCTTGTCATTGGGATCATCCAGCATGTCGCGCACAAAGCTCTGATCCACTTTGAGTAAATGTACGGGCAGGCGCTTGAGATAGGCAAGCGAGGAATAGCCAGTACCGAAGTCGTCGATAGCGATCCGGACCCCTAGCTTTTTCAGCTCAGTGAGCAGGCATACCGCGGCTTCCGGGTCACCCATGACGAAGCTTTCGGTGATTTCCAGCTCCAGTTGACCGGGTTCGATGCTGGATTCTGCCAGCGCGGCCCGCACCGAGGCCATCAGATCACCGCGCATCAGTTGTGCCGCAGAGACGTTAACCGCCACATAGTGCGGCGCTGTGCCCGCATCAAGCCATTTCCGCATCTGGCGGCATGCTGTTATCAACGCCCATTCGCCGAGCGGCACGATCAGGCCGGTTTCTTCCGCCAGAGGAATAAAGCGGGTGGGCGAGATCACGCCAAGATGAGGATTACTCCAGCGCGCCAGCGCTTCGACGCCAACAACATGGCCATCAATCAAGCCGACTTGAGGCTGGTAATGCAGCTCCAATTGCTGGGTATTCAAGGCCTGGCGCAAAAGGGTCTCCAGCGATATGCGTTCCTTGACGACTTCGGCCAGTTCATTGGCGAAGAAACGGTAAGTGCCACGGCCTTCATCCTTGGCTTGGTAGAGGGCCGTGTCTGCATTGCTTTGCAGGGTCTGGATATCCTGGCCGTCGATGGGATAGATGGCAATGCCGAGGCTGGCCCCAATATAAAAGGTATTACCGTCTATTTCGAAAGGTTCGCTAATGGCGGCAATCAATCGCTGTGCGACGATGGCCGCTTCCTGTATATCATCCAAGCGGTCCAGGATAATGTTGAATTCGTCGCCACTGATGCGGGCAACCAGATCAATGTCACGCAATACACTCTTGATGCGCAAAGCCACCTTCACCAAAAGGCGGTCGCCCACCGAGTGGCCCAAGCTGTCATTGATAATCTTAAAACGGTCAAGATCTATGAACAGCAGAGCAATCTGATCATGTTCCCGGCTGGCCCGTTGCATGGAAAGATGTAATAGCTCATGGAACAATTGCCGGTTGGGCAGACCGGTGAGCGAATCATGATACACCAGAACATCCAGTTGCTCCTGAGCGCTTTTGATGCTGCTGATATCAGTGAACACCCCCAGATAGTTAACGGTCTTGCCTTGAGGGTCATGCACCATGCTGATGCTGAGCAATTCGGGATACACGGAGCCATCCTTCCGCCGGTTCCAGATTTCACCCTGCCAGCGGCTGGTTGTCTGGAGTATGGTCCAGAGCGCCGTATAGAACTCGCGATGGTGGCGGCCGGACCGGAGTAAGCGCGGATTTTTCCCCAATACTTCCTCCTCGCAGTAGCCGGTGATCCGGGTAAAAGCAGCGTTGACCGCGACGATACGAATATCTGCATCGGTGATCATCATGCCTTCGTTGCTGTGCTGGAATGCGGCTGCCGTCAAGCGCAAGTGCTCTTCATCCGCTTTGCGTTGGCTGATATCAACCGCCACGCCGCACATGCGCACCGGTGCTCCGCTGCCGTCATAGAAAAAGCGCCCCCGGCCGGCGACCCAATGGATGGAATCATCCGGCCAGACCACCCGGAACTCGTGTTGAAAGTCGAGGCGCTGCGTACGTGCCGCTTCGATCTTATGCTCGATGACCTGGAGGTCGTCTGGATGCACATGGCGCTGGAATGTCTCATAGCGGCCATCGAATTGCTCTGGCTTTAACCCGAATATCCGGGCATGGGCATCGTTCCAGATAATGCGCTCGCCGGACAGATCCCAATCCCAAATGCTAGCATCCGCCGCTTCCAGCGCGAGTGTCAGGCGTTCCTGGATCAGACGTATGCACCGCGATACAGCTTCCAGCTGGGCCATTTTCTGTTCCAGCTTGTGGATCAGGATAGCGTTGTATTCCTTGAGCATGGCCGCTTCGTCAACCGGCTGGGCAGGCTGTTCTGCGAGGGTAGCGCGAGTCAGTTGACTGCGGATGATTGCAAGAAAATCATCCGATTCTATGGGCTTGACGACAAACGCATCTGCGCCCAGGTTTAGGGCAAACGCTTCAGTTTTCGGGTCAGCATAGGTGGCCGTGTAAAACACAAAAGGGATTTTCCTAAGCTGGGCATCGGTCTTCCATTCGCGGCAAAGCTGAAAGCCGTCCATGACCGGCATGAGGATATCGGTGACGATAAGATCGGGCGGCGCGCGGCGGGCCCTGTGCAACGCATCGGCACCGTCATTGGCTGCATCCACCTGGTAGCCGTGGAACTCTAACAAGGCACGCAGCAAGCAACGATTTTCTTCGAGATCGTCAACGATCAATATCCGGGTCATGGTGCATCATCCAATGCCAGCACCTCCTGCGTGTGCCGCATCCAATCCGTTTTGCTGCTCCGCCGATAATGACTACGCCAGGAGATAGCACCGGTCGCCAGAATCAACAAGGCAACGCTGAAGCGAGCGATCGTTTTGCTTTCCAAGATGAAATCCATGCAACCTCCAGCACCTGATCTCCAAACGTTATTTTAGTATCAGACAATTTTCATAAGATTTTATAGCAAGATCAAATATGGCACTCCAATTGAATCGAAGCTTCTAGCATCAATGCGCTCATACGCGGATTTTGCTTTTATAGAAATAAATAAATAAATAAAAACAAAATATTATTTTTTATTTGAGAATAATTATCATTTATAATATGATAGTTCCAACAGGTGGAGATACCGACAATGTTGCCACACACCACCGGTGTGGCTTCCTTGCGCAGCGAGCCGTAAGCATCCTTGTTTCTTGCAACAAAAGGGCAGCATGAACATGACTCAAACACTCGATAAGAATGTCGCGATTCAGGTATTAAACCGGATTCTCGAACTGGAACTGGCAGGCGTGGTGCGTTACACCCACTACGCCTTGATGGTGTACGGCTACAACCGCATCCCCATCGTCGGGTGGCTCAACGCACAGGCGGATGAAAGTCTGTTGCATGCCCGCCAAGCGGGTGAACTCATCACCAGTCTGGGTGGCCATCCCTCGCTGGGCATTGGCCCGCTGCTGGAAACATACCGGCACGACATCGGCGATATCTTGCGGGAATCACTGGCGCATGAAGGCGAGGCACTCCAAGCCTATTACGACCTGCTCAATTGCGCACAGGATCATGACGTGCGTCTGGAAGAATATGCCCGGACAATGATTGCTGAGGAACAAACCCATCTGGATGAAGTGGATAAGATGCTGCGGGCGCCAGGCCAAACCCGGGCGGCTACGGAGGATGCCTAAATGAATTCATACAATGAACAAAAACACCGATTTGATCCCAGCCAGCCAGGAAGCTTGGGTTTAACGCAACCGTTAGGGCAGATGCAGCGAGGCAGTACCGGCCGCATCCTGGCCGTGAGCGGCAGCGTCGGCGACCGCAATATCGAGCGTGGCCTGCTGGAAATGGGCTTTGTAGAGGGTGCCTGTATCGAGGTGTTGCATCACGGTTTTCTGGGGCAAGATCCGTTGGCGGTGCGCATCAATCAAGCCATGACAATTGCCTTGCGCCGTTGTGAGGCCAACGCTGTGCTAGTTGGGCCGCTCCACGATGCGGCAGTAGACACCAAACCGGGGATGACCCTGGAGTATGCATCATCATGACCACGACGACGTTGCCACTTGGTGAGGTCCGGCAGGCATGCATCGCGCTGGTCGGCCCGCCCAACTGCGGCAAAACCACCCTTTTCAACACGCTGACCGGCGGGCGGCAAAAAACCGCTAACTATCCGGGGGTGACCGTTGAGCGGAAAAGCGGCCGGCTGCGGACACCTGTTGGCCATACGGTCGAACTCCTCGACCTGCCCGGCAGCTATAGCCTGCGCGCACGCAGTCCCGACGAAGCCATCACCCGTGATGTCGTGCTGGGCCGGCAGACACGGGAAGCACTGCCAGACGCCGTAGTCTGTGTGACCGATGCCACGAATCTAGGCCAGCATCTGCGGCTGTTGCTGGAATTGCGCCAATTGGGCCGGCCGTTGATTCTGGCGCTCAATATGATGGACATCGCCCAGAAGCGTGGTTGCCAAATCAGCATTGAGGCACTATCTCAGCAGTTGGGTATTCCGGTGGTGACCACCATAGCGATGCACAAAAACGGGGTGCAAGACCTGCTCGGTCAAATCGATATACTGTTGAATCAGACCCCCACTACAAGCAAAGCGGCCGCAATCGACACCTGGGAAGAACCCTCGCCAGAAGCAATTCGCGCCTACCACCGGGAAGTGGAGCGCCTGCTGCAAGAAGCGGTTATTCAAGAAGGTGCGCCGGAGCGCTTCACCCGGCAGGTCGACCAGATTTTACTGCATCCAGTGGCAGGACTATTGATTCTGCTTGGTATTCTTTTTCTAATGTTTCAGGCGGTGTTCAGTTGGGCAGAAGCACCGATGGACTGGATTGACGGCAGCATGGCCAGCCTGCAACAGTGGCTCTCCATGCATATGGCAGACAGTCTGCTGAAGAGCTTGGTGATTGACGGCATCATTGCCGGAGTCGGCGGCGTGGTGATCTTTCTGCCACAGATCCTGATCCTGTTTCTGTTCATCCTGTTGCTGGAAGACTTTGGCTACATGGCCCGTGCTGCATTCCTGATGGATCGTCTCATGAGCGCGGTCGGGCTGAATGGGCGTGCCTTTATCCCTTTGCTGTCCAGCTTTGCCTGCGCCATTCCTGGCATCATGGCAGCGCGCACCATTGCTCATCCGCTGGACCGGTTGACCACTATTTTGATCGCGCCGCTGATGACCTGTTCGGCGCGGTTGCCGGTGTATGTTTTGCTGATCTCAGCATTCATTCCCAACACGGTAGTTTGGGGCGGAATCGGTTTACAGGGGCTGGTCATGTTCGGTTTGTACACAACGGGCATTGTCGGTGCGCTAACCGTGGCCGGTGTATTGCGGCTGACTTTGTTGCGCGGCAACCGGCAGCCGTTGCTCATGGAACTGCCTAGCTACAAATGGCCCAATCCCGTCAACGTGCTGCTGGGTTTGCTGGAACGTGCCCGGATTTTTATGCGGCGGATCGGCACCATCATCCTGAGTGTGATGGTCATCTTATGGTTTCTGGCAACCTTTCCTTCCCCACCGGAAGGCGCTACGGAACCGGCTATCTATTACAGCTTCGCCGGCCTGATCGGCCATGGACTGCAACCATTGCTGGCGCCCATCGGTTTTAACTGGCAAATCGCTATTGCTCTTGTACCGGGCCTGGCGGCGCGCGAGGTAGCGGTGGCGGCGCTAGGCACCGTGTATGCGCTCAGCGGCGACGAAGGGACGGTTACAGAGGCGCTGACCACAACGCTGGCGCATGGCTGGACTTTAGCGACGGCCTTGGCGTTACTCGCCTGGTATGTGTTCGCTCCCCAGTGCCTGGCGACCTTGGCCGCCGCCCGGCGCGAGACCAATTCCTGGCGCTGGCCAATCTTCATGTTCGTCTACCTGATGGTATTGGCGTATCTCGCCGCCTTTATCACCTACCGGGTAGCGTTGGCATTAGGAGGGGGTTGAAATGTGGCAGGATGGTTTGGCGTTGTTCATCGTGGTCATCGCCGCGCTGACTGTGCTGCGAGCCTATGGGCCGGTCAAGGTGTTCCGGTTTGGCGCCCGCCAGCGTGATGACGGTTCAATAAAAAGGCGTACAACATCGACCGGCGGATGCAACGGCTGTGCTGCGGGCGGGTCCTGTGCCAAGACGCTCATCAGGCGCTACCCCGTTGCTATCCAGCAGCATGACTGATTTTCCTGTCTCGCGATCACTGAGATTGCGTGACCCAATGCGTCTCTAGCGTGCAGTCAAGCTCATAGAGTAAGCGGTTCCGGCGTTGGGATGACGGCCTGACGCCGGTTTTTTCTGATTCGTAGAGATTGAATTGTTGCGAGAGCCTGCCTGGAAAAACTACTTGGTATCAAAAGCGCTGGGTGGCGCATTGGCGCTGCGAACTGCCGCTTCCGATAAATCCGGATTGCACAATTCAATGAACCGATAGGCGAAGTTACGCAAATAATGACCCTTGCGAGTAGCAATCCAGGCGGTGTTTTTCTCGAACAAGCCGGTGCAATCGAGCAGCCGCAAGCCCCCATCGCGTAACGGCTGGTAGGCCATGTCAGCAATAATGCCGACGCCCAATCCCAGTTCAACATAGGTTTTAATCACATCGGCATCCAGCGCTGACAGCACGATATCAGGCACCAGCCCCGCCCGGGTAAAAGCAGCGTCCAGCTTGGAGCGCCCCGTGAACCCCTCGTGATACGTGACCAGCGGATACTCGGCAAGGATTTCCAGTGTCAGCGGCGGTGCGGCAATCAGAGAGTGAGACTCGGGGACGATCACCACATGGTGCCAATCATAAAACGGAAAGGTCGCCAGCTCGCTCACCCCTGCCAATGCCTCAGTTGCGATGCCAAGATCGACCTCACCGGCTAATAATAGGGCGGCGGTTTCGTCTGGGTTGGCCTGATGCAGCACCAGGCGCACTTTGGGAAAATCTTCCCGGAACCGGCTGATGACCGGCGGCAGCGCATAGCGCGCTTGGGTATGCGTGACCGCAATACGCAATAGACCTTGGTCGCGGTTCGCAAACTGAGCAGCGAGATGGCGGATATTATTCGTATCGAGCAAGATGCGCTTGACGATCTCAACCAGTTCCTCGCCGGGTCCGGTTAACCCTAGCAAGCGTTTGCCGCGCCGGACGAACAGTTCGACGCCCAGCTCATCCTCCAGATCCTTGATGTGCTTGCTGACTCCCGACTGCGAAGTAAACAGCGCACTGGCGGCTTCAGTGAGGTTGAAGTGGCAACGCACCGCTTCCTGGATAATACGCAGTTGTTGAAAATTCAAATATTTTCTCCATAACCCCCCACCATGTGCTCCACCGGCAGGTAGGGAGCCTGTTCTGCAGACTGCGAATCTGACGCAAACAGACGAATGCGTGCCGGCTTCAGGCGCACGATTTGTCCAGCGCTCAGCTTCAATACAGCGGCGCGCTCGCGCGGCAGTTCCACTTCATAATGGCAGGTCGCTTCACCCATCGCACCGGTGAGTTCAATCCGCGCCATCGCACCCAGCGCCAGCACCCGTTCCACCCGTGCTTCAATGCCAGCGCGGCTTGCGAGGTCGGTATCGATATCCAGTTCGTGAGGACGAACGAAACCCAGTGCCTCGGTGCCGGATTGAAAACCGTTCTCAGCCAGTGGCAGGTTTTCCTCACCGACTTGCAGTTGGTACCCGTTAATCCGGCCATGAAACAGGTTAACCGCGCCGAGAAAGCCATACACGAACGGGGTAGCCGGATGTTCATAGACCTGATCGGGCGCACCCATTTGCTCGACCCGGCCACGATTCATCAACACGACCCGATCCGACACCTCCAGTGCTTCCTCCTGATCATGCGTAACGAAAATACTGGTGATATGCAAAGCGTTATGCAACTGACGCAACCAGCGCCGCAATTCCTTGCGCACCTTGGCATCCAGCGCGCCGAAGGGCTCATCGAGCAACAATACCCTTGGCTCAACCGCTAAGGCGCGGGCGAGGGCAATGCGCTGGCGTTGCCCGCCGGACAGCTGGGCAGGATAGCGATCAGCCAGGCAATCCAATTGCACAAGGCTGAGGAGATCCTGAACCCGCCGGCGAATCTCGTCTGCGCCGGGACGCTGGCGGCGCGGCTTGACTCGCAGACCGAAAGCGACGTTATCAAAGACGGTCATGTGGCGGAACAAAGCGTAGTGCTGGAACACGAAACCCACTTGCCGCTCACGTGCATCCGCAGTGGAGGCGTCGTGATTGTCGAGAAACACCTGCCCGCTATCCGGCGCTTCCAAGCCCGCAATAATGCGCAACAGTGTTGTTTTACCGCAGCCTGAAGGCCCCAGCAGACCCACCAATTCGCCGCTGGGAAAATCCAGCGTGACATTATCGAGTGCGACGAAGGCGCCAAAGCGCTTAACGATATTTTGCACGCGAATACTCATTGGATGACCTCAGAAATGTTCTGACTCGTATGCATGGATTGCCGGCCCTGCCATTCCACGAAAGACTTGATAACCAATGTCAGCAAGGCCAGTAACGCCAGCAGCGAAGCAACCGCAAAGGCAGCAGCGAACTGGTATTCGTTATAAAGGATTTCCACATGCAGAGGCAGGGTATTGGTGCGCCCCCGGATGTGGCCGGACACAACAGAGACTGCGCCAAATTCCCCCATAGCCCGGGCGTTGCACAACACCACGCCATAGATCAGTCCCCATTTGATATTCGGCAACGTGACATACCAAAAGGTCTTCCAGCCGGAAGCCCCTAACACAATAGCCGCTTCTTCTTCCTCGCGGCCCTGCGCCTGCATCAACGGAATTAATTCACGGGCGACAAACGGAAAGGTGACGAAAACAGTCGCCAGCACCAGGCCGGGCACAGCGAAGATCATTTTGATGTCATTCTCAATCAGCCACGGGCCAAACCAGCCTTGCGCACCGAAGATCAGCACGTAGATCAGGCCGGCGATGACGGGAGAGACTGAAAAAGGCAAGTCGATCAGCGTTGTCAATAGCTGCTTGCCGCGAAAATCAAATTTGGCAATCGCCCAAGCCGCGGCAAGGCCAAATATCAGATTCAGCGGCACGGCAATAGCCGCCACCAGCAGCGTCAACACCATGGCCGAACGCGCATCCGGTTCAGCGAGTGCCGCGAAATAAACTTGCCACCCCTTGCGCAAGGCTTCCGCGAACACCGTCGCCAGCGGCAACAGTAAGAACAGGCCGAAAAAGAGCAGGGCAACGGTCATCAGCGCCGCTTTCACCCAAGCCGGTTCGCGCGTGGCAGCGTTTTTCTCAAATCGTCGCGTCTGCGTGGTCCACCGGGCGGCAACATGGGCGCTCATCCCGTTATTCTCCCATGGCGGCGATGCGTCCAGATTTGCAAGCCATTGATCAGAAAAAGCAGGGTAAACGAAAACACCAGCATGACCACTGCAATAGCCGTTGCGCCCACATAGTCGTATTGTTCCAATTTAGTGATGATCAACAAGGGCGTAATCTCCGACACCAGAGGCACATTGCCAGCGATGAAGATCACCGAGCCATATTCGCCGACTGCACGGGCGAAGGCTAAGGCAAAGCCGGTGAGCAGCGCAGGCGACAGCACAGGCAAAATGACCTGGAGGAAGGTTTGCCAGCGATCGGCGCCGAGGCTGGCGGCGGCCTCTTCCAGTTCGATATCCAGATCTTCCAGCACGGGCTGCACGGTGCGAACGACAAAAGGCAGGCCAATGAAGGTCAGCGCAACCAGAATGCCTAGGGGCGTAAAGGCGGCTTGAATGCCCGCGAGCTGGAGCCATTGTCCCAGCCAGCCGTTGCCTGCGTAGAGGGCCGTGAGCGCAATTCCAGCGACGGCGGTAGGTAACGCAAACGGCAAATCTACCAGCGCATCCACGATCCGGCGGCCCGGAAAGCGGTAGCGCACCAACACCCAAGCAAAGATCAGCCCAAACACGGTGTTAATGGCAGCGGCGAGCAGCGAGATACCGAAACTGATGCGATAGGACGAAACCACGCGTGGTGCGCTGATGATCGCCCAGAATTGCTCCCCGCTCAGCGTTGCGGACTTGAGGAATACTGCGCTGAGTGGAATCAATACGATCAGCGCCAGATAGACCAGGGTATAGCCCAGCGCCAGCGGAAACCCTGGCAGAACCCGTGGTGATTTCATGGTCAGCCCCCTGAAGCGCCATTAACAGCGCCACACTTGTTGCATCCAGCCGATAGGCTTGCCGAATGGCCCATCGCGGCGCGGCTTATGTACCCGTGAATTGGGGTTTACGTTTCTCGCGGAAGGCGCTCAGTCCCTCATGATAATCGTGGCTGTCATAGACAACACGGCGAAGTCCTTGGATCTTCTCAAAGAGTTCGGGAGTAATCGCATGAGCGCTGGCCAGTAACCGCAATTCCTCCTTCATCACCGCAATGCTCAGCGGCGAGTTCACGACGATATGCGCGGCAAGACCATAAACGAAGGACTCAATCTCCTCCGGTGGTTTGATGTAGTTAATAATGCCAAGATTCAGTGCTTGTGTCGCTGGAATGGGCTGTGCGGTAAACAGCATTTCCTTAGCCACTGGCAATGGAATCATGTTCATTAACGTTAGGATGCCGCCAAGATTGTAGGGAACGCCTAGCTTGGCCGGCGTGATCGCGAAGGTGGTTTCGGGCGTGGCCACTAGAATGTCGCAGGCCATCGCCACCTCGCAGCCGCCACCCCAGACACCGCCTTCGATCAAGGCGATGACTGGCGCTGGGAATTCCTGAATCGCGCGAACCAGGATGCGCAGTGAATCGCCCCAGCCCAGCGGATCGCGGCCCCGGTTAGGAAGCTCGCTGACATCATGACCGGCTGACCAGATTTTCGCGCCTGCAGGCGCGCGCAAAATTGCGGTGCGGATATTCTGTTCGCGGAACTGGTCGAGTGCGGTGGTGATTTCATCAATCAATGCTTCGCTCAGGGCATTGCGTTTCTGGGGATGATTGATGACGATGGTTCCAATCACATCTTGGATTTCAGTCAATATCAAAGACACGGTGCGTTCCTCAGGGTGAGCTACAGGGAGATAGATGAATAATCTTATCGGCCAAGTTGATAGATTTGATCGAACACCCCGTTATCAGCGAAGTGGATTTGTTGCGCTTTTGCCCAACCGCCAAACACCTCGTCGATGGTGAAAAGATTGACCTGGGGAAATTGACCGGCGTATTGAGCCATGATCTTGGGATCATGCGGACGATAGTAGTGTTTACCGGCCAGGTTCTGCCCTTCTTCGCTATACAGGTAGCGCAGATACGCCTCAGCAATTTTGCGCGTCCCCCTGCGGTCGACAACCTTGTCGATCACGGTCACGGGCGGTTCGGCTAGAATCGATAAGGAAGGGACGACCATCTCAAGCCGGTCCGGTCCCAATTCACGGTTAGCCAGAAACGCTTCGTTTTCCCAAGAAATGAGCACATCGCCGATGCCGCGCTCAGCGAACGTGGTGGTCGAACCCCGGGCGCCCGAGTCGAGCACCGCAACATTTTTATAGAGCCGGGTCACAAAATCGCGGGCTTTGGCTTCATCATTTCCATATTGCTTGAGCGCATAACCCCAAGCAGCCAGATAATTCCAGCGTGCGCCGCCGGAGGTCTTGGGATTGGGCGTGATCACCGATACCCCCGGCTTAACCAAGTCATCCCAATCCTTGATCCCTTTAGGATTACCTTTGCGCACCAGGAATACGATCGTCGAGGTATAAGGTGAGCTGTTATATGGCAACCGGCTTTGCCAATCCTGCGGAATCAGCCTGGCTTTTCCGGCAATGGCATCGATGTCATAGGCTAAGGCCAGGGTCACCACATCAGCCTCCAGACCATCGATTACTGCACGGGCCTGTTTACCAGCACCGCCATGCGACTGTTGGATAATTACGGTTTCGCCGGTCTGATTCTTCCAATGCCTGGCAAAGGCAGCGTTGAAGTCCTGATAGAATTCGCGGGTAGGATCATAAGAAACATTGAGCAGCGCCGTTTGTGCGCTAGCAGCCCCGTTGATTCCAACCGCCAGAGCGAAGCTTAGAATAAGACGCGAAAGCAGGAAAAATTTCATCGGCGCAGCCCCGGAGTTGTTGATAGCAAGGCACTGTAAGAGACTCTTCTTCTTATTTTCAAATAATAAAAATTGAATTGCTTTCCAATAAACAACCGCTTCAATAGAAAACTCTGGCGTGGCTACTTTTATACAACCCCTAATTCTGCAAGACGAAAAATCATGTTGCGTTTAAGTCAATGGCCAGTGCTGTCTATTCCGCCAGAGACCCTTGACTTGCGCATGGTGAAATCTCTGCACGACAGCCCCTGAATTCCCTACAAGATCCTGTTAAGCCAGGGAGCTTGAATCCGGTAGCGGTGAGATGCGGATGCGGTCTTGAGCAAGCGGTCTGACCGCTACCAATTTCACTTCTTCCGGTGTGGTCGCGGTAGGATTACTGGCGTCCATCTTGGCCTCAAGGGTTTTGTACTCCGCCAGAGTCAGGTCGCTGGTGCAACACTGGGGGGCCGGACTGGCATCCGCCGGCCCAGTCCAAGGTACGGTGCACTTGTTATTCAAAGGTGCAGCAACAATGTTGGTGGTGGTGTGCAGGCCGCATTCGCTGTAGCGGCACACCAACTCGCCGTCGCTGGTGAAGGTTACATCACACTCGACGATACCGGCGCCCATGCGTGCCCCGGCGCGGTAGGACACGTCCGAATGCTCCGGGAACTGCAGGGCGGCGCCCCGGCGGGCGATGGAAAAATCGGTACGATAAAAGGGGCTATTCCACCGTAAAGCCTAGCATCCTGGCTCATCGTTGGGCAACGCTGCGCTTTTGCTCAACCTGCGGCCTACAGCCAATCGCGTAAAACCTATGCAAAATTGGTATAACAGGCAACAACTTAGACACTGGAAAGAAAAACCCTCTGACCGAAGCCAGAGGGCGCGTTAAGGCTTGAAAGAATTGGCTTACTTGAAAGCTGGCAGGGCGCCATCTGCGGTGCCGATGTAACCGATGGCGGCTTTCTTCTTATTATCCCATTTGGTGTTGATGGCGTTCAGCACAGCGTCCTTGTCGGCGCCGGTATAACTGGAGATATTACCCTCGCCCGGATGTTGGAAGTTGCTCAGAATGTAAGCAAAACCGTTGTAGTTAGGAGCAATGGTCAAGCCGGTCGCCTCCGCAGCCATGGGCACTGACAAGATGCGCGAGAGCTTGCGGGTATCGATGTTAAAGGCCCAGACATAATTGTTGTTGCGTCGGCTGGTGTCCTCGCCGAGGAAGAGGGTGCGGATTGAATCGACGTACCGAACGTTGTCTGGACCGCAGAGCTTGTCCTGCTCGCACTGGTTGCCTTCTTTATCCTTGATAGTGTTTCCATCACTGTCTTTGCCGAACCACCCGCCGACCAATTCAGGGATCGAGACCAGGGTAGTGCCTGCGAAGTCGCTGGGGATGATGTTGCCATCCATGTCCCTCTGTTCCTTAGCGGTGCTCATCTCCAGGATAATGCCGCCGTCGTTGCGGGCCACCTTGATGTCGCCCTTGCCATCAATCATGCCCGCTTCCACCCGTGAGATGGTGAGGTAGAACTTCCGGTCTTCGTCGTTGTAGGCGATGTACTCCATCTTGGAGAATTCGGTGGTGGCGCCCAGCAACGCAGCGTAGCGGCGAGTTTCCAGGAAGGCAGCGGCTTTCTCCATGCCAGGCTTCAAACGTAACCATTCAGTACCCATATAGGTGGTAACCTTCGTGTAGCCAGCGGTATCCCCAGTCGTGTCAGCGGGCAGGAAATCGAAGATGCCGCTGAATTTGATACCGTTGTCGACCATCGCTTGAATTTCGGCGTTGCTGGCGTGGCCCAACCTGATCCATTGCAGGTCGAAGCTGCCGCCGTTGTCAGCGCTGGTCTGTGTGACCTTGGCGGCATAGAGCGTGCCCGCCGACAGGTCCTCCGCGTTGTCGGCGATGAACATGAAAAGCCCGGTGTTCTTGCCATCGTCACCGCCGATAGCGGTGCGATTGTCCGAAGCCATCTCCTGCATCTCCCGGGCAAAGCGCCCGGGGGCATAATGTTTGACCACTGAGGTGCTGCCATCCTTGGTTACCGTCACTTCAGGCACCAAGCCGTAATGATAGGGGTTAGCGGTGGCCTCATCACCGAAATAGTACTTACTAAAGCTATTCATATCGGTGCCGTCGTCCGAATCACTCGCCTTTGCCAAACCCTCACGGGTTTTGGCGTCCGGTTCGTACTCCTCGGAACCGATATGGGTGTTCCATGCGGACAGGGTAGAGCCGCAGTGAATCCAGCCGCCGTTGACAGCGCTGAAACTGATATGGTCATAGTCCACGACTTCCAGCACGCCGGTCCGCTTGTGCTGATCCAATTTGGCCACACTCATGGTGGCGGGGAGCTTGCTCCAAAAGCCACCAGTGCTTACACCATCGTTGGGGGGTAATTCCTTGTATTCGTACTGGGTTACCAAGGCCAAGGGGCGGTTCGCCCGGGGTTTAGCCGCGCGCATGCCTGGAATATTCATTAGGGAGCTTCCGTCAGGAGCGTCGGAAGCCATCTGACCGTCCCGATCATTGAGCGGGTTTTCGTCCGAATCGAACAGGCCACCGACCACTTGGCCGTTGATGATGTTGGTCGTAGCCATTAGTTGATGATACTTAAGATCGTAGATTCTGGTCCCGCCGTTCCGATAGACGATCTTCACTTGGGCTGTGGTGTAAATGTCAGCCTTTTCATTCGCACTTGAAGGAGCTGGCATGCCAATGAATTCGACCGAATTGGCGGTTGATTTCGCGCAAGCGGTCGAGGATAGAATGGTGACGCCAAAGGCAGTGGACAATGCAATAATGAGAGGCTTGAGTTCCATAAAATTTCCTGAAAGTTGGTAGGTATTTCAGGATTCTCTAACATGCTTATTACAAAATTATTATGCGATGAACAGATATGTCTTATTCATAACCGCGCTAAATACTGTCGTCACGAGATTTTGAGTCAGAGTGCGAGGCATCGGATCTAGACGGCGGCGAGGAAGGATTTTGAGTTTTTGGCGTAGCGTGTGGCGATTGGTGCCAGCCCTGGCTTCAAACCATTCCTTCGGCGATGCGCCGCAATCCGGGCTGGTCAAGCGCCAATTGATTGTGAGATGTTTCCTGAATCAAGCGGGCCCGGCGCAGTTCAGCGATGGTGCGGCTGACAGTTTCTGTCGTCAGCCCCAGCATCGCGCCCAGATCCTCCCGGCCGAACAACGGTACGGATTCCCCTGGCGCAGCTTCGGTCAGCCATAGCAGCAAACGCGCTACCCGCTGGCGGGCGGTACCGGTGGAAAATTCCGCCAGCCAGCGGTCAGCCTCCGCCAACGCCCGCTGCCAGCGCGTCATAAGTTCCTGACACAGACGCGATTGCTCATACCCCAATCGCTCCACTAAGCTGACGGGAATCGTACAGATCTCGCAGCGGGTCAAGGCAATTGCATCATGCGGATAAGGCTGACCTAATAATGCTTCTAACCCCAGGGTATCGCTATGGTGCAGCAGGCGGACGATACGCTGAGTACCATCAGGCAGGTACTTAACCAGCTTGACGAGCCCGCGCCGTAAGGTAAATACAGCCCGGCCCCGCTCACCCACCCGGTACAACACGGCTGGCGGCTCCAAGACGATATCTTCAATCGGTTGATGTAACTCACCAAAATCTACTTCCTGCAAGCCGGCAAACAATGCTGAACTGCGGATAGCGCAATCACGGCAATCCCTCTCTCCCAGCCAAGCAACACGGATTGGTACAGTTTTCATGAGGGCAGCTCTGATGATGATGGGTAATGACACCCGTCATTTGACCATTTGACATTTGGACAGCCGGAAAGCCCATTAACAGTAGAATAAACGGTTAAGCCGGATCAGGCGCAGGCCCAAACCCTTCATTCAATTCACGGTGAATTTCCTGTTCCAGCCGGTATTTCAGCGGCGCTAATAGAAAACCCAGCCGCACGTTAACCTGAATCGTGCCAGGTTCTAGGTCGATCTGCCCGCTGACACCGGAGCGTTCGAAGTACAGTGAATCATCCTGCCAATAGTGGTTCACTGCGTAACGATCGGCCAATTGTAAAGCGATCGTTTCTGCTGCCTTACGCGCTTGATCAAGAGTCAATGAATGATCGCGATGGATGGCAATATGGGACATACCTTAGCGCCTCAGTGTCTGTATTTTTGTAAGAGTCAATTGCCCACGGCTTATTGCCCACGGCTTGGCGAACTCGCGCCTACCCATCTTCTTACAAGCATCCTCCTGTTTAAGATTGGGTATTAGCTTAGCACCCCAGCCGTTCTAGCCATTCCACTGCTTCGGCAATACCGGTGGGTGGTTGCGGCGGTTTGAGCGATTGCGCGAGCAGCTTCTGTAACGGCGCCATCAACTCGCCAGTCGCCAGTTGCTGGCGGCTGATCTTGACCCCATTGCCGTATTCCAGCAACCAATGGCTTAACCACGGCTCCTCCGGCCAATCGTCACGCGCAACGTAGAGTGTCCGCACGCCATTGCAAACAGCTTCAGTAAATGCGCCATAACCCGGCTTGGTAAACAACACATCGCAAGAGCAAATGAGATCAATCATGCATAGATCCACCAATTCTGACCAGTTTGGCATATCCAGTCGCGCCGCACCCCACGCGGGCGGCGTCAGCCAGCACACGCCTGGCAGTTTTGGCCATGCTTCGAGCGGCGGGCGCATATCGACTCCGCCCAACCCCATAAGCACGAGCGTCTCGCTGCCGCATAACCCAAGCCGGCGGTTAATTTCCACCCGCCGGGTCTGACCCAGGGCGGCAATGGGGCCAATCGGCTGCACGTTACGCAGCGCAGGCATCGGCATCGACGGCGCCGGTTGCAGAAAAGCTGTGGCGCTGTTGTAGGCGGCAAGCATCGGTGTGCGCAGATCGCTCAGGTCCGGCCCGGTACGGCAATAGCCAGCCAGAATATCCGCCCAATTTAATGAACACAGCGCCAGCGCCGGGATAGCCAGCCGGGCAGCAGCAGCCAGACTCAGATAGGGAATATCAGCCAGTAACAGATCTGGCGCCGCATCCTGCAAGACCTGCTCCTGCCAGGCTAGCCGCGCGTCCCACTCAGCATGGAAGGCCCGATAGGCTGCCAGACTCTCCGTTACATTGGTTTCGAGCGCATCGACCATCACCATGCCGAAATCGGCCGCTCCGACAACTATTGTAAAGCCGCCTGCGATACGGCTGCGCAACACAGCCTCTGGCAATCGGCTTTGCACGGTCAATCGCCGGGCTGGGTATTGTTTTCGCCATGCATTCAATACAGGCGCTATCTGCGCCAAGTGGCCAAAACCGTGCCCGGATAAGGCCACATATAGATGAGGGTCCTGGGTCATTTCACTCACTCATTAAAATTTTTGCAATGCTACTTGTCTCATTGGCTCAAAGCCTCTAGACTCGAATACAACAATTCCGTTTCGTTTTGGCAAAAAACTGCTTTAGTGGTTTTCAAGACACATAAACTTTACGGAAATAGGCGTCGTATCCCTTTCATTCACCCGAGCGCGAGGGCATTCACTATGGCGCAAACGCTCTCTTTACACACACTGGCGGCCGATAACCGGTTTTTTACCGGCACTGGCGGTGTGAGCCAAGAAAACCGGCACTGTGGCTTTGTTCCAGGATTCCTAGACCAAGAAACAGGCGTCGTTTACCTCTCATGCTGGGCAGATGGCCGTCCAGCACCTGTCCATGCCCTCGATGGGCTACCGGATCATCTCATTCTCACCCGTGACGCAATGGGCCGGGTCATGGCTGTCAAGGCAAGTGTCGTTGCCGGCTTCGTTCGTTGTGGCTGTTTCTACACCCGGGAACAAGCTGCCTGCTGTCTCGACCGTACGCATTAGACTCATTTTGCCGCTACAGGAGCCGGCCTGCGGACAATTTGACTCACGGCCACATGCACGCCGGCTCCTATCATCAACCGTGGTCCGCTACTTGAATTTGGCTATCTCCCGACTATCGTTGTTTACGATGTCAGGCATTTTCCTTTTTCAAAACTACTGGAAGCGGACCTTAAGCTCATGTCGATTAAAATCCTGGAAAAGAGTACTCCAGCCTCTTGGCTGACGGAACTTCCCCCTCTGGGCATGGATGCCAAAAGCATTGCCTCTGATTTTCGACGCTATTTCAGCCATACCCTGGGCCGCGACCGGCATACCCATTACCCTCACTACATGTATGAAGCACTGGTGTTGACCCTGCGTGACCGGTTGTGGGAGCGCTGGAAAAATACCCGTTATGCCTATGAGGAGAATGGCGGGGTGCGCCGGGCCTATTACCTGTCCATGGAATTCCTGATGGGACGGGCGTTGAGCAACGCCATGCTGAACCTCGGTGTGGATGAGCCCGTTCATAAGGCGCTGCATGATTTGGGCTTGAGCATAGAAGAACTGGCCGAGTGCGAAAATGATGCCGGTCTGGGCAATGGGGGTTTAGGACGGCTGGCTGCCTGTTTCATGGACAGCTGCGCCACGCTGCGATTGCCCGTTGTCGGCTACGGGATTCGCTATGCCTATGGCATGTTCCGGCAAAAGATCGAGAACGGTTATCAAATCGAAGAACCCGATCATTGGCTGCGCAGCGGCAATCTCTGGGATCTCGAACGGCCAGAATATGCGCAGCGTATCAAATTCGGTGGCCGCACCGAGGGCTATCTGAAAGCTGACGGTGAGATGGGCTGGCGTTGGCTGGATACCCACGACGTGCTGGCGGTGCCTTATGATCTGCCGATTCCTGGTTATCGCAATGGCACGGTCAACACCCTGCGTCTATGGTCTGCAGTGGCGACCGACGAATTTCATCTGGATGACTTCAACGCGGGTAGCTATGACCAAGCGGTAGCCGCCAAGAATATGGCGGAAAACATCACCATGGTGCTTTACCCTAATGATGCCACCGAGAACGGCAAGGAATTGCGTTTGCGCCAGCAGTACTTCCTCGCTTCGGCTAGCCTGCAAGATGTGCTTCGGCAGTGGACCCGCATTCACGGTGAGGACTTTAGCGAATTCGCCGCCAAGAACTGCTTCCAGCTCAACGACACGCATCCGACGATCGCCGTAGCGGAACTAATGCGGCTGTTGATGGATGAGCATAATCTCAGTTGGGAAGCGGCTTGGGAAATTGTCAGCCACGTCATGGCTTACACCAACCATACTCTGTTGCCGGAAGCCCTGGAACGGTGGTCGGTGCGTTTATTCCGGCAACTGCTGCCCCGCTTGCTGGACATTATCTACGAAATCAATGCCCGGTTCTTGGCCGATGTTAGCCGCCAATGGCCCGGCGATATGGATCGTCAGGCCCGTATGTCGCTGATCGAGGAAGGTTACGAGCAGCAAGTACGCATGGCCTACCTCGCCATTGTCGGCAGTTTCTCGGTTAATGGCGTTGCCGCGCTGCACTCGGAATTGCTCCAAAAAGGTCTGTTCCACGATTTCTACGAAATGTGGCCGGAGAAATTCAACAATAAAACCAATGGTGTCACCCAGCGCCGTTGGATGGCCAGTTGCAACCCCGGTATGAACAAGTTGATCACCGAGGCAATTGGCCCAGGTTGGATCACCAATTTGGATGAACTGCGCAAGCTGATTCCTTACGCCGATGATGCCAAATTCCAGGCGCGCTGGCGGGCGGTCAAGCAGGATAACAAGGTCCGGCTGGCCAGCCTGATTGAGGCAGACACTGGGGTGGTCTTCAACACCAAGGCCATGTTCGATGTGCAGGTCAAGCGCATGCATGAATACAAGCGCCAGCTATTGAACGTCTTGCACGTCATTCATCTCTATGACCGCATCAAGCGCGGTGATACTGCCAATTGGACACCGCGCTGCGTATTGATTGGCGGCAAGGCGGCGCCAGGCTATTACATGGCCAAACAAATCATTAAACTGGTCAACAACGTCGCTAAAGTCATCAACAATGATGCTGAAGTCGGTGACAAGCTAAAGATCGCCTTCCTGCCGAACTACCGGGTCACGGCGATGGAAGTTATTTGTCCAGGCACGGATCTGTCCGAGCAAATTTCCACGGCAGGCAAAGAGGCCTCAGGCACCGGCAACATGAAGTTCATGATGAATGGCGCCGTCACCATCGGCACGCTGGATGGCGCTAACATCGAAATCCGTGAGGAAGTCGGCGATGACAATTTCTTCTTGTTTGGCTTGACCGCAGAGCAAGTTGAAGAACGGCGGCGGGACTACAACCCGGCCGGGATTATCCACGGCGATTCCGACATCGCCCGGGTCATGCATCTGCTGGAAAGCAACCACTTTAACCAGTTTGAGCAGGGTATTTTCGATCCAATCCTGCACGCCTTGACCAGCCCGCACGATCCGTGGCTGACGATTGCTGATTTTCGCGCCTTCATCGATGCCCAGCATCAGGCAGCGTTAGCCTATCAAGACCAGGAAAAGTGGGCGAAGATGAGCATTCTCAACACGGCATGCAGCGGCAAATTCTCTACAGACCGCACCATGCACGAGTACAACGACGAGATCTGGAAACTGCAACCGTTGCCGGAAATGCCGTTGGCTTAAATCACGCGATTGAGTCCGGTTTGATTTTCATAATCCCCCTTCACGGGGGATTTTTTTGGTTCTTCGATTTCTTTGTAAATTTTCCCGTGATGATGTATGAGCGATGTCTTGGCGTAAGCCGTTATGACGGAAAGCCAATGTTCTTTTAATCAGCAACAGATCACTGGAGAGCCTAATCGATGAACAGTAAGGACTCCATCATCTTACGCAGTGGCCTGACCATGGGCGGTATTGTGCTACTGGCGCTGTTGAGCATGACCAGTTCGGTGTTCATCGCCGAATCCAGCAAAGGTGACGCGACCGCGATTAACCTGGCAGGTTCACTGCGTATGCAGTCTTACCGCATTGCGACCCGCCTGCAAGACCCGTTGAGCACCAAAACGGATCGAGCCAGGGAGGTCACTCAAGAAATCAGTGAATTTGAACGCCGGCTAGCACGGCTTTGGCAAGCAGGCGCCATCCCTCCGGCGAGCAATCATCCACGTCATCAAGCCCTCAAAGTCATCGAGTCGCTTTGGCGCGAAACGTTGCAGCCGATTTTGGAGACCTCAGCGCCGGGTGTTGCCCCACCAGCGGCTTATTTGCGTGAAGTTGATGATTTCGTTGAGAAACTTGATGCTTTCGTCAAGTTGCTAGAGCAGGATACTGAGGCGAAAATGCTCCTGCTGCGGCTGGTGCAGGGTGTGGCATTATTCATGACCTTGCTGCTGATCTTTGCCGCGATGTACCAGTTGCATAACGGGATTATTACACCGCTGCGCGATCTCGTGGAACGCGCACATCAGGCGCGGCGCGGCGATTTATCAGTACGGGTCCTTCATGTCGGCAACGACGAATTGGGCGTGCTGGGCCAGGCTTTCAACCTGATGGCGGCTGATTTATCGGCAATGTACGCCAACTTGGAAGCACGCGTTGAACAACAAACCCAGGCATTACGGATCAGCAACCGCTCGCTGGAACTGCTCTACCATACCGCCCGCCGGCTTGGCGAGTCGACGCTGGATGACACCACCTACCCGGCGTTGCTGGCGGACATTGAAAAGTTAACCGGTAGAGACTCTGTCACACTTTGCCTGATCGATCCTACTGTACGTCAGGCAACACGAATCTTCCCGATTTGTCCGCGTTCAGTAAATCTGCCGCCATGTTGCACCCACCCAAGCTGTGAGCCTTGTCTGGGTGATGGCGTCACGCATACTCTGGATGCTAACCACCAGACATTTTCCATCCCGATTCGCGATCAGGAACGGCAGTTCGGCGTGTTAATCGTCCGCAATCCGGGTCTAGATTCGGTTGCCTCCTGGCAATTGCCGCTGCTGGAAGTGGTCGCACGCAATATCGCTGCTGCCCTGCGGGCCAACGAGCAAACGGAGCATCACCGGCGGCTGGCGCTGCTGGAGGAACGTAATGCTATCGCTCGCGAACTGCATGATTCGCTGGCGCAAGCGCTGTCTTATCTGAAAATTCAGGTCAGCCGCTTTTATCTTTCGGTCAACAATACTGAAATCACGCCAGAAGCCCACGACATCATTGGCGAACTGCGCGAGGGCCTGAACAATGCTTACCGGCAACTTCGGGAGTTGATCGCCACGTTTCGCCTAAAAATGGAGCATCCCCGCCTAGAAGATAGTCTGCGCGAAGCAGCCCAGGATTTCAGCCGCCGGAGTGGATTACCCATTGATCTAGATCATACCGGCTGGATCTGTGAGCTTAATCCCAACGAGCAGATTCATGTCATGCAAATCATCCGGGAAGCCTTAAACAATGCAGTCAAGCACGCGCACGCCAGCCAGATCCAGGTTCAGCTGCGTTGCCGTGATAATGACGAAGCTATTGTTGAAATTATCGATAATGGTGTTGGCTTGCCGGTGGATGCCCGACGGGACAATCATTTTGGTATTAACATCATGCGCGAGCGTACCGAACACTTGGGCGGAGTACTCGACTTACGCTCCCAGCCCGGACACGGCTTGCGCGTGCGGCTGTGTTTCCGCCCTGCCGCCTATCGGAATATCCAAGCTGAAGTGACTGCAGAGGCGCGCCATGCCTGAAGAAGTACAAACCATCCTGGTGATCGATGATCATCCGCTAATACGCAAAGGAATTTTGCAATTGATCGCTCTAGAGAATTCGCTGCAACTGGTTGGCGAGGCAGGCGATGGTCAACGCGGGCTGGCGTTGGCGCTCCGGCAGCGGCCCGACCTGATTCTGCTCGATTTAAATATGCGGGGCTTGAGCGGATTGGAAACCCTCAAGGCGCTCAAGGCGGCTGATCTGGACAGCCGGGTGATCATTCTCACAGTTTCCGATAGTGAGGAAGACGTTGTTGCAGCACTGCGGTCCGGTGCCGATGGCTATTTGCTTAAGGATATGGAGCCGGAAGAAATGCTTCACAGCCTGAAAACTGCTGCGCAGGGCCGGATTGCTCTGGGAGAACGCGTGTCCACGATTTTGGCAGATGCGCTGCGTCACGAAAGCCAGCCCAGGCCAGCCGATGATGTCCGGCTCACCGACCGGGAGCGGGAGACTCTGACGTTGATTGCTGCCGGTTACAGCAACAAATTGATTGCCCGTCAGTTGAAAATTACTGAAGGGACAGTGAAGGTGCATGTCAAACACCTACTACGCAAGCTAAACCTAAGTTCGCGGGTCGAGGCGGCAGTTTGGGCCGTCCGGCATGCTGCTGAATCGGATTGAACCCGCGTATCCTGGAGGACGGCAATGAAAGCCCTCGGTGTCAGTGGCTGGAGCGGTTGCGGTAAAACCACCTTGATAGTCGCCCTGATTCCTCGATTGCAAGCACATGGCCTGACGGTATCCACGCTCAAACATGCCCATCATGACGTGGATTTGGATACGCCAGGAAAGGATACCTGGCATCACCGCGAAGCCGGTGCGCACGAAGTGATTTTAGCAACTGGCCGCCGCTGGACATTGTTGCATGAGTTGCGCGATGAAGCAGAACCTGCGTTAGCTGAATTGATGGCACACCTGCAACCGGTGGATTTGGTGCTGGTGGAAGGCTGGAAGGCTGGCGCTTATCCCAAGCTGGAAATCTGGCGGCCTCGCGCTGTAGATAAGCCGCCACGCTTCCCGGATGATCCGACGGTCATTGCCGTTGCATGTGATCCGTGGCTTGATCCGGCCCGCTATGGCCGGCCGGACTTGCCGGTTTTCCCTCTGGCGAATCTGGATGATATCGCCGGTTTCATCGTCCGGTTTACACACGCCATCTGAACCAGCGGTTTGATACGACAGCTCACTTTAGCCTTGGGTAATGAGCTGCTGCAATTCTGGCACGCAAGAACCGCAGTTAGTGCCTGCTTTAAGCATCGCACCAATTGCTTGCGGCGTAGCCAATCGTTGTTCACGGATAGCAGCGGTCAGTGTGTTCAGACCCACCCCGAAGCAGGCGCAGACAATGCGGCCGTTGTCACGTTGGCCCTGCCCAGGCCGTCCGGCCAGCAAACTGGCGCGCTCGGCGGAACCGAGTTCCCCGGTGGCAAACAATCCAGCCAGCCAGCCGCGCAATGGTAATTCATGACTGGGTGCGACAAACAAGCAAGCACGCAACCGTCCGTCCACCAGCACCGCGCCCCGGTACCGGCCCGCGCCAATATCGGCAAATTCCAGCCATTCCCAGCCGGGTTCATCGCCGAGTAAGCCGCGTGCCCAAGCCGGCCAGCTGTCAACCGCCGCCTCTCCTGCCAGCTCGTAGCGCCAGCACTCCCGGTCACGCACACTGACCCGATATCCGGTTGCTGGCGGCGCGATGGCTTCGCGCGACAGCAAGAACCCATGCCAGCGGGGACGATACGTCTGCACCCGCACCGGCGTATGCTTCGACTCCGGCTGGCCAGATAACGGGTCAACCACGGGATTGACCGCTGCATTGACCCGGCCGCGCGGCGCCAGCGGCGAACCCCAGTGCATTGGCACGAACACGCTGCCCGGCTGCTGCTCCGGGCTGGTGCGTACCCGGACGATCATTTCACCCCAACGGCTATGCACCCGCGCCAGCGCATTCTCGCTAACACCGCAGGCCAGCGCATCCACGGGATGAATCTCCACATAAGGTTCAGGGATATGCCCGGTCAGCCGTGCTGTCTTGCCGGTGCGGGTCATGGTATGCCATTGATCGCGGATCCGGCCGCTGTTGAGCACCATTGGAAAGCTGTCATCGACCGCATGGGCTGGCGCACGTTCACCGACGGCGATGCAACGGGCCTTGCCATCGGCGGTAAAGAATTCTCCTGCACCGAACAAGCGTGCCGCGCCAGCCGCCGCCCCTTGCGGTAATGGCCATTGCAGCGGTTCCAGGGAATCGTAACCGGCATCAGTAAGCCCGGCGAGCGCAGAAATATCAAAGTCGCGACGGCCCCTCTGGTTCTCGAACCCCGATAAAGCCGCGTGTTCGCGGAAAATGTCTGCCGTTGATTCAAAAGGAAACAGCGCAGCGAATCCCAATCGACGAGCTACTTGGGTAACCGCCCACCAGTCAGGTTTTGCCTCACCTGGCGGCGGTAGAAAAACCCGCTGGCGGGAAATCCGCCGCTCGGAGTTGGTCACCGTGCCTTCCTTCTCCCCCCAGGTCAGCGCTGGCAGTTTAATATGCGCCAAACGCACCGTGTCGGTATTAGCGATGGCATCGGATACGATCACCAATGGGCAGCGCTGCAACGCATCCTGCGCCGCGTCAGCATCGGGCAGGCTGACCACCGGATTGGTGCCCATGATCCACAGCGCCTTGATCCGGCCATCGGCGACCGCCTGAAACAGTTCGACTGCTTTTAAACCGGGGGCATTGGCAATAGCCGGCGCTTGCCAAAAACGCTGTACCCGTTCGATATCTTCCGGCACAAAACCCATGTGCGCCGCCAGTTGATTTGCTAATCCGCCAACCTCGCGTCCACCCATCGCATTTGGCTGACCGGTGACTGAAAACGGCCCCATGCCGGGTTGACCGATCCGCCCAGTAGCAAGATGGCAGTTGATAATGACGTTGACTTTGTCGCTACCATGGGCAGATTGATTGACTCCCTGCGAATAAACCGTCACGACCTTACGGGTCCGGCCCCATAAACCGTAAAACTCGGCCACATCGCTTTCCGTCAACCCCGTTCTGGCAGCGACGGCGGGAACATTCGGCGCCACTTCTTTTGCCGCACAATAAGCCGGCCAGAATCCAGTGACATGTTGTTCCAGAAACTCCCCGTCAAGCCGGTCCTGTTGATAGAGATGTACCAGTAACCCGTTGAACAACACTGTGTCAGAACCCGGCTTGAGCGGTAAATGCATTTCAGCGGAATCGCAAGTAGCCGTGCGGCGCGGATCGATCACCACCAGTTGCGGCTTGCCCTCGCGCCGTTGCCGCGCGGCGAGAATGCGTTGATACAGCACCGGATGGCACCAGGCCAGATTGGAACCGGCCAGTACCACCAGATCGGCTTCCTCCAGATCCTCGTAACAGCCGGGCACAGTGTCCGAACCAAAGGCCCGCTGGTGACCGGCCACCGAAGACGACATGCACAATCGCGAGTTGGTATCGATGTTGGCACTACCGAAACAGCCCTTCATCAATTTGTTGGCGGCATAGTAATCCTCGGTCAGCAATTGCCCGGAGACGTAAAAAGCCACTGCGCCGGGGCCGTGCTCCACCAGCGCCTGGCGGAAGCCATCGGCAACCGCCGTCAGCGCCTCATCCCATGACGCCCGTTGCCCGGCAATTTCCGGATATAGCAGACGATCATCGAGACTCAGTGTTTCACCCAGCGCCGCGCCTTTGGAGCACAGCCGCCCGAAATTTGCGGGATGCTGCGCGTCGCCCTCCACGCGGACACTAGCATCGGGATTCATCGTGACCTTCACACCGCAGCCGACCCCGCAATAAGGGCAAGCCGTGCGGACTGTTTCACCGGTTCCGCTCCTTTCCCCCTTGAGAGGAAGGGCCGGAGTGAGGGGGAAACCATCGCTCATCGCCCTACCCTCCTATTTACGCTGTTTCCCGCACTGCGGTGGACAAACTAACCACATTATTCAAGCCTAACCAGATCTGCCCGTTTTCTTGCCGTACTGGATAATGAGCCGCACAGCCTTCGTCCGGAGCTACCGCTTCGCCACTCGCCAATTCCAGTACCCAGTTGTGCAAGGGGCAGGTAACTCGATGGCCGTGGACGATGCCTTGCGACAACGGCCCGCCTTTATGAGGACACCGGTCCCGCAGTGCAAAAACCCGATCATCGGCAGTGCGGAAGACCGCGACATCACCATATGGAGTTTGCACCACCCGCGAACCCAGGCGGGGAATATCGTCCAGTACACCAATTTCATGCCAGTCATACATGATGATTTACTCCGCTCCTTAGCTGACCTGCCGCAAAGGCTGGAATTCATGCGCATCCACCCGCCCGCTGGCACGTTCTGCCCAGGGATCGGTTTGCGCGTATTGTTGCGAGGTTAGAAACCGTTGGTATAGCGCCCTGCGACCCTCGCCATCCTCAACGATGTGCTGCTTGACGTAAGCCAATCCAACCCGTTCCAGCCACGGGGCGGTGCGTTCCAGATAACGCCCTTCTTCGCGGTAAAGCTGCATGAACGCACCGGCATACTCCATCGCTTCTTCCTCGGTGGCGACTTTGCACAATAGCTCGGTGCCGCGCAGTTTAATGCCGCCGTTACCGCCAACATGCAATTCGTAACCGGAATCCACGCACACGACCCCGAAATCTTTGATGGTTGCCTCGGCGCAGTTACGCGGACAGCCGGACACCGCCATTTTGAACTTGTGCGGCGTCCACGAGCCCCACGTCATCTTTTCCAGCTTGACCCCGAGACCGGTCGAATCCTGGGTACCGAAGCGGCACCAGTCGGAACCGACGCAGGTCTTGACGGTGCGCAGGCTTTTACCGTAAGCGTGGCCAGAAACCATCCCAGCGGCATTAAGGTCGGCCCAGACTTTCGGCAAATCTTCTTTCTTGACGCCGAGCAGGTCGATACGCTGGCCGCCCGTGACCTTGACCGTCGGAATCTGGAACTTGTCAGCAACATCGGCGATAGCGCGCAGTTCCTTCGGATTGGTCAGGCCGCCCCACATGCGCGGTACCACAGAATAGGTGCCATCCTTTTGAATGTTGGCATGTACCCGTTCGTTGATGAAACGCGATTGCGCATCATCCCGCGCCTCACCCGGCCAAGTAGCGATCAGATAGAAATTGATGGCAGGCCGGCAGGAATGGCAACCATCGGGCGTCTTCCACTCCAAGAAATCGAACACCGCCCGCAAGCTGGTCAAATGCTGTTCGCGAATCATTTTACGCACGTGATCGTGGCTGTACTCGGTGCAGGCGCACAGCGGTTTTTCCTTGGATGTCTTGGAGTAGTCACCGAGCATCGCCGTTAATAATTGCTCCACCAGCCCGGTACAGGAACCGCAAGATGCCGACGCTTTGGTATGCGCACGGACTTCTTCCAGGGTAAACAGTTTCTGCGTGGTAATCGCTTTGACGATGGCGCCCTTGCACACCCCGTTGCAGCCGCAGATTTCGGCCTCATCGGCCATGTCCAGCACATTGTTGCCGCCGTGACCGGCGTCGCCCAAATGCGCCTGACCGAACAGGATGGAATCGCGGAATCCGCTGACATCGGTATTTTCACGCAGTAACTGAAAATACCAATTACCATCGATGGTGTCGCCGTACATCACCGCGCCTTGCACCCGGTTATCCTTGACCACCAGTTTCTTGTACACGCCCCGCGCCTGATCGCGCAGCACGATTTCATCACAATCGGGACCGCCGCTGAAATTGCCGGCGGAGAACAGATCAATGCCGGTGACTTTGAGCTTGGTCGAAGTCACCGAACCGCGATAGCGGCTGATGCCATAACGGGCGAGATGATTGGCGCACACTCGCGCCTGCTCCCACAACGGCGCAACCAGACCATAAGTCTGGCCGCGATGCTGCACGCATTCACCCACCGCATAGACACGCGGGTCGTAGGTCTGCATCGTGTCGTTGACGACGATGCCGCGTTCGCAGTGAATGCCGGATTGTTTCGCCAGATCGGTGTTGGGGCGGATGCCAACCGCCATGACCACCAGATCGGCGGGAATTTCCAGCCCATCCTTAAAGCGCACCCCTTTGACCTGCTCTTCGCCGAGGATAGCAACGGTCTGCGCGCCCATCAGGAAGCGCAAACCCCGTTCCTCCAGACTGGCACGCAACATCGCAGCCGCTTCGATATCGAGCTGGCGCTCCATCAGCACGTCGAGCAGATGCACCACGGTGACTTCCATGCCCTGCTTCATCAGGCCATTGGCGGCTTCCAAGCCGAGCAACCCTCCACCGATCACTACCGCATGTTTCTTACCGGCACGGGCGGCCTCCAGCATCGCATGGACATCCTGGATGTCACGGAAGGTGATGACCCCAGACAGGTCGTTGCCGGGTATCGGAATCATGAAGGGTTGAGATCCGGTCGCCAGCAACAGGCGATCATAGGGGACCGTCGTGCCATCGGCAGCGGCTACCTGCCGGCGGGCACGGTTGATGGTCACGACTTCCTTACCGGCATGCAAAATGATATCGCGCTCGGCATACCAATCCAGATCGTTGATCATGATCTGGTCGACCGTCTTCTCGCCTGCCAGCACCGGTGACAGCAAAATGCGGTTGTAATTGCCATAAGGTTCGGCACCGAACACGGTAATATCGTATTTATCAGGCGCGATGGTGAGTAACTCTTCCAACGTGCGCATTCCGGCCATGCCGTTGCCTACTAAAACCAGTTTTTCTCTCATTGAAGGATATCTCGCCTTGCAAAGGGTTGCGGTGCAGTGAAACCGGTTCGCCGCACCATGTTGGCATTAGCATTTGCACAGATTGTGCCATCACCTATTAATTTTCTATAATATTGATTATATTTATTTTTTAATAAGAAGAATCGGCTGTTGTTCCCGGCATCGCACCGAAAATGCCCGCACTAGCATGTGTCAGTTGCAAGATGGTGCGACGCAATACAAACTTGATGCACTATTTTATGGGATTTTTCAATTAATAATATTAACAAATAATTAGTTATATTATTTGGATTGATTTTTGCTGATCAGATCATACTTTCTATTCTACGGAGCATGGTCTTGTGAGCATCTCGAAACTCAATCTGTTCTCTTTCAGTGGCAATATCCGTATCTTGCATCTCAGTTGGATCGCCTTCTTCATCAGCTTCGTGGTATGGTTCAACCACGCGCCGTTACTGGCCTCCATCCGCGAAACCTTTCATCTCACCGATGCCCAGGTGAAAGCGCTGTTGACCCTAAACGTAGCGCTGACTATTCCAGTGCGTATTCTGATAGGAATGTTGGTGGATAAATTCGGTCCCCGGATCATGTACGCTGCACTGTTGGCAGTGTGCGGGGCTCTTTGCTTTTTCTTCGCGTTCGCGACGACTTACGAGATGCTGGCGATGGCCCGGCTGTTGCTCGGCTGTGTAGGGGCAAGCTTCGTAATCGGGATTCGCCTGATCTCGGAATGGTTCCCGGCCAAGCAAGTCGGATTAGCCGAAGGCATCTACGGCGGTTGGGGCAACTTCGGTTCGGCGGCGGCAGCGCTTTCCCTGCCCTTAGTCGCGCTGACCTTCGGCGGCCCAGATGCCTGGCGCTGGGCGGTAGCCACAACCGGCGTGATTGCGCTCGCGTATTCCGGGGTTTTTTACGCTCTGGCTAGAAACACTCCAAAGGGTTCAACGTACTTCAGGCCGAAAAAACTTGGCGCGATGGAAGTCACCAGCCGCAGCGATCTCGCCCTTTATATCTTTATGCAGATTCCGATGATGGCGGCGCTGGCAATCCTGACCTGGAAGCTTTCTCCAGCCGGGTTCAAAATGATCGGCGATGACACAGCCATGATGATCTACATCGCGTTGGCCGCCTTACTGGCCTGGAACATCTGGCAATGCCTGAGCGTGAACCGCGAAATCCTTGCCGGCCATGTCGTACCGGACATTCATCGCTACAAGTTCAAACAAGTGGCAATTTTGTCGTTTACCTATGCAGTTTCGTTTGGTTCCGAAATTGCAGTTGTTTCCATGCTGCCACTGTACTTTAAGGACATGTACGGCCTGACCCTCGTTCAGGCAGGTTTGGTGGGCTCTAGTTTCGCTATCATGAACCTGATCGCCCGTCCAGCCGGCGGACTGATTTCCGACCGCATCGGCCGCAAGCGTACCATGAGCCTGGTAATGCTCGGTATCACCGTCGGTTACTTTGCAATGAGTTTCATGGGCGATTGGCCACTATGGGCAGCGGTGACGGCAACCGTGCTCTGCTCCTTCTTCGTGCAAGCGGGTTGCGGCGCGGTATACGGCATCGTGCCGCTGATCAAACGCCGGCTGACCGGCCAGATCGCGGGTATGAGCGGCGCTTACGGCAATGTTGGCAGCGTAGTCTTCTTGACCGTATTGTCTTTCGTAACCCCAGCGACGTTCTTCCTGGTCATCGCCGCGACGGCCGTCGTGGCGCTGGCCATCGTCCAACTGCTCGATGAACCCGCTGGCCAGATCGCTGAAATCATGCCGGATGGCACTGTGCAAATGATTGATGTTGCTTGAAGGATGGTATGACTCGCACCCTGCAAATCCGCCTCGGTCAATTCTCCGACCGGGGCGTTAAGCCTGCTAATGAGGATTTTCACGGTGCGCTCATCCCAGAAGGCGAAACGCTGGCCCTGAAAGGGGCCGCTTTCGCGATTGCCGATGGGATGAGTTCCAGTGAATTAGCCCGATTGGCATCTGAATACGCCGTCAAGAACTTTCTCAACGATTATTTCGCTACCCCAGACTCCTGGACCGTCCGGCATTCCGCCGAAAGAGTGTTGAGCGCGCTCAATCGCTGGTTATGCGGACAGGGCGCATCGCTGCATGACCCGTCACGGGGCATGGTCACCACATTCAGCGCCCTAGTGCTGAAATCCACCACCGCACATATTTTTCATATTGGCGACACGCGTGTTTGGCAATTACGCGACGCCACGCTGGAGCCGCTGACACAGGATCACCACAGTTGGGCCAATGCCGAGCGGGTTTACCTGAACCGGGCATTAGGCATCGACACACACCTGGAAATCGACTACCGCAATCTGCCGGTCGAAACCGGCGACCGGTACTTGTTCACCACCGATGGCGTTCATGAATATGTGCCGCCCTTGCAGATCAAGCGCCTGATCGATGAGCACAGCGACAATCTTGATGCTGCCTGCCGCGCCTTGACCGCCGCCGCCCGCGCCGCCGGTAGCCCGGATAACCTGACCTGCCAATTGCTCTGCATCGACGACCTGCCGGTACCCGATGCCGATTCAGTCTTCCGGGAATTGACCGAGCTACCGTTTCCGCCCGCTTTGGAACCAGGCATGATCCTGGACGGCTACCGCATCCTGCGGGAAATTCACGCCAGCCCGACCAGTCAGCTTTATCTGGCACTCGATGAAAATTCCGGGAAACAAGTGGTGTTGAAAACGCCGTCAGTGAATTTCGAGGATGATCCAGGCTATCTGGAGCGATTCCGGCATGAAGAGTGGGTGGGCCGGCGCATCAATAGTTCCCATGTGCTGAAAGTGATCGAACCGGTGCGGCGGCGGCGCTTTCTCTATCATATTTTAGAGCATCTGGATGGTCAGACTCTGCGGCAATGGATGGCTGATCATCCGCATCCTTCATTGACCAACGTGCGCGAGATTTTGCAGCAGATCGCCTGTGGTATCCGCGCTTTTCACCGGCTGGATATGCTGCACCGGGATTTGAAACCGGAAAATATTCATATCGACCGCCACGGCATCGTGCGAATCATCGATTTTGGTTCCGCGAAAATCGCTGGCATTGCTGAAATTGCCTCACCGGTGGCACAAACCGATTTACTCGGCACGAAGAACTACACGGCGCCGGAGATATTATGCGGTGAACCGGCCACTATCAGTTCCGATCTATTTGCTTTCGGCATCATTGCCTATGAGTTGCTGACCGGTCACTTGCCCTACGGCGAGCGGTTGGGGCGGGAAATCAACGCAAGATGGATGGCCCGGCTGCGCTATACCTCTGCGCGAAACGAACGGCCGGATTTGCCCGTCTGGGTGGATGGGGCATTGGAAAGAGCTGTACGCCTTGATCCAAGGCGCCGCTATATGGTCGAGACAGAACTGATTTACGATTTACGTTACCCCAACCCAGAATTCATCGAGCGTCCCGTCCGGCCTTTGCTAGAACGCAATCCGGTTGGTTTCTGGCGCGGCGTGGCGCTGGTTTCACTGTTTGGGAATCTGGTATTACTGTATTGGTTACATCAAAGCTAAATCACCCGGTTTGGTGGAGAACTGGTCGTGAATTAGCCATGGCCGGCTGCGATTTAGATACAGGCGTCCTCCACAAACGCTGCTTTCAAGTTTGTCCACCACTGCCAGCCACAGCTTTACGGCTGACTACCGAGCGGAATGGCGCGGTGATTGAGGTTTGAAGGGTCCGCTTCTCTCCTTCCAAGCATACGCCTTGGGATAATTGAAGCCCACCCAGGACACACGCTTGGAAGCTACTTATTTATGCTCAATGAACGTAATGGCGACGGAGATAATGTTCAGTGCTTCCAGCCACAAACTCTGCCCCGCACGTCTGGCACGAGTAAGAATAAACGGCATAGGGTTGCCGGGAATCATGCCAGGAGTAAGGAATAGAACCGCATTCGATGCGGGCATTTTGCTCGACATGCGAGCCGCAACAATTCGGGCATTTTACCCCGACTTGAGCGCGAGGAACCGCACGCCGGTCCACACGCTCATATTCACTCTTCTGATGTTGAGAAATAGTGTTCATAGTGCACCTCACTCATTTTCATGCCATCAAAAGGCACTTTAGTATAACACACTTACGTTACCCATTAGGAGTCCGGCTCGCGAGATTCTTCAGCCTATACCGTCACCATCCATACGCCCATGAGCTGGGCCGTTGCATTCAAATCGTTCACTATTAGCGATGGACCCCATACCGTCTGGCGGGTGCGAATACGGAAGCGCTTTGAATATACCCTGATCCAAGCCAGCAACGGGCTATAATGCCCGTTTATAATGGTTTGCTCTTCCCACCGGCTGGCGGGAACGAGGCTAAGAGTAGGATTGATGAAGCGGGAGAGATGCATGAGAGGGGTTGGAAGGATCGGAGTAGCCATATTCATCATGACGCTGACGCCGGGCTGTGCGTTTTATCAGTCACTGATTGCGCGATTCCGGCCGGCCACGCCAGAATCTCAAGTTTCGCCTACAGTTCAGTCCACCCTGGAACCCAAGCTTGATGCGATGGACAACCGGCTGGATCGAATCGAACAGATGCTCACAGATGTGCGAGAGCAAGGACGGCAGCAGCAAATTCAGGAAGCACGTTCGCAGCAGTCCTTGGCAGGTCTTCAACAGGAGGCGCGTAGCACCCGTGCAGCAGTGATCAGCTTGCGTAAGCTATTAGCCACACAGCACTCAAATCTTGTGGCCCGCTTACGGGAAACCGCTGCAGAACCATCAGCCGACTTTTGGGCGGTCGACATCCCCATGGGCACTTTGCCCAACGGCGGCCAAAATCATCAGGTCCGCCGGATACCCGCTCAGGTGCCCGACAATGCCCGGGAAATTCTAGTTTATGCCCAAGTGGCGACTGGCTATGTTAAAGGTGGACCGCATCGCTTCCGGATTTCAGTACGGGTACAAGGTGACCGGGAAGCAGCCTTCTATCTCTATGCCGTTGGCTTGCCCCAACCGAGTTGGGCCTACAATTCCGATAATGTCTGGTTGCCGATGCCTCAGGATCGCCAAATAATCGTGCGCACCGAAGGTGAGCCGTTTTTCGGCGACTGGAACAGTGAAGTGCGGATTGTGGGATACCGGTGAGGTTTCCCGTGATGGATAAGCCGGTAAAGGACAACAGCCTATTTGCCGGCAAGCAGGCGGCTGGTCTGATCATCGGGCTAGAAGACGCTCAAGATATGAATCTCCATCATAAATCCGCTTCAAAACAACGCGACGGCGAGGTATTTGATTAAATCAAAGGTCGTTGTACGGGTAATCTTCCGGACGGCGGCGATTCCTGCCGTTTTCGCTTGCGAGCTGGAATTAAGCCCAACGATATCATAGCCAAGGTGCCACAATACCTCGCCATGAACATTGATAACAATCAAGAATTTTTCCTCACTCGCCGCATAAGGTTGACGAATGCCCTGACCTGATCCTGGATAATCAATCATGGTTCGCACCTTCTCATTCATCAGCACAGTACTCAGGGCAACGCTACCGCGATCCTGCCCGCGTGGAACCTGAATCATCTGTCCGTTAAGCCAGCCGATATAGGCGATAACCGGAAATAGCCCCCATGAGCACAGGTCTGTGGGTTTGGCTAAATCTTTATCGACTACCGGACGGACCATCGAATGAGGTTTGATAAGGCTGCTAAATTTCTTTTCAAAGGGAGTAGCGAACTTCTCAAAATTCTGCCCAGGCGGCTTCCAGAAATTCAACTCGATAATATTTTTAGCGTTTTCCGAAAGGAGATCCCCATACAAAACACCTTTCACCGGGTGAAAGTAATCATATTTGCCGCACCAAATCAGGCTACGATTAAAGAATGCTTCGGTCTCATTGCTCATCTGCACGCTCCAATGGATTAAGGAGTGAGTGACTTGTTACCTAAATACGAACATCTGCCCGAGCCTGGCACCTGTATTACTTGGTGGTTCCCCTGCGCGGACTGCATGGTCTATATCCGGTACACCCGCGCACATGCAAACGATCCTTTCCCATGATGATTTACAGATTAAACCAAGCAAAAAATCCAGGATTTATACAGTTATCTATTTGATAATGATCAATATGATTATTAATCAACACCACCTATAGGTGGTGTTATTGAAATTAATGCAACGAAACCTCACTTCTTAGTGATCACGGCTTCGAGGTACTCACCTGGCACGACCAATGAGTTCGGCCCCCCCACATTCAGGCGTTCGAGGAGAGTGGTAATTTCCTCGGTTAAACCTGCCTGGTGAATGGGATCTAGCGTCGCGTAAACCTTGTGCATCGGGCCATAGAAGTTGCGGAAGACATCAATCCAGTGCGCGGCGGATCGATAGCGAAAATTGAAGTTATGGCGTACGTAGCGAATATCGGCCGCGTCTGGTCCAAACAGTTCTACGATACGCGGCTCAGTGCCCCACAGCATGGGAGAGGGCAGGCCAGCCGGTGGCGGGACGTAGGTAGCGATCACGCAAAAAAGCTGGCCGATGAAACCTTCCGGCGTCCAGTTCGCCATGCCAATGCGGCCGCCGTGGCGTACCACTCTGATCAACTCGCGTGCTGTTGTGGTGTGATCAGGCGCGAACATCATGCCGAACGTGGACAGTGCCACGTCGAACGATCCATCTTCGAACGGCAATGCTTCCGCATCCGCTGCTCGAAATTGGACTTCCAATCCTTCAGCCCTGGCTCGTATTGCTCCTTTCTCAAGCAGATGCGGCACATAGTCGGTTGAAACCACTCGCGCAAAGCGGCGAGCAGCCGCTAGCGTAGCATTACCGTTACCTGCTGCCACGTCCAATACATGTTCATCGGCCCGTATGTCGACCGCTTCTGCCAGTGACTCGCCGACGATCTGGAGCGTTGCACCAATGATCGCAAAGTCACCGCTGGCCCAAATGGCTTGCTGGCGCTGCTTGATCGCACCAAGGTCAATAGCGGTATCTGCCATGGCCGATGCTTTCACCGATGTAACCGGCGTGCAAACGTTTAATTCTAATCCCATGTCAATTTTCCTAATGGTGGATGAAAACCTAACCAATCGATCGCCCCGGCGATGCCAATGCACAAGCATCGCTCTCGTGTAATGTCAGTAGCTACCGATGGAGTGTTATTGTTCCGAAAGCGTACTGTTGACGCTTCACCAAGTGTCCAGCAAACTTGATCTAGCGTCCCGAATAATTCACAACTGAATTGCTTGGTCGCTCTTCTTGGTCTTTCGTCCACCTTTTGGTCCCCGCATCATGAGCCGAGATACGCTTTCTGATCTGTTGCGCAGCGTGCGTCTGCGCGGCGCAGTGTTCTTCTATGTGAGCTTACGTGATCAGTGGTCTGCGGAAGCTTCGGCAGCGCAGGAGATCGTGAAGGCAGTTATGCCTGGCTGCGAGCATGCGATGGAGTATCACATGGTCGCCAAGGGGGAAGGTTGGGCGGTCGTGTCAGGATTACCGCCGGTACGGCTCTCCGCCGGCGACATCGTGATCTTTCCACAAGGCGATCGCCATGTGATTTCGAGCGCGCCTGACCTGGAGCCGAGCCGGCGTGAACCTGAGTGGGTCTTTGCGCGGCGCAACGATCCAAAGCCATTGCCAATCTCGATTCGTCATGGCGTCGTCGATGACCAAACAAGCATGCCGATTGAAGACGCCGACGCGGTTCTCGTGTGCGGGTTTCTCGGTTGCGATCTTAAACCATTCAATCCGCTGATTGCGGCACTACCTCGCATCCTGCATTTGCCGGCGTCGCGTACGGGCGACTGGGTCGCACGCGTAATTGACCAAGCTGTGATGGAATCGAACGAACGCCGGCCTGGCGGAGAGGCTGTGCTCGAACGTCTTTCGGAGATGATGTTCATCGATGTTGCCCGCCGTTACCTCGATAGCTTGCCCGAGGAGGCGATCGGATGGCTTGCGGGACTCCGTGACCGCTTCGTCGGCAAGGCGCTCGCACTCCTTCATGAACGTCCCGATCATGCGTGGACTGTTGACGATCTCGGTCGAGAGGTCGGCTTGTCCCGCTCCGCACTCCATGAACGGTTCGTGAATTTCCTCGGCCACCCACCGATGCAGTATCTTGCCAATTGGCGTATCCAGCTCGGCGCCCGGCTGTTGCGAGAATCGAATCGTACCGTTGCAACGATCGCACTCGAGGTTGGTTACGATTCTGAAGCCGCATTCTCGCGCGCGTTCAGGCGGATTGTCGGGATGCCGCCGACTGCATGGCGGAAAGCTCAAGCCAATGCATAGGGACTCCATACACGCAAGGGCTAGACCAGAAAGCTTGAGATAGGTACTTCTTGAGGCTCTCTGCGCAGGAATACCTTCTGTTTTCGGTCACAAAGCCCGGCTGTAGCCCTCATTCCAGCACTTGGACGAACATCTCCCGAAAAGACTTATTCTGGTCTTACTGCTCCGCCTTTCGTATACCCGTGTTTGTCAATGCGTAGGTCCTAACTTGCTTAATCCAGGAGGCAAATGCTTCTGGATCACTCCCGCCAATCCGTTGATTGTGGCCTGTCGCGCAAATTGCCGGCGCCACACCAAACCAATAGCGCGGCTTGGTGCTGGCGGTGTAAATGGACGAATTGCGATTAATTGCCGGTAAGCTGCCACTTGATCCAGTTGGATCGCAAGTTCCGGCAGCAGCGTCAGGCCAATGCCCGCCGCTACCATTTGCCGTAAAGTTTCCAGGCTGCTCGCCGTAAATTCTTCAATCACTCGCGGTGACTCGCAAATCGCCAGTGCTTGATCACGCAAGCAATGCCCCTCCTCAAGCAGCAAGACGCCATAGTCGTTAAGATCGCTTTCCCTAATTTGATCGCATTTGGTCAACGGATGACCGGCTGGCAAGGCAACCCAGAACGGTTCCGTGAATAGCACCAATGTATCGAATCCTTCGTGCCGCACCGGCAAGGCCATGAGCAGCATGTCGAGCTCCCCGCTGTGAAGTTGGCGCAACAAATGATCTGTCAAATCCTCACGCAGAAACAAACGCAGTTTCGGATACGCGGCGCGAACCGGCGGCAGGAGGTGCGGCATGAGATACGGACCCAGAGTGGGAATCACCCCTACCCGCAAGGTACCCTGCATCGGGTCCAATCTGCGCAGAGCAATCGTCTGGATTTTATGCGCTTCTGCCAACACAAGGCGGGCTTGGGTAATAATTTCCCTGCCAACCGGAGTCGGCGCCACTTGGGGCTGGCTACGATCAAACAAGGTTACGTTCAGTTGATCTTCCAGCTTCCTAAGCTGGGTACTCAAGGTCGGTTGACTAACATGACATAATTCAGCCGCCCGTCCGAAATGCTGCTCTTCCGCTACAGCCACTAGATAGCGAAGCTCTTGCAGTGTCAAATGCAATTCTGGTAGAGCCATCGGTCTTCTTTCCTTGGAGATCATTCATTTTCCCAATAAATCATATTGAAAAGATCATCTTGATTAACGTTGCCTGGCCAATCGTTTCAATATTTCCATAGAGACGATATCTGATACGGATTCTTATCAATCGACGCCTGCTGGCCGGAAAATATATCCTTAATGCGCTGGCACAGGCTAAAAGTAAATACGGCCAAACTGCAGCGATACTCAGCATCAGCCGGACCATGCTATGGAGAAAGACCATGCTATGGAGAAAGACCATGCTATGGAGAAAAATGCGGTAATTAGGCATTCATGATTGATATCCGCCCATAATCCAGCTAGTTTTACCTGGTTTTATAAACCAAATCTAAAGAACTTCACGAGGAACCTATGACTCGATCCCTACTGCGGCCATTTGCCATCCTGATGATATGTAGCTTGGCTGGCGCTGCCCAGGCTGCCGGCAATCCCGACGCTGGCAAGACTAAGTTCGCCACGTGCGCCGGTTGTCATGCCATCCCAGGCTACACTAATGCTTATCCGACCTACCACGTGCCCCGGCTAGGCGGCCAACATGCCGACTATATCGTAGCGGCGCTCAAAGGGTATCAGGCTGGCGAACGGCAGCATCCGACCATGCATGCCAACGCTTTTCAGCTCAGCGAACAAGACAAACAAGATATTGCTGCCTATCTGTCCAGTTTCCCATCCGCTACTGCGCCTTATCCAGTTCAAGGCAATGCCACCGCCGGTAAAGCCAAAAGTACAACCTGCGTAGCATGTCACGGTGCAGACGGTAACGGTAATATTCCACTTTATCCACGGCTGGCAGGCCAATACGAGGACTACTTACGCAAAGCTTTGCAGAACTACCAGTCAGGAGCGCGCACAAACCCCATCATGGGCGGCATGGCCAAACCACTGTCCCCGCAGGACATCGCCGATCTAGCTGCCTATTATGCCAGTCAACCCAAGGGATTAGTGACTGTTCAACAAGAATAACCCGGTCGCTTAAGCGCAATACGCGATACCCTCTCAACCTGGGGCTCTGCCCCAGGAAGTACAGTTTCATCCGCCTTCGCCTAGTTTTCTCTCTGTCCAGATCCGATCCGGTAATTCCGCCACCGATTAATTGCTTAGACCCCGCCCGAACAACTTCTAACAGCAACTATTCAGGCTTGTTCAAGCGACTTTCAGCAGCGATTGAACCCGTCTATCCACTAGAACGTCAAAATAAATTAACACTGTTTCCCTGATATGCTGACCTCCCGGCCAACCGCTGTCGAGACACTTATAAAAGCAGACTTAAGATAATAGCGCGCTTAGGAGATACACCCATGTTCATTGAAAACTTAGAAAAACCCCTTATTGCTACATTACTTATCACCGCACTGCTATCTGGCTGCGCAACTAACCCTGATGGCACCATGAACGACCAGCAACGGACAGTTGCCGAGGGTGCAATTGCCGGCGCAGTACTTGGCGGGCTGCTCGGTGCAGCTATCGGCGATAACAGCAGAAGCGCCCTGATTGGCGCGGCAGCCGGCAGCGTGATCGGTGCGGGCATCGGCAGTTCTATTGCCGAACGCAAAGCCCAGTACGCCACCGAGGAAGATTTCCTGATTGCAGAAATCCAACGTAACCAAGATTTCATTCAGGAGGCTGACGCCCAGAATCGTCAGCTTTATCAGGAAATTGCCAGACTAGACCACGAATCGCGGCGATTGGAGCAAGAATATCGGGCAGGGCAAGTTTCACGCGATACCCTGAACCGGCAGAAAGCCAGTCTGGAAAATCAACTCGCCAAAGCCAAAAAGATCCAATCACTGACTGAAAAGCAATTGACGGATGCGCAGCAGGTTCATCGGGAATCTCAGCAAAAACGCGGGAATCAGGATCCGTACACCCGGAAACTGGAAACCAATTTAGTGCAGCTCAGGAAAACCCAAGAACAATCCAGTCAAAATGTCGCTAGTTTGCAACAAATCTACGACAACATGTCCATCTGAACCTATCCAGTACGCTCCCGGATTCTTTCCCTTCCGGAATGAGAATCCGGGAGCGGGAGGTTTAACCCTATGAAGACTTTGAGAGTTTCCGGCAGTATTCTGAGCTTGCTTATCCTAAGCAGCTGCGCAACTGACCCGGCCAATGACCCGCGCACGGGCGGCTTCTTCGGCGGTGTGCATGGGCTAGCCGCCGGCGACTATGAAGCACGCCAGCAGGAGCTACAAGGACAGCGCGATGAAACGCTGGACGAGTTGCGCGCCCTGCGGGAAGAAGGCGCTTATCTAGAAACCGAACGGCAGATGAAAGCGGAGGAAGTCGCTGAACAACGCCATCAACTTGCCTCGCTCAAGGCTAAAAACCAGGCACTTTCAAACAGAATCAATCAATTACGCCGATCTAAATCAATAACTGAGCAGCAGACTGCGGAATTACGGCGCAAACAGCAACAACTTGCTCACGATATCCAGCAGTTTGACGCCCAACTTCAACAGGGTCAGCTTTCTATCCAGCAAGCCGAGACCCGGCAGCTCAGCTTGGAACGGCAGTACGATGCGATTAAGGGTTTGTAAAGCGCCGCATTGCGTGTCAAGCGAGGCATGAGCATAATGAATAATGCTTGCCTGACGTTCGTCCTATTACTCGTGATGGGACTCGTCATTGGCCCAGTATTCGCTCAGCAAGATGCTGAACGAAATCGATTTTTTGTGCAACAAATGATTGATCTGGCCGCCGCTCACAATTCAAAGGGCGTTGAAACCATGCAGCGTATGCTGGAGCAAAACCCGCAACCGGCAGCCCTTGATCCAGCCGCTGCTAACGCCTCTTTTCAATGGGGACAAGCCGCTCTTCAACAGGACAACTTGGAAGATGCATTAAAAGCTTTTCAGAAAACGGTTCAGGATGATCCAGGCAATGTCGATGCCTTCAATCATCTAGGCCTGCTCTATCGCAAGCTTAACCAATTTCCGGACGCAGAACGCGCCTTACAACACGCCTTATCACTGGAGCCGGCCCGGGCAGGCTCCTGGTTCCAATTGGCTCAAATCTACGGTCTGCAGAACGACCAGCGCCGGGCACTGGGGGCGCTCGCTAATACCTACCGTTATGCGCAAAATCCCATGAAGGCGGAGGAAATCTTGCGCTACATCGCCGAAAATGAAGCAGTGGAGACCTTACGAAACGCCGCCCTAGAAACACTACAGCTGTATCAATTACCTGCGCAACCGGCGATCGTGCCGCCACTCTCCCCCAATCCGGCCCTGTTCAAATAATATCTCATTCCAATACCCAGAAATCCTCCTTGCAAGCAAGGATCTCGATAAGGGCCGTGCTATGAAAATCTTACTTAAGATACTGATATGGGTGACTCCACTGGCCATGATGAGGACGATCGCTGCCGGCCAGTACGAAACATTTGATTATCATGTTCAACAGATGATCATTCACGCAGCCGCTAACGATATGACCAGCGTGCAGACTTTCCGGGAATTATTAGAGAATCTGCACCGTCCAGAGCCCGGCGACTCCCAACAGGCTACGCCTTTCAGCCAACAGGGACAGGAGAATTTAGCACGCAGCAACTTGAAAAATGCTCTAGCAGCGTTCCGGCAAGCGTTTATCGCCGATCCTGCTGACCCCGATATCGCCGGCCATCTTGCATTAACTTATCTACGATTAAACCGCCTCCGGGAAGCAGAACGATTATCGGTCTATGCACTTTATCTGTCGCCAGCGCATTCAACTCACTGGTTAACGCTGGGGGAAATTTACGGTCATTTACGAGATCCCCAAAGAGCAGCAGGCGCGATGATGAATGCCTATCATTTTGCCCAGGATCGACCGCAACTGGCCGGGCAATTACGGAAACTGGCCACGACCGACGATATAGATGAAGTACGCATCGGCGCTCTGCAAGCCTTGCAATCCATCTCCCCAAGAACAGCCTCCTCTGGGGCATCTAATCCAGGAGAACCAGGTCATACCACCCCACCGTCCCTTGCTACCCCAGCACCAAGCATTGCCTCTGAAACCCAGGCGATTACTGCAGAGAATCCCAGACAGAAAGTTTATCGGCGTGCTATTTCGCTGACCTGTCTAATCATCACTTTTCAGAACGGTAAGACTGCTAACTTGGGAAGTGGATTCTTAGTTTCTTCGGATGGATTGGTCATGACCAATAACCATGTGATCGAAAAAGCGGAAAATCTGGCAGTCCGGTGCGGCGATCAAGAGTCGAAAGCCGAAGTTCGCCGGCGAAGTAAAACACCCGATCTAGCCCTTCTAACGACTTCGCTCAAGACTAAAGAAAACCTGGCGCTCAACGAAACCTATAACCGGGATCTAGTAGGCCTTGATATATTTGTTATCGGCAGCCCCTACGGGTTGGAAGGGACTTTCTCCACTGGCATCATCAGCGGACTGCGGGAAATCGAGGGAGTACGCTATATCCAGATTTCCGCACCGATCAGTCCTGGAAACAGCGGCGGGCCGGTACTTTTGCGGGACGGCACTGTTATTGGCATCGCCACGCTAGGTTCCAAGGTGGGTCAAAATCTCAACTTCGCTATCGCCGCCGCCGAGATCGTAATTTCCAATTTTTTTGACCCGGCACGTATGAAAAGCCAACGGCTGAATGGGAAGCCACACCTCGATTAAGATGGAGCTGGCGAAGGGAATCGAACCCCCGACCGGCTGATTACAAATCAGCTGCTCTACCGACTGAGCTACGCCAGCGAATATTTACATTATACGAGCCTTTCTTCACGGATCAATCAGCATACTGCCGAAGACGCACGGGGCGCCGACGCGCACCCCAGGTTCCTGGTCTGGCTTCGAATACCCCTGTACAGGGAGTATTGCAAACATTACAACAACCTTCTGCCGTCAAATTCCAGACTCCTAGTGTATACCAGTCACGGCCGATCAGCTTCTGGCCACACTGATGACAATAGGTGCTATCGCCCTTCTCATCATGAACATTGCCCGTATAGGCATAACGGATACCGTTCTTCATGGCAATCCGTCGTGCCCGGCTCAGGGTTGAAGGCGGGGTCGGTGAGTGGTTCATCATTTTCCAATCCGGATGAAAGGCAGTGAAATGGACCGGCACATCCGGTCCCAGATTTTCCACCACCCATTGTGTCAATGCTTCCAGCTCGGCATCAGAATCATTCTCGCCAGGGATCAGCAGCGTAGTGATCTCGAACCACACGTTTGTCTCCTGCTTCAAGTAAATCAGGGTATCCAGTACCGGTTGCAGGTGACCACCGCAGATTTTCCAGTAGAACTCCTCGGTGAAGGCTTTCAGATCGACATTGGCGGCATCCATGTACTTAAAGAACTCCCGGCGTGGTTCCTCGCAGATGTAGCCAGCGGTCACCGCTACCGATTGGATGCCGTACTCCCGGCAGGCGATAGCGGTATCAATGGCATATTCCATGAAGATCACTGGGTCATTATAGGTATAGGCTATGCTGCGGCAACCCAACTCGTGAGCGACGCGTGCCAGCTTCATCGGCGAAGCTTCATCCGCCAGAGTATCCATCTCGCGCGACTTGCTCATATCCCAGTTTTGGCAGAATTTGCAGGCCAGATTGCAGCCAGCGGTGCCAAAAGATAATACTGGCGTACCGGGCAGGAAATGGTTAAGTGGCTTTTTCTCAATCGGGTCGATGCAAAAACCGCTGGATCGGCCATAGCTGGTCAGCATAATTTGGCCTCCGTGACAACCACGCACGAAACACAGACCTTGTTGACCCTCATGCAGCTTGCAATAGCGCGGACAGACATCGCACTGAACACGGCCATCCGCCAGAACATGCCCATACTGGGTTGGAAAGAAATCCGTAGCAACAGACGGAGTAGTGATATGAGGGTTGGTGGTCTTGATAGGCATAGCGGCCTCCTGCTCAAAGGCTCTCGTCATTATGCAGCCGGTGAAAACGGATTATTGATAAGGTTTTTTGATCTTTTCCGGTCAATTGACACTCTATACTCATTTGAGTAGTCGTATCCTATCGTATGTTCTGACTACCCCGTTGGCAAATTGATCCGGGAGGGCGTTTTCATGCAAACCACGCGCACACCCGCTGTAGCGGGACTGTTCTACCCAGCAAATGCAGCTGAGCTGCACTCACAGTTGCAAACATTTCTCAACCAGGTTCAACCCTCGGCTGGACCGCCACCCAAAGCGATCATTGCACCACACGCTGGCTATATCTATTCCGGACCTATCGCCGCTTCCGCCTATGCACAGCTCAAGGCAGCGCATAGCATCATTACCCGTGTCGTGTTACTGGGTCCTAGTCATCGCGTCGGCTTTCGAGGCATTGCCGTTAGTTCCATGCAAGCCTTTGCAACCCCATTAGGCCAAGTTCCGGTGGATCAGGAGGCAGTCGAACAAGTCCGGCAATTGCCCGATGTTGGTTTGCTAGAACAAGCCCATGCTCAAGAACACAGTCTGGAGGTCCACTTGCCGTTCTTGCAAGAGGTACTGGGCAATTTCAAACTGGTGCCGCTGGTGGTTGGCGATGCCCGTCCACAACAGGTCGGAGCGGTATTAGAAGCCTTGTGGGGTGGCCCGGAAACCCTGATCGTCATCAGTTCTGACTTGAGTCATTACCACGATTATCAGACTGCCCAATATCTGGATAGCCAGACCTCCAAAGCCATCGAGGCGCTACGTTTCGAGGATATCGGCTACGAGCAAGCCTGCGGGCGTAACCCCGTCAACGGCTTGCTGTGGGTGGCGCGACGCAAAGATTTGCATGGCGAGACCTTAGATCTGCGCAATTCAGGGGATACCGCTGGTTCGCGCGATCAGGTGGTAGGATATGGCGCCTATGCTTTTCACTGATACGCTATCTGTCCAGGACCGGGCGACACTCCTAAAAGTCGCCCGTGCTTCCATTCAGCATGGCTTGCACTATCACCAAGCGTTGCAGATCAACTCCGCTGATTATCCGGAAACCCTGCGATTATTGCGAGCAACTTTTGTCACTCTGGAAATCAGCGGTCAGTTACGCGGCTGCATGGGTGCACTTGCCGCTTACCAGCCGTTGATTCAGGATGTTGCCGTCCATGCCTACGCTGCTGCATTCGAGGATCCGCGTTTTCCAAAATTGCGCAAGGAGGAATTCCCAAAGCTGGAGATATATCTCTCGGTGCTATCGCCACCGGAGCCTCTGCCATTCCGTTCCGAACAGGAATTACTGGCGCAACTGCGACCCGGCGTGGATGGATTGATCTTGCACTTCCGCCAGCATCGTGCCACTTTCTTACCATCGGTATGGGAACAACTGGCTGATCCACCTGTGTTCCTGGCTCATCTCAAGCAGAAAGCGGGACTGCCCCCAGATTTCTGGTCACCGGAACTGCAAGCCGAGCGCTATACGACTGAGTATTTCGGCGATACGGATGTAGCGGCATCTTTGGCCTGAATGCGGCGCAGCCGCCGCAAGTCAGCGGGCGTGTCCACGTCCCAACCCAGGGGTAGTTCGGTCCATTCCACACCCGCTCGACGCAAACGCCGGCGGGTCGCCACCATGACCTTTGCTGTTCCCCAAGCGATACCTCGAAATATCCTGGAACAAGGCCGGCGCAGACCGACCAGCACATAACCGCCATCAATCGCAGGCACTAGCACAGATTCTGATCCTGTAGCAAGCCGGTAGAGAGCGTCTCGTAGCTCTATCACACCCAGCGAGATGCAGTCACCACCGATCAGCACGGCATGATTTTCTCCCATTAGTGTCCGGTTGAGCGCATGATTCATTCGCTGGCCTAGGTCGCCATTGCACTGCCGGCGCAACCGGACCCCGTATTTTTGCCGGCAGACAGTGAAGAAACCATGCTGTATCTGCGGCGCACACCATAGTTCCACTGGACACAACCGCGCTGAAACTGCGATGGCCAAGGTGTGCCGTAACAGCTTTTTATACAGGTTTGCTGCGCCACATGCGCCAAGCCGGCCTGCCAGCCGGGTTTTGACCCGCCCGGGAATTGGCGCCTTGGCAAAAATCAGCAGCCGCGCATGAGGAAACATGTAACAATCGCTCATGGGTGATAGTAACTCCGGGCCAATTGGTCAGGATCGGCCCCTAGAAAATAGGCCAGCCGTAGCCGCCACATCAGCAAAATCGTTTGAGCGATACCGCCCCGTTCCCAGCGCCGACTGGAAGTTTCAAGCCGCTGGCGCAAGCAGACAGGCCGGCCGTGACGTTTCAACGATCGGCTGAGGGCGATGTCCTCCATGAGCGCAATCGGTGGATAGCCGCCGACCTGCTCGAAAAGCGCACGGCGAACGAATAGGCCTTGATCGCCGGTAGCGATACCCGTGAGACGGGAACGGTGGTTCATCAAGACCTCGACAACCCGCAATCCCGGTTGGCGACCGGATAAGCGCACATCGAAACGACCCCAGTGGCAGTTCGAGTCGCTCAAAGCGGTGCGAATCAAGCACACTGCATCCGGCGGCGGCAAACTATCAGCATGTAAGAACCAGAGAATGGTGCCGCTGGCTTGCCGGGCACCGGCGTTCATCTGCACCGCCCGGCCTCTAGGGCTAATAACAACCTGATCTGCCAATGGCTTGGCCAGTGCTACCGTTTGATCCTGACTGCCGCCATCGGTAACAATTAGCTCGCAATTCTGGCCACGCACTCCTTGCAAGGCATCCAGACAGGCAACAATAGACGGTTCTTCATTTAGGACGGGCAGGATAATGGAAATGCGGAGCATGATTTTCCGGCGAGAGGTCTAGCCAACGGCAAATGAGAATTGTAAGATAACACTCTTGATTTTATCAGGGGGCGGTAGCTCAGTTGGGAGAGCGTCGCGTTCGCAATGCGAAGGTCGAGGGTTCGATCCCCTTCCGCTCCACCAATCTAAGCAGCGGCCTAGCGCCGCTGTTCTGTTTCAGGGCTTTTATACAACCCATCAGGCAGTTTCCAGCACCTGCTCAGCAAACCGCCAACCGTTTTTGCCTGCCCGCTTAGCCTCGTACATTGCAACATCTGCCTGCCTTAGCAAGGCCATGGCCTGCTCTAGATTAGCCGGCCACTCTGGCCGGTAAAATGCAATCCCGACACTTGCGGTAACGGTAGCACTGGCCTCGCCCAAGGGTACTGGCTCCGCCAAACTGGCCACCAGCTTCCGGGCTACTGCTTCGGCAGCCTCAACTTGTTCCAGGTCGGTCAATACAATTGTAAATTCATCGCCACCCAAACGAGCCGCTGTATCAGTCGCACGAATACACTGACGCAAACGCACAGCGACCTGCCTCAGCAATTCATCCCCCATATCATGGCCAAAAGTATCATTAACTTCCTTGAAACCATCCAGATCCACCAACAGCAATGCTAACAGCCGCCATTGGCGCCGGGACTGCTGCAAACTCTTGCGCAGGTGCTCGAAAAACAGATTGCGGTTAGGCAATCCAGTCAGGCTATCAAAATTGGCCAGCCGCCAGTTGCGCAAACTAACCTCCGCCAGCATCCGAGTACGCTCCACCACGCGTGCTTCCACCTTCGCTTCCACTGTCCGATCATAATCTTGCAATAGCGCTTCAGCTTGTTCACGCAACGATGCTTCAGCGTTCTTGTAATCACTAATATCGGTTGTGGTGCCGCGATAACCTCGAAACTCACCGCTGTCACTGAACAACGGCAATCCACTGTTACAAGTCCAGATCGATGCCTGTCCACCCGGTAACCACACTTGCAGCACTACGTGTTGAAATCGCTGACGCTGTCGAATCGCTGTCCATAATCTGGTGAAATCGGCACCCTGGCTTTGCTCCTCCTGCGGAACATATTCCCGCCAATGCTTTCCCAGTTGGTTTGCAGATGCTCCTATGGTACAGACACGCTGTCCACGAAGATCACACAAACGCCCTTGGTCATCGAATTCCCATAGAAAATCGTTAGAAACTTCAGCTAAATCACGGAACCGGCCAATATCCACCCGCTGGGCCTGGGTTATGGCGCCTGTAAGCAATCCTGAAGTAGCAATCACTGCCATAGCAATCTGATATTGGAACGCTAAATCCTGCCCTGCAAAATTTAAGACCAGTATCACAATGCCTAGTTGATAAAGTAACACGGTTGAAGCGGCACCTCGCATCCCATAGGCCGCAGCGATCCAGGTCAATATAGGCAACAGCAACAGGGTCATAAAAGGGTATGATTGATCTAGCCATTGCGGATGAGGCATCCAAAATAATCCGGCGATCAATGCGACCGATATTCCCCCCTGCAAGATACCCCAATGTACTGGTGGAGATTCAACGATGAGCGTCGTCCTTCGTGGGTGCAAGGATTCTTTCCGGCTGAATCGCCACGCTAACGGCGCGACAAAAATCAACACGAGCGGCGTAACAGTAACAACACCAACGAAAGCACTAATCCATTCTTGCCAGACCATTTCCAGCCATGACAGAACAGGTAGCGGCAATCCGGCTGCTTGCAACAAGGGGGCTTCCGCCAGCGCCGCAAACAGCGTACTCAACATGACCACGCCTAAGAAGGCAGCTACTCGTTGCGGATCGTCAAAGCGCCATTCATCCAATCGCTTCCCACCCAGATGATGGCGCAGAATGTATGCCGCGATCAGGTAGCCAAGTAACGGGGTCACACTAGCCGCCAGGCTATAAGGCCAGCGTTCCTCGGACCAGGTTGGCCACTCCGCCAATAGGGAGGCCAATAAAGGCAAAGGCAACGCCCGCCAACCATATGCAAGCAGGATCGCGAAGGTTAAACCGGTACAGGGAGCCCAAAGGTTGACGCCAGTCATTCGATTTATCCCAATGACTGTATACCAAAGGGCGATCCAAATAACGATATAAGCCACGGCCAGCAGCGCTATCCGCGTCCATGAGCACTCACTGTGCAAGGCATCATTGGTGCTTTCCACCACATCCACGATCTGTGTTTCTCCCGAAAAAAGCATTTTTAATACAGTTATTCACTGCAATAGCGAGTAAACATGCTGTCAATACCATTTCTCATCAGTAATGCCGGACCTCATACAGTGTGTTATCTTGCAAAAGGCCTTCCAATATGTCACCGATGTGAGCCGCCCAGTGTATACAGCCTGCATCATCAGCGAGTAAATCCTGACGAATTTCCACTTCCACATGAGGCAGACCGGCAGCACCACCGTGGGTATCCATGGTAAAACCTACCTCGCGCCCGGAATACGGTTGATTGTCACCGACACACCATTCGGCATGGGCCCTGAATCGGGTCAATAACGGCTCAGCTAACCGGGGATCACGATTCCACAACACGCCAAGATGCCAGGGACGGCGAAACCCACTCATCACCGGAGTGAAACTGTGAACTGCAATCAACACGGGCGCTCGACCATGACCATGCCGCCAGCGATGCGCTAAGGCCTGAGTGATTGCATGGTGATAGGACCAGAATACTTCATTTAACCGGTCGTCAGCTTCCAGGTCACTCAGATTCCAGTTACCAGGAATAAAAATACCATCGCTGACCTCAGCAATCGAGGTGGGATGACCCGGCGGGCGGTTGCAATCGATGACCAGCCGTGAATAACCGGCCAGCACCGCCGGTGCATCCAATCGCGCAGCCAGTAATTGAGCCACTTGGGCGGCGCCGATATCCCAGGCAATGTGCTGGCTGCGTTCATGCGCATTCAATCCCAATTCATTCAACCGGGCAGGAATAGCGTTGCTAGCATGATCACACACCAAAACCACGGACGCCTGACCGTCCGGGTTAGCAATGGTGAACGGTGGTGGATCGTCAGAATTCAGAAGACGCAGTGAACTGCTGGCTGGTTGCGGAGAGGTACACGAAGAGGAGGATTGAGGACTCAGGGGCGGCATCGTTCATGTAAGAGAAATGATTAAACTAAATTGGCGGGGAAGAAAGATTCAAATTGCTCTACGGCTTCGGCGGTAACTCGTCATATTCAGGCAAAGCGCTTGGCTCGGTATACCACACGGCGCGGGAATCCCAGAAGATGTTTTGAAAGGGGCCAATGCCAGGGTGATCCTCCAGGGAACCTGCTGGAACGACGACTGCTTTACCGCTTTTTCCCAGCCACGGCAACGAGGACCCGCAATTCGTGCAAAAGGATGTCGCAAAATGCTTCGCATTCTCCAATTCATACCGGCCCACGAACTCCTCACCGCTAAGCCACTGAAAGTCCTCGGGTGCCACTAATAAATTGGCGGCGAAGGCGCTACCCGTAAACTTCCGGCACCGCGAGCAATGACAGTACTGAAAAATGCCAAGGTGACCCTTGATGGCGTAAGTCACTTTTTTGCAGAGACAGCAACCTTTGACCGGATAATTAGACATCGCAATTCCTCATTAAAATAGAAAAACCGCCCTGGTCTCCCAATGGCGGTTTTTCCGATTCCCCTCCCTACGAGAAGGAGGGAGCAACCCAACCGATACAGTTAAGGTGCGTTGATCACCGTCAACTGGAAGGTTTTGAGTATCACGTTGGGGGTAACTGCATTATCCGTCAACCTGATGATAAAGGTATAGGTCGTGTTTGCTGTTATCGTCCCTAGAGGCATCGTTCCCGCTAAAGTACAGGATAGACCAGCGGGTGCAGCGACAGCGGCGCATGCTCCCAAGGTGATACCAGGAGGCAACGTTCCACCGCCAGGCTCCACAGTCCACGTAAAGGTTGTTCCGCAAACCCCACTGCAAGAAGCGGTCAACGTAGTTGTATAGGCGGTACCTTCCGTAGCGTTAGGCAACGGTGAAGCCGTGTTGATCTGCAGGATGCCACCTACACCAACCGTTATCGTCTGCGTGATAAACGCCGTACCTCCTGCTGAATCAGTCAGTTGCACTGTGAAACTGTATACGCCGGAGGTCGTCGGCGTTCCTGACAATAGCCAGGTGTTATCGGTAGCGGTATCAGGCACGGTCGCCGTTAATCCCAGCGGCAAGCTGGATGGCGGCACCAGCGACCATGTGTAGGGAGGTACCCCGCCAGTAGCCGTCAGCAGGCTGCTGTACGGCACACCTACCGATGCGGTGGCGGTTAGAGTACCACCGATCGTTGGAGCAGCTACCGTGCTGACAGTGATCGTCTTGGTAACGACTCCCTTACTACCAGACTGATCAGTCGCCTGGAACGTCGCGGTGTAAGCCCCAGCAGCGGTCGGCGTGCCCGACAGGGTACCGTTCGCAGCCAGCGTCACCCCCGGGGGCAAACTACCCGCTATCGTAGTAAAGGTATAGGGTGGCGTACCACCTGTGGCGCTCACCACTGCACTGTAGGGCTGTCCTAACGTTGCTGTAAGCGGTGCCACGTCCACAACCACTGGCGAGGCGCTCGCGATAGTAATCGTTGAATTCAACGTTCCGGTTACACCGCTGCTATCCGTACCTCGGATCGAAACCGCAAAGGCGCCAACCTTAGTGGGTGTCCCCGATAAGGTACCGTTGGCACTCAGCGTTAGGCCATTCGGCAGCGTACCTGCAACCAGGGCAAAGGTATAGGGCGGAGTACCGCCTGTGGCGCTCACCAGCCCGCTGTAAGGCACCCCCACAGCCCCTGTTGCTGGAGCCAAAGCTAAAGTCAACGGGGTTTGATTGCCAATGACGATGGTGAAAGCCCCGAAACCCAACAAATCCTGGCTGTCCCGCACCTGCGCCACGAAGCTAAAGGAACCTATCTGGGTCGGTGTCCCGCTGATCGTGCCATTCGCGCTCAAACCCAAACCTGGCGGCAATGATCCTGACAGCAGTGAAAAGGCATACGGTGGCACCCCACCTATTGCCTGCAACACCGCACTATACGGCCGGCCCAATTGCCCCGCATCCAGCCCCACGGCCTCGATACTTAAAGCACCAGGCGTCGGCACATTAACGGTCAAGGTATAAGACGCAGAACCATCCGCTGCGGTCTTGAAGGGGAATTCATACTCGCCGGGTCCACCGAGCTCCAGATTGACATTCACCAAACCTTCTTCATTGGTCTTACCGAATACACCCTCAGCCGGATCAAAGGTCAGCGTGAAGGGGCCTCCTGCCTTAAAACCATCCCCCAAGACAATCAATTCTCCTGCAATCGGCGTCAATTCATCGTCAGTCAACCGCAGGACACCCTCACACACAGCAGTGCCTACATCAAGCTCGAACTCACAATTGAAGAAGCCATCCATCTTGCCCGGCCCTGGTGCTTTAATCGTGATCTTGACTGGAGCAGTCACATAATCAGCGGTGAAATCAATTTCAATTTCCAATCCACCCAGCGGTTGCCCACTGCTGGTGATATCCACCAACGCACAACCATCCCCACCGGTCAGCACCGTACCTTCATTACCCGCCACGCCGTCGATGGTCACTGTAGCCGGCCCCGTGGAACCAATGTTGTAGCGGATCTCAGTAGCGGGCAACGGGGTGAAATTCACATCTCGCAAACACAATCGCACATCAGTGCTCCGGTTCGGCCCAAGCGTCAGCGCCGAGGCCGTCAGTTCCCGGTCGGAACCATTCGTCACCCCCAGATAGACCGATCCGCAATTCGCGCCGTTGCGGTCGCACATATTCAGAATCCCGCATACATCCGTATTGGCAACGCAGGCTACCACCACCGCTGTCTGGCCAATCCGCCACACCGGATATGTCAAGGTCGTGCTGGCAACACCATCCAAATTCGTAAAGGCGGGTGACAACACGGCAGCATTCTGGGCACGGCCTACTATGTAAGGCACGGTGGAACCATTATCAGCCCCATTCGCATTAAAAGCCCTACCTTGCGGCGGCGGGAGAATAGTTAGTGCAGTTTGATTCACTACACGCTCAACAACCCATACGCCAGTATGAAAGTAATTATTCGGTAATGGATCTTGCTCAGTCTGCCGGCCATCGAGCACCAGCCGATCATAGGGTCGCACACCTTTGCTGACAAAATTCCCATTCGGATTATACGCACTGAACCAAAATTGTCCCTCGAATGGTTCCCCATTAGAACCCGCGACAAAAAACGAACCCGGGTTACTGGGATACCCCGTAAGAGGGCCATCAATCAGATAGAAATTGACCTGTGTATTTGGATTTGTCGGGTTACCATTAATGTCGTTGACCACCACACTAATCACCCGGCTGTAGGAACCATCCTGGATCAGCGGATCGCCAAAGCGCGATTGACCGGCCAGCACGGCATTAACATACGGTCCAGTAAAGGTAACCGCAGCCGGCGGGCGCACCTCGTTGTACACCTCGATTTGAATACTGGCACTCACCCGTTGCCCGGTATTCGGATCCTGTGCCGAGGCGGTAATGGTGACGATGCCCGGTGTCGAGGAGGCAAGGAAAAAAGCAGTGGCAATACCGCTGGTGTCTTCCAGTGGCAGACTGCGGAAGCCTTGAGTCGGATCCTCAGGATCGAATAACGCACCCGATGCCAGCGTCGGCGCCAGATCCAGTTGAATACTGGTAGCGAACAACCGTCCATCCTGCTTGGCAATCGCCGTCAGCGTGCGTGTGTAAGGCAAACCCGGATTAATTCCAACACCAGCCAGATTGACCGGAACACGAGTGCTGGTAACTGATTCGCCCGTAACTGTGTCATTCACATAAAGTTCGACGGTAATGAGCGGCCGGCCGGTAAAGCCGCCACTGCCACCACCCGGATTGGTAAACCCTTGGGCAAGGACTTCACTCATCCCCCCGCCAACCATTAACAGGATGGTCAGCAAAAACCATTCAGTTAAATTTCTTAGCCTGCTTATCAGTAGTTGCATGGCTTAACTCCCCAAAACACACATTCATCGTTTATTGGAAAATCTGGATATCCGGCATTACTACTGCCCCTGCCTCACTCCCTACTCAACAAAAACTCCTTCCCCCTGGCGGAGGAAGGCTGGAGGGAGCGGCCACGCGACTATTCCACTTTCCCCTCTTTCAAAATCTGCGGCGTGACGAAGATTAAGAGTTCACGCTTAGTAGCCGTTTTAGATGTAGTCCTGAATAAATAACCCAGCAACGGCACATCACCAAGCAATGGCACCTTCGTGGCATTATCTCCTTTGCTTTGCTCGAAGACCCCACCCAATACGACTGTTTCTCCATTATTTACCAGCACCTGAGTCTCGACTTCACGCTTGTCAATGCTGACCTGTGGCCCTGTCGCTGTCGCTACGATAGCGCCGGGATCATCCTTGGAGACCTTGAGATCCATACGAATCCGGTCATCCGGTGTAATCTGTGGAGTTACCTCCAGCTTCAGGAAGGCATCCTTAAACTCAACATTAGTACCTGATTGACTAACGGTGGAGTATGGGATTTGCCGACCCTGTAAAACAACGGCCTTCTTTAGATCAGCAGTCACCACTCGCGGATTTGAAACGATCTCAGCATTACCTTCAACTTGCTGTGCCGAAAGCTCCAAATCGACCAGATAATCCGCCCCCAAAATCGCAAAAGCGATGCTCGGACCTCCGACTGGCAGGTTGACTCCAAGCCGATCAGGTAACGGCGGCACAGCAACAGGGAAAGGCTGCCCTGTACTGGTCAGATTAGCCACAGCACTATCGATAATAGCACCGGTTGAATTTACATTGCCGCTCACGGTATTTACTCGACCATCACCAGTTGCACTGACGCCTGACACACCAAATCGTGCACCTAGATCTCGACTAAAATCATTGCTGGCGATCACTACTCGCGAATCGATCATGACCTGTTTGGCTGGCTTATCAAGCTGTGCCACCAAATCCCGAATCTCGGCCATTTTGTCGGGTATGTCTTTGACGATCAACGTATTGGTTCGCTCATCAGTCTCGACTGTGCCACGTACGGACAGTATGCTGCCCTTATCCTTATCCTGACTTTTAAGCAGTTTCGCCATTTCCGCTGCCTTGGCGTAATTGACCTGAATCAGCTCAGTACGCAGCGGAATCAATTCTTCCACCGTCTTGCGCGACTCTAGATCCAGCTTCTCGCGCGCCGCGATTTCCTCGGTTGGCGCAATAAAGATCACATTGCCATTCTGACGCATGGCCAAACCCTTGGTACGCATAATGATATCCAATGCTTGATCCCAGGGCACATTCTGCAAGCGCAGCGTCAAATTACCTTTTACTGAATCACTAACCACAATATTCAAGCCCGTGAAATCCGCCAGGATCTGCAAGATTGCCCGGACCTCGATATCTTGGAAATTGAGCGATAGCAAATCACCCTTGTATTTCTTCTTGGATGGATCAAGCGCTGCTTCACGCTCATCCTCTTCGGTGGAGCGTTGCGGCGGGCGCACTTCGATCACATATAGATCATCCGCCTGATAAGCCAGATACTCGAAAGGTGGAATCGGCTGGATGCTTAATCGCGCATTATCACCCCGGTTGAGTGCTTCAATTGTAGTCACTGGTGTAGCAAAATCAGTCACATCCAACCGTCGTTGCTGATCGCGCGGCAGTTTTGCATTCTGGAAATCCGCCACGATCTGATTACCTTCCTGACGCACATCCACTGCCGTGCTGGCGCTCGATAACTTGATTGTAATGATCCCTTGTCCGGCTGGCCCACGCTTGAAACCCACATCACTCACACTACGGGGTGCTAAGGACACCGGCGCTTCACTACGCTTCGGCGCGGAGGCCGCCACCGATCCAGCAGGGGTCGGCACCGGTGTTTTCCGCGTTGACGTTCCAGCCCCTTCCAGGGTCAGAATTACCGCATCCCCTCGCACTTCCATCTTATAAGGCACCAACCGGCTCAGATTCAGTGAGGCTCGGGTCCGATCTGCCCCTTCCAGGACACTAATTTTCTCTGCTACCCCAACATTGATTGGCTGCTGGCGTGTCGCCAAGCCATTGCGAGTATCCAAAAAATCCAGCACGATGCGCGCCGGCTCATTAATCGTGAAACTACTCGGCGGTGCATCGATCCGCTCCGATAGCCGGAAACGGAGTTGCAACCGATTGCCTGCTAATGGACTGATATCCACCGCCTGCAAAATTGGCTGCCGCCCGGCATCTGGTGGCGCCGCCCAAGCATTGGTCCAGCCACCGATTAACAGCGACAGCACCAATCCAAAAACCCAGATTAACGCTACCCACCCTGGCGGTAACCTCCCCTCAACCAACTGCTGGCCGCCTTGGCCTTGGCTCATGGACCTGCTTATCATGATATTCCCCCCTCAATCATTGGGTCAGCGACAGAAACGATTCCCGCTCCTGCCAGCGCCCGGGACCATCCGGAACGATCTCCTTCAGATCGACTCGCTGCTCGCTGATATTGATGATTTTGCCGTGATTGGTACCCAGGTAATTGTTTTTCTGTACCCGATGCACCACATTGTCAGGTGCCAAAACCAGCGCCCACAATTCATCGGTGCCGCCCATTCGCACCGTCCCCATCATCTTGAGTGAACCCAGCGAATACTTCTCTAGCTCCTCCCGCACCCGATTTGGGTCTGGCCGAACCCCCGTGTAGCTGCCATCCGGTGCCACAGGTTGATCCGCTATATCTCCTATCTCCTGCTCTTCAGCAAATGGCGATATTAAAAACGGATCTTTCAATCCTTGAGCAGTGTAGGCAAACGGCTGATAAGGCTCGATGACCGGTGGTGGGTCAGGTTTCCTGATTGGCGTGGTGCGCTTGGTGGTCTCCACAAACCCGCGCAGGTCACTCATGTCCCGCTCGGCGCAACCAGTCAATACACTTAATGCCAACGCCAAGGCTATATAATAAGTTCTTTCTCCCCTACTCTCTCCCACAAAGCAGGGGAGAGACTTCAAACGCATCTTCATTTGCTACGCGCTCCCTTCTTCTGTGGGCTCTCCGCCACTGGCGCGCTCCTATCATCCATGTAGCGATAAGTCTGCAAAGTCGCCTGGATGTCTACCGGTTCCTGATTCTTTGCGCCGCGCCTGCCCTTGTTACCCAACCCCGCCAAGGTCGCACTTTCCAGTGTTACAATGCGTGGCAACGCCGCTACCCCGCTGACGAATGCGCCAAACTGATGATAAGTCCCCTTCGCCTTGATCGTAATCGGCTTGGCCGCATAAAAATCCCGGGGTTGTTCAGGCTCAGGTTTGAAGAGCTCAAATTCCAGGCCATTTTGCTTACCCGTATTTGAGACATCATCCAGTAAATCCGGCATTTCAGTACCAGTGGGCAATTGCCGTAACATCTCGCCCAATTTCTCCTCCATTTCCGCCAACTGCGCTCGAAACGCCTCCAGGTTGGCTGCCACTCGCTGCTTTTCGATAAATTCCTGCCGCAGCTTCTGTTCCTCGTTCTTCACCGTCTCCAACTGTTGAAGCTGATCGCTGATAAAAAAGTAATAACCAGCACCCAGCACGGCGGCAATGACCAATACCACCAGTATCAGTCGACCCGCTAACGGCCAGTCGCCCGCTTCGCGAAGATCAATGTCATTCAAGTTGATTTCGGACAGGTTCATGTCTTGCCTCCCGCCTGATCTGCGCTCAGTTTAAGCGGAATACTCAATTCGAAGACTCGAGCTTGTATGTTGTTTACATCTCTGGTTTGAATAATCTGCAACACTGGCTCGCCGAGCAATTGCGATGCTTTGATATCCCGCATAAACTCAGAAATGATTAAATCGGAACGCGCCGTGCCATTAAGCGTTACTCGATCACCCAACGTTTTAAATGACGTCAGAAAAATATCCTCTGGTAGTAGACGGACCAATTCATCTAACATCCGCACCATACCAGGACGGCTCGTCTGCAATTTCTGGATGACATTGATGCGATCCACCAGGCGAGATCTGGCTTTTTGCAATTCTGCTAGTTCCTCAGCCGCTTTCTTAAGCCGGGCGATCTCACCGCGCAGATATTCGTTGCGCTCCCTCTGAAACTCAATGCGGTTATCAATCTCAGTGTAACCCATGAACACGATACCGCAGGTAACCAGAGCGACCCCTACTAATATCCCAATCAGGTCACGCTGGCGTTGAAGGCGGCGTGCTTCACGCCAAGGCAATAAATTGATGCGCATCATCAGTCGAGACTCCTCAGGGCCAACCCGCTGGCCACCGCCAGCAAGGGCGCATCACGCAATAGGGCGCTGCTGTTCACCCGCGAAGCACTGCCCATGTTCCTGAAGGGATTGGCTACCATCGTTGTAATCCCCAAAACATCGGCTACCACCCGGTCCAGCCCCATAATCATGGCCCCGCCCCCAATCAGAACAATATTGTTCACAGTATAGCGGCCTGAGACATAGAGATCGGCGGAAAAAAAGAATTGCAGGGTATGCCCGATCTGTTCAGCCAGCATTTGTTTGAACGGTTCAAGGATCGTCTCAGCGAAATCTTCAGCCACCTGACCAGAGCGCTTGGCGCGTTCCGCCTGCTCTCGAGAAAGACCATAAGCTTCCGCAATCCGGAGGGTAAGCTGATCGCAACCAAAACCTTGCTCACGACTAAAAACAGTCTGATTTCCCTGCAAGATATACAGATTAGAGACGGATGCCCCAATGTCCATCAGAGCCGTCAACCCTTCACGTCCCTTGCTCAAATTCAGCCCGCTGCTCTCCCCGCCGGATGGAAGACTATCCATAATCAGCCCCAAGCTGTTCTCCAAAGCATAACCTTCTACATCGACGACCACTGGCGTCAGACCGGCTTCCTTAAGAGCCGCTTCACGGCTATCTACATTTTCCTTACGGGTCGCCACCAACATCACATCCTGCATCTCGCTGCTGGCTTGCGAATGCCCTTTCACCTCAAAATCCAGATAGATTTCCTCGGTGGGATAGGGAATATATTGCGATGCCTCGATGGAAATATTGACCTCAATGTCGCTTTCCTTAAACTCGGCCGGCATTGGAACGGTACGGGTGATGACACTGGACGTAGGCACTGCCACTGCAGCGCGACGTGTCCGCGTGCCCGCAGCACGGCAGGCGCGTTTAATGACCTCACCCACCGCTTCCGGATCAACCGGATTGCGGTCCTCCAACATGCCTTCACCAAGGGGCTCGATGGCGAACGCCTCGACCCGGAATCGCGCCCCGGAACGGCTCAATTCAACAACCTTGACTGCCGAGGGGCTGATATCGATACCCAACATGGGTTCTTTACGCTTGAACAGAGCCAAGTTACCCTTCCTTCAACTAATCAGAGTGGACGAAATCAAACCCGAATCTTATTTAATATAGCAAATGCCCAGTGTCCAGTACCGGAAAATTGACCTTAAGCGCCGAGTCTCTAATCACTCCGATACCCGCCAAAATTAAATAACCATTAAAATATTATAAAATTACCATTCCATAGAATGGAGAGTATGACTTACCGTTTTAGCAATATTGATATTGTTATAGATTTGATACTGATTCTCGCTCTGTTATCCTACCTTTTGGAGTCCGTCCATGGCTCATCGCCGCCGTGATGCTCAACGAGTAAGAATCCTGCTGGCTCAGGAATGCGCTCGGCTGATGGCTGATGAAGGCATCCCCGACTTCCGGACTGCCAAGCGCAAGGCAGCCCTGCGGCTGGCGATTGCCAATAAAGCATTGCTGCCAGATAACCGTGAAATTGAACAGGCACTGCTCGACCATCAGCGGCTGTTCCATACGGATCGTCAGACGTTGCTGTTGCAGGATCTGCGGGAAATCGCACTGGACGCTATGCGCTTTTTGGTGCAGTTCCGGCCACGGTTGGTTGGCTCGGTCTTGAGCGGAACGGCTGGCCCTGGTGCTGATATTCAACTGCACTTGTTTGCCGACACGCCCCAAGAGGTCGCTCTGTTTCTGATGGAGCATCGTATCCCGTTTAAAGCCGCCGATCATCGGCTGAAGCTGAGCAATGGCGACCCTGCTTGCCTGCCAGTCTTTCGTTGCGGCATGGGCAATCATGATCTCAATCTCACAGTGTTTACGCCTCTCTCTGAGCGGGAGGCGCCGCGCAGTCCAGTCGATGGCCGGCCTATGCGCCGGGCTGGCTTGGCCGAGGTCCAAGCATTGTTGGCTCGACTGGATCGAGATGAAGATCCGGTTTGAATATAACCGCTCACCCATTTCAACCCTCCCCCCCTGGAGGAGGGCATCGATGCATCTGCGCCTTTTGACCGGACCGCTTATAACCTCTCTTCAATTCGAGAGGAAACGAGACCCGATTCATTATGAAGAAACCATCAGGACTTGGCAGGATTTTTCGGATGAGTATCGATAAAGTGCTTAAGCACCAGTTTTAACTGCAAAGCTTTTTCATTATGCCCGCGGCGGCGCTCTTCCTCGATATCATCCAGGATAATGCGCTTGATCATTGGAATACCTTCCGGAGTATGTATCAGATAATTGCCCATCTCCAGAGCGGCGATTTCCGGCAAATGCTCGTGCTCGGCAATGGCCGTAATCTCCTCTTCGGTCAGGTCACTTAATTCCACACAATCTTCATACGACAACATGACACTCCCTCCTGAGTCGTTCGTTCAGTTTGATGCAGTAAGCCACACGAGAAGTGCGTACCAAAAGCGCTAGCCTGAATGGCCAGCCCTTCCTCCCTTCGTTTGCAAAGTAAAGGTTAAACCCGGCAACCTGTCCAGACAAGCTTAAACCGCAGGACCTTACATTAAAATTTATATCGGCCGAAGCTTGTCAGGGACCTCACATGAATCCCTTAATAACAATCAGGGTTTATCCCTATTTACGAGCAGGAAAGTTCCTAGCTATTTTAAGATTGTTTGGATGTCGAGCCAGGGCCGCTTTGGAAACAGCCCAAAATGATGTTCCCGATCAAGCCGGGGTAGCCGTGAAGACGAGAGGGAGGTTTACACCACCACAGGATCGAGGGCCAGTTTGCCACCGTCCGGCCAAAGCGCGTTAGCGCGTGCTTCAAATAATAAGCACACTCGATGATCCCATAACCATCTTCCCCAGTCTTCGCGGCTCACCCCTCTTTTTGATCGATATTATTTAATCCATATGCATGGATTCATTCCTCCTGGAAGCGCTATGATGGCAGCTTGTAACCATCCAGCGGGACCGCTGTCTCTGGTGGTCTGCCCTAACACTCAATAACCTCTACATGACTACCAATTCTTCATCCCCGCTGAATGACCCCCCTTCTCCCTGCGTAGGAGTTTGTGTCATCGCCCCCAAAACCCAGTGGTGCGAAGGTTGTTACCGCACCTTGGATGAAATTGCTGGCTGGTGGGACTATAACCCTGACCAAAAGCATGCAGTTATCGCTCAGTTAGACGACCGGTTGGCACGCATCATGAGCGGGGCGTTCGATTGAATTGAACTTTAAGCATTCAACAAGAGAATCTCTGCCGCTTTCTTCTGCCATTCCACGCCGTTTGCTACACCAACGAATTGTCCAGTGCCAAGGTTTCCAGCGAGATGATGGTTGGTGGAAATCGAAGGCAGATGGTTGATACCAAGACCTATACGTTTCCTAATGAAGATCGTGGTGGCGCCATCCAAGCCGGAGAGCCCTTGCACGATATGTCGATTCGCCTGACAGTGGACCATGATTTCGTCATTCGTCATGTCGAGGCCTGCACCGATGGTGCGCCGTTTGGGCTTTGCCCGGCCATCACTGCCCGCTACCAAAAGCTAACTGGGGTGCAAATTGGCCCCGGATGGTCACTCAAGCTTAGAGAGCTATTTGGCGGAGTGAGTGGCTGTACGCATATGACTGAGTTATTAGGGCCGGTAGCGACTACTTTTTTCCAAACGGTCTATGGCCAGCGCTACGACGAAGAAGACGCCAAGCCGCCTGCTGAACGGGAGATACCGCCGGTACTGAATACCTGTCACGCCTTGGCCAGCGACAGCTCAGTAGTGAAAAAGCACTGGCCGCAAGCCTACTCTGGCAGAGACCGGGAAACTGACGCACAACACCGGCCCCTGGTGGACGATTGTTTGACTTAATCACCCCTGACGATCAAGCCACCTCGGATCTCAGATCCCGCGCCAGCAGAACCTCTACTGCCCGGCGCGGATCCTGACCATGATGCAGCACCCGATCCACTTGCTCGGTAATTGGCATCTCCACATCATAAGCCTGGGCCAGCCGCAAGGCTTCCCGCGCTGTTGCTGCCCCTTCTACTACTTGACCGATCGCCGCAAACGCTGCACTCGCCGTTTCGCCTCGACCGATTGCCAATCCAAAACGGCGATTGCGTGACTGGTTGTCGGTGCAAGTCAACACCAAATCACCAACACCAGCCAGCCCCATGAATGTTTCACGCTGGCCACCGGCAGCCAGCCCTAACCGGGTCATTTCTGCCAACCCGCGCGTGATCAGCGCGGCCCGGGCGTTAGCGCCGAAACCTAATCCATCGGCAATACCGGTCGCAATGGCCAACACATTCTTGACCGCGCCTCCCAACTCAACACCGATGATGTCGGTGCTAGTATAAGCACGCATATTAGAGCCATGCAGCAACCTCGCAACCTTGTGAGCATGGTCTGCGCTGCGTGCAGCGACGGTGACAGCCGTCGGCTGGCACCGGGCAACTTCACCAGCAAAACTAGGCCCGGAAATGACTGCCATCGGCCAGCACTCACCCAATACCTCTATGGTGACTTCATGCAGAAATTGACCACTGCCTGGTTCCAGGCCTTTGGTGGCCCAGGCCAGACCGGTAGTGGTCTGCAACACAGCGCGTAAACGTCTCAGCGTCGCCCGATAAGCATGACTTGGCGTCGCCAACAGTACCAGTCTGCATCGGCGACCGCTACCTCCAGATCAGCGCCCACCGCTAGCGATGCTGGAAAGGGGATACCAGGCAAATACAGGCGGTTTTCCCGTTCTGCTGAAGCGGCGCAACTTCCTGCGGTCATGGCCCCACAGACGCACCGAGTGGCCATGTTGCGCGCCAGCAACAACGCTCAGAGCTGTTCCCCAGGAACCAGCGCCCAATACCGTGACGGCCGTGGACAGCATCATGCCAATCCGGGCAGCAACCAGACGGGGTTAATGCGGCATTGAAGGAGCTGCCGCCTGCGCTTGTTGCTGCTGCAAGCGTTGAAGATAAAGCGCATCGAAGTTAATAGGATTAAGCAGCAGCGCTGAAACCCGCCCTTGCCGATCAGCGAAGCCAGTTCCTCCGTGAAAAGGGAAATAGAATATTTGGGCAAAAGCATGCAACATATGCCCCTTTTGTTGTTCATCGAAACCCCGCAGAATGAATAAGCCCGCCTGCTTTACTTCAGCTAGATAGGCGGTCCGGTCACCCATTTTCGCGGTCACCGTCAGAGTCAGCACCGATTCAAAAGATCTTCGGTCAGAGGGGGTAGCGCTGGTTTCCAAACGCACCTCGGTTCAGGCTGCCACTGCTCAGTGAAGATTGCTGGAGAATTAGGCGTTTCCAGCGATACATCCTTCAAATAGACTTTCTGGATTTCGAAATGCTGTTGCGGGGTTTGTTGTTCGCTCATGCAAATTGCCTTGTGTTGAGAGATTTTCAGAGATCAGAATAAAGCCACCCTCGCAGCAAGCTGCGGGGTATCCAGCCTTAATCTTCGGCCTTCGGTCTGGTTATTACGCAGCAAGAACTGCGGAATGTACCCCAGAGATTCAAGGTTTCGGGATTAGGCTCTCCAACAATGGCTCCAGCACACCTTTTCGCTCCAAGTCGAATAGATCGTCGCAGCCACCAACATGCCGGTCACCGATAAATATCTGCGGCACAGTGTCGCATCCAGTACGTTTGATAATTTCATCCCATAAACGTGGATTAGCATCCACATCCAGAATCGTGTAATGCACGCCTTTACTATCCAGCAACGCACGCGCCTGGCGGCAATATGGACAATAATTAGATGTATAAATAACGATATTTAACATAGCATTATAACTTGAGCTTGTATTTTAGAATTCAGGCTTTCTTGCGGCTGATCGGCAGGCTGGCTTCCTGCCAAGCGGACAGGCCGCCACTCAAGCTATACACATTCACCATACCATTCTTCTTGAGCAACGCGCATGCTGACTGCGCCGCGGCGCCACTGCGGCAATAGACAATGACCGGTTTATCACCCGCTTTGATCAATTCATCTACCCGGCCCTTAAGCGTCGCAGATGGAATATGCCGGGCTTGTGGAATGTGGCCGCTTTTGTATTCTGCAGCATCACGAATATCCACAATCCAAGCTTCCTTGTCGTTAATCAAGCGTAGTGCTTCAGTCGCATTGACAGCAGTGATTCCACGCATCCGGCGCAGAATCTCACTGCCCAGCAACATCCCTAAAATGGCAAACGCTGCCGCGAATAACAACCAGTTCTGCAAAGCAAATTCAGTAAAATCACTCATGAGGTCAGCTTTCTCAACGCGTCGCACAACCAGCCTGGTCACCTGCGCTCTTGACGCCCAGCTTCCAGAGAATCAATTCTGCAGGGCAGAATCGGGTAAAGCCGCTCTGAAACAGGTTCAGCCCGACAAAAGCGGCAAGCCATAACCAATAGCTACTGTGATAAAGTGGACTGGCCGGTGCACCTAATAGCACAGAAATCAGGACGAAAGCCCCAGCCATGATTCGAATAATTCGTTCGCTATTCATAAAAAACCTCAATAAATCGCTTATGGCGCCCTCTCTTCCTTATACAGCCAGGAGTGGCAGGAAGGGGTAAACGCCTATACCTGCCGACCGCAACCCAGCACTACGCATTTCGCATACAGAAAACATCTCGCATCATTTCAATCAAGCGCAGCGTCCGGGCGTCTCCCACCCGATAATAAACCCGGTTGGCATCCTTACGGCAAGCGAGAATGCCTTTATCACGCAGAATTGCTAAGTGTTGAGAAATATTGCTCTGGGAAGTACCAACCTGTTCAACGATATCTTGGACGCTGAATTCCCGATTGCCCAGCGTACATAAGATCTTGAGACGCAACGGATGCGACATCGCCTTCATCGAGCGAGAAGCCCTTTCAATATCCTCATCACGAGTGATCAGGATACTCACCGGAGGGTTACCAGCAACGGCAGGGTCCTGCTCCAGGCCGATCCACTCATTCCGCGCCATAAATCCTGTTATCTTCCAGAAATTTGGCAGATTAGTATAATGGAATATAGCGATATTGAGAAGCGCATTAACAATGCTGACCTCACCACCTTCAGTAGCTCATTATTTAAGCAAATGCGATAAGAAAGGCGATAAGGATCATTGCATTTAAAGCCGCCTCTGACACAACTGCTGACCGCGCTTAGACACTGCAATCACTGCGCTAACCCTTTTGGATCACTCTATGACCGACCCTAAATATGATCTCGTCAACCCGCCTCATACTGCTAAAACCGCAGAACGCAAAAAAACCAGTCTATTCGAGGTATTGAATCGCCCAATCCGCTTCCCGTCCTTTCACAAAGAACATGCATCTGAAGAGGCTACCGAGGCCGCCGGACCGAAACCGGAACGCTTCGCTCAACTGCGAGACCGGTTGCGGCGTACTCGCCAGGGATTGGTCTCCGGTTTGGCCCATCTGTTCATCGGACGAAAACTAGACGATGAGGCGCTAGAAGAACTGGAAAGCCGCCTGCTGCTGGCTGACGTTGGTGTAGACGTGACCCATCACCTGATCCGCCAATTGACCGATCGAGTCTCCCGTCAGCAATTGAACGATGTGCCGGCCCTGCTCCGGTCCTTACATGATGAACTATTAGCGATCCTCACGCCCTGTCAACAACCCTGGCAACCGAGTGAATCCCGCCCCTATGTGATCCTAGTGATTGGAGTCAATGGCGTTGGCAAAACCACCACCATTGGTAAGCTAGCGCAATGGCTGCAAACCGAGCAACACTCGGTACTACTGGCTGCCGGAGATACCTTTCGCGCCGCCGCTGTTGAACAGCTGCAGGTCTGGGGCGAACGCAATCAAATCCCTGTGATCGCCCAGAAAAACAATGCCGACGCCGCCTCGGTTATCTATGACGCGATTCAAGCCGCCAGCGCCCGTAAAGTCGATGTAGTGATCGCTGACACTGCCGGCCGTCTGCATACCCAATCAAACCTGATGGAAGAATTAAAAAAAATCAAGCGGGTTATCGGTAAGGTGGATCCCACTGCCCCGCATGAGGTGCTGCTGGTGGTAGACGCCAGCACCGGCCAGAACGCCCTGAGCCAGGCTGTCCAATTCCACGAAGCAGTTGGTGTGACTGGCCTGATCCTGACCAAGCTTGACGGTACCGCCAAGGGCGGGATTGTGTTCGCCATCGCTCGCCGGTTAGGCCTACCGATTCGCTTCATCGGTGTTGGCGAAGGCATTGAAGACTTACGCGCATTCGACGCTACTGAATTTGTCGCCGCGCTGCTAGCTGAGGAAGCTGCCGATTAAACCGGCAACTTCAATCAAGGAACCTCTCTTAAATTTGGCACTCTATGGATACGAGTGCTAAAATAGCATCAGATTTAATGAATCGACGGGAGGAGTAAATGACGATGACAACGACTGCGCTGGTTCCCCGCATTGAGAGCTTGCCGGCGCCGGTAGGCAACCTGGAAAGCTACATCCAGGCGGTCAACCGGACACCGATGCTGAGCACCGAAGAAGAGCAGGAACTGGCCCAGCGTTTGCGGCTACGCAACGATCTAGCGGCAGCACAACGCCTGATTGTGGCTCATCTGCGCTTCGTGGTGCATATCGCCCGTGGTTACCTCGGTTACGGCTTGCCGTTAGCCGATCTGATTCAAGAAGGCAACATTGGTCTTATGAAAGCGGTCCGGCGTTTCGATCCAGCGCATGGTGTCCGGCTGGTCTCGTTCGCTGTCCACTGGATCCGGGCGGAAATTCATGAATTTATCCTGCGCAACTGGCGGATCGTCAAAGTTGCCACCACTAAAGCGCAGCGCAAACTGTTCTTCAAACTGCGTAGCTCGAAAAAACGCCTGGGTTGGCTAAATCACGAGGAAGTCAACACCGTAGCGCACGAACTTGGAGTCAGCCCTGATAATGTGCTGGAAATGGAATCGCGGCTCAATGGTTATGACGTATCGTTTGATCCATTCCCTGAAACCGATGGTGATGATGATGTGGAAAACTTCGCACCTGCCGCGTATCTGCGTGATGAGCAAGCCAATCCCGCAGAGGCGTTGGAACGCGATGATTGGGATGAGCGAGCGGTCGGCCAACTGGGTGAGGCGCTGCAAATACTGGACTCACGCAGCCGGGATATCGTGCAACGCCGCTGGCTGAGTGAGGCCAAACCAACCTTGCACCAATTAGCCGCTGAGTACAACATCTCCGCCGAGCGCGTCCGGCAACTGGAAAACAACGCGTTGAAGAAGTTGCGGGCTGCTTTACCTGTCCCGGCCTGAAACTCATTGATCCTCATAAAACCCGCCGCTAGAGCGGGCCTTATGTTAGCAGGCAATTACTTCTCCAATCGAACCCCGCTGCCCTTGCTGAACACCAGCCGATCCTGGCTTGCATCGACCGCCACTCTATCGCCTGGCCCAAACTCCCCCGCCAAAATTTGCCGCGCCAAAGGATTTTCCAACTCCTGCTGGATTGCCCGTTTCAAGGGCCGCGCTCCGTAAACCGGATCGAACCCTGCTTCACCCAATTTATCCAAAGCCGCCGCACTCACTTCCAAGCCCATTTGCCGGTCGCTCAGCCGGTGCCGTAGATAACCGATCTGAATATCGGCGATAGCGCGGATCTGTTCCCGGCCTAGCGGATGGAACACCACAACCTCATCAATCCGGTTCACAAACTCCGGACGGAAATGCTCCGCCACCTGCGCCATGACCATGCTCTTCATCAGCGGATAGTTATTTTGCGTTGCCAATTCCTGAATCAATTGCGAACCCAAATTGGAGGTCATCACTACCACGCAGTTGCGAAAATCCACGGTGCGTCCCTGGCCATCGGTCAACCGTCCATCATCCAGCACTTGCAGTAACACGTTGAACACATCCTGGTGCGCCTTCTCGATCTCGTCCAGCAAAATCACACTGTAGGGACGCCGCCGCACTGCCTCAGTCAGATAACCGCCTTCCTCATAACCGACATAACCGGGTGGTGCACCGATCATCCGCGCCACCGAGTGTTTTTCCATAAACTCGGACATGTCGATTCGCACCATCGCCTCTTCCGTGTCAAACAAGAACGCGGCCAAAGCCTTGCACAATTCAGTCTTGCCAACTCCGGTGGGGCCAAGGAACAGGAATGAACCATTAGGCCGATGGGGATCGGACAGGCCCGCACGGGACCGGCGAATCGCGTCACAAACCGCTTTGACGGCCTCATTCTGGCCCACCACTCGTTGTTGAATGGCTTCCTCCATCCGCAGCAACTTGTCGCGCTCACCTTCGAGCATCTTGGCAACAGGAATACCCGTCCATTTGGAAACGACCTCAGCAATTTCTTCATCCGTGACCTTATTGCGCAACAATTTGAATTCACCGGTCTCAGCAGCCGTAGCCTGATTTAGCCGGCGCTCCAGATCCGGGATACGGCCATAAGTCAACTCTGACATGCGCGCTAGATCGCCGGCACGCCGCGCCGCATCTAATTCCAGCCGCGCCCGTTCCAATTCCTCCTTCACCTGCGCGGAACCGTGCAGCGCCAATTTCTCTGCCTTCCAGATGTCTTCCAGATCATGATACTCGCGCTCCAGCCGGCCGATTTCCTGCTCCAGCAGATCCAATCGCCTTTTAGACGCCTCATCGCTTTCCTTTTTCAAAGCTTCCCGTTCGATCTTAAGCTGAATCAGCCGCCGTTCCAGACGATCCATGCTCTCTGGCTTGGAGTCAATTTCCATACGAATGCGGCTGGCCGCCTCGTCCACCAGGTCAATCGCCTTGTCCGGCAAATTGCGGTCAGTGATGTAGCGGTGTGACAACATAGCGGCAGCAACAATCGCCGGGTCAGTGATCTCTACTCCGTGATGCACCTCGTAACGCTCATTTAATCCACGCAGAATAGCGATGGTATCTTCGACACTCGGTTCATTCACCAGTACCTTTTGGAAGCGCCGCTCCAACGCAGCATCTTTCTCGACATACTTTCGATACTCATCCAGGGTGGTTGCGCCGATACAGTGGAGTTCGCCACGCGCTAGCGCCGGCTTGAGCATGTTGCCAGCGTCCATCGCCCCTTCCGCCTTGCCAGCACCGACCATAGTATGCAGTTCGTCAATAAACAGGATGATCTGCCCCTCCTGTTTAGCCAGGTCCTTCAACACGGCCTTCAGCCGTTCCTCGAATTCGCCACGGAATTTAGCGCCGGCAATCAGCGCGCCCATGTCCAGCGCCAGCACTCGCTTATTCTTTAGACCTTCTGGCACTTCACTGTTGATAATACGCTGGGCCAGCCCCTCGACAATGGCCGTTTTACCGACACCTGCCTCACCAACCAGTACCGGATTGTTCTTAGTACGGCGCTGTAATACCTGGATAGTACGGCGGATTTCATCATCACGCCCAATCACCGGGTCGAGCTTGCCCTGCTCGGCGCGTTCAGTAAGATCGATGGTATATCTCTCCAGCGCCTGGCGCTGATCTTCGGCATTCTGATCTTCAACTTTCTGACCACCACGCAAGGCATCGATACCCCGTTCGACTAAGGTCTTCGTCGCGCCAGCTTTATGCAGCAGGGCACCCAGCTCACTTTTGTCTTCCAGCGCCGCCAGCACGAACAGCTCAGAACTGATATAGGCGTCCTTGCGTTGTTGAGCGAGCTTGTCAGTTAGATTCAGCAGCCGTGACAGGGCGCTGGAGATTTGCACATCACCACCCGTCCCCGTGACTTGTGGCAAGCGGTCTAGCGCTTCATTCAGCTGCGAACGCAGCAGGTGAATGTTAACATCGGCTTGGGCCAATAACGGCCGCACCGTGCCGCCTTCCTGGTCCAGCAGGACCGCCATCACATGCACCGGTTCGATGAATTGATGATCGCGGCCCACCGCCAGACTCTGGGCATCGCTCAGGGCTATTTGAAATTTATTAGTTAGCTTATCCATTCGCATTGATAGGTACTCTCGTGACAGGATTATTTCCCTAGCAAATGGTGGTGATTTTGGAAAAATTCAAGGAATGACATGCCAGCAAACCGGCATCTATTCTCCAGAATACAAGGAGGCACATTCATCTGCTTAGCCGCTGGCGCACCCGCTCACGGAATTGAGTTGCCGATTGTGGATCAGGAATTTCGCCGGCCAACGCCTCAATGACAGGGGCCAAGGTCACAGCACTGCGAAAATGATCGGCGCAGATCAAGTCAGCAATGGGGCCGATAAACTCCTTGAGTGTCTGCTCTACGACGGTTTTAACCGTTGCTGTCAATGGAACATGCGAGGACGCTTGAGCAGAGGTTGGCACCGGTGCAGCAGGGCTGGTGCCTTCGAAAAGGGCTAACAGGTCAGCGGTCGGCGGTAATACCATTCGAGCAGGTGGTGATACACCTTTGGTAAAGGCCATACTGCCGTTCTCAATGCCGAGCATGACCGGAATTGCGTCAGTGCCTTGCATTTTTTGGGCTTTCAGAAAGACAATTTCACCACTATGCAGGCCAATTTGACCCAGGAAATGTCCGTTTTCAATAGCGTAAAGAAGTCCCGTCTGTTTTTCCTCGCATAATTTGCGCAATTGGGCAACGATGGCCGAAAGCGATAAGGACTGTTTAAACATGATGATATCTCGTGATTTAGTTGAAGCGCGGGTTTTTTCCTCCCACGCTCCGCTTACCGGTTAGGACAGGGTTTTCTGAAGCCGCTTCATGGCAACCACAACACTATTGCGCAACAAACCAACTGCATGTTGCACATGGTCGACTTCATCACGACTGCCAGGATTTTCCTGCAACGGTAAATCCAACTCGCCTTGGGCGATGCGTTCGGTGGTCTGCGCTAATTTTTTCAGACGTGTGATAATCGATTGTTGGGTATAGAGAAAATTCAAGAGAAACGCCAGAATGATCAAGCCGAGCGTGTAGGGATTGAGGAAGGTCAGCAAAACGTCTATCAGGGTTATGTCCGGCAGTTTGACACTGATAATGCCGCGGACATCGCCAACCTTGTAACCGAAAGCCCGTTTATCGCCATATTTCGCAATGACATCGGCTGGCGCATCCTTAGGATCGCCGTGGCATTTCAAGCAAGATTCCTTCACTAGGATTGGCTGGCTATAACGGTAAAAATTATTTTCGAATGCTTCGTTGTATTTGACATCCTGATTGGCTTTAAACGCCTGAATTGAATCACTCTCAAAGTGATCCGGAGCATTCGATGGATTGCGATATTCATCACTTGTGACGCGAAAAGTGGCCCGAGTCGCAGTTTTACTAACAATTTCAGATAATTCCCGAGTAGCCAGTGCTGGGTTTTTCGAGAAAAACTCCATCGTATTGTCATTATTTGTCCGCTTACCGAGAAAATCGCGGAAGCCAGGTGCCAGATGATCAACCCAAACCACACCGGTGTTGGCCACCCACGCACGGAAGGCAATCACCTGTTCAGCTGAAGCCATGGCTTCGTTGCGCAATTGAGTGGTTTTCAGCTTATAAATACCAATAAACAGTCCAGCGATAATCAGTGCCAGCGTCAGAATAAAGGTGAGGGAGTATTTGAGTTGAATGCTCCACTTGGAAAACATAATCACGTTCCTTTAGTTTCGGTGCTCGATTTTAGAAAAATGGCCCACTTTGAACTCAATTCATCGTTCGACCAACGCATAGTCACAAAACTGCAGATATACAAGCATGCATTATACCAATGATATGGTGTTTTCTAAAAAATGTGGTATTTGCTAAAAATAATTTCAATAAAAAAAGTAATGTTAATAATACATGAGTTAAATTATGGGCGATGCTTGGGATAGACAAAAGTTCGCTATGGAACCTGGGCGGCTGCGAAGAATTGTCCTAGCAAATTAGCACAGGGCTCAGGGTCTTCCAGATGCGGGTGATGCCCGCCGGGTAAGATTTTAACGGTTAGATCGGAAACACGCGCATAACGCTCCTGCATGTAAGCCCTCTTAACCAAATAACCGTCTGCACCGCAAATGAGCAACGCTGGTGCTTTAATCCGTTCCATATAAGCCAGAATTTGCGGTTCACTCAGATACAACGGCGAGACAAAGCGTAACCGGGGATCCGTGCGCCAACCAAAACCTTGACCGATTGGTTGCAATCCGCGCTCGACCAGAATAGCCGCTGCCGGCCACGACAGACCACTGGCTTCGCAACGGGCTTGGATAGCCGCATCGATATTCGGGTAAACCGGTGGGCGCTTGTGCAGTAACGCATTCATCTGTTTCATGGACTTGAGCAGATCGGCCGGACCGTCAGCCGGATTGCTGGTCGGCGGCCCCAAACCTTCAATCATCGCCACCCGAGTCACCCGCTCCGGTAGGATGGCAGCCATGAAGCTGGCAATGCCACCCCCCATCGAATGGCCCAGCACAGCAAAGCACCCCCAATCCAGTGCATCAACAGCAGCAACCATATCCGGGATGAAATCCACGAAATGATAATGCGCACCCGGCGGACGGTGCCCTGAAAAGCCATGTCCAGTCAGATCAACGGCTACCAGCCGGATTCCAGGCAGCAACGGCGCCAAGGCATCAAAACTGGCAGCGTTATCCAGCCAGCCATGCACTGCCAGCACGGGCAATCCATCTAGCGGCCCCCAGGCTCGTGCTGCCAACCGCAGCCAGGGGGTTTGAAGTTCCAATTCCTCAGCCATTCACGCCACTAAAAAATAAGGGGTTTTATGAAAATAACACCCCGTTTCTGAATAGATATTGAGTTCTTAGCCGGTTGGATTACACGCAGTGAAACCCCATATTTCAGGTCATTGCTGGGCAATATTTCGCCTTTTCCTAATCTGCGGCCTGCAGTTAACAATGTAGAACCTATAAAAATTTATAACATATTGATTACGAAAACTGGATAGTTGGGAATAACCCTTATTCGCTTGAATCACTCACTGCGCCAGCCTGCTAAGCAGTCAAGAGCAGGATGTTCAGCGCTGGGCCGGTCAAGGTGATAGCCTTGGACGAGATCCACGCCTAGGTCCCGCAACATATCGAGGGTGGCAGCATCCTCGACAAACTCTGCAACGGTTGTTTTGCGCAGACCACGCGCCACTTCCACCATAGCCCGGATGAACACCTGGTTATCATAGTGGTTGAGCAGATCGCGGACGAACAAGCCGTCGATCTTCAAAATCTTGACGTTCAGGTACTTCAAGTACGCGAATGTGGAGAAACCGCTGCCGAAGTCATCCAGACACACACCGCACCCTACCTGCTGGATAGCCTCAATAAAACGTTGTGCATCCTGAACATCCGATACGGCGGCGGTTTCGGTGAGTTCGATCAGTAGCCGCTGAGGATCCACACCGTGTTGTGTAAGCAATCGCTGAATGTTTTGCGGCAAGGCCGGATCATCAAACGTGCGGCCCGAGATATTGACAGCAAGCGGCGGCAAGTCAGTGCTCCGGCCCAATAGGGCGATGCTCTTCTGCAACACCCAGCGATCGATGTCGAGCACCTGCCCGCTTTTTTCAGACAAGGGAATAAATTGGCCCGGGAGAATGAGGTGCCCGGATTCATCCGAATTGCGCATCCGGATTAATACTTCTAGATGGCTAAGTGATCTGTCTTTTATATGATACACCCCCTGAAAGTGCAGTTCGAATAATTGGCCTTCTAACGCTTGGGCGATCCGGCTGTGCCAATTCAGGCGCCGTACCATCACCTCGGTCGAATCACGGCGAGGATCGTATATCGCCCAGGTGTTCTTACCCTGATTTTTTGCCTGATACATCGCTGTATCAGCGTGAGCCACTAAGTCTTCTATGTTCTCACCGTGTTCAGGAAAGAAGGCAACCCCCACGCTGGCTGTCAGGCGCAGGTTCGTCCCGCGGAAGCGAAACGGTATCGCGGACACCGTACCCGCAATGCGGGCAGGAAGCGCGCTCGGCTCGTACTCCGCTCCAATAGTGCTGATGATGGCAAATTCATCGCCCCCAAGCCGCGCGAACATCTCCGTAGCACGCACGTGAGTGGTAATTTCACCTGCGGTGCGTACCAGCACCATATCACCAGCCCGGTGGCCGAACGTGTCATTGATAGCTTTAAATTCATCCAGATCGAAGTAGATCACTGCAAACTTATCGCTGCTGCGCAGCGAAGAGGCAATTTTCTGCTCTAGGTACTTTTGGAAGCTGTGCCGGTTAAACAGGCCGGTCAACGGGTCACGCTCGGCCAGATAGAGCAATTGCTGGGCAGTTTGGCGTTCATGAGTAATATCCTCGTAAAGCCACAGCCGCCCTAGCATACGATCCTCGGTATCCAGTACCGGATACGACATTTGGGTGAGAAGACGCCCATCGTAGAGGTTAATTTCGAAGCGCTCGCTGATTTCGTGAGTATCCAGGACCTGCAACACGTATCGCGAAGCGTGATCCGGCCGCGCAAGGCGGTGGGTGGAATGTTCCAAAATTTTCCGCATCGGCTGTCCGACCAGATCCAGTGTTTCGTCGATAGCCCACATCCTTAAAAAAGCCGGATTGAGGTATTCCACATGCTGTTGGTTGTCTTCGAATAGAATTCCGACATTCATAGCCGCCAGCAAGGCCCGCAGCCGGCCCTGTTCGCGCCGGGTTACCATCAATAATTCCCGCTGCCGCTGCTCAGCGACCCGTAGTTCCTCGACAGTGACCGCCAGCGCCGATTCCGCCTGCTTGCGCTCTGTGATGTCCGTATGGGTTCCCAGCATACGCAGCGGTTTGCCCTTGTCATCCCACTGGACAATGCTCCCGAGCGAGAGAATCCAGATCCAATCGCCCCCTCTGGTGCGCTGGCGGCACTCCACCCGGTAGTCGGAAAGCTTCCCAGACACGTAACGCTTGTAGGTCCGGGCTACCGGCTCGTAATCATCTGGGTGCAACCGCTTAATCCACGCTGCCTTGGTCTCTTGGAGTTCATTCGGTCCGTAGCCAAGCATCCGGGCGTACTCGGGACTAACAATAGCTTCACCGGTTTGCATATTCAGGTCGTAGAGTCCCTGATGGGCTGCCTTTAACGCCAGCCGCAGCCGCTCCTCGTTTTCTCGCAGAGCAGTTTCAGCGCGCTCGCGTTCCCTGATCTCTTGTTCAAGCGCCATGTTGACCGCAGCCAGCGCTTGATTACGCTCAGTTTCGAGCTCAGTCTGCCGCTGTAATTGCCGATGGGCGCTGTCGAGTTGCTCCAGCATTTGGTTGAAAGCGCGCCCGAGCTGCTCAACTTCAAACACTCCGTGGAAAGCAAACCGGTGTTCTAGCGAGCCGCTTTCAATGATCGATTGGGCGACAGATTGCAGCTCACGCAAGGGGCGGGTCAGATAATGAGCACCCACCTGGGCAAGGGCGGCAACGACCAGCACCATGCCGGTACCTATAGTGGCGTAGAGCAGGAGCAACCGGTTCAAGGATGCCGTTAATGCGCTCCGGTCTGTCGACACTTCAACAGCAATCCACAGCGGCTTCAGCCCGGCCGGCAGGGGCAGCATTTCCACATGTGCCAGACGGTCCGGATCCTGAAGGTCACCAGACAATACCGCAGCCAGTGATACCATGCCCTGCTTTGGGTAAACAAGCCGCAGCATAATGCCTCCCTCGCTTGGAGCCGGCAGGGAAGATTGCACATAGGCCAATACGATTTTGTAAAGCAAGGCCCCCTCGGGCGAGAGGGTGCGAGAATAAAAAATCGGTTCAGCTACGAACAGATAATCGCCCGCAGCGTCTGTTCCGATCGCCGCATAGAGTTTGCCGGTCTCCAGCACCTGATGCTGCCAATCGTGGGCTTCGAAGGGCACTTGGTAATTCCCGGCGATAGGCTGGCCCTGGAAATCCGTCACCAGCAGGGTCACAGGCACTTCACTGATGCGGGAAAAATCCTTAAGAAAGGGTACCAGCGCAGTTTGGCGAGTCAGGCTGTCCATCAGCGAGTTCAGGATCAGCGCATTCTCCGGCAACGTTCCTAAGGTAGCCGTAATGGAGCGTAAGGTGTTGCCAAGTTGCTGTGCATACAGGATAGCTTGATTCTCCAGGGCGATGTCCTGGTTTTCGATTAACTGCCTGCGAGTAACGATGTAGGACAGGCCACCGGCTGCTAAGACAAAGCCAAGCGTCAGGACTGTCGCTGCGAGCGCGATATGGGTGGACAAACGCATCCTGGAAGGCGCTGATCCAGCATCAGATACCAGGGATGGCGGTGCGTTAGCCATGCTGGTTTGATGGCGTACCATTGCTCAATTTTCCGGCAACAAGGGTACGATAGCGCCATCGAGGCGGTAAGTTGCCATAAAGATATCCTCGGCCCCGAGTGCATCGTGATTGTCTGAGGTAAACGGCCGTTCAAAGAACTTGACTAGACCACGGTACTGGGTAACGCTTTCTAAAGCACTGCGGACCGCACGCCGGTCTGTAGTCCCCGCCAGGTCAATGGCGCGCGCCACCAGGTGGGTGAGATCGTAGGCTTGGCCGACCCCGACTGGCGATTCAATCTCTTCAATACGGGATAAGCCGAACAGCCGGGCACTCACAGCCAGCACCTGCTGTGTTATCGCAGGATCTGCTTTATAGAAGCTAAATGTCTGAACTACTGAAAAATCGATCTTCGCCAGATCGTTCCCGACCAGATTAACAAAATTCCCGCCCGTCACCCCCCAGTGACTAATGATTGGTATTCGTTGCCCTAGAGGTAAAGCAGCCATCTCTCGACAGAGAATCACAGCTTCACTGTCGTTAGCGACAAACACGATCGCTTGTGCTCCAGACGCGCGCAGTGCCTGGTATTTGTCAATCATGGTTTGGTCGCCCCACTGATACCACTCAATCCCCACCGAATGAGGCGCGGAAGCCTCAAGGAAGTATTGCTTGGCAGAAGCAAGATTACTCCTACCCCAAGAGGTATTGGGGAGCAGCAAACCGACCCGCTCCATCCCTTTGCTGAGTGCGTGTCGCAACATCAGGGGCATCGCCAGTCCATCCCGCAATGAAAGGCGAAAAATATAGTTGGGCTTATTACCATTATGGGTGATAGCATCCGCCGCCGCCCACGGGTCGAGAACGATCATTTCCAGTTCATGCGCGAGATTCACGTATTCCAGAACAACCGGGCTGAAACGGCCGACGAACATCGCCACCATATCGGGCATCCGGGCAAAGTCCTCCAGATTTTTCACGCCGCGGGCCGTTACCGCACGGTTGTCTTTGGAAACGAGTTGCAAGGGACGGCCACCTAAGACTCCACCCGCACGGTTGATCTCGTCAATGGCAATTAGAATGCCGCGCTCAATGGCTTGGGCGGAGGTACTCTGCTCAACGCTGAATTCGCCATCAAAGCCTAGGTAAACCGGCTTGGCCTCTTCAGCCCGCAGGGCCGATGAGAGGAAGAGAATCGTGCAAAAGAACAATGCTTGGAGACGAAACATGGGCTACCCTCGAATTAGGAGAACAAACGAGACCGGTAGAGATTCAAAACGATCGTCTTACATCTAGAAGCGGGTCAAGCAGGGCGGTGATATGGATCAACTTGAATACTTTCCCCGGCATGCCGAAAGCTGCTGTTTGATTTGCAGAGGGTTGATCCGGGACAAGCTAACATTACTTAACGCACCCTACGAGGTGCTTTTAGTCAGATCCTCCCTCTCTCTCCATGAGTGAGGGAAGCAACAACCTGGAAAATCGCTCTCTCCCTATGAGGAATAAAAGTTTTTATACAGACCGTTAAACGGATCGAAACCACCACCTCTCTCTAACCGCGCATCTCTACTGGATAGTTCCAGCCAGTATCGTCTGGGAATAAGGGAACGTATTTCATACTGGTCCGAGGTTCGGCCATCATTTCCGCTACTGTGTCGCGCCAAGTTGCATAATGAGCGGTTTCTTTATGCTGAGCAGGCGCTTCGACGGTACGGTAGATCTCGATCAGCACAAAACGGGTTGGATCGTCAGTTTGTTGAATCACATCAAATCGGACAATGCCTGGTTCCTGGATGCTATGACGAGCGTTTTCTAGTGAAGCATTTTTGAAAGCGTCAATGCAGTCTGGTTTGACGTGAACAAGCACATGAACGATTAGCATGATTTCTTCTCCTGGAAGCAGGCGGGAAAGGTGCTGTTCAAGAAGGCATTGCTGGCAGGAAATCCACCAGTAGCCCACAGAAGATCACCAGCCCAAACGCATTGTTATTGAGAAAGGCTTCAAAGCATTCTTCTGGCTTGCGGTTGCGGATCAGGTATTGCTGATAGAGTGCCAGCCAGCTAGCCGCTAACAATCCCAGATAATAGATACCGCCCCGGCCGCTTAAAAAACCAATTCCGGCCAACAGCACCAGCAGCGCTACTTGCAGATAGCCAATAATTTGCTTATCCCGTTTGCCAAATAGAATGGCCGTCGATTTCACACCAATTTTGAGGTCATCCTCCCGGTCGACCATTGCATACTGAGTGTCATAAATGACTGACCATAGCACATTGGCGAGAAACAGCAACCAGGCAGCCAGCGGCAACTCTTGGCTCACTGCTGCATAGGCCATCGGAATGGCCCAGCCAAAGGCTGCACCCAGGTGTATTTGAGGCAAGGGATGCAGCCGCTTCATAAACGGGTAAGTAATTGCCAGTGCCAGACCCGCGAAGGATAACTGAATCGTCAGCGCATTCTGAGTCAGCACCAAAACGAAAGCCAGCAGGACCAGTGTCACCGCTACACCAGATGCTTCACCCAATGTAACCCGCCCAGCCGCCAGCGGCCGATCGCGGGTACGCGCGACATGCGGATCAAAACTGCGATCAGCGATATCATTCATCACACAGCCAGCCGAGCGCATCAAAACCACGCCCAGCGTAAAAACCAGCACAATACTGGCTGGGGGTTGGCCATTGCCTGCCAGCCACAACGCCCATAAGGTTGGCCATAGCAACAGATAGATACCAATAGGACGATGCAAACGCATCAATAGCGCATATTCACGCAAGCGATCTTCAAAACGTTCAATGTTCATAATTAAGAGTGAATCCGATCAGCAAGGGATACCGGTAAATCAGGCAGGAAAATTTCACAGACCAGCAGTGGCTGGCCATCGATACGAAACACTGAGCGCCGCCCCCAGATCGTTTCTGGAGGTTCAGCAAAACCAGCAAAGGCACATTGATGCAACCGCTGACCTGCGATAATCCGGGCAATTTCCACGGGGCTGCGCTGAACGCTGGGGTCGGAGAACAATACCTCGCCCAGGGGACGGCTGCCGAGTTGAGTGAGCCGGCGGCCGCGGCCACGCAGGGTGGCAGCTGGAATCAACGTCCGGGCAAAGACCCAAGCCTGACCGCCGCAAACAAGTTGCACCTCACGCGTCCACGTTCGAGCATCCAGGCGCAAGCGCAAGGTCCGCGCTTCATCCCGGCTAGGGCGGCTCCAGCCTTGCCAAAGCACCCGCACCTGGAACCGGCCTGGACAGCACTGGCGCAAGCGCCGGGTCAGCGAGCCGGGATCAAACAGCCATTGAGCCAGTTCAGCCGGCAAACTTTGCGCTGAACGCAACCGGTGACTATGCCAGTGCGGCGGGTTATTGAGCAAGATAGAGTCAGCGTTATTCAAGGGTTTTAATTCTGGCAATTGCCGGGACAGCAAGGTAGTGCATTATGGCATGGTTGCCACGTCTGGCGGGAAACCCTTGATAACGCCTAAACCCTGCCGTTATATCTTTTCTGTTATAGTTACCAGCGGCTACCTTAATCTATACCATGGACCTTGGTGCCAGAAAACGGCAGCAAACGGTTTCATCAGTCTAACGAGTCAACGATGCACGACGCTCAAAACGCACTGGTTTTTTCCCTGTTTCTGATTTTTAGCGGTGCAGCGGTATTTGCTACGCTGGCGCTGTACGCCCGTCAAGCCTTGCCCATCGCCTACATTGTATTGGGAATCTTGATCGGCCCTTACGGCTTCAAGCTAATCGATAATGCATCGGCTATCGAGCAGATGGCGCAAATTGGCATTATGTTTCTGTTGTTCCTGCTGGGGCTAGATCTATTGCCGCAGCGATTACTGCAAATGTTGCGTAAGGCCACCCTGATCACCTTTGGCACCTCGCTGGTCTTCGCTATGCTAGGCGCCGGGATCGGCTGGCTATTTGGCTACACCCTGGGGGAGTGCCTGCTAATCGGTGCAGCGATGACCTTTTCCAGCACTATCATCGGCCTCAAACTACTGCCAACCCGTACCCTGCACCACCAACACACCGGCGAGATTATCATCAGTATCCTGCTGCTGCAGGATTTGTTGGCCATCGCCATCCTGCTGTTAATTGAAGGATTAAGCGGACGTGGCTCCTCACTGCAAGGACTGGGTTTGCTGATCGTGACACTACCGGTGCTGCTGGGCTTTGCCTACCTGGCTTCGCGTTACGTCTTGATCCCGCTAATCCATAAATTTGACAAGATCCGTGAGTACATCTTTCTGATCGCGATTGGCTGGTGTCTGTGCATTTCGCAGGTTGCAGCCCTATTAGGACTCTCTTACGCCGTCGGCGCCTTCATCGGTGGAGTGGCACTGGCCACCAGCCCGATTGCTTTGTATATTGCTGAAAGCCTCAAGCCACTGCGTGATTTTTTTCTGGTGCTGTTCTTCTTTTCGCTAGGCGCTGGCTTTGATCTAGGCATGCTGGGCGCGGTATTCCTGCCGACTCTGATATTGGGCGCGTTGCTGATGGGTGTTAAGCCCTGGGTATTTCGCGGTTTTCTGCAATGGGCTGGGGAGCGGCCGCGCATCGCCATGGAAGTGGGCGTGCGATTGGGGCAAGTCAGCGAATTTGCTCTGCTGATTGCAGTGCTGGCCCAGCAAAATGACCTGATTAGCCGGGAGGCATCCTACCTGGTGCAGGCCACAACTCTGCTGACCTTCATCGCCTCAACCTATTACCTCGTGCTAACTTATCCTACTCCGGTTGCGATTTCCGACAGCTTACGGCGGGATTAATAATAAGATATCGCATAAATCATTGGCGTTTACCTTGGTTTTTCCTATAATCGCCGCCATTTTTCGGCCGAACCGAATCCCAAAGGGGGGTTTGGCGCGACCGGACGTCCTTGGTGATCTCTCCGGTAAACGTCCCAGCAAGAGCGACGCGCGCAGCCGGATCGCGAAGCATCTTTAGATCGCTTCGCGATTTCTTCCGGGTTTCCCCGGCTTTTATGAGTACTGTAGGAGAGAGTTGATGCCCTTGCGTAGCGAACTGGCTGCCCGTTCCCTGGTGGACACCCTGACTGAAACACCCGCTATTCCCGGCTCCACTGCCGGCCCTGGCCTTGAATCACTGATTCCCTCGCGCCGGGAACTAGCAAACGCCATCCGTGCCCTGAGCATGGATGCGGTGCAACGGGCAGAATCTGGCCACCCCGGCGCTCCCATGGGTATGGCTGACTTTGGCACAGTCCTGTGGAATGATTTTCTGCGCCACAATCCAGCCAATCCCAAATGGCTCAATCGTGACCGGGTGATCCTGTCGAACGGCCATGGTTCGATGCTGCTGTATTCCCTGCTGCACCTAAGCGGCTATGACCTGAGCATCGAGGATTTGCGGAATTTCCGGCGGCTGGGTTCACGGACCCCCGGACATCCCGAATACGGCCTCACCCCAGGTGTAGAAACCACCACTGGACCCCTGGGACAAGGTCTGGCTAACGGTGTCGGCATGGCACTGGCCGAACGAGCACTGGCTACTCGCTTTAACCGTCCTGGTTTCCCCATCATCGATCACTATACCTACGTCATCCTCGGCGACGGCTGTTTGATGGAAGGCATCTCCTCCGAGGCCTGCTCGCTGGCAGGCACTTGGGGACTGGGCAAGCTGATTTGCCTCTATGACAGCAATGACATCTCCATCGATGGCCCAGTCAGCGGCTGGTTCAGTGAAAATGTTGCCAAACGCTTTGAAGGGTTCGGCTGGCATGTCATTCCCAACGTGGACGGCCACGACGCCGATGCGGTCCACCGGGCGATTAAGCAAGCGCGCGCTTTCACCGGCAGCCCAACCCTGATCTGTTGCAAGACGACTATCGCCTGGGGTTCGCCCAACAAGGGTGGCAGCGAAAAATCGCACGGTGCGCCCTTAGGCGCCGCTGAAGTCGCAGCAACCCGCGAAAATATAGGCTGGCATCACGAACCGTTTGTCATCCCTCCTGAATATTATCGCGCCTTCGACGCCCGCGCTAAAGGCGCCGCTTGGGAAGATGAGTGGAATGCGCTATTTTCCTGCTACCGGGCCGAGTACCCGGAAGCGGCGGCGGAACTCGACCGGCGGCTGGCCTGCGGTTTCCCCCCCGACTGGCAAGAACTGGCCTGGAATTTTATTCAAGCCACCCAAACGCGGCACGAGGATATTGCGACCCGGGTCGCATCCCAGCGCGCCCTCGAAGCATACAATCCCCACTTTCCCAGTCTGGTCGGCGGTTCCGCTGATCTGACTGAATCTACAGGTATTCCTTGGATTGGCTGCCGGCCGGTGGACTTCGAGCATCCCGATGGCAACCTGATCTATTACGGTGCCCGCGAATTCGCGATGAATGCCATCATGAACGGCTTGGCGCTGCATGGCGGCTATGTGCCCTTCGGCGGTACATTCCTGATGTTTGCCGACTATGGCCGCAGCGCCATCCGCATGGCAGCACTGATGAAACTGCGCTGCATGTTCGTGCTGACCCACGACTCCATTGGCGTCGGCGGTGATGGCCCGACCCACCAGCCAATCGAACATGTTTCCAGCCTGCGGATTATTCCCGATCTGTCAGTATGGCGGACTTGCGACACCACGGAAACCGCAGTCGCCTGGAAAGCCGCATTGGAGCGCACCAATGGCCCAACTGCGCTGATTTTCACCCGCCAGAAGCTGCCTCACCAGGATCGCACGCCCGAACAGGTCCAGGCTATTGCCCGGGGCGGCTATGTGCTGCTGGACTGCGGGAATAATCCGGAAGCGATCCTCATCGCCACCGGTTCTGAGGTCCAACTGGCAATCGAAGCGGCCCAGCAGTTGAACAGCCAGGGGCGGCGGGTGCGCGTCGTTTCCATGCCATCTGTCGATGTGTTCGATACCCAGGATGCGGCATGGCGCGAATCAGTGCTGCCAGCAGCAGTGACTCGGCGCGTAGTGGTCGAGGCAGGCGTTACCGCTCCCTGGTACAAGTACGCCGGTACGCAAGGTACGGTGATCGGTATTGATCGCTTCGGCGAGTGCGGTCCGCCGGAAACTATTTTCCAGCATTTCGGCTTTACTGCCGAACGGGTAGCCGCTACCGTGCAGGCGCTATTCTAGCGAATGCTGTTTTTTAATGAATCCGGTCTACACTTGATCGTGTTGAGTGGGCGGCATTGTTCGCCCGTCTTTTGATGAAAACCACTCTGACTTGGAGGAAAGCATGGCCATTAAAGTTGGCATCAATGGGTTTGGCCGCATTGGCCGTATGGTGTTTCGCGCTGCGGTGAAGAATTTTTCGGACATCGAGATCGTCGGCATCAACGACCTGCTCGAACCCGATTATCTGGCCTATATGCTTCAGTATGATTCGGTGCATGGCCGTTTCAAGGGTGAGATCTCTGTCGATGGCAACACCCTGGTTGTCAACGGCAAGAAGATCCGTCTGACCGCCGTCAAGGATCCGGCCGAACTGAAATGGAACGAAGTCGGCGCCGACATCGTCGTCGAGTCCACGGGCCTGTTCCTGACTAAGGAAACCTGTCAGAAGCACATCACCGCTGGCGCTAAGAAAGTCATCCAGAGCGCCCCCAGCAAGGACGACACCCCGATGTTCGTCTACGGCGTGAACGACAAGACCTACGCCGGCCAGACCATCATCTCCAATGCGTCCTGCACCACCAACTGCCTGGCGCCCGTCGCCAAAGTGCTGAACGACACTTGGGGCATCAAGCGTGGCCTGATGACCACCGTGCATGCTGCCACCGCCACCCAGAAGACCGTCGATGGTCCGTCCAACAAGGACTGGCGCGGTGGCCGCGGCATTCTGGAAAACATCATCCCATCCTCGACCGGCGCCGCTAAGGCCGTGGGCGTGGTCATCCCTGAGCTGAACAAGAAGCTCACCGGCATGGCCTTCCGCGTGCCCACCTCCGACGTGTCCGTGGTCGATCTGACCGTGGAACTGAACAAGCCAGCGTCCTACAAGGATATCTGTGCCGCGATGAAGGCTGCCTCGGAAGGCGCGATGAAGGGCGTGCTGGGCTATACCGAAGACAAGGTCGTGGCCACCGACTTCCGCGGCGAAAGCTGCACCTCCACGTTCGACGCCGATGCCGGTATCGCGCTGGACGACACCTTTGTCAAAGTCGTGGCCTGGTACGACAACGAGTGGGGCTATTCCTGCAAAGTGCTGGAAATGGTTCGGGTGATGGCCAAGTAAGCAGTCGCCACGCGGCGGCAGTTCCTTGCTGAACTGAAATCCCTGCCCCCGCCGCCTTGCGTTCCCAACCAAGGCGGACGGGGGTTTTGTTTATGGAGGAGAGAATTAATGAATTTTAAGCGCATGACCGATCTGGATCTGGCCGGCAAGCGGGTGTTTATCCGCGCCGACCTGAATGTCCCCGTCAAAAGTGGCAAAGTGACGTCCGACGCCCGTATCACTGCTTCGATGCCGACCATCGAACATGCCATGAAGGCCGGTGCCAAAGTGATGGTGACCTCGCACTTAGGGCGTCCGACCGAAGGCGAGTTCAAAGAGGAAGATTCGCTCAATCCGGTAGCCGAGGTGATGTCCGCCAAGCTGGGTAAGCCCGTACGCGTGATCCGCAACTGGGTCGATGGCGGTTTTGAAGTCGCCAATGGCGAAGTGGTGTTGCTGGAAAACTGCCGCGTCAACAAGGGCGAAAAAAAGAACAACGAAGAAACCGCGAAGAAATATGCGGCCTTGTGCGACATTTTCGTCATGGACGCGTTCGGCACCGCCCATCGCGCCGAAGCCTCGACTCACGGCGTCGCCAAGTACGCGCCGGTCGCCTGCGCCGGCATTCTGCTGACCGAGGAACTCGATGCCTTAACTAAGGCGCTGGCCAAGCCCGCCCGGCCGCTGGTCGCCATCGTCGGCGGCTCTAAGGTTTCGACCAAGCTGACCGTGCTGGAAAGCCTGTCGGAAAAGGTCGATCAACTGGTAGTCGGCGGCGGCATCGCCAATACCTTCCTCAAAGCCGTCGGCAATAACGTCGGCAAGTCGCTGTGCGAGGACGATTTGGTGCCAACGTCGCAGGCGCTGCTGGAGAAAATGAAGGCGCGCGGCGCGAATATTCCGATCGCGGTGGATGTGGTCTGCGGCAAAAAATTCGACGCTGCCGAGCCGGCTGTATTGAAAGACGCGGGTGCCGTCAGCGACGATGACATGATCTTCGATATCGGCCCGAAGAGCGCCCAGGAACTGGCCGACATCATCATGAAAGCCGGCACCGTCGTATGGAATGGGCCGGTCGGCGTGTTTGAATTCGATCAGTTCGGCGATGGCACCAAGACGGTCGCCATGGCGATTGCCAACACCAAGGCATTTACCCTGGCCGGCGGCGGCGACACCATCGCTGCGATCCAGAAGTACAATATCTATGACAAGGTGTCCTATATCTCCACTGCTGGCGGTGCATTCCTGGAGTTTCTGGAAGGCAAGGTGCTACCCGCCGTCGCGATGCTAGAATCACGGGCGAACGATTAATCCCGGATTCCATGGGTAGATCCAACGGCGGCTTTAGAGCCGCCGTTTTTTCTTTTTTTTCATAAAAACACCAAGAAATTTAATCTTTGGATTGCGGTGCCGCACGCCCGCAACTCTCCTCTGGCTCCTGCTCCGGTGACTCTTCGAAACCGTGAATAATCTCCCTCTCATTCTCGGCGCACTGGGGCCGATCTTCACCTTAATCCTGCTAGGCCTGATTTTGCGGCGCATTGGCTTTCCCGGTGATGGCTTTTGGCCAGAGGCCGAACGCCTAACCTATTTCGTGCTGTTTCCGGCCTTATTGGTGCACCGGCTGGCGCTGTCCCGGCTGGGCGATTATGCCGTGGGATCAGTCGCGATAGTGGCAGTGATATTGCTATTGACCATGACAGCGCTGGTGTACTTTCTGCGGCCTTGGTTAAACGTCGATGGACCCGCGTTCACTTCGGTTTATCAGGGAGCAATCCGCTTCAATACCTACGTCGGACTGGCCGTGGTGCTGGCAGTATTCCACACCGAGGGCGGCACAGTAGCGGCGTTGATCATGGCGATCATGATTCCGCTGATTAATGTGCTGTGCGTACTTGTGCTTAGCATTCATGCTGGCCGGCTGGTAACCTTCGCCGGTATTGCGAAGGGCCTGATTACCAATCCGCTGATTCTGGCCTGCCTGACCGGCATCGGTCTGAATCTCAGCGGTATCGGATTGCCTTGGAATTCGGCGGCGGTACTGGACATTCTGGCACGGGCAGCCCTGCCGCTGGGCCTATTGGCGGTGGGGGCGGGATTGCGGCTGGAGAGCTTGTCTCGTCCGGGGCTGCTGGCGGCAACCAGCAGCCTAAAACTCCTGGCCAAGCCAGTGCTAGCGGCACTGTTGTGCCGTGTGGTGCAACCGGGACACATAGAGACCGCCGTGTTGATGATTTTCGCTGCACTGCCGGGCGCATCCACCGCTTACATCCTGGCACGGCAAATGGGTGGTGATACATCGTTGATCGCAGCGATCATTACCATCGAGACAGGGCTGGCCCTAGTAACGCTGCCAACGGTGCTAGTGTGGGTGGTATGAGCAAATAACACCCCTTCGAGTGTTGAAATCGACGATAATTAATCCCTATGAAAGAACTCATTCTTGGCGGCGCCCGCTCTGGCAAGAGCGCGTTCGCGCAGCAACGGGCGGCTGCCAGCAACCTGCATGTCATCTATCTGGCCACCGCCCAAGCCGGGGATAAGGAAATGGCCGGACGCATTGCCCGCCATCGCGCCGAACGTCCGTCTGACTGGGGTTTGGTGGAAGAACCCCTCGCGCTGGCCGCTGCCTTGCGCGCCCATGCCACTCCCGAGCGTTGCCTGCTGGTCGATTGCCTGACCCTGTGGCTAAGCAACCTGCTAGCTGCTGGTGATACGCGTCTTTCTGACGAAATCAATGCCCTGCTGGAAACCCTCCCAATGCTATCTGGCCAGATCCTGCTGGTCACCAACGAAGTGGGACAAGGCATTGTTCCCAGCAACCCGCTAGCCCGGCGTTTTCGCGACGAAGCCGGCCGGCTGCATCAGGCGGTTGCTGCCTGCTGTGACCGCGCCACCTTTATCATTGCTGGCATACCTCTCACTCTCAAGGATTGTTTTGTATGAGCCACCATTGGTTTGACGATCCCATTCCCGCACCTGACAGCACGGTGCGCACCGCTGCAAGCGAACGCCAGGCGCAATTGACCAAACCTCCTGGCTCACTCGGCCAGATAGAGAAGCTCGGCATCACCCTGGCGGCCATGCAGCGCACACAGCAGCCACGCCTCGATCAAGTCTGGATCACTGTCTTTGCCGCTGACCATGGGGTCACCGCCGAAGGTGTATCCGCGTTCCCGCAAGCGGTCACTGCCGAAATGGTGCGCAATTTCGCCCGAGGAGGGGCCGCGATCAGCATACTGGCCCGGGAATGGGGAGCACGGCTGGATGTGGTGAATGTAGGCACAGTGCAGCCCTTGGAAGAATTATCTGGCGTGCTGGACGCCCGGATTGGCCCCGGCACCGCCAATTTTGTTCACGAACCGGCCATGACAGTTGAACAATTGCATGATGCCTTGATGGCCGGTCACCACGCGGCAGACCGGGCTGCGATCAATGGCGCGCAGTTGTTCATCGGTGGCGAAATGGGCATTGGCAACACCACCAGCGCCGCTGCGGTGGCTTGTTCCCTGCTGGGCCGCCCTGCTGCGCAACTGGCGGGGCCCGGCACGGGGCTGGATGCGGCTGGCGTCAATCGCAAAGCCCTGGCCATCGAACGCGCTTTAGCGAAACAGCGCAGCAGCCAGCCATTAGAGGCTTTGCAACGATTGGGGGGATTCGAAATTGCCGCGATGACCGGCGCCTATTTGCGTTGTGGTCAATTGGGAATACCGGTGCTCGTGGACGGGTTTATTTCGACAGTCGCGGTGCTGGCCGCGATACGGCTACGGCCAGAGCTGGCCGCCTGGCTGTTTTATGCTCATTGTTCTGCTGAGCCGGGCCACCGCCGGCTACTGGAAGTCCTGGAAGCAAAACCGCTGCTTGATCTCGGCATGCGATTGGGTGAGGGTAGCGGCGCAGCAATAGCAATACCGATACTTCGCGCTGCTGCTGCCTTACATGCCCAGATGGCGACCTTCACCGAAGCGGGAGTTTCACAGGCATGAGCGAATTTACAATCGTCGATTTATTGCGGCATGGTGAACCGGAAGGCGGCCAGAAATTTCGAGGAGCGATCGATGACCCGTTAAGTCCGCGCGGCTGGGAACAGATGCGTTCGGCAGTCGGCGATTACCGGGAATGGGACACAATTATCAGTTCACCACTGATTCGTTGCGCAGCTTTTGCCCAAGCCTTGGCTCACCAGCTGGACCGCCCGCTGGAAGTCGTTGAAGAATTTACCGAGATTAGTTTCGGCGTTTGGGAAGGGCGTTCGGTAGCCGATGTACATGAGACCGATCCGCAGGCGCTGAGACGGTTCTGGCGTGATCCGATTGCCTATCCGATTCCTGGCGGCGAACCGGTCATTGATTTCGATCAGCGTATCACTCACGCCTGGACCCGCCTGCTGGAGCACTATCAGGGACGGCATGTACTGCTAGTCGCCCATGGCGGTGTCATCCGCATGGTGCTACGCCAATTACTGGAGATGCCAGTACGGCGGATCTGGCGGATTGAAGCGCCTTTCGCATCCCTAAGCCGGATGCGGGTGCATTGCGATCCAGAGGCCGAACCCCACCTGGTGTTTCACAATGGCCGCCTGACATGATCCGTCTCTTGGTCCTGGCGCTGCAATTGCTGACCCGGCTGCCAGTTCCTTCCCTGAATTCGCCACCGCAACCCCAGGATCTGGGGCGGTCGGTGCTGTTCTTTCCCGTAGTGGGCTTGGTCATTGGAGCGTTGCTGGCGGGGCTGCACACCGCTCTGTGGTGGACCGACCCAGGAGTTCTCGCAGCACTGGTTCTTGCAATCTGGGTGCTGCTGACCGGTGGCTTGCATTTGGATGGACTGGCCGACACTGCCGATGCTTGGATCGGCGGCCAGGGTGATCGCAATCGCACTCTGGCCATCATGAAAGATCCACGCAGCGGTCCAGCAGCGATTGCCATCGTCGTGCTGGTTCTCATCAATAAATTCGCTGCCCTGCAAATGCTGCTGGCGGGCGATGCACACGATGTGCTGCTACTAGCGCCGGTATGGGGCCGTGCCATGATCGTTCTGCTGTTGGTCACGACACCTTATGTGCGGCCTGGTGGACTGGGTTCTCCGTATGCGAATGAACTGCCACGATTGAGCAGCGGCTTGCTGGTCGCGCTGATCGCCATCGCAACCATTGTATTTCTGGAATGGCTAGGTGGCATCTTGCTGGCTGTGCTGAGCATTGGCTTCCTTGGCCTGCGCCATGCTTGGATAACCCGGTTAGGCGGCGTCACAGGCGACACACTCGGTGCAACCTGCGAATTGATGGAGATGCTGGTCTTACTGACGCTCGCGCTGCGGGTGGATTAACACCGATTCGATTGAATCCGATCCTGTAACAAGGTTTTCCCCCGGCAGGCACTAGCTTTAAAGACCTTGTGACTCTGGATGCGGCGGTTATGGCAGCCCCCCCAGGAGGCGGCAAGGTGTTAAAGCCAGCGATTGATTATCTGCTTTGAAGTGACACTATAAGCTGCAACCTTTGTCATAACTCTTCATTCTTCCCGTCTCATTGCATCTAATGTCTCTTGATTGCAACTTGTTCGTTCCTCTCTAAAGCATTAGAATTTACTAATATACCAACCCGATTTCCATCCGGTTCGAGGGGTACTGCTATGTCCACATCCACCCGTGCGTTGCCATTTCTCATTTATAGCCTGCTGGCCATCCTGCCGGCGCTGCTAACGGCTGCGGAATTGCCGTTTCCGGTGGCCAAAGCTCAACTGCAGACTTTGCCTGATGAGTACGTGCTTGACGGTGTTATTGAAGCGGTGAATCGCAGCACCGTTTCTGCCCAGACTGCGGGCCGAGTCGAGGAAATCATGGTGGATGTCAACGATTTCGTCTCCCAAGGCGCGCCGATCGTCCGCATCCGCAACATCGAACAGCGTGCCGGTCTGGAACAAGCCCAGGCCAGCCTGCGTGAGGCTCAAGCCCGTTTCATCGAAGCCGATGCCGAATACAAGCGCATCCGTGGCGTGTATGAAAAACGGCTGGTCTCCAAGGCGCAGATGGATTCCGCCACCGCCACTCTTAATGCCGCTAAGGCTCGCTTGGAAGCCGCGGAAGCCGGCGTTGCCCAAGCAAAAGAGTCGCTGGGCTACACCACTGTCAATGCCCCCTACAGCGGCATTGTATTGGAACGCCATGTGGAATTAGGTGAAAGTGTTCAGCCTGGCAAGCCGCTGATGACCGGCTTCTCGCTTGATGAGTTGCGGGTCATTGTCAACGTGCCGCAACGGCTGATCGGGCCGGTGCGCCGCTACCAGCAGGCGCGGGTGTTGCCGCTGGATGGCGGAACCAGCATCGCCGCTAAAAAACTGACTTTTTTCCCCTATGCCGATCCACAGAGCAATGTATTCAAGGTCCGCGTCTATTTACCGGAAAAAACCGAAGACTTGTATCCAGGCATGTTCGTCAAAACGGCGTTCCGGGTGGGTGAAGACCAACGGCTGACGGTGCCACGAACAGCGTTGGCCCAGCGTGGGGAGGTCAGTGCTGTCTACGTCATTAAGAATGATCAGGCCAGCCTCCGCCAAGTGCGGCCAGGCCGGATCGAGGGCGATCAAGTGGAAATCCTAGCCGGGCTGGACGCGGGGGAAACGGTGGCGCTGGACCCGATCCAGGCTGGCGCCTATCTCAAGGAACAGCCGAACAGCGGGGGGCCGCATGATGAGTGAGACCACCGGACCACGCCTTGGGCTATCCGGGGCAATCGCCAAAAAATTCCTGCAAAACCAGATTACTCCACTGCTGGCGCTGGTGGGGTTATTGATGGGTCTGTTCGCGGTATTGATCACACCCCGCGAGGAAGAACCACAGATCAATGTGACCTTCGCCAATGTATTCATCCCTTTCCCTGGCGCCACCGCCCGCGAGGTAGAAAAGCTGGTCAGCAGCCCCGCCGAACAAATGCTGGCGGAAATCGAAGGCGTAGAGCACGTTTATTCGGTATCGCAACCTGGCATGGCGGTGCTGACCGTGCAATTCCTAGTCGGCGAACCGCGCACTGACGCCATCGTCCGGCTCTACAACAAGCTCTATTCCAACGCCGACTGGCTGCCGCCCAATCTCGGGGTTGGACAACCGATCGTTAAACCCAAGGGTATCGACGATGTACCGATTGTCGCCCTGACCCTATGGACGGAAGACCCCACGCGCGGCGCCGGTGATCTGGCGCGCGTGGCGCATACCCTGGAAACTGAATTGAAGCGGGTGGCCGGTACCCGCGATCTGTACACCATCGGTGCGCCGGATCAGATCGTCAGAGTCCTGTTCGATCCAGCCAAACTGGCCGGCTATGACTTATCGCTGGCTGAATTGCGCCGCTCGCTGCAAGCAGCCAACGCTTCGGCGGACGCTGGCGCCCTAGTCGGCGGCAACCGGGAAATTCCGGTGCAGGCCGGCAGTTTTTTGGTGAATGCTGAGGAGATCGGCACACTGGTGGTCGGTCTGCACCAAGGAACACCGGTGTATCTGGCCGATGTCGCTAATGTCAAACTGGGACCGGATTCACCGGAGCGCTATGCCTGGCTAGGGACAGGACCCGCAGCGGAAGCCAACGGCATCCAGGTGCGGGGTGAATTCCCGGCAGTGACATTGGCTATCGCCAAGAAGCCTGGCGAGAACGCCGTGCAAATCGCGGATCAACTGCTGCAACGGGTTGAGGAGCTTCGCGGCACCTTTATCCCAGAAGGGGTCAATATCACAGTCACACGTAACTATGGAGTGACTGCCAACGACAAAGCAATGACCCTGATCGCCAAACTGATGTTCGCCACTGGCCTGGTGATCGCGCTGGTACTGATCGCGCTCGGCTGGCGTGAGGCGTTTATCGTCGGCGCAGCCGTGATTTTGACGCTGACGATTACCCTGTTTGCCTCATGGGCCTGGGGCTTTACCCTCAACCGGGTATCGCTGTTCGCGCTGATTTTCTCCATCGGCATCCTGGTAGATGACGCTATCGTGGTGGTGGAGAACATTCACCGGCATATCCATTTGGGCGGACGCAGGCTGGCCGAGGCAATTCCGCTGGCAGTCGACGAGGTCGGCGGCCCGACCATTCTGGCGACCTTCACGGTGATCGCCGCCTTATTGCCCATGGCGTTCGTGTCCGGGCTGATGGGGCCGTACATGAGTCCGATTCCGATTAACTCCAGCATGGGAATGCTGATCTCGCTGGCAGTGGCGTTCGTGTTCACTCCGTGGTTGACCTATAAGGTACTGCGAGGAAGAGGAGAGGAGTCAGACGTGCCGCCCTCTTCTCCCGTGGAGGAGAGTCAAGGTGAGGGGAAAGTACCGGAAGACTTCGCCCACCGCTTATTCCGCCGCGTGGTCGGCCCGTTCCTGCGCGGGCAGCAGGGCCGGCCACTACGCTGGCTGCTAGGACTGGCTGTGTTAGCGATGATCGGCGGTTCGATCAGCCTGGCCTATTTTCAGCTTGTCGTGCTGAAGATGCTGCCCTTCGACAACAAGTCAGAGTTTCAGGTAATCGTCGATATGCCGGAAGGGACCACGCTGGAACAAACCGCCCGGGTATTGGGCGAACTGGGCCGCTACCTGGCCACGGTTCCAGAAGTCACTGATTATCAAGTTTATGCCGGGACTGCTGCGCCGATCAACTTCAATGGTCTGGTGCGCCAGTACTACCTGCGCGCTAGCGCGAATGCCGGTGACATTCAAGTCAACCTGGTGGATAAGAAACATCGTCATCGCAAGAGTCACGAAATCGCACTGGCGGTGCGCGGCCCCTTGCAGGAAATCGGCGCGCTATACCAAGCCAACGTCAAGGTCGTGGAAGTGCCGCCCGGTCCGCCGGTGATGGCGCCGCTGGTCGCCGAGATATACGGGTTGAACTATACCGGTCAGATTCAGGCCGCGCAGCAAGTGCGTGATGTGTTCAGCACCACCCAGGACGTCATTGACGTGGATGATACCGTCGAAGCCCCGTCCGAGCGGTTGATCGCGCATGTGGACCGGGCCAAAGCGGCGTTGCTCGGGGTATCGCAACAGACGGTCGCTGCTGACATGAATACCGCCCTGCGTGGCGAGGATGTCAGCTACCTGCACTCCGGAATCGCCAAATATCCAATTCCGCTGCGATTGGAATTGCCGCTCGCGGATACGGCGAATATTGCCTCAGTGCTGGATTTGCGGACTCGCAGCCAGGGAGGTCCGCTGGTCCCTCTTTCAGAAATCGTTGATATCGAAATGACGCAACGTGAGAACGCCATCTATCACAAGGATTTGTTACCCGTGGTGTTCGTATTCGGCGATATGGCCGGCCGGCTGGACAGTCCGCTCTATGGGATGTTCGAAATTTTCAGCCGCCTGCAAGAAACCCCGATTGCCGGAGGATCGATCGAGCAGTTTTTCATTCGCCAGCCAGATAATCCGTATAGCTATAGCCTGAAATGGGACGGTGAATGGCAGATTACTTATGAAACCTTCCGCGACATGGGCATTGCCTACGGGGTTGGAATGATTTTGATCTACCTGCTGGTGGTGGCGCAGTTCCATTCCTATCGGGTTCCGTTGATCATCATGGCACCGATTCCGTTGACCATCATTGGGGTGATGCCGGGTCATGCGTTATTGCACGCCCAGTTCACCGCGACATCGATGATTGGCATGATTGCACTGGCTGGGATCATCGTCCGCAACTCGATCCTGCTGGTGGACTTTATTAACCTGGAAGTCAGCAACGGGGTTCCCTTTCAAGAAGCGGTGATCCGCTCCAGCGCAGTGCGCGCCAAGCCGATCATTTTGACAGCGTTGGCGGCAATGCTGGGAGCACTGTTTATTCTCGATGATCCCATTTTTCGCGGACTGGCTATTTCGCTGATCTTCGGCATCCTGGTGTCCACCCTGCTGACGCTGATCTTTATCCCGGTGCTGTATTACGCGGCGTTCCGGCGGCGGTTGGAGAAATGAAAAACTATACTTTGACCGAACGCCGGCAAATCTTCGCCGGTCCCCGCTCAAGACCGAGACAAGATCAAGACTATGAATCCACTGGTTGAAGTGAAAGTTCCTGACATCGGCGATTTCAAGGATGTGCCGGTTATCGAAATATTCGTCAAGCCCGGCGATTCCATTCAGGTTGAAGACCCGATTATCACTTTGGAATCAGACAAGGCCAGCATGGAGGTGCCTTCCACGATCGCGGGCCAGGTCACCGAGGTCAAGGTCCAGCTTGGCGACAAGGTGTCTGAAGGTTCGTTGCTGATGGTGGTGGAAGCCGCCACTGCTTCGGCCTCCACCCCCAGTCCTTCTCCTGCCAGGCAAGAAGAATCTGCGCCCTCCTCCACGTCAACCGCGCCGGCAAAACCCGCGCCGGTCACCGGCGCGTTCTCCGGCAAAGCCGGTCTCGATTGTGAAATGCTCGTGCTTGGCGCGGGTCCTGGCGGTTACTCCGCCGCGTTCCGCTCTGCCGATCTCGGCATGAAGACCGTGCTGGTGGAGCGTTATCCCAGCCTCGGCGGCGTGTGCCTGAACGTTGGCTGCATCCCCTCCAAGGCGCTGCTGCATGTCGCCGCGGTCATGGATGAAGCCGCGCATTTCGCTGAACTGGGCGTATCGTTCGGCGCCCCCACGGTTGATCTCGACAAACTGCGCGCTCACAAAGCCAAGGTCGTCAGCAAGCTGACCGGTGGCCTGGCTGGCATGGCCAAAGCGCGCAAGGTGGAAACCGTGCGCGGTTATGGCCACTTCCTCGACGCGCATCATCTGGAGGTCGAACTAACCACCGGTACCGGGCAAGATAAGACCGGTGAGAAGAAGATCATTCGTTTCCAAAATTGCATTATCGCTGCTGGCAGTCAGGCGGTGCATTTACCGTTCATTCCCGATGATCCGCGCATCGTCGACTCCACGGGCGCATTGGAATTGCCCTTCATCCCCAAGCGGATGCTGGTGCTGGGCGGCGGGATCATCGGTCTGGAGATGGCAACCGTCTACTCGACGCTGGGTGCGCGCATCGAGGTGGTGGAAATGCTGGATAGCCTGATGCAAGGACCGGATCGCGATCTCGTTAAAGTATGGGAAAAGAAGAACGCTGCCCGCTTTGACAAAATTATGCTTAAGACGAAAACCGTCGCCGTCGAAGCCAAGCCCGAGGGATTGCTAGTCACTTTCGAGGGTGACAACGCGCCCGCCGAACCGCAACTCTACGACCTGATTCTGCAATCTGCCGGACGCAGTCCCAATGGCAACAAGATTGGCGCCGGCCAAGCGGGCATTGCTGTGACCGAACGGGGTTTCATCAACGTAGACAAGCAGATGCGCACCAATGTGCCGCACATCTTCGCCATTGGCGACATTGTCGGCCAGCCGATGCTGGCGCATAAAGCGGTACATGAGGCGCATGTCGCCGCTGAAGCCGCTGCGGGCCAAAAGAGCTTCTTTGATGCCCGCGTCATCCCCGGCGTGGCCTACACCGATCCTGAAGTGGCCTGGGTGGGATTAACCGAGGCAGAGGCAAAACAACAGGGCCGTAAGGTGGGCGTGGGCCGGTTTCCCTGGGCCGCTTCCGGACGCGCCATTGCCAATGGCCGCGATGAGGGTTTCACCAAGCTGATTTTTGACGAGGAGACTCATCGCATTGTCGGCGGCGGCATTGTCGGGACGCATGCCGGCGATCTGATCAGCGAATTGGCGCTGGCCATTGAAATGGGCTGCGATCCCGTCGATATCGGCAAGACCATCCATCCGCATCCGACCTTGGGCGAATCGGTCGGCATGGCCGCCGAGGTCTTTGAAGGGGTTTGCACCGATCTGCCGCCGATGCGGAAGCGGTGAAGCGCGATTATAAGTCCTAGCCGTAGCCGTAGGGTACACACTGCGTACCCTACGCCGCCATGAGCGGTTACCGGTTAATGCACTCTCTCAATTTCAGCCGATGTATTGCTAGCTGCGCCCCGGTGATGAACGAACTGTTGCAACAGAAATTCCTCGTCACACGGAGTCAGATCGAAGCGTAGGCTGGCCTGCTCGACCGTTGCGAGGGTGCAATGCCCCTGCTCGGCGAGCCATTGAAACGCCCGGCGCAAAGCCTCGCCTTCGGGGATGAGTGATTTCAACATAGCAATCTCCCGTTTCCCTGATGGCGCTATTATACACCTTTAAAAAATGATGGTTTTTATATCAAGCCAGTTTCCGGTATTTGATCCGGTGCGGTTGATCCGCCTCGACGCCTAACCGCCGCTTGCGGTCGGCTTCATAGTCCGCATAGTTGCCTTCAAACCAGACCACCTGCGAATCCCCCTCAAAAGCCAGGATATGGGTGGCCACGCGGTCCAGGAACCAGCGATCATGGGAAATAATCACCGCGCAACCGGCAAACGCCAGCAAGGCTTCCTCCAATGCCCGGAGCGTCTCCACATCGAGATCATTAGTCGGCTCGTCCAGCAGCAGCACATTACCGCCACTCTTCAACAGCTTGGCTAAATGAACCCGGTTGCGTTCACCGCCAGACAGATCCTTGACGAACTTCTGCTGATCGGGTCCCTTGAAGTTGAAACGTCCGGCGTAAGCACGCGAATTCGTCTGATAACTGCCAATGGTAATCACATCTAGTTCGTCAGAGATTTCCTGCCAGACGGTCTTACCAGGCGCCAGGCTGTCCCGCGACTGATCGACATAGGCCAGCTTGACGGTATCGCCAACCCGCAGAGTTCCATTATCCGGTTGTTCCTGCCCAACCAGCATTCGAAACAGGGTGGTCTTTCCCGCGCCATTGGGGCCGATGACGCCGACAATGCCGCCCTTGGGTAAATTGAAATTGAGATCGTCAATCAACAACCGGTCGCCGAAGCCTTTGCGCAAGTGCACCGCCTCAACAACCAGATCACCCAAACGCGGCCCTGGCGGAATATAGAGCTCCTGCGTTTCGTTGCGTTTCTGGAATTCCTGTGATTCCAGATCCTCAAAGCGGGCAACGCGGGCCTTGCTCTTAGCGTGGCGGCCCTTGGGATTGGCGCGCACCCACTCCAATTCCGCCTTCATCGCCTTGATATGTGCCGTTTCCTGCTTCTCCTCGGCCTCCAGGCGCTTCTCCTTTTGATCCAGCCAGGACGAGTAGTTGCCCTCCCAGGGAATGCCGCGCCCCCGGTCCAGTTCCAGAATCCAACCGGCGACATTGTCCAGGAAATAACGGTCATGCGTGACCGCCACCACGGTGCCAGGGTAATCCTGGAGGAAGCGCTCCAGCCAAGCGACGGATTCAGCGTCAAGGTGGTTGGTCGGCTCGTCCAGCAACAGCATATCGGGTTTGGACAGCAACAGCCGGCACAAGGCAACCCGGCGCCGCTCGCCGCCGGAAAGCTGAGTGACATCCGCATCCCAGGGCGGCAGGCGCAGTGCATCGGCAGCGATGTCCAGAGTCCGGTCCAGATGATGACCATCCGTAGTTTGTAAGTAAGCTTCCAGGTCAGCCTGTTCAGCAGCCAGCTTGTCGAAATCGGCGTCCGGGTCCGCATAAGCCGCGTAGACTTCATCGAGCCGGGTTTGCGCAATCTTGATCGGCGCGACGGCCTCTTCGACATTGCCGCGCACATCTTTGGCAGGATCGAGCTGCGGCTCTTGCGGCAAAAACCCGATGTGGATACCCGGCTGGGGGCGGGCGTCACCGAGAATATCGGTATCGATGCCGGCCATAATCCGTAACAAGGTGGATTTACCGGAGCCGTTCAGGCCCAAAACGCCGATTTTGGCGCCAGGAAAAAAGGAGAGCGAGATGTCTTTGAGGATTTCCCGCTTGGGCGGCACGAGCTTGCCCACGCGGTTCATGGTGTAGATGTATTGGGCCATACGATCTCATTGTCAGAGTGAGTGAACGAAATGGCGGCCAATCTAACCACTGATTGCCCTATCGTAAAGAGAAAGCTAATCGGGCTCTTCAACAATCCGCCGGTACGGCTTAGCAGGCCGCATCTCAAGGGCGGCAGTTAAATCAGCCCGCCGGGAACAGCCAGGCGGACATTCCGCCAAATGCTTCCTCGCTGCTGCATACAACGCCTCACCCTTTTGCGCCGGATCAGCCAGCGCCGGATTAGCCAGCACCTCCGCTGCCCATGGATACAGAAGATCACGATCAAAGCCAGAACCCAGCAAGAATGCAAGCGATAGATAGATCATAGCGCCGCGCTCAGTAGTCAGACCATGCTGTTTGGCAGCCCCATAACCATGACGCACCAGATCGCGCAGGATGCTATCGCCAAGCACTTGATACTTCTGGGGGGCCAACGCCTGCAACAGCAGCAACAACCGGTGCCCGAAGCTGGGCGCTTCCGGCAGGCTCTCGAACACCTGCGATTGCTGCAACATTCCCAAGGTTTGCCGCAAATATTCGTTTTCTGGCCCGATCATCGAATCCAGCAGCGTCATTGCCTGGTCATAAACAGGCGCCATGCGGGTATTGGCCGTTTCAGGCGCTTGCTCCTTGAGCCGTTCTGTAACCCAAGGCAACTGAGGATCTTCGTCGAAATAACTGCCTAGCAGAAACATCAAGCTGACATAAAGGTATACATCGCGTTCGGAGACCAGCTGGTAATGCTCAGCCCGCTCCAAGCCAAACCGGATCACTGCGCGCACCTGATCCGCCTTCAAACGCTGGCAGTGCTCAGGAAAAAACGTCTGCAAATGCTCATACACCCGGCTGGCAAAATTGCTAACGGCCGCCTGCTCAAAAACCGCCATTTGCTCTTCACGAATCATTAACATGTCTTTTCCTCATCCCCGATGGCTTCCCATGCTTCCGGCAAGGAAAGCCGGCCGTTAAGCCAGCACGACCGGTTCGCTCTTGAGTTGTTCGCCATCGAGCGAGAACTTCAGCAGAATATTGGATTCCTCGCCTTCGGCCAGATAGCGCAGCACCGGACCAAACACCGTCCGCAGCTCCTTGGCGTTGCACACCGGCAGATAGACACGCAACACCCGCGGATCGTAATAGCGGAATTCCAATGGCTCAAGTGCAGGACCGTAGACTTTCAGGAAGGAACGTAAATGATCACGCACGGTACGCAAATTGGCCTGGCTGATCGCGAATATTCCCCAGTGCCGCCCCCAACCTTCTTCCAGAACCCACCCGGCAAACGGCGTATCAAGCTTGAATACCGCCAAATAGGCAGCAACCTGAGCCACATCCGGCTCCAGTTCACCGGGGAATAGACAAACCGATTCGACACTTAGCCGCTCTAACATTTGCGGCAGATTCGGCACTGAAGCGCCATCCAGCACAGCATAAACAGTGGTCTCAGGTAGAGCAGATAAATGCTCCCTTAAGGCATTGATGAGAACTACATCGGGCATGACCTACGCTCCGAATTGCCAAAAATCGCCATCCCTCCTTGCGGGAGAGAGCCGGGTATGCAGTGGACCTCGATGCCGGAGAATCAACGCGGCGGAGTCCGCGGTTCTTGAGCACGCTGCTGCTCTTCTTGAGTCTGCTGCTCCTGAGCATGCGGCGGCTCCTGCGTCCGTGGCTCCTGCGTCCGTGGCTCCTGGGTTCTTTCCGTTTGAGTAAATGGAGCGCCGGATTGAGCAGCGCTGGATTTAACCTGGACTTGCGGCGCTTGTTGATAATCATCGACACTCACGGAATCCAGGGATTGCGGACTTGGCGCTTGAATAGGCGTGGCTTCGGCACTCGTCACTTGACCGGCCTGATCATCCGCTGCTTCCTGGGGCGCGGTGGGCGCGGTGGGTGCATCTGGGGAACTGCCGGAACCGGAACCTGCCGAGCCGCCGCCGCTATTGATCATCACCATGGGGCTGCCGGCGATTTTTACCATGGGCGCGCCGCTGATGGTGATACCGGATGGACCGAGGTCGATAAAATTGGCGCCGGCCTTAATCGTCAACTGCATCCCCGCTTCAATCACCACCTTCATTCCGGCCTTGAGATGGATCTCCATGCCCGCATCCAGGGCGTGATTCTGCCCCACCTTCTCCTGCTGGTTCATGCCCACCTTGAGCGACAAGGTGCCGTCGACCTTCTGGTTGTAATTGCCAACAACCTGCTGATGTTTTTCGCCGGCGATCTTTTCAAACTGATCGCCGCTACCGCCCTCGCCCGATTTAACGATGAGATGTTTTTCGCCCTCGACCTGCTCGAATTGCTTCTTTTTGACGATCAGGTGGCGTTCGCTGCCGATCCATTCCCGGGCATCGTTCTTGATCCGGATGTCCTCATCGCGCTCGCCATGCAGGAAAATTTGCTCCTTGCCCTTGTCATCCTCGAAACGAAACTCGTTAAACCCGTCCCCCCCCTTGCTGGAGAGACTCTTGAGGGTGGACATGGTCTTCTTGTCTGGCAAGGTGTAAGGCGGCAGGTTGGCACCGTTATAGACGCGGCCGGTGATGATCGGCAGGTTGGGATTACCTTCTAGGAAATCCACAATTACCTCTTGGCCGATCCGCGGCAAGTAGATCGCACCCCACTTCTTACCCGCCCAATTCTGAGCAACCCGGATCCAGCAGGAGCTATTTTCATCAGCGTTGTCATGCCGGTCCCAGTGGAAATGGCATTTCACCCGGCCATATTGGTCGGTATAAATCTCCTCGCCGCTGGGACCGACCACGATGGCAGTCTGCGGTCCTTGCACCACCGGCTTGGGGGTGATGCGTGGCGCACGGTACGGTTGCTGAGCGTCAATCGCAGTAATCCGCACTTGGTAGGGTTTACCCACCCACTCCGGATTGGGTGTGGATTCATAGGGGTCCGATTGCAGTTCATAACTTGCTGCCACAACCAGATACTGCCGGTTCTGATCCTGCCGCCCTGAGTTGGTCAAGCTGAATAGATAGCCGGTAGCCACACCGCGTACCACGCCCAATCCTTGCAGAATCTCATGCTGAGCCAGCAGTTCCTGCAAGCGGATCTTGGTGTAGTTATCGCCATCGCTGGCCTCCGTGTACTCACCTGGATAATCGTAGACCTCGAATTTGGCCATGGCGTGGCTCTTCGGCATGTTCACCACTTGGCGCAATGTCTTGGCCGGCGAAGTAAAATCGAAGTCGTTGAGCGAGTAGCCCCCTGGCTGCACCTGCTTTTCCACCGTCCATTCGTAGATATGATCACGCTCCTTCCATTGCATGACATCGGGCGGATAGTAGGGTACCTCGTCGTAGTTGGGAAATGTGCCGTGGGCGCTGTAGTCATCCGCCAACACCAGGGTATGCTTACCGTTTTCGTGTTTGAAGTAGTAGTAGATGCCCGCTTGCTCCATCAAGCGGCTGACAAAATTGAAATCGGTTTCCCGGTACTGCACGCAGTATTCCAGCGTCGGATATTGGCCGCTGAGGGATTTCTTGAAATCGGTAAAGCCTTGTTCCTGGAAAATCGCCTCGATGATCTGAGGAATGGTTTTTTCCTGGAAAATCCGGCAATCCGAGGTCCGGGTCAGGAACCATAACCAGGGGCTGAGAGTAGCCCGATATACCCCATAGCGCATGCCACGCATGCCCAGGTAGCTGAAACGGGTGACGAAACCATTGAAATAGCGAGTCCCGCTCCCGCGCGATTCCGGCAATTGCACACGGACTGTCATGTTTTTGCCCAGCACTTCCGTTAACTCAATATCGGTGCGCTCACTGAGCAATTCCAGCTCATACTCGAACAGCCGCCCGAGTTGCTCGGTCGCAATCATGCGATAGAAAAGCAGAACATCCTCGCCTAGCGGGGTGTTGACCGCGAATATCCGGTGTTTTTGCGTGGCAGCCATGATTCCAGACTCCAGAGGGAGTAGTGCTCGTCAAGATTGTAGCGGGTTGGCCAAAAAGACCGTTACCCAAGCAACGCAACTGAACGACTATGAGTTTAGCAGCAAATTCCTGCTGGGAAGTCCCACCAAAACCGTCAAAACCGGGCTAGACTTCCTAGACTTTCTGTATTGTTTCCTGATTGGAGATCAAACGCCATGCCAGGCCGAATGGAATTCCAGCTTAACCTGCCAAAATCAGCAATGAATCCACCCGCCCAGCGGGATCCGGCGACGCCATTGCGCATCTTGATCATGGCTGATTTCAGCGGCCGGGCACATCGGGAAACACCCAGCCCGCTGGTCGATTTAGCCAGCCGGCCCTTGCTAACAGTCGATGTGGACAACCTGGATGCGATGATGGCCCGGTTGGCCCCGAAGCTGCGATTGGCGCCGGTTGCAGACACCGGCGCGGCGCTGACCATCAGCTTCAGTCAACTCGACGACTTTCATCCTGACGCCCTCTACCAGCGATTGGATGTGTTTCAGGCCCTGCGCCGGACGCGCGCCCGGTTGCTCAACCCGGCCAGTTTTGCCCAGGCCGCCGCCGAATTGGCCCCCTTACCTCCTGCGGAGACAGTCCAAACTGAACCAGCGCCGGTTGAAGAAGACGCCAACCTATTAGGGCGGTTGCTGGGACAGGCGCCGGTTCAACCTGCGGCGCGGCCAGCGGATGCGGGGACAGCGGCGATCCAATCCTTGCTACAGGCGATCGTGCAGCCCCATATCGTCCATACCGACGCACGGCAACCCGCTTGGGTAGCGGCCGTGGATGCAGCGATTGGCGATCAACTACGCATGATTCTACACCAGCCCGTATTCCAGGCTTTGGAAGCGGTTTGGCGCGGCGTGCAAGGCCTGATCACCCATCTCGATAGCGACGCGGTGCATGTTTCGCTGCTTGACATCACCCGTGAAGAATTGCTAACCGATTTACGCAATGCCGGCGGCGACCCAAAAGCCACCAGCCTTTATACGCTACTGGTGGACCGGGGTTCGCGGATGCCGGATAAACAGCCCTGGTCGCTGCTGGTCGGCGACTACCGCTTTGGTGCTGGCCCGGAGGATATCGCCTTACTGGCGGCGATAGGTTCATTAGCTGCTCACGCCGGCGGGCCGTTTCTAGCGGAGGCGGCCCCGGAATTGCTCGGCGCTGACTCAGCAGCGGCGCTGGCCGATCCAAGCCAATGGACACCGCTGACGGCTGGAAATGAAGAGAACTGGCAAGCCTTGCGTCATTGCGCCGTAGCGCCTTGGCTGGGACTGGCCCTGCCACGGGTATTACTGCGGCTGCCCTATGGCCGCAAGACTGATCCGCTCGAACAGCTCGAATTTGAGGAAATGCCGCTAGGCCGCGATGCCGGGACTTATCTTTGGGGTAATCCGGCTTTTGTCTGTGCGCGGTTGATCGCGGCCGCGTTTGTGGAAAACGGGTGGAATTTCAGCCTGGGTGATGTGCTGGAACTGGACGATTTACCAGCGCATGTCTACGAAGAGGCTGGCGAGCGGGTCATGCAACCGGCCAGCGAGGTCCTGCTAGGCGAACGGGCGATACAGGCGGTGCTGGCCAGAGGACTCATGCCGTTCTTGGGGCACCGCCAACGCAATGCGGTCCGGCTGGCGCGGTTTCAATCGCTGGCGGAGCCAGCCACGGCTCTGGCAGGCGCATGGACATGAAGCACATTTGTTTCTTAACGATGATCGCTCGAAGAACTGCGATTGGCGTCAATCGCCTCAAATAGCGGCCCAAAAACCGTTATCGCCAGGCTGGTAAATTCCTCATCCAGCGGACCGGTACTCCCAAACGCCAGTTGATAATAGGCGTCTTCCCGCTCCGCTGATCCTGCCCGCTGCTCATCCCCTTCCCAGATTCGCTGCGCAGCCCATAATGCTTTGTCCGGATCATTTCCCTTGTCTTTGCGCAACCGCTCGGTATACGCCAATGCGCTTTTCGGAAAAAACGGCAACAACCGGCGCGATCCTTGCCAATAGAGATCAAGTAACACGCTCAGCAGTGCGTCCGGATTCTCCACCATGTCCAGCACGATATCCTGATCCTCCGCCACCCAATGACTTTGCCGGGCGGCGCCTTCCGGCGCGGCTGCGTTCAGTGCAAGATGATGCAGCCACAGATTCAGGTAATCGGCAGCTTTGATCTTGGCCAGCCGGTAACCAACCCAGCCAGCTGCCGTCATGCCCGCCAGCCGTCCGGTCAGGCGGAAATCACCTAACGTCAAATCCACTGCCAACGGTTCCGTGTCCCGGCGTGGAAAGACCCGTCCCAGCCGCCCGGCGAAGCGCACGACACGATCGCTGGCCTCAGCAAACAGGCATTCGCCAACCTGCCCATGCGGCAAGGTCCCGCTCGCCCGCATGATGGTCTCAATTGCTGGCACGGACCGTCCTTCGCGATGCAGATCCAACATCCGGTCCAGCAGTTGATAATTCTCCAGCCCGCCCAGCACAAACGGCTCACGCGTCTCCAGCGCCTCTTCACCCTCATCAACCTGGATACCCAAGCGTTCCCGCAACAGCCAGCGGGCTGGATTCCTGAAAAACCGCGTCAAATTCTCCAATGTCACCCAACGCAACGCGGGTTCTGGCTCTGACAATTCGCTGGTTAATAGGGGTGCTGCGTCTAACTCACCGCGTCCTGCCTGACGGCTTGCCTCGATCCATTCCCGCGCATAGCTGAACAGCCGCCGGTCACCGGTAAAATAGCGCCGGCTGAATGCCTGCAATTGGTGATGCGTCACCAATTGCGTGCTGGCCCGGTTACCATCTGCCGTTTGAAACCCTCGATCCACGACATCCAGTAACTCGCTGACCAGCACCGATGGAGGCAAAACGGAATTATCGCGGATATTTTGACCGGTATAACTCAGATACAGACAGCGCCGGGCGGACAGCAGGGTTTCCAGGAACAGATACCGATCATCCTGACGGCGCGAACGGTCGCCACGCTGGAAGCGATCAGCCATCAGATCAAAGCTAACCGGGCGATGCGGGCGTGGATAGGCATCATCATTCATGCCAATCAGGCACACGATTGCAAATGGAATACTGCGCATTGGCACCATCGCGCAGCAGGTCACCCCGCCGCTCAAGAATCGCCCTGCCCCGCTTTCCGGAACGGTCAACAATTCACGCAACGCTGATTTCACCACGGCCAGAGATACTGGCTCGGTAAATTTCGCCAGATCCATGTGCTCGCCCAGAGTATCTAACGCCGTGCGAATCAGTTGCAATTCATTCTCTTCACGCTCACGGGGCTCGAAAAAACGGTCCAACAAGGCACGTAAAGTGACAATCCAGCCGGCGGGCGGCTGGCGCTCCCCCAACCAATCATGCAACTCGAACAATGCCTCCAGAAAACGCTGCAACCCGCCCAGCGCCTGAGCCTCGCCCCCTTCGATTTCATCGTAGGGGAGAATACCGGCATATAAATCCCGCCCCTGCCCTGGCAGCGCGTAACCGAGTAATAAGCGATCGAGTCCAGCCCGCCAAGTGTGTTCGGCCGTCGCCGGCAGATCCCAAGCATCCTTGGTTTGGGCGTCAATCCCCCAGCGAATGCCGGCGCCCCGCACCCAGCAGCGAATGCGCTCCAGATCACCCTCGTTCAGGGTGAACCGGCGTTGCACTGCGGGTGGTTCCAGCAAGCTCAACACCTGCGCGGTGTCGAAGCGCTCACCGCTCAGATCCAGCAGCTCAAAAAACACCTCTACCAGCGGGTTTTCAACAGGCAGCCCCTGATCAGCGATGCTGAAGGGAATCCGCCGCTCATAAGGCGCCACATCGAATACCGATTCAATCAGTGGCCCGTAGCGGGCGATATCCGGCGCCATGACAATGACGTCAGAGGGCCGTAAATCCCGGTACGTTTCAAACAGCGCCAACAACTGATCGTGCAATACTTCAACTTCACGCATCGGCCCATGGCAGACGTGAACTTGCAATGAGCGATCATCAGGATGCAATGACAGGGGTGGATATTCATCTGTCCCCCGTTCCCGCAAATGGAGAATATCGGCCTGCACCCAGTGCAGTAGATCATCGCCCTCGGGTTCCACAAAATGATCGGATTCGACGCACGGATAACCCGGCAATAGATCAATAAAATCCCGCCCCTGCTTCCCGAGCGACGCCAGTAACGGATTGCCAACGGTCAGATACTCAGCTTCAGGATCGATGTCCTCGCCCAAACGGGCGAGATCGCGTTCGGCGCGAATATCACCCCAATATTCACCACAAGGATTGAGCAAAAATAAATGCACATCAATATAGTGCGCCAGTTCCGCCAGCAAATTCAGATACAGCGGCGGTAGCGCCGACACGCCGATGATGGCGGCTCGTTCGGGCAGCAGGCGCTGATCAACCTGACCCCGTTGCAGGGCGGTGCGCAACTGGTTCTGTATCCGTGTCCGGTGTATCTCGCCGCCGCGCGCCAGCCGCCGCCACAACGCCGCCTGCCAGTGATCTTCCTGGCCCTCCTCCCATTGCATGCTCCAGTCAGGCCGATAGATCAAATACTGGTCGAAGCAGTCAGCAATCCGGCAAGCCAGCTCATGGCGGCGGAAGTCGTCGCTGCCATCACCCAGCCAGGCTCGTACTGGCGCAAAGCAAGCCCCTTCTTCCAGGTCCTTTAAGAGCGCCATAACCCGCCAGCGCAGCACTGGCCGGTCAAAAGCCGGCGCCGGCGGCAACCAGCGCAGCACAGCCCGGCTTATCTCCCATAGAAAAGTTGCCGGAAACTGAAAATCAAGATTGGCACAGATACCCAGCCGGTTAGCCAACTGCAAGGATAGCCAACGGGCCATGCCGTTACTCTGCGTCACGATGATTTCGTGGGCCAGCGGGGAGCGCAACGGACGGCGTAAGCATGCTGCCAGTGAGTCCGTCAGCGTTTCGAGGCGATTGCCTTGATGGATGTGAAACATGATGAAAATGACGCTATGAATCGTCTAACACAGCGTGTTGCGCGAGATGGTGCAAGGCGGCGCTCAAACGTGGATTTGCTTCATCGCGCGCGATTTGTTCAATAAGCCGGGCGCTTTTCTGAGTCAGCGCCTGTGGCGGCCGCCGCAATGGCGGAGGGGCTGTCACCGGTTCCACACGGATATGCGGCTTGGGCAATGTGATACCCAGTTGCTGGCCGAGGGCTTGACGGATGTCATAGAGCTTGTAGCGCAACCGGGTTGCCCAACTGGCTGAATCAGTCCGCACTGTCCATACTTCCTCATCCATCCGGACTAATAAAGCATGTTCGCGCAGATGCGGCGGCAAATAAGCATGAAAAATCCGGCTAGATTTCGCCAATTCATTGGTTTTGTTTATTAATTGCCCCAAAACACCAGATCGCCGCGGTAAGCTCTCGCCTAATGATGCAATCGTATGCTGGGTGGAAGATCGCTGCGCCGCATGTGGTTCATGTGATTGCGAGGCCGCCGGAACAGCCGCTGAAAGAGACCGGCGGTCTAGGGAATCTTCCACCAGCCGGACATAAGAAGCCTTGGCGTCCGCCACTCTCGCTGGTGTGAATCCGGCAGCCGTCAACGGCTCGCCCCCTCCCTTCGCCGGGAGGGCGGAATGAGCACTGGCCAGATCCGCTACCACTCCCGTCCGGGATTCCGCAGCAGGTGATGGTTCTTTAGGGCCATAACCGCGCAGCATCTTCAGCATCTTGCTTGTGTGCTGCCGGGCAATGATCCGGCGATCGGACTGCATATCGGCGTCAACACCGCTATCTACTTGATCTTTGCGGCAGGTCTCGTCCACTGTGGAATCCTCTCAGCCCTGATCGCCGAAGGCGCACGGCAAGCGTAGATCATCCGGTACGTTAGGCGGACATTGGCCGCAGAGCAGATTACCCGGTACGGCGAATGCCATTTTCCGGGGTGGCGGCAAGTTTAAATTGTTCATGATCGCCACAAACTCCTCCAGGCTTTTGCCTCCGCCAAGGCGTGGATTACGCGCCTTCTCCTGAGCAATAGACGACACAAACCGCCCTTCGTAGTCATGTCCTGGGTAGACCAGCGTTTCATCCGGCAAGGTGAAAAACCGGTCATGAATACTGCGATATAACGCAACCGGGTCACCCGACTGGAAATCAGTCCGGCCGCAACCATCAATCAACAGGGCGTCACCAGAGAACAGGAGTCGTTGCGTACCAGCATCTATCAGGTATGCGTGATGGGATGAGGTATGGCCTGGCGTGAATAGCGGCTGTAGCGCTATTTCACCAATCATCAATGGCTCGCCCTCATGGAGACCGGCATCGGTGCACAGCAGCCCGTCGAGAGCAGGGCCAGCGATCCGGCTGCCTGCCAGATGCTTAAGCTTGAGCGCTCCGGTTAAATGGTCGGCGTGGACGTGAGTTTCGACCGTGAATGCCAGATGCAGGCCAAGGCTGCTGATAACGGCCAGATCGCGCTCCACGGTTTCAAGCACCGGGTCAATCAGCGCGCAGCCGCCGGTCGCTGAACAACCAAGTAAATAGGTATAGGTGCAGGACACCGGTTCGAACAATTGCCGAAAAATCATGATTGTCTCCTTAACGCTCAACCTCTGCCCTACCCTCTCTACCGGTGGAAAGGAGTTTTTGCAGCAATGCTTCAGGTCAGTTGCAACTTCACATGCAGTACTCCGGGATCGCCGAGCGCCGCTTCAACCTTAAAATTAAGCGCCCGGTTGAGCCGAAGCATCGATTCGTTCTCCCGTAAAACCTCACCATAAATTTCCTTGATACCCTGCTGCTTGGCGTATTCGATGATATAACGCATTAACATGGGTCCAAGCCCAATCCCCGTCATAGCCCGATCCACCAGGATCGCGTACTCGGCTCTTTCCATATCGGGGTCGGCATTGCAGCGCACCACGCCCCAGATTTTGCCTTTACCGGGAATAGCATTCGGGTCGGTTACAATGATCGCCATCTCACGTTCGTAATCAAGCTGCGTCAATCGTGCCGCCATCTCATGCGACAACTCATGGATCGGCTGGAAAAACCGCATTCGCACATCTTCCGCTGGCATCCGCTTAACCAGATTCTGTAGCTCGGGTTCATCCTCTGGCAGGATCGGCCGCATGAGGAAGGAACGGCCATCCGGCAAGGTGTAGTGCCGTTCCATCTGCTTGGGGTAGGGCAAAATCGCTAGCCTTTTCGCTGCGGGCTCCGCACTGGGCTCGATCACTACGTTAGCGTCCAACGCCAGTAATCCCTCCGGACTCAGCCAGATCGGGTTGATATCCAATTCGACGATTTCCGCCAAATCAACCACCATCTGCGAAATCTTTAGCAGGGTTAGTGCGATGACATCCAGGTCGACCGGCCGGCCGCGATTAGTGCTGAGGCGACGGTATAACCGGGTCCGCCACATCAGATCCCGCGCCAATTGCATGTTCAATGGCGGGAGGGCGTAAGCGACATCGCCAATAACTTCGGCCTCCGTACCGCCCTGACCGAAAAAGATCACCGGTCCGAACCGTTTACCGGTCCGGACTCCCATCATCAACTCATAAATATTATGCCGGTATTGCATAGGCTGCACCGCAAACCCGTCAATGACCGCATCGGGAGCGAGATCACGCACCCGATTGAGCATCTCAGTCGCAGCCACCAATACTTCCAGGGGATTTTTCAGGCTAAACGCCACTCCGCCCACATCAGACTTATTGGCGATGTCTGGCGAGAGAATCTTAAGCGCGACAGGTGCTCCCAGCTCCAGTGCCACATCGGTCGCTGCTTCTGGCGTGGAGGCAAATTGCAAAGGCACAGTAGGAATTTCATAGGCGCTCAGCACCTGGCTGGCTTCGTAGGCGTTTAATCGCCGGCGGCCAGCGGTCAGCGCAATCTGGATAATCCGGCGAGCCGTCTCGGCATCTGCCGTGAATTCCTCAGGCACTGAAGGGGGGGTTTCCATCAATAGTTCCTGATTCCGCCGATACTGAGCCAGCCGCATGAATGCCTCGACCGCTTCATCAGGCGCTTCATAGGTTGGGATATAGGCGTTTTTAAACAGTTGGCGCGCGGGTTCCACGGATGACTCGCCTAGCCAGCAACTCATCACCAGCCGCCGGCTCTTGACCGCACGTTCGGCCACAGCCCGAGCGCAATCCAAAGAGCGGTCAGTCGAAGCAGGGGCATGAATCACCAGGACTCCATCAGCACCTGGTTCCTGCAACAGCAAATCCAGGGCTTTTCCGTACTCGCCGGGACCAGCCGTATCGCCTAAATCTACCGGATTCTCAATTGGATAGCCAGGCCGGCAGGATTGCGTCATCTGATCACGGGTCGCCTTGCTGATTTCAGCCCGATGGCCACCGTAGCGCAGCAATGTATCAGTGGTCATCAATGCCAGACTGTAACTGTTGCTGACAATAGTCAGCCGGTCGCTATAGACAGGTTTGGCAGTAGCCAGGGTTTCCGCTGCACTGAATAACTGCTCGATGTTGTCAACCCGCAGGATACCCGCACGCTGGAACACAGCATCGTAAACGGCATCTTCGACCGTGCCAGTGCGGAAATCACGTGGTTTGAGCACAATCACTGGCTTGACCCGAGCGGCAACACGGGCTGCCGATACAAATTTGCGACGGTTACGGGTATTTTCCATATACATGAGGATGGCACGGGTGTGTGAATCCCGCAGCAGATAATCCAGCAGATCGCCAAAATCCACATCCCAGCGAATCCCTACCGAAATTAGATGGGAAAATCCAATATTGCGGCTGGTAGCCCAATCCATCACGCTGCGCATCACCGCCGCTGACTGGCAGAGCAGCGCGATATGGCCATCCAGTGGCCGATGATTGCTCAAACTTGCATTCACATGGGCCGACGGCACGACGTAACCAAGGTGATCGGGCCCCATGATCCGCAACAGATAGGGCTTAGCCGTATCAAGGATTTTTTGTTTCAGTGTCTCCCCATCATCCGGATATTTACGCAGCATGTCCTGGTCAAGCAAGGCTGTTTTGATACCACGATGATCCTGCAACACTTCCCGCGTCAGCAACAGCACGGCCCGTGTGCCGCGCTGGCCCAGCTCACTAATCAAGGCAGGCGCTTCATCCAGCGGTGTGGTTACAATCGCCAAGTCCGGAGTGACCGGCAGGCTAGCGACATCCCGGTAGGCTAGCACCCCGGAAATAGATTGCTGATCGGGGTTCACCGGCATCACCGGTCCCTTGAAGCCCCCCTCGATCAGGTTAAATTCTACGGTCGCATCGGAACCACCAGGCTGTTTACCGCGACCAATAACAGCGATGGAACGGGGTTTGAACAGATATTCGAGATTACGAATAGTCATGGACGGATCTCGGGCGAGGACCAGTGCCAGAATTGGACCAGCGGATTGTGTTGGAATGATTTAATAATAACCTGATTTATTGAGAACTGCTTGATCAACTAGCCACCAGCCACTAGCTACTAGCCACTGTGAGGATCCAATGGCGGCCCTAATACACAAAACCTTGAACGCCAACGAACCAGCCCCGAATCTGATGGACTATAGAGCAATGCGGGCTACATTCTCTTGGGACATCGCCTGCGCTGAACAAGCAAGATTACCCTATGACCGCTTGAACATCGCTTTTGAAGCAGTGGATCGCTGGGTTGCAACTGGCCAAGGCGAGGTGGCCGCCTTGCGCTGGCTGGGCAAGAATGGCGAGCGGCAAGATTTTAGCTACACCGAATTGGCCCGGCTGAGCAATCGCTTTGCCAACAGTCTGGAACAGCTCGGTATCGGCCCAGGGGACCGGGTCTGCATCCTGGCTGGACGGATTCCCGAACTCTATATCACCGCATTGGGAACGCTGAAGGCCGGTGCGGTCTTCTGCCCGCTTTTCTCCGCATTCGGCCCAGAGCCCGTGCGGGTACGTCTGGTTAAAAGCCAAGCACGGGTGCTAGTCACTACAACGCTGCTCTACCAGCGCAAGATACGGGAACAACGCAATAACTTGCCGGATCTGGAGCATATATTGCTCACTGACAGTGACGGAAGTGAACCGGGTACCCATTCCTTTCACACCCTGCTGGAGACCGGACCGGACCACCGGTCTCCACCTCGCACCCGGCCTGAAGACTGGGCTCTGCTGCATTTCACCAGCGGCACCACCGGAATACCCAAGGGGGCGATCCACGTTCACCAAGCTGTGGCCGCTCATCAATTAACTGGCCGCTGGGTGCTGGATCTGCGGCCGGGCGATATCTACTGGTGCACCGCTGATCCTGGTTGGGTCACCGGTGTTTCCTACGGCATCATCGCACCCTTCGTGAACGGCGCAACCCTGGTGGTGGATGAGGCGGAATTCGACGCCCGGCGCTGGTATGCCATTTTGGACCGGGAACGCGTCAATGTCTGGTACACCGCGCCAACAGCGATCCGGATGCTCATGAAGGCCGGCGCCGAGGCAGTCCAAGGACATGACTTAAGCGCTTTGCGATTTATGGCTAGCGTCGGCGAACCACTAAATCCTGAGGCAGTCACTTGGAGTCTGGCCACTCTGGGCCGGCCCTTCCACGATACTTGGTGGCAAACCGAGACCGGAGCGATCATGATCGCCAATTACCGCGTCCTCGATATCCGGCCTGGCTCTATGGGGCAACCGCTACCCGGCATTGAAGCCGCTATTGTCCGGCGCCGGCCGGGGGGCGGCGTGGACCGTTTAGAACCCGGCGAGGAAGGCGAACTGGCATTACGGGCTGGCTGGCCCTCCATGTTCCGTAGCTACTTGGATGATGAAGAACGCTACCAGCAATGCTTTGCCGATGGCTGGTATCTGAGCGGCGATCTGGCGATCTGCGACATCGATGGTTATTTCTGGTTTGTGGGCCGCAACGATGACGTGATCAAAACCTCAGGTCATCTGATCGGCCCGTTTGAGGTCGAAAACGTGCTTATGGAGCATCCGGCAGTAGCCGAAGCTGGCATGATTGGCAAACCGGATGAGTTTGCTGGTCAGATTGTCAAAGCCTTCGTAGCATTAAAGCCTAGCTATGTACCCAGCGATGCGCTACGCAAGGAATTATTGGGCTTTGCCCGCACCCGGTTAGGGCCTGCAGTGGCGCCGCGCGAATTGGAATTTATACCCGATTTACCCAAAACACGCAGTGGCAAGATTATGCGCCGGCTATTGCGCGCTCGTGAGCTGGGACTACCGCTGGGCGATGTTTCCACCCTTGAAGGTGAAAATCCGGAAGAACCTGATGTTTAAGCGGTTGACTCGAATTTTTACGGGCACATCAGCAGATACATAATGATTCCCGGCGGCCTCATCAAGACTTGACCAGTAAGGCCCTGTTTTCCGGGACCGCAGGGCCTCCTAATGAACAAGAGGCCTGCGTCACATTCCATCCATTCAAACAGAATGGTTAGCAGCACAGCTAGAGTGGAGCCGTCTAATTTGATAGACTGACCATTAATTCAAAAACCTGGTTGATTTCACGCCGCATCCAGGGAGCGGTTTTTACCGCTCCTTTCTTATGCGCGTCTGTTTTGGAGGCACCCTTTGAGGAAATCCGCGATTCTTGCTCTGGAAGATGGCAGCCTGTTCCGGGGCGAATCTATCGGTGCTGATGGCCACGCCCAAGGCGAGGTGGTGTTCAATACCTCGATCACCGGCTATCAGGAGATTCTGACCGATCCTTCATATTGCCAACAGATCATTACTCTGACTTATCCGCATATCGGCAATGTAGGAACCAATGGTGGCGATGAAGAAGCCGGCTGTATCCATGCCAGCGGTCTGGTAGTGCGTGATTGCCCGGCTGCTGCCAGCAACTGGCGGAATCAACAATCCTTAGACAGCTATCTGCGCGAACGTGGCGTGGTTGCCCTGGCCGGTATCGACACCCGCCGCCTCACCCGGTTGCTGCGCGAGAAGGGTGCGCAAAATGGCTGCATCATGGCCGGTGATGCGCTTGATTTCGAACTCGCCCTGAAGCTGGCTCGTGAATTTCCTGGTTTGAAAGGCATGGATTTGGCGAAAGCCGTCAGTGTCGCTACGCCCTATTCATGGCATGAAGGCCGCTGGCAGCTCGCTGGCAATGGTTTTCCCGCCGCCACGGATACCCCTTACCATGTCGTCGCCTGCGACTATGGGGTCAAGCGCAATATTCTGCGGATGCTGGCCGATCGAGGCTGCCGCTTGACGGTCGTTCCGGCACAAATGCCTGCTGCCGCAATCATGGAACTGAAACCTGATGGCGTATTTCTATCCAATGGCCCCGGTGACCCGGAGCCCTGTGACTACGCGATTACTACGATCCGCGCATTACTGGAAATTGGCGTTCCACTGTTTGGAATTTGCCTCGGTCATCAGCTATTAGGCCTGGCCAGCGGCGCGAAAACCGTCAAAATGAAATTTGGCCATCATGGCGGCAATCATCCGGTACTGGATCTCGACAGCCGCCAGGTGATGATCAGCAGCCAGAATCATGGCTTCGCCGTCGATGAAGCCACGCTGCCAGCCTGCCTGCGGGCTACGCACCGCTCGCTGTTTGATGGTTCACTGCAAGGCATTGCCCGCACCGACCGGCCAGCCTTCAGTTTCCAGGGTCACCCGGAAGCCAGTCCTGGCCCACATGACGTGGCGCCACTATTCGACCGGTTTATAGGTCTGATGGCGCAAAAAAATCAGGCTAAAATCTGATCCACAATCCTCAGGTTGACGGCAATGATGCCTGATACCTGATACCTGGCCCTTGAGTCATGCCCAAGCGTACCGATTTACAAAGTATTCTGATTATTGGCGCCGGTCCCATCGTGATCGGCCAAGCTTGCGAATTTGACTATTCCGGCGCGCAAGCCTGCAAGGCACTGCGGGAGGAGGGCTACCGGGTGATCCTGGTCAACTCCAACCCGGCCACGATCATGACCGATCCCAACATGGCCGATGCCATCTATATCGAACCAATCCATTGGCAAACAGTTGCTCACATTATCGCCCGCGAGCGCCCCGACGCTCTGCTGCCGACCATGGGTGGCCAGACTGCGCTGAATTGCGCCTTGGAGCTGGTTCAACATGGTGTATTGGAACAGCATGGCGTTGAGATGATTGGCGCTTCTCCCGACGCCATCGACATGGCCGAGGACCGCGAGCGCTTCCGCTTGGCAATGAATGAGATCAACTTAGCCACTCCGCGCTCAGTGGTTGCCCATACCCTGGAGGAGGCGCTGGCCCAGCATCACGAAATCGGTTTTCCAACCATCCTCCGCCCCTCTTTTACCCTGGGTGGCAGCGGTGGCGGCATCGCCTACAATCGCGAGGAACTGGTCGAAATCCTTGAGCGCGGCCTAGATTTGTCGCCGACCAACGAGGTGTTACTGGAGGAATCGGTACTAGGCTGGAAAGAGTTCGAGATGGAGGTGGTCCGCGACCGGGCCGATAACTGTATCATCGTTTGCTCCATTGAAAACCTCGATCCGATGGGCGTGCATACTGGCGACTCGATTACCATCGCCCCAGCCCAGACCTTGACCGACAAAGAATATCAGATCATGCGCGACGCCTCATTGGCGGTGTTACGCAAGATCGGCGTCGATACCGGCGGTTCCAACGTCCAATTCGCTATTAACCCCGATGATGGACGCATGGTCATCATTGAGATGAACCCTCGCGTTTCCCGTTCCTCGGCGCTGGCTTCCAAGGCGACTGGCTTTCCCATCGCCAAGGTTGCGGCCAAATTAGCAGTCGGCTATACCCTGGATGAGTTGCAAAACGAGATTACTGGCGGGCGCACTCCAGCCTCGTTCGAGCCAAGCATCGACTATGTCGTGACCAAAGTACCTCGCTTCAATTTCGAGAAATTTCCCCAAGCCGATCCCCGGCTGACCACCCAGATGAAATCGGTCGGCGAAGTCATGGCGATCGGCCGCACCTTTCAGGAATCCTTGCAAAAGGCGCTGCGCGGGCTGGAAATTGGTGTCGATGGTTTCAACGAAATCCTCGATAGCAACCTTGCCAACCCACACACGATTCTCAAACAAGAATTGGGCGTTCCCGGCGCGCGGCGGCTATGGTATGTCGCCGAGGCGTTCCGGCTTGGTTATTCAGTCGAAGCGCTTTACGAATTAACCTGGATCGACCCCTGGTTTCTAACGCAGATTGAAGAACTGGTGCAGCTCGCTGGCGAGATACGGGCGACTGGCTTGGCAGCGCTGCATGACCGCGAGCGGCTATACTTTCTTAAACGCAAGGGCTTTGCCGACAGCCGGCTGGCGGCCTTAGCCGGTGCTGATGAGACCACCGTCCGCCGGTTACGCGAGCAGCTGGCTGTCCACCCGGTCTATAAGCGGGTCGATTCTTGCGCCGCTGAATTCGCCACAAGCACCGCCTATCTTTACTCGACGTATGAAGAGGAATGCGAGGCAGAACCCAGCAATCGCGATAAAATCATGGTGCTAGGCGGCGGTCCTAACCGCATCGGCCAGGGTATCGAATTCGATTACTGCTGTGTCCACGCTGCCCTGGCGCTGCGCGAAGATGGCTACGAAACTATCATGGTCAACTGCAATCCAGAGACCGTGTCCACCGACTTTGATACCTCCGACCGGCTGTATTTCGAGCCTCTGACCCTGGAAGACGTGCTGGAAATCGTCCGCAAGGAACGCCCCAAAGGCGTCATTGTTCAGTACGGGGGCCAGACGCCGCTGAAATTGGCCAAGCCGCTGGAAGCCAATGGGGTACCGATCATCGGCACCAGCCCGGATGCCATCGACTGTGCTGAGGACCGCGAACGGTTTCAGCAGATGATTGATCAACTGGGCCTGTTGCAACCACCGAATCGCACTGCCCGTGAAGCCGAGGAGGCCGTGCGGCTGGCCGGTGAAATCGGCTATCCTCTGGTGGTGCGTCCCTCCTACGTGCTGGGCGGCCGGGCCATGGAGATCGTCCATGAAGAAGGTGATTTGCGCCGCTACATGGCCGAGGCGGTGCAGGTTTCCAATGAATCGCCCGTGCTGCTGGATCGCTTCCTTAACGACGCGGTTGAGGTTGATGTTGATGCGCTGAGTGACGGTCGCGAGGTGATCATCGGCGGCATCATGGAACACATCGAGGAAGCCGGGGTTCATTCGGGTGATTCCGCCTGTTCGCTGCCACCCTTTTCCCTCAACCCAATGATTCAGGACCGGCTGCGTGAACAAGTCCGGGCAATGGCTTTGAAACTCGGTGTCATCGGGTTAATGAATACCCAATTCGCCATTCAAGGTGATGCGATCTACGTGTTGGAAGTCAATCCGCGCGCTTCACGCACCGTCCCCTATGTCTCAAAAGCCACCGGCCGGCCCTTGGCTAAGATCGCTGCCCGTTGCATGGTCGGACGCGCGCTAGCGGAACAAGGGGTATCCGGCGAGATCATTCCCAACTATTATTCTGTTAAGGAAGCCGTGTTTCCCTTCGTCAAATTTCCTGGCGTTGATCCGCTGCTGGGACCCGAAATGAAGTCGACCGGCGAAGTAATGGGAGTTGGGCGCACCTTTGGCGAAGCTTTCGCCAAGGCGCAACTTGGCGCTGGTGATCAGTTGCCACGTGGTGGCCGGGCTTTCATTAGCGTGCGCGACATCGATAAGACAAAAGCTATCGAGATTGCCCGTGATCTGGACCGGCTTGGCTTCGGACTGGTGGCCACTAAAGGGACTGCGGCGGCGCTACACAGCCATGGGCTTGCCTGTGAAACTGTTCATAAAGTCGGCGAGGGCCGGCCCCATATTGTCGACCTGATCAAGAATGACCAGATTGACCTGATCGTTAATACTACCGAAGGCAAGCAAGCGATTGCCGACTCCTTTTCCATCCGCCGCGAGGCGTTGATGCATAAGGTCAGCTACACCACAACGATTGCCGCGGCGCGGGCCACTTGTCTGGCTCTGCGCCAACTTGACAACAGGAGCGTGAACTGCCTCCAGGAATTGCACCGGGAATTGCTTATATGACGACAACCCATAGAGTACCGATGACTGCAGCTGGCGCTGCCCGGCTCCGCGCCGAACTACAAGAATTGAAAACAGTAGAGCGCCCGCGGATTACCGCCGCCATCGCTGAAGCCCGCGCCCACGGCGACTTGAAGGAAAATGCCGAATATCATGCCGCCCGTGAGCAGCAGAGCTTTACTGAAGGCCGCATCGCTGAAATTGAGTCGAAATTGGCTAACGCCCAAGTTATTGATATTAGCATGATCCCTGCTTCGGATAAGGTAGTGTTCGGCTCCACAGTGCGGCTGACCGAAGAAGAGAGCGAAGAAGAAAAATGTTATCAGATCGTCGGCGAGGATGAAGCCGATATTAAGGCGGGTAAAATTTCCTTTAATTCGCCGATTGCCCGCGCCTTAATTGGCAAATTCGCTGGCGATATCGTGGATGTGCAAACACCTGGCGGCATCAAAACTTACGAAATCATTGATGTAAAATATCTTTAACCGGGAGTTGCCTATGATGCGCCGGTTTGTTGCACAACTCTGCCAATGCCGCCTGCTTGTCCTGCTAGCAAGCAGCCTGCTACTCATGATGAGCCAGCCTACAGCCTGGGCAGCGAGCCTGGCCGATACGGTAGAGAAGATTAAGCCTAGTATTGTCGCCATTGGCACAGTGCAGCCTGCCCGGCGGCCACCGGCCAAATTTGAAGCCAGCGGCTTTGTGGTAGGTCAAGGCCGGCAGGTCATTACCAATGCCCATGCCTTACCTGCCTTCCTTGATTCACAGAATAAGGAAACGCTAGCGGTATTCATTGGTCAGGGCACAATGGTTGAGTCACGCCCAGCGAAAAAAATCGCAATTGATCCGGAGCACGATCTAGCCTTGCTGGAGATTGATGGCCCGCCATTGCCTGCGTTGCAATTGGGTGAATCGCGGCGTTCCCGTGAAGGACAGGCTATCGCGTTCACCGGATTTCCGATCGGTGTAGTTCTGGGTCTTTTTCCAGTCACACATCAAGGCATCATTTCCGCTATCAGTCCAGTGGCCATCCCCGTGCCTGCCGCCGGAAATTTGGACCCGGCCACTATCCAGCGTTTGAAAAATGAGCCTTATGAAGTATTGCAACTCGACGCCACTGCTTATCCTGGCAACAGTGGCAGCCCGCTATACGAACAGGATACTGGCCGGGTAATTGGAGTCATCAATAAAGTGTTTGTTCAGGGCAGTAAAGAATCCATTCTGGAAAAACCGAGTGGTATTACCTATGCCATCCCAATCCGTTACGTTCAGGCATTGCTTAACAGAGCAAAAGTATCGAAAAATTGACGCCTGCCAGCTCTGCGGCGCTATGGGCGCATGGTCTAAAGGGGCAGAATTCTCATCAAACACTCAATGGACAAAGGCGGCCGATGATATCTAACAGGCTGTCAGGATGCACGGGCTTAGTCATCAAGGCATTGATCCCGGCTATGCGGGCGCTCTCGCTCAATTCTTGGTCACGCTCAGCGATAATCATTATGATGGGAACCGGGCGATAGCCAGGCATGGCACGAATCTTCTCTGTCAGCGCAAGACCATCCATATCATCCATATGATAATCAACGATCAGACAGTCATAGCGGTTGGCGGCCAGCATTTCCAGAGCGCTGGCACCATCGTTGACCTGGGAAACAACATAGTTGCCATTTTCCAGAACCAACTTCCATAGAAAAGTGATCATTTCATTGTCGTCAACGACGAGAACTTGTTTTGCCAAAATTTACTCTCCGGCTATCACGGCGTTTTCATCGCCACATAAAACAACAATGTCATCAAATTCTCTAGCTTACGCTGGCTGATTGACAAGTACACAAAAACAAAAGTGTATTTTCCTGGCCCTCGCCTTCCATTCTTCCATTCTTCCATATCTTTCGAAAGATAATATGACAGCCTCTAACCCGCGTGCCGTCCAGCGTTTTACAGCGGCAACACAGGTTTCATACGCGCTCTCAGCGTGGTGTTGAAACCATCATCTTCCAGACCCAGCAGATAACGGTAAATAACAACGTACTCCATGACCCTCTGCACATAGGCCCGGGTTTCACGGTAGGGAATAGTTTCCGCCCAAATATCTGCTGGTACCGGCGTGCCGATGGGCAACCATTGTACTATTTTGCTGGGGCCGGCATTGTAAGCGGCAGTAGCCAGTATCGGATTATCTTGTAACCGGTCCAGCATACGCCGCAGATAGTGAACTCCATAGCGGATATTAGTCTCTGGTTGCCGCAAGTCGAGCGTATCAACAGTGTCTTGTAAATCTTGGGCTATTTGCCGGCCCGTAGCGGGCATGAGTTGCATCAGCCCCAATGCCCCAACAGGAGAACGCGCGTCGGCCCGAAAAGCACTTTCCTGACGGATAAGCGCATACACCCAAGCCGGGTCCAATTGATCCTCGCGGGCGTTTGCCACCACCCTGTCGCGGTAAGCCAGTGGAAACCGCAGCTCCAAATCATCCCAGTGCTCCGCCTGGGCAATGGTGATGATAGCTTGATGATGCCACTCCCAGCGATGAGCCAAGTATGCCGCCTGCTTTAGCGCTACCGGATCGAATGCCTGAGCTGCTCGCCGCCACTCCGTATCTGCCTCCCACTCACGGCCCAGAATGTACAACTCCTTTGCCCGTTGCAGACCGGGGGAACCGACGAATAGCGCATCGAGTTCAGTCGGCGAAACCGTCAGTGGGGTATTTGCAATGGTATAGGCAACACCAAGCCGGTTAGCCGCTAAAAAGCTGTAATATTCCCTTTGGCTCGCGATGCTCTGGTAGGTTTTTTGCGCTTGTTCAGTCCGGCCCAGCGATTCCAGCGCTCGACCGCGCCAGTATTGCCAGCGTGGACTATCGCGCTCTTCCGGGGACAATTGATCAAGCCAGTGCAAGGCTGCCAGCCAATCGCCTTGTTTCAGACAAACCCGAATCCGCCATTCCCGCACATCCGCATCGACCACGGTCTCCGGCAACGCGGTTAACCGCGCCAGTGAGGCCGGGTGATAGTCGCTGGCAATCCATAAGGCCAGTAATCGTTCTTCATTCGCTAGATGCGGGGCCAGCGCCGGATCATGCGCCTTGAGGGTATCGAGCGCTGCTGCTGCTGCTAGCGCATCGCGCCGCCGCCAACGGCCTAAGCCATCGATCAAAACCGGCAGGACACGCGGATCATCGGTCTTTAATTGGCCACCGTCGAGAATCAAGGCCGGATCACTGGCGACTGCCAGCCAGGTATCAGCCAATAAGCGATCGGCTTCCGGCATGTCAGCCTGTAGAAACCGGGCCAACCCCGTTTCTCCTTCGCGCATCGCCAGCACAAACCGTTGCCAGCGCAATGCCGGCGAGAGGTGGCCTTGCGTTTGCCAGACTGCAATCACTGGGTCACAGGCATTGGGTAGTGAACTGCCGCGCAACCAAATCGTGGCGAAGTCCTGCAGCGCAGTCTGGGTCTGGCCAGTCTTCAACAAGGCTTGCCGCCGCCAGCACTCGAAGGTTGGATCGCGGCTGGGAACCGCATCGCGCAGGTAATCGTCCCAGCGTTGGGCACCAGCAAGCTGGCGCAGCCAAGCGTTACGCAGGCGGTCAGCCAGCGGTGTATCGGAGTAGATTTGCAGAAACTCCCGCACCTCGGTAGCCGGAAATGCCGGTAACCGGCGGGAGATATCCCGGTAACGCAGGTAGGGATACAACGGATAGCCCCGCAATGCCGCGTAGTCCACGGATGCGCCAGCCTGCAATGATTGTTCAGCGAGCCGAAAGGCTTCCCGTTGCACTTGCCAAGATTCCGTAGCGCTAATATCGCCGCCGATCCCGGCGGCGAGTAGACCCGCCAACAGCCAGGCTCGCCATGATCGCAAAACAGGACTCCCGGAACTGCGGGTGGTTTTGGGAGCCGATACTTGCAGATAGCGAGCGCCACGAGGACGATAGCCACTCAGAAACATGATGAACCTTCATTTCCCCTCCTTGGATAAGGAGGGGTGGCGCACCAGCGCCAGGGTGGTTAAAGAAAGCAGTTAAGCTTAAGACCGTTCCTGCTGCACCGGATTACCGAACCATTGGTTGCGAAGCACTTTGCGCGCCAGATCAACGGGAATGATCACAACAGCCATCAGCAACACATAAACCCATTCCTGCAACGACAAACCGACGGTGCGCAATATCTCGCCGCCATACGTGATAAAGATCACCTGAATCACCATAATCAACGGAATAATTAGACTAAACAGCCGATTATCCAACAGATGCTCTAACAGATTCAGGCCCTGAGTACGCGCATTGAAGGTATTAAAAATCTGAATGAACACAAAGAAGGCAAAGAACGCAGTCAGAAATTTGCCTTGCGCCGCATCAGAATTGATCTCGTGACCGCCGGCGAACAGCGTCCGGGTCAGGTCGCTGGTCAGGAACAGGATGCTGATAAAAGCGATCAATGCGCCGTTGATCAGGATTGATGACCACATATCGGTATTGATCAGTTGTTCATCACGCCGCATTGGTTTCTCCAGCATATAGCGTTGCAAGGCCGCCTCGCCAGCGAAAGCCAGTCCGGCCAAGGTGTCCATGATGATGTTCAGCCATAGCAACTGGGTCATGGTCAGCGGCAGATCAAAGCCGAAGAATTGCCCCAGGAACACCACCAGAATGGCGGAGACGTTGACCGTTAACTGGAAAACCAGGAACTTGCGAATCGATTTGAACAGGGTGCGCCCGTACAGCACTGCCTTGGTCAATGAGGAGAAGTTATCATCGAGGATGACGATATCGCCGGATTCCTTGGTCATTTCAGTACCGCTGCCCATGGCGAAGCCGACATCGGCGTTTTTCACTGCCGGCGCGTCGTTGACGCCATCGCCGGTCATGCCAGCCACCAAGCCCAGTTCCTTAGCCAGTTTCACCAGGCGGCTCTTATCGGTTGGGAAGGCTCGCGCCACGACATACAGATGCGGTAGCTTCTGTTTAACCTCTTCGTCAGACAGTTGCGCCAACTCAGCAGATGTGAGGATGATTCCCTGTTCATCGCCTTCCAGCAATCCTACGTCCTTGGCAATCGCCTGAGCGGTTTCCTTCGCATCGCCAGTGATCATGATGACGTGAATGCCTGCATTTTTCGCGGTTTTCACCGAAGCGTAAGAAGTTTCACGTAATTCGTCGCGCATTCCAAATACGCCAGCCAGCGTCAAATGAGCTGGCAACGCCTTGCTGCTGTCAATCGGCGTCTCAGCCACTGCGACCGCCAGCAGGCGCATGGCCCGTGAAGACAACTCGCGCATGGCTGCATCCAAGGCGCTTGAATCACTGAGGTCAACGGTATTGCCTTCTGCGTCCAAATAATGCGTGCAGTTCCGCAGGATCACTTCCGGAGCGCCTTTGATCAGCGTCAGCGCCCGGTCGCCGGTCACCTGAGTCGCAGAAAACTTGCGGGTGCTGTTGAAGGGAATGACATCGACAATGTCGACATTGCCGGTTTGCGTCAGATACGGCGCAACGAACCGCAGCAGCGCCTGTTCAGTGCGGTCGGCGCCGACCATCTTGATGTCGTTCGGGTCGCTGGCGTCGATCACTGCACTGGTGTTGTTGCGCAGGGCAAATCCGGCAGTGTCGCGCAACGCCTGGGGAATATCGTCTAATTTTCCATACTGTGTGCCGATACCCGTCACAAAGGCACTCACCGATAGCCGGCCCTGAGTCAGCGTGCCGGTCTTGTCGGTAAACAGGATATTTAGGCTGCCAGCAGTTTCGATACCCAACAACTTACGCACCAGCACCTTGACACTGAGTAATTTCTTCATGTTGATCGCCAGCACCATAGCGATCATCATCGGCAAGCCCTCCGGCACCGCCACCACGACCACGATGATGGCTAAAATCGCTGCCGTCACGAAATCTTTGATGATGATTCCGCCTTCCTGCGCCCAGTAGGCGTCGAAACTCTCAGCCTGTAGAAACATGTTGTTAAACATGAAGGCGATAAAAATGAAGGTTGCGCCGATGTAGCCAAAAGTCGAAATATGCCCGCCCAGCACCGTCAGTTTATGTTGCAGAGGCGAGAGCCGGTCCTCAGCGGACAGCAGTTCCTTCATGGTCTGACCGTAACGGGTCTGGTCGCCTACGGCGCTGGCCTGCATCACACACTCACCATCGACCAGGAGACCCGCGCGGAATAACCGGTGTTCTTCCACATCCGTTGCTGGGTCAGCGCCTTCAGGCAGCGCAGTTTTTTTGACCGGTTCCGATTCGCCGGTCAGGGCTGCTTCATCAACCTCGGCGTGTCCCGCGATCAGCAACCCATCGGTCGGTACCGTGTCGCCCGGCTGTAATAGGATATAGTCGCCAACCACCAGATCATTGATCGAGATTTCGGTCAGATGGCCGTTGCGAAATACCTTAACCAGGATCATTGAGGCTTCTTCCAGCAGTTTTTGGAAGGATTGCTCATTGCTATGTTCCGACCAGGTGGCGACAAACGTGGCAATCACCACGGCGAAGGCGATGCCGACGCTTTCATACCATTCGGCATAGCCAAAAATCGTCAACGCCACTGTGATCAGCAGGGCGGCGATCAGAATGATAATGATGGGATCTTTCAGGTTGCCCAGCAGCTTGTCCCAGAAGGTTTCAACTTCCTGACTGGCGACGGCGTTGGAACCATGCTGAGAACGGGAAGTTTCCACTTCCTGATCGGTAAGTCCCGGATAGGTAAATTTCATGGCGATTTTTCAACCCAAGCATTTTTGGAGGGGAGGAAATAGCTTAACAAGACGTCATCACTCAGTCCTCTCGTCCCCCGCCAAGAAGGCGAGGGTGAGGGGGTAATTCTTTGAAACCGCTGCTCTCACTCCCAGACGCCCTCCTGCAAGCAGGCAAGGGGCGTGAACGGTTACAACAAGGCTGACGAGGAACGGGCATTCCACCCGTTTCCAGAGAATGAAAACGTAAGGTTGAATTGCCGATCACTTGTTATTGCCCACAAACCGCGAAGCGTCGACAACGTTGACCGAAGAACGAATTGAATCCCGGCTTCCACCACTGTTGCCAATAATCACCCGGTCTCCAGTCGGAGTCAGATAAGTCTTAGGCGCTATGTTTAACGACGACGATGCTGCTTTAACCGGCGTTCGCGCAAACCGGCCACTGGTACGGGGGGTGATGATAGTGACACCACTAGACCTGCCGGGATAGCTACTGCTGTTGAGTGCTAACGCGTTGCCATTCGTACTGGTATTGTACAAACCGCTCAACCGGTATTGCTGATAAAAATTTAGCACCCGCGTTACATAAGTTTGGGTTTCTTTATAGGGCGGGATCTGATTGCCATATTTTTGCACTGCGCCCTCACCGGCATTGTAAGCAGCTACCGCTAACTGGGTATTGTTGAACCGATCGAGTAGCCAGCGCAGATAGCGGGCTCCACCATGCATATTGGCGACCGGGTCATAGGCATTGCTGACGCCGAACCGTTCCGCGGTGCCTGGCATTAATTGCATAAGACCCATGGCGCCTTTTGGAGAAACAGCCCAGGGATTGTACGCGGACTCGGCGCTGATCACCGCATGCATCAAGGCCGGTTCCAGGCGGTATTGCGCGGCGATCCGATTGACATCGGCATTGAAGCGCTGGCGGTTTTGTTCATTAACCCGGAATGGTTTGCTGCGCGCTGCCTGCGACGCGTAGTTACGCGGCATGACACCGGGCGCATAGAGATTGCTGGGGGCAAAACTCGAAGCCTGCGCAGCCTTCTTGCTGTAGGCCGGAGTGCGCATTACCAATTTATAACGCGGATCATTAGGCACATTGCTTAAGTGCCGAACACCGTTGCTGTCAACGAAGGCATAAATATCTGCTTGAACCGGGCCCGCCAGAGTGAGCGCCACGGGAATCAGACCGGCTAATAGTCGCCGCTTCATTCAGTTTCTCCTTTCTATTGAGATAAGCCCAGTCATGATTAGCAACCGGTTGGGCAACTATTCTGACTCAAGCGGGAGAGTCGAGCGTCTGTCGGTCAACTGCACTAAGATTAACATTAAACTGGGTTGTCGCAATCGATCCTATCGGGCAGAAATTCCCCAAGTATTTCTATTTATCTGTAATATTATGATTTTAAATTATTTTATTACTTCATTGCGGCTACCTGGGCCATCCGCCTGCCATCTTTGTTTACGTCAGCGAGGATCATAATGTTCAGAACCGCCGAACTGCAGCATAAGCTTCCCAAGGACGAGTATCACCAACAGGTTTCCCAGCTACGGGAAGACCTGCAGATGATGCAGATGGAATTACGCAATGCTGATTTTCCAGTCATTGTGGTCTTCGCTGGAGTGGACGGTGCTGGCAAAGGCGAGACGGTCAACAAACTGCATGAGTGGCTGGATTCACGCTGGCTGGTGACACGCGCTTTTGGCGAACTCTCCGACGAGGAACGTGATCGGCCGGAATACTGGCGATTCTGGCGGGATCTACCACCTCGGGGACGGATCGGCCTATTCCTAAGTTCCTGGTATTCAATGCCGATTCTCGATCATGTTTACGGTCATATCGATCTCGCAGAATTTGACGAACGGCTGGAGCGAATCAAAACCTTCGAGCAGACGCTGGCTGACGATGGCGCACTGATCCTGAAATTCTGGATGCATCTTTCCAAGGATGCCCAAAAAGAACGCCTGCGCAAGCTAGAGAAAAACCCGCTGCTGCACTGGCGGATATCCAAGCGTGACTGGCAGCATTGGGAGTTATATGAGTCTTTCATCGCTGCAGCCGAGCGCACGATCATGAAGACCAGCACCGGGCTGGCACAGTGGAAAATCATAGAAGGTTACGATGCGCGCTACCGCAGTGCCGCCGTAGCAACGGTCATGCGCGACGCAATCCATTTCCGGTTAGACGAGGCTAAGACGTCGCTGGCCAGCAGCAATGAAGATACAGATGCCCATGCGTCGAAGCCAGCTTCAACGGCTATAGATGGACTACCCATTATTACTGTTTTATCACGCCTGGATATGAGCAAGACCCTATCCAAGGCAGACTATGACGTCGCATTGAAACATTACCAAGGTAAATTGAATCAGCTTCAACGCATAGCCCGCGAGCGCACGATTTCGACGATTCTGGTATTCGAAGGTTGGGATGCTGCTGGCAAGGGCGGCAGCATCCGCCGTATCACTGCTGCGCTGGATGCCCGTGATTACCAGGTGATCCAGATCGCGGCGCCGACGGATGAAGAAGCCGCGCATAATTATCTATGGCGGTTCTGGCGGCATCTGCCGCGCGCCGGCCGCGTCACCATCTATGACCGGAGCTGGTATGGACGGGTGCTGGTGGAACGGATCGAAGGTTTCGCCCGCACCCGCGAATGGCAGCGCGCCTATGCTGAGATTAATGACTTCGAAGCACAGTTGGTGGAACGAGGCATCGTGTTGCTGAAGTTCTGGTTACACATCACCCCGGATGAGCAATTGCGACGCTTCAAGGAGCGTGAACAAATTGCCTACAAGGCCTGGAAGTTGACCGATGAGGATTGGCGCAACCGTGATCGCTGGGCGGATTACGAACTGGCGGTGAACGATCTAGTGGAACGGACCAGCACTCGTCAAGCACCGTGGACCCTGGTCGAGGCGAACGACAAGCGCCATGCACGTATTGAAATATTACGGGCGCTGTGTGAACGCCTGGGGGTAGCGCTAGGTCAACCTGAAGACAAATTTACCGCCGCAAAGAGCAAGAAATAAATTCGGAGCTACCATGACTGAACAGGTTGAAGCCTCTCTCCAGGAAACTGAATCCACTGCCACGCGTAGAAGCAGCAAACGATCAAACGAACATGTAACCGCGGAGATGGCCTCAGAACCAACGCTCCCAGAGCCACCACCGCCGGTTTTCGATGCCAACGCGCCCGAATGGTATCTAAACCGCGAACTGACCTGGCTTGCGTTCAATCAACGTGTGCTGCAAGAAGCCCAGGATGAACGGACTCCTTTACTGGCCCGGGTCAAATTTCTGGCCATTGTCAGTTCCAATCTTAATGAATTCTTTATGAAGCGCATCGGCGGCCTCAAGCAGCAGATCGGTACCCGGGTGCGAGAGTTGTCGGTCGATGGCCGCAGTCCTGAACAGCAGTTAAGCGAATGTCTGGTGGTGGTGCGCGATATTGTCGACCAGCAGCGAATATTGGCTTCCCAGCTACACGAGTTATTGAAGGAACAGGGGATTTTTCTACGTAGCTACAAGCGCCTCACCGAGGCTCAGCGCAAACAGATGCGTGAGTACTACCTGCGCAATATTTTTCCGCTGGTCACCCCGCAAACGATGGATCCGGCCCATCCCTTCCCTTTCATCTCTAATCTGTCGCTCAATCTGCTGGTCACCGTGCGCTATGCCAACGATGACGCCAGTGGCTTGGCGCGGATCAAAGTGCCACTCGGTTCCGGGATTGAGCGCTTCCTCAAGGTCGGCGATGAGGAACTCTATGTGCCGCTGGAGGATGTAATGGCCAATAACCTCGATCTGCTATTTCCGGGCATGGTGATCGAAGCGTGTGAATTGTTTCGCGTCACCCGCAACGCCATCACCGAACGTGATGAGGATCAGGCCGATGACTTGCTGGTAATGATCGAGTCAGAGCTGCGCGAGCGCAAGGTTGCCCCCATCGTCCGGCTAGAAGTGCAGAAAAACATGGACCCCGTGCATCGCGGCATGCTGGCGGCTGAGCTAGGCTTGGACGAGGCTAGCGAAGTATTCGAAGTGGATGGCATGATGGCGATGAAAGACCTGTTCCAGGTTGTCACGATCAATCGTCTTGATTTGCACGACCCATCACACCATCCGCTCGATCATCCCAAGTTGAGCGACAAACGCAGTATTTTTCACATTATTCGCGAGATTGGGCCGATTCTGCTGCAACATCCCTACGAATCGTTCGCAACATCAGTAGAGCGGTTTTTGCGGGAAGCCAGCTTCGATCCGAAGGTGCTGGCTATTAAGATGACCTTGTACCGCACTTCGGAGGATTCAAAAATCATCGAATACCTGACCAATGCCGCACAAAATGGCAAGCAGGTCACCGTCGTGGTGGAACTGAAGGCCCGCTTCGATGAAGCGGCTAACATCCGCTGGGCGAACCGGATGGAAGAAGCCGGCATTCATGTAACCTACGGAGTTTTGGGACTTAAAACGCACAGCAAGGTCATCCTGGTGGTGCGGCGGGACTACAATGGCTTGCGTCGCTATGCACATATCGGCACGGGCAACTACCATGCCGGCACTGCCCGCATGTACAGCGATCTGGGCTTACTAACCTGTGATCCGGTCATCGGCGAGGACTTGACCGAATTATTCAATTATCTCACCACTGGCTACGTCCCGAAGCGGAATTACCGCAAACTGTTGCCCGCACCCAAAGTACTCAAACCGGCGTTGCTGGCTAAGATCGAGCGTGAAATCGGCCACGCCAAGGCCGGTAAGCCTGCGTTGATCCAATTCAAGATGAATGCGCTGGAAGACAAGGAAGTGACTGCGGCGCTGTATCAGGCTTCGCAAGCGGGCGTCAATGTTGATCTCATCGTTCGCGACACTTGCCGGCTGCGTCCAGGTATTCCAGGCATCTCGGAAAACGTGCGGGTGATCAGCATTGTTGGCCGGTTCCTGGAACACACCCGGATCTTCCATTTCCGCAATAGCGGCGCCGATGAATATTTCATTGGCTCAGCGGACTGCATGCAACGCAATCTAGAAAGCCGGGTTGAAGTCGTGGCGCCGGTTGATACTCCGGAGTTGCAGCGGGAGTTACAGCAGATTCTGGATGTGCAACTGAACGACCGGCGCAGCGCCTGGGATATGCAGCCGGATGGAACCTATATTCAGCGCATCCCTGGCGAAGGCGATGATCCACGCGGTTCCCAGCAGATTCTGATTGAACTGGCAGAGAAGCGGCAAAAGGAAGCGCAACGGCTCAAAAAGCGCAAACCCAAGGGCATCGCCCGGCGGATGATCGTGTGAGTATGAGCAAAAGACATTGTCAATCTCATGCTTATCCTGGCTTTTCTTCCCCCAGCCACCATAGCCATTCACTTGGGTATCCTTAGCTAACAAGCCTAGCCATCCAGGGCATTGCCCTGGAATACTTTGGTTTTGCAAGACCTCCGACATCATGCGTCCGGTCAAACTAAGATCGGCGCGGCCGGCGGCCGGAACCACAAGGGCTGCCTTGGGTAAAGGCCCGCGCGGGTCGCCGGTCAGTGGCGGGTAACTTGGAAAAAGACTTGCCAGGCATTGTTCCTTCGCTGCGTGGCGGAAGACCGGTATGTTGGGTCAACACGGTCTGTGGCCGGTGCTTACGGCCGGTCCGCACACCTTCCCCGCTGCCAGCGCCGGTACCGCCCGGTTGCCAGCTTGGAATCAGCTGCCGTTTGCCATTACCGATCAAATCAGCGCGGCCCATGCGTTTAAGTGTCTCGCGCAGCAATGGCCAGTTTCCGGCATCGTGATAGCGCAGAAATGCCTTGTGCAGCCGCCGCTGTTTCAATCCCTTGGCCGACATGACCTTCTCACCCCGGTCACGGTGAATACCCTTCAGCGGATTGCGCCCGGTGTGATACATGGCGGTAGCCAGCGCCATCGGACCCGGCAAGAACGCCTGAACCTGATCGGCGCGGAAGCTATTCCGTTTCAGCCACAGCGCCAGATTGAGCATATCTTCATCAGTCGTTCCGGGATGGGCGGCGATGAAGTAAGGGATCAGGTATTGCTCCTTGCCCGCCTCGCGCGAGAACTTGTCAAACAATGCCTTGAATTGATCGTAAGCGCTCATGCCGGGTTTCATCATCTTCGAGAGTGGTCCGGCCTCGGTATGTTCCGGGGCGATCTTGAGATAGCCGCCCACATGATGGGTGACCAGTTCCCGCACGTAAGCCGGATCGCGCACGGCCAGGTCATAGCGCAATCCCGAAGCAATCAGTACCTTCTTCACGCCCGGCAATTCCCGGGCTTTGCGGTACAACGCGGTCAACGCCGAATGATCAGTGTTGAGGTTCGGGCAGATTTCCGGGTAAACGCAGGAGAGCCGACGGCAACTCTGCTCAATCTCACTGGATTTGCAAGCCAGCCGGTACATGTTAGCGGTCGGTCCGCCAAGGTCGGAGATCACGCCGGTAAAGCCTGGCGTCCGGTCGCGGATGTCCTCGATCTCGCGCAAAATAGACGCTTCCGAACGGGATTGAATGATGCGTCCTTCGTGCTCGGTGATCGAACAAAAGGTGCAACCGCCAAAACAGCCGCGCATGATATTGACCGAGAAGCGGATCATCTCATAAGCCGGGATGCGGGCATTGCCATAGGCCGGGTGCGGAACACGGGCATAAGGCAGATCGAACACGGCATCGAGTTCGGCAGTAGTCAACGGTATCGGCGGTGGATTAAGCCACACATCACGGTTGCCGTGGTGTTGAATCAAGACGCGGGCGTTGCCGGGGTTGGTCTCCAGATGCAACAGGCGCGAGGCGTGGGCATACAGCACTGGATCGTTCTTGACCTGCTCGTAGGCGGGTAGACGGATAGCAGTTTTGGCGCGGTCATGGCGGATGGCACGGCGCTGAAAACGCAGCGGCTGCACCGGCGGCATGGCGGCTTCAGCGGGTGAGGAGGTGGCGCAAGCCGCGCTTTTGACCGGCGTTGCCGCATACGGATCGGGATACGCGGGGGCCGGACCCGGTTCATCCACGCCGGTCGAGTCGATTTCCAGCCAATCCTCGGGTAAACCGCCGCAGTGGATAAATGCCGTACCGCGAATATCGCGCAGGGTGCGAGGAGGTTCGCCAGCAGCAACCCGATGGGCAATTTCGACGATGGCGCGTTCAGCATTGCCATACAGCAGCAGATCCGCTTTAGCATCCAGCAGAATCGAGCGGCGGACCTTGTCCGACCAGTAATCATAATGGGCGATGCGGCGCAGGCTGGCTTCGATACCACCGATGACAACCGGTATTGCCGGGTAGGCTTCACGGCAACGCTGGCTGTAAACGATCACTGCCCGGTCCGGGCGCTTATCACCTTCGTCATTAGGCGTGTAGGCGTCGTTGTGGCGCAACCGCCGGTCAGCTGTGTAGCGATTGACCATCGAATCCATATTGCCGGCAGTGACCCCGAAAAACAGATTCGGCGGCCCCAACGCCTGAAATGGTTCCGCCGAAGTCCAGTCCGGCTGGGCGATGATGCCGACCCGGAAACCTTGCGCCTCCAGCAACCGGCCAATGATCGCCATGCCGAAGCTGGGATGGTCCACGTAGGCATCACCGGTGACCAGAATAATGTCACAGGAATCCCAGCCGAGCTGATTCATTTCGGCGTGCGACATGGGCAGGAAGGGCGCAATACTAAAACGGGCGGCCCAGTACTTGCGATAAGAGAATAACGAGGGAGCAGCGTGCATGAACGTCCAGAAGGCGCGGGGCCGAGAACCAGGGAAAGAAGCCAGGAATTATACGAGGGTAGGCAGTTAGAGCAATGCATTACTCATATCGTTCCCCATTGATAGCAGGTTTTATCTACCCACGTTCCCGCAACCCGCGCCGCACCAATGCCCCCTGTAACCTTCCTCACCATGTCCCCTGCGCCGCTTGCTTGCAAACAAGGCAAAACTGCTTCCAGATCCAGTCTCCCTGATGATGGCAATAACGAACACATATTTTGTTCATAGCTTTCGCATCCACCTTAACCAAGATCTTCTCTAGCAACCCTAAGCTTTTTAAGCCCGGAAAATTGGGCGGCAGGTATTGCTTTTAACCGTCAGGTAATCATTCAGCCTCTTCACCGCTTGCTACGGAAGAGAGTACCCAGCGAGTGAACGGTTACACCGCAAGAACTTCAGATTCGTGATAAAGCGCTTAACCGTCAGTAATCTGTTGTAAAATTTAGAGGATCCTTGCAACAGTCAGCAGCAGCGGCTGCAAATCTGAAGAGTATCGAATAGAATTCGCTTATTCAGGCTGATCATCTATAATCTCCTTAAAATCACCTCCATCTTCATTGTGGGATTCCAAGTGTGGATTGCCACAATAACGGCTGCAAATAGAAACAAGTCAACATGTCGGCGCGCATCGCCACCATCAAGCGTGATACCCTGGAAACCCGGATTCAAGCTCGGGTGAATCTGGATGGTACGGGCAATACCCAGCTCGCTACCAGCTTACCCTTTCTCGATCACATGCTCGATCAAATTGCCCGCCACGGCTTGATCGACTTGGACATCGAAGCGCAGGGCGATCTGCATATCGACGCACACCACACCGTCGAGGATATTGGTATTACCCTGGGCCAGGCGGTCAAGCAGGCGCTGGGCGACAAGCACGGCATTCGCCGTTATGGCCACGCCTATGTGCCGCTGGATGAAGCACTCTCCAGAGTGGTATTGGATTGCTCTGGCCGGCCGGGTCTGGAATACGCGATTGAATTCCCTCGCTCCCGGATTGGTGAATTTGATGTCGATCTGTTCCGCGAATTCTTCCAGGGTTTCGTCAACCATGCCTTGATCACCCTGCATATCGACAACTTGCGTGGCCGCAACGCCCACCATATCGCCGAAACCGTGTTTAAAGCCTTTGGCCGTGCCCTGCGTATGGCAGTTGAACTTGATCCCCAAGTAACCGGTGTTCCTTCCACCAAAGGCAGCCTTTAAGGTATCAGCCGATACAACACGCCAACTCCTGCATTTGCACTCCCACGAGTCCTCCGCATGACCAGCATCGCGATCATTGATTATGGCATGGGCAATCTCCGTTCCGTTGCCAAAGCGCTTGAACATGTTGCTCCCCAAACGCGGGTGCATGTCACCCAGAATCGCCGGGATATCCTGGATGCCGGCCGGGTGGTATTCCCTGGTCAAGGTTCGATCCGTGATTGCATGCATGAATTGGCTCGCTGGGAGCTGATAGACGTGATCCGGGACGCAGCCCGCAATAAACCCTTTCTCGGTTTGTGTCTGGGGCCGCAGGCGCTATTGGACTTTAGCGAGGAAAACGGTGGCGTTGAATGCCTAAAGGTATTACCTGGCCGGGTGGTCTGGTTTAACGAACTGCGTGATCCCGTCAGCGGTGAGCGGCTCAAAGTGCCACATATGGGTTGGAACCAGGTTCATCAACTACGCGATCATCCGCTCTGGCAGGGCATCCCTCAGGATAGCCGTTTCTATTTCGTCCATAGTTACTACCTGCAATCCAACGACGAGACACTGACGGTGGGTCAGAGCCATTACTGCTTTAATTTCACTGTAGCGATTGCACGGGACAATCTCTTCGCTGTGCAATTTCATCCAGAAAAAAGTGCTCAGGCAGGACTGCGATTGCTTGCCAATTTCGTGAAATGGAGTCCTTAGAGGACGAAGTGGTTAGTGGCTAGTGGTTAGTATTCACTACTCACTAAAATTTAAGGTGTGCTGCTGGAAAAGCCATTATGTTGCTTATACCTGCGATTGACTTGAAAGATGGTAAATGTGTGCGGCTGCGCCAAGGCCGCATGGAAGACTCGACGATCTTTTCAGATGATCCGGTCGCCATGGCCGGACGGTGGGTGGAGGCTGGCGCCCGCCGTCTGCACGTGGTGGATCTGAATGGCGCGTTCAGCCAAGCCAGCCGGTTAACGCCCAAGTGATTAGCCAGATTGCCAAAGCTTTTCCCGAATTGCCTATTCAGGTTGGTGGCGGCATCCGCGACGAAGAAACGGTAGAGGCCTACCTAGATGCTGGCGTTCAATTCATTATCATCGGCACTAAGGCGGTGCAGGAACCGCATATCATCAATGATCTCTGCCTGGAATGCCCTGGCCACATTTTCGTTGGACTCGACGCTGAAGACGGACGTGTGGCCATCAATGGCTGGTCGAAGCTATCTGACATAATGTTATTGATCAGCACATATCTTTGAACGACGGTGTGGAAGCGATCGTTTACCTGTTTAGCCGCGACATTGTGATGCAGGCGTCAACGCGTCGAGGCGACAGTCCAGCTTGCCCAAACCATCACGGTTCCGGTCATTGCCTCCGGCGGCATCAGCCTCTAGACGACATTCAAGCGCTGTGTGCGATGGCAAGCATCATGGGTGCGATTATTGGCCGGAGGCTCTGTGATGGCGCTATTGATCTAATAACCGAGGCTCAGCGGCTGGCCGGAACCTCGGGAATCGCACGATGGGATTAGCCAAACGTATCATTCCCTGCCTGGATGTCGATCGTGGCCGCGTAGTCAAGGTGTTAAGTTCGTCCGGATGCGCGACGTAAACGATCCGTGGAAATTGCCGCCGCTATGACGAGCAAGGTGCTGACAGAGATCACCTTCCTGGACATCACCGCCGCTCCAGATGATCGCGAACTATAGTTCGTTGTCGAACAGGTCGCAGCAGGTCTTCATCCGTTGACAGTGGGTGGCAGCACCTGGATGATGTGCGGCGCATGCTGAACAGCAAAGCGCAGATAAAGTGTCTATCTTCGCTGCCATTCATCGCCCGGGTTTGTCCGCCTGCCAAGCCGCCGAACATTTCGGCAACCAGTGCATCGTAGTCGCTATCGACGCTAAATCAGTCTATCAGCCAATGAGGCATCGCGCTGGGAAATTTTCACCGGTGGCCTACCGGCATCGACGCGATCAGATGGGCGCAACGCATGGCTAAATATGGGGCTGGCGAAAAATCCTGCTGACCAGCATGGATCGTGACAGCACCAAGCGCAGCTTCGACCTGGAACTGACCCGCGCGCGATCAGCGGGCGGTTAGCATCCCCGTGATCGCCTCCGGCAGTGTCAGCGCTCGATCATCTGGCGAGGATGGCATCCTGCGCTGGCAAGGCGGATGCGGTGCTGGCCACGCCAGTATTTTCCATTTGCCGAATACACACCATCGAACAGGCCAAGCACATGCTGGCGCAGACGGTGATGAAATACGGCCGTCACCCTTCTCTCGTCAGGGAAAGGTCTGCAGAGATCAGATGCTTACTATGACTGACAATTGGTTGGAACACGCATTCAATGGACGAATGGACTGGTTCCCGCCGACATTGCCCAGGATGCTGGCACAGGCCGGGTACTGATGGCCTGGATGAACCGGGAATCCTCCAGCGCACCGTGGAATGCGGCGGCGGGCTGTGTACTGGTACGCGCTCGCAGGCTTGGCGCTCTGGCTGGAGAAACCTCCGGCCATACCAGAAAGTCAAACATATCCGGCTGGATTGCGATGCTGACGTGTTGCTTTTAGACATCGAACAAATCGGCGGTATCGCCTGTCATACTGGACGGCAAGTTGCTTTTTGAAGAGCTGCGCGACGGCCAATGGATCTGATCGATCAGTGCTTAGGATCCGCGTGAGATGTACGGTTCATGGTGACGATATCCTGCGCGAACTGGCGGTGACTCTGGAAGCACGTAAACGCGATCGAACCGCTCTACGTTGCCCGGTTGTACGCCAGGTCTGGACGCCATTCTCAAAAGGTCGGCGAGAAGCTGCTGAAACACTGCTGGCCGCTAAAACGGCGATCCTGAACCCCTGGTGCGCCGCCGATCTGTGGTTTCATACTTTGTGGTTATGCTGGCTCATCAAGGTCTTGGCCCGAACGCCGTGTTAGACAGGTAGCGTCGATTTGTGGTACATCAGTCTGGCTAAGCCGCTCGCGTTACCAGTTAAGAAGCCGCCACCCCTCCCCATTATTCAGGGCAAATCTTTATGCATTTCAGTATTTGGGAACTTCTGCTTATTCTCGTTATCGTCCGCAGGTGTTGTTCGGTGGCGGTAAGCTGCATAATCTTAGTTCCGATCTTGGTTCCGCCATTCGCGGCCTTCCGACGCCTGCATGAAGAGGGCGGCCAAACCCGGAAAACTGCTGAGACACCAAAAACTCGAACAATCTACTGCTTCGCACCCTATGGGCGGTAGCGCCACCGGGCTTACATCCGTTGACCAAGGAACGCGACAAGATTTGATTCTGGGCCGCCGGCATGTTCGAAATCGGCTGGAACTCGCACTGATCGGTGTCATGGCGATGATCGTCGTTGGCCGAGCGCCTGCCCAGGCTGGCGCACGCTGTATGGCTCGGCAGCAAAGCCCGGCGCGAGTGGCCGACATCAAAGGCGGAAGTGGATCAGGAACGCTGCACCTGGAAATCAAGCAGTCGTTACGTGAGCAAGGTCGTCTAACTGAGATCAACGATACTAAGAAAGATCTGGCTCACCAGATCAAAAGCAATTCAGGGGAGGATATCCAGGCAGAATTCGATGACTGGCCCGCCTCCCGGTTGGCAGCCAGGCGCGGTTTTCAGCGCCACCCCGCGGCTGGAAACCACCGCCGCTGATGCCTCCCCACAAAGCGATGCTGCCCTATTAAGAAATCCCAGACTTCGCCATCCCCAGCACAGATTTGAAAGGAGGGCAGAAAGGATTAACCCAGTTGCAGAAGCCCGCTCCACTGCCGCAGTCCTCACACCGCCTGCCGCGGATTTGAAACCTGTGTCCAACACTGATCGCGAACAACCTTTCGTTAGCCATCTGATCGAATTACGCAGCCGCCTTTTGCGTATGGTAGGTGGCGTATTACTCGTGTTTGTGGCGATGTCGCCTTTCTCCAATCCAATTTATAGCGCACTGGCCGGTCGCTAACCCGGCACATGCCTGCACAAAACAACATGATCGCCATCGATGTATTGTCACCGTTCTTGACCCCGCTCAAGTTCACCTTGATTCTGGCAGTGTTCCTCACCATGCCGTGGATTCTCTACCAAATCTGGGCCTTTGTCGCACCGGGTCTATACCAGCGGGAGAAACGGTTGGCGATACCAGTACTACTGTCAGTACGATTCTGTTCTACTGCGGAATGGCTTTCGCCTACTTCATCATCATGCCGATTTTCTTCGGCTTTATCACCACGACTGCTCCAGAGGGCGTGGCGGTTATGACCGACATCAATCGCTATCTCGATTTCGTGATGACAATTTTCTTTACCTTCAGGGGTGGCCTTTGAGGGTGCCGGTGCAGTCATCCTGGCGCTAGCTGGCATTTCTCTCACCCGTGCCATGGCGGCCAAACGGCCCCTATATATTATCGTCGCGCTTTTGTCGTCGGCATGCTCTCACCCGCCGGATGTGATCTCGCAGACGCTGCTGGCGGTACCGATGTGGATGTTGTTCGAGGCTGGTTTTTCATTTCGCGCCTGCTGCCGCGCTGGCGTAAAGGCTAAGCTTCAGTGTCGCCAGCTCAAGGTAATGTGGGTACCACAGCTTTCTGAATGGCGTCAGTGAAACCGGCCTCTTTCGCCTCAATCTGACTGCTGAGCAGATGCGCAGCTACTATCAAGGCGTCGCAAGCCAAGTCATCATACGCGCCAATGACGGGCGGCAGGTGCGGTTCCCCGCGCAGTGGTTGCGGCGCTTCATCACCACAGGCAGGTGAATGGGCAGTTCGAAATGCGCTTCGGCGATGACCGGAAATTGATCGATTTGCGACGGGTTGGGAACTGAATGAACGCGACTGCAAAACCTTGCGCGCGGGTCTTCCGCGATCCTGTGCATTTTCTCGCACTCGGTTTCGGCGTAAGCTGCGCATAAAAAGCTCCCAGCACTTTCCGGGACACTGGCAGCCATCCGCTTTGTTGCTGATGCAGCCATTGCCGCTCTGGGCTTATCTGCTGACTGTAGCGGGTTTCATAATGCCGGGTGTTATTTGGATTTGCGGCCGGACGGCGCGGCTTAGAGTGTCACGATCGCGGCCATCGTCGTCTGGGATGAGGTGGTGTTGGCTACTGGATCACCATGATTGCACCACCGGGATGGCGGTGGGTCATCGCGGGTTTCATACTGTTTCGACTGTTCGATATCGTCAAACCTTGGCCCATTCGACGAAGCCGATCGCAGGTCGGCGGCGGCTGAGATCATGTTTGACGATGTTCTAGCCGCCGGATTACTGGCTCATCTTTACGGGAAGCGTTTATTTACTCCAGAGGATTGGGTGATGAGCGTACGCGAAACAACACCGGTAATTTCAAGCCTCAATCACTTGCAAACAAGTTTCTACCACAAACCGGACAAATTATTTTTTGCTGTTGTTGTGGCGATTTCAGCGCCTCGCATAATTTCCGCTTTGGCTTCTTCCACCCACTTCCAACCATCCAGCCGCACCCATTTACCGGTATCAAGAATCTTTATAATGCTGGAAAAGTGGGCGATCGATTCAATTATCCTGGACATCTGCTCAAACGACTCAATGTGATCGTACAGGTACACTCCTGCTTAATCGGCACAGCCAGCAGTTTAGCGTCTCCACCACCTTCATCGGTCATTTTTAATACCCAGCGGACGGCAGCGCACGGCCGCAACCGCTGATAACCGGTAGCGGCGCAACGACCATCATCAGAGGATCACCATCTTCGCCAAGCGTATGGGGAATGTAGCCATAATTACGGGGTAATGCATAGCGGTGTTCGTAAAGCGATCTACAAACAGCGCGCCGGTCGCTATCAACTTCGTATTTGACCAGATTCGAATGCGCCGGAATTTCAATGACATTAGATTCATCAGAACGTGATGACCGGCGTCCACTCTGTCAAGAATCATAATCTTGTCCTGTGTGCTGCGGTTAATAAAATTAGCATAATACCATGACACCTCCCAAATATGTACACCTCGTCATTAGCCAGTAAGTTAGCACCAGTATCAGCACGATCCGCCATTTTCAACACATGTGATCCAGCCAGTTCTGCCGCGATGGGCGTTCTGCTGCTCGACCAGGAAGATCGTCACGCCTTCCTCACGGTTCCCTCAGAATCTGAAAGTTGAGCAATGATAATCGGCGCTAATCCCAGCGAGGTTCATCCAGTAGCAATGATTAGGTAAGCTCATCTTTGCCAGCCAATCGCCAGCATCTGCTGTTCACCGCCGGACAGGGTACCGCCACGTTGATGACGGCGCTCCTTCATGCGCGGGAACAGGGTAAATACCCGCTCCAGATCGATGCCCAACCGGGATTGGCCGGCGAAAAATCCACCCATTTGCAGATTTTCCTGCACGGTCAGACCCGGAAAGATGCGCCGCCCCTCTGGCACGATGGCCAGCCCGCATTGCATGATGATATGGGTAGGCTTATGCGTGATGTCCTGGCCTTCAAAGACGACACGGCCTTCTGTCGCCTGCGGCGATCCGCAAATAGTCATCAGCAGTGTGCTCTTACCAGCGCCGTTAGCACCGATCAGGGTGACAATCTCGCCAGGATGGACATCGAGCGATACATCTTTGAGCGCCTCAATCTGGCCATAGAACGTATGAACGTGATCCAGCTTGAGCATCATCACTCTTCTCCAAGATACGCTTTGATCACCCGAGGATCATTGCGGATTTGATCAGGCGATCCAATGGCAATCGGACGACCATATTCCATGACAAAAATCTCATCGGAAATACCCATGACCAAGCTCATATCATGTTCGATCAGTAGCACTGCGATATCATGCTCAGCGCGCAACTCATTGATTAATTGATCTAGATCGCGCGTTTCCTGCGGATTCAGGCCCGCTGCCGGCTCATCCAGCATCAACAGCTTGGGTTGCGTAATCATGCAACGGGCAATTTCCTAAGCGCCGCTGCTGGCCATAAGCAGATTACCGGCCTCACGATTTAGCCCACAGACAACAGGTTGACCTTCTCCAGCCAGAATGCCGCTCGCTCCAAGGCTTAGACTCAACACGACAGTACTTAGGTTAAACAAATGATGCAAGAACCAGGTTTCCAATTGCATGTGCTGAGAAATCAGTAGATTCTCAACCACGGTCATGTTCTTGAACAACCGCACGTTTTGAAAAGTGCGCACCAGTCCCAACCGGGCGATGTGATGGCTGGGCAAGCCGTGAATTGAATGGCCGTCCAGTAGAACAGTTCCCGAGGTCGGCCGATAGAAACCACCAATACAATTGAAGACTGTGGTCTTACCTGCGCCATTGGGGCCGATAACGGCAAAGATCTGGTGGCGATGCACATCGAACTGGACATGGTCCACCGCCAGCAATCCGCCGAAACGCATGCTAAGCTCACGAACTTGCAGTAAGGGGCGCTCTATTGGCGCAGTTGACTGAGCCGCGAGAGGATTGGATTCATTCATCATAGCGTTTCCGCGCGCGCCGGCAATTCCAACCGGGGCCGGGTCGCCGGCAACAATCCTTGGGGCCGCCAGATCATCATTAACACCAGTACCAAACCAAAGATCAACATGCGGTACTCGGCAAATTGCCGAGCAATTTCTGGCAATGCCGTCAGGGCAATGGCTGCCAAAATGACGCCAATTTGGGAACCCATGCCGCCCAGCACCACAATAGCCAAAACGATGGCGGATTCAATGAAGGTGAAAGACTCAGGGTTGATAAAACCTTGCCGTGCGGCGAAGAACGCGCCGGCAAAACCGGCAGTCGATGCACCGAAGCCAAACGCGGAGAGTTTGATCGTGGTCGGATTCAAGCCCAGCGAACGGCAGGCGATTTCATCTTCCCGCAAAGCCTCCCAGGCCCGCCCCACCGGCATTCGGATCAACCGGTTGATCACGTAAAGAATCAACAAGGTCATCACGAGCGCGACCAGGTAGAGAAAAACCACGGTGTCAGCCCCGCTGTATTCGAGACCGAAGAACTCATGAAAGGTAGTTCCACCTTCGGTGCTGGACCGGCGGGCGAATTCCAGGCCGAATAGGCTGGGTTTGGGAATATTGCCAATTCCATCAGGGCCGCCCGTCAGCTCATCCAGATTGTTCAACAACAGACGGATGATTTCGCCAAATCCCAGCGTGACGATAGCCAAGTAGTCGCCGCGCAATCGCAACACCGGAAACCCCAGCAAACAACCAGTGATGGCCGCCATCATCACGCACAATGGCAGGCATTCCCAGAAGGACAGGCCGAAGTGCGTGGACAGTAAGGCATACCCGTAAGCACCGACCGCATAGAAAGCAACGTAACCTAAATCCAGCAGGCCCGCAAAGCCTACGACCACATTCAAGCCCAGGCCAAGCATGACATAAATCAGCGCCAAAGTAGCTATGTCGACAGCGCCACGGGAAACAGTGAATGGCCAAATTGCCGCTGCTACGATCACTAGGACAATTAAAATCAGACGGTAAGCCGTTGGCAAATGGATAGGTCGAGGTACCCGGCGGGTTATGTGCATCACGCCAGAAACTGCTTTCAGAGGAACCTGGAGCAACCGCGCCATAAATACCGCTGCCATAGCCAGCAACACCGGCAAGGGATCGCCTTCTAGAGAAACGTTAATACCTTCAACTTGAATCTGAATACCGAGAATCGGTACGGTGAGCAATCCAGCTAACAGCGCAACCAGCATCGCCTCGAAAAAATGCCTGGGCATCGTATTTATACCTTCTCGATCTCGGGCTTGCCCAGTAGTCCGGTCGGGCGGAACAACAGCACCAGCACCAGCAGACTAAACGCGACGACATCTTTATATTCAGTGCGCAGGTAGGCAGAGGCAAAGCTTTCCGACAACCCCAGAATGATACCCCCCAACATTGCACCAGGAATGCTGCCGATGCCGCCCAGCACTGCGGCGGTAAAGGCCTTGATACCGGCATCAAAGCCGATGAAGGGGTTGATCTTGCCAATGTGCAGGCTGATTAACACGCCAGCGACTGCCGCCAAAGCCGCGCCCAGCACGAAAGTCAGGGAAATCACCCGATTCGTATCGATACCCAGCAGATTGGTCATTGTCAGATCTTGGGAGCAAGCGCGACAGGCTCGTCCTAGACGCGAACGGGCGATAAACAAGGTCAGTGCGGTCATAAAGATCACGGTCACGACAGCGATCAACACCTGCATGTAGGATAAATAGATTTGAAACCCTGCATCAGAACCAAACCGCCAACCGCCACTGATCAATGGCTGCATCGACAAATCCCGTGCGCCCTGACCGATCTGTACATAGTTTTGCAGGAAGATGGACATGCCGATGGCCGAGATCAGCGGTATCAAGCGGGGGCTGCTCCGTAACGGGCGGTACGCGATCCGTTCGATGGCCCAGCCATAGGCGCTCGTCGCCAGAATGCTGGCCGCCAGCGTGAACAACAAGATTAAAGGAACATTCTCGACACCGAATTGCACGGTGAGCGCAGTGACGGTGATCAACCCGATGTAGGCGCTGATCATATAAATCTCGCCGTGAGCGAAATTGATCATACCAATGATGCCGTACACCATGGTGTAGCCGATGGCGATCAGGGCATAGATGCTACCCAGGGTCAGGCCGTTGATAACCTGCTGAAAGAATTCAAGCATGAAGGAACCCGATGTTAAACGCTAGGCGGGTAATGCAGGACGGGTATCTTGCCAATTCAGACACGGGCTGGAAGCCCGTGCTGCTTTGAACAGCTATTTGACCGGCGTCTTGGTCGCGTCGGCATGCCACTTGAAGACCACAAACTGGAATTCTTTCAGGTCGCCGTTCTCTTTGAAGGCCACCTTACCGATCGGCGTGTCGAAGCTGTGCTTGCGGATATAATCAGCCAGCTTGACTGGATCCTCGGTTTTAGCGCCCTTGATGGCGTCCACAATAATTTGCACCGCTGAGTAGGCGGGCATTACAAAGGGACCGCTGGGATCCTGGTTTTTATCCTTGAAGGCCTTGACCAGGCTGGCATTGGCCGGGTCGGCGCTGAAATCAGCGGGTAACGTGACCAGCAACCCTTCCGAAGCCGGACCGGCGATGGCACTGATATCTTTGTTGCCAACACCTTCAGGCCCCATGAATCCTGCATCAAACCCCTGTTCCCGGCATTGACGGAGAATCAGACCCAGTTCCGGATGGTAGCCGCCATAATAGACAAAATCGACATTGGCACTTTTCATCTTAGTGCAGAGTGCGGAAAAATCAGTTTGCCCCTTGCTCACACCTTCGAATAAGGCCACCTTGAAACCCTTGGCTTCGATGGTTTTCTTAACTTCTTCCGCAATTCCTTGACCGTACTGCTGCTTATCATGAATCACCGCCACATTTTTGGGTTTGATCTGGTTAGCAATGTAGTCGCCGGCAGTCGGGCCTTGCTGGTCATCAGTGCCAATGGTGCGGAACACCATCTTATAGCCTTGGTGAGTGATGTTCGGGTTGGTAGCCGCCGGGGTGATCATCAGGATGCCTTCATCCTCGTACAGCTTGGAAGCCGGCTGCGTGGAGCCAGAGCATAAGTGGCCAACCACATATTTGATCTTATCATTCACAATCTGATTGGCGACGGCCACCGCCTGCTTGGGTTCACACACATCGTCCATTAACACTGCTTCCAGCTGCTTGCCGTTGACACCGCCTTTGGCATTGAGCTGTTCCACCGCCATTTGGGCGCCCATCATTTGCATGTCACCGTATTGAGCGACCGGACCGGTAATCGGGCCAGCTACGGCAATCTTGATGGTGTTCTCGGCATGAGCCAATCCACCTAAACCTAGGAGGACTGCGCTAACCGCGGCGCTCAGGACATGACGATTGAAGCTGTTCATAAGACATTCTCTCCTCGGAAAAGTGGTTGTGAATCTATAATAATGGACGAAATTTTCCGCAAGTGGGCATTTAACTGCAAGAATTAATTTCCACCTAGAAAGGGATAAACCCCGGCTTTCAGGTCGAGAGACGAACAAAAAATTATTGATCGAAATAAACACTTGCGCGAATTCCACCATGCGGCATCAAGAAAAAGCCGGATGGGACGCAGTCACTCAGCGGTGGCAACGAAGCCCACGCCACCACCAACGCCCGCCGCCAATGCCCCCGTAAGAGCAACAGCGTTTTCCTTTGGTCATGGCTATGGACACAAGCAAATAGCTACATTGCTTTCCATGCTATCAGGCTACTGTGGGAATCAACCATAAATAATGAATGATAACCGGCTTTGGAGCGATAACGTGGTTAACCAAGAATGGATCAGGCTTCCCGGTACCTAAAGCGGCCACCGGATTATATCAGGACCTTGCCGGTACTCCCGGCTTAACTGAAAAATCAGGAAGAGATTGACTTAAATTTTGATGGGTATTTTTTTGATGAGCAGTCGAATAAGCAACAGTGTGATTGGACTATCCTCGCTACCGCATCACCTTGAATTACATTCAGAGGCACAAGATTACTTGCTTTTTCAGGCAATCAATGTAAAACTCTTGTTGCGGTGCAACATACCGACAGAAAGACCAAATTGGATCTAAGCCTCCATGTGTTTTTGAGAAGGAAAATTGTAATGAATACCGTAAGCAACGAGCAGATTCGCGATACGATTCTGCGCACTCTCAGCGATGTCATCCCAAATGCCGATACCCACACGCTTCATCCTGACATCAGCTTTCACGATCAACTTGAGTTAGATTCCATTGATTTTCTCCGGCTAATGATGAGCCTGGAGAAAGAGTTCGATGTCACGATCTTTGACTTTGACTACCCGAAGCTGTCGACGCTGAAAGGATGTGAGCATTACCTAATTGAACGGTTGGGAGGAGCCTAACCGTGTGTGCTTTGCTAATCCCCACAGGTGCTGGGGATAGGCTAGCCTGGTATCAAAAGCAATCCATTTCCACAATTCCGTAGAGGTTGACCGAGGGCGGCACCTCTACCACCAAATCTGCGAACTGAGTGACTAACTGCCAGAAGCATGTATTTTCATAGTGATTTTCCAAAGCTTCCTAGCTGACCTAATGCCCGGCTAGCAGCGATAGGTCACTGTTCGTGGTGTCTTGATAATAACCATACCAAATACAATTGATACCGGTGCGCAAACCTCCAGCCAGCATCAAGATTTCAGCAGCAGTTTCACTCTCATTACTATCCTCAGAACACGTCTGGAATTTAGCAATTATTATTAACAGCAAAGCCCTCTTTAATTAACCCATCAAGCGGCAATCACTCAATTAAGTTACGCTACGTTTATTGCCCTCTCTCTTAAAGCACCAGACACAAGAAGACCCATCCACAGAGATCAGTCTTGAAACCGGGATAATTAGGAGTATTGGCTCTAACCTGAAATCCTGTAACAGGGTACGATGCCACAAGCTTTTGACTTTTTAAGTTCATCGCCGGCCCCTCCTTTGGCGGTTACCGCCGATTTCCAATTAACCTGATAAAGCACAGTTAGTTCCTTAAATCATTCTGTTTACTTCGATCCAAGCTGACACCGTCAACGTGGAAGAATAGGCGGATACTATATGGCGCATATTTAATACCGTAACTTTTTGACTGCTTATCGTTTTTGCCAGTATTTAATGATGGAATAACTCCCATTGCAGCATTCCATGACGTTATCTGAACCGCACTGCCGCCAACCCGGTCACCACCAGCGCAGCAAGAATCATCAGGAGTGAAATCCATGGCTGGCTTAATCCCTGGGGATAAATGAGCAGCATTAATCCCAGCTCAGTCATCATCATTCCCGATAGCAATTTCAACAGCCGTCCTTCCCGTTCCTGAAGTTTCCGCGAACCCAGCGTCCAGGTAAACACCAGAACTATCGCCAGTAAAGGCAACACATAGATCAGGTTATAGAGCGCCAAATAAAAATAATAGACACTGGTAGACAGATCATTCAGTGTCAAGGCCCGGGTATAAACCATCGGAAACCCGGCAGTACAAAGTAATTCATAGCTATTAGCAACGATAGCCAACACCACCGTTCCAATCAGCAGTCCTGGCAATCGATCGCTACCCATCAATTCCCGCATCCGCCTGAATAATTTTGACTTGGCCCAATTGGAAATACTCAATGAAGGTCCTTGCTGGAAGATCAGATAATCCTTGATATTCAGCCCACCAATCACCACTGCCAGCACGCCAGCCAGCAAAGTAATCAATTGCAGCTCGCCCAACCACAGGAACACGTTGAGCCAAGCGGCCATAAATACGAAATAGATGGCCCCTGAGAAAAAAATGAATACTCCTCCAATCAGGAGCATACGCCGCCGGTCGCGAGCGTGGACCAACAGGCTGAGCAGGAAGAGCAATACAAAGAAAGCGCAGGGATTGAAGGCATCAAGACTGGCCAAGACCAGTGTCAAAGCGGGCAACGACCATACGACCGGATCCAGCGTACCAATCAGAGGTAAATGCACAGGCGGCCCAGTTATGGAAGCCGGCAAGTCAGTTGGTTTCTTCAAAGTCTCAGGGGCAACAGGTTGCGCATAGCGCTGGTAACACTCTTCCAGTTGCTGGCGTAATAGATGTCCGGTGGTGTCAGGTTCAAAGCCAGTGAACATTTTTCCGCAAAACAGAAACGCTGGCACCGCTTGAGCGGACTCACCCAACGCCTCAGCCATCCGGCTGTATTGCAGCCCGCCGGCCATATCTTGACTCAGGTTATAACTACGTAAAACCAACCAGGGATAGTCAGCAGGCAGCGCCTCAATAGATGGCCGCGCCTTCCGGCAATGCGCGCAGGTTTGCGTCCAGAAGAAATGAAGATAAATACGTGGCTCGCCTGTCATGGTCCGGGTAACCCACCAGTCTTCCGGGACCGCGGGAGCAGCTCCGGCAAATACCGGCAGACAAAACAACAACAGACTTAGCAGCAGCAGCCTAATCTCAACCCATTGGTTTTCGACTCTCACACCTCACACCTTGATTCTAACCACCACGACCTAATACCTCAGGGCTCCAGCCGCTCCAGCAGCCATTCCCCCTCCTTCTGCAAGCGATAGCGTAACCGGTCGTGCATCCGGCCATGGCGGCCTTGCCAGAATTCAATCATTTCTGGCTTCAACCGGTAGCCGCCCCATTGGTTTGGCATTGGAATGTTGTCATCGGGGTATTGATCCGCCAACTGCTGATAACGCTCCTCAAGCACCTGGCGGTTGGCCACCACCTGGCTTTGCCGCGAGGCTAGCGCACCCAATCGGCTCTCGCGTGGCCGGCTGCGGAAATAGATTTCCGATTCAGCGGGTAAAACCTTACTAACCATTCCCTCAACCCGTACCTGCCGTTCCAGCTCCAACCATACGAACACCAGGGCAGCATGGGGATTTTCCGCAAGTTGTTGGCCTTTGTCGCTGCGATAGTTGGTATAGAACGCGAATCCATCAGTATTGCAATCCTTGAGCAGCACCACACGCGCAAACGGGCGGCCAGTACGATCCGCAGTAGCCAGCGTCAGTGCATTGGGCTCCGGCAACTGAGCATTGATAGCTTCATCCAGCCAGCGCTGAAACTGTCGAATGGGATCGGAATCCACTTTAGCCTTGGTTAAGACGCCCAAGGAATACTCATGACGTAGTTCAGCAAGGGATTGACTCATAACCGCAGGACTCCAGGGCTGATCATTTGGAAGATAGGCATCTTATACTATTTAGTCTTAAGCGTTTATCTACTCTGCCTTTCAATCATCTAGGCGGAGAAAAATTCTTTATTAATATCATCTAGTTATCACGAAATGAGATCATGTCCTCCATCCTGCTCTCGACCCTGAATGCCCGCTACTTCCACTCTTCGTTAGGATTACGTTACCTGTACGCCAACCTTGGGGAATTACAGGCAGATGCAGCCCTGCGCGAGTTCATCATTACTCAGCGGCCATTGGATATCGCCGAGGCGCTGCTAACCGAGCAACCGCGGATTATTGGTTTTGGCGTATACATTTGGAACGTGGTAGAAACCACCCAGGTGATTGCGCTACTCAAGCAGGTGCGCCCGGAAATACAAATTGTGTTAGGCGGCCCAGAGGTCAGTTATGAGTGGGAACAGCAACTCATTGTAAAATTAGCCGATTATTTAATCACGGGTCAAGCCGATCTAGCTTTTTCCCAACTGTGCCGACGTTTGCTGGCTAATGATCCACCGGATGGCAAGGTTATAACTTCTCAACCACCCCCCCTGAGTGACCTGGCGTTACCATATTCTTTTTACCACGATGAGGACATTGCGCACCGCTTGATCTACGTGGAAGCCTCACGAGGTTGCCCATTTAAGTGCGAATTTTGTCTCTCAGCGCTGGATCAAAATACCCAATCGTTTCCACTGGAGCTGTTCCTAGCTGAGATGGAACGGCTTTATCAACGAGGCGTGCGCCATTTCAAGTTCGTCGATCGTACCTTCAATCTGAATATCAGGATCAGTACGCAAATTCTGGATTTCTTCCTCGCACGAGTCGACAAACAACTATTCCTGCATTTTGAAGTCATTCCCGACCATTTACCGGATCCACTGAAGAACCGGATTGCCCGCTTTCCAGCCGGTTCGCTGCAGCTCGAAATCGGCATACAAACGTTTAATCCTACAGTGCAGGCCCATATCAGCCGTAAGCAGCATGACCGGAAGACTGAGGAAAATTTAACCTGGTTGCGTCAACACACGAACGCTTATCTACATACTGACCTGATCGCGGGTCTGCCCGGAGAGGATCTAGGCAGTTTCGCCGCTAGTTTTGATCGATTGATAGCGCTAGACCCGCATGAAATTCAAGTTGGGATTCTCAAACGCCTGCGTGGCACACCGATTGACCGGCATACTGCGCCATTGGATTGCCGCTACAACCCGCATCCACCCTATAACCTGTTGTGTTCAGAATTATTAGACTTCGCAACTTTGCGGCGCCTAGAACGTTTTGCCCGCTACTGGGATTTGATTGGCAATTCGGGGCGTTTCGCACAAACTCGTCCGCTTTTACTGGATAACGCACCTTTTCGGCGCTTCATGTCGCTAAGCGACTGGCTGTTCACTACGGCCGGCCAGACACATCAGTTCGCCTTAGAGCGGTTGTTCGATTGGCTGTACCGGGGACTGACAGACGTATTGAGCGTCGATGCAGCAATGGCTCGCCATGTATTGGCCGAGGATTATCAAGCCAGCGGCGCGAAGGGCTGTCCGGCGTTCTTGCGGGCCAGCCAGCCAGCCGCTGCAAAAACTGCTAAAGCAGCTAGAAACGCCGCCACGCCCGATCGCCAGGCCCGGCGGCAACAGGAGAAACGCTGAAAATTCAGGTGGTTTGGAAGATAACTGCAATTTCTACGGTTTATAGGCGCTTGGCGCATAAATCAATTAATTAATTGATTTTATAATGCTTTATCGTTTTATAAAATTTTGTTATCTAATTTTAAATCAATGTATTACGTTGAATTATGCACCAGCGCCCGGTTTATATTAAAACGCCTGATATCACCCAGTTGACTCTTGATCGCAAATGGAGTGGTCGACTGGCTGGCTGCCGATCGTGCGCTCCAGCCAGTTTAATAAGACATCTGCTGCCTCACACCAGTTTACCTCCAGCATCATAGCGTGTGCCATGTTCGGGATGATCTGCGCCTCAGTTCGATAGAAACGGGCCGTTTCCCGTACAATTGCCGGCGAAATAAAGACATCATTTTGCGCGCCCATCACTATCAATGGTAACCACAGCTGGCCGGACTTCAGTCTTAACAAGTCAAACCATATCATGTCCATCGCGACCATTTGCGACTCTGCCTGTACTAGACCGAAGTACTCTTGCAATTTTGATCGTGGCGTCTCCCGGGAAAACAGCAGTTGCTGCATCATATCAAGCGATCCGTAACTAGGCCCAAGCAACGAGAACGCGACCATTTGCTGAAACAGGATCGGATGCCGCATCGCCATATGCAAGTTACTCGATAACAAACCTTGCGGCGGTACCGAAGCCATCAGCCCCATGCCAGCAATTCCAACATGTTCCTCTAGGTATTTTTGAATCACCATGCCACCCATCGAATGGCCAATCAACATCGGTGGATTGGGCATGGTTTGAACCGCCTGTTCCAGATCAGCAACATAATCGGCCAACCGCCAACGGTGCAATCGTTCATGACCTTCGCTCAAGCCATGACCTCGCAGGCTCACTGCGTGCGCCTCATAGCCGTGGCAGGCGAAATAAGGCAAGAAGTTTTCGTCCCAAACCCGGGCATCCGAAAATGAACCATGCACGAAGAGCAATGGTGTTGATTTAGGGGTGGCCTCTGGATAGCGGCTGATCATATCCAGCTTCATAAGCATCTTTCCTGTCAGTTTGTCGGAAGAGGGAATTGTAATCGTTCATTCCCCGGCAGCGGGAAGAGGAGCGAGAATATAGTTGGCTCGCCGGCCGGCAATGGCGGTTCGGACAGGGGGTCAAGACGGGTATCTCCGTTGCCAATGGCTATCGATGGACTGTCTAGGATCGTAACGCATGATATTAGCCAACTACACATAGGACAGGCTCTAGGATGGAATATCCGCTCATCAGTGACCAATTTGATTCCAAAAATATCTGTTTCATAAATTTTGGATACCATCCATCGGCGAGGCACATTCCCAAGCACCTTTCGACAAGCTGCTATAATTTTAAAACCTGGCTACAAGTCGCATCATTAGGAAAGCTCATGTCGCAATCGCTTTGGCCTGGCAAACCTTATCCGTTGGGCGCTTTTTGGGATGGCAAGGGCGTTAATTTCGCTCTATTTTCAGAAAACGCCACGCAGGTTGAATTGTGTTTGTTTAATGAAAAAAACCGGGAAACCCGGCTGGAACTTAAAGAGGTCAACAAATTTGTTTGGCACGGTTACATACCCGGAATGGAACCGGGTCAACGCTATGGATTCCGGGTGCATGGTCCATTCACGCCGCATGAAGGCCACCGGTTCAATCCTAACAAACTGCTGATTGATCCCTACGCCAAGGCGCTCGACGATGACGTCCAGCCGGGTGAAGCCATTTTCGGCTATCCGTGGAACCAGCCTGAGGACGATCTAGCCTTTTCCGGAAGCGACAGCGCACCGCTGATGCCAAAGGCTGTGGTGGTCGATCCGCGTTTCGACTGGGAAGGCGATGAATTGCTGCGAACCCCTTGGCACGAGACAGTAATTTACGAAATGCACGTCCGGGGATTTACCCGTTTGCACCCGGACATTCCTCCAGAATTACGCGGCACTTACGCCGGCCTGGCACATCCTGCCGCTATCGCGCATCTGCGATCAATCGATATAACGGCGGTCGAACTGATGCCGGTGCATCACTACCTCGCTTATCCGGGCCACCTCGCAAGCACCAGGTTGTGTAACTATTGGGGTTACGACTCACTGAATTTCTTTGCTCCCTACTCCGGCTATAGCGCCAGTGGCGCTCGGGGCCAACAGGTGCAGGAATTCAAAGAGATGGTCAAGACGCTGCACCGGGCCGGCATCGAAGTCATTCTCGATGTGGTTTACAACCACACCGGCGAAGGCAGCCACATGGGGCCAACCTTGACCCTTCGAGGGGTGGACAATGCCGCCTATTACCGGTTGGTCGAGGATAACCCGCGCTACTACATGGATTTCACCGGTTGTGGCAACTCGCTCAACGTTCGTCATCCGCAAGTGCTCAAGCTCATCATGGACAGTCTGCGCTACTGGGTGCTGGAAATGCATGTTGACGGCTTCCGCTTCGACCTCGCCTCGGCACTGGCGCGGGAACTGTATGCCGTCGACCGGCTGGCCGCATTCTTCGACATCATTCACCAGGACCCGGTACTGTCCGACGTGAAACTGATCGCCGAGCCGTGGGATGTCGGGGAAGGTGGCTATCACGTCGGCGGCTTCCCGTTACTATGGTCAGAATGGAATGGCCGCTACCGCGATACGGTGCGTGACTTCTGGCGCGGCGAGCCAAGCCGGCTGGCCGAATTCGCCTTCCGTTTCACCGGCAGCTCTGATCTGTATCAATCCAATGGCCGCAATCCCAGCGCCAGCATTAACTTCATCATCGCTCACGACGGCTTCACCCTGCGCGATCTGGTCAGCTACAACGAAAAACACAACGAAGCCAATAATGAGAGCAGCCGCGATGGAGAAAGCCACAACCGCTCTTGGAATTGCGGGGTCGAGGGTGAAACCGATGATCCGGCAGTTCTGCAACTGCGTCAGCGCCAGCAGCGCAATTTCCTGGCGACGCTGTTTCTATCACAGGGCGTTCCCATGCTGCTGGCGGGTGATGAAATGGGCCGCACGCAGCATGGCAATAACAATGCTTACTGCCAGGATAACGAGATTTCCTGGCTGAATTGGGACCTGCCAGAGGAAAATGCAGCACTGCTAGAATTCGTGCGTGAGTTGATGGCGTTCCGCTATAAACATCCGGTGCTGCGGCGCCGCAAATGGTTTCAGGGACGCTCAATCCACGGTTCCGGCGTCCATGACATCGTCTGGTTCAACCCGGATGGCGGTGAAATGACTGAGGAACAATGGCACGATGGCTTGACCAAGGCGATTGGCATTTTCCTAAACGGCGAGGAGATCGCCACTCCCAACCGGCGTGGCGAACGGATTATCGACGACAGTTTTATCCTGTTATTCAACGCAGATGATGAGACGATCGAATTCAGCTTGCCTGAGGCTCTGCTGGGCTGGGAATGGCGCACCGTCATGGATACTGCTCAACCCCGTTTTCTGCAACGCGGCCGCTGCTACAGCGCCGAGGCGCCAACCGTACCCGTAGCCAGCCGGGCGCTGGTGGTCTTGCAACAGCTATCCAATTCCAGCATTCAATAGCTGCAGGATACGCATCGCGTACCTTGTCCAGCTTCCAGATTTGTGTTTTGCCGATAAAACAGCAATTCAATCTACTGACTACGATTCGCCACGGAGGCATCATTCTTATGAACCCCATCAAACTGGGCGCTGATTATCGCGGCGGCCACCAATGTATTTTCACTTTATGGGCACCCTTACTGAAACAAGCGGCGGTCCACCTCGTCGCGCCCGAGGACCGGTTGATTCCCATGATCCGCGACGAGCGCGGTTACTGGCATGCCACTGTCACTGGCATCAAACCCGGCGCACTCTACTTCTACCAGTGGGACGGGGAAACCGATCGCCCCGATCCCGCCTCCTACAGCCAGCCGCAAGGCGTGCATGGCCCCTCACGAGTCGTCGATCACAGCTTTTCCTGGACCGATGCCGGTTGGCAGCCGCCACCGCTGCAACAATGGGTCATGTACGAGCTGCACGTCGGAACGTTCACCGCCGAGGGTACTTTTGACGCGATCATCCCTCGTTTGCCGGAGCTGCGGGAACTAGGGATCAATGCACTAGAACTGCTGCCGGTTGCTCAGTTTCCCGGCAGCCGCAACTGGGGCTACGATGGCGTTTACCCCTACGCGGCACAGGATTCCTATGGTGGGGTCGAGGGTCTCAAGCGGCTCGTCGATGCCTGCCATCGCGAGGGTTTGGCGGTCATCATGGATGTGGTTTACAACCATCTTGGCCCCGAAGGTAATTACCTGTGGGGATTGGGGACCTATTTTACCAATCAGTACCGTACCCCCTGGGGCGATGCAGTCAATTACGATGGCCCGCACAGCCCCGGCGTCCGTGAATACATGGCGGGAAATGCGCTGTACTGGCTGGAAACCTGCCATTGCGACGCATTGCGCTTGGATGCAGTCCACGCCATTTACGACTTTGGCGCCCGCCATATCATGGCGGAACTGGCCAACGCCGCCGCCGATTGCGGACAACGCCAAGGCCGGCCTTTCTATCTCATCGCCGAAAGCGATCTCAATGATCCACGCATGGTTCGTCCGCCGGACATTGGCGGTTACGGGCTGGACGCGCAATGGAGCGACGATTTCCACCATGCCTTGCACACCGTGCTGACCGGCGAGCGGCATGGCTATTACGAGGATTTCGGCGCCTTGGAACAACTAGCGCAAGCCTATCGCCGGCCATTCGTCTACGCCTGGGATTACTCGCCACACCGCCAGCGTTTCCACGGTGACGATCCTGGCGGCAATTGCCCGGCCTGGCGTTTTGTGGTGTGCAGCCAGAATCATGACCAAGTCGGTAACCGGGCACTGGGTGACCGGTTTTCGGGCCTGCTGCCATTTCCAGCGCTGAAGCTGGCCGCAGCGGCAGTGCTCCTATCGCCCTACCTGCCGCTGTTGTTCATGGGCGAAGAATATGGCGAACCCCGTCCGTTCCTCTACTTCATCAGCCACAGCGACCCGGCGTTGATCGAAGGGGTGCGTGAAGGCCGTAAAAAGGAATTTGCAGCGTTTCATGCCGAAGGCGAAGCGCCAGACCCCCAGTCCGAAGCGGCTTTCCAGGGTTCAAAACTGCAATGGGAACTTAGCAAAACGGGCCGGCATAGCCAATTGCGCGCCTTTTACCGCGAGCTGCTGCGCTTGCGGCGGGAACTGCCAGCGCTGGCCCGGCTGGATAACGCCAGCCTGATTGCAACCGTGATCGCACCGGGTGTATTGGAACTACGGCGCTGGCGCGATAGCAATCAAGTAGTCATCTGGCTGAATTTTGACACCCGCCCGGCAACCATCCCTGTCAAGCTGGACGCTGGGCCATGGGATAAGCAATTGGATGCAGCTGATCCGGTCTGGGGTGGCGAAGGTTCCGCTTTACCAAAGCAATTGACCAATAAAATGGCTTCAAGCGCACTCACCCTCTCGCCTTACGCCGTCGTGGTTTACGCGGCCGGTGTCCCCGCCTGAACGTTTACCACAAGGACTCAATATCCATGATGCGCATTCCTGTCACCACCTATCGCCTGCAATTCACCCCAGACTTTGGCTTCGACGATGCTGCTGCTATCGCGCCCTACCTAGCCGAATTGGGAATCTCCGATATTTATGCCTCACCGATTCTCACGCCGCGACATGGCAGCCAGCATGGTTATGATGTCGTCGATGCGCACACCATCAATCCTGAACTGGGCGGCATAGAGCGGTTCGAGGCGCTCCATCATGTGCTGAAACAGCAAGGAATTGGCTGGGTACAAGATATCGTGCCCAACCATATGGCGTTCGACAGCCAGAATCAGCTATTGGTGGATGTGCTGGAAAATGGTCCGGACTCGCCCTATCGCGAATTTTTTGATATCAACTGGAGCCATCTTTATGAAGGAATCCGCGGCCGGGTACTCGCACCGTTTCTCGGCAAATTCTACGGCGATTGCCTGGAAAGCGGTGAATTACAATTACGCTACAATGAGCAAGGATTGGCTGTTCACTACTACGATTTCCGTTTCCCGATTCGCATCGAATCCTACTACCGGTTATTGACCTATGATCTGGGGCGGTTACGCGCCCGGCTTGAGCGCAACCACCCGCACTTCGTCAAATTCTTGGGGGTGCTTTACCTGCTCAAATATATTCCGTCCGGTGAAGAGGGACGGGAACGCTACGACCAGATTTCCTTCATCAAGCAGATGTTATGGGAACTGTGGAACGGCAGCCCTGAAGTGCGTGAATTCATTGAGGAGAATATTCGTATCTTCAATGGCGAAGTCGGTAAACCCGAAAGCTTCGATCTGCTGGACAGCCTGCTCGATGAGCAATTCTTCCGGCTATCCTACTGGAAGGTCGGTAACGAGGAACTGAATTACCGGCGATTTTTCACCATCAATGACCTGATCTCGCTACGGATCGAGGATGCCAAGGTCTTTGACTTCACGCATGAGTTAATCCTAAAGCTGGTGGCCGAAGGGAAGATCAATGGCCTGCGGATCGATCACATCGATGGTCTCTACGACCCTGCGCAGTATCTGCACCGCCTGCGTGAACAAGCACCTTATGTTTATCTGGTCGTAGAAAAGATTCTGGAGCACGGCGAAGAATTGCCGGTAAATTGGCCATGCCAAGGCACCAGCGGATACGATTTTCTCGGCATGATCAATGGTTTGTTCTGCCAGCCGGCCACCGAAGCAGAATTCACCAGAATTTATCACTCATTTATCGGCAACACCACATCCTGCGAAGCTCTCATTGACCACAACAAGCGCATGATCGTCGACAAGCATCTGGCTGGCGACATTGACAATCTGGCGCATCTTCTTAAGCGCATTTCTGAGCGTTACCGTTACGCCAGCGATTTTACCCTGTATGGGCTTCAGGTAGCGCTGATCGAAATTCTGGTACTGTTCCCGGTTTATCGGACCTATATTGGCCGGACCGGTATCAGCCGGGCCGACCAGGAATATATCCGGCAGGTCATTGCCCAAGCCCGGCTCAACATTCCCAATTTCCGCAATGAGCTGAATTTCATCGAACGGTTCCTGCGCCTGGAATTTGATGAGCACATGGCGGCTGAGGACAAAGACCAGTGGTTGCATTTCATCATGCGCTTGCAGCAGTTCACCGGACCGTTAATGGCCAAGGGCGTCGAAGATACGGTGTTCTATGTCTATAACCGGCTATTATCGCTCAACGAGGTCGGCGCGGGACCGTTGCAGTTTGGTATCGATCTTGATGAATTTCACGCCTTCAATCAGCAACGGGTGGCCTCTTGGCCCCATGCCATGAATGCCAGCGCCACCCATGATACCAAGCGAGGCGAAGATGTCCGCGCCCGATTGAACGTACTGTCAGAAATGCCAGATGTGTGGGAACACCATTTGCGAGAGTGGCACGAGATCAACCACTCACGCAAGGTGCAAACCAATGCTTCGATTGCCCCCGAGAACGACGATGAATATTTGCTATATCAGACCTTGCTGGGTGCATATCCCTTCGATCTAGCCGATTATCCGGGCTTCATCGAGCGGGTCAAAGCCTATTTAATTAAAGCCACCCGTGAAGCGAAGGTTCACACCAACTGGCTGGAGCCAAATAGCCAATACGAAGATGCCTTGCTGACTTTTGCTGAGCGCGTGATGGAACCGGGCAAGGATAACCCTTTTCTGCAAGCGTTCCTGCCATTCCAGCGGCAGATACAGCATTACGGTATTCTCAATTCACTGGGCCAGACTCTTCTCAAACTCACGACGCCTGGCCTGCCTGATTTTTACCAAGGTACCGAGTTATGGGATTTGAGCCTGGTCGATCCTGATAACCGGCGGCCAGTGGATTTCGAGCGGCGCAGTGCGATGCTCAAAGTGCTGCATAACCGTGCCAATGGGAACATTCTGCAATTGATTATGGAACTGCTGGCAGCGCCAGAAGATGGCCGGATCAAGTTGTTTTTGATCTATCGTGCCCTACAAGCGAGGCAGGCCGAACCGGAATTGTTTCAGCACGGCGCTTACCAGAAATTAACGGTGATTGGCAGCCTCAAATCACATGTCGTAGCGTTCGCCCGGGAATTAGGCGAACGGCGGGCACTGATCATCGTGCCACGCTTTCCAAGCAGTTTGGTCAAGGATAGTGAATACCCATTAGGCGAGACAGTTTGGCATGAAACTCGAGTATTGCCGCCAACCGGCTCCCGCCTGAGCTGGCGCAATGCCCTCACTGGGGAGGCCGTGCAGGGCGAGGAGGCATTATGGTTGCGGGAGGCGCTTCAGCATTTCCCAGTGGCGCTGCTGATCAACGAACCGGGCCAAAGCTGACTTTGAGGAACGGTTGAGGAGAGAAGGTCCACTACTTGGTTTCGTGTTCACCCAACCCTTGATTGCGGCGGCGGGCACGCTGCCGCAGTCGTGCCAAGTACATAACCGGACCCGATAAGCCGTATAACAGGAAGCCGAGAAAGAGTATCTTGGGAGGATCGATCGAAGTAAACACGAAGATCAATACGACCAGCAGCGCCGCCATAAAGGGCATGCGTCCGTGCAGATCGAACTGCTTGAAACTGAAATAAAGGACATTGCTGAACATCAGGGCGCCTGCACCGATGGTGACGACCAGCGCCGGCCACAGCATCTGTGGACCCGTCAGTCCCAGATCAGTGCAGAACCAGACCAATCCCGCTACGATCGCTGCCGCTGAGGGGCTGGGCAAGCCGATGAAATAACGTTTATCCGCACTGCCCAGTTGCACGTTGAAACGCGCTAGCCGCAACGCGGCCATCACCGTATAAAAAAATGCCGCCAGCCAGCCAAGTTTGGACAGAAAAGGCCCGGTGTCGGCCATCGTTCCCAGTGCCCATTCATACATGATGAGAGCCGGCGCCAGGCCGAAAGACACCAAATCGGCCATGCTGTCGTACTGAGCGCCGAACTCGCTTTCAGTGTGCGTCATGCGCGCCACCCGGCCATCCAGCCCATCCAGGATCATCGCGATGAACACAGCGATAGCGGCAAGTTCAAAGCGACCACGCAGCGCAGCAATGATCGCGTAGAAACCGCAGAACAGGGCCGCAGTGGTGAACAAGTTAGGCAGCAGATAGACGCCGCGCGAACGGCGGGCTTCAGGGAGTTCGTCTTTGGTCATGAGAGATGGAGGGTTATTTTCCAGGGTTTGGGAATTGTAGTATCCATACCCATCAAGCCGTGCGATAAGAAATTTCTCACCAAATAAAAGCAGGGCGCGAATCGATTAGAAGGCTGCGCCCTGCCGTTGATGTACGACCTCAGTTCTTACTGGCATCCACCAGCCGGTTGGCTTTAATCCATGGCATCATGCCACGCAGCTTGTCGCCGACCTGCTCAATCGGGTGTTCGCGGCTAATGCGGCGATTGGCCTTGAGCACCGGCGCACCGGCCTGATTCTCCAGGATAAACTCGCGGGCAAATTGGCCAGTCTGGATTTCCTTGAGAATCCGGCGCATTTCGGCTTTGGTAGCCTCGGTGATGATACGCGGGCCGCGCGAAAAGTCACCATACTCCGCCGTGTTGGAAATCGAATAGCGCATGTTGGCGATGCCACCCTCATAAATCAAATCGACGATCAATTTGACTTCATGCAAACACTCAAAATAGGCCATTTCCGGGGCATAACCGGCTTCTACCAGCGTCTCGAACCCGGCCTGAATCAGCGCAGTCAAACCACCGCACAGCACCACCTGCTCGCCGAATAGGTCGGTTTCGCATTCCTCGCGGAAACTGGTCTCGATCACCCCGGCGCGACCGCCGCCATTGGCCGAGGCGTAGGACAACGCAATGTCCCGGGCCTGGCCGGAAGCATCCTGCGCAACCGCGATCAGCGAGGGGACACCGCCGCCCTGGGTATACGTGGAGCGCACCAGATGACCCGGTCCCTTGGGGGCAATCATAATCACGTCCAGATCAGCGCGTGGCACGACACCGCCAAAATGAATGTTGAAACCGTGGGCAAAGGCCAATGCGGCCCCTTGCTTGAGCTTGGGCTCAATCTGCCGGTAGATTGCACCCTGATGCTCATCGGGGGCGAGAATCATCACTACATCGGCCATTGCGGCGGCATCCTCGACCGGCTTAACCGTCAGACCGGCAGCTTCCGCTTTGGCTGCTGAGGTGGAGCCTGACCGCAACCCGACGATGACATTTACACCAGAATCACGCAGGTTGAGGGCGTGGGCATGGCCTTGGGAGCCATAGCCAATGATAGTAACGGTTTTACCCTTGATCAGGGACAAGTCGGCGTCTTTGTCGTAATAAACATTCATTGAATAATTTTCCTTGAAACGGGAGATCAAAACGATCAGAAACCCAAAAAACAAACCGCCCCCAACACAAAGCCAGGGACGGAAAAGGAGTGACAACAGGACGTCAGACGTGCAGCGCCTTTTGCCCACGGGCGATGCCGGTTGCACCGGAACGCACCACTTCCAGAATCGCATCCTTCTCGACCGCATTCAGGAAGTTATCTAACTTCCCGCCAGGGCCCGTCAGCTCGATGGTGTAAGTCGACTCGGTCACATCAAGAATGTGGCCGCCAAAAATCTCCGATAAACGCATCATCTCAGCGCGTTGCTCGCCAACAGCCTTGGTCTTGACCAGCATCAGTTCCCGTTCGATGGAATCGGTCTCGCTCAAGTCAATCAACTTGACCACATCGATCAGTTTATTGAGCTGCTTAACGATCTGCTCAATGATCTGTTCATTGCCGGAGGTGACCAGAGTCAGTCGCGACAGGGTCGGATCATCCGTCGGGGCGACGGTCAAACTTTCGATGTTGTAGCCCCGTGCTGAGAACAAGTTAGCCACCCGCGACAGCGCGCCGGCTTCGTTCTCCATCAGAATGGAAATCATATGACGATTGCTATTATCGCTATTGTTCACACCAGCACCATCCCTTCTTCATGAGTCGAAACCATCTCGTCACGTTCAGCCAGCAGCATCTCGTTCTGGCCACCGCCCGAGGGGATCATCGGGAACACGTTCTCGCTTTGATCGGTAATAAAGTCCAAGAACACCGTGCGATCCTTCATAGCAAATGCTTCGCGCAGTGCGCCTTCCACATCGCCCGGCTTCTCGATGCGCATCCCCACATGACCATACGCTTCAGCCAGCATGACAAAAATCGGCAGCGCCTCCATGTAAGTCATGCTATAGCGCTTTTGGTAGAAAAACTCCTGCCACTGCCGCACCATGCCGAGATAGCCATTGTTCAGGTTCACGATCTTGACCGGTGTGTAGTACTGCTTCATGGTCGATAATTCCTGCAGCATCATTTGAATGCTGCCATCACCGGTCACGCAGGCGACATCTTGATCCGGGAACGCCAGTTTGGCGCCCATCGCCGCTGGCAAGCCAAAGCCCATCGTGCCGAGACCGCCGGAATTGATCCACTGGCGAGGCCGGTCGAAGTGATAATACTGAGCAGCCCACATTTGGTGCTGGCCAACATCAGAAGTGATGATCGCCTTGCCTTCGGTGACTTGGTACAGCTTCTCGATCACATATTGTGGCTTTATCACCTCATCACTTTGCCGGTAACTGAGCGATTTTATCGCCCGCCACTCGTCGATCTGCCGCCACCAGTGTTCTAGCGCTTTGGTATCGGGCTTGAGCTTCTCGTCACGGATGACGCTGATCATTGCCCGCAACACATTCGGCACCGAGCCGACAATGGGAATATCTACCTGCACATTTTTGGAAATCGACGATGGATCGATATCGATATGAACAATTTTGGCTTCCGGGCAGAATTTTTCGATTTTACCTGTCACCCGATCGTCAAAGCGGGCACCGATGGCGATCAGCACATCACAATGATGCATGGCCATGTTGGCTTCATACGTGCCATGCATCCCCAGCATACCGATAAACTGCCTATCGGTCGCTGGATAAGCGCCTAAGCCCATCAGGGTATGGGTAATCGGATAGCCGAGTAATTGCGTGAGTTCCACCAATTCCGTGGAGCCATCGCTCAAAATCACCCCGCCACCCGTATAAATCATTGGTTTTTTGGCAGACATCACCAAATCCACCGCTTTGCGGATCTGGCCCGCGTGGCCTTTAATCGTTGGGTTATAGGAACGCAGTTTGATTTTCTTGGGATAATGAAATTCGGCTTTGCCGATCGTAATATCCTTGGGCAGATCGATAAGTACCGGACCAGGACGGCCAGTGCTAGCGATGTAAAAAGCCTTCTTGACAGTTTCTGCCAGATTCTTGATATCCCTAACCAGGAAGTTATGCTTGACGCAGGGCCGGGTGATACCGACGGCATCGACTTCCTGAAAGGCGTCATTACCAATCAGGGCGGTAGGGACTTGACCGGAAAATATTACGAGCGGAATGGAATCCATGTAAGCATCGGCGATACCGGTAACTGCATTCGTGACACCGGGACCGGAAGTGACCAGCACCACTCCAGTTTTGCCGCTGGCACGGGCATACCCTTCGGCGGCATGGACAGCAGCCTGCTCATGGCGGACCAGAACGTGCTTGATTTTTTCCTGGGCGTACAGCGCATCGTAGATGTGCAGCACAGCGCCGCCCGGATAACCAAACATGCAATCGACGCCTTCTTCGTGAAGGCAGCGAACAAGAATTTCAGCACCAGTGATCGGTTCCACGGTGTGGACTCCTCGTGATAAATCGGGGTTAGTTTATAAGGTTGACAATCAGCAAGATGCTTCTTCGCCAAGGTACGGGGCATCGTGGCGTGGCCATGAGGTAGCTGCCGGGGCCGCGGCTAGGCAGGATCACCGCCGTGCGGCAGGGGTATACCCGGCGGGCACAACCCGCCATGAAAGCCGCCAAGTACACGTCGAGCGCGAGCCTTGCGGACAGGCTATACTACACAACTTTATTTTCTAGCAAAATCCCGATGGTTGACTCAAAGCAAGAGGTTCGCTTGCCAGAGACATAGCAGGGTATCCAGCCTGTGTCCAAGCGGACACGGTGCCCTTTCTACACCAAAACAACGATGTGAGGCTCTTATGTTGAAACGAACACTGTTATGCATGGTGCTAGTAGGCAGTTGCGGGCTGATAACCAATGCCCAAGCGCAGCAATTTATCTATAAATGGATTGACGAAAAGGGCCAGCCGCAGTATTCAGAGCTACCACCGCCGAGCGGCATACCCTATGAAACAGTGCGTAAACCCGGTAGTGCAACGCCAGGCGCTGAGGCTGCCCGCGACCTAACCAAGGAGCAGGAAGAACTGGCTCGAACGCTTGCTGAGGAAGAGGCCAAGACCCAGAAGCAGCAGGAACAGGCAAAAAAGGAAGCCGAGGATCAACGCGCCAAGAACTGTGAAATTGCTAAAAAGAACGTTGCAGCACTTCAAAGTAACCGGCCAGTAGTCAGATCTGATGACAAGGGTAACAAGGTGACTCTTGGTGCTGAGGAACGTGCTGCCGAGTTGCAGAAAGCCCAAAAAGACCAGGATTATTTCTGCAATCCCTGATCATTGATACTTCACAAGGCCGATTCATGCGTGTATCCCGTTTTCCGCTCTTTACCGTCAAGGAAACCCCGGCTGATGCCGAGGTGGTCAGCCACCAACTCATGCTGCGGGCGGGCCTCATCCGCAAATTAGCTGCGGGCATCTACACTTGGCTACCACTGGGCCTGCGCGTGTTGCGCAAGGTCGAAGCGGTGGTGCGAGAGGAGATGAACCGTGCTGGCGCCTTAGAACTGTTCATGCCGGCGGTACAGCCGGCAGAACTGTGGCAGGAATCCGGCCGCTGGCAAAAGTACGGTCCCGAATTGTTGCGGATCAAGGATCGCCATGAACGTGACTTCTGCTTTGGGCCGACCCATGAGGAGGTCATCACCGACTTGTTCCGCCGCGAGATTAAGAGTTACCGGCAATTACCGGTCAACTATTACCAGATTCAGACTAAATTCCGCGATGAAGTTCGTCCGCGATTTGGTGTCATGCGAGCCCGCGAATTTCTAATGAAAGACGCTTATTCCTTCCATATCGATCAGGTTTCGTTGCAAGAAACCTATGACGCAATGTATCAAGCCTATTCATCGATCTTCAACCGGCTCAATCTGAAATTTCGCGCGGTATTGGCCGACACCGGTAGCATCGGCGGTGCACGTTCGCATGAGTTTCACGTCCTAGCTGAATCCGGCGAAGACGCCATCGCCTTTTCCACGGATAGCGATTATGCCGCCAACGTGGAAATGGCTGAGGCGTTAATGCCTGCGGATGGACGACCGGAACCCAATGAGGCCCTGACCCGGGTCCATACGCCTGGAATCAAGACTATTACCGAGCTGTGCGCATTCCTCAAGATCCCCGCTGAGCGCACAGTGAAAGCTGTGGTTGTGGATGGGGAAGATGGAAGACCGGTGTTGCTGCTGGTGCGCGGTGATCATGAAGTGAATCTAATCAAGGCAGCAAAACTGCCTCAAGTCAAAGAACCGCCAGTCTTCACCAGTCCCGAGGCCATTCACACGGCGTTCGGCGCCAATCCCGGTTCACTCGGCCCTGCCGGATTTGCGGGGACCGTCATTGCTGACCGCACAGTAGCGCACATGGCAAATTTTGTGACCGGCGCTAATCAAGACGACTGGCATTTGACCGGTGTCAACTTCGGGCGTGACTGTCCTGAACCGCTGATCACTGACATTCGCAACGTTGTCGAAGGCGACCCCAGTCCGGATGGGCAGGGGACGCTAGCCATCGCCCGTGGCATTGAGGTCGGTCATGTTTTCCAGCTCGGCCGTAAGTACAGTGAGGCTATGAAAGCCGAAGTACTAGGCGAGAAAGGTGAATCATTAACAGTAACGATGGGTTGCTACGGTATCGGCGTATCACGGGTGGTCGCAGCCGCTATCGAACAGAACCACGATGACCGCGGCATTATCTGGCCAACGGCAATGGCACCGTTTCAGGTAGCAATCTTACCGATTGGCGCGGGACGCTCTATTGCAGTGCATGAAGCCACCGAGGCCCTTTATCAAGAACTGCTAGCCGCCGGCATCGACACCTTGCTGGATGATCGCGGCGCCCGGCCTGGCGTGATGTTCGCCGACATGGAATTGATTGGCATTCCGCACAGGATCGTAATCAGCGAACGCAGCCTCGCGGCGGGTCAAGTAGAATATCGCGGCCGGCGTGATGCGGAAAGCACTCAAGTTGCGCAGGAAGCAGTGCTGGGCTGGTTGCGGGAAAGATTGTCTGGAAAGGATTAATCCCTTACCACCTATCAGTTTCTCATCACGGGGCAAACCCGATAGAAGGAAGGTAACGGTTGTTGCATTTGTAGCTTCCGGTGGAGCGCACGCAGACCCCGGGTGAACCAGGAAACGGCGCTACGGGCGAGTTTTCGAAAGGTCCAATGGTGAGGATCGGTCTGTTCTTGCGTCTTTTTTCCAGGGGCGTGGGGTGATCGCGGGCCTCCTCTTGACCGACGCGCACGCACCAGTACATGGCCAAGGCCATGATCAGCAGCAACCGATCGAGCCGGTCAGCGGCCTGTAACTGCGTGTCTTCTAATTGAAAACCGCGGCTTTTGAAGTCGGAGAACATCGGCTCAATGCCCCAGCGACTCGCGTAATCCCGCACGGTCGCCCGATTTGGCGGGTCATTCATGGCGATGATCCAGGGTTCCGGTGGAATTCATGCCAAATCGCCAGATTCGTCGCGACCCCTTGATTGAATAACCGCACATTGGGCAGATAGCGCTCGGTTTGCCCTGCGGCGAGCATCGGTCGTGGTCATGTCTCCAAACCCTGGATCTACATTGAGATTGCCTTTCAATCGTAACCGATAATGCCAACCGGACTGCGCGTGAAGCCACGCGAATAAATCCACCGAGGGATAAAAAGCGATCCGCTGAAAGCAGCACCTCGGCTCCGCCGGGAGCCACGCGCGAACTTGTTCTAATACCGCTTTCTGGGCCGCAAAACCCAGATTGGCCGGGCCAGCTTCCACCCGCCAAGCAAGAGGTAAGGCCCGATCGCCGATCCCAAGGCTCACCATCAAAATCGCAAACGATCCCCCAAATCGGTTTGGTCCAGACTCAGAATGATCGTCTGTCCCTGCGGGCCCGCCGCGGTTAAGGCTTGGCGCGCCCACGGTTCCAGCACTTCGCTACTCGACAGCAATGGATTTTTAATAACCGGCGCAGCCACTGCTCGCGCATATCTTGCCGTTCGGTCTCCAACAGTAAAGATTAGCAAGTTCCACAGTATTTGGGGTCTGAGCTTCCAGAATCGCCCCGACCGCCAAGGCCAATTTCGTAATCACTGTCTTACGCAACCCTGGGTGAGCTGCTCTCAATCCTGCTTCGATTGCTGTCGCCAATTGTCGAACCGTTCCCATGATCCCCTCATGATGTTCATTAAACTCATAATCCTAGTCTGAACCGCCCCGGGAATTCCGGAGGCTGGTTGTTGTGAGTCACGCTGCCCTGGCGGACTCGGTGAGTCGGCGATAGTGGGCTGCTTCGGCCTCGGCAGGCGGGATGTAGCCAATGGACTCCAGCAACCTGCGATGGTTGAACCAGTCCACCCAGGTGAGGTGGCCCATTCCACCGCCTCCAGGTTGGCCCAGGATTGCCGATGGATCACTTCGGCCTTAGTGCAGCCGTTGATGGTTTCTGGCAAGGGCATTGTCGTACGAGTCGCCTACGCTGCCTACCGAGGGTTCTGATGCCCGCCTCAACCAGGCGCCCGGTGTAGCGGATCGACACGTATTGCACTCCTCGATCGCTATGGTGGATCAAGCCGCTCCGGCTAAACGGCTGGCGCGCGTGTAGAGCCTGCTCCAGTGCATCAGCACGAAATCGGTGCGGGCAGAACGGGATACCTTCCAGCCAACGATATATCGGGCAAATACGTCGATGATGAAGGCGATAGATGAACCCTGTGCCGTAGACACATACGTGAAATCGGATACCCACAGCGCATTCGGACGCTCCGCCGTGAACTGGCGGTTGACCCGATCCTCCGGACAGGGGGTTTCCCGGTCGCTGACCGTGGTTTTGACCGGCTTGCCGCGCCGCACGCCTTGCAGGCCGAGTCGTTGCATCAGTCGTTCCACCGTGCAGCGCGCCACCTCCACACCTTCGCGCCGCAATTGCCGCCAGACCTTGTCGGCGCCGTAGACCTGCAAGTTCTCCTCCCAGACCCGCCGGATTTCCTCGCACAGACGCTCATCACGCTGGGTTCGGGCCGACCTCTGCGCAGGATCGGCCCTCCGGGCGGCATGCAGATAATACGTCGATGGAGCAATCGGCAGCACCTTGCAGATCGGTTCGACCCCATAGACATCGCGGTGTTGGTCGATGAACGCCTTCATCGCTTGAACGGGCGGTCGAACTCCGCCTGGGCAAAATAAGCCGACGCCTTGCGCAGAATCTCGTTGGCCTGGCGCAGTTCCCGCACCTCCTGCTCCAACGCCTTGATCCGCTCCCGTTCGGCGCTCGAGACCCCCACACGCCCCCGCGGTCTTCTCGGCTTGCCGTACCCAGCGCCGCAGGGTTTCCGCCGTACAGCCGATCTTAGTCGCGATTGAGCCAATGGCCGCCCATTGCGATTCATGCTCGCCTTGGTGCTCCCGCACCATAGTGAACCGCCGCTCCCTTATTTCCGGTGAAAAGTTTGCTGATGTCATAGCTCCATACTCAAATGTTGGAGCCTCCGGAAAGTCGGGCGGTTCAAGTCTAACTCAGAACTGATAGGTGGTAAGGGATCAATGAGCACCTGATGGATTATCAACCGATATAGGACTTACGCATTGACAGGAGGTTGGAATTGTGGGTTGAGGTGTCCCAAGTTAGGGGCGAGCTTGAATAAACGTGGCAATCACCTCATTAAACAACTCACGCTGCAAACGATAACAATTACGAATCACGTCGGTAGCCTGTAGTCGTTGCAATTGGACATAGCCACAGATCGCCGCAAAGAGATGATTGCGAATGGCGGTGGGTTGTCGGACCTGAAAATGCTCGATGTGGCACACTTGTTTGAGCGTCCGATGATACTGCTCGATTTGCCAGTGTTGGTCGTGGAGCTTGAGGAAAGCAGGACGATCAAAAGCGACCCAATCCTCGTCGTTCGGCTGATACAAGGCATAATGGTGTGGTTGGTTTTCAACCACTCCCGAAACACTTGACCGTACCGAATCCCCGGAGGTACACGAGCGAGCCGTCTTCGGGAATCGCCAGTTGTTGTACCTGGAGCCATTGGCCTTTTTCCAGAAACCCGACGGTTGCTTTCCAGCGCAAAGAGAAATCCCCGATGATGGTTTTAATCATCTTAGATTTGCTGCGCTACTATACCAACTATCGCCGGTGACAAAGGCTGGCTGGAGTCCCCAAGCCAACACTTCCGCGAGCATCTCCTGAAAATAATCGTTTTTGGTCTTGTTCGCGGCTTTATCGTAAATGCGGTAATCGAGCGGTTGATGGTGACCGTGCGGATCGGTGTAATACAACGTGATCAGATTGATCCCTTTCACCACGCCATGATGTTTTCCCGACCAGAAATGCCCAACAAAGCGCCATCAATTGGCTGTACGGTTTATCCAAGACACTGTCGTCGACACTGATCGTGCCACCTTCAAATTCAAGCCGGAGCAGGCTTCCTCGAACAAATCGCGGGGGTGTAGTCTTCGCGGAGCAAAACCGGTTGACGCTATCATGGCTGATCTCCGCATGATCTCGCCAAGCGATTCCCTGCTGGCGAATGCGGCTCACCCAACAAAAAAGAAACATACATCGCCAAAGTGCAACGCGCTGTCGATGGGCGACTGATGACTCTCATCAACCGAAAACCTTCGTGGATGAGTTCGTCTTTACCGACCACAAATTTGGGATCAATGAGCACCTGATGGATTATCAACCGATAGTTTTATAATCAAATAATTTTGATGCGCATGAGGCTGGCCAGGTGATATGGCTATCCAATTGGCACGATCACAGTGCCTGTGGATAACTCTGTGGATAAAATTCCTTGATTTTTCCTAACGACGTCTTGCAGTTGCAAGAATGAATAACGGGTTATTTTTTGATCATTATTTTTTTATTTTATTATCAATAAATTGTATGTAAATTATGGAATTTTTTCAGGATTTTAGTTACGATAAACCAGATGAAGCACTGAATAGGCAAGCTGCACAAGCCTGTGGATAAGTCAAGTCTGGCTGCAAATTTTCATTCAATCCGGAAATCGTGGTAGTCCTGGTAGGGCAAGGGTTCACAATGAATGTCACCAACCTGAGCAAATGGCGGACCTTGCCTTAGCCAGCGCTGAAGAGCAGTAACAGCCTGTTCATCGCCACAAATCAGCGCTTCCACTCGCCGATCCGGCAAATTGCGGACATAGCCGCTCACGTTAAGCGTAAAGGCTTTGTCTGCAGTTGCGTAGCGAAACCCAACACCCTGAACCCGGCCACTGATATAACAACGCAGGCAGACTTTTTTCATGAGATTTCTTCTCCTAACGCTATTGGCTTTTCGCTTTTATCCAAGTGATATTACGGCTATCCACTAAGGTCTCTCCAGCAATACGAAATTCCTCGGCAAAACCGGCTGGCACACGAACTGAAATCTTAACGCCCGATTTCTCCCAAGTGCCGGTGAATCGATCCGCTGGCGTATGAAGCAAGAAAGTTCCGTCCGTGCTGAAGCGAATCCATCGACCCGTAGAGGAAGCCGGTTCAATGAACTTACCAGAAAAGCCTTGCGGCGTTTGTTGCAATAATCCAGAGGGCATTCCACCACGGTAAGCGGTTTGCTCCTCTAACATCTTCACACGCCTTTCAAGGTCGCTAAGGCGTCTCTCCAAGCGGCTCTCTGCCAACGTGCTGGCTGGGAGAGTGATGGTTAAAAACAAGATAAGAATTTGCATGTTCATATTTTATTCTTGCTGCGGTTGCTGGCTTGACGAAGCTGGAGCAGCTTGATCACCGCCGACGATCACCGTAATAAGCCGGTCAGGTTGGATATGCTGCTGCCAGGATGCCGTGACCTGATCCAGGCTAATGTTGTTCATAACGCTAACGAAGTTTTGCAGGTAATCCAGAGGCAGGCCATAAAAAGCAATCATTCCCAGGTAGTTAGCCAACTTACGATTGCCCGCAAGGTCCAGCGCGAAACCACCTGTAATATTCTGCCGGGCTTCCTCCAGCGCCTGCGCATCAGGGCCCTGCATGGTGAACTGGCGCAGCGTTGTATAGGCCACATCCAATGCGGTATCGACCTGATCATTGCGGGTTTGCAGACTCAACAGAAACGGACCCGTCTGGCGCATCGGTGAAAAAGTGCTGTAAGCGCTGTAGGCTAAGCCACGTTTCTCGCGAATCTCCTGCGAAAGTTGCGAGACCAGGCCATTGCCACCCAAGACATGATTGCCCAGATAGAGTGCATAATAGCCGGCATCGGTGCGGCTGATACCGGCCTGGCCGATCAGAATGTGGCTCTGGGTAGACGGGTGAGAAATGCGCACTGTTTTGGAAGGAACCCGAGGGACAGGGGGTGGTGGCGGAACCGGTTCGCCTGAGGGCAAGCTATCGACCAAGGTGCTGGCTAGCTGCCCGGCAACAGGCCGATCCAAATCGCCGACCAGCACAATGATCGCATTTGCCGCTGTGTAATGGCGGCGGTAGAAATCCTGAATATCAACGCGAGTCAGCGCCTCCAGGCTGGCCATCGTACCTTCTGGCGGCGAACCGTAAGGGTGCTGGCCATATAACGCCTGGTAGAAAGCATCCTGGGCGATAGCGCCAGGCGACTGGGTGCGTTCCCGTAGCACGGTGAGCATTTGCTGGCGCACGCGCTCCACGGCATCCGGAACAAAGGTTGGTTCCTTGATCATGCGGGTTACAGTCTCGACCGCCGGCTGAAGATAACGGGGATCGGTCAAGCTACGCAGCGCGATCACGGCCGAGTCACGCTGTGAATTCGCGCTGAATCGTGCGCCGGCCCGGTCCAGCCGGTCAGCGATTTCATCCGCTGACCAGTTGCCAGCGCCTTCCTCCAACAAGGCATTGGTCAACCGGGCGAGTCCCGGTTTATCCCCATCGCGAGCCGAGCCTGCATTGAACAGGACTTGTACATCCACCATGGGTAATTCCCGGGAGGGAATAAAATACACCGGCACGCCGTTGGCGGTGCGCCAATGCTGAATATCCGGAACGGCAGCGGCCATTCCGGAGGCGAATAGCAGAGCGATAGTGAGAATGCCGGATAGCCACAGTCTGTGATTGATCATAGAAAAATAAATCCTTTATTTATCTCATTTTCTTTCATTGCCATTCTATCAATCTCCTACAAAGTCCACTGTTCGCCAGCCACTAGATTTGGTCTCATATAGCCCTGAATTTCATTGAAGTCACGTTTGTCATGCAGTGGTTCGGCTGCACCGCAAACGGGGTATTTCATAGTTATAGATCCTTGAAACAAAAGATACTATGATCAGTATCGCACAGAAACTGTCTGAACAAGGCAAGATGAAATTTAAATGTTACGGTCGCGGAGTAAACGGACGTTAAATACAACCGGTTTTTTGAATCTGGGCGGTGTAAAAGGCTGCATTGATACGAATACAACCTATACGGCCGACTTAAACCTATAGGCACCGCAGACAGACTGCCTCCTGCAAGAAAAACGTTGACAAGATATTGAACTGGAAAATTTTATTGAGAAGATAGGGGACTTGGGCAAGCGTGAGAAAAGAAGAATTTCAAGCCAACTCACCCGGCTCTCACTCCACCTCACCTGTTCAATGGGAATATCAACCGCAAAGACATTCCGATAGCGGGCTTGACTCCATTACTGATTCAAGGCTGCAAATTGAAATTGAATTGGCAATAGAAGATAACCCCAATTCGAAGAGTTATCCCCTACAAGAACTGGATCAATCTTATCAAAGATCAAGGTCGAACGCCGCTAAGCAAACAAGACCACCGTGTACAAAGCGGATCACCATACCGCATGAAAACCTCTGTTCCCCTCTGCATCGACCTTGACGGTACCCTGCTCAATTCCGATCTACTGCTGGAATCGGCTTTCACCCAGTTCAAGGAGACACCGCTATCGGCTTTACATTGGCCACGCTGGCTCGCGGAGGGCAAGGCAAATCTCAAGGCGAAGATCGCTGAGCGGGTGGAACTGGATATCGCCACCCTACCCTACAACACAAAATTATTGGCCTTTCTCCGGGTACAGAAGGCACAAGGACGGCGATTGGTACTGGTCACTGCCTCGCACCGCAAATTCGCCGAACCGATCGCTAAACATCTCGGCCTGTTCGATGAAGTGCTAGCCACCGGCAGCGGCTGCAATCTCGCTGGTATACACAAGGCTGAGGTGCTAGTAGAACGGTACGGCGAACACGGTTTCGACTATGCGGGCAACGCCGCAGTGGACGTAGCCGTTTGGCGGCACGCACGCCGCGCTATCGTGGTCAATGCCGGTTCATCAGTGATCAAACAAGCCAGCGCCGTCTGTGAGATCGAACAGATCTTCAACTCGAATAAAAAATCATGGCAGCACTGGGTCAAAGCCTTGCGGCTGTATCAATGGCTCAAAAACGGGCTGATTTTTGTGCCGCTGGGCGCTGGCCACGCCTGGGATCAACCGGACAAGCTGCTGCTGGCATTGCTAGCCTTTCTCAGTTTCGGGTTGTGCGCTTCGAGCGTCTACCTGCTTAACGACCTGCTGGACCTCAGCGCCGACCGTTGCCATCCACGCAAATGTCACCGTCCGTTCGCGGCCGGTAAGCTACCCATTGCCCAAGGTATCGCTGCGATTCCATTACTCTTGATCACAGCGTTCGGCTTGAGTCTGCTGATTAATCCGGGGTTCACTGCCACGCTAACCGCTTACTATGTCTTCACCCTTGCCTATTCGCTGCGGCTCAAGCAGGTACTGATGCTCGACGCCATCGTGTTGGCTGGGTTGTACACCTTACGGATTATCGCCGGCGCAGTTGCGGTACACATCGTACCCTCATTCTGGCTGCTGGCATTTTCGATGTTCTTGTTCCTGAGCTTGGCACTGATCAAGCGCTATGCCGAACTTTTAACCTTACAGGAACGAGGCGAGCTAAGCGCCCGGGGCCGAGGCTATCACGTTGATGATCTGGGTGTCCTGCAAAGTCTGGGCGGGGCCGCCGGCTATCTAGCAGTGCTGGTGCTAGCCCTGTACATTAACAGTGAAACCAGCCGAATGCTTTATGGCCAGCCGATGGTGATCTGGCTGCTTTGTCCGGCGCTATTGTACTGGATCAGCAGAGCTTGGCTGGTCACTCATCGCGGCGAAATGCACGACGACCCGATTCTCTTTGCTTTAACCGATTCTCACAGCCGCTATGTGCTGCTAGCTTGCGCGCTGATTTTTCTGGGTGCAATGCCAAAATGAGCGCTGCCGCAACGAGTCGCGCACCCAGCAGTTGGGGCCACTCTCCATCTTCCCATCCATACCAAATAGCCGCCTGCTGCAACCGGCAAACACCCATCCCGCCAACGGACTCGCGATCCTGCCTGCCTTTTGGCAACGGCCGCAGCTACGGTGATGTTTGCCTAAACAATAATGGCATACTGCTATTGACACGAGGGTTGGACCGCTTTATCGCCTTTGATCCAGCCACGGGCATATTGCGGGCGGAAGCCGGGGTATTGTTATCAGAGATTCTAGCGCTGATCGTGCCGCAGGGCTGGTTCCTGCCGGTAACTCCCGGTACTCAGTTCGTGACACTCGGCGGCGCCATTGCGAACGACGTGCATGGCAAGAATCATCACATTGCCGGCAGTTTCGGCTGCCAGATCCGCGCGTTTGAACTGCTGCGTTCCGATAACAGCCGGCGGCTCTGCACGCCAGAACAGAATACCGGCTGGTTCCGCGCCACCGTTGGCGGACTGGGGCTGACCGGCCTGATCACCTGGGTCGAAATCCAATTACAGCGCATCGCCAATCCCTGGATCATTGCTGAGAATCGCCGCTTCGCCAGCCTCGATGAATTTCTGACACTCGACGCCGGCTATGAGACCCGCTATCCCTATATCGTCTCCTGGATCGACTGCGCCGCTACCGGGAAAACCCTGGGCCGGGGCATCTACATGGCGGGAATGCACGCGCCGCCGGGTCTGCGGAAATCTCCACCGCCGGAACGCCGCGCCTTGACCGTACCGTTCACCCCGCCGGTGCCGCTCGTCAATCAACTGAGCGTGCCGTGGTTCAACCGGTTGTATTACCACCTGCCGCGTCCGGTGCGCGGGCTGACGCCTTATCAACCATTCTTTTACCCATTGGACAATCTGTTAAACTGGAACCGGCTCTATGGACGACAGGGCTTTTTTCAATACCAGTGCGTTATCTCTCCTGCCGGAACCCGCGAGGCGCTACTTGAAATCCTGGCCCGTATCGCCGCCAGCGGTCAGGGTTCCATGTTGGCGGTATTGAAACGCTTCGGCACGAAAACTTCGGGCGGATTGCTCTCCTTCCCCCGGCCTGGCGTGACTCTGGCGCTGGATTTCCCCAACCGGGGACAGCCCACCCTCGATCTACTGGAACAGCTCGACGAGGTGACCCGGCAAGCGGGTGGCGCGGTCTATCCCGCCAAGGATGCCCGCATGAGCGGAGACAGTTTCCGCCAGTATTTCCCTCAATGGCAGGAATTCAGCCGCTATATCGATCCCCGTTTTTCTTCCAGTTTCTGGCAAAGGGTTATGGGTGATTGAATCTTTGAGGAGAACAACATGCGCAATATCCTGATCATCGGCGCGACTTCAGCGATTGCTGAAGCCACTGCCCGTTGTTTTGCCGCCAGCGGCGCACGTTTCTATCTGACCGGGCGCAATACAGAACAGTTAGCGGCTATTGCCCGTGACCTGGAAATCCGTTCGGGTCAGCCGGTTGCGCAGGAAATCCTTGACCTTGACGAACTGGACACACACCCGGCCCTGCTGGAACGAGCCAGCCAGGCGCTCGGCGCTATTGACGTGGCACTGATTGCCCACGGCACATTACCCGATCAACAAGCGTGTCAGCAGTCGGTCGCGTTAACGCTAGCAGCAATTCACACCAACGCGCTCAGCGTCATCAGTTTGGCGACACTGTTAGCCAACAGCTTTGAAACACGCGGGCGCGGCACTTTAATCGCAATCAGTTCGGTTGCTGGCGACCGGGGCCGGCAAAGTAATTATGTCTATGGCGCCGCCAAAGGCATGATCAGCCTGTTTCTGCAAGGACTGCGCAACCGGCTCAGCAGCAAGGGCGTCCAGGTGATTACCATCAAACCCGGCTTCGTCGATACACCGATGACAGCCGCTTTCGAGAAAAAAGGGTTCTTGTGGGCGCAACCCGATCAAATCGCTCAAGGCATCGCCGCTGCCGTCGACCGTGGGCGCGATGAAGTTTACTTACCCTGGTTCTGGCGCTGGATTATGATGCTCATCGTCCATATCCCGGAAGGGGTGTTTAAGCGGCTCAAATTATAGCCGCCCCACCGACCAGAGTCCTCTCTCCTGACTGCCCTACCGCTCTCCTGGTTACTGATTCTCGGTGCGTTAATTGCCTTTGCGCCGATGTCAATTGACATGTACTTGCCTGGCTTACCGGCGATCGCTGCCGGCTTTGGCGTTGAGACGTCAGCCGCACAGTTTACCTTATCCAGCTTTTTCATTGGCTTGGCACTCGGTCAGGCAATTCATGGACCACTGGCTGACCGCTACGGACGCAAGCCGCCGCTCTATGCGGGGTTGGCGCTTTACGTGATTACCTCAATTGGCTGCGCCCTAGCGCCAGATATGACTACGCTGACTGTGTTGCGCTTCATCCAGGCCGTGGGTGGTTGCGCCGGGATTGTCATCGCTCGCGCAGTGGTGCGTGACCGTTGCGATCCGCATACTGCAGCCCGCGTGTTTTCCCTGCTGATGCTCGTCATGGGGCTGGCGCCGATCCTTGCTCCATTCATTGGCGGCTGGATTCTATGGTTCGCTGGCTGGCGAGCGATCTTTGCAGTCCTGTCGATGTTCGGGCTAGCCTGCCTGTTTGCAGTCTGGCGCTTTCTACCGGAAACCCGTCCGGCAGATACTATGGCTAGCACTGGCATCGGCCCAGCGCTACGCGTCTATAGCGAATTATTAGGTGACCGCCGCTTCATGGGCTATGTCCTCAGTGGCGGATTTGCCCATGCGGGAATGTTCGCTTACATCACCGGTTCACCGCATGTGTTTATCGAGGTCTATGGCGTGTCAGCGCAGAATTTCGGCTGGCTTTTCGGCCTCAACGCCTTGGGTTTGATCGCCAGCTCCCAAGTCAATCACCGATTACTACGGCATCATTCCACGGACACTCTTCTGCGGCGCGCTAACCGCTCGACGGTGTTGCTAGGGCTAGGGATGCTGATAATTGCAGCAAGCGGCTGGGGCGGCTTGCCAGTGCTGCTGATTCCGCTGTTCGGCTACAGTATCAGTCTCGGGTTTACCGCGCCGAACGCCATGGCCAACGCTTTGGCCCATCAGGGACAACGGGCGGGCAGCGCCTCGGCCTTGATTGGCGCCCTGCAATTTGGCGTAGCAACCCTCGCCAGTATGCTAGTCGGATTGGCCGGCGGCGGTTCGGCGTTGCCGATGGCAGCGGTCATCGCCAGTTGCGGACTACTGGCCTACATGACCCATCGCATGCTGGTTGGTAAAGGCATGGGGTGAAGATTCCGGCTACCTCTCCCGCTTGATTCGATACAGCTCCCGCGTCTTGAGCGCCCGGCCCTGAAGCTGTTCCGCCAACGCGGCGCGGGTCAGGCGTTTGACCTCCTTGAGCACCGCCGGGTCATTCAACATCCCATCGCGCAAGGCTAGCAAGCTGCGGCCGGAGATTGGCACACCGGTTTGTGTTTGATCGATCATCAACGGCCCCTGGTCCAACACGTAACGGTAATACGCTTCGGCGGCAATTGGCATACCGTTCGCTGCCTCACGATCCAGACTCAACCCGTAACCTAACTCTTCCAGCAACCGCTTCTCAAAACGCCTCAATGGCGGCTCCTCATCTGCTGCCGTTGCCAGATCCGCCAAAAGAACCTCGTAGGCAGTAAATAAGCCGGGTTGCGCATCACGGCGGGGCAACAACCGCACCAGCAGCTCGTTAATATAGAGTCCAGCTAACGCCCGGTTGTGCAACAGGGGAACGGGTAATCCAGCTTCTTCACCGCCGCTCAGTGCCGCCAAATCACCATCGCCCGTCCAGGAAAGCAACAAAGGAGTGAATGATTGCAAAAGACCCTTCAACCGTGACCGAGGTGAAACTGCGCCACGCGCCACCAAACCTAGCCTCCCATGTTCGCGGGTAAACACCTCTAGCAGCAGGCTGCTATCGCGGTACGGGCGGCGGTGCAGGATAAAGGCTGGTTGCAGCAAGATGCGCATAAGGCAAGGAAATCCAGATTTTCTTGGACGGAAGACCCGGAAGATTAGGAAGGGACGCGCTCAGGATATACCTGGATCTCCATAGCCCAGACTACGCAAGGCGCGCTCGTCATCGGACCAGCCTTCACGGACTTTGACCCAGGTTTCCAAAAATACTTTGCGGCCAAACAACCGCTCCAGATCCTCACGGGTCTGGCGGCCCACTTCCCGTAAGACAGTACCCTTTTCGCCAATAACAATACCCTTCTGGCTGGCGCGTTCGACCCAGATCACTGCATGAATACGTACTAACCGGCCTTCTTCGACAAACTGTTCAATCTCCACAGTCAGCGCATAGGGCAATTCCTCGCGCAGCAACCGGGTCAACTTTTCGCGAATCAGTTCGGCAGCGAAGAAGCGTTCGCTAACTGTGGTGATCTGATCTTCTGGAAACAGGAAATCTTGCACCGGCAA
>JACKNF010000008.1 GCA_024234995.1 Gammaproteobacteria bacterium
TGGTCAGGATGATGTCTTGTTCGAAACGATGGCCTTTGAAGTCAATCATGCAGGTTCTCAAGTGGAGGATGGGGTGGGTGCGTAGCTTACCGAAATCAGGCCCTCTCAGCTAACGCAACAGAACCTTACCGAATATAATTAGAACTTTTAGCGGGCTACTGGTTATTTGGCTGAAAAAGATCAACCCTTTACTTTTTCAACTGCCAACTCTTCTGTACCTTCTCCAGCATGGCATTAACCTGCGTTCGTAAATCCTCGGATAATTCCTTTGTGCCATCGCCGCATTCGATGCGAACAAACAGCCGCATCGGGAATGCATGAGTGGCTTGCAATGTTGTCAGTTCTGGTATGACGTCAGCCAGGTCCTGGACCTCATGGGTCGCTAATTCAATTTCCGCAATGGCAATTTGGGTGTGATAAGCCGGTTTTTGGCCGTAATCCACGGTCGGGGTAATCTTCAAGGGCGCGGCCATTTTCTCCCGCAGCGTCACTTGTGCGGCAGCGGCAATCTCGCAAGGCCATGTCCCGGTAGCTTCCAAATAATTCGCCTGCAACGCGCCATTGATCGCGTCGCAAACCGTTTTCCACGGCAGTGGCAGGCTGTTTTTCGCGGACAAGGCTTGGGCGATCGCCGCTACCGTGGCCTGACCATTCACCCAAGCATCGGGCAAGGCGGCGGGTAAGAGTTCCAGCACGTTGATCGCGGGCGGTGGCAAGCGCAGGGTAGCGGCTTCAGTTAAAACGCCGGTGGGAATCGGTTCCGCCCACAGGCTACTGGGCGGATTGACCAGCCAGAGCGTTCCGGCAACCACAGCGGATTGAATGGCCGCATCCACCGTCGCCCGCTCAGTTTTGGGAATGAACAGCGGTTCTTCATAACCGCCGCCTTTATCCACCTGAATCGAATGTCCGCCCTGAAAATAGTCGTAGAGTTGACGGACGGTCAGCACATCGCTCGTCCATAGACCCGGCAAGCGACCAGGGGTCAGTAATACACTGTCCAGTTCCACCAGCGTAGCCGCTTCCGGCAGTACCAATTCCAAATCCTTGTCCGTCATGACCGCATCATCCGGGCGGGTGCGCCACCAGGCCCGGACGCTGCGATCTGGGCGCGTCAGCAGCAGCACGAACGCGCCGTTGACACAACCATCAGCCAGCGTGTCGTAGAGGTATTGCGTCCGCAGCATCTTGGGCAACGCCGGGCGTTCGGCAAAAGCGTTGACCAGCACTTTAACCCGCTGCCGGGTGTCGCCGGGATGCCAGAGGTGATAAGGACCACTGGGCAACAGCGCGTCGACGTCGAGCGTGGCGTCCATGATCCGCGCCTCGGCATGCGCCTTGACCGCATCGAAGAGCGGGTCGCCGCTAACGGTCAGGCGAAACGCGACCGGTTGCTGATGAGCGGCCAGCGTAACGCCAATACAGTAGGCTTGCCGCAACAGACCGGGAACCGCTTGTTTGGCCGCTTGCAGCTTTGTCTGTAACTGGTTCTTGCGGGCTGGGTCCACCGTGGCCTCCAGCTTGCCGAGATCGGCATCGACCTTCTCCCAAGCCAGATAATCCTTGATGCGCGCTTCGACCGCCCGCAGCCCGTCGCGGGAGGGAACGACCAGCACGATGGCATTGGGATAGGCGCGCGGGGTGTTAGGGCCGGTCTTTTCGGTCAGAAACCGCACGGCGTCCGGGCTGGGATCACTGGCTTCCGATGCGGTGTTCGGGCCAAGAATGGCAAAATGAAACGCGCCGTCATCCTCAATGTCGCTCGGCTGTTTGGGCTGGAGATGGAGGCGAACGCCCAGTCCGGGCGGAACCTGGAACCAGGTTTTCAGCTTGCCGATTTCCTTTTCCAGCCGGTCTTTCACGACATCGGTCACGATGTCCTTTTCAGCCTGGTCGTGCATGTGTTTGAGGTTGGGGCGATTGCCTAGCCGCCATTCTTTCGGCAACGTGGCGTCCGTGGCGGTGTCGGTATGTTGATCGTCCAGCCAATGACTGTCCTCCGCCCAACCGCGCAAGCCTTTTTCCAGATTGATTTTGTCGGGACGAGTGGGGCCAATCAGCCGCGTCAGTTCCTTGAGCTTGGCGGTGCGGCCAATCGGCTGCGAGTGCAGGAAGGTGGCAACAACCGCCTGTTCCAGTTCGCGGTGCTTCAAGCCAATGGTTTGATCTTGCCAACGGCGGGCGCATTCGAGTTCACCGATCAACAAGCCTTTCCATTCGTGCTTATGGCCGCTGTCGTCTTCATTTTCAGCGTAAATGCAGAGTTCACGGGTCGCAGCGGCCAAATCCGTTTGCGCTGGCGTATTGAGAAAGACCGAGGGTCCGACCAACGGGCTGTCATCCCAGTGTTCGGCATCCCGCAACGCCAGCGCAAAGGTGCGTAATACGCCACGGGTTTTTTGGAAGCGATCCAGTCCCACCCACTTGGTATAAAACACCTCGGTCAAGTCAGGATGAAAGGGGTAGCTTTGCACAAAGTCGTTTTCGACCTTTTTGCCTTTGGCGCTGTCATCGAAAACCTGAATGCCTTTGAGGGCGGCAATGACGTGCGGCTTAAAGGCGTTGCGATCCCGGATGGATTCCGGGGTGAAAAAGCGTCGGCGCAAGACTTCGGCGGCGTCTTCCTTCACCACCGGTTCAACGGCGCTTTCGCTCTGGCGGCGGTAAATGTCGTACAACTGGCCCTGCAAACGACGACCGAGCGTGTCATTTTTGTCGGGATCACTGGCCAGTAACGAGGCGATCACCGCGCAACGTGGGGTTTTGACGATGGCTTGCGTCAAGCCCTGGAAGAAATCAATCAACGCATCCCAGCCCTTTGGGTCCTGACTGTACCGGCCACGGGCGTACATCATCACTTCGTCGATCAGCACCAGGATACTCAAGCCCTGCTGCGTGACCGATTCGAGCAGGGGGCTAATGACCGATTCTGCCGGGGCGCTGGTGCGTTCCTCGGCTTGACCGTCATCGCGCATTTGCGCTAATCCGGCGTCACCGGCTAATTGATAGGCCAGCAGGCTCCACGGTTGTTTGAGGCGGCGGGTTTGACCGTTCGGGGCGCGAACCTCCAAGCCTCTTTCCAGGTCCAGCTTGTCAAAACACAAGGCGACCACGCGGGCATGAGGCGGCGTTTGGCCGATGTGTTGTACGAACTCATCCACGGCAGGCAAGGTCGGCAGATGGACCGGATCGTGAAAGAGATGGCGCAGGGTAATCAGGGTATGAGTTTTGCCGCCGCCGTAGGTCAGTTCCAATTGCTGCACGGCTTTGTCGTTCTGACCGGCCAGCCGCAGGGCGACATCCTTCGCCAGTTCGCGCAGGTTATGGGTGGGATAGGTCAGGGCGAAAAACGGGTGCGGGTCTTCATACAGCGGGCGCTTACCGCTTTGCATCAGTACTTCGTAGAGATCGGCGGCAAATTGGTTGAGCGCCAGTTCGCCGGTGCGGAGGTCTTCGCGCAGCGTGACGACGTGATGCCAAGGTTTCCAAGGAAGTTGCGAAGATGGATCCATGTGACTGCTCCAGTTATGGCCTTCCCAGCGTCGCCGCTTCCTCGATAACCCGTATCAGAGCGGGTTTATCTGCGGAAACGACTTGATCCGGCAAATGTTTATGATGAGGAAAACTCGCTAAGTCGGGAAAATGCGGGGTGTCATCGTAACGAAACGCCAAAGCTCGGCTCACATCTTGGCAATGATAGCGATACCCCAAGGTCTGCAACCTTTCTTCCGCTACGATCACGGCTTCGCTGACTTCCAATAAATAGCCGCTGGCAAAGCGAATACGCAGCCGGAGATTGACGCGCTCCGACGTCAGAATTTCCTCTTCGTAACGCTCGACATAAGCATCCGCGTACTGTTTTACTGCCGTTTCGACCTCGGCCAGATAAGCCGTCAATTGTTTATGCAGCATCACGCAGGCGCTGCTCTAGTTCACGGCGAATGGCCAGATAGTGCTGGTAGTCATTGGCCCACTCGACGAAATTGGTCTCATCCGTCATTTGTCCGCCGCTATAACGATTGAAAAATTCTTCTGATTCGAGGCCATAGCGGGTTTCGTATCGGCTCAGGCGCTTAGAAATGGCGATGAGCGCATCCACCGGCGAATCATATTGAAGGGTCTGCTTGCGCATCTTTGTTTCCTCGTCTAAAAGTTCAACAGCAAGTCTTTGGATTCCGGCTTGGCGATCTTCACTCCGATATGATTGCTCAGGTTTTCCAGCACGGCGCGTTCTTCACTGCTGGCCACAGCCAGTTCAATCAACGCTTGCAATACGCGCTTGAACAATTCCTGCTGGCGCAAACCGTTGGCGTCGAGATATTCGTCCACGTCGGCTACATGCCCCGCTTTCCATAACTGCATCAGCCGGTGAATGCGGTCAATTAGCGGGATTGAACGCCCGCCCGGCGCTGCATAACCCAGGTTCTTGTCCTTGCGCTGATTCCAGGCTTTGAGTTTGACAGTCGCGCCACCGGATTGGGCAACGTCGGCGTCTTCTTCGGGCGCGTCTTCATCGTCGTCAGACATTTGGGCAGCGGCGGTTTTCGGGCTGGCGAGTAAATCCCAGGTTTGCACCAAATCCCGGTCAGATAGGCCGCAGGATTGCCCGTACAAGATCACTTGCCCAATGGGCGCGGGTTCAAAGCCGAAATCGTGGCGGTGCAGCAGGTAATAGGCGGTCAGCGCATCGAGACTTTCGGCGGCGGCGCTGGCTCCATCGGCGTTCTCCCGCGACAGCACCCGCCCCACCACGAAATCCACGACAAACCGGCGAACGTGAATGAGAAAGTCGCCAATGGTCATGAAGCCGCCGCCTTCCTTTTTCACCACCGGATATTGACTGAAGGCTTGCAAAGCCGGGCCGGTGGCGGCCCACACGAAATCCGGGCCGCGAATCCCGGCGTCCCAGAAGTCGCGCAATTGCTGGGTGATGTGGTCGCGCATTTCGGCCAGTACCGGGCTTTCCCAACCGGGGCGAACGGTGGCCGGGCGCTTTTTGCAGACCATCCAGATCGAGGAAGCCAGCGCGGCGGAAGCCATTGCGCGAGTGCGATTGGCCATTTCGGTTTGAATCGGCCAACTGGCGGTGACGACAAAACCGGCCTTGATCATGGCGGAAACCAGCGTTTCCCAGGCGTCCGGTTGTTTGTGGGCGAACACTACGACAAAGCGCCCGTTGGGTTTTAAGAGCCTGTTCACAAAGTTGCTAAGCGCTTGAGGATGAGGTTTGAGGCCAGGAAGTAGATCATAGTTTCGGAGGTTTTAGGGTTGTGCTCATAGTCTTTGGATAGACGGCGGTACCAGTTGAACCAACCGAAGGTTCGTTCGACGATCCAACGTTTGGGTAAGACTTTGAACTTGTGGAGTTCTGGGCGCTTGACGACTTCCAGAACATAGCCGAACATAGCCTTGCTCCAGTCGATGACACCTTGTTTGTAGCCGCCATCGACAAGGATTTTGAGGAGGTGAGGCAAGGCAACAAACAGACGGATTAGCACGAGATGAGCGCCGCGGCTCTCGGAAATGCCCGCTGAATGAACGGCAACCGCCAAGACATTCCCCATGACATCCACAGCGATATGGCGTTTGCGCCCTTTCGTCTTCTTACCTCCGTCATAGCCGTGCCGCTCTTTGTAATGCACCGTCTTCACCGACGGGCTGCTGCTCGATAATGCCAAGCGTCGGATCGGAGGTGCGCCCTGGCCTGACACGCAATTGCTGCGTAACCTGCGCAGGATCTTTCCCATAACCCTGCTGTTTTCGCCAACGCCAGAAAGTCACATAAACGCTTCGCCACGGCGGAAAATCTTTTGGCAATAAACGCCATTGGCATCCCGTTCGCTGCATATACCGGATCGCATCGACCATGCGCCTTAAAGAATGCTTGCGTGGACGCCCCTTTTGCTTCGGCTCCAGAAAAGGAGCCAAAATCACCCATTCCTCGTCGCTGATGTCCGTTCCATATCCCATGCTATTCCCTCCAAAAATTGAATGTAACGACGGGTATAGCTCAAATCCTCATGCTATATATGAATACTCTAATTTTCTTTAAATGATTGTACCTGTAAGCCAGTCATCTATTGCGGCGGCAAGGGCAGATGAGAACAGGATGGAACTATCGGTTGGTTGCAGCCGGTGCATGTCATTGCGATTCTGAATGCGGTGATGATAGATAAGGTGGTGCAACGAGTGATGTTGAAGGATGAGGCCAATAAAGTTTTCTATGGCAAATGTTATCAAGATGAATTGAAACATGATCGGGATGCCCTGAATAGGCTGGACACTGCTGCCGGTGAGCGAGGGATTGAGCAAGGCCGCCAGGAAGGCTTGCAGGAAGCCATCAATCTTTATGATTTTATTCACAACGCGTTGCGGGAACGCGCAGCCCAGCTAGGTTTTCCGTTTATTTGCAAGTATCCCGAGACATTGAGTGGAGTGTCGTCATGAGTACGGTGGTGACGGGGTTATATGATCAGGATTTTTATGCCTGGGCAATGAAAAATGCGGAACTGATTCGCCAAGGCCGCTTTGCGGAAACCGATCTGGAGCATATCACGGAGGAACTGGAAAGCATGGGGCGTAGTGAATGGTACGAACTGGTGGATCGGCTGGCCGTGTTGCTGGCGCATCTTTTAAAATGGCGCTACCAACCGGAGCGACGGGGTAATAGCGGGCGATTGACGATCAAGGAGCAACGGCGACGGGTTGGATTGCGTTTGAAGAAAAGCCCGAGCCTGAAGCATGAAATTGATGAAACACTTGCCGAGGCTTATGAGACGGCTGCTTTGAAAGCCGCTAAGGAAATGAAAGTAGACGAATCCCGCTTCCCGCCGGCGTGTCCCTTTTCCCTGGAGCAAGTACTGGATCGTGATTATTGGCCGGATTGATGTCGTTCTGAATAGGCTGGACACCGCCCGGGAGGAGGGCATCGAACAAGGCCGCCAGGAAGGGGGCGTGGTTTATACTTGGCGTGATGAAACCCCGCGCCTGATTTCGGCGCGCAAGGCGACCCAACAAGAGGAGGCACAGTATGCGTGACGAATATGATTTCAGCGGCGCGACCGTTGCTCAGGACGTGCCGGAACTGGCCAGGCTCCAGAGCGAGGGAAATGCGGACAAGATCCGTATTTCCCTCTATGTAGAGGTTGAGGTGTTGGCGGCGTTTCGCGCCCGCGCCCGCGCGGAGGGCCAAAGCTATCAGGCGCTCATGAGCGCCGCGCTTCGGCAAAGTATCATGCCGGAAAGCGCACCCGTGACGCTCGGTGATCTGCGTCGTGTATTGCACGAAGAATTACATCCGGTATCTGCTTGAATAACTGGCTGATCGCGTCAGGGATTCCAGAGGATCAGGCGCGGCGGCTGTTGGGGTTGGAATAGCTGGCGCAGTTTGGAAGTCCATGTACCTCTGCTATGAATGAATTCATGAGGAGAAAGCGATGACACTTTCCGTCCAGTTGCCCGTCGCGTTAGAGCAGAAGCTCGCTGCTTACTGCGCGACGCATCATCTGACCGAGAATGAAGCCATCCAGCAGGCTTTGAAGTCTCTGCTTGCGCAAGACTCCCCGGTCCCGACACCCTATGAACTGGGTCGGGATGGATTTGGAGCAGATCGCGTCCATAGTGGAGACATCGCGCGGGAAAGCAAGCAATTATTACCCGGTCTTGCGCGAAAAGCCTCGCCCTTCAGGGCGGGGATGTAGAGCGCACCGTGCGAAGCACGGTCATTCGGGTACGCGCTGTTGCGCAATGTACTGGCGCAAGACCTCAATCGGCGCACCACCACACGAGGCTGCAAAGTAACTCGCTGACCACAATCCACCGCGCCAATAGCGTCGCGCAATATCCGGTCGTTCTTGACGCAATCGCCGGGCCGACACGCCTTTTAGCGAATTCACTAAACCCGATACGGCGACTTTGGGCGGGTATTGAATCAACAAATGCACATGGTCGCGCTCGCCGTTAAATTCATCCAGGGTCGAATCAAAAGCGCCACAAACGGTAGAAAAAGCCGTTCTCAGTCGATCCAGCGCGTCCGCATCAAAGATTTTTCGGCGGTATTTCGGCACAAAGACCAAATGGACGTGAAGTCTAAAAACAACGTGTCTGCCGTGTCGAAGCTCGTCTTGCATCATATTAGACCAATTTGTATAATGGATGAATGGTACGCACCTACCACTACCGAATCAAGGATTCTAGCGTTGCGCCGCAGTTGACCCCGTTGGCGCGCGCCGTGAACCAGGTCTGGAACTTCTGTAATGAGTCCCAGGAACACGCCTTGCGCTGGAATCAACGCTGGCCGACCGGATTTGATCTTCAAAAGCTGACGGCGGGGTGCAGTCAGGAACTCGGATTGCACGCACAAACGGTGCAGGCCGTTTGTGAAGAGTATGCGACACGCCGCAAGCACGCGAAGAAGCGTAAATTGCGCTGGCGGGGAAAACGCGCACTGGGCTGGATTCCTTTCAAAGCGGCGGGCGTTAAGGTCATTGACGATACCGTGACCTATGCCGGTCACACGTTTCGCTTCTGGAAAAGTCGAGCGATTCCCGGAACGATCAAGATGGGCAATTTTGCTCAAGATGCTCGTGGGCGTTGGTATGTCAATTTTGTCTGCGAAGTCGCCGATGAAGCGCCGACCACCGGAACAAAACAGATCGGCATCGACCTGGGGTTAAAAACCCTGGCGACTTGTTCGGATGGCCGCAAGATTGAAGCGCCGCGTTGGTATCGTCATCAGCAACGGCGAATTGCGGAACATCAACGCAAAAAGCGTTCTCGGCAAGCCAAAAACCTTCACGCCAGAATTGCGAATCGGCGCAAGGATTTTCTGCATAAAGCATCGGATCGGCTCACGAAAGAATGTGAATTGATTGTGGTGGGCGATGTAGGAAGCGCCCGTCTAGCAAAAACGAACATGGCAAAATCCGTCAACGATGCGGGTTGGGCCATGTTCCGCCACCTTCTTGAATATAAAGCGATGGCGCGGAAGGTGGTGTATCGAGAAGTCAGTGAACGCTTCTCAACCCAAACCTGTTCTGATTGCGGCGCAATCGGCGGCCCAAAAGGTCGAGAAGGTCTTGGGATCAGAGAATGGGTGTGTGGTGAATGCGGCGCGATCCATGACCGCGACGTCAATGCTGCAATGAACATTCTCCGTATGGGGCATCATACGCTGGCTCTAAAGTGAGTCAGGAATCCCCGGTCTTTAGGCCGGGGAGGATGTCAAGACATTCCTCCGCGCAGCGCTTTCGCCGAGATCGTTATGCATCTGCAAAAGTACGCGGATCATGATATCGACTTTGCCGACGCTGCACTGGTTTGGTTGGCCAATGCACATGGAGAACGTCGAGTATTGACGGTTGATGAAACCGATTTTTCGCTGTTTCGCCTGAAGAATGGAAAACACTTTGATTTGGTTCAGTGGTTTGTTAAATAGCACATCATGCCCATGTTGAAGGCGGAAGAAGAGGCGAGAAAGATGCAATACGTGAGCAGCGTATGGCATCGGCCGTCAGCAAGGCCGTCAGGAAGTCCGCCAGGAAGGTTTGCAGGAGGCCTTGAATCGGCTGATCGCGTCAGGGATTCCAGAAGATCAGGCCCGGCGTTTGTTGGGGCTGGAATAAACAACATCTCCCGTATTCCCCATTCTCCCTCATCCCAGAGCGCATGCTTTTAGTGAAGTTACCGAACTTGTTGCCCAGTCCCTTGATCATGCAGTTGATTTTGCGTGGCTTTGGATAGATAGGGTTTGATGTATGTCCCAGGTGAGGCGTGGTTGGCAGAGTGGCAGCCAAGGCCCCTCTACTGGGGCGCGGCGGGGTGTCGGAAAATTTTACACCTTGGTCTGTCAAGCCCAGCCAGCTTTGAATCTTGTAAGTGTTCATGGATCGTACAATGCGGGCGACAATCAGAATTCTCTAGAGTCACAATGATATTTGACAATGGTTTTTGATAAATTAAAAACTTAATTTGCACAATGCAATATTATAAAAACTGTCAGTCGCTTTGACTTGGACTCAATCATAAACGAATAGCACCCTCATAATTGATCTCTAAAAGCTATCAGGTCGAAATAGGCCAACGCACCAAGCTACAATTTAGAGTGTCAGTAAATTTTACACCTTCGATTTATCTGGGCGGACTAAGATCTTGTCGGATTGGGCTTAGCGGAATACCGCTATCTAAATAAAAATATTATAAAAATCATAATAATGTTGCATTACAGGGTAATATTTTTGCTGTTTTTTCGTCTATCTTAACTAAAAACTGCCAGCAATTATCTGTCGGTTTTTTTTACAAAGGTTGTTTTAGATATGGTAAAAGATATTTATAAGTGGTTGTATTTTAAATTTTTTTATAGATGGCATGCTTAATGCTTAAAATCCACCAGTGCATAAAGTAAGTCACTTAAAGTCTTTTTACCCCTGATGAGGATAAGACAATGTTCAATCGCAAATTGTTAGCACAGCTTCTGACTGGTATAGCGCTGACCATAGGAAGCGTTGGAATGGCTCAAGCAACTCTGAGTAGCTTGTTATTAAATGGCAACAACGTAATTGAAGATGACAGCAATGAGTATGTATTCCGTCCTGATGGTGGTGGTGGCTATGACCTTATAACAAGCGGGGCTTTGGCAGTAGGTGATGTCCTTGTACAGGTTCTTGATTTTCCTATCATCAACGGTACAAACATTGATAGCCAAGGCTACGAACTTACGGGTTTGGCTTTAAATACAGTAACAGACTTAAGTACTCCAGTTTTATTTGACCCGGATGGGTTTGGACCACGCCCTTCCTATTTGGCTGTTAATGCAGAGTTTGGTGTTGCAACATCTGCGGATTGGTTGACGTTGGTGGGTATCGACACAACATCCCTTGGTTTTGATGCTACTGGTTTGTTCTCACTCCTGTATGAGGATACCCAGAATAACCTGGATGTCCACTCTCAGGGGTATCCTACTGGTGTGGCTAATGCAGCAGATGGTACCCTGAGGCTAGGACTTTCTCTGACCGACCCTGCCGATTTTGCGGTTTCCACCAATGTTCCATCTCTTGTTGAGACTTTTCTTATTGGTACCGGTGGTGTTACCCAGTACGGTACGTTCGATTATGGCCTAACTGTTGCTTATCAGAATATCCCAAACTGGAATGTTAACAGTCAGTTTATTGGATCTGGTACTAACTTGACCACCGACCGCCCATTGATTGCGGCTGTGATCGATGATACCCAAGCAAGCTTTAGTGCGAATCCTGTTCCGGAGCCGGGTAGCCTAGCGTTGTTGAGTGTTGGCCTGTTAGGCTTCGGTTTCCTACGCCGTAGAAGTGTCAAGAGTTAAGCTTTTTAGGTCTAACGAAAAACACCCATCTTGTTGATGGGTGTTTTTTTATGCGAAGATCAAGAATCGTAAATGTTTTGGCCTGTGGATTGTGGATGAGCGAGTACATAACAGGTATTGCCTCTTCATCCTAAAGAGATTTCCTCGGCTACTTGCAAGGTCACATACCGGTACGCCTTGGTCTGGCTTTCCTCAATGGGCGGCGCAAGCTTAGACTGTCCGCTCACTACTCACTCATGTAGAGGCACCGCCCGAACCCCCTTGACGCCACCCACTTTCGCACATAACCTGTGTCCACAGTAACCGTGTAGGAGGATGGCCATGAACATCACCCTCGCCGTCGATCAGTCCGTGGTGGAGCAGGCACGCAAAGCCGCGCAGGCGACCGGCAAGAGTCTCAACCAAGCAGTGCGCGACTACCTGGAACAGCTAGCCGGCACTGATCAGAACGCGCTGCAGGTTGAAGCCTTCGTAGAATCCGCCCGAAACAGCCCCGGACGGCTCGGTGGTTGGAAGTTTGACCGCGAGTTACTGCATGAGCGTTCGTAGCTTCATCGACACATCGGCTGTCATTTTGGGACGCCATGATTGTCCAGGCGGCTCGCGAAGCATCCTGTGCCGTGTTGCTGTCTGAAGATTTGCAAACCAACGCCACCCTTTCCGGGGTGCGTATCGTCAATCCCTTTGCATGAACCCACACCATCTCTCCCGATCAAGCGCCGCCTTTTGCATGAACATTCAATCGTTAGCAGAATGGAAAAGACCACAGTGTCCGCGTCCATAGCCTGTGGGATGCCCATTAGTGAAGTATCCTCATCAATGACTAACGTTATGCCACTATGGATCCTTTTCATCAATGGTCGTCCCGATCTCTGCATAAAGGCCTGTGCGTCTCTTTTATCGCGACGCTCGGCTGTTTCCTGGCCGTCGAAGCAACCAACCGCCCCCTCGAAAACGCTGCGGCTCCATTCGGCATCCTGTCCCTGCAATTCACCGGTGAGCTTTCCTCCGCCTTATTGATCTTGGATTCCTGGGGCGAAACCGCGCGTCTCCATGCCGCGTTTAATCTTGGTTTCGACTACCTTTTTCTAGTGGTCTACGCATTGTTCCTTAGCGCAGCCTGCTCCTGACTGGCCCGCGCCCGACAACCAACGTCACAAGGCTTTGCGACCGCTGGTTTTATACTGGCCTGGGCGATGTTCGCCGCCGCCGTGTTCGACATGATCGAGAATGTTGCGCTGTGGCAACTGCTGCGAGGTTCGATGAACGCCGACTGGCCTATCCTGGCCACCGCCTGTGCCACTGTAAAATTCGGAGTCATTTTGGCCGGGATCGGGTACATCGTGACTGGCGCATGGGTGGTGTTCATTCGCCGTTACCGTTCAGCCGATCCTTGACGGCTGCTAGCCATGCCGCGCCATCGGCGCAATCCAGCAATGCCTCGCCCAAATCTTCCAACACCGCCGGTTCGCTGATCTGCGCCAACAGCGGTGCACTGTCCGCCGCCACAACTTCGCCAAAACGACGCCGCACCTGACGTAGCAACAACTGCCGCTCAGCATCCAAACCCTGCTGTAAACCCTGCTGTAAACCCTGTTGCAAGCCCTGTTGTTTCCAATCTTCAGTCCACTCCACCACTCGTTCCGCTAACATATCGCGCACCTCGCTTAATTCATTCACTTCATCAATCCGCACGCCCGGCAAGCGGGCCGGTAACAATACCTGCCGCAGCCAAATAGCAAACGCCCGTCGTAAACTGACCTGCTCAGGCGCTTGTAACCACTCCACCAACGCTGCCACCACCTGTTGCACCTCGGCTGGATCACGACTGTTTTCCAGCCGAAACAACGCCGCGTTCAGATTACGCAATGGCGCTAACTCGGTGTTGCTGTAACGGTTCTCCGCCAGCAGCAGATAGCGAAATTGCGGTTGATAGCGTTCCAGACCCGCGGGCGCGGCTTCGAGCAATTCGGCAAGCTCGGTCGCCGCGGTCCAGCGGGGCCGACCGTTGTACAGCACGACTGGCAGCACCAGCGGCAAGCGGCTTTCTACGGTCAATGGCCCGGCGCGGATCAAATCCTGATACAGCAATCCAACATAGGTCAGCAGCCGCACCGCCATGAACGGGTCGACCGCCGATTGAAATTCCAGCAACAGATAGACATACAACCACCGATCCCGCAGGCGCATCCGCCACACCACATCGTCGGCCCGTTCGCGTAGATCATCGCTGACATAGTTGCCTGACACTTTCTCCAGCGTCGTGAAATCGATCTCGCGCACCCACTCCTCACGCACAAACCCGCGCAGCAAATCTTCTACCATCGCTGCATGGGAAAACAATAGCTTGTAACTGTGATCGTGAGATTGCGCCATCATGAGGGTTCATATTGAACTGTTGGCAAGACCAGCCGACTCAATGGCAAGCGCAGCGACCGCGCCGCCGGCGCCGAACCGAAACCTACCCGGCCCATGTACACCGCCTGCTGACAGGCTTCCCGCCCGATCAATGCCTCCAACTGACTCGTCAACCGCCGCGCCTGTGCCAGCGACCGCGACTGCTGGCTGAACACAACATCGTTGTAAATATAGGAGGCAAAAATCAGCGGCGTCATTTCCGGCTGGAACTGCAATCCAAGATGTGTCGCCGTCAACCAGAATCGCTGCATCGCCCGGCCTCCGGTCACATAATCATCCATCGCCTGCAACGGTTGTTCAGCCACAATCACAAAATGCGCCGCACAGTTCAGCGCTGGCCACACATCCAGTTGCAGACGGGGCAACAGCGTACCGCCCAAATACCGGTTCAGAAAACACACCCGCTTCCAGCTTTGCATCGCCCAACGCATCAGGCGTAAGGCCACCGGGTCCAGCCCTACCGCCTGGTCAGGAATCCGCTCCTGGCTGAACTGGCTATTCCACTCGATAATGGATTTGTGAACCGTATAGGCTTCTGGCGTGGTCAGGCGGATTTCCGCATTTGCGAATAGCAACCGCGCCATCTGCCGCAACGTCGCGGACCCTTCCAGCCACAACACTCGGTATCCAGCGCCAACGGATGCCTCCAACGCACTCCGCTCTCGAGAACTCAGCGGCCGCCGGCTAAAAGCCTGGCGATTCGTGACCCGCGTGCGAATCACCGCTTCCAAAGGATGCGGTTCCGTCAAGGTGTCAGAAAATTTGACATCGAAGGTTGGTCGAGTCTCAGGCAAATCTTTACGACGGCGAATATCGCAACGCCAGCCGTGCCCCTGTGCCGCAATCTCCAAGGTTTCCAACAAACCGCCCAATGCTAACTGGCTAGCACGGCCTTGCAGGTCATAGATCACGTGCTCGCGGGTATCGAACCCATGCACTACTAGGCACCGCTCACCCGGGATCTCGAACCGCCACGGCTGGGTGTTGTCGCCACTTGGCGCCCAGCGGGCCAAATCCAGAATTTGCTCTATCGGTGTCAAGGGCGTTTCCGAGGCTGGTATCGCGCATTGAGCCCCTTGAGAAATCTGGCGCCCCAATCGCCGCCGCGCCACATACAACCCCAGCCGCTGCAAAGGATGACGATTTCCTCCCGGCCGCCAGGTCAAGGCCAGTTTGTTACGGTAGGTATCAAAATGCATGCCCCACGGCGCTGCAGGCGCTTTTCCACGTCCTAGCAAAATTTTCAGTGCCTGGGTGGCTGCCATCCCCGCACATAACTCGCAAGCCATTGGCGTCGATGGCCCCCGGTGGTTTGCCAAATCCACGCGCGTGGGATCCACCAGATAGCCCATTTGCAACATCGCTGGCGATAATCCCAAGAGGAAGCGCAGCAATTGCTCGTCCTCCGGCTGCCCCTCCAGACGAAAATACGCCTCGAAACTCATCTTTCCCGGCAAGAAGTTCAGCAGCGCTGCCCCCATCCCCAGAGGTGCGGCGGTGATCGCCGGAATCCCCCGCGCCGCGCACGCGGCAAACACCTGCCGGCGGGCTGTCACTGCAAAGAAATCCAGACCATCCACATACAGATCAACGCCCTCCAAAAAATTATCCAGATTATCGGCGCTGACTCCATGTGGAAACATCCGGAGATCCAGTTCCGGGTTAATGTCCAGCGCCATTTCCGCCAATACCTCGACTTTTGGCCGGCCGATATGCCGTAGACTCGCTCCCGCCTGACGATTGAAATTGGCCAGTTCAAACACATCGAGATCGGCAATGTTAAATTGTCCGATGCCCAGCCGGGTCAAGGTCAGCAAATGACTGCCACCGACACCTCCCAAGCCCGCAATAGCGATACGCCGGATACGCAGACCGGCCTGCTCCGCCTCGGTCACCCAGCCGATATTCCGCGAAAATGCGATTCCATAATCGAAAGATGCTGTCATTGCCCAATTCTCCCCAGTAAATCTGCTGTACTCAATATAAACCCGGCAGGTCCGCGCAGCGTCATCTGTTGAGCCATGGAAACGGTATTAGGAATCCCGCAGCAAAACAGCCAACGGCGCCAGTTGCACCTCAGCTTGGGCCAGCAAACGATCTTCCTGACCGCTGTAGATCAATCCCAGACTGCTGAGCCGTGCTTCATGCCCGGACAGCCCCGCCTTTCCCAGCATCGGTTTAGGCGCGCGCACCAGTAGATGTATCGGTTCGTTACTGCGCAGTGCTCGTGCTGTGGGGCCATGCACACTGATCCGATGTGCGGCGTAAACCAGCGGCGCATTGAAAAAATCATGGCCGCTGGCATGAGCCTGCTCCAGCAGTGCACAGGACAGCAACGCGGGCGCGAATAAATCCGGAAAATTGACGCGTCCTTCTAGTTCATCGAACCAGTCCGCCGGATTGGCCCGTGAACCGGCCAGGAAGTTCTTCGCATGACCCGTACTGGCGAATTTGCGTTTCAGAAACCACTCGCTGCGCGTCAATCGATCCGGTGCTTGGCGTAACGGGTGAGTAAAGGGCACATGATCCGGAACCGGTAAGCCCGGCGATTCAGAGGTACGCCGCACAAAGCCCAGTAACACCGGGTGCCTCGTTGCCTGAATTAATACCCGATGTGCGATAGCCGGCGCGGGCGCCTGCTTGTAGCGACCGGCGCGGACACTGGCCTCGAAGTGCTCTCCAGGTGTCAAGGGGCTGGCAAAAGTGAACTCGTAATGGGTCCAGGTCAGTGCCTGCTCGGTAGCAAACGCCTCGTCGGCGATCCGGTTTGGCAGATGCAGGATGAGGCTCTCGATTAAAGCTTCATACTGGAATCCTAGCACCAAAGGCCCGTTAAACGGGTTACCTGCAATCTGGCGCCATTTGATCGGATCATGGAAGGGATTGAAATCGTCAGTCGAGAATCGAGCGGCATCGATATGGATCTGCTCAAAGTGTCCACGAAACACTGCGGTATCCCCAATCCACGCATAACCATCGGCATCAGAGATAACTCCAGTTTGCGAATGGGAATCAACTTGTTTAGTATCTCGCAGCTCTTGCGGATGGCTCCTGAGTATCATGATGTCCCTCCATCTAATCTCCTGCGTTTTAATCTTTTAAATCAGTTTAAATAAATATATTGCAAGAAATATGGGCACTATTAGGTATTTTTTTAATAAATACAGTCGCTCGATAGTCGAAATTTTTTACACTACTCGGTCTTTATTATAGATAAGATTTATAAGTTTAATTTTAATTAATTGAATATCATAGAATAGTCAAAACTATATGGTTGCTCAATAATGTCAGGATTTTTTACATTTCAAGAGCTTTGAATACAAGTTTTAACTTTAATTAATTGTTTTTATTAAAATTTATTAAATGGATGTGAGTTTTGCTTTGAAGATTAAGGTGAAGAACTTCCACCGATGTCTCTGTAAGTAGGCAAAATGGATAGAAGCCGGTTTCTAATTCCGAATTCATTGGGTGAGCCATGTTAAGGGATATCTTTACAGACTATCTTTGTTCAGGTCATCTTCAAGATCGATTGTGCATACAAGTGTGATAGCGAGAAACATTTTTTCCAAGATTAAACTTTCAATAATTCCGGGGAACATATGTTTGACCATGCTTACGAAGTGATCCTAGCCGACACAGAAGCTAGCCGCGCCATCCATCGGAAGATTCGCTACCAAGTCTATTGCCAGGAGCGCCGCTTTGAGGACCCCGCTGAGTTTCCCAATGGCGAAGAGTACGATGTTTGGGACATTCACGCTGCCCACTTCATTGTCCGGCATCGTGCAACGGCGACCTGGGTAGCTGCTGTACGGCTCGTGCTCCCGGATGCCTTCCAGTTTCCAGTCGAAACGCTGCACTGCCTGAGCTCTGAACAGGCCCAATGCCGGCCCCGCCGTGAACTGGCGGAAGTTTCCCGCATCTGCATTATCAATGCCCCCGCACCCTGGAAAATGAACCGGCATCTGGATTATCAATTCGGGCATGCCGGCCGGAGCGGCGAACACGATATTCTCCTCGGCATGGTCAACGCGCTCATCATCTATGGTCTGCACCGGGGAATCGAGTGCTTTCATCTACTGATAAGCCAATCGTTTGCACGGTTGTTGAAACGGCTGGGGGTCATTTTGCAGCAAGTGGGAAACACCATTGACTATCACGGCCTCCGTATTCCATACCAAGCTGATATACGGGAAACCTCTAAATCATTGGTCGCCCGATCCGCGCTATTTCGTGGGCTGTTTAGCCGGCGGGAGTTAGCTTATCAATCCTTCTCGGCGCTGGACGGCGTCTGGCAAGAGTTCGAGATGATGCCGCCCTCCTTTGACTGGCCCCCCGCCCCAGAAACTGCACGGCGCTCTGAAATCCCCCTATCCGTGCCCAGCCATCCCGGTGTCTGGCACATGGAAGCCGAGCGTTCCCGGCCGGGCCCCGGCGTGTGGCGCAGCGTAACCTGAAATCAGGCGCTCCTTCTTTTCTACGCGCATCTCCATCGATGGCGATCGATGCCTTGTGCGAACTTTGAATCACCCCTTCAAAGGAATTTGCCGTAGATAGAAACAGTATCACCATGCACATTGAACTGCGTGATCAACCCTTTGAGCCGTTAATGGTGCTGGCTGCTTATCAGGCGGATCTGAACCAGCGTTTGCAGGGTCACTATGGTGCAACAGCCATCTTCATTGGCACGATGCGCGATTTCAACGAAGGCGATGCAGTGCAAGGAATGATGTTGGAGCATTACCCTGGCATGACCGAACGTCAACTGCATCGCATTATCGAAGCCGCTTGCCAGGACTGGCCGCTGCTGGATGCCCTGCTGATCCATCGGGTTGGTGCCTTGCAACCCAATGATCCTATCGTGCTGGTTGCGGTCTGGTCGGCGCACCGGGCGGCGGCATTTGCCGCCTGCCGCTTTATTATGGAAGAACTCAAATCGAAGGCACCGTTCTGGAAGCGCGAGGACACCGCCGCTGGCGCGCGCTGGGTGGAACACAACACACCGGCTTGAGAGCGGCGTAGCGGTTCAGGTGCGTTCTGGCGGGTGATCCGCTATCCTGAATGGATGAACGAACCTGCTCCCAACCCGCTTATCGCCCGCCGTTTTCGGGGGTTTCTCCCGGTAATCGTTGACGTCGAAACCGGCGGTATTAATGCTTCCACCGATGCCTTGCTGGAAATCGCCGTTGTGATCGTGCGCATGGACTGGCAGGGCTATCTGCACCCCGCCGGAACGCTGGCGCATCATGTCCAGCCGTTCCCCGGTTCCCGGCTGGAGCCGGCCTCGATGGCAGTGAATGGCATCGACCCTGATCATCCCTTCCGCTTCGCTGTGCCAGAACGCGAAGCGCTGACGGCTATCTTCCAGGAAGTGCGCCGGGAAGTGCGGGAAACTGGCTGTAACCGCGCTATTCTGGTCGGCCATAATGCCTTCTTCGATCTCGCATTTTTGAATGCTGCCGTCGAGCGAACCAAACTCAAGCGCAATCCCTTTCATCCTTTCAGCAACTTTGACACGGTGTCGCTGGCGGGCTTGGCCTATGGACAGACAGTGCTGGCCCGGGCACTCCAGGCGGCGGGCATCCCCTGGAACGAGCGCGAGGCGCATTCCGCTATTTACGATGCCGAACGCACGGCAGAACTGTTCTGCCAGATCGTTAACCGCTGGAAGGATATAGGAGGCTGGGTGCCAGGCGAAGAGTGAAAGCAGTGCTTACTCAAAGCCATACGGTAGCGGCTCCAACTTGAGCATTGGCCCGTTAGCATCGCCCAGTTGTAACACGCCCTGTTCTGCGCAATCAATCAGGGCTGCTGCCAGTACCGTATAGCCACCCTCTGGATGGCGAGCGGCATCAACCAGCCGGCCGGCGCCTTGGCTGGCGTCGGCTTGCGGTGAGAATAAGGGATCGCCGGGCCGGGGGGGGGCAGGGCTATCCACCCGCGCCAAATACATCCGCCGTTTCAGTTTGCCGAGGTAGTGCGTGCGTGCGACCACTTCCTGCCCGGTGTAGCAGCCTTTCTGGAAGCTGATCCCATCCAGCCATTGCAAATTGAGCATCTGCGGGACGAACGCCTCTGCTGTTTCTGGGTAGATCGTGGGAATACCCGCCAGAATGTCCAGCAGCCGCCACGGCTCCGCGCCAGTGAAAATAGCTTTTCTCTCCAGAGTCTTCCAGATTGCCTGCATTTCCAGCAGTGAGCCATGCAGTTCAAAACGTGGTAGTGTTCCCGGTGCACGGATTATGGTGATGCCTGGCCAATCGCCTGTTGTATGAACAGCTCCGTTTACAATTTCGGGAATCGCACCGAAAAGACCGGTCAGCAAGGTCTCAGCATTTGGACCGGCCATCCCGAATCGCACTAGAGAGCCGCTGGCATCCTTCAAGGCGGCCTTGGCTCGCAACAGGTACTTGCATAATCGGGTCAGCACCGGTTCAACCAAGGTATGCGGCAGTTCCAGATACAAAACATCGTCCCGCCGGAACAGCCGGAAACAGGCTAATGCCCGGCCTTTGGGTGTGCAGAATGCACCGAGGAGGCTATGCGTGTGTGTAGCCTGGCGGACATCACAGGTCAGTTGCCCTTGCAGGAATTGATCAGCGTCAGGACCTTGCACTGCAATGAGACCTCGATACGATAAATCGCTGCACAGATCATCACCGTTCAACGCCGCTCGTAATTCCGCTTCTGGATGGCCAAAATGCACCACATGGCTGGATTCCAGGCCAGCACCAAACTCTTCTTTAAGAAAATCGCCCCATTCTTTATTCATCGCCTTGAGCCTTGAAATGATTTCCGGCCCTATCCGGTCAGCCGGCTTTGTGGAAATTCTCGAATGCTAAACGAGGGTTCATTGCGTTCGGAATCTACGAACGGCATAATAACCTGACAATTAATATTGACACCGGAGCAGGCGCACGGCGCAAATTTCCGGCGGTCCCATCGGCGGATGGGGCCAGGATGGCTTACCTGCCGCTATCCTTTAAACCCACAGTGAGCCACTATGAATAAGAACGATCAACCAACGCTATCCCCGCAACCCTCTATCGCGCCTGATCCCTCTCAAGACATTCCTCCTCCCAAAAAACCTAAGGAATATGGCGGTCCCAAAGGCCCTGAGCCAACCCGCTACGGTGATTGGGAAAAAGCCGGGCGTTGCATCGATTTTTGACCGGTTGTTCCGCCGGTTGCTCAACCTCTCATTCCTAATATCCCGTTACCCGATTTTCCCTAAAAATTCGCGCGGTATTTGGTATGCTGTGCACTGCACAAAACAGAAGATTTTTGTTCGTCACTACATCATTAAGGAGAGACGCATGTCTGCCAGCAAACGGCCGCTATCGCCGTTCATGATCGGCCCTTATTACAAACCCCAAATGACCTCCATTCTATCCATCACCCACCGTGCTACGGGTGCCGGTTTGGTAGCCGGCACCCTGTTGCTGGTGTACTGGCTGGCGGCGGCGGCGCTTGGCCCCGAAGCCTATGAACACGCTCAGGCTCTATTGGGTTCGATGCTTGGCCAGTTGCTCTTGTTTCTGTGGACTTGGGCGCTGTTCTATCATTTGGCCAACGGCATCCGCCACTTGTTCTGGGACGCTGGCTACGGCTTCGAACTGGATGCAGCGGCCAAATCTGGCTGGTGGGTCATCTGGTCTTCCATCATCCTAACGTTCCTGTGCTGGCTGGTCGCTGCGCCTTGAGGAGAAACCCTATTATGAGTCTTCGTACCCCGCTTGCCCATGTTCGCGGTTTGGGCACCGCTAAAGACGGCACACATCATTGGTGGTTGCAGCGCGTGACGTCGATCGCCTTAGTTCCATTGGTGCTGTGGTTTGTCATTTCCCTGCTGTCGATTTCCCATGCTGACTACGAGACGTTCCAGTATTGGCTCAGCAATCCCTTCAATGCCGGGCCGATGGTCGCACTGATTATTGCGGCATTTTATCACGCCAGCCTGGGTATGCAGGTTATTTACGAGGACTATGTCCGGCCAGAAGGTGCCAAATTCATTGCGCTGCTGGCTACACAATTTATTTTATTCCTGCTGGGCGCCATTGCTGTGGTCTCCATACTTAAAGTCGCTCTGGCGGCCTGACGCCCATCACTGGAGGCTGAGGTTTCATGTCTAACGCATACAAATTGATTCATCATAATTATGACGTGGTGGTGGTCGGCGCCGGCGGTGCAGGGCTGCGCGCGACCTTTGGCATGGCGCAGAAAGGCCTGAAGACGGCCTGCTTGACCAAAGTTTTCCCCACTCGCAGCCACACTGTAGCTGCTCAGGGTGGCATGTCGGCGTCGCTCGGCAACATGGGGCAGGATCTATGGCAGTGGCACATGTACGACACCGTCAAGGGTTCCGACTGGCTTGGCGATCAGGACGCCATTGAATATATGTGCCGCGAGGCGGTTCCGGCGGTCATTGAACTTGAGCATTACGGAGTACCCTTCTCGCGCACTGAGGAAGGCAAGATTTACCAGCGGCCGTTTGGCGGCATGACGACCAACTACGGTGAAGGCACCGCTCAGCGTACCTGTGCTGCTGCCGACCGCACCGGCCACGCTATTTTGCATACCCTGTATCAACAGGCATTGAAGCACGATGCCGAATTTTTTATTGAGTATTTCGCCCTTGACCTGATCATGGACAATGACGGTGTATGCCGTGGCGTCGTGGCCTGGGACCTGGCCGATGGCTCGCTGCATGTATTCCGCGCCCATGAAACCGTGCTGGCGACCGGCGGTTATGGCCGTTCCTATTTCTCGGCAACGTCAGCTCATACCTGCACTGGCGACGGCAACGGCATGGTGCTGCGCGCTGGCCTGCCTCTGCAAGACATGGAGTTCACCCAGTTCCATCCAACCGGCATCTACGGCTCCGGCTGCCTGATGACGGAAGGCTGCCGTGGCGAAGGCGGTTATCTGACCAATTCGCTCGGTGAACGCTTTATGGAGCGTTACGCGCCGAATGCGAAAGACCTGGCCTCCCGCGACGTCGTGAGCCGTTCGATGACCATCGAAATCCGCGAGGGACGCGGGGTTGGCGAACATAAGGATCATATCCACCTCCATTTGGAGCATTTAGGCGCCGATGTGGTGAACGAGCGGTTGCCTGGTATCGCTGAGACTGCCCGCATTTTTGCGGGGGTTGATGTGACCAAGGAACCGGCTCCGGTGCTGCCGACCGTGCACTACAACATGGGCGGTATTCCGACCAATTATCATGGCGAAGTGGTCGTCCTTAAGGACGGTAACCCCGATCACATCGTTCCCGGTCTGATGGCGATTGGTGAAGCGGCTTGCGTGTCGGTGCATGGCGCCAATCGCCTGGGCTCCAACTCGCTGCTCGACATCGTGGTCTTTGGTCGCGCGGCAGCTATTCGTTGCGCCGAACTGGTCAAGCCCAATAGCCCGCACGGGGCGTTGCCGCAAGCCTCGGTTGATCACGCGATTGCTCATTTTGATCGCTTGCGCCACGCCAGCGGGGAAAATCCAACGGCCAGCCTGCGGATGCGCATGCAGCGCACCATGCAAAATCATGCGGCGGTGTTCCGTACCGGTGAATCCATGGCGGAGGGCATCAAGCTGCTGGAAGAAGTGTTTGCCGGATTCGAGCATGTTGGGGTCACCGACCGCGGTACGGTCTGGAATTCCGACCTGGTTGAAACATTGGAGCTGGAAAACCTGCTGCAATGCGCGATGGTCTCCATCAAATCAGCCATCAACCGGCCTGAGAGCCGCGGCGCGCACGCCCGTGAAGATTATCCGGATCGCGACGATGAGAACTGGATGAAGCACACGCTAGCCTGGCTGGATGAAAAGGGCGGAGTCAAGATCGACTACCGGCCGGTACATACCTATACGCTGACCGATGAGGTGGAGTACATCCCACCCAAGAAGCGCACTTACTAAGGGGACGACGCCATGGCTCAATTCAAACTCCCAGCCAATTCCATCATCGGCAAGGGCAAAACTTACTATGCGGGCGCCGGCGCGAAAAATGTCAGGCATTTTCACGTGTACCGCTGGGATCCGGACAGCGGCGAAAACCCGCGCATGGATACCTATGAAGTCGATCTGGCCACTTGTGGTCCGATGGTGCTGGATGCCCTGCTCAAAATCAAAAACGAGATCGACCCGACCCTGACCTTACGCCGTTCCTGCCGCGAAGGCGTGTGTGGCTCCTGTGCAATGAATATTGGTGGCGTCAATACCTTGGCGTGTACCCAGGCGATTGCGGATGTCCCTGGCGAAATGAAGATTTACCCGCTGCCGCACATGCCGGTGATCAAAGACCTGGTACCGGATCTGACGCACTTCTACGCCCAGTACACCTCAATCAAGCCCTGGTTGCAGTCAGCTACATTGCCGCCGGAGCGCGAGCGCCTGCAATCCAAGGAAGATCGCGCTAAATTGGATGGGCTGTACGAGTGCATCCTATGCGCCTGTTGCTCCACCAGTTGCCCGAGCTATTGGTGGAATGGTGAACGCTACCTGGGGCCTTCCATCCTCCTGCAAGCCTATCGCTGGATCGTGGATAGCCGCGACGAGTTCACTGGCGAACGCTTGGATGATCTTGAAGATCCTTTCCGGCTCTATCGCTGCCATACTATCATGAATTGCACCAAGACCTGCCCGAAAGGATTGAATCCTGCCAAGGCGATTGCGGAAATCAAGAAGATGATGGTAGAACGGCGGTAAGTTACCCCCTTACCCCTAACCTCTCTCCCGCTGAGGGAGAGGGGAGCATGTGACAATGAGGAGATGGCGGCCGTGGATGAGCTGATCGGCAAGTTGCGCTGGCGCTGCCGGCGCGGGATGAAGGAATTAGACCTGCTGACGTTGGGTTATCTGGAGCAGCACTATCCGAATGCGCCCGTAGTCGAACAACAGGCGTTTGCCGGGCTGCTGGAGCTTCAGGATCCACAGTTGATGAGCTATATGGTTGGACGGGATGTTCCTGCCGAGGCGGCGGCGGCTCGGGTCGTCGGCATCATGCGAGCGCTTCTTTCGCCGACCCCAGTGGCTGGCGCCGATTAAGATTACCCTTGAGCTGCGTCCTTCGCGGCTTCTGCTGCTTGGCGGCGGCGTTGGCCATCTTCTGGCCTCCGCCGCCGTTATTGTTTCCAGTATCCCCGGATGGGTCAAAGCGGGATTCATTGCGGGAATCGCTCTCTCGTTGATCGAGCTGGCTTATCGCTATGGCGATCGGTATGGAAGCGGGTTTATTGCCCGGGTTGCACTGCTGGATAAAAGCTGGCAATTGGAAACCGGGGATGGTCATCGGTATCGTGGCCAACTGACCAGTGGCTATGCGCATCTTTTCATTGTTATCCTGAATTTTCGGCTGGAGAACGGTAAGCGCCAGTTGCTGACTTTGTTGCCGGACTGCACGGATGCGGATGGATTGCGGCGAATACGCGTTTGGTTACGCACCCAGCTGGATAAAGATGAACCGGATCTGTCTTAATTCACAGATGGCAATCCTGTCCGTGTTGCGGAAATGTCACCTGCCGGGTCAAATCTCCCTATTGCTTACACGGTTGTCCTTCTTTGCAAAAGAAGGGTTAGAGGGAATTTTGCCGCTGGGCGCAACGACAATCCGTTGGTCGGCGCTATAGTTTATGAATCATGTTGAATGTTATGAATCATGCTGAACGTTACTGGATTCTTCCAACTCTGTTAGTTGTCCTGAGTATCGGGCCATTGTATGGCTGGCTGGCGGCTCTTTACGCTCCACCTGCCGCTGGATTAACAGCACCAGCGCAGACCCAGATGGAAGCGGATCTGGATGCCGGACCTTCCTCTTTTCCCCAGCGGCGCGAAGATGCTGAATTGTTTGATCGCGCGTTAGTTGCGGGTCTATTGCAATCCGATGGGAAGGGACGAATTGTAGTAGCGCCGGCTGATCTGCCATTACGCTGGATTTATGCGCGTGGTCATCCAGATTTTCTCACCCCGCGAGGCGATGAACCGGACTGGCTGAGCGGTCCCTGGAATGACGAGATTCGCCGCTTGCATCAAGCATTGCATTTCAGCGCCTCTGGCCGTTACGTGCGCCAGCAGATTGAAGCGTTCAATGCCCGGCGTCCTGGGTTTGCCCGCATCCAGTGGCGGGATGGGCATCTGGTTTGGCGTGATCGGTCTTAAATGGCGGTGAGGAGTCAAATGAGATCTGATGATGCGGTGGTCCACATTCAGTAGCCGATGGGGAGTCTTATTGGTCTGGTTGCTACCGGTGATAGGTGTTGCATGGACAGTGGCGCGTGCACCGTGCTGGTTGGAACCCCATAGCCTGACAGTGATGCTAAATCCTGGTCAGGAGGTCGTGTTGGGCCGCAAGGCGCTAGCGGCGCCGCAAGCCGATAGCAATCATGTGCAGATACGCCGTGATGTAAATGGAAATTGGTGGCTGGTTAATCTCGCCGTCAATAAGCAAGTGTTGTGGGAGCCAGCGAAGGAGTGGGCGGACCAGTCAGCCCGGACATGGCGGCTGGTGCTTGGCGCCGCATTTGCCGTAGGCACCCAATCTTTCGAAGTGCTGGATTTAGGAACAAGGCGGCTGACACTGCGGGATCGCCACCAGCGTTGGGAATATGATGGTCTCCGCCTGTATCGGAATGGACACTCACTGCCTGAGTGTTATGAAAACTGGCGAACCGGACTGCGTGAGCGGCTGAGTCATCTGCCTGGGTTGCATAATCTATTTCAGCGGCCATTGCGGCTCGGCGGGGGGGTGTATTGTGCTGATCGATTGGGTTTGCCAGGGGTGCCGGTGGACACAGCCATACTGGTGCCTGTTGAGTCAGGTTTTGTACTGCAGCCCGGATGGGCAGGACGATTGGATGGAGCACCCGTCGTTGTAGCGGCAGGCACAGCGAACGCTGAGTCATTATGGCGGCGTTCCATTCCTCTGGTAGTCGATGACCGATTGATTATCGGCCGCACGCAATATCAGGTAATGCGCACTGCACCGGTATTGGAATTGGCCGTATTAGCGCGCGCCTGGCGCAGGCTAGCGGCTTCACCTCCACCGGATATTCCTTCAATAATAACGATTCAATGGCAACCAGAAACCTGGTGGCGGCCACCCGGCCCAGATCATTGGTATTGGCCCGCTCGTCTTGGTTTGGCTGCATTGGTTTTGGGATGGGTGATTTTGCATTCAGTGCCGGGGAGGCGGTTAAGCCGGCGGACCCGCTGGCGAGTGCTGGGATCATTGGCGCTGGCCGGAACCTGTTTCGGATTGCATCTCAGCAGTCTGGCGGCACCGGTTCTATGGTCTTATCTGCTCGCTTGGCCGGTCTTGGGAATATGGTTGATGACAGTTCGCTCGTGGTGGAGCATTGGGCTACTGACGATGTTGACCTTGTTATTGGGTATTGGGTGGTTAACGTTGTTGCAGTTGGGGGTGGGAGCGGATGAATCCGGTTGGCCGCGCTACGGTAGTAGTGGCGCAGCATTGGCAGGAGCGTTCGGGTGGTTGGTTTGGGCTGGATGGGATTCCGGATATTGGCAACGATGGTTTGGAGGGTTGGATGCACGGTCGATCCGGTGGGGGCAGCGGTTACTGGCCGGTGGCGCACTGACGCTGTTGACGTTGCAAGTGATGCTCGGTGACGAAGGTGGATGGGCCGGGTTTCAGCCTTTTGAGCTGGTTAAACTGGCGCTGACGGCCGCAGTGGCCTATATGCTGATAAGATGGTTACGCCCAGCAGGCAGAAAAGAGGGTTCCAGCAACCGGTTACCTGGGTGGCGCACGTTAAGCCCAGCCGCGTTGTTATTGGCGATGAGCGGTTTCGCCGTGGTGTTTCTGCACGACTTTTCGCCGCTGGCGCTGCTGGCTATTTGGGCGCTGGTGCTGGCCTGGGCGTGGGCACAGGTTCATGCGCAATCACGCTGGCGATGGCGGGGCCGGTTTTTAGTGGTGTTTCTAGTGATGTCGGCTGCCGGAGGATTGGCATGGCTGCATGAGCATCCGGAGGATTTCCCATTGGATATGCAGATTGATCGCATTCGGGTATGGGTTGCGCCGGAGCAGTATCCCCATGCCGGTTATCAATTACGGCGGGCCTTGGAAGCGATTCGGGCCGGTGGCTGGCGGGGAACCATTTGGGATGATCCGGTCAATGGCCGGGTCATGACCATCCCTGCTGTGGAGAACGATTTTACACTCACCTTTTTTCTGAACCGCTATGGGGGGCTGGCAGGGCTGGCGTTGGCAGCGATTCAGGCCATATTCATCAGTTTTCTTCTGATAATTGCCGGTCGCGCTTTCTGCCGGACGGGATCGGAGGATGAGCGGATAGCCGGAGGATTCGTCTATTTTACCCTGTATGGCGGCGCAGCCCTGCTTGGCGCGCATTTTCTGGTTTCATGGGGTACCAATCTGGGGTTTTTGCCGGTCATGGGCCAGCCGATGTCGTTATTGTCATCAGCCGGTAGCCATCAGACACTGCTGGTGTTGCCCATTGTGGCACTGGCAGTCGTAGTCGAGGAAAGTAACAGTGACAACCCGCCCTGATGCACTCGTGGCATCCGATTATGTGGTTTGCGCGACCTTGCGCAAGATTCCAGACGTCTTCAACGCCGAAATGCTTTGGGAACGGGTTCGAGGCGGTCAGGAAGGCGTGTGCCTGATGGAAGCGCTGAAACGTTATCCGCGTACTCCCCGCACCCGGCAGCGTAAGGAAACCCGCTACAGTCAGGTCATTATCCGTATTCCAGAGCGGGATTACGTCCGCGATGACCGGCTGGAGGATAGCTTTGGGCGGTGTGCGCTACTGCGGGAGCTGCAACGTCTGCATGAACAAGAGCTGAGCCGTTATCTGACCGAACACAAGGTTATTCGTTACCGGGTGGAGCCGGATACGGGTCTAAGGCCCGGTGAGGTGCAGTTTCTATTTGGCCGGGCGATCTACATTCCAGCCGATGATGAGACCCCCTTGTTTCGAATTCAAGCGGCAACCGATGGGCAGAGCGAATGGCGGGAATTAGGATTGATCTATCCTGGCCAGCGGCTGACCCTGTTAAACGGCGACCGGCGAGCCAGTAGCGTTACTGTGATGGGTTGGCCATTTATCAGCGGTGAATCCGTGCTGTTGATGTTGCGGCCAGGACCGCCGGTAGCGGTGGATGTAGTAGCGGAACCGCCTGCTTGTCTGACGGTGATTGCGGACGGTAACGGCCGATTTCTGGCGCGCGACCGCCGGGGTCGTGGGTTACGGCTGTGGATCGCAGCATTGACGGTAGTCAAGGAGTCATTTGTTTCACGGGAGCCGGTCATCCATCAGGCGCCGCCGCCCTCACAATCCGATGAGGTGATTGCCGCTCCTGAGAAAGAAGCGCCTAAAGCGGTTCTGAAATCTGTAGGATCAGTCAGTTTATCCGATGAGGATTATCCCCAGATTGACCCGTGGGGGCGCCGCGAACCGGTTTTCGGCATACCGGCCTCTTTCGAAGAACCTGTCATTTCTCCATCGCCGGTCAATGAGTCTTCTTCTGTGGAGGAAGATCCGGATAGGGAGGATGAACCTGAAACTCCTCTGGAACTTCCCACTCCGTCACCCTTGCTTCCGCTCCCTGCGCCAGGAGGAGACCAGCAGACCTGGATTCCTCGAAGACCGGCTGCTTACTTGCAAGTGACTGGGGTAGCTTTGCAACGGTTGTCGACCTATGCGTCTGCCGGAATTAGCGACTGGCGGCTGAGCTTTAACCGGGCGGGAAGTTTGGTGCTGGACAATCATCCCGATGCGGCTGCTTGGCTGCGCATTGATAGCGCCGACCAGGTTTTTGGTGAAGCCGCAGGGCTGTCTACACCGCTGGATTTGCCAGGTGTATGGCAACCTTTTCCTGAGCTGGAGCTGGAACTGTATGGTGTTCCGGCGCCGATGGCTGCGCATTATCTGGGCTGGCTGAAACTATCAGTGCCATTGATGCTGCCCGTGCCGCGAGAACGGGCCGTCAGCTTTGGGCGTGGCTCGGAGGCGGATATTGCCCCGCGATTGTTGGCCGATCCGCGTTCGTTGCGCTGGGATGGCAGCCCGGCCAAGACCGCCGGTATCAGTGCTGAATATCTGGGCTTGTCGCGCTGCCACCTGCGTTTGCAGGTGCGCCGTGACGACTGGTGGGCGCAATTGGAAAGCCAGAATATGCCAGTTTACCGGCTGACACCGTCGGGTGATCTCCTCGATGTCCTGACACCGGGGGTGAATACTGCGACTGAAGCCAAACCGGGCGAGCTTCTGGTTGCGGGGGGGTATGTGCTGACGCTAGGAGCGGTCAAGTAAGCAAGGTCAAATCTATCCCGCTAATGCCGGGAATCGGGTGGCATTAACGGGAATTTGCGGAATCCAGTTAACCCCTCTCCATCTGATTCTGAACGATCTGTGTCCCCCATGATCTCTTCGGCTAACCGGGCAAAATCAGCCGGCTCGTCGGATAGCAGATTCTCGTACAAAGCCGGATCCCAGCATTCAACCCGATTGGCATAGGCCAGCAGGATCACAGCATCTTGAATACCGGCATAGTTCAGTAACCGCCGTGGCAACAGTAACCGGCCATTGCCGTCGAGTTCGAGTTCGGTAGCACCCCGGTGAAAATAGCGGACAAATTCACGATTGTTCTTGACGAACAAGTTCAGCCGGTTAAGTTCAGCGGTGATTTTCTGCCACTCAGTGAACGGATAAAGCACCAGGTGCTGCTCAAATCCACGATTGATGACGAAACGTTCGCCTGCTTCTGGGGGAAGCTGTTTTCTCAGCCCCGCTGGCAGGGCGATTCGAGCCTTGGCATCGAGCCGGCATTCGAATTCACCGAGAAAGCTCGTCATAGCACTTGGGATTGCCGGTTTGGAAGCGTATGAAGTTCATGATTTACTGATTTTAGATGATTTCCGGAAAGACCATGAGTTTCTAAGGAGAGTAAGAAAATTGAACAATACGGCCGCAGATTTTTCCGAGGGGTGGGTCACATTGTTCACCGATGGCGCCTGCTCTGGCAATCCCGGGCCTGGTGGCTGGGGAGCGCTGTTGTGCTATAAAAAGCGTGAGCGGGAATTGTCCGGCGGCGAACCGGACACCACCAACAACCGCATGGAGCTGCTAGCGGTTATTCATGGCCTGGAAGCGCTGAAACGCCCGGTCCGGGTGCGGATCTGCACCGACAGCCAGTATGTGATGAAAGGTATCACCGAATGGCTGAGCGTCTGGAAGCGGCGCGGCTGGAAAACCGCCGGCCGCCAGCCGGTCAAGAACGTCGATCTCTGGCAACGCCTGGAAGCGGCGCTGGCCCCGCACCAAATCGAATGGGAATGGGTGCGGGGCCATAGCGGTCATCCCGAAAATGAGCGCGTCGATGCGCTGGCGCGCGCAGCGATTTCCCACGCACAACCCACCACTCTCTGAGCGGCTCGCCTCAATGCAAACCCGGCAAATTATCCTCGACACCGAAACCACTGGTCTTGACCCCACGCAAGGACACCGGGTCATTGAAATTGGCTGCCTTGAACTGTTGAACCGGCGGCATACTGACCAACAGTTTCACGTCTATCTCCAACCGGACCGGGCCATCGACCCGGAAGCAATCAAAGTCCACGGTATTACTAACGAATTCCTTGCTAACCAGCCACGCTTTGCTGACATCGCCGATAAGTTCCTGGATTTCGTGCGAGGCGCGGAATTGATTATTCATAACGCTGCTTTTGACGTGAATTTTCTCAACCATGAATTGCGGCGTTGCGGGCGCGGGCAGATTCTGATCGAGCAAATCTGCACGATTGAAGACACCCTGTTGCTGGCCCGGCAGCGCCATCCCGGCCAGCGCAATAATCTGGATGCGCTGTGCAAACGCTACAATGTTGACAACGCACAACGCACCCTGCATGGCGCCTTGCTGGACGCAGAGATTCTGGCGGATGTCTATTTAGCGATGACTCGCCGGCAGGATTCGCTGTTTATTCAGGAGCGTGCGGTCTCGGTGCAGCGCAGCGAAGGGAGCCGGCGGGCGGCGCGGCCTCAGAATCGATCGCCGCTGCCCGTGCTCTGTGCCAATGCTGAAGAACAGGTAGAACATGCCCGTTATCTGGAGATGCTTGACAAGAGTAGCGGTGGACTGTGTGTCTGGCGGCAGCTGGAGGGAGTCTGAAAGCCCTCACCGCTCACTTTCTTTCTCATAGTAGATTGGAGTGAACGCAGTAAAGCCCAATATCTTGGGCCATTGTTGGGCAACGCTGCGCTTTTGCCCAACCTGCGTTACCCCGAAGGAAGAGTTAGACCCGGTAATATTCCCGATACCAGGCCACAAAGCGCGCCACGCCTTCTTCAATGGAGGTATCGGGCCGGTAACCGGCATCTTCGACGAGAGCCTCGACATCGGCGTAGGTATCCGGTACATCACCTAACTGCATTGGTAGCAGGTTCTTACTGGCTTTGCGGCCCAGGCATTCTTCCAGTACCTCGATATAGCGCATCAATTCAATGGGCCGGTTACTGCCGATGTTATACAACCGGTAGGGCGCTAGGCTGGTGGCAGGATCGGGTGTATCGCTGGACCACGCTGAATTTGGCGCTGCTATCCGGTCCAGTACCCGGATCACCCCTTCGACGATATCATCGATATACGTGAAATCCCGCCGGTGATGGCCGTAGTTGAAGACGTCAATCGGTTCGCCGGCCAAGATGTTACGAGTAAACAGAAACAATGCCATGTCCGGCCGGCCCCAGGGACCATAAACTGTGAAAAATCGTAGACCCGTGGTCGGTAGCCCGTACAAATGGCTGTAGGTGTGAGCCATCAACTCATTTGCTTTCTTGGTTGCAGCGTACAAGCTCAGTGGATGATCGACGTTATCATGTACCGAGAATGGCATCCGGGTGTTGGCGCCATAAACGGAACTGGTCGAAGCATAGACTAGATGCTCGACATCGTGATGGCGGCAGGCTTCAAGAATATTAACAAAACCGACTAGGTTGGAATCGACGTAGGCATGCGGGTTCTGGATTGAATAGCGTACTCCGGCTTGCGCTGCCAGATTCACCACCCGTTGAGGGCGATGCTTGGCAAAAGTATCCATCAGCGTCGCCCGGTCTTCCAGGCTGGCCCGTATCTCGGTGAAACTGGGGTAGGCATGCAAGCGAGCCAGCCGTGCCTGCTTCAGGTTCACATCGTAGTAATCGTTCAGATTATCGAAACCGACCACTTCATCGCCGTGTTCCAGCAATCGCCGTGAAAGCGTCGAGCCGATAAAGCCAGCGCTGCCGGTGACCAAGATTTTCATAGCCGCCCGTCCGCTGCACCCACCGGCAGCAAGTATTTCACATCAAATAACACGGCTCCCGGTTTGCCCAGCGCCCGAATGCCTCCGGTGCCCAATTCGCGAAACTGCCGGTGGGCCACGGCCAGGATTATCGCGTCGTAATGTCCGGTTTGCGGTTGGCGGACTAGCTCAACACCGTATTCATGCCGTGCTTCATCGGCATTAACCCAGGGATCGTAAACATCTACTTGGGCATTGTAGTCGCGTAATTCATGGACAATATCCACTACACGGGTGTTGCGCAAATCCGGGCAGTTTTCCTTGAAGGTTAATCCCATGACCAGCACTTTAGCGTCCATGACCGGAATGCGCCGCTGGTTCATCAACTTGACCACACGCTGCACGACATAAGCGCCCATGCCATCGTTAATGCGGCGTCCAGCCAGGATCATTTCCGGGTGATAGCCGATTTCCTGGGCTTTGTGGGTCAGGTAGTAGGGATCGACACCAATGCAATGGCCGCCCACCAGTCCTGGGCGAAACGGCAGAAAGTTCCATTTGCTACCGGCAGCCAGCAACACTTCCTCGGTATCGATGCCTAGCCGGTTGAATAGCAGCGCCAGCTCATTAATCAAGGCGATATTGACATCGCGCTGGGTGTTTTCGATGACCTTAGCCGCTTCCGCAACCCGGATGCTGGATGCTGGGTGGGTGCCAGCAGTAATAATGGACCGGTACAGCGCATCCACAAATTCTGCTGCGGAAGGTGTCGAGCCAGCGGTAATCTTGCGGATGGTTGTCAGCCGATGTTCCTTATCACCAGGATTAATGCGTTCCGGGCTGTAACCAGCGAAGAAATCGGTATTGAAATGCAGCCCTGATTCCCGCTCCAGAATCGGTACGCAAACTTCTTCGGTGGCCCCTGGATAGACGGTCGATTCATAGATCGTTACATCGCCGGGTTTTAGCAACCGGCCGACTGTCGTGCTGGCGCCGATCAGCGGAGTAAAATCAGGACGTCTATACTCATCCACAGGGGTGGGAACCGTAATGATGTACACATTGCAGTTCGCCAGATCTTCTGGGTTATCGGTATAGTGTAGTTGATGCGCCTGACGCAATTCCTCGGAAGTCACTTCCAGTGTGTTGTCGGTTCCCGACTGCAACTCGCGAATGCGAATCTGATTGATATCAAGGCCGAATGTAGGAAAGTGCTGGCCAAATTCGACTGCCAAAGGTAAACCCACGTAACCGAGGCCGATGATCCCGATACGAGTAGTGGCGAGGTCAAACATCGATCCATGCTCCATGTGCAATGAGGGTTTTAAAGATGGCAACTATTATAGGAGAGGAAACGCCCGCAGGACGTGTCTTGTAGCTCCGTAGCGTGGAAAATACGCATTTCGATCAATTTCTAATCACTGTTAAACCAATCACTCTATGGTCCGTCTGTTCAGACATTATGTTTCTCAAGCGTTCGGGACACTGCTGGTAGCCGAGATGCTTTTTCTTTTCTGGTCGATCTATTTTGGCCGGTCCTTGCGCATGATGGTGCTGGCTGATCAGAGCACCATGCCGCAATTGAGCGAGATTGCACCAAGCGCCTTGGTTTTTGTTGGTGTGATGATAGCCATCATGACCGCGATGGGGTTGTATGAACGCAATTTTTGGAGCGGCCGGGGCGATATGCTGTTGCGGATCGGTGTCAGTTTTCTGGTAGGGCTGTTTGCGATGACACTGGCGTACTATCTGTTTCCTGAATTGTCCTTGGGACGCGGTGAGTTTAGTTTGGCCTTTGGTATCGCCTTTTTCGGTATCTTGCTGCTGCGCTTCATGTTCTTTGAAGTATCCGATCGTGAAGTACTCAAGCGCCGGGTATTAGTGCTAGGGGTGGGTCATAACGCCAAATGCATTGAGGAACTGCAGCGTATTGCGAAAACCAGTTTCCTGGTCACGGGTTACGTTCAGCTTCATGAGGATGAACAATTGAATGTTCCCGTGAGTAATTTACTGCATGTGCCCGGCCATTTGTTTGATTTGGCCGAAAGTTTGCATGTTGATGAAATTGTGGTAGCGCTGGATGACCAGCGTAAGGGATTTCCGATCGACCAGGTTTTAGAATGCAAAATCCAAGGATTCCGGATTAGTAGTTTCCTGCACTTCTACGAACGGGAAACCGGCAAGATTCAACTAGATGCACTGCGGCCAAGCAATTTGATTTTTGCAGATGGATTTCGCCGGGCCTTGATGAAGGAAACCGTGAAACGGCTGTTCGATATTACCGTCAGTTTAGCTCTACTGGCGTTAGCTTGGCCGCTGATGCTGGGCGCGGCCCTGGCCATCTGGATCGAATCGGGGTTTCGCGGACCAATTTTCTACCGGCAGACCCGGGTTGGTTTGAATGACGGACTGTTTGAGGTCATCAAGTTCCGTAGCATGCGGACGGATGCTGAGAAGGATGGGATCGCTCGCTGGGCGCAAGCGAACGACAGCCGGATTACCCGGGTCGGAGCCGTCCTGCGTGATACGCGCATTGATGAGCTGCCGCAGCTGTTTGATGTGCTGCGAGGTGATATGAGCTTTGTAGGGCCGCGCCCGGAGCGGCCCCAATTTGTCGCCGAGCTATCCAAGAAAATTCCTTTCTATTCCATGCGTCATATGGTCAAGCCTGGTATTACCGGCTGGGCGCAGATTTGCTATCCCTATGGCGCTTCTGAGAAAGACGCTCGCGAGAAATTGCAGTACGACATGTACTACATCAAAAATTACAGCTTCTTTTTCGACATCTTGATTCTGCTGCAGACGGTACATACCGTGCTGTGGGGTCGCGGTGCGCACTAGCCACCAGACGAGGCGTTCATGAGCTTGTTAGGGGTGATTGGCTATGGAGTGGCTGCAGTTGTTTGGTCGATTCTCTTCCTGCTGCTACTGACTAGTTGGCGCGGCCGCTTACAGGGTGGGCTGCTGGTGAGCGCCGTGCTTGTTACCCTATTGTGGGCGCTGCGGGCAGCGTTGTATGCCAGTACCGAAGTAGCGGCGCCAGACTGGCTATATCAGACGCTGGAAATCATTCGTGATGTCGCATGGCTGGGTTTTCTGGCCGCGTTGCTCGAACCTCTAGTCTGTAAGGTTTGGAGCCATCACTGGAGGTTATGGTTCTGGAGCGTTTTGATAGGTTATGCGACTGCTCTGTTCGCGGTTGACGTGCAACCCCTGTGGAGTGCGGAATTCAATCTGCCGGTGGATATTGGAATTTTAGGGCATATTGGCCTGGCTATCGCGGGTCTGGTACTGATTGAGCAACTATTCCGCAATACGCGACCCCAGCGGCGCTGGGCTACTAAATTCCTGTATCTGGGATTGGGCGTGTTGTTCGTCTATGATTTTTTTCTGTATGCCGATGCGTTGTTATTCAAGCGGATCGATCCAGTTATTTGGGAGGCGCGTGGACTGGTGAGTGCTATCTCGGCGCCCTTGATCGCTCTTGCGGCAGCCCGTAACCCGGAATGGTCGATGGAGGTGTTTGTCTCCCGGCGGGTCGTGCTGCATTCTGCGACTATCTTCGGTGCTGGGATCTATTTATTGGCTATGGCAGGCGCTGGTTATTACATCCAAGCCTACGGGGGCGCCTGGGGCGCAACCTTGCAGTTGGTGTTTCTGACAGGTGCAGGTGTCCTGTTGGCGGCACTCCTGTTTTCCGGGCAGGTACGTGCTCGGGCTTTAGTTTTGATGAATAAGCATTTTTTCAACTATAAGTATGACTATCGAGAGGAATGGCTAAAGTTTATCGGCACTCTCTCCTCTGGAGATCCTAGCGAGCCGCCTCGGGAGCGAGTCATTCGTGCTGTTGCTGAAATTGTTCATAGTACTGGTGGTTCGCTTTGGGTCCGGCAAGAACGGGGTGGTTTTACTTTGGTTGCCAGCCATAACATGCATGGCGGGAACGAACCGGCAATTCACGTTGAACCCAGCGATTCATCATTGGTGTGTTTTCTGGAAAAACACCAGTGGGTAATTGAATTAGATGAGTATTGGCGTGAGCCGGATCTGTATAGCGACCTGATCTTGCCGGATTGGTTATGTGAAGCGCGTCGAATCTGGCTGATCGTACCCTTACTGTTAGGCGAGCATTTACAGGGATTTCTGGTGTTGGCCGAAGCACGCGCTCCACAGCGGATTAACTGGGAGGATCGCGATCTGCTCAAAACGGCTGGCTGCCAGGTGGCCAGTTATGTGGCCCTATTAGAGACTAGCGATGCCTTGAGCGAAGCGCGGCAATTTGAGGCGTTTCACCGGTTATCAGCTTATGTGGTCCATGATCTCAAAAATATCGCCGCTCAGTTGGCGCTGGTTGTTGCTAATGCTGCGCGCCACGGCAAAAACCCAGCGTTTGTTGAAGACGCTTTCCAGACCGTAGGCAATGCCACTGAGCGGATGAATCGGCTGCTGGCGCAATTGCGCAAGGAACCACCCGCCAATGCTGTGCGGTCGATGGCGCTAAAAACAGCAGCGCAGCGGGCCGTTGAGGCGCGTGCCATGCAGTGCCCGGTGCCAGTAGTGCGGATCTTGGCTGATGACGAACCCTGGGTTCAGGTCGACCCAGAACGGCTGGTGGCAGTCCTGGAGCATTTGATTCAAAACGCTCAGGAGGCAACCGCAGCGCAAGGCAAGATCGAAGTAACTGTTTATTCCGAGGAACGGATGGCGGTGGCGGTAGTGCGTGATGACGGTTGCGGTATGGACGAGCAATTTATTCGCGAGCGGTTGTTTCGTCCCTTCACGACCACTAAAGGTAATGCTGGCATGGGCATCGGTGTCTATGAAAGCCGTGAGTTCGCCCGCGCCGCAGGTGGCGAGTTGACGGTTGAGAGTCAACCGGATGAGGGGACTCACTTCTTCTTGCGGTTGCCATTGGTTGAAAATCCGGCCGTGATGAGCATTCAAGCGGAGACCCATGAATGGAAGAATCCAGCCGAAAGCTATTAGTTATTGAAGACGATTCCGGTTTGCGCAGCCAGTTGCGCTGGTGTTTTGACGGTTATGAAGTGTTCATGGCCGAGGATCGCGAGACGGGTTTGGCGCAGGTGCGGCGGTACACTCCGTCTATTGTGCTGTTAGATCTGGGGCTGCCGCCGGACCCGGCTAATGCTTCGGAGGGATTGAAGGCGCTTGAGCAGATCCGGTTTTTAGCGCCGGAAACTAAAGTAATCGTGGTTACCGGTAATGACGAGCGCAAAAATGCACTACAGGCGATTGCAATGGGTGCCTATGATTTTTACCAGAAACCAGTCGATGCTGATGTGCTCCGGTTATTGGTGGACCGCGCCTATAATTTGTATGTGTTAGAGCAAGAAAACCGGGAATTATTGGCCCGCCAAGCGGCCACGCCGTTACGGGGCGTGATTGCCGGTAGCCCGGAAATGCTCAAAGTCTGCCGGAAGATTCAGAAAATTGCGCCGACTAACGCGAATGTGCTGCTATTGGGGGAAAGTGGCACTGGTAAAGAAGTGCTAACGCGGGCTCTACATGAATTGAGTCCCCGATCTCAAGGTGCGTTTGTTGCCATTAATTGTGCGGCAATTCCAGATACGCTGTTGGAAAGCGAATTATTCGGCCATGAAAAGGGTTCCTTTACCGGTGCCATTAAGCAGAGCCGAGGCAAGATCGAGTATGCAGACGGCGGGACGCTGATGCTTGATGAAGTGGGAGATTTACCGTTGCCGTTGCAAGCCAAGCTGCTGCGGTTTCTGCAGGAGCGGGTGATCGAGAGAGTTGGCGGCCGCGAGATAATCCCGGTCGATGTGCGGGTGGTGTGTGCGACCCACCGTGATCTTTCGGCCTTGATCAGCGAAGGTCATTTCCGTGAAGATCTCTACTACCGGATCAGCGAAATCACCGTGCAGATTCCTCCATTATGTGAACGGGAGGGAGATGTATTACTGATCGCCCATGCCCTGTTAGGTGCGCTTGGACAATCGCTAGGTAAGACCCGGCCTAGTTTCAGCCCCGATGCGGTGCGAGCGTTGGAGAAGCATCGGTGGCCGGGCAATATCCGGGAGTTAGAAAATCGGCTCAAACGGGCGTTAATCATGAGCGAATCTGGACAAGTGACCGCTCACGATCTAGAGCTGGATGCGGCGGATGATGAAGAAACGATCGTTGTTGAGCCTCCGCCTGATCTGCGCCAAGCGCGCGAGCAAGCTGAGCGGCACGCGATTCAGCAAGCGCTTGATTATACTGGCGGTAATCTTTCCCATGCAGCTGAGTTACTGGGTATTACCCGTCCGACCCTGTACACTCTGTTGAACAAGCATGGTCTTAAAGCCTGATATCAAGGTTTCCAGGATTTTTTAGGATATGAGGTTACTAACTAAAGATTCCAGCTTGACTTTAACTTGACATCGGTAAATAGCCCGCCTATAGTTCCGCCTCTTTGCAGACCCGGATTCCAAGTCAGCGCAGGCCCGCTGCCGGGTTGACTGAATTTATAAGCTTGATTTGGAGTAAGGGAATGGCCACTATCAATCAGTTGGTAAGCAATCCGCGTCTCAGAAAGAAAGCTAAGAGTAATGTCCCAGCGCTCGAGAGTTGTCCTCAGAAGCGTGGTGTCTGTACCCGTGTCTATACCACAACCCCCAAAAAGCCGAATTCCGCGCTTCGTAAAGTGGCACGTGTACGTCTGACGAATGGCCAGGAAGTGACCAGCTATATTGGCGGTGAGGGCCATAACCTGCAAGAGCACTCAGTCGTGCTGATTCGTGGCGGGCGTGTTAAAGATCTGCCTGGGGTACGTTATCACATCGTGCGCGGCAGTCTGGACACTTCGGGTGTGACCAAGCGCCGTCAGGCGCGTTCCAAGTACGGCGCCAAACGGCCCAAGTCCTGAGTTTTGCGAGCTTATTGAAGTTGAGGCGGTTATGCCGAGAAGAAGAGAAGTCCCCAAGCGCATCATCCTCCCGGATCCCAAGCATGGGAGTGAAATGCTGGCCAAATTTATGAACATGGTCATGGAGCGCGGCAAGAAGTCCGTGGCCGAAAAGATTGTTTATGGCGCGCTCGATGTCATGGCTGAGAAAGGCAAGGACAATCCTGTGGGTCTGCTTGAACAAGCACTGGATAATGTTCGTCCAGTGGTTGAGGTTAAATCCCGCCGGGTTGGTGGTGCGACCTACCAGGTGCCGGTAGAGGTGCGTGCGGTGCGGCGAAATACCTTGGCGATGCGTTGGGTTATCGATGCCTCCCGCAAACGCAGTGAAAAATCCATGGCTCGCCGCTTGGCCGGTGAGTTAATGGATGCTGCTGAGAGCCGCGGTGCCGCAGTTAAGAAGCGGGAGGATGTACACCGTATGGCGGAAGCGAATAAAGCTTTTGCCCATTATCGCTGGTAAGTCACGAGGATTGAGTTGTGGCCCGCAAAACTCCCATCGAGCGCTATCGTAACCTTGGCGTCATGGCCCATATTGATGCCGGCAAGACGACCGTGACCGAGCGTATTCTGTTCTACACAGGTGTCTCCCACAAACTAGGTGAGGTGCACGATGGCGCCGCTACCATGGACTGGATGGTGCAGGAGCAGGAGCGTGGTATCACCATCACCTCCGCAGCGACCACTTGTTTCTGGCATGGCATGGCTGGCCAGTTTGAAGAGCATCGCGTTAATATCATCGATACGCCTGGCCACGTTGATTTTACCATTGAAGTCGAGCGCTCGCTGCGAGTGTTAGACGGTGCCTGTGCCGTTTTCTGCGCAGTGGGTGGAGTGGAACCGCAATCCGAAACTGTTTGGCGGCAGGCTAATAAGTACGGAGTGCCGCGGTTAGCGTTCGTCAATAAAATGGACCGTGCTGGCGCTGATTTCCTGCGGGTAGTGCAGCAGCTCCAGGATCGCCTAGGTGCCTATCCAGTGCCACTTCAATTCCCGATCGGTGCCGAAGATAAGTTCAAAGGTGTGGTCGATCTGGTCAAGATGCAGGCCATCTGGTGGGATGAAGACAGCCTCGGCATGAAATTCGAGTACGGTGACATTCCTGCTGAGTTGCAGGCCGACTGTGAGGCTTGGCGCGAGAAGATGGTCGAGGCTGCCGCCGAATCGTCTGATGAATTGATGGAAAAATATCTGGAAGGCGAACCGCTGAGCGAAGACGAAATCCATGCCGGGTTGCGTGTCCGGACCATCAAGGGTGAGATCGTGCCTGCCTTGTGCGGTTCGGCCTTCAAGAATAAGGGCGTGCAGGCGATGTTGGACGCAGCAGTGCGTTACTTGCCATCGCCGATCGATAAGCCACCGGTTAAGGGTGTGCTGGATGACGCTGCTGAAAGCGAAGGTGAACGGCAAGCTGACGATGCTGCTCCATTTGCAGCTCTGGCTTTCAAGATTGCCACTGATCCTTTTGTTGGTACCTTGACCTTCATTCGCTGCTACTCCGGCATGGTCAGCTCCGGTGACTCGGTTTACAACCCGGTCAAAGGCCGGCGTGAACGCATTGGCCGTCTAGTGCAGATGCATGCTAACAGCCGTGAAGAGATCAAAGAAATTCGCGCTGGTGACATCGCCGCTTGTGTTGGCCTGAAGGACGTGACGACCGGTGATACTTTGTGCAGCGCCGACGAAGTAATCACTCTGGAGCGGATGGAGTTTCCCGAACCCGTGATCGCGGTGGCAGTCGAGCCTAAGACTAAAGCAGACCAGGAAAAGATGGGTATTGCCTTGAGCAAGCTAGCACAGGAAGATCCTTCGTTCCGGGTTCACACCGATCCCGAGTCGGGACAGACTATCATTTCCGGCATGGGTGAATTGCACTTGGAGATCATCGTTGACCGCCTCAGACGCGAGTTTAAGGTGGACGCTAACGTCGGTAAGCCACGCGTCGCCTATCGCGAAACTATCCGTAAGACGGTGGAGCAGGAAGGTAAGTTCGTGCGCCAATCGGGTGGACGCGGCCAGTACGGCCATGTCTGGCTGCGGCTGGAGCCGCAGGAACCTGGAGCGGGTTATGAATTCGTCAATGCCATTGTCGGTGGTGTGGTTCCGCGTGAATACGTCCCAGCAGTTGACAAGGGTGTGCAGGAGCAGATGGAGAAGGGCGTATTGGCTGGCTATCCCGTAGTGGATGTCAAGGTCACCATTTTCGATGGTTCCTACCATGAAGTGGATTCCAACGAAATGGCCTTCAAGATCGCTGGTTCTATGGGTTTCAAAGATGGGGCGCTCAAGGCTGGTGCCACGTTGCTGGAGCCGATCATGAAGGTTGAAGTCGTCACTCCCGAGGATTACATGGGTGATGTGATGGGTGATCTCAACCGCCGGCGTGGTATGTTGCAGGGTATGGATGATTCGCCGTCGGGCAAGGTTATCCGTGCTGAGGTACCTTTGGCCGAAATGTTCGGCTATGCCACAGACCTGCGTTCAGCTACTCAGGGTCGCGCGACCTATTCCATGGAATTTGCTAAATATAACGAAGCCCCCGCTAACATTGCGGAGGCAATTATCAAGAAGGCATCCTGAAGCGGTTGCTGAAGAGATTGAATCGGATGGAGTAACAGTACGGTGTCCAAAGAAAAGTTTGAGCGCAGCAAGCCGCATGTCAATGTAGGGACGATTGGCCATGTTGACCATGGCAAGACCACACTGACGGCGGCGATCACGCGGGTGATGGCCGCCCAGTTTGGTGGGGAATTCAAAGCCTACGACCAGATTGACTCGGCGCCGGAAGAGAAAGCGCGCGGCATCACCATTGCCACGGCGCATGTTGAATACCAGTCTCCGAAGCGGCACTACGCCCATGTTGACTGCCCTGGACATGCTGACTACATCAAGAACATGATCACTGGTGCTGCACAGATGGACGGTGCGGTACTAGTTGTTTCAGCGGCGGACGGCCCGATGCCCCAGACCCGCGAGCATATTCTGCTGGCCCGGCAGGTAGGTGTCCCCTATGTTGTGGTTTACCTCAACAAAGCCGACATGGTCGATGACCCTGAACTGCTCGAACTGGTGGAGATGGAAGTCCGCGAACTGCTTTCGAGTTACGACTTTCCGGGTGACGACCTGCCGATTATCACTGGGTCTGCGCTCAAGGCGCTGGAAGGTGATCAAAGCGAACTAGGCGAACCCTCGATCCACAAGCTGGTGGCTGCGATGGATGACTACATCCCGCAACCGCAGCGTGAGATTGACAAACCCTTCCTGATGCCGATTGAAGACGTTTTCTCGATTTCCGGACGCGGCACTGTTGTCACCGGACGGGTCGAGCGCGGGCGAATCAAAGTTGGCGAAGAAGTTGCCATTGTTGGGATTCGCCCCACGGTCAAGACCACCTGCACCGGTGTCGAGATGTTCCGCAAGCTTCTGGATCAGGGGGAAGCGGGCGACAACGTAGGTGTTTTGCTGCGTGGCACCAAGCGAGACGACGTCGAGCGAGGTCAAGTGCTGGCCAAGCCAGGGACGATCACCCCCCACACGCATTTTGAAGCTGAAGTGTACGTATTAAGCAAGGAAGAAGGGGGGCGGCACACCCCGTTTTTCAAAGGCTACCGGCCGCAATTCTACTTTCGCACCACTGACGTGACTGGCTCGGTTGATCTACCGGAAGGAGTCGAGATGGTCATGCCGGGGGACAATGTACGGATCGTGGTCAGCCTGATCGCACCGATCGCCATGGATGAAGGGTTGCGCTTTGCCATCCGCGAAGGCGGGCGTACTGTTGGCGCCGGTGTCGTCGCTAAGATTATCGAGTGAGCGTCATGACCAGCCAACGCATTCGCATCCGCCTCAAGGCATTTGACCATCGGTTGATTGATCAGTCGGCGCGAGAAATCGTCGAGACAGCCCGGCGCACCGGTGCCCAGGTCCGTGGACCGATTCCGCTGCCGACTAAAATTGAGCGTTTCACTGTTCTGGTCTCACCGCATGTCAACAAGGATGCTCGCGATCAATATGAGTTGCGCACTCACAAACGTCTCATGGATATTGTGGACCCAACTGACAAGACAGTCGACGCGCTGATGCGGCTTGATCTCGCTGCTGGCGTGGATGTGCAAATTAAATTGAATTAGGCGATGCTCTGAAAGCAATCGCTTTAGGTCAGGTTTTGCGCTTGACTTTCTTGCCGATTATGAGGGGCAGCCTTCCCCTCCTCTGATCCAGGTTATGCTCTAGAGGTTGAGTAAAATGGCAATAGGACTCATCGGCCGTAAAGCCGGTATGACCCGGGTATTCACCGAAGATGGTGCTTCGATACCCGTTACTCTGATTGAGGTTGAACCCAACCGTGTCACTCAAGTCAAGACAGAGGAAGCCGACGGTTACCGTGCCTTGCAAGTTGCTGTGGGGGAGCGTCGCTCCAGCCGCGTGACCAAACCCCTGTCTGGCCACTTCGCTAAAGCTGGTGTTGCGCCAGGTCGCGGTTTATGGGAGTTTCGCTTGGCAGATGGTGAAGGCGCTGGCATCGACGTTGGTGCCGAGTTGACCGTGGACCGGTTCCAGGTGGGCCAAAAAGTTGATGTCACTGGCACAACCATCGGCAAGGGTTTCGCTGGTACGATCAAGCGCCATCATTTTCGCAGCCAGCGTGCTAGTCACGGTAATTCGCGTTCGCATCGTGCTCCCGGTTCTATCGGTCAGAATCAGAGTCCCGGCCGGGTATTTAAGGGCAAAAAAATGGCAGGCCATCTTGGTGCAGTACAACGCTGTGTACAAAACCTGGAAGTGATCCGGGTGGATGCCGAGCGTAACCTGTTGGCTATCAAGGGTGCGGTTCCCGGTCATAAAGGTGGCGATGTGATGGTTCGGCCCGCCGTGAAGGTACGCCAGTAAGGAGGCGATATGGAGCTTCAGGTTAAAAATGCGAGCGGTGGGGCATTCAGTCAGATTACGGTCCCCGAAGAGGTTTTTGCCCGTCCGTTCAATGAAACCTTAGTGCATCAGGTGGTCGTTGCCTACTTGGCGAGTGCTCGTGCCGGTACCCGTGCCCAGAAAAGCCGCGCTCAAGTGAGCGGTGGTGGTAGCAAGCCTTGGCGACAGAAGGGAACGGGTCGTGCCCGGGCTGGCAGCACCCGTGGCCCTATTTGGCGAGGAGGTGGCGTGACCTTTGCCGCCCGTCCACAAGATCACTCCCAGAAAGTTAACCGCAAGATGTATCGTGTTGCGATGCGTGCCATCTTTTCCGAGTTGTTACGCCAAAACCGGCTGCTTGTAGTGGAAGAGCTGGCCCTCCCAGAGATCAAAACTAAACAAATGATCGCTCGGCTGGCAGCGATGGGTCTTGCTGATCAGCGCCGGGTGTTGCTGGTGAACGAAGAGGTTGACCTCAATCTCTATCTGTCATCGCGTAACCTGGCTCAAGTGGCAATCAGCGACGTGGCTGGTCTGGATCCAGTAAGTCTGGTCAGTGCCGATACCGTCGTCATGACAGCTGGAGCTGTGCAACGTGTTGGGGAGTGGCTGGGATGAACAATCAGGAACGCTTGATGAAAATTCTGCTAGCCCCGCACCTTTCTGAGAAGGCTAACCGGGTTGCTGAGCGCTATAACCAGGTAGTGTTCAAAGTGCTGTGTGATGCTACAAAGCCGGAAATCAAGGATGCCGTTGAGTTGATGTTCAATGTCAAGGTTCAGAGTGTTACAGTGGCCAACGTTAAGGGCAAGCGTAAACGCTTCGGAGCGATTTACGGGCAGCGTTCAGACTGGAAAAAAGCCTATGTATCTCTAGAGTCCGGCCAGGAAATCGATTTTCTGGTGGCGGAGTGAGTAAGCAGGTTCTGTGCTGCCCCGTTATCTACAGGATGAGGTGAATTCCTATGCCCCTTGTTAAGACTAAACCGACCTCGCCCGGCCGGCGGTTTGTGGTCAAGGTTGTCAATCCCGAACTGCATAAAGGCCGTCCCTATGCGCCGCTGCTGGAGAAGCAGTCACGCAAGGGTGGCCGCAATAATATGGGCCGTATTACTACCCGGCATCAGGGTGGTGGCCACAAACAACATTATCGGCTGATCGACTTTAAACGTGACAAGGATAATATCTTGGCGCGGGTCGAGCGGTTGGAATATGATCCGAATCGCAGTGCCCACATCGCGCTGCTGCTGTATGCTGATGGTGAACGCCGTTACATTATCGCTCCACGCCATGTCCATGCTGGTGACAGCCTGATGTCAGGACCGGCAGCACCAATCAAGCCAGGCAATACCTTACCATTGCGCAACGTGCCAGTTGGCAGCCAAATACATTGCGTAGAGCTGCGCCCAGGCAAGGGTGCGCAACTTGCTCGTAGCGCTGGCGCTTCTGTACAGCTAGTTGCACGGGAAGGCAGTTATGCTACTCTGCGGTTACGTTCTGGCGAAATTCGTAAGGTTCATGCAGACTGCAAAGCCACGATTGGCGAAGTAGGAAACGCGGAGCATAACCTGCGCTCACTGGGTAAAGCCGGTGCTCAGCGCTGGCGTGGTATCCGGCCTACCGTCCGTGGCGTGGCCATGAATCCGGTTGATCACCCGCATGGTGGCGGTGAAGGCCGCACCTCTGGTGGTCGCCATCCAGTGTCACCGTGGGGTGTTCCAACCAAGGGCTATAAGACCCGTTCGAATAAGCGCACTGATAAGCTGATTGTGCGCCGGCGTAAGAAATAGGACAGGCTGAACCGAGAGGATAAGTTAAGGTGCCACGCTCGATTAAGAAAGGCCCGTTTGTTGATCTCCACCTAGCTAAGAAGGTGGAGCAGGCGGTTGCCACGAATGCCAAGCGTCCGATCAAGACTTGGTCACGGCGCTCGATGATCCTGCCGGAGATGATCGGGTTGACCATCGCTGTGCATAATGGCCGCCAGCATGTGCCGGTTTTGGTCACCGAAAATATGGTCGGCCATAAACTGGGTGAGTTTGCTGCGACCCGTACCTATCGCGGGCATGCTGCAGATAAGAAATCTAAGTAAAGGGGCGATTCGATGCAAGCTGTCGCTATTTTAAAACATGCCCGCATCTCGCCGCAGAAAGCCCGGCTGGTGGCGGATCAGATCCGCACGCTACCGGTGGGGAGGGCTTTAGAAGTTCTGGCTTTCAGTAACAAGAAAGCAGCCCAACTGGTCAAAGGCGTTCTAGAATCAGCTATCGCCAACGCCGAACACAACGAAGGCGCTGATATTGATGAGTTGAAGGTGTCCGCGATTTGCGTAGATTGTGGTCCAGTATTGAAGCGGATGCATGCCCGGGCTAAGGGACGCGGCAACCGTATTGTCAAACGCACCAGCCATATTACCGTCACTGTCGCCGAATAAATTAGGAGTAATAACGACATGGGTCAGAAAGTCAGTCCCACGGGCATACGGTTGGGGATAGCGTCCGATTGGACCTCCAAGTGGTATGCTAGTAGCAAGAATTTTCCCGATTTGCTGGAAACCGATCTTAAGGTGCGGCAATTCTTGAAGAAGAAATTGTCCACTGCCTCAGTTAGCCGGATTCAGGTTGAGCGGCCAGCGCGGTTGGCGCGCATCACTATTCATACGGCCCGGCCGGGTGTGGTGATTGGCAAGAAGGGTGAAGATATCGAAGCCCTGCGCAAGGAAGTAGCTCAGATGATGAGTCTAGATGTGAAGGACCTTCAAGTTAACATTGAGGAGATTCGCAAGCCAGAGCTCGATGCGCAATTGGTTGCAGAAAGCGTCGCCCAGCAATTGGAACGGCGTATCATGTTTCGCCGCGCTATGAAACGCACGGTTGCCAATGCTATGCGCTTGGGCGCGCTTGGGATTAAAATACAAGTATCTGGCCGGTTGAACGGCGCAGAAATTGCCCGTAGCGAATGGACGCGTGAAGGGCGGGTTCCTCTGCATACCCTACGCGCTAATATCGATTATGGCTTGGCCGAAGCCCAAACCACCTATGGTGTGATTGGAATTAAAGTCTGGATTTTCAAAGGAGAAGTATTCGGCTTGGAACGGCAAGGCGAGACCAAATCCGAAAAGGCAGCAGCGAACTGAGAATTTGGGCAGGGTTGCGGAACTCCGCATTATGTTGCGGAGTTCGTTGTTTTATAGACGAGAAGAAACATGTTACAGCCGAAAAGAACGAAATTTCGCAAACAGCGCAAGGGACGCAACCGTGGCTTCGCGACCAGCGGTGCTCAGGTGAGTTTCGGTGAGTATGGGTTGAAAGCCACCACTCGCGGCTTGTTGACTGCTCGCCAGATTGAGGCTGCACGTCGGGCAATCAACCGCTACATCAAACGTGGTGGTAAGGTATGGATTCGCATTTTCCCGGACAAGCCAATTACTAAGAAGCCTTTAGAAGTGCGTATGGGTAGCGGCAAGGGCAATGTCGAGTACTGGGTGGCTAAAATCAAGCCTGGCTGCGTATTGTATGAAGTGGAAGGTGTGCCTGAGCCGGTTGCACGCGAGGCTTTTCGGCTGGCAGCTGCCAAGCTTCCGGTACAAACAGTCTTTGTGAGCCGAATGGTGATGTGATGAAAGCGAGCGAACTGCGGCAGAAAAGTACGGATGAGTTGAAACAGGAGCTGCTGGCGTTGTTGCGTGAGCAATTCAACCTGCGCATGCAAAAAGCAACTAATCAGGCTAACAAGCCCCATCTGTTTCGGCAGGCGCGGCGTAGTATCGCCCGGGTCAAGATGGTTTTGAGTGAGAAGGCAGCTCAGGTATGACAATGGAAACCCAGATGGAACGCACCCTGACAGGGCGTGTAACGAGCAATAAGATGGATAAAACCATCACCGTGGTCATTGAGCGATTGGTTAAACATCCGGTGTATGGCAAATACATTCGCCGAACTACAAAATTGCATGCTCATGACGAACAGAATGAATGTCGCGAAGGCGACATGGTCACTATCAAGCAATGTCGGCCGCTATCCAAAACCAAATCCTGGATGCTAGTGTCAGTCGTCAATCGCGCCCAATGAGCGAGACGGGCGCGGCCGGTCCTTTTCCAACTCCGTGAAGGGAATGTAGAACATGATTCAGATGCAAACGATGTTGGAAGTCGCCGATAACAGCGGTGCCCGCCGGTTGATGTGCATCAAGGTGCTGGGCGGTTCCCACCGTCGCTATGCGCATATTGGCGACGTTATCAAAGTCAGCGTTAAGGATGCAATTCCCCGAGGCAAAGTAAGCAAGGGCGAAGTCTACAACGCCGTGGTTGTGCGTACCCGTAAAGGTGTGCGCCGGCCTGACGGCTCACTGATCCGCTTTGATGGCAATGCTGCGGTGTTGTTGAATAACAAGCTGGAGCCGATTGGTACCCGCATCTTTGGGCCGGTGACCCGTGAATTGCGCGGTGAGCGGTTTATGAAAATTATTTCCCTAGCCCCTGAAGTGCTTTGAGGCAGTGAGGAAGGTAAGTCATGCGCAGAATTCGAAAAGATGACGAGGTGATTGTCATCACCGGCAAGGACAAAGGCCGGCGTGGTAAGGTAATGCGAGTGGTGGAGAATGGTGAGCGGGTCATTGTGGCCAGTGTCAACATGATTAAGCGCCATACTAAACCTAATCCGGCGCGTAATGTAGCCGGAGGTATTATCGAGCGGGAAGCAGCAATGCATATCTCCAACGTGATGCTGTTTAACCCGATGACTAAGAAAGGTGACCGGGTTGGTTTCCGGGTTCTAGAAGATGGCCGCAAAGTGCGCTACTTCAAGTCCAATAATGAAGTTGTGGATGTTGTGGGGAATCTGTCATGACCCGGCTGCAACAGTACTATCAGGAAACAGCGGCACCGAAGTTGCGTGAGCAGTTTAATTACCGCAATGTGATGGAAATACCACGCATCACTAAAATTACCCTGAATATGGGGGTGGGTGAGGCAGTGGCTGATAAGAAGATTATGGACCATGCGATTAGCAATTTGACCCAGATTGCCGGTCAAAAACCTATCGTAACGTTGTCGCGCAAATCTATTGCAGGTTTCAAAATCCGTGATGGTTGGCCAATCGGTTGCAAAGTCACCCTTCGGCGTAACCGGATGTATGAATTTCTAGATCGCTTAGTCAATATCGCGATTCCCCGTATTCGCGATTTTCGCGGTTTCAGCGCCCGTGCCTTTGATGGTCGCGGCAATTATAGTCTGGGTGTGCGCGAGCAGATCATTTTTCCAGAAATCGATTACGACAAGATCGACGCTATTCGTGGCCTGGATATTACGATTACCACGACAGCACGCACCGACGAGGAAGGTCGTGCATTGTTAGCGGCGTTTAATTTTCCGTTCCGGAACTGAGGATTCGATCGTGGCGAAACTGAGTATGATTAATCGCGAAGCCAAGCGTGCACGCATCGTCCAACAGTATGCTGCCCGGCGGGCTGCACTCAAGGAAGTGATTCGTAACCCAGCTAATAGCGATGAACAGCGGCGCGAAGCACAGAGAAAATTGCAAATGCAACCGCGTGACGCTAGCCCAAGCCGCTTGCACAACCGCTGTCGGCTGACGGGACGGCCGCATGGTTTCTATCGCAAGTTTGGTTTAGGACGTAACAAGTTGCGGGAAGCCACTATGCGAGGTGATGTGCCCGGTTTGCGTAAGGGAAGTTGGTAGATTGGCGAGCGAAAGCCAATTGTGAAAAATGAGTAGCGAGTAGGAACGTTTCCTGTTTTCCCTCTCTCCCATCGATTTAAGTTCAGGGGTTGCCCTACCCGCATTGGGGTGCTCCGTGACTGACTGCGTGGAGTTGATTGATATTATGAGTATGACGGACCCCATCGCGGATATGCTGACACGTATCCGCAATGCCCAGGCCGCCGCTAAGGCCCAGGTGACCATGCCGGCATCCAAGTTAAAGGCAGCAATTGCCCGGGTGCTGCAAGACGAAGGTTATATTATCGGCTTTGCCGTTGTGCCCACTACAGCAGGTAAAGCTGAACTCACCATCACCCTGAAATACTTTGAGGGCCGGCCGGTCATTGAACGCATCGAGCGAGTTAGCAAACCCAGCCGGCGGGTATTTCGCGGCAAAGACAAATTGCCTAAGGTCATGAATGGCTTGGGGGTGGCGATTATCTCCACATCCAAGGGGCTGATGAGCGATCGCGCCGCTCGCACCGCCGGTCATGGTGGTGAAGTCCTGTGCGTCATCGCATAGAGGAGGATCAATCATGGCAGCGGTCATCCAGGATAGAAAAATTCGCGTGTCGCGGGTCGGTAAGCAACCGGTTCCGGTGCCTGTTGGTGTGAACGTGACGATCAACGGTCAACAAGTCACCCTCAAGGGTAAAAACGGTTCAGCAGAAATCCAGATTCATCCTTGGGTATTGGTCCAGCAAGAAGGCAGCGAATTAAAAGTTGCTCCTAAGGTGCTGACCAACGAGGCGAAATACCGGGCGATGACGGGTACCATGCGTGCGCTGCTCAATAACCTGGTCATCGGTGTTAGCCAGGGTTTCGAGCGCAAATTGCAACTGGTCGGTGTAGGTTACCGTGCCCAGGCTCAAGGCAACCTCTTAAATCTAGCTCTGGGTTTTTCTCACCCGATCGAATTCAAGGTTCCTGAAGGCATCACGATTCAGACCACAGCTCCAACCGAGATTATCGTCCGGGGTGTGGACAAACAGCAGGTCGGTGAAGTCGCCGCTCAGATCCGTGCCTACCGACCACCTGAGCCCTATAAGGGTAAGGGTGTGCGTTATGCGGATGAGACGATCATCCTGAAAGAAGCCAAGAAGAAGTAGGGACTCGTTATGGATAAAAAAGCAGCCGATAAGAAAGCCGCGCGCCTGCGGCGGGTTGCGAACCCGGTACAAGATTCGCAAATTAGGTGTTCACCGTTTGTGTGTGCATCGTACCCCGCGCCATATCTACGCTCAAATCATTATCCCAGCACCAACAGGTGACCGACCTTGGTAGCAGCGTCCACTTGGATCCAATGTTACGCCAGTCGCTTCAAAAGTACCGGTGACATTGAGGCAGCCAAGGCAGTGGGTAGAGCGATTGCTGAGAGCCAAAACTATTGGCATCACCAGGTCGCATTTGACCGCTCCGGCTTCAAGTATCACGGTTGCTCAAGGCGCTGGCGGATGCTGCCCGCGAGAGTGGTTTGGAGTTTTAGGAATAAATTATGGCGAGCAACGTAGAAGGTTCCCAGAGTACTGACGGTCTGCAAGAAAAATTGATAACTGTCAATCGGGTAGCTAAGGTCGTCAAGGGTGGCCGGCAATTTGGGTTCACTGCGCTAACGGTGGTTGGCGATGGCAATGGCCGGGTAGGCTTAGGTTATGGCAAGGCCCGCGAAGTGCCAATGGCGATCCAAAAAGCTATGGATAAAGCCCGAAAAAATATGTGCCGTGTAGCGTTGAACGGGACGACTTTGCAGTATCCAGTAAATGCCGAACATGGGGCAGCGCATGTTTTCATGCAACCGGCCTCCGAAGGTACCGGCATCATCGCGGGTGGTGCTATGCGGGCTGTGTTCGAAGTCGTCGGCGTTAAGGACGTATTGTCCAAATGTGTCGGTTCGCGTAATCCCATTAATGTAGTGCGGGCAACTATTCGCGGTTTGAGCGCCATGCGGTCGCCCGATTATCAAGCTGCTAAGCGCGGCAAGAGTATGGATGAAATTCGGAGTTAAGGTGCATGGCGAGTCAGTTGAAAGTCACGTTGGTGAAAAGCGTACATGGTCGATTGGTTGCACACAAAGCCTGTGTTCGCGGGCTAGGTTTGCGGCGGATGCACAGCAGTGCGTTGATCATCGATACCCCAGAAAATCGCGGTATGATTCGTAAGGTCTCGTATCTGCTGAAAGTTGAGGAGGTCTGATACCATGCGGCTGAATACTCTCAAGTCCACGCCAGGCAGCCGGCCAGATTCTTTGCGGGTTGGACGTGGCATTGGTTCTGGTCTTGGTAAAACAGCAGGGCGGGGTCATAAGGGCCAGCACGCTCGGGCCGGTGGTTATCATAAGGTCGGTTTTGAAGGCGGCCAGATGCCGTTGCAGCGGCGTTTGCCTAAGCGAGGCTTTCGCTCGATGACCGCGAAGGATACTGCCGAAGTAAGGTTGTATGCACTGGCTAAGGTTCAAGCTGAAGTGATCGACCTGGCGGCGCTCCAGGCAGCTAATCTTGTCCCAATCTTTGCCAGTAAAGTTAAAGTCATCCTCTCGGGGAAGCTGGAAAAACCAGTGACCTTGCGTGATTTGGCGCTAACCCAGGGTGCCCGGGCTGCGGTGCTGGCGGCTGGCGGCACGATTCTCGAGTAACCCAAAATGGCCAACGCCCTGCCGGATCTCGGCAAAATGACCGAACTGCGTCAGCGCCTGCTATTCCTGCTGGGGGCGCTGGTCGTATTTCGTATTGGTACGCACATCCCAGTGCCAGGTATCGATTCGCACGCGATGGCGCAATTGTTTGATCAGCAGCGCGGGACTATCCTTGACATGTTTAATATGTTCTCGGGTGGCGCTTTGCAGCGGCTGAGTATTTTTGCGCTTGGAGTGATGCCATACATTTCGGCGTCGATCATTTTGCAACTGATGTCGATGGTTGTGCCGGCGCTGGAGCAATTACGCAAGGAAGGAGGTGCGGCCGGGCGCCATACGCTGACTCGCTATACCCGTTACTTGACTGTATTGCTGGCCTCCTTTCAGGCTATTGGCGTCAGTATTGCGTTGCAGAACCAGACCGTGGGTACGACAACGGTCGTAGTCGCTCCCGGTATTGGCTTTATCGTGACAGCAACGTTAACGTTGGTAACGGGCACCATGTTTTTGATGTGGTTGGGTGAGCAGGTGACCGAGCGCGGTATTGGCAATGGTATTTCCATGTTGATTTTTGCAGGCATCGTTGCAGGGTTGCCGAACGCGGTGGGGGGCACTCTGGAACTGGCTCGCACTGGCGAATTGCACTTGATGATGGTGTTATTCCTGTTGGTATTGGCGGTGGTGGTGACTGGTTTTGTGGTATTTGTCGAGCGTGGCCAGCGGCGAATTACCGTCAATTACGCCAAACGGCAACAAGGACGGCGGGTTTATGCAGCTCAAACCACGCACCTGCCGTTAAAGCTGAATATGTCGGGGTGATTCCGCCGATCTTTGCCTCCAGCCTGATTCCCTGTTCCTGCGACGCTGGGCAGTTGGTTCGGTAATGCACCGAATATGGAATGGTTGCGGGATATCAGTTCGACATTATCTCCAGGGCAACCGCTCTACGTCATGTTCTATGCCGGATTGATCATCTTTTTCTGTTTCTTCTATACGGCATTAGTTTTAATTCTAAGGAAACGGCTGACAATCTCAAGAAATCGGGAGCATTCATTCCTGGCATCCGGCCGGGTGCACAGACAGCCGCTTATATCGATAAGGTGCTTACTCGATTAACGTTAATGGGAGCTATATATATCACGGGCGTTTGTCTGATGCCCGAGTTCCTAATTCTGTACTGGCGAGTACCGTTCTACTTCGGTGGTACTTCACTCTTGATTATTGTGGTAGTGGTAATGGACTTTATGGCTCAGTTCAGGCGCATCTCATGTCTCATCAGTATGAGAGCCTGATGAAGAAAAGCAGCTTTAAAGGCCAAAGTCTGTTGCGTTGACTACAAAAATATAGCAATCCTGTTTGCTGTAACTTATCTAGGAACACTAATCAATGATTGGGTGCCGCTAGAGTGTTGCGGCGCTCTGTTCGATTTGGAGAATACCCATGAAAGTACGTGCTTCAGTGAAGAAGATCTGCCGCAATTGTAAGATCATTCGCCGTGACCGGGTTGTCCGGGTTATTTGTAAAGATGCCCGCCACAAGCAGCGGCAAGGATAAAACTCACTCTTTTATTGATTTTGCATCGCTGTCCGGGTTAAATTCCCGTTTCTTTGCGTGGTGAAGACCCGGTGAGGTAGGAGGAGCAGCAAGGCATGGCCCGTATTGCAGGTATTAATATTCCGGTCAACAAGCATGCGATTATCGCGTTGCAGGCCATCTATGGCATCGGTCCGACCCGCGCCAAATTCATCTGTGCGGCAGCCCAGGTTCCACCAGATTGTAAGATTCGAGATTTGGATGAGGCCCAGGTGGATACATTGCGTACTGAAGTTGGGAAGTATGCGGTAGAAGGCGACTTACGGCGTGAGGTGTCGATGAGTATCAAGCGGCTGATGGATTTAGGCTGCTACCGGGGCTTGCGCCATCGGCGCGGCTTGCCGGTGCGTGGCCAGCGCACCCGAACCAATGCCAGGACGCGTAAAGGCCCGCGCCGGGCTATCCGTAAGTAAATTTCGCCTGAATCGTTGGAATACTTGGCATAGGTTGGAGCATGGCAAAACCGGTTACTAGGACGCGTAAGCGCGTCAAAAAAAATGTCGTGGATGGGGTTGCCCATATCCACGCTTCGTTTAACAACACCATCATTACCATCACTGATCGCCAAGGAAATGCGCTGGCGTGGGCTACATCAGGTGGCTCGGGATTTCGCGGTTCCCGCAAGAGTACGCCTTTTGCTGCGCAAGTTGCTGCCGAGCGGGTGGGTAACGTAGTCAAGGAATACGGCGTCAAGAATCTGGAAGTCAATGTCAAGGGTCCTGGGCCAGGTCGGGAGTCTGCGGTACGCGCCCTGAATGCCGCTGGATTCAAGATTATGAGTATTGTGGACGTGACACCGATTCCCCATAATGGCTGTCGCCCGCCAAAGCGCCGGCGCGTCTAGTCCAGGAGTCTTACTGTGGCGAGATATCTCGGTCCCAAATGCAAACTAAGCCGTCGGGAAGGTGTGGATCTGTTTTTAAAGTCTGCTGCCCGGCCGTTGGAATCCAATTGTAATTTGGAACGCTTGCCGGGTCAGCACGGCGCGCGCCGCTCCCGCCTGTCTGATTACGGATTGCAGTTGCGCGAAAAGCAAAAGCTGCGTCGTATTTATGGAGTGTTAGAGCGGCAGTTCCTGAATTATTATAAGGAAGCTGCTCGTCGTAAAGGTTCTACTGGTGAGAATCTATTGAAGCTGTTGGAGTGCCGGCTAGATAATGTTGTGTATCGGATGGGATTTGGCAGTACCCGTGCCGAAGCCCGGCAACTGGTATCCCACCAAGCGATCGTGGTCAATGAGCAACGGGTCAACATCCCTTCCTATCAAGTTAAACCGGAAGATGTGGTGGCGGTTCGTGAGAAGAGCCGCACTCAAACGCGGATTCAGTATGCACTGCAACTGACTCAAGGTCAGGGGGTTGTAGACTGGATCGAAGTGGATGCCAGCAAGATGCGGGGGGTGTTCAAGCGGGTTCCGGATCGCAGTGATCTCCCGCCGGATATCAATGAATCGCTGGTGGTGGAGTTATACTCCAAGTGATCGAATCCGAGGGGAAACGGATGGTTTTAGGTGTATTTGATTTGCTGAAGCCGACCCGGGTTGAGATTAAGATTCTTGACGACAAGCGGCGATCGGCACAAGTGACCGTGGAACCTCTGGAGCGTGGGTTTGGCTATACGCTAGGCAATGCCCTGCGGCGTATTTTGCTCTCGTCTATACCCGGCGCTGCTATTGTCGAGTGCGAGATCGATGGGGTCCTGCACGAGTATTCGACGATTGAAGGTGTTCAAGAGGATGTGATCGATATCCTGCTCAATCTTAAGGGGGTAGCGGTTACTTTGCAGGAAGGCGTTGAGGAAGCTAACTTGACGTTGACCAAGAAAGGACCAGGGCCGGTGTTGGCAGGCGATATCGAAAAAGGTCATGTGATCGATATTGTCAATCCAGATCAGTTCATTGCACAGCTTACTAAAAATGGTGAGTTGAACATGAGGCTCAAGATTGAGCGTGGTCGTGGTTACCGTCCGGCGACTCAGCAGGAGAGCACCGATAGTGAAACTCGCCCAATCGGCCGGTTACGGCTGGATGCTTCTTTTAGCCCGATCCAAAGAATCAGTTATCGAGTGGAAAGTGCCCGTGTTGAACAGCGTACCAATCTGGATAAACTGATTTTAAATTTGGAAACCAATGGCACAATTGATCCTGAAGAAGCGATTCGCACGGCAGCTAGAATTCTGCTGGATCAGTTATCCGTGTTTGTGGATCTCAAAGGCAAGCGGGATGAACCGTTGCCACAGCCACCGGTAGATATTGATCCGAAGTTATTGCAACCTGTGGATGATCTGGAATTGACTGTCCGTTCAGCCAACTGCTTGAAGGCAGAAAATGTCTATTACATCGGTGACTTGGTGCAGCGTACTGAAGCAGAGCTGCTAAAAACACCGAATCTTGGCAAGAAGTCACTGACGGAAATTAAGGAAGTACTAGCCAAATTCGGGTTGCATCTCGGAATGAAAGTGGAGGATTGGCCACCACCGGGCCTAATGGAGCAGCAACCCGAGGAACGGGCGGCCGCCTCTCGCAAGGCTGGCATCGCGGCTGTTGAGACGGCTGAAGGGGACAAGGCATTGAAACCGCCATTGCCCGTTGATAGTGATGATACGAATCTCGAGTAAGGCATGGTTATCGTGACTTTCCGCCGTCTGCTCAATCTGTCTGACTTGCTTTTCTTCTAAGGAATTATTGTCATGCGCCATCGAAAAATCGGTCGCAAACTGAATCGAACCAGCAGCCATCGAAAAGCCATGCTGCGCAACATGGCCGCTTCATTATTCACCCACGAGCTTATTCGTACCACGTTGCCTAAAGCCAAGGAGCTTCGTCGAGTTGCCGAGCCGCTGATTACTTTGTCGAAGGACGATAGCGTGGCTCATCGGCGATTGGTATTTGACCGGCTACGTGACCGTGATGTGGTGACCAAATTGTTTAATGAACTAGGGCCTCGTTATCAAGCGCGCCCAGGTGGCTATTTGCGCATTCTTAAATGCGGATTCCGTGCAGGGGATAATGCGCCAATGGCCTATGTCGAACTGGTTGATCGGCCTGAAGCAGCAGCTGGGTAATGTCTTCCTCCAGGGCCAATCACCTTAAGCCGGGGTTGCATCCCGGCTTTTTTATGGATGGTTAATTCGATTCTAATGCGCGATGGCTGTACGAAGCTGATGATTAAGGCCTTGAACAACCAATAGATAATAGCGGGCATCAACCAATTCCCAATAGGGGCCGAAGCATTCGCCGAAAATTTTGAACCACCATCCACCGTTTTCAAACCAAACAAACGGTTGGTGGAGTTTGCGGTTAATACGCATGGGTTTAACCTCTCTCACCTGTAGCCTAGGTTTCGCGAGCGGGAGCGCCTAGCGAAATGTTATTTTCATAGTTGATAATAAAGCATAGATTGTTTTTTGTTGCAATGCAAAAAATCACAGTAAAGCTGAATATTCTGTATAAGTTCCAGATAATTTCATGTTTGGAATAATTGTGGAGCCTATCAGGCAACCTGTAGCAGAATTTTGCCAACATGGCGATTCGATTCCATTAAGGCATGGGCATCAGTGACTTCAGATAGAGGAAAAATCCGGTCGATAATTGGGCGCACCTCTCCACTTGCTAGCAGAGGCCAGACCGTTTCGCGTAAAGCCTGAGCGATGGGGGCTTTATCGGCAATTGGCCGGGAGCGTAGAGTTGAGCCGGTAACTGTCAACCGTTTCATCATGACCGGCGCTAGATTTAGCTCCACTTTGGCGCCGCGCAGAAAGGCGATAAAGACCAGCCGGCCTTCAACCGCCAGTGCACTGAGATTGCGTTGCACATAATCGCCGCCTACCATGTCCAGGATTACATCCACACCTCGGTTATTCGTAGTGCTTTTAACGACCTGAACAAAGTCTTCCTCATGATAGTTGATGACTCGCTCGGCACCGAGATCAAGGCAAGGTTGCACTTTGTCGGGGCTGCCAACGGTGGTCAGCACCCGTGATCCCAGCGCCTTGGCCAATTGGATGGCTGTTGTGCCGATACCGCTGGCGCCACCGTGGACTAACAAGATTTCGCCTGGTTTCAATCGCCCTCGGTCGAAGATGTTGCTCCAGACTGTAAAAAAGGTTTCCGGCAGCGCGGCTGCCTGTTGCAGAGTTAAACCGGTTGGGATCGGCAGGCATTGGGGAGCGGGGGCGACACAGTATTCGGCGTAACCACCACCGGTCAATAGGGCGCAGATTTTATCGCCGACCATCCAGTTGTCGACGCCTTCACCCAGTGCGGCAACCGTGCCGGCCACTTCCAGACCTGGGATGTCAGAAGCGCCTGGAGGGGGCGGGTAACCACCTTGGCGTTGCAGGCAGTCAGGCCGATTGACGCCGGCAACCGCGACCTGGATCAATACTTCGCCGGCTGCTGGTTGTGGTATTGGCCGGCTGGCGAGCGCGAGCTTTTCCGGGCCGCCGGGTTCGGTGATTTCAATAACAGTCATACGGTCAGGCAATGGGGACATGATGCAATCTCTGGTGAAGTCTGGAGTAAGGTACTCCGCTTAAGAACACTTGGAATCACCGCAGTTCAGGCAGGTGAGGCAGCCGTCCATAACGATGACAGCCTTGTTTTGGCATTTGCCGCAGAGCGTTGCTTCGGAAGGGAAAGTATTAACCCCTGCTTCTTCAACGGCCTTCATGCCGGTTTCGTATTTGATGCGCTGTTCCTCAATCAATTTACGCTGGTGCTCATCGAGACCATCTTCTTTCAACAGGCCAATGGAGCGCAGGTGAGATTCGATGACATCGCCAATTTCCGCGACCAGCGACGGCATGTATTTGCCACCTTTTTTAAAGTAGCCGCCTTTTGGGTCGAACACCGAACGGAGTTCTTCCACCAGGAATGTGACGTCACCGCCCTTGCGAAAGACCGCTGAGATGATACGGGTCAGGGCAACGATCCATTGGAAATGCTCCATCGCTTTGGAGTTGATGAAGATCTCAAAGGGGCGCCGGATTTCATCGGGGGTGTCTTTGTTGAGCACGATGTCGTTGATCGTGATGTACAGTGCATGATCCGACAGTGGCGTTTTGACCTTGTAGGTTGCGCCAGGCAGGACATCCGGCCGTTCTAGGCTTTCGTGCATGTGTTGCACGGCTAGAGCAGGATCGGTCGCTGGAGTGTCATTCGGTTTGACGACGCTGTAGGCGACGATCTTTTTATCGATTTTGATGGTCATGGCACCCCTTCCAATAAAAGTAGCCCCTATATTGAATAGGAGCTACAGAGCCTTACTAGACTAAGCTGTCGTTAGTGGGATGGAGGGCTGCGCCAGTGCGCTCTTACACACTCCCACTTACCAAGTCTAAATCTTGAATAAGCATGGACAAACACAGTTTTAAAAATACTCATGGGTTTCACCTCATAAGTTGAGATGCAACCGAGTCTTAAAACCTTGGCGTATGAGGGGTTGAAAGCAAAGTTTTGTCTGCTATTGTTGCCCTCGTATTTGGGATCAAATACACATCCAGGGGGAGACACTCGATTGCAGGACTAGTCTCCTCACACATGGGGGTCGAGTTGCCGCTCGGCCCCCGTGCGCTTTTAAAACCTCAAAATTTCCCGTAATACCCCTCCTTAATGGCATCGAACAGATTCGCCGCCGTGTGGGTCTCGCCGTCATACTCGACTTCTTCATTGCCTTGAACCTCGATTTCCGAGCCATCTTCCAGCACGAACCGGTAGCGGGTGTTCGCTAAATCCTGCTCCTTGACCAGCACACCTTGGAAAGCGGCTGGATTGAAGCGGAAGGTGGTGCAACCTTTGAGACCTTGCTCGTAGGCGTAGAGATAGATGTCCTTGAAATCCTCATAAGGGAAATCGGTGGGCACATTGGCGGTTTTGGAGATACTGGAATCGATCCACTTCTGAGCTGCGGCCTGAATGTCGACATGCTGCTTGGGTGTCACGTCATCAGCGTTGATGAACGTATCCGGCAACTGCTCTTCGGGGGATTGAGCATTGGGAATAGCCCTAGGATTGATCAAATGCCGGTAGGCCAATAATTCAAAAGAGAATACATCGACTTTCTCCTTGGATTTTTTGCCGGAACGGATAATGTTTCGTGAATAATGGTGCGCGAAGCTCGGCTCAATGCCATTACTGGCGTTGTTGGCCAGCGACAGGGCAATGGTGCCTGTGGGGGCGATGGAGGTGTGATGGGTGAACCGGGCGCCTACGTCGGCAAGCGCCTTAACCAAGTCAGAATCAACCTCCGCAACCCGCTGCATGTAGCGGCTATAGCGGGCATGTAGCACTTTGCCTTTGACACGATCCCCTTCCTGGAAGCCATCGTTAGCCATCTCCGGGCGCTTGCGTAGCAGGTCGGCGGTGACAGTGAACTCTTGTTCAAGGAGAGGTGCCGGGCCTTTTTCCTGGGCCAGTTCCAGTGCAACCCGCCAGCCGACCAGCGCCATTTCCCGGGTGATTTTGTCGGTGAAGATCAGCGATTCCGGTGATCCGTATTTCATGCCGAGCAGGGTCAGTGTGGAACCGAGCCCCAGATAACCCATGCCATGCCGGCGTTTGCTGACAATCTCCTGGCGCTGTTGTTCCAACGGCAGGCCATTGATTTCCACAACGTTATCCAGCATCCGGGTGAAAATGGCGACCACCTGACGGTAGGTGTCCCAGTTGAAGCGGGCTTTGTGGGTCAGCGGATTTTGCACAAACTGGGTCAGGTTAATTGACCCTAGAAGACAAGAACCGTAGGGGGGCAGCATTTGTTCGCCGCAAGGATTGCTCGCTTGAATATTTTCACAGAACCAGTTGTTATTCATTGCATTGACTTCATCGATCAGAATGAACCCTGGTTCGGCATAATCATAGGTGGATGCCATGATGACATCCCATAAACGCCGGGCGCGGATTTTTCGATAGATTTTGCAGGCGACTTGGCTATTTTGATTAACAATGAATCCTTGCGTGACCGGCCATTCGCGCCAGACAACGAGTGATGCATCACGAAGGTCAATCTGATCCTGATCGGCTTCCTGTGCCATAATTGGAAAAGCCAGCAGCCAGTCCGTATCATTTTTGACAGCTTCCATGAACTCACGAGTGATCAGTAACGACAGATTAAATTGTCGTAGGCGGCCTGCTTCGCGCTTGGCGCGGATAAATTCCATGACATCGGGATGGCCAATATCGAACGTCCCCATTTGCGCGCCGCGCCGCCCGCCTGCTGAGGACACGGTAAAGCACATTTTGTCGTAAATATCCATGAACGACAGAGGTCCGGAGGTATAGGCTCCTGCTCCGGAAACGTAGGCGCCGCGTGGGCGTAGCGTCGAAAAGGAATAACCAATGCCACATCCCGCTTTCAGTGTGAGTCCCGCTTCGTGCACCTTGCGCAGGATATCGTCCATGGAATCCTGGATTGTGCCAGAGACCGTGCAATTAATCGTGGAGGTGGCAGGTTTGTGATCCCAAGCGCCGGCATTAGAAATGATTCGCCCCGCCGGAATAGCGCCGTGGCGCAAGGCCCACAGGAATTTTTCGTACCAATGCTCACGCAATTCAGGTGTCGCCTCTACATCCGCTAAGGCACGGGCAACTCGCTGATAAGTGCTATCAATGGTCTCGTCAATTGGAGATCCATCCTTGGCTTTAAGCCGGTATTTCTTGTCCCATATATCCCAGGAAGCCGGTTGCATCGGCACGTCGGCAGCGGTCGTTGGACGGTCAGCGGGTTGCAAATGCGCGGTTTTCATAGCCGGGAGTCTCTGAAAGAATGGTGATGAGGCGCGGTCAGGTTGGGAATGATCGGCGAATAGAATGAAGAAATACCACGCCTGAACGATACTCAGTAACTAAGATGTTGGGATTTTAGAGGATGTGGGAAAAATTTCCAGACAGCTTTTCCCATATACTGTGGTTTATAGCGAGTTAGCATACAATATAATGTGTTGAAGCCAATCATTAAGACTTTGTTTGCCCTGACAATTGGCTAAGTGCAAAACCCTTGTTGTCAAGGGGTGGAACCGGTGGTATAACCCGCTAAACTCTGAAGAGTGCCGTTAACAACGGATACAAAAAGCTGAGGGAGAAATTCATGAAAATCTCGTATGCTCCTCTTGTCATTCTCTGTCTGGGGCTGGGGGCTTGTGCGTCCCAGATACCTGTTGCAACCACTTATCCCGTTTCGTATCAGAAAAAGATGCAGGCCGCTCATCACTGGGATGTTCTCACCGAAGACGTGGCTAATCGTTTGCATGATTCACTCATTGGTTCTGGTGCGCAACAGGGACGTACGATTTCCCTGTATGTTCAGCAGCCACGATACAACAGTGACTTTAGCGAAGCTTTTCACAACTTGCTGATTACACACCTGCTGGAGCGCGGATTCTCGATTACCGAAAATTCATCCGCTGGCTTGCCGTTGAGCTATGACGTCCAAGTTGTTTCGCATAATGACCGTGGCTTTATCCGGCCGGTGCCAGGTCTGTTCACTGGCTTAGCTAGCAGTGTATTTGTATTGCGCGGCATAGCTCACCAAAGTTCGACGGCTGCATGGCTGTTAGGTGCGGTCGAAACGGATATAGTGACAGGCTACATTACCGATAATCCGGACCATGAAATTATCGTCACCACCTCGGTCATGAATGGTGACCGCTATGTGACCCGGTTACGGGATATCTACTATATCAGCGACAATAATGTCGGACAGTATATTGCCCAAGGGCCAGCGCCGGTCACTACGCGTATTGTGGAGGTAGTCGGACCATGAACTGGAATATGATCCTGCGCGCGTGGGTAGCATTGCTGGCCTTGTCAGGTTTGGCGGGTATTCAAGGGTGTGCCTCTTCAGGTGATGATGCGCCGGTCCGGCCGATCATTCGGGATGCAGACTTGATCGGCCAAAACTACCAGGCGGCGGATGCACTGTTAATGCGGGCGCCTTGGCTTCGGGAACGGCGTGAGCCACTGCTGTCCGCAACGTTCGTGGACATCAACAATCTTGAGACATCATCGGGTCTTGGACGTGTGATTGGCGAGCAACTAGGCTCACGGTTCGCACAACAGGGTTTCACGGTGGTCGAGATCAAGATGCGCAATAACATCTTTGTCCGGGAGGGTGCGGGTGAATTTGCCTTGTCGCGCTCTGTCAAGGAGATCAGCCAGTCGCATAACGCAGCAGCGGTGATTGCGGGCACGTATGCGGTAGGCCGGCAGTCGGTATTCGTCAATGCCCGTTTGATCCGTGCTACCGATAATCTGGTACTGGCATCCTATGATTATGTATTGCCCTTAGGGCCAGATGCTAAGGCGTTAGTCGCCGCTCAATAACGGTTGCTCCCCTGATTTTCCACTGACAGTAACGCCCTTCTTCAGAAGGGCGTTACTATTTTATCCAGGCTGAAAATTCGTTAGTGGGATGTGGTGAAGCCAAGCCGTTCCCAAATCGCCAGGGTCAATCCAGCCTGGTTCATCGTGTAGAAATGCAATCCCGGTGCGCCGCCATCCAGTAGCTTACGGCAGAGTTCGCTGACTACATCTAAACCAAAGGCGCGAATCGCATTGCGATCATCACCAAAACTTTCCAGCTTCTTGCGAATCCATCGGGGAATTTCCGCTCCGCAAGCGTCAGAAAAACGTGCTAATTGGGTGAAATTAGTGATAGGCATGATGCCCGGCACAATAGGAATGCCGATGCGCCTGCGAGCGCACTGATCGATGAAGTGGAAATAGGCATCGGGGTTATAGAAATATTGGGTGATGGCGCTGTTAGCGCCGGCATCCACTTTGCGTTGGAAGTTTTCCAGATCCTGGTTAGGATTAGGCGCTTGGGGGTGGTATTCCGGATAGGCTGCAACTTCGAGGTGAAAGTGGTCGCCAAATTCGCTTCGAATGAAGCTCACCAGCTCATTGGCATAACGAAATTCACCTGGATCGCGCATTCCAGAGGGCATATCTCCGCGAAGGGCAACGATGCGGCGAATGCCTTGCGTCTTGTAGTGGTTCAATAACTCGCGGACGTTGCTCTTGGTCGAGGCAATGCAAGTGAGGTGGGGTGTAGCGGGTACCTCGCTGTGGGCCTGAATGTCTAACACGACTTCTACTGTGCGATCCCGGGTGGAGCCACCTGCGCCGTAGGTAACCGAGAAATAGGCAGGATGCATAGCCATCAGTTGTTGGCGGGCCGTCTGAAGTTTACTCAGGCCCTCGGTGGTGATGGGCGGGAAGAATTCGCAACTGAAGGTCTTGGGCCAGTCTAACTGGGACATATATTGCAATCGGCTTCTTGCGGAATAGAGAGGGGATGAGAGTAAAAAGTTGAGGTTGAGTGAGATTTGGATCATCACTCAACCGCGATACTTCTTCCTAGTAGCGATAATTCTCCGCCTTGTACGGTCCGTCCACCGGTACACCGATATACGCCGCTTGTTCCGGAGTCAGCGTAGTCAGTTTCACCCCAATCCGCTCCAGATGCAGCCTTGCGACCTTCTCATCCAGGTGCTTGGGCAGCACATAAACCTTGTTGTCATAACGGTCGTGGTAATTGAACAGCTCAATCTGCGCGAGTACCTGATTAGTGAAGCTATTGCTCATTACAAATGAAGGATGGCCTGTGGCGCAACCCAGGTTCACCAGTCGCCCTTCTGCTAATAGGATGATCCGCTTACCATCCGGAAAGATGATGTGATCAACCTGTGGCTTGATATTTTCCCAACGGTATTTCTTCAGGCTGGCAACTGCGATTTCAGAGTCAAAATGACCAATATTGCAGACAATCGCTTGATTCTTCATCCGCGCCATGTGGTCGTGGGTGATCACATTGACATTGCCAGTGGTGGTGACAAAGATATCACCCTGATTTGCCACTTCATCTATGGTGACCACCCGGTAACCTTCCATGGCTGCTTGCAGGGCGCAGATTGGATCAATCTCAGTCACCCACACTGTCGCCCCAAGCCCCCGCAACGATTGAGCGCAACCTTTGCCCACGTCGCCATAGCCTAGGACGACTGCGATCTTGCCAGCGATCATTACATCGGTGGCCCGCTTAATACCATCCACCAGGGATTCGCGACAGCCGTATAAATTGTCAAATTTGGATTTGGTGACCGAGTCATTGACGTTAAACGCCGGGAACGGTAACCGGCCTTCCTTCTCCATTTGGTACAGGCGATGAACGCCCGTAGTGGTTTCTTCGGTGACACCCTTGATCTGCGCCAGTATCTTGGAGTAATAGTCTGGCTGGCGCTCCAATCGTTGGCGAATGGCAGCAAATAGTACCTGCTCTTCTTCACAGCTTGGATTGGCAATCAACGAGCGATCTTGCGCTGCCCGGCTGCCTAGCGTGACCAGCAGCGTGGCATCGCCGCCGTCATCAAGGATCATATTGGGTACGCTGCCATTAGGCCATTCCAAAATACGGTGTGTGAATTCCCAGTAGTCAGCCAGCGACTCACCCTTATAAGCGAAGACCGGAATGCCATCAGCGGCAATCGCCGCCGCCGCATGATCCTGCGTAGAAAAGATGTTGCAGGAGGCCCAGCGGATATCGGCACCCAGCGCAGCCAGGGTCTCGATTAGCACCGCTGTTTGGATAGTCATGTGCAAGGAGCCCGCAATGCGGGCGCCTTTGAGCGGTTGTTGTGCCCGGTATTCCTCACGAATCGCCATCAACCCCGGCATTTCGGTTTCGGCAATGGCAATCTCTTTGCGGCCCCAATCAGCCAGCGACAAATCGGCAACTCGAAAGTCAGTAAACGGTTTTTCGCGCATAACGGCGTTCATAACGTTCTCCAATGTGGAATGAACGGGCGCCGTTGGCTTATGAAAGCCATGCCACACCGAGCCTGACGGTCGGATGACCGCTGCAGCGCCCCTCGGCGTGGGGGCGAGAGATTAAGCAGGAAGAAGATCAGGGAGGGTCAGATGAATCATTGATAAAAAGACAGCCATCTCGATCAAATTGTTCCTATAAGTGTCAATTTACTGTGTCCATAACCGGTAAGGTTTACAGTCCTGCCGCGTCACGCAGTGCCTCAGCCCGGTCGGTTCGCTCCCAGGTAAATTCTGGCTCTTCCCGGCCAAAGTGACCGTAGGCGGCTGTCTTGCGGTAGATTGGCTGGATCAAGTTCAACATTTTGACCAGACCATAGGGGCGCAGATCAAAATGGCCCCGGATAATCTCGACCAGCCGGTCTTCATCCAGTTTGCCGGTGCCGAAGGTATTAACACTGATCGAGGTGGGTTCAGCTACGCCAATTGCATAGGACACCTGAATTTCACATTTGTCTGCCAAGCCAGCCGCGACGATGTTCTTGGCGACATAACGGGCGGCGTAGGCAGCGGAACGGTCGACTTTGGAAGGGTCCTTACCGGAAAAAGCGCCGCCGCCGTGGTGGGCGGAACCGCCGTAGGTATCGACGATGATCTTGCGCCCTGTCAAGCCACAGTCGCCAACCGGGCCGCCAATGACAAAACTGCCGGTTGGGTTGATGTGGTATTGGGTATGTTTATCCAGCCACTCACCGGGTAGCACGGGCAGGATGATATTTTCCATCACCGCCTCACGCAGCAGTTTATAGCTGATATCTTCATCGTGTTGAGTCGATAATACGACAGCCTCGATTCCGGCAACCTGATTGCCCTCGTAGCGGAAGGTCACCTGACTCTTAGCATCGGGCCGTAGCCACGGCAATACCCCGCTTTTACGCATCTCCGCTTGGCGTTGTACCAACCGATGGGCGTAGGTAATCGGGGCTGGCATGAGCACATCCGTTTCATTCGTGGCATAGCCGAACATCAAGCCTTGGTCACCAGCACCTTGCTCCTCCGGTTTCTCACGATTCACGCCTTGAGCGATGTTGGCAGATTGCTTACCGATGCAGGACAGCACCGCGCAGGTAGCGCCGTCGAAGCCGACATTGGAGTTGTCATAGCCAATACCAACGACGGTATCGCGCACGATCTGATCAAAATCCACCCACGCTGAGGTGGTAATCTCGCCAGCCAGCACGACAACGCCAGTTTTAATCAGGGTTTCGCAAGCGACTCGAGCTTTAGGGTCCTCAACAATAATGGCATCCAGTACAGCATCGGAAATCTGGTCAGCGATTTTATCAGGATGCCCCTCGGAGACAGATTCGGAGGTAAACAGATAGGTTCGGCTCATAAGATGGCAATCCTCGAACGGCAGTGGCGATGGAGATAGCAAGCGCTGAAGCAATAGCGATCATGTAAATATTATTTAGTCTACTCGGAAGATACGGTATTTGCATCTGTATTTTTTATGCTATTTAGTTATTTTCTTAGTATTTCAACAGCTCAGAAAAGAACCTTAGCATGGTCTTCTATTTTGAACTTGACCGGTGATAGCGCGTCTCTTCGTTCATTGCTTTCATTTCCATAGGTGATGGAGGGCGTAAATGCATGGCACTTCTCAAGATGGCTAACTATCTGAACGCTACTACTTTCAGCGTACTATTGCTGGCTGATGCAGCGTTGCCTGCTTGGGCCGCTGGCGGCCCTCGGTATGAGGAAGTATTCCAGGGGGTTGCCTGTGACGAGCGTGGTGAGATTGCCTACGTTGAGGAACATCGCATGATTTATGAGGATGGCCGTCCGCACCACAATGAAACGCATTATTTGGATGCCAGTGGCCAGGAAATCGCGGTGTTGATCTCCCGCTTTACGACACATCCTTATGTGCCTAATTATTCTTTTCAAGATCGCCGCTTCGGTCGTCAAGATGGCACTTTTGTTGATGGTGCTTGGGTCAAGATCTACAGTCGATCTGATCAGGAAGCACCAGTACAGCAGGACATGCTGCGTCTGGAGGAGGGCATGGTCACCAGTCAGGGTTTGCATATTTACCTGCGCGACCATTTAGCGGAGCTGGCTGAAGGTCATGCAGTTAAGCAGGCGCGCTTCCTGGTTCCTTTGGAAGGCCGTGACTTCATGTTTCATATCCGCCGGCTGGATAAGTTCAGAGAATCCGATACCGTTGCTTTCAGCATTGAGGGGAATAGTGAATTCTGGTGGTTATTTGCGCCGAAATTGGAGGTTCACTATGACCTTGAAACACGCCGGTTACTGTCCTGCCAGGGTGCTTCAAATCTGCTTGATGCCGATCACAAGATACAGAATGTGACTACTACTTACCACTATACTGATGAAGAATCGGCCAGGCCTCTGGTTTGCTCAGCTAGAATAGCTGGCATCGATCGATATATGCCTCTACTTTGATCAAGCGAATATTCAGGAGGACACAGGAGGAAATTGATGACTATTCATATCAGATACTTCGCTAGTCTGCGAGATCGTCTGGGACGCGCTGGAGATGAGCTGCCGTCCATTGCAGAATTGACGGTCGCCAGTGTTTGGGCAACGCTACATCCAGAGATACCGCTGCCACCGGATTTGCTGGCAGCAGTGAATCTGGAATATGCTGAATTGACGCACCTTGTGCGTGACGGTGATGAGGTCGCATTCTTCCCACCGGTCACGGGAGGATAGGCAATTGACTTACTGCCCCAAGCTTTCCAGTAGCTTGCGTGCTTCTTCCTGTTCTGCGAAGGCTGAAACCCCTGCGAGTTTTTCCAGCTCCTGCCGGGCAGCATCCTTACGGCCCAATTTGGCGTAGGCTGCCGCTATGTGATAGCGAACCGTCGGTTGATCTGGCAGCTTATCCGCAGCTTTTTGTAAGAACTCCAAGCCCCGTAGCGCTTCGCCGTGTTGCACCAGAATCCAGCCCAGGGTATCCGCCACTTCCGGATTGTCCGGTGCTTTATCGTAAGCACGTTCCGCATAACGCAGAGCGCGAGCATCCCCTTTTTCGTAGTAGAACCAGGCCAGATTGTTGAGAACCACGGCATTATCGGGCAAGCGCTCAGCGAGTTGTTCGTATTCAGTAATCGTTTCCGTCTTGTGGTTTGATTCCTGTAAATACATTGCGTATTGCAAGCGTGCTCGATTGTCTTTCGGTTCGCTGGTCAGCCACTGCTGCAAAGTTGCCAGAGCTGCATCCCGCTCACCGGTCTGCCACTGAGCATTGGCTAGCCGTGTTGCGGTCTGACTATTGGGAGTTTTGGCATATGCTGTTTGATAAGCTGTTACTGCTGAGGCAAATTCCTTTTGTTGCAGGTGCAAATCACCTTCCAGCACGTAGCCAGTCATCTGGTCTGGGTACAACGCCTGGATCTGACGGACACCATCCAGCGCTTTACCGGTCTCTTGTCTCTGCTGTTGCAATTGCACTCTGGCGACCAGAGCTGGCAGATAATTATTTTGAATCGCCAGTGACTTGTCGAGCGATGCGGCTGCGGCTTTGATATCTTTGGCGGCACCCTGCGCCATCGCTGCTAGATACCAGGGTTCCGGCGATTGCGGTAACAGGGCCGCCAGTTTTTGGAAGCTCACCACCGCTTCAGCCGTCTTACCATTATTAGCCTGGGTCAGTCCCAGCGCCCGCACAACCCGAGGCTCCTCCGGTTTCGCCGCCGCCAGTTTCTGGATCACGGTGAGCGCCTTTTCCTTACTGCCGCGATTTGTGTATTCCTGGGCCAGCGCTAAGCCAGCCTCACTGGAGTTTGGCAGCCGGTTCCAGGCCTGTTCCAATAACCGCAGCGACTCGTCGGTACGCCCTAACAGCGCTGCTAAGCGCAGCAGGGCTGGGAGGTTGTCAGGATCACGCTCCAGAATCTGCCGGTAGCGTAGTTGCGCACCAGCCTGGTTACCGGTCTTGATCTCCAGCGCCGCCAAGTTCATCTGGGCAGGAACATGGTCCGGCTTCAGTTTTAATGCTTGCTCAAAGGCCGTCTGCGCTGCTTGATCATCACCCTGAGCGAGATAAGCTGCGCCGAGCAGATTGAATGCACCCGGCTCATTCGGCCGTTTTTCGGTCAGATCCTTGGCGACGGTAATCGCCTTGTCGAATTCCTTTTGCTGGAGGTACGCCTGCACCAACAGAGTGTCGGCCTGCTGTAAGCCACGATCCAGGGTGACTGCGCCGGTCCCTTCGTCACCTTGCTCCCGTTTTGCAAGCTGCTCATATTCAGCGATAGCTTCCTCCCTCCGCCCCAGCCGTTGCAATTCAGTAGCCAACCGCGTGCGCACTTGAACATCGTCCGGATGGGCTGTGAGCCAGTCCCGCAGTGTCTTCAACGCTGCTTCACTATGGCCAGTCACCTGTTGCGCACCGGCTAACATAAGCACTGTCTGGCTATCTGGGGTCTTGGCATAAGCTGCTTGATAAGCTGCCAGCGCCTTAGTGAAATCCTTCTGCCGCACGTATAGATTTCCTTCGAGGCGGTACCCGACGTTCAGATTGGGAAATTGCTTCTGCAGCGCCTTGGCTCCGGTTAGCGCTTCGGTGAATTTTTGTTGCTGGGCTTGCAATTCGACCCGCGCCACCAGTGAGGGTAAATAATCACCCTGAACGGCCAATGCCTTGTCAATGGCAGCGGCAGCATCCTTGAAATTCTGGGCGCGCGCCTGGGTCAAGGCTACCAGATGCCAGGGTTCCGGTGATTGCGGCTGCAATTCTGCCAGCTTGTGGAATGCCTTGACTGCATCATCGGGGCGGCCATCCGCCAGCAGCGCCAGACCGAGTGCTCGCTGCGCCGCCGGATGCTCAGGATTAGCCGCTTCCAGTCCACGCGCCACGTTGAGGGCTTTCACATTCAGTTCCGCGGCCTGGTACTGGCCGATCAGTGCCAGGCCGGCCTCCAGCGACGCCGGATTTTTGTCCCAGGCCTGCTCCAGCCAGCGTAGCACCTGCTCACGTTGTCCTGCTTGCCCGGCCAGTTCCGCCAACCGGAGCAGAGCACCCAGATTCCCAGGCTCCTTGGTTACCACTTGTTCGTAGAGCGCCTGCGCAGCATTGCGATTACCTGCTTTCACTTCCAGCAGCGCGAGATTCAGTGCGGGAGTGCTGAAATCCGGATTCAGCCGCAGTGCTTGTTCAAATTCATTTCGCGCTTTTTCATTCTCGCCTTTGGCCAAATACGCCGCACCCAGCAGATTGCGGGCAATCGGATCATTTGGTTTCTTCGTCACCAGCTCATTGGCTGCGGCGATGGCCTTGTCAAATTCTTTCTGTTGTAGATAGGCTTGCACTAGCAACAAGTCTGCCTGGAGTACGTCTTGCCCTAGATCAACCAGTCCTTGCAGCTCGCGAACCGCATCGCCAGCTTTACCTTCTCCGAGCCGTGAGAGTGCCAATTGGGTGCGGATATTCGTGGCATCGGGAGCAATTTGGGCAGCTTTCTGCAGGTATTCCGAGCCTTTGGCGTAATCACGGTTTTGCAGATAGGCGCTGCCAAGTAGTGCCAGCAATTGGGCATCATCTGGCGTCTGGGCCAGTGCTGGGGTTAGGGTGCCGATGGCTTGACCGGGTTTTTCAAGTTTGAGTTGAGTGGCGGCCAACAGTAATCGCGCTGGCAGATAGCCCGGTAAACGGCTAACGAATGATGTCAAATATTGATCGGCCTGCTCTAAATTGCCTTGTTCGTAGTTGATCGAGCCAAGCAAGAATTGAGCGCCAGGATGATCCGGGGTAACTTTCACGACTTGCAACAGGGCTTCTTGGGCTGCTGTTAGCTCCTTTTTTTGAAACAGGATGCTGCCACGCAGGTAGTTGGCTTCCGGTAAATTCGGCTGACGTTTGCGAACTGTTTCAACATCGGCCAGCGCTTCGTCTTGCTTGCCTTGGGCGATCAGGATTTGCGCCCGCTCCAATAAGGCAGCAGTGCTTTCTGGTTGCAATTCGAGAATGTGTTGTAGGACTTTTAATGCGGCTGGATCGTCATTTTGCAAACGATGCAAGCGCACTTTGATAAACCAGGGGCGTATATCGTTGGGGTCCTGCGTGCTGGCTTTGCTGGAGAAAGCCTCAGCTTCGCTGTAATTACGGTTGATTAGTGCCAGCTGGCTTATTCCCAGCAAGGCATCAGGATCATCCGGCTGCAGTTTTAGCGCCTGATCCAGATGAATCTTTGCTGTATCGGGCTGACCTAGCGCTAATCCAGCCAGTCCTTGCAACGCTAGCAAGGTGGCCTGGATGGCCGGCGGGTCGCCTGCTTCCGGCGTCAGTTCCAGCACTTTCTGGTTTTGACCCTGCAACAGATAGGCCCGGGCTAGCAGCAGCAACCAGGCAGTTCGCTCAGAACCTAACTCCCGGGCGCGTTGCAACTCCTTCTCTGCTGGTACGCCGTTGCCCGTCTTCACATAAATTTGCCCCAGTAACAACCGTGCATCGCGATTTTCTGGATTCTTTTGTAAAGCGTTTTTCAGCTCAATAACACTGGCTTGCCATTCTTGCTTAGCTTGATAGTCCCGGGCCCGCTGAACGTGTTCGGCATCGGTAGTGCGATCACCGCAACCTGCCAACCCGGTGATGATGCCGGTTCCTAGACAGCAACCGAGCGCCAGCGCGCGCAAGGGCAAAAACGTTGATAAGCGATGACGAGACTTCATAGCGGACTCCAAAAGTGGGGCATTAGGCTGGAGGCAATAGATATATGAGTATGGTGATTATAGGCGAACCCTTGTGCCATCTGACGGCTGGATTGGCGAATTTCAGCTTGATTTAAGGGATGTGCCGTAAAGTATTCCTAAGGTCGTGGCTGGAATGTGCTTTAGCCACGATAACCGGCTGCGGCTGGTATGTTCCAAATTCACTCGGTTGAGGAAATCTTATGAGTATTCATAGACCACTGTTCGCTGCTGTCACTCTCGCCACAATAATCTTCACCATCCCTTCTTTCGCGTCTGAAACCAAAGGTATGACGCCAGCGGCCAGCTCGTCCGTTGCTGCGACAGCCCCCATTACTAAGGCGCAGGCCACGGAGATGGCACTCAAGGCGCATCCAGGCACAGTCACTAAGGCGTATGAAGATAGTCATAAAGGCAAACAGACTTGGGAGATCAAGATTAACGGCAACGACGGTAAAAAGTGGGAGGTGTACTACGAGATCGCAACAGGGGCATTGGTCGACGAAAAAAGCAAGTAATTACAACGATATTTTCTATATATAACATTACCTCCTCGCTGGCGTTGCTGCCATGGCGGAGGTCCACCGGTGCATCACACTATGACCGGCTACAACGCCGAAATCATCATTTGGGACCCCTGGGTACGCCTGTTTCACTGGAGCCTGGTCCTTGCCTTTACGCTGTCTTATTTCAGCCAAGGCGAATTGTTCGCAGAATTTCTGCAAAACGTGGATGGCGCATTGTTGCAAACTGTCCATGTCTGGTCCGGTTATACGATTGCCGGATTGCTTGCTTTTCGCCTGATCTGGGGGTTCATCGGACCTCGTTATGCCCGATTCAGTGAGTTCGTGCGCGGTCCGGCGGCAGTCCTGACCTACACCAAGAACGTACTAACGCTGCGGGCGCCTCGCTATCTCGGTCACAATCCTGCTGGCGGCGCGATGATCGTCATTTTGTTGCTGAGTTTGCTCCTCACTGTTGCTGCTGGCTTGATGCTCTACGGTGCCGGCAAAGGATTGGGTCCGCTAGCTGGACTGATGCTGAACAGCAGCGATGCTACCATCGATTTCATTGAGGAATTCCATGAATTCTTTGCTAATTTCACATTAATTTTGGTGGTTGGGCATCTGACTGGCGTGATCTGGGAAAGTCTTCTTCACCGCGAAAATCTCACTCACGCCATGATCACCGGGCGCAAGCGTGTTCAAGAAGAGAGATAGCGTTTCATAAATCCCAAAGGAGGTAGTGGCATGATTTCACATTTGCGTTTTGTTTTTTTAGGTCTTTCTAGTTTGATACTGCTGATTCCTTTCACTGGACAGGCTGCGCCGCCACCCGGCCGCCTGTTGGCGTCCCAATGCGCCCAATGCCACGGTACCGACGGGCGAGCGGTCGGCGGCATGGACCGCCTGGCGGGAGAAAGCATGAACGAACTTTGGGAAGAAATGCTGGAAATGAAGTATAGCGGTGATATGGGTGACATCATGCACCGCCAGGCAAAGGGTTACACTGAGGAGCAAATCCGGCTGATTGCTCAGTACTATGCAGGAACAGGCAGTCGTGGCAATGCCACTGGAGGTGAAGGCGGCCTTAGCCATGAAGAAGGCGATACACATGAAGAGCATGACGATTGACCGGTGTTTTCCTTGCCTCTCCATGCCCGGCTGAATTGAACTCGAAGGAGAAATATCATGAATATGCTTTCTCGCCGCCACTTTCTAAAATTGATGGGGGCTACGGCAGCCGTTGCCGCAAGTCCCACCGCCTTGCGTGCGCAAACTGCTTCTGCCACGGGCCGCGTGGTGGTGGTTGGCGGCGGTTTCGCGGGTGCCACTATCGCTAAGTATCTGCGCCACTGGAGTGGTGGCAACGTTGCTGTCACGCTAGTGGATGCTAATCTTGCCCATGTTTCCTGCATTCTCAGCAACCTGGCGTTGAACAGCTCGATGAGTTTGTCGCAAATCACTTTTAACTATGAAGCTCTTAAGCAGAAGTACGGTGTTAACTTTGTGCAGGGCCGGGCAGCTGGTATCGATAACGACAAACAGCAATTGAAGTTGGATAGTGGAATCTTACTGGATTATGAACGGCTTATCCTGGCGCCTGGTATCGATTTCGCCGCAATTCCCGGCCTTGATTCCAGCCTGGTTCCGCATGCTTGGCAAGCGGGTCCGCAAACAACCCTGCTCAAGCAGCAGCTAGCCGCTATGCCCAGCCGTGGAACCTTTGTTCTGACCATTCCTAAAGCCCCTTACCGTTGCCCGCCTGGGCCGTATGAACGGGCCTGTGTGGTAGCCGACTATTTGAAGCGTAAGAAACCAGGTTCCAACGTGATCGTGCTGGATGCGAATCCCAAGATCATGGCCGAAGAGCATACTTTTACCACAGCGTTCAACCAGACCTATGCGGGTATTATTGAATATCACCCCAATGTTCTGTTGGATGAAGTGGAGGTGGTGTCTTCGACGAAGCGGATTGCCAGGACCAGCCAAGGAAATTTTCCGGCCCATGTACTCAACGTGATTCCTCCACAGAAGGCAGGAAAAATTGTCTTCGATGTAGGATTGGTGCCATCGGGACAGAATTGGGCATCCGTTAATCCGCTGACTTATGAATCCACCCTGATACCTGGCTCTAAAATTCATATCATCGGCGATTCGCAGGGGACCAGTCAGCCGAAGTCGGGGCATATCGCTAACGCCGAAGCCAAGGTTTGCGCTGACGCCATTCTGCGCGCCTTCGCTGGTGAAGAGCCTGATCCTGCGCCGGTCACAAACTCAGCCTGTTACAGTCCGATTACCGCCAAAACGGCTTCCTGGTTAACTGCTGTGTTCGCGTACAACCCAAACACAGGCGCGATGGAAGCCGTGCCGGAATCGTTTGGCGAAGCGCCCGCTGCAACTGAGGAAAACTACGAAAAAATGTTCGATTGGGCTGGCAACCTGTTTGGTGACACCTTCGCCTAAATTAACCGGGGACTGTCTGCCAAGATTCTCTTACCTTTGACGCTTCTCCTCCAGGGAGAGGGTATTGCTACAGTCCCCAATGCTATGTTTTTCAAAAAAATCATACTCATCTACCGTCATGGACGGATCGCTGCCATCCTGCTGCTGGCAACCGGTCTGTTTGTAACGGGGTCAGTGATGGCCGGACGTGATCATGACGAAATTCGCCGGTTACATGGCGCTGGGCAAATTCTCTCGCTGGAAACCATCATCGCCAGCCACCGCCATTGGCATCCGGGTGGCCGCTTGCTGGAAGCAGAACTTGAATCCGAACATGGCCGCTATGTTTATGATCTGAAATTCCTGGATGATGACGGTGTCGTGCGTGAATTTGAATATGACGCCCGCACCGGTGAGTTATGGCATCTCGAACACGAAGAAGAGCAGGAATAGCGATGCGCCTGCTATTGGTTGAAGACGATGCCCTGTTGAGTGATCGGTTACGGGTTGAATTAGAACAGGCCGGGTTTGCAGTGGACGTGGCTGCCAATGGCGCCGATGCTGAATTCATGGGGGAATCCGAGCCTTATCATGTCATCGTACTGGATCTTGGACTGCCTGGCCGTCCGGGTCTGGACGTGCTGCGCCGCTGGCGCGCCGGCGGCAATCCGGTGCCAGTGTTGATCCTGACCGCCCGCGATGCGTGGCATGAAAAAGTAGATGGTTTCAAAGCTGGTGCGGATGATTACCTCAGTAAGCCTTTCCACACTGCCGAGTTGATCGCCCGGTTACAGTCCCTGTTGCGGCGCAGTGTCGCCCGGTCGCATGGGCCGTTACGAGTTGCCGGCCTGGAGCTGGACGAGGACGCCCAGACCGCGCGAATTTCCGCCACCGGGGAAACATTTGAGCTGACCGGCACCGAATTCCGTCTGCTGCGCTACTTGATGCGGCACCCCGGTCAGGTGTTGTCCAAAACCCGGTTAGCTGAACAGATCTATGACTTTGAAACCGAACGCGATAGCAATGTGCTTGAGGTCTACATTAACCGGCTGCGCCGTAAATTCGGACGGGAATTGATTACGACCCGTCGTGGCCAAGGTTATGTCTTCGGAACTGGCCCGGCATGACTTCGCTGCAAACCCGATTATCGGCTGGCTTAATCGTAACGCTCGCTGTGCTCATTCTATCGGTGGTTGCTATTGGCGGCTACTCACTGCGCCAGCTGGCCGAGGATTTTGTTGCAGCCCGGCTGGAACACGATCTGCAAACGCTGCTAGCTGCGCTGGAATTTGACGCTGCCGGCCAGCCTCGCCTGCCTGCGGACCGGGTCAGTGCTTCCTTTCATCAACCCTATTCGGGGCACTATTACCAGATTGAAATTCCCGGTGGCGAGCTCTGTTCCCGCTCGCTTTGGGATATGGATCTAAAGTTACCGCCGCTTGCAACGGATCGTTTCACCCGGACCTTTGTCACCGGTCCGCAGAATCAGCAACTATTGCTGGTCGGCCGGGCCTTTCGGGTCGAAGATCGCCCCGTTGCTATCGCCGTCACTGAAGATTTTGCGCCAGTGCGTCAGGGTATCGACCGTTTGTTGCTGGAATTTATCGGAATCGCTCTATTGCTGTTCGGTGTCCTGCTATGGTGTCAGCGGTTGCTTGTGCGCCGCGGCTTAGCGCCGTTAGAGGAAGTGCGTCGCGAACTCCCCCGGCTGGCTCACGGTGAAATTGCGCAACTATCCATCGATACCCCGGATGAAGTGCGGCCACTGGTCATTGAGTTGAACCGGTTGCTGGCATTGCTGGATCAACGCCAGCGGCGGGCGCGACATGCATTGGGTAATTTGGCGCACGCATTGAAAACCCCGCTGACCGCTTTGATCCAACTGACCGGGCAGCGGCCTCCGCCTCTCGATTCCAGCGAATGGGATGATTTACGCCAGCAAATCCGGCAAATCCATGCCTTGACTGAGCGCGAACTCAAACGTGCTCGAATCGCCGGAAGTGGCGCACCGGGCCGGCGCGTGCTGCTGGAGGGGGAAATTACGGATCTGGTTGAAACCTTGCGCCGTATCTACCGCGACCGGGATATACAGTTCGATATCCAGATTCTGCCTGGCAGCGGGTTTTCCGGCGACCGCGATGATCTATTGGAATTATTGGGTAATCTGCTCGACAACGCTTGTCAGTGGGCGGAATGCACTGTGCGGCTGACTGCTGGCGCCAGTGCGCAGGACATATGGCTGAAGGTAGAGGATGATGGGCCTGGCTGCCCTCCGGAACAGCTAGCCTTGCTGCAACAGCGCGGGGCACGGATCGATGAGTCCCGCGCCGGTCATGGCTTGGGATTGGCGATCGCAGGCGATATTGTCGAACAATATCGGGGAGTCCTGAAACTTGGCCGCTCTGAGGTGCTGGGCGGTTTTCTCGCTGAGGTGATGCTGCCTTCCCCCTGATAGCCTTTTTTCTAGGCTAATAACCCAACGGATGACCTATAAGCGTAATACAATGACTGATTGAAATCGGTAAGCGGGTGGCTAATAACCCTCGAAAGTAAACCGTGCTGAGCCAATTACCAGTGTATCGCCGGTTGCCAATGCCAGTACTTCATTGGTCGCCAGACCATGGCAACCGACCTGTATTGAACCCGGCGCCGCCAGATTCTGGATCCAGTACATGCCTTCTCTGAACAGTAATTCGGCATGATGGGGCGCCACATCCGGTGCATTAATCCGTAAACCATCCTGGGGTGCATTACCGATGGGCAACCACTTAGGCACGTAGTAGTGCGCGATCTGCTGATGAGCTGCGTCATCACGCTCAAAGTGGACATACAACAAGGAGCCTGGGTGGCCGACCCCGTTGAGTTCGGCCACCCGGTCTTGCATACGGATCAGATGCAGGTAACGGTTACGGAGATCCGTTCGCAATTCGTTATTGTCGACTTGCTGGTCGCGTTGACGCAATACCTCAACCAGTTCTAGCAGATAGTGGCCGAACCGGTCACGCGGCTCTTGGGTATTCCAGCCCAGTACCTCGCGTTCTCCTTTGCGATCCCAGGCCACAGACAATCGCAGGTGGTATAAGCCGCAGATATCGACCACATCATCCGCTTCCAGCATTTCCCAGTGTCCGCGATCCAGCCGTTGGCCGTTGCGTCCCGTATAGGTATAACCGTGATTGCTGGCCGCCATTAATACCAATTGATCGCCGAGCGCACAGATGACGCAATGCAAGCGGGAAATCCGGCTGTATTTCGGTACTAAACCCAAAGTGAAATCCCCAAATCCGACGCCAGCGGTAGCGCTCTGCCGGCCGAAAATCATAAAGGGACGGGAGACTAATTCAATGCGTGCTGGAGCTTGAGCCGGATCGGCAGCTAGCAGCAAGGCCCGGGTCAGCGGGGTTCCTCGGCTTAGGGTCTGCTCATTGGTTGTGCGTAGGTGATGCGTGTGCTCGGGGTTATCTTCCAGTTCCAGTAAGAGGGTACAGGCCAGGTTGCTATTCCCTGTGGTGCCCGATAGCCACGCTCTAGCATTCGGTTCAGCAACTGGAACATCCGGCCAGAAATGATCGTAGGCGGATTCGACACTTACCCCAGGTTCTGTTTTCAGGCTCTCTGGGCGCCTCGCTGAAAAATCCAGGCGAATCTCCATACGGTTCGCATAAGCAGACCATTCCCCGCGATGGTCACAGAGCTCAAGTTCTAGCCATAGAGTTGCTTGGGTAGGCTCCGTATGGAGCAGGCGGTAATCCAGATAGACGGGGTGTGCATCCCGGCCATCCAATAACCGGACAGACAGCGCTTGTCCATCCTTGGCAAAGGCGAGCTCAGGACTGCGCACATGTAACCGGATTTCCCGGTACAGCCACCAGGTGGGATTGATAAGCAAGGCACAGAGCACGCCATCCCGTTCAGGCAATACTGGAGCAGCAGATACCAGCCCTATCAGAACCGGTTGCCGGGTTTCTTGTAACCGTGCGAACCTTCGTTCGCACTCATCCCGTTGTGCTGAAGCATGATCATGCAACCAACGCAGGTACCGGTTGCAGAAATACTGTAGCGCCTCACGATCCTGGACTGCTTTACGATCTTGCTTCATCCCTAGATCGCTCAGCAGATTCGCAAATTCGCGCAGGGACGGTGAACTACTGGTTGCTTTACGTGGTTCAGCAGCGGTCCCGGCCAGCCTGCTGGCTGGCGGTGGCGGCGTGACCGGTATCTCTTCGATGACTAACTGTGCCGGTGGTAAAGCGTCGCCGGCGGGTAAAGTGACGGGAACTGTTTCATCCGGTGCTGGTTCGGCAGGGCTGCTTGCATCCGTCTTCAGTGTTTCTTCTAGATCGAAGTCGAAACTTAGGCCCAGCTCAGGAAAGTCCAGTTCGAATAATCCTCCTTTTTCAGCGGGTAAAGACGGTGTTGTGTCAGCAGTGTGTGAGAAATTGCCGGCATTCAACGCTGATGAATGGTGGGACGGTTCATTAAGAAAACAACTCCGGGCCGCCTCATCGACCAGTGCCGGGGTTATCTCTGCGCCTGCCTCCAGGCTCGCAAAGAGCAGAAGGGTATCGCACAACATGACAATAGCGCGCGGAACGCCTTGACAGTACTGAATCATGCGCTCAGTCACAGTGTCCGATGGCAAGCTGCCATCCCAATGTTCAGCGGTTTCAAACTGATGGCGGATGAACAATTCCGCTTCCTGGCTGCTTAACATACCGAGACGGCAACGTGTCACGATACTGGCTTGAAGCCGGTGTAATTCCGGCTGGCGCAACTTGCCTTCAATGTCGGGTAGTCCTGCCAATACGATTTGCAAGCGATGCATGGGGACCGCAGGCATCTCCACAAAATCGTGCAGGCGGCGCAAAACGTCGAGGCGCAGATGGTGGGCGTCATCGATCAACAGGGCGACAACCTGATTGCGGCGTGCACAAGCGGCCAGCGTGTCCAGCAATAACCGGCTTTGCTGGCCAGCGTCCAGATGGTCAGCCGGTAATTCCAGGCTAGCACATAGATAGTTGAGAATATTAGGAAAATCGAGGCTTGCGTTGGTTAGCAGCACGAAATGGATGTCGCTTGCTTGAGTCATGCAACGACGCAATACCCGCGTCTTGCCGACACCGGCTTCTCCTGTGAACAGAATAACGCCTCGCCGCTCCCGGATGCTTTCCAGGATATCCTCGCAAGCAGCATCAAAGGCGGCGTTATGGTAAAACTGCTTCAGTTCCTTCGATTCGAAGGACTGATGATCAGAGCCGGTATTGGTGGTGTGCATATCCCCTCCCGCCAGTCGCTACCGCAAGTTTACGACGCTTATGTGAATCTCAACAGTCCCCATACGCTGTCTGTAGCAGTCACTGTGGGTTGTTAGACTGTTTTGATGCTGTGCGCTTGCCACATTGGCTAAGCAGTGCTTCTCCAAGCCTTGAAAAAAACGAACTTGATTAGCACGCAGCATGGCTGAGGATTCAAGTATGTCAGTCCCTCTCTCCTCTGCTGGTAGTTTAACCTCTAACGTGCCATCTAAAGAATCATCCGCTTGCGTGGTAATTTCATTGTGGCTGACGTGCACCTTGGCTCTCTGCGAGCTATGCAGGGTTGCTGACAGTCATTCGATCAGTTGTTTTTATCGGTTAACGGTCTATGAGCCTGCGCACGGTGTGCTCTTGGACAGTGGGCGATAATTTTTGTGGAGCATAGACGTGACTATGATCTGATGAATATACCATTCGCAACACGACCGCGCTGCTGTCTGGAGCGGCTCAGGCAAACCGGCATCAAGTACGTCCAATTTACTGGAATAAATGAAATTATTTTGCTGCATGCCATTATAGATGGATTAAAAATCTGTTTAATAAATAAACAAATATCTCTTTTGAGGTATATTGAATATGTTGGTGTGAGGTTGAGAATATAGATTTAACTTGCGCTAAAATGCCATTGGCGCCTCCGGTAGCGCAGATCGAATCTCAAGACCCGCCCCCTAGTAACGAGCGGAAGCAACCCGAACCGCCCGCCGGGCGGACGTTTTTCAGGAAATAAGTATGACTGAACCCGTCAAATACGTACTCGACGAAACCCGGATGCCTAAATTCTGGTACAATTTGGTTGCTGATCTCCCCGCGCCGCCGCCGCCCGTGCTGCATCCCGGCACTCTCCAGCCGATTGGCCCAGACGATTTGGCGCCGCTGTTCCCAATGACGCTCATTGAGCAAGAGGTCGCTAGCGAGCGTGACATTGAAATTCCAGGACCGGTACAGGACATTTACCGGCAATGGCGGCCCAGTCCCTTGTATCGTGCCCGCCGTTTGGAAAAAGCGCTCGGTACACCCGCAAGGATTTATTATAAATATGAAGGAGTGAGCCCGGCTGGCAGTCATAAACCGAACACGGCTGTTGCTCAGGCCTTTTACAACAAGGAAGCCGGTGTTAAACGGATTGCAACTGAAACGGGCGCTGGGCAATGGGGTTCTTCGCTGGCCTTTGCCGGAGCGTTGTTCGATATCGATGTCCAGGTTTTCATGGTCCGGGTCTCATACAATCAAAAACCTTATCGCCGGGCGTTAATGGAAACCTACGGGGCACGCTGTATTGCCTCACCATCCGAAGAAACCGTCTCCGGCCGGGCGGTTCTCGCCCAGCGCCCGGATCATCCAGGTAGTTTGGGTATCGCTATTTCTGAGGCGGTGGAAGTCGCCGCACAACGCGATGACACCAAGTACGCGCTTGGGTCGGTGCTCAATCATGTTCTATTGCATCAAACCGTGGTGGGTTTAGAAGCCATTGCCCAATTGGAAATGGCCAATGACTACCCCGATGTGGTGGTTGGTTGCACAGGGGGCGGCTCTAACTTTGCCGGTATCGCCTTCCCGTTCATTGGCGCTGAACTGCGCGGCGGCCAGAAGGTGCGCATTGTCGCTATCGAGCCAGCCGCTTGCCCCACGCTGACGCGTGGTCCTTATGCTTATGACTTTGGCGATACTGCCCACCTGACCCCATTGACCAAGATGCATACTTTGGGTTCGGCTTTTACGCCTCCTGGGTTTCATGCCGGCGGTTTGCGTTATCACGGCATGGCGCCGCTGGTTAGCTATGTCAAAGAGCTGGGATTGATCGAGGCCCGTGCCTATCACCAACTTGGTTGCTTTGAAGCAGGCGTGCAATTCGCCCGCGCCGAAGGCATCCTGCCAGCGCCAGAAGCGAATCACGCTGTGAAGGGTGCCATTGATGAAGCACTGCGTTGCAAGGAAGAAGGGGTGAGCCGGGCAATCCTGTTTAACCTTTGTGGTCATGGTCATTTTGATATGCAAGCTTACATGGATTATTTCGCTGGCAAGTTAACCGATCAAGACTACGACGAGTCTGAATTGGCAATGGCTTTGGCAGGATTGCCGTCAGTGACAGCGGTGTAAAAAAGCTGACGGGGGCGGTGGTCGGTGATTGCCGCGCCCATCTGCCGTTTTGCCATGAATTGAATGATATTTAGCGTTTCAAAGAACGGTGCCAACGTCAAAACGCCACGGACAGGGTCAGGCTCAGTCAGGTCTAAACCGGAGGTTCGTCTATCGTGGAAATATCATTCTTAACGGTGATTGTGTCATTGGCACAGTTCATGGTCCAGCTGATATTCAAGTCAGTGTTGTTAAACACTATCTCCGGAAACTGATTTTGTAACATTGATCTCCTATTTAGAGATTAGTTTTCTTCATGCGGGCGGATTATCGGCCTATGTCTTCGCCCGGATTCTTCCATTGAGGTAGCGTAAGCGCATTAATTGCCCGGAATGACAAAAATAGTGCTTTCCACGCATGGTCTAATGGCTGTAAAGCCAGCCGGTTTGATCAAGTTGTTTTGATATTTTTCATATTCCTGTGGAGTAGTGCTTATGTTTTGGGATAATAAAACTGACCAGAAACCAACGGCTCCAGTCGATAGCTCGACCTCACCAGGCATAACCGACCCGGCGTTGGACGCGACAGGCGCGCTATTGCGCATCTGGGGCAAGTACGCCTTTGATCTTGATCAACTTAATTCAAATACAATCAAAGACCTATGTGAAAAATGGGCACGGCATATACTGATTGCTGCCCCTTGCCCTGGCGCCGAATCCAACAATACCAGCGCTACCGGGCGTGCTGATCGCAACTGGCTGGGATTGCGTGAATTTTTTACTCAGTTGCGAAAGCGGGAAAACGCTTACGTTACCGCCAGCTTAAAGGATATCCGCCAGGTTCTCGGTGATTTGATCAACACCTTGGGCAAGGTGCTGGTCGAAGATGAGGAGGAGCAGACTGAGATTGTCGACCAACTCAATCACCTAAAAAATGTGATCGAAAGTAATGCGTCGCTAGACGCTATCAAATGTGAAGCCATGGAGGTGATTAGCGCTATTGGGCGTATCGCTGAATCCCGGCAGCATATGCATCATACGGTGTTGGAGGAATTGACTGACAGGCTCAAATCCATGCGAGCCGAGTTGAGTGCAGCCCGCCGGGAGATGGAGCTGGATGCGTTGACACAGCTTTACAACCGTAAAGCTTTTGACCAGCAATTGCTACGCATTTTCGAACTGGGCCGGCTTTCCAGTCAGCCAGTATGCCTGCTTATGGTGGATATCGATCATTTTAAGCAGATTAATGATCAACTTGGCCATCTGGCGGGCGATCTGGTTCTTAGGCAGTTTGCGGACTGCTGTGTTCAGACCTTCCCGCGCCGCAGTGATTTTGTCGCTCGCTATGGTGGCGAGGAATTTGCGATGATTCTGCAGGAAACTGCGATGGATGCTGCCGGGATGCTGGGTGAAAGACTGCTGCAGGCAGCGCGCAATCTATGCCCCGATTATCAAGGCCATAAGCTGTGCTTTACAGTCTCTGTCGGTATAGCGGAACTGAGTGTGACTGATGAAAATACATCAAGCTGGCTGCAGAGAGCGGATAGTGCTCTGTATCGTGCCAAGCAGGGTGGACGAGATCGGTTGGTGAAAGGACTCAATATTTAAAGCGCAAAATCCGCAGCATCGCTGGAAGACTGCTGGTTACTAATTTGCGAATTTTCTAGCCTGTGAGCAGGCTGAGAATCTGGCGCGGTGCGGCATTCGCCTGCGCCAACAGGCTCTGGCTGGCCTGTTGCAAAATTTGGCGGCGGACCAGTTCGCCTGTTTCCTGACCGTAGTTGGCATCAAGAATGCGTGATCGAGCTGCCGAGATGGTTTCGACATTGATAGCATTGACGGCAATGATATGTCCAAGCCGGTTTTGCGCGGCGCCGACATTGCCGCGTTGCTCATTGAGGTATATCAGTGCCTGATCGGCTTTGTCGATGACTGTGTTGGGCGCAGTAGCGACACTGATATTCGAAAGCCCGAGTGTCGCAACAGTGGCTGCGCCAATGCGGACGTTGAGCGTGTCGCTGGCGTTCTCGCCTACCTGCAAGCTAAAGGAATTCTGGGTGACGCTTTTATTGTCGAAACCGCCGGGCCATACTTCGGCAAAACCAGACAACGGGTCAAGGGTATAACCGCCGGTATCGGGAATCACTGACTCGGCGGTGCGAACTGGGCCACCGTCTGCATCGGCGCCGCCAATCGCGCCGGTGTCATCATTGGTCAGGTAACCGCCGTCAATTAGACTCTGTAAGTAGGCTTGGCCTCCTGCAGCGCTGGTATAGTCTGTAATAAACGCTGTAGTGTTTGCATAGCTGGTATTGTTGGCTATTGCCGTGTCCAAAGTATTTCCTGCGCTTAGGTCAGCCATGATGGCTTTCATGCCGCCAGAGCTTTGCTCATGCAGGAAACGAATAGCAATGTAACCTGCTGAATAATGATTGGAATCAGAAACCCAAGGATCGGTGCTAATACCGGTGGCGCCTGCGAGCAAGCCTGTCAGACCACTGACTGACGTGCCACCGAGGCTACCAACGACCCGTTCATCAGCACCCTGAATGAATTCCGCCGCGCCTTCCTTGAACCAGTCAGGAAGGGCGATTGAGTACATGTTATCGGCCATCAGGCCATGCACCATTTCATGCGCGATGACCCGGTCGAGGTCTGTGCCGCCAATTTGATCGGGTGGGGTAAAATCCGTCATATCAACGCGAAGTTCATGCTTTTGAATGGTGGTGCCTAAATAGAAGGATGTTACAGAAGCCAGTTGGCCGCCAACCGCGTCGTTCTCCAGGATAATCTCGAAAGACGTGCCATGTCCTGTCAGGCCATAGTAGGTTTCAACCAGATCTTCCGATTCCCGCAACCAGGAACCCCGTAAACCATCGATCACCATCTGTTCATTAGTATCGGCACTGCCACCGTTGCCGGTCCCGTCAATCAGTTTTTTGCCATTGAACTCGGTTTGTACGGAGATGTGGTTGATTTCCTGGAGTAACTGATTCACTTCGCCCTGCATGGAGTCTCGATCCGTACCGTTGTAAGAAGCGTTGGAGGCTTGTATGGCGATCTCACGGATGCGTTGCAGGATGTCCCCGATATTGCCCAAGGCGGAATCAGCGGTTTGTAAGAGAGAGATGCCATCATTTGCGTTGCGGTGGACCTGGTTCAGGCTGCGAACACGCGCGGTCATGCGGGCAGAGATGGCCACGCCGGCAACATCGTCTGCGGCGCTGTTGATGCGCAACCCGCTAGATAGCCGCTCCATCGCTTTACCGAGGTGCTGTTGCTGACCGGTCAAAGTACGATAAGCAAAGAGCGCCGTCGAATTCGTATTGATTTGCATCAGCTTCTTCTCATTTGAGCATTTCAGATACAATCATCGGCAAGTTGGAGCCAAGCTTGAGAGTTTTTAGCGGTTGTAAATCGCATCAAACTCGATAAAGAGCTGAATCTTTCTAGGAGAATGCTGATGGGAAAGAAAATGAGATCACCCCATTCAGGCAGCGCATCACCCTTCTCGAACGCGAAATAACCCTGCTCAACCAGCGTGGTTATCTCTAGCGCGGTATTTGCAAGCGCTCCGGTAAACAATTTGGGATCTTCCCTTATACGGTATCGCCATGGGACCTGATCCGGAGAAGGGCGAATTGCGTGGCTATGCCTGTGGCATTATCGCCATCGGTGATTTTGCAACGGGTGTGTTGGCACCATAAGCGCCTTACCACCTATCAGTTCTGAGTTAGACTAGGATTATGAGTTTAATGAACATCATGAGGGGATCATGGGAACGGTTCGACAATTGGCGACAGCAATCGAAGCAGGATTGAGAGCAGCTCACCCAGGGTTGCGTAAGACAGTGATTACGAAATTGGCCTTGGCGGTCGGGGCGATTCTGGAAGCTCAGACCCCAAATACTGTGGAACTTGCTAATCTTTTACCGTTGGAGACCGAACGGCAAGATATGCGCGAGCAGTGGCTGCGCCGGTTATTAAAAAATCCATTGCTGTCGAGTAGCGAAGTGCTGGAACCGTGGGCGCGCCAAGCCTTAACCGCGGCGGGCCCGCAGGGACAGACGATCATTCTGAGTCTGGACCAAACCGATTTGGGGGATCGTTTTGCGATTTTGATGGTGAGCCTTGGGATCGGCGATCGGGCCTTACCTCTTGCTTGGCGGGTGGAAGCTGGCCCGGCCAATCTGGGTTTTGCGGCCCAGAAAGCGGTATTAGAACAAGTTCGCGCGTGGCTCCCGGCGGGAGCCGAGGTGCTGCTTTCAGCGGATCGCTTTTATCCCTCGGTGGATTTATTCGCGTGGCTTCACGCGCAGTCCGGTTGGCATTATCGGTTACGATTGAAAGGCAATCTCAATGTAGATCCAGGGTTTGGAGACATGACCACGACCGGGGTGCTCGCCGCAGGGCAAACCGAGCGCTATCTGCCCAATGTGCGGTTATTCAATCAAGGGGTCGCGACGAATCTGGCGATTTGGCATGAGGGGGTCCACCCGGAACCCTGGATCATCGCCATGAATGACCCGCCAAATCGGGCGACCGTGCGGGATTACGCGAGTCGCTGGGGCATTGAGCCGATGTTCTCCGACTTCAAAAGCCGCGGTTTTCAATTAGAAGACACGCAGTTACAGGCCGCTGACCGGCTCGATCGGTTGCTGCTGATCATGGCCTTGGCCATGTACTGGTGCGTGCGCGTCGGTCAAGAGGAGGCCCGCGATCACCCCACGCCCCTGGAAAAAAGACGCAAGAACAGACCGATCCTCACCATTGGACCTTTCGAAAACTCGCCCGTAGCGCCGTTTCCTGGTTCACCCGGGGTCTGCGTGCGCTCCACCGGAAGCTACAAATGCAACAACCGTTACCTTCCTTCTATCGGGTTTGCCCCGTGATGAGAAACTGATAGGTGGTAAGGCGGTTGAGCAAATTTTACCTGAGGATATCGATAAGTTGTTAGAGTTGCGTGATGCTATTAATAAGAAGATTAATACATTGCATTCCGTTTAGGGTGTCAGAGTTCTGACACCCTAAACGGAGTACAAATGGTTGCCGTTGAAAGTCAATTAGGATAGCTCACAGTCCATATCCCAACCGTTCCAAGACTCCATCGAGAATCTCCAGCGTATCAAAATCGATGATCAGTTGCCCTCGACCCTGCCCACCATAAGCCAGTGTGACGCGCGTACCCAAGCGTTCGGCCAGTTCCGATTCCAAGCGCACGAGATCGGGGTCTTTAGCCGGTAACGAGGGGGTGGCTTCGGCATGGGCTGAACTGTTCTTCCCTGGGTGTTTGTAGGCTTTCGCCAGGGTTTCCACCTGGCGCGTATTCAATTTTTCCCACACCAGGCGTTGCACCAATTCCAATTGCACCGACGCCGGCAATCCGACCAAGGGGCGGGCTTTCCCCATCTCCAGTTGGCCAGCGGTGATCCGCGCCTGGACACTCGGTGCCAACTGCAACAATCGCAGACGGTGCGAAGCTTCCGTGCGCGATAGACCGAACTCCCGGCCAGCGGCCGTAATGCTTTTCCCTTGGGCGACCTTGGTTTGAATCATCCGGGCTTCGTCCATCGGATTGGCCACCGCATGGTCAGAATCCAGGACGATGAGTTGATGAGCTTGCGCGTCGCTGAGCGATTCCCGCACCTGAATGGCGATGGTCGGCAATTCCGCGCGCTGGGCGAGCAGCCAGTGTTTAAGGCCGGTGAGAATTTCATAGCATTGGGGCCCGGTCTTTGCGATGGGACGCACCGTGACCGGATCGACAAAGCCCACGCTGCGGGCCAGCGCCACCGCAGCAGCCGGAGGCCAGGGTAACGGGGCAGAAGGCCGCAGCGGGCTGATCTGTAGGAGATCGAGGGGAACATTGCGCATGGAAGGGTTTTCCGTGGGATGTGACACGGTCGGGGACTTTACCACAAGATGCGGTAACGGGATGTGGTAAAAGGTATTGATATGCTGCTCCCGCTCGGTCCGAGGGCGGGGCGTACCGGATGCTTTTTGACTTTCATGCGCGTTTTATCGCGACACACACACGGTGGCGGCACTTCACCCGCGCTTTCTGGCCTCTCCTTATTCCATTGATCAAGGCTCCGCTTTGACGATGGATTCCGCTCGCGGTGGAGCTCGGCTCCGTGGTCTGCGAGCGCTACGGGGCCGTGTGCAACCGCCGGATGCCCGGATCCAGCGATTGGCAGCGGTTGCGTATTTTTTTATCGGCCTCCTCACATTGTCCCGTCGCACGGTATACCGCGCTCGCCTCGGCGCATCGCGCCTCGATCAGCGGCGGTCGGCAGACCGCACCGGCCGGGCCTTCTGTGCATCATCCTGCACCGCGTGGTTTTCCCGCGCTGGTTCCTACCCCAAAAGTCCTGATGCCCCAGTTTTTACGAACAATTCTGTCGCAGAGGGAAGGGGTTTCACGCCTTGCGAAACCGGGCGAGGGGCCGAGAATGATTCCGTGGATCCTTATTGTTGGGTGTGACGCTCAACAGAGCAAGAGAACCGCTGCCTTAGATTCGTTTCATTGAGGGTCCCCGGCCCAAGTGATGGCCGGGGGGGTGTGCCAAATTCAGGAGTACATCGATGAGTAAACCGGGTACGTTATTTGTGCAGGATGAAGCGACGGGTGAATACCGCCGTGCGCGTCCCAAAGAAATCGTCGCGCCGGGCCGTCGTCAGAATCGCCTGGAATGCGGCCTCGGTGTGTTGCGCACGGGTTTTGATCGTAGCTTCAATGCAGTGAATCACCTTGGAGGGTGTGCCCAGGGCGCGGCAGGCCACCTCGTCCAGCACGGTTTGATCCTTCTCATGGCCAATGCCGGTCAGCACCGGCACGGGACTCACGCACACCGCCCGCGCCAAGGCTTCCTCGTTGACACGACTTGGAAAGTTAGCGGCTGAAGAGGGATGATAGAGGGTGTTGTTGCAAAGAGAGCCTGACGATGTTGCTACCGTTAGTGGGGATACCCGAACTGATTGCGGAGGGGCTAAGGCCTTATCGAGATTTGTTTTGTCGAGCGGCGGGTTTTGAGCATGTGAGCCGCTATGTGACGGGTTTGTTGCTGAGTCCGAATAAAACGCTGCAAGGGATCCACGCGCAGCAGGTTTGGCCGGAAGAGGCCGGTGTTAGCCGGCGGGCGATGCACGCGGCGGTCTTTGAAGCGGGTTGGAACAGTGACGGGTTGTTGCCCCGTCATCGCGCGGTCGTCTCGGAGGCACATCGAGGACAGGGGTTGGAGGTCATGGGTCTGGACTGGACCTACGTTCATCATGACCAGGGACCGGAGATTTACGCGGCTAAACGGGCTTATGATCACGTTGAGGGCCGCCTGAGCACCTACCAAACGTTGGTCACGGCGGTAGTCGCCAATGCCGATCGAGTGGATGGCGTAGCGGTAGAGGTGCAGTTTCCCAACTACCAAGCCGAGGAGTTAGGCTATCTGAACATAACCGCCCAAGACGAGTACACCGATGTAGCGCAGGCACGCCAGCGTTTTATTGACCTACTGCACTATCAGAAGAATCGGCTGACCTATCGCAAGCGCACCGAGATGGCGGTTGAGATCGTGCGCCAGCTGGAAACCGAAGGCCAGTTCCCAGAGGCGCCCTATGCGTTTGATATACCCAAGCTCAAATAGATTGATTACATTCATAGGAAATGTTAAGGTGTTGGTCATGACATATTCCCTCGATTTTCGCCGTAAAGTTCTGTCCGTTCGAGAGAAGGAGGGACTTACAATCGCGGAGGTGGCAAACCGCTTTTGCGTTGGCATTGCCAGCGTAGTGAGGTGGATCGACAGGATCGAACCGCAAAGAACCCGCAACAAACCAGCGACGAAGATCGACCGGATTGCGTTGGCGCGGGATGTACGTGAATACCCCGATGCTTATCAGGCAGAACGTGCAAAACGACTTGGGGCAAGCGAAAAGGGCATCGGACATGCTCTTCGGCGCATGAACATCACCTATAAAAAAACTAGGGTGGCAAACTCAGCTTGATCAAGCGTTCTTCCAGCGCCTGTAGATAGGCGTCTGGATCCTGACGAAACCGGCGACCCAACACCCGTGGCCAGCGGCGTTGTTCTCCACGGGTGCGCACGATCCGCCACTGCTCGAGGTCGGCGGATGCCAGTTCGGCAGCGGTAAACGGATGGATTTGACTCGCCACCGCGGCGGGCAAGCGGGTGGCACCGCACACCACCAAACTGGCCGGAGCATTCTTTTGTCCCGTAATGCGGCGCAGCTGATGGCGCAACCCGCCAAACAGTTGCTCCAAGTCGTTATTGGTCCGCGGTAAGTCGGCCACATCGCAACAGGTGAAGATCAACGGGCCGTAACTGACAGTCACCTTGACAAACTGGGCCGCCATCGCCTGCAAGCTCGCTGAGGGAGCGGCCTCCTCCTGAAGATCGGCGAGCAGTACCGCATAGCGGGCCTCGACCGTGGCGCGGTCCGCGCCGTCGGATTGGCCAGGATCTGGGTCGCCTCCACGAGCCAACCTTGGCCGATGGCCAGTTCCGGCCAGAGCGGCGCGGTGGCGTCCAACGCCCGGCGCACGGCGTGCTGGAGGCGACTCAGCGGCGCGGGCACCCCTTTTGGGCCACCCAGTCCAGGCTGGCGGCAATGGCGGACAAGCGCTGCTGCTGGAGTTGCAAACCGCCGGCGTCGAGCGGGGATGGCCGCTGTCGCCGAGCGCGCCCCGAACCGCCGCACAGTACCCGCGGATGACCTCAGCTTCCGGATCGGTTTCGGTCTTCGACGGCCCGCTCGATCGGCCGCACCCCGCGCACCCGCTTGCGTAATTCCTTCTGCGCGTGCCGATCGGCTCTCCCAAATCGGCCGACCGGCTTCCCGCAGATAGTGAAACTGGCAGAGTTGATGCGGGACCCCCGGCAACACTTCGGCCACCGCCTGCCGGATGGCCTGCTGGCCATCGCTGATCACGCCCACCACCGGCACGCCTTCTAACCCGAGCAGCGCCGCCCGCAATAACGCGCTCAGGTCGTCATGCCCGGACGCCAACAGGCTGCGCGCCAGCAGGATGTCTCCCGACAGCACCTCGCGCACCACCCAGAGTACTTCGTGGCCTTTGTCCGGTTGCAAGCCATCCACCGCCAGGATCAGTCGGCCCTGCTGGCGCAGGCCCGCCTGGGACGCCGGGGTTGCCAGCACGACCGACTCACCAATTCCTCATAGCGCCCCAGCAAGTGATCGACCGCGCGGGGCAATCACCACCCCGGTTGATTAACGCCCGGTGGATCTCGGGCACCGTGTCATGATCCTGATACCGACAGGCGCCAATCCAGGCGATCACGTCCAGGCCAAACTCGTGATGCGGCAAGGCCAGCCGTCCTTCCAGTTCCGGTCGGTACGGCCGGTGGTAAAAGGCACAGGCCGGATTTACACAGCGCCGAACTTGCAACGTGACGCCCAGCACCACCTCCAGGGTCGTGACCGTACGGGCGTTATCATAGGCAAACCAGAGCGGTCCCCCACACACCGGACAGCACCGATTCAGGCAGCTTAACACCACCGCTTGCGTCGGTGGCGGTCGGGGCGTGATGCGGGCCATGGCATCCTCCTCCACTCGCGTTTCAGTAGGGATACCACTTTAGACCCTCAAGCCAGGTTTACTGTTCTAGAAAAAACACTTCAACATCCCAAAGCGGACGCCGCCGCACGGCATGCCTTTTGTCAGAGAATTGAGGTTTATCAAGCGCAAGGACGCACGATCGTCTATATCGACGAAAGCGGTTTTGCTCATGACATGCCGCGCCAGCATGGCTATGCCTCTTCCGGCCAACGGTGTTTCGGCACATGCAACTGGCATGCGAAAGGTCGAACAAACGTTATCGGCGCTTTGATCGGCAAGGTTCTTTTGACTGCTGGTTTGTTCAAATCCAACGTCAACGCAGATATTTTCTATCAATGGATCGTTCAGGATTTGCTGCCGAAGCGGCCTGCGGCAAGCGTCGTTGTGATGGATAACGCCACATTTCATAAACGCACAGACATTCGATCGGCCATCGTCAACGCCGGACACTTCCTTGACTTCCTGCCTGTCTATTCTCCTGACCTCAACCCCATCGAGAAAAAGTGGGCACACGCCAAAGCTATTCGCAAAAGGCTTCTTTGTTCTATCCCACATCTCTTCAAAATTGAATCATTTTATATGGCGTAGGCTATATCTCGAACGCGTCATTGCTGACCGGCGCGCCGGACTGCCCCTCGCCCCCTTACCTCAGTAGGGGTCTGAACGGTTACTTTAAAGTCAACTCGGGTCGGGTAAACCACTAGATCTCTACGAGAAAACCGGTGTCGTTGAGCTATCATTGGAGAAAAGTGATAGAGATCAAGCAGGGGGTTAACGATGGAGGGCAGAAATGGAAATCTACCCATGAGGGCGCTGGATATAGGAACCCTCTCCGGGCATCTCTGGGAGGCGGCCAATATCCTGCGTGGTCCTGTCGACGCGGCTGACTTCAAGACTTACATCTTCCCGTTGTTGTTCTTCAAGCGGCTCTCCGACGTCTATGACGAGGAGTATGCCGTGGCACTGGATGAGTCCGACGGCGACGTGGAATTTGCCCAGTTCCCCGAGAACCACCGGTTCCAGGTTCCGGAGGGCTGCCACTGGAAGGATGTCCGGACCAAAAGCGCCAATATCGGCCATGCGCTCCAGAAGGCCATGCGCTGTATCGAGCAGGCCAACCCGGACACCCTGCACGGCATCTTCGGCGATGCCCAGTGGACCAATAAGGACCGCCTTTCGGACGCGCTGCTCAAGGACCTGATCGAACACTTCTCGTCGCTCAACCTGGGCAACGAGCACTGCAAGGCGGACATTCTCGGCCAGGCCTATGAATACCTGATCAAGAAATTTGCCGACCTGACCAACAAGAAGGCCGGTGAATTCTATACCCCGCGTTCCGTGGTCGCGCTGATGGTTCGCATCCTTGCGCCCAAGGCCGGGGAAACCATCTATGACCCGGCCTGCGGGACCGGCGGCATGCTCCTTGAGGCGCTGCATCATGTAAAAGAGCATGGCGGCGACGAGAACCTCATGCTGGGCAAGCTCTATGGCCAGGAAAAGAACCTGACCACATCCTCCATCGCCCGGATGAACCTCTTTCTCCACGGCGCGGAAGATTTCCATATCGAACGCGGCGACACCCTGCGCTTGCCCGCCTTTTATTCAGGCGACAGCCTCGCTACCTTTGACTGCGTCATCGCCAATCCTCCCTTCTCCCTGGAAAAGTGGGGGGACGACGTCTGGATCAACGACCCCTACGGCCGCAACTTTGCCGGGCTGCCGCCAGCCAAGTCCGGCGACTTCGCCTGGGTCCAGCACATGATCAAGTCCATGGCCCGCAAGACCGGTCGCATGGCCGTGGTGCTTCCCCATGGTGTGTTGTTCCGCATGTCCAAGGAGGGAGAGATCCGGCGCAAGCTGCTGGAGATGGACATGCTCGAATCGGTGATCGGTCTCGGCCAGAACATTTTCTACGGCACCGGTCTCGCGCCCTGCGTCCTGGTCTTCCGCGACAGCAAGCCCAAGGCGCACCGCCAGAAGGTGCTGTTCATCGACGCCTCCAAGGCGTTCAAGACCGGCCGCGCCCAGAACGAGCTGCTGCCGGAACACGTGGACAACATCCATCGCTGGTACGAGGGCTATCAGGATGTGGAAGGAATCTGCCGGGTGGTCACGCTCGACGAGATCCGCGAGAACGATTTCAACCTGAATATCCCCCGCTACGTGGAGCCGGTGATCGAGGAAGAATCCATGACCATCGATCAGGCCATCGCCAACCTCAAGGAATCGCTGCAGGCAGCGTATGCGGCCGAGGATCGGTTGAAGGCGCTGCTGAAAAAGAGGGGTTGATGGCATGAGTAACACATCAACCAGAGTCGAACGTGCGCAGAAACCACGGAAATGTCCCGAATGCGGGCAGGCCCCTCTGGCCAGCATCCTCTATGGCATGCCCGCTTTCGATGAGGAGCTAGAACGAAAAATGAATGAAGGCCGGATCACGCTTGGCGGCTGCTGTGTCAGCGATGACGATCCAGCGTGGGAATGCACCCACTGCGGGCTCAAGATTTTCCGGAGGCAGGTGCAATGATTTCCCAATCCCAACTCGAATCCTACCTCTGGGGCGCGGCCACCTTGCTGCGCGGCAACATCGACGCCGGGGACTACAAGCAGTTCATCTTCCCGCTGCTGTTCTACAAGCGCCTGTGCGACGTGTACGACGAGGAACTGGCCGATGCGCTGGAGGAGTCCGGCGGCGATCAGGAATACGCCGCGCTTCCCGAACAGCACCGCTTCCAGATCCCGGAGGACGCCCACTGGAAGGCCACCCGAACCCAGGTCAAGAACGTGGGCAAGGCCATTCAGGATGCCCTGCGGGCCATTGAGACGGCTAACCCCGACACTCTGTACGGGGTTTTCGGCGATGCCCAGTGGACCAACAAGGACCGCCTGCCGGACCACATGCTGCGCGAGCTGATCGAGCATTTCAGCTCGCAGACGCTTTCGCTCTCCAACTGCCCGGAGGATGAGCTGGGCGTGGGCTACGAGTTTCTGATCAAGAAGTTCGCCGACGATTCCGGCCACACCGCTGCGGAGTTCTATACCAACCGCACCGTGGTCCATCTGATGACCGAGATGCTCGAACCCAAGCCGGGTGAGTCGATCTATGACCCCACCTGCGGGTCAGCGGGCATGCTGCTCTCCGCCGTCACCCATCTGAAGCGGCAGAACAAGGAGTGGCGGAACCTGCGGCTGTTCGGTCAGGAGCGCAACCTGCTCACCTCGGCCATCGGCCGGATGAACCTGTTCCTGCACGGCATCGAGGACTTCCGCATCGTCCGGGGCGATACCCTGGCCAACCCCGCCTTTGTCGAAGGCGACCGGCTCATGCAGTTCGATGTGGTGCTGGCCAATCCGCCGTACTCCATCAAACAGTGGGACCGCGATGCCTGGTCCGCCGATCCGTGGGGCCGGAACATCTACGGCACGCCGCCCCAGGGCCGCGCCGACTATGCCTTCTGGCAGCACATCATCAAGAGCATGAAGGCCAAGAGCGGCCGCTGCGCCATCCTGTTTCCACATGGCGTCCTCTTCCGCAACGAAGAGTCGGCCATGCGCGAAAAACTGGTCGCCCACGACGTGGTGGAGTGTGTGCTGGGCCTCGGTCCCAACCTCTTTTACAACTCGCCCATGGAAGCCTGCGTCGTCATCTGCCGGATGAACAAGCCCAAGGAGCGCAGGAACAAGGTGCTCTTCATCAACGCGGTGAACGAGGTGACCCGCGAGCGGGCACAGAGCTTCCTCACCGACGACCACATCCAGCGCATTGTCGCCGCCTACCAGGCTTTCGGTGACGAGGACGGCTTTGCCCGGGTGGTCAGCAATGACGAGATCCGGGAGAAAGCCAGCAACCTCAGCATCCCGCTCTACGTGCGGGCGGACAACGGAAACGGCAATGGCAATGGCGCGGTCGAAACCGTCAGCCTCAAACAGGCTATTGCGAACTGGCAGGAAAGCTCGATGGCATTGCGGGAGTCGATGGACGGCCTCTTCGAGGTGCTTGAAAAAGGACTGTCCGCAGATGACGCAGATGGGCGCAGATTAAAAACGATTCAAAAATCTGCATGAAGCGCCATCTGCGGATTCAACGCTTTTGCGGAGAGCCGGAAATGAGCGAATCATGCCAGCCCTGGACTACGCACACCTTCTTGCTGAGGTGAAAGAGCGCGTCCGTTCGGCGCAGTATGCCGCGCTGAAGGCGGTCAATGCTGAGCTGGTCGGGCTGTACTGGGATATCGGGCGGATGATCGTGGAACGGCAGGGTGTTGAAGGTTGGGGAAAATCGCCATTGCTGAACAGTTGTCCAATGACCTGCGGGCGGAGTTTCCGAAATCGGTGGTTTTTCCCGGCGCAACCTCTTTACATGCGAGAGTTCTACCTGCTCTATCAGCGATGACGAGCGAGTGCAACCACTGGTTGCACAAATCGGCTGGACGCATAATCTGGTCATTTTTCAACGCTGCAAGGATCCGCTGGAACGTGAGTTCTACATCCGCATGACCCGCAAATTTGGCTGGTCGAAGCATGTCCTCATCCATCAGATCGACAACCAGAGCTACGAGAAATCCCTGCTTGGCCAGACCAATTTTGACCAGGCGCTGACGCCCGAGCTTCGCGCCCAGGCCAAGCTGGCGGTGAAGGACGAATACACCTTCGATTTTCTGGAACTGAGCGAGGAACACAGCGAGCGGGAGCTGGAACGGGCGCTGATCGCCCGGATCGAAGACTTCCTGCGGGCCATGGGCGGCAGGTTCGCTTTCATGGGCAGTCAGTACCGGCTAGAGGTCGATGGCAGGGAGTTCTTTATCGATCTGCTGCTGTTTCATCGCCGCTTGCGCTGTCTGGTCGCTATTGAGCTTAAGGTGGGCGAATTCCAGCCGGAGTTCGTCGGAAAGATGCAGTTTTACCTGACTGCGTTGGACCGGCAGGTCCGGCAGGAGGACGAGAACCCCTCCATCGGTATCATTCTCTGCAAGGAAAAGAGTCGCACCATCGTTGAGTACGCCTTGCACGACGCCCGCAAGCCTATCGGCGTGGCCACCTACGAAATCACCAAGACGCTACCTAAGGAGTTGAGAGGGCAACTGCCTCAGCCGGAAGAGATCGCGGCTTTGCTGGAGGGGATTGAAGAATGAGTGCGCAATCCCTGAAGTCCGGCTGGAAGATGTTGAAGTTCGGCGATTTCGCCCAGAACGTTGCGGTGCGCGTGGACCCAGCCGATGCCAAGACTGATGTTTATGTCGGCCTGGAGCATCTCGATCCCAGTACGATTCACCTGCGCCATTGGGGGCATCCTTCCGATGTCACCGGGCAAAAACTGGCCTTCAAAAAGGGCGATGTGATTTTCGGGCGTCGCCGTGCGTACCAGCGTAAGCTCGCCGTGGCAGAGTTCGATGGCATCTGCTCGGCCCACGCCATGGTCGTCCGTGCAAAACCCAAGATGATTCTGCCGGAGTTTTTGCCGTTCTTCCTGCAATCCGACATGTTCATGGATCGAGCCATCGAAATATCGGTGGGCTCGCTTTCGCCGACGATCAACTGGAAGACGCTGCGAGTGCAGGAATTCCCGCTGCCGCCGCTTGATGAACAGAAGCGCATTGCCGAGATCCTATGGGCAGCGGATGAGGCGGTGGAGTCACAGTCAAAACTCATCTTAGCGTTGAAGACGGCTAAATCTGTCTCGATAAAAGAATTCTGCCTGAAAGGAATTTCACATGATTCTTTTCAGCCTTCTGCATTCGGTGAAATCCCGAACAGTTGGAGTGTGCAGAAATTAGGCGAGGTTTGCGAATTTTTGGATGGAAAGAGAATTCCAATCAAGAAAGCGGACCGTGCAAAAAGACAAGGAGAGTTTCCTTATTATGGCGCATCTGGGATCATTGATTGGATAGATGACTTTATTTTTGACGATGAATTGATACTCATAGGTGAGGATGGTGCAAATATCGTAGACCGTTCTACACCCCTTGCATTTAAGGTTTCTGGGAAAATTTGGGTCAACAATCATGCCCACGTCCTTAAGCCATTAGACTTCATGGACATCGATTTTCTTGTCGAGTATTTGGAGTCCATCAGCTACACGCCGTACACAAGCGGAACAGCGCAGCCCAAGATAAACAAATCGGCATGTGAATCCATTCCGATACCAGTTCCACCTCTTGATGAACAAAAGAAAATATCCAGCATTTTTGTCTCTTATGATGCGCAACTCAGAAATGCTGAAAAGGTGATATCTGATACAAAAGATCTTCTGATGTCTGTCATGTCAGAAGCTTTGGAGGGAGCCGCCCATGTTTAACGAAGAAAACACGGTCGAACAGATGGTTCTCGACACGCTCTGCGGCGGCGTGACTTCGAACATGGTTGCCGAAGAGCTTGCCAGTTATGGCGGCGAGATCAAAGGCTGGCGCTTCGTGGCCGCCGAGGAGCTGCCGCGTCAGCACTCCGACGTGCTGGTGGAGTCGATGGTGCGCGATGCCCTCATCCGCCTGAACCCGGAAATCAAGGCCCAGCCTGAACGCGCCGACGAAGTGCTCTACCGCCTGCGGACCATTCCGCTGTCGGTACAGAGCGAAGGCCTGGTGCGGGCCAATGAGCTGTTTGCTGAATGGCTGCGGGGCGAGAAGTCCATGCCCTTCGGCGAGCGCGGTGAACACACGCCGGTGCGCCTGATCGACTTCGAGAATCTCAGCAACAACGATTACGTGGTCACCAACCAGTGGGTCTATCCGGTCAAGGAAGGTGGCCGCCGCTTCGACATCATCATGCTGGTCAACGGTATCCCGCTGGTGGTCGGCGAGGCCAAAACGCCAGTACGCCCGGCGGTGACCTGGGTGGACGGGGCCAGCGACATTCACAACGGCTACGAACAGAGCGTGCCGCAGATGTTCGTGCCCAACGTCCTCTCCTTTGCCACCGAGGGCAAGTGCTATCGCTACGGCTCGGTGCGGATGCCCATCGAACTCTGGGGGCCGTGGCACGAAGGCGAGAACAAGGCCGAAGGGACGCTTGCGGACGTGCAGCGTTCCATCCGCTCCATGCTGCGCCCCCCTATGGTGCTGGACATCCTGCAGAACTTCACGCTGTTCGCCACCGACAAGAAGCACCGGCGCATCAAAATTATCTGTCGCTATCAACAGTACGAGGCCGCCAATCTGATGGTGGTCCGCGTGGTCAAGGGCTACCCCAAGAAGGGCCTGATCTGGCACTTCCAGGGCTCGGGCAAGTCGCTCCTGATGGTGTTTGCGGCGCAGAAGCTGCGGATGCACCGCCAGCTCGGTAATCCTACGGTGATGATCGTGGTGGATCGCATCGATCTGGACACCCAGATCACCGCCACCTTCAATGCCGCCGATATCCCGAACATGATCGGAGCCGCTACCCGGCAGGAATTGCAAAGCCTGCTGGCGGCCGATACCCGCAAGATCATCATCACCACCATTCACAAGTTCGGCGAGGCGGACGGCCGCCTGAACGAGCGTTCGAACATCATCGTGATGGTGGACGAGGCGCACCGCACCCAGGAAGGTGACCTGGGGCGCAAGATGCGCGACGCTCTGCCCAATGCCTTTCTCTTTGGCCTGACCGGCACGCCGATCAACAAGCGGGACCGCAACACCTTCTGGGCCTTCGGCGCGGACGAGGACGAGCAGGGCTATATGAGCCGCTACTCGTTCCAGGAGTCGATCCGGGACAAGGCCACGCTGCCGCTGCACTTCGAGGCGGTGGACGTGAAGCTGCATATCAACAAAGAGGCCATCGATGAAGCCTACTCCCAGATGACCGATGAGCTGAGCGAGCTGGATCGAGACGACCTGGCCAAGCGGGCCGCCAAGATGGCGGTGCTGATCAAGGCCCCGGCCCGGGTGAACGCCATCTGCCAGCACATCGTCAAGCACTTCCAGGAGAAGGTGGAGCCGAACGGCTTCAAGGCCCAGGTGGTGACCTTCGATCGCGAATGCTGCGTTATTTACAAAAAGGTCATGGACGAGTTGATCGGCCCGGAGGCCAGCGCCATCGTCATGCACACCCAGGGCGGTAAATCCGATCAGTACGCAGAATGGAAGCGGGCCAAGGACGAGGAGGAAAAACTCCTTGACCGGTTCCGCGATCCGATTGACCCGCTCAAGTTCCTGATCGTCACCTCCAAGCTGCTGACCGGCTTCGATGCGCCTATTCTTCAGGCGATGTACCTCGACAAGCCGATGAAGGACCACAACCTGCTCCAGGCCATTTGCCGCACCAACCGTGTCTACCCCGGCAAGACCCATGGCCTGATCGTGGATTACCTCGGCATCTTCGATGATGTGGCCACGGCCCTCGATTTCGATGAAAAGGCGGTGCAGAAGGTCATTACCAATCTGGATGACCTCAAGAAAGAGTTGCCCGGCGTGGTGGCGAGATGCCTGGCGTTCTTCCCTGGCGTGGACCGCACCGTCGGCGGCTACGAGGGGCTAATCGCGGCGCAGGATTGCCTGCCGGATAACGCGACCCGGGACAAATTCGCGGCGGAATACTCGGTGCTCTCCCGTCTGTGGGAGGCGCTGTCTCCCGATCCCTGTCTCGGTCCCTATGAAAAGGACTACAAGTGGCTGACCCAGGTCTACGAGTCGGTGAAGCCGCCAAGCGGCAATGGCAAGCTGCTCTGGCACGCCCTGGGGGCCAAGACCATCGAGTTGGTGCATGAGAACGTGCATCTGGAGACGGTGCGCGACGATCTGGACACCCTGGTGATGGACGCCGAAGTCCTCGAAGGGCTGCTCGATGCCAAGGACCCGGACAAGAAATCCAAGGAAATCGAGATCAAGCTCATCGCCCGCCTGCGCAAGCACAAGGACAATCCGAAGTTCGTCGCCCTGGGCGAGCGCCTCGAAAAACTCAAAGAGCGGCACGAACAGGGCCTGCTCCACAGCCTCGACTTCCTCAAGGAACTGCTGACCCTGGCCAAGGAGGTCGTCCAGGCCGAGAAGCAGGTGGACCCGGTCGATGAACAGGCCAAGGCCAAAGCGGCCCTGACTGAACTGTTCACCGAGGTGAAGAACGGCAAGACACCGATGGTGGTCGAGCGGATCGTGACCGACATCGACGAGATCGTGAGACTGGTCCGGTTCCCTGGCTGGCAAAACACCAAGGCCGGAGAACGCGAGGTCCAGAAGGCCCTGCGCAAAGTGATTTACGTGAAGTACCAGGTCAAGGACCAGGATCTGTTCGACAAGGCGTTCGGATATATCCGGCAGTACTACTGAGAAGGGATGGTAATGGGGATCTATGGCTAAAAGGTATTGTCAAGTTGTCGAGCCGAGGGCACTTTGAAGCCGTAAATGGGGGCTGTGGCCGCCGTTAGGCGTCGTTCCGGGCGCACGTTACCTGCTAACGCCTGGGTGCGAACAGTGCGATGTACTAGCGGCGTTTGCCGGCAGCATTGAACAGCAGGCCACGATTTATTCCTGGCCACTGGACCAGCGGGAACGGAACGCCCACGGCAAACCGGGCAAGCTCCATGCGAAATGCGCCGTTATAGACGATGCGGTGTTGATGTCCAGCGCCAATCTGACCGATGACGCCTTTAACCGCAATATCGAAATGGGGGTGTTATTGCACGTCCCGGCCTTGGCCGAACAGATCGCCCGGCATTTTCAGGCGCTGATTGAGGCAGGGGTGTTGCGGGAACTGCACGACGGAGCCACTGAAAATTATGGCTAAAAAATCGGTTGTGTTGCGTTAATTTCTGACAGACGAGCTTTAACCCTCTCTGGATTGAATTAGGCAGCCAGGGAATAGAACTGTTCGTTAATTAAATCAGGTAAACCCCCGGCTTAGCCGGGGGACTCCCCAAGGTTTGACTTTGTTGAGCACAGCCCATAGTGGTGATCGCTAGAGTTGTAGCCACTACAGGTGGTATTTTTGGGAATTAACGCAACAGATCCCTTCCTCGTATCACTGTGTTCGACAGGTAGCCAACATGCAACGTGAACTGGGTCATACCGGACTGTCGGTCAACGCCATCGGCTTGGGCGCCATGCCACTGTCCATCAGCGGACGTCCATCCGAGGTGCAAGCATTTGCGGTTATCGAAGCGTTCGTCGCGGCGGGCGGGAATTTCATCGATACCGCCAACGTGTATTGCCTGGACGACGACGACATCGGCCACAACGAGCGCTTGATCCACCAGGCGCTGCAGCGCATCGGCGCGACCGAGCAGGTGATTGTGGCCACCAAGGGCGGTTTGCGTCGGCCTGGCGGTGCCTGGGTGGTGGACGGCACTCCGGACGGGTTGCGGTTGTCCTGCGAGCGCAGCCTGCAGGCACTGCAAACGGATCGCATTACGCTATACCAGCTCCACGCGGTCGATTCCAAGGTAGACCTGCGCCGCTCGCTGGAAGCACTGATCCGCTTGCAGGAAGAAGGCAAGATCGCCCATCTTGGCCTGTCCAACGTGAGCACGGCGCAAATCGAGCAGGCGCTGGCTCTGACCCCGATCACCTCGGTGCAGAACCGTTGCAATCTGTTTGACAAACGCGATTGCCGCAGCGGCCTGATCGAGTTCTGCCAGGCGCGGCAGATCACCTACATCCCCTATAGTCCGGTCGGCGGACACCACGGCCACCTCCGCCTCGGCCGGGAACCGCTGCTGGGACAACTGGCGGCGAAATACCAGGTTTCGCCTTACCGCGTCGCCCTGGCGTGGCTGCTGAGCCAGGGCGGGCATGTCCTGCCGATACCGGGAGCCAGCAAGGTCTCCAGCACTCAGGACAGCCTGCGCGCGGTGGAACTTGCGTTGGACGCTGATGAGATCGCCGCGTTTGAGCAGTTGCCTGATCTCTGAGGAGGAGCAAGCCGACCACAGGCCCTGTTGTCATGGTGGTACGCTCGCTCACAGGTTGTAATTGTCATTAGAACCGTGCCGATTGCCTAAGTATCCAGGTTGGTATCTGGATTGCTTTACCCGTTGTCGAGGCCTATCAAGCCATGTGAATGGATGGGTTAAGCGTTAAAAGAGGTTAAAGGGTAATGAGCGGAAACCAAAAATCTAGGACTTACGCATTGACAGGAGGTTGGAATTGTGGGTTGAGGTGTCCCAAGTTAGGGGCGAAGGCTTGAATAAACGTGGCAATCACCTCATTAAACAACTCACGCTGCAAACGATAACAATTACGAATCACGTCGGTAGCCTGTAGTCGTTGCAATTGGACATAGCCACAGATCGCCGCAAAGAGATGATTGCGAATGGCGGTGGGTTGTCGGACCTGAAAATGCTCGATGTGGCACACTTGTTTGAGCGTCCGATGATACTGCTCGATTTGCCAGTGTTGGTCGTGGAGCTTGAGGAAAGCAGGACGATCAAAAGCGACCCAATCCTCGTCGTTCGGCTGATACAAGGCATAATGGTGTGGTTGGTTTTCAACCACTCCCCGAAACACTGACCGTACCGAATCCCCGGAGGTACACGAGCGAGCCGTCTTCGGGAATCGCCAGTTGTTGTACCTGGAGCCATTGGCCTTTTTCCACAGAAACCCGACGGTTGCTTTCCAGCGCAAAGAGAAATCCCCGATGATGGTTTTTAATCATCTTGAGATTTGCTGCGCTACTATACCAACTATCGCCGGTGACAAAGGCTGGCTGGAGTCCCCAAGCCAACACTTCCGCGAGCATCTCCTGAAAATAATCGTTTTTGGTCTTGTTCGCGGCTTTATCGTAAATGCGGTAATCGAGCGGTTGATGGTGACCGTGCGGATCGGTGTAATACAACGTGATCAGATTGATCCCTTTCACCACGCCATGATGTTTTCCCGACCAGAAATGCCCAACAAAGGCCATCAGTTGGCTGTACGGTTTATCCAAGACACTGTCGTCGACACTGATCGTGCCACCCTTCAAATTCAAGCCGGAGCAGGCTTCCTCGAACAAATCGCGGGGGGTGTAGTCTTCGCGGAGCAAAAACCGGTTGACGCTATCATGGCTGATCTCCATGATCTCTGCCAAGCGATTCCCCGTTGGCGAATGCGGCTCACCCAACAAAAGAAACATACATCGCCAAAGTGCAACGCGCTGTCGATGGGCGACTGATGACTCTCATCAACCGAAAACCTTCGTGGGCCAGAGTTCGTCTTTACCGACCACATCATACGATGCTTGTCAATGCGTAAGCTCTAAAATCGTATCTTGAGTCTGCGGTCAACGCCGCGCTGCACACGATCCACTACTCACGCGGTACCCGAACATGGAGCAACCGCAACCAACAGACATACTTACGCGGAATCATGGTGGGCCGGGGTATCCGCGTGGATTACGTCACCTATGATACGATTGAACGCATGGACGGTACGGTATGGCTCAAACCCGGCGTTTACAACGCCGCCATGGAAATCTCCGTCGATCAGAGAAATCCGGGGCGTAAGCGAGATTCGCCCGGTTCACAGCCAACGCAACAACAAAGGCCGGATCTGCAATTTTCTGATTCACGCTTCGGCGCCGCCCCATTTTCTCGAAGGTTGTGTCGCCCCTGGTTACGAAAGCGCCCGTGGACTTGAGGCGTCGTCGCAATCATCACTCGAAACCATCTTCCTCTCATTAGGCGGTTTCGAGGCTGGAAAACCGGTCTTATTCAACGTCTCTGGCGTTATGCCCGCAAACTGACCGGTGCTGGCGATGGGACGGCGCTGGAGACATGAATCCAATTTGATCTGTTGGCCCGCCCAAACTGAACGAGGACCCAGCGCCGGACGTTCACACCAACCCATTGGGCGGCGGATAACACGACGGTTGACCGCCGGCGGCTCAATCGTCCTCAGCGCTCCGCTCATCTCTGCTCAGGATTGCTCCGCGCCCGCGCCGATGTCGCGCCTGGCGTCCGCGGGATCGCCTCGGGTTCGATAGGGCGTGTTGGCCGGACCGGCTGAAAGAAAGACCAGTGAATGATATGAGGAGGAAATAATGAGTGCTTACCTAGGTGTCGGCGGCGGTACGTTATCCGCTGCTCAGTATTCGCAAGAAGCGCTTCGCAAACGGTGGGAGGTCGATCATGTCGATAGCGTTTTCAGGCGCTTCATGGGTGAGAGCTTCGTGCCGTATATCGAGACGATCTCCGAGATCTTTACGCCGCCGCGTTCGACCGGGGTCCATTTTTATTTCGCAAGAAATATGCGCGAAAAGTTTGTTAACCTTATGTACTCAAAAGTGTTTCCTCCTGGCCCGATCACCAGCCTGTCCATGCGGAAGAAACCCGTCAGCACGTCGATGGTTCCGGATAAACCCAATGATGCATCGGCAACCTGGCGGAATATCGCCGCGGCCAAGGGAATCGGGACCAGCTTTCGCTCGGCTGACACCGGATTAAGCTTGCACGTCGCGTTTAACAAAGCGTCGTGCGATATTCACGTCGACCGCAATGGCTTTATCATGAAGGCTGCCAACGGAAATGTTTATTGGGATTTAAACGGATTGCTTCGGCATTTTACGGTCGACCTTCTCAGCGACGGACTGCCGTGGATCATGGTTTCAGGTGGTGTGCTCAATAAAAACCGGCAGCCGGTTATGGAGGCAACCCTTTCGCCGTGGTTGGCCATCGATCTGCCATCGCGAGAAAATGACGGTAAACGTGAGATCAAGTTCGGGATATTGATCGGCGGGAAATTCGACGAGAACAAAATCATCGAACACCTTCTTCATTGAACGCCCCAGTTGGCCTAGACCCGGCACGCGTGTTACCAACCGCTATTGCAAATAAGCCTCTGTTTGCATTAGCTGCCGGAAAACTAGAAACGCGGCTATCACGGCCAGGAACGTCGTGGTAAAACTGGAAAGATCGAGCGTCAACAGAGCAAGCCTCCGGGGTCGGCATGTTGCATGCGGCGCATTTTAAATCTTTTCCTCGCCCGGTGATGGTGAAGATTCTCCCTGGGCCGCGACCGGCACGGCAGAATGGGCGCCGGAATTGGTTCTAATGACATGGACGCCTCTCCTCATTCAGGGTTAATGACGCCTTCCCCGTTTGGCACCGTGATGCCGCAGTCGGTAGGCGCGTCCATGTCATTAGAACCGTCGTGAGTCCCTGGCTCCGGAGAAACGAATATGCCCAATCTAGCGTTTTTATATAATGACTTGGCGGAGACCTATGCCGCTGGGCGGTATCTATTCGATACTACGCCCCTACTGGACGCATTCGCTGATTATCTCCCAGCAAGGGCGCACCTCCTGGATGCCGGCTGTGGAGCAGGGGAACCTGTGGCCCGCTACTTCGTCCAGCGTGGCGACACCGTGACCGGCATCGACATGTCCGAGCGGATGCTAGCCCTGGCTCGGCAGCGGGTCCCCGAAGCGACCTTTCAGCCCATGGATTTACGTGCTCTGGATTTCCCGCCGGAATCCTTTGATGGCGTGGCTGCCGTGTATGTGGTTTTTCATGTGCCGCGCGCCGAACATGTAGCACTGTTTGCCGATTTGTTGCAAGTGCTAAAGCCAGGCGGGGCGCTATTGTTAACGCTGGCGACGCGGGAATATACTGGACAGGACGAGTTCGATGGCGAGATCGAATTCCTGGGATACCGATTGCCCTATAGCCATGATCGTCCCGAGGTGGCCTTGCACAAGCTGGAAACGGCGGGCCTAACGGTGGTCAGCGCCCGGTTGATCGAGACCGGTGGGGAGACCTTCTATTGGGTGATCGCCCGCAGACCTCACGCTGAAAATCAATGATGAATGTTCTGCGCTACCATCACATTCAGTTTGGCACGGTGATCGTCGTGTCGGTGCTGTTGGCCACCCTCGTGCTGGCCGGGGTGGGGGCTGCCATCCAGCTCGCGCCGCTGACCGTGGGCGGCCCGCTGGCGCTGGCCGTCCTCCTCGCCCTGTTTTACGCACTGACCGTCGAAATCGACGCGACCCACTTACGGTTTCGCTTTGGGGTGGGGCTGATTCGGAAGTCCATCCCGCTAGCGGAGATCGTTGAGGTGAAGTCGGTGCGCAATTCATGGCTCTATGGGTGGGGTATCCATATCACGCCGCACGGCTGGCTGTACAATGTTTCTGGCTGGGAGGCCGTGGAGATCACGCTGGCGTCGGGAAAACACTTGCGGCTGGGTACGGATGAGCCGCGAAAGCTAGCGCGGGCAATCCAGGTGGCGCAGGACGGTTGACTGGTTAAATTTACACCCGATGGAGAATCAGCAATTCCCGGTCTCTTTCCTAGATGTTTAGTCCCACATTATGGAGGAATGGATCAACGTTAAATCGTTCTGGTTCATTTGTCCATATTTTGCAGACATATTCATAGGGTGTAAGTCCCTTGAGTGTTTTGAGCCTTCGGGCGAAGTTGTATGCCATCATGAAGGCATTGAACCGCCCCGGGAATTCCGGAGGCTGGTTGTTGTGAGTCACGCTGCCCTGGCGGACTCGGTGAGTCGGCGATAGTGGGCTGCTTCGGCCTCGGCGGGCGGGATGTAGCCAATGGACTCCAGCAACCTGCGATGGTTGAACCAGTCCACCCAGGTGAGGGTGGCCCATTCCACCGCCTCCAGGTTGGCCCAGGATTGCCGATGGATCACTTCGGCCTTGTACAGCCCGTTGATGGTTTCGGCAAGGGCATTGTCGTACGAGTCGCCTACGCTGCCTACCGAGGGTTCGATGCCCGCCTCAACCAGGCGCCCGGTGTAGCGGATCGACACGTATTGCACTCCTCGATCGCTATGGTGGATCAAGCCGCTCCGGCTAAACGGCTGGCGCGCGTGTAGAGCCTGCTCCAGTGCATCCAGCACGAAATCGGTGCGGGCAGAACGGGATACCTTCCAGCCAACGATATATCGGGCAAATACGTCGATGATGAAGGCGACATAGATGAACCCCTGTGCCGTGAACACATACGTGAAATCGGATACCCACAGCGCATTCGGACGCTCCGCCGTGAACTGGCGGTTGACCCGATCCTCCGGACAGGGGGTTTCCCGGTCGCTGACCGTGGTTTTGACCGGCTTGCCGTACCCAGCGCCGCAGGGTTTCCGCCGTACAGCCGATCTTAGTCGCGATTGAGCCAATGGCCGCCCATTGCGATTCATGCTCGCCTTGGTGCTCCCGCACCATGCGAACCGCCCGCTCCCTTATTTCCGGTGAAAAGTTTGCTGATGTCTTCATAGCTCCATACTCTCAAATGTTGGAGCCTCCGGGAAAGTCGGGGCGGTTCAATACCCCTTGGAGGCACGATCAACCCCACAGTGCATGGCGTGACTTCAAATTTGTGTTGAACCAAATCACGCGCACAATCGAACCTCCGATACCCTTGGCACAAATGATCGGCGAATGGAACGGGATTTCAAAATCACTGGCTGATCCACCTCGCCGCCGCCGACCTCAGCTATCCAACCACTTCGAGTATGATTCCAAAACAAGTTAGCGCTTATGGGTGTTGGCACTCGGTGGTATCGTCCAGCGAGTAATTGCTATCGGCAGGTTGGCGCTGGGCCTGTTGTTTAGCATGGATGGCCTGTCTACCGGGCTGCTGGCTTCCGGCGGGTTAGCAAGAGGCGGTATTGCAGCAGGTGGAGGTGCGATTGGCGGCGTTGCTTGCGGTTATTCTGCTGTAGGCAGTGGGGCCGCCGGCACGCATGTCATCGATAGCATGCGGCAGGATCTGGAAGCCGTGCGCTTTTTCAATGAATGGCTGCTGTTTCCTCAGAACGCCTTGAATCGCCGTCTGGGCGGCTGAATCGATTCCTCATGAGTCTACATCTACACACGCCGCAGCAACACGTAGACGGCTCCCGTCCCCCCATCCATCGCCGGTGCCGAGCAAAACGCCAGCACTTCATCGCGCTGGCGCAACCAGTGGTTAACCTTTTGCTTGAGTACCGGCCCCCGGTGGCGGGAACCGTTTCCCTTGCCGTGAATGATGCGTACACAGTGGATATGTTCGCGGCGGACATGATGAAGAAAGGCGGTAAGCGCTTCTTTAGCGGTTGCGACTGTCATGCCGTGCAGATCCAGTGCAGTCCCTACCCGGAAATGGCCTCGCCGCAGTTTGCGTAATACCGCTTGCTGCACTCCTTCGCGGCGGTAATACAACTCCTCGCCGGTCTCCAGATCTGCCGGTTCGAAATAATCTGAGATCATATCGGCCAAGACCTGCTGTTCGTCCGCTTGGGTGAACCGGGGGATCGGCGCTGGATGGCTCAGAGCCGGGTCAACCCGGTCGCAGCGCAGTAGTTTGACTGCGCCAACCGTCTGGCGGAACAGTTCCCGGTCCTTGGGATCAACGGTAAAGGGCGGGGCTGACCGGTTCACAGTGAATCAATAACGATAGCGCCGGGGTTTGACGCCGGATACGCAGCAGCGATCGTAGCGTGGCCGCGGAACCGCGTTCTTCAAGAGGCAGCGCGGCCGGGCGCCATATAGGGTATACGGCTTGACATAAGTCCAAGACCGGCAGTAGCGATTGTTCAAACAGGCGCTGCGACAGGCTTCGGGCGCCGCCACCCGCAGATTAAACGAGCGGAAAGTGGAACCCGGACGGATCGTGTTCCATTGCATGGCTTGTGCTTGCACATGGACCCCAAACGCCATAATGAATCCTGCTGTTGCCAGCATCAGGTTTTTTTTCATGATAATAACCTCGCTGTGTTTTTAGTTAAAAGTAGATTAAAAACCTAATGCTGGCGCAGTGAACCCGGCCTGAATCACCCGCATTTCAGTTTTTGCCGGCTTCAACAAGCGGTTCCCCAGCGGGCGTATTCTGGCTGGACTCCATCCATGTGCGGAATCGGGTCAGCAGCCACAGGCCGGGAAGGGCCGTCAGGGTACAGAACCAGAAGAATCCTTCCCAACCGAACAGTTCCGCCAGGTAGCCGGTCGGTGCGGCAAGAATAACGCGGGGGATGCCCATCAGGCTGGATAGCAAGGCATACTGGGTCGCCGTGAATTTTTTGTTGGTGAGACTGGCCATGAAAGCGATGTAGGCGCTGGTGCCCATGCCGCCCGCCAGGTTTTCGCCGGTGATCACCAGGGCAAGCACCGGAACGCTATGACCGGCCTGCGCCAAGATAACGAAGCCAAGAATGGTCACCATTTGCAGGATGCCAAAGCGCCACAGCGACCGGTAGATGCCCCAGTGCAGGATGAGCATGCCGCCAATCAAACCGCCGATCACTGTCGCCCAGAAGCCAAACAGCTTGACCACGGTCCCGATCTCGGTCTTGCTGAAGCCGAGATCCAGATAAAATGGCGTAGTAATGTAAGTGGCCATGGTATCGCCGATCTTGTAGAGCAGGATGAACAGCAAAATCCACACGGCGTCCTGGCGGGAAAAATATTCGAGGAACGGTTGGACGACGGCTTCATAGAGATATTGCGGTGTCCCGGCAGCCACATCCGGCTCGCGGGCGAAAAGGGTGGTGGCAATTCCCGCCAGCATGGCGGCAGCCATGAGGAAATACACCCAGGAGAAGGGGATAAAATCCGCGAGAATCAGCCCGCCGCCAGAGGCTAGCAGCATCCCGGCCCGATAGCCGTTGACGTAAAACGAAGCGCCTAAGCCCTGCTCGTCGTCAGCCAATGACTCACGCCGGTAGGCGTCAATGACGATGTCCTGCGAAGCAGAGAAAAAGGTCACCAGCAAGGCCGCGATCGCGACGCCGGACGGACTGACGCCGGGATTGGCCAGACCCAGACCGGCAATAGCCAAGGTCAGCGCGAGCTGGATAACCAGCAGCCAGCCGCGCCGCCGGCCCAGAAATGCGGACAGGGTGTAACGGTCTAGGATCGGTGCCCAGACGAACTTGAGCGTATAGGGCAAGCCGACTAGGGCGAATAGGCCAATCGTACCCAAATCCACGCCCGCTTCGGTCATCCACGCCTGTAACACCGAGCCGGTCAGTAACAGGGGCAAACCGGAGGAAAAGCCCATCAACAGGGCGATCAGCATCCGGCCGCTAAAGAAGATACGCAAGATGTCGCGGCTGGAGCGGCGGACAGGATCAGAGAGCATAGTGGTAATCCATGATCAGGGGCGCGTGATCGGAAAAGCGTTCTTCCCGGTAGATCGCGGCGGCGTGGACTTTTTCCGCCAGACCGGGCGTGATGACCTGATAGTCAATCCGCCAGCCAACGTTGTTTGCCCAGGCTTGGCCACGATTCGACCACCAGGTGTATTGATCGGGCTCGGGATTTACTATCCGGAAGGCATCGACCCAGCCGAGCGGCCCGAACAATTCATCCATCCAGGCCCGCTCTTCGGGCAAAAACCCGGAATGATCGCGATTGGCCCGCCAGTTTTTCAGGTCAATCTCCTTATGTGCGATATTCCAGTCGCCGCACAGGATGAACTCGCGGCCACTGGCGCGCATGGCCTGTAACGGTTCAGCCAACCGTGCCAGGAAATCGAATTTGACCGTTTGCCGCTCCGCACTGGAGGAGCCGGACGGTAGATACAGCGATACCACGCTGAGATTCTTAAATCGCATTTCCAGCCAGCGTCCTTCACAATCGCATTCCGGCCAGCCCAGCCCGGTTCGCACCTCATCCGGCTCGCACCGGGCATAGAGCGCGACTCCGCTGTAGCCTTTGCGTTCGGCATCGTAGTAGTAGCAATGATGACCTGTTGGATGATAAGGGTCAGGTGGCAACTGGTGAATCTGCGCCTTGGTTTCCTGAATGCAGACGATGTCGGCATTCTGCCCGGCGAGCCAGTTGAAAAAGCCTTTACGGGCCGCGGAACGGATGCCGTTGGCATTGAAGGTAATAACGCGCATGGCTGGGAACAGGCTGTTGGCGATCGGACGAAGTGTTTAAAGAGCGGCTATGATACGGCATTCTTTTCCTCTGACAGCCGGAATCTCGAACCATGCGAGACTATCAGCGAGACTTTCTCGACTTTGCTATTGACCGGGGGGTGTTGCGCTTTGGCGAATTTACCCTCAAGTCCGGGCGTATCAGCCCTTATTTTTTCAATGCTGGACTGTTCAACACGGGCGCGGCATTGGCCCGGCTGGGCCGTTGTTATGCTGCTGCCATCATCGAAGCCGGGCTGACATTCGATGTGCTGTTCGGGCCAGCCTACAAAGGCATTCCACTGGCGGCCGCGGCCGCCATTGCTTTGGCTGAACAACATGGCCGGGAAACGCCCTGGTGCTTCAATCGCAAGGAAGCCAAGGATCATGGCGAAGGCGGGCTGATCGTTGGCGCCCCGCTTCAGGGCCGCGTGTTAATTGTGGACGATGTGATCACCGCCGGTACGGCGATTCGCGAGACAATGCAGATTCTAGACGCGCAGGGGGCTAAGCCTGCTGGGGTGGTGATCGCGCTGGACCGGCAGGAGCGAGGGCAGGGTGAGGAATCCGCGGTACAGGAGGTCGAACGCGCTTATGGCATTCCTGTCATCTGCATTGTCAAGCTGGACGATGTAATCGCTTATCTGGCGGAGCGTCCGGAGTACGTAGCTTATTTGGCACAGATGCAGCACTATCGCGAACAGTATGGTGTTTCCGGTTGATCGGCAGACGCTGGTGCGTTTTCCGGCCCATGCTGGCAGCAGGAGATGGACAGTGGCTGATATAGCGTCTTTATCCTTGCAAAATCAGGTTGCTTTAATCACTGGCGGTGGACGAGGTATCGGCGCAGCGGCTGCTGAGGCGTTGGCGCGCAAGGGGGCTCATGGAATTGTCGCCAGCCGCACCAAAGCGGAATTGAGGAACACAGTTGCGCGGATTCGTGACCAGGGGCTGAGCGCTTCGTCGATGGTGCTGGATGTCGCTGACGACAGGGCCGTGGACGCGGCCTTTGCGAAAATCGCTGCCGATTTTGGCCGGTTGGATATCCTGGTCAATAACGCGGCTATTATGCGGAGCGGACCGTTTGCTGATCTGGCAATGCCCGATTGGGATCAGTTACTGGCTGTTAATCTACGCGGCGCTGTCTTGTGTGCGCGGCAAGCGTTCCGGCTGATGCGAGAGCAGGGTGGTTGCATCGTGAACGTGTCCTCATTAGGCGGGGTGCCAGGAATGGAAAAATTCCCTGGCTATGCAGCGTATACCGTCAGCAAGTTCGCTCTGACTGGTCTGACCGAGGCGCTGGCCGCTGAGGGTCGCGGTTGCCAGATCCGGGTGAATGGCGTCGCGCCAGGGGCCGTGGATACCGCGATGTTGCGGCAAGCTGCACCGCACCTGCGTACCTGCACGGTACCTGCTGATGTCGCGAAGGTGATCGCCTTCCTGTGTGACCCGGCAGAATCCGGTTGCATGACCGGAGCGACGCTGGTTATCAATAGCAATCTGTAAATTCAGCAGGCTCTGCGTTTCTTAAGGTGATACTCCCATCGTATGGGATAGTTATCGTCATTCGCGCTATACCGATGTTGCTCAATGTGAAATTGCATTGAGGCCGCCTCCGGTTACCGGTGTGAGTTCTGGGAAGATAGCTGCGCTTGCCACGCTGGTATCAGAGCAGATGAGAGGATATTCAGTTACGGTTTCGGTGTAACTGCAAACGGGTTGAAATCATTTGCGGCTGGTTCGAGGTGGTGTTTAAGTGAATTTAATCAGCCCCAGCGAATGGTATATGTTGCCCCCTGGCCGGATGATTCATCGATCCGCAGGCTAACGGCGATGATCCGCTCTTGCCAGCGTATCGAGCAGTCGCGGGTCAGTTCCGCCCAGAATCGCTCAAACAAGGCTTCAGCCAAGTTCTCTGCAGTGACATTATCCATCGCCAATACTGCGACCTCGTCAGCGGGTAGCATATAGCGCTTGCCGCATAGCCGGAAAGCGTACTCGCCAGGCTCAATCGGCAGTGTTTCCAGCCACGGGCTATCGCCGGCGATCAGCAATTTTTCGTCCCATTCGGCGCAAGCTGTCCGTAGTGCCTGTTTAAACACTTCGTAACTGAGCATTCGCGGCAAAGCCGGTTCGGTCAGTTCCACTTCAAGTTCAACTTGATAATTATGGCCGTGCAAGCGTTCCTTGCTGCCATCGGGAAAGACGGTCATGTGTGCTGCTGCGAACTTGAGAGTGTCCTTGCGGATATGGATCTTCCAACTCCGCATGTCATGGCCAGTCATGCTGTTGCTCCAATTTAATCAGTCGGTTGCGCAGCGAATGCCCGCAGCCATTCCTCCAGCGCCGTCGCATGGCCGCATCCAGCGAACGGTTCGATGAGCCCATAATGACTCAGTGTACCTAAAGGGCGAGGCAAATAGGGTGTCAAAAGCAGGGGCAGCCAGTCATAGGAAAAGTTCAGGATGGAATCATTCAGCCTCCTTATCCCTTGCTACGGGGGCGAAGGTGAGGATGAGGGAGTAAGTTCTTGAAACTGCTGCGCTTGCCTCCGGCTTCTCTCCCGCAAGCAGGCGAGGAGAGTGAGCAATGACTTCAGGGTTCACCAGAAACTCAGGCGGTATCCCTGAGCGATATCATTGCCGTTAATTTTATAGGAATTAATTATGTTGAAAATTAGTATGATAATCAGTGCAGCGTTACTGGCAGTTGTGGCTTTAACGGTTGCAGCGAATGAGACAGTAATGGTTGGCCGGTTTTCGGTGGGTGATCTGACCGATTGGCAAAACAAATCGTTTCAAGGTGAAACCCGTTATCGCTTCGATGGCCGGACTGGACGGCAGGCGCTGCTCGCTGAAAGCCAGGGTACAGCGTCAGGACTGTACCGGGAGATTAAAATTGATCTGAGCCGCACGCCATGGCTCAATTGGTCATGGCGGGTAGATCGAGTGTTGAATGGTGTGGATGAACGCACGAAAGCTGGCGATGATTATCCAGCCCGGGTCTATGTAGTGGTTTCAGGGGGCACGGCGTTTTGGAAAATCCGTTCTCTGGTCTATGTGTGGTCCAGCCATCAACCGGTAGGCTCAATTTGGCACAATGCCTATACTAGCAATGCCCGGGTCATGGCCTTACAGTCCGGTATGAAAAATGCCGGTCACTGGGTCAGTGAGAAACGCAATATCCGCATCGATTTCCAGCAATTGTTCGGCGATGAGATTGACTCCATCGACGTTGTGGCACTGATGACTGACACCGACAATAGCGGTCAGAGCGCCTTAGCTTGGTATGGCGATCTCTATTTCACAGCACAATGAAGAGCCTGTTTTTAAGCTAAATTTTATGAGAAAATTGATACTAAATTTGACAAATTGATAGTCATGGCGGGCATCGGTGAAGTCTATCAGGTAATTCTCCGTTCCTCACTTTCAGCCAGTATACCGGGCTAAATGTCTCTTAAAAAATCATGAATACCGTAGAAAAGACACCTTTGGTGGGCCTGATCATGGGGTCTACTTCGGACTGGAGTACCTTGGAGCATACAGCGAACACCTTAGATACTTTGGACGTGCCCTATGAAGTTCAGGTGGTATCCGCGCATCGTACGCCTGACCTGCTTTTCAATTATGCTGCTAGCGCCGAGGCGCGAGGCTTGCACGTCATCATCGCCGGCGCGGGTGGTGCTGCACACCTGCCAGGCATGGCGGCTTCCAAGACCGTATTACCGGTATTGGGTGTGCCGGTACAATCGCAGGCGCTCAATGGCCTCGATTCACTGCTGTCGATTGTTCAAATGCCGGGAGGTATTCCTGTCGGCACATTGGCTATTGGGAAAGCGGGCGCGATCAACGCCGCCCTGCTGGCTGCCGCGATGCTCGGTAACCAATATCCAGTGATTCGGGAAGCCGTGCGCGCTTTTCGTGACCAGCAGACTGCAAGCGTGCTGAGTCAACCTGATCCCCGGAGCATTACACTGTGAATGTTGGGATTGTTGGTGGCGGTCAATTGGGGCGGATGCTGGCGTTGGCCGGTTATCCGCTGGGTGCGTGCTTCCGGATTCTCGACCCAATGGCAGACGCTTGCGCAGGACAGGTTGCACCATTAATTCACGGCAATTATGACGACGAAATACAGTTAGAGTGGCTGGCTAACTGGGCTGAAGTTGTTACCTTCGATTTCGAGAATGTGCCAGCGGCGGCAGCGCAGGCATTCGCTGGGCGAGTTGCGTTTCATCCACCCTCTGAAGCACTGGCGATAGCGCAGGACCGGCTATCTGAGAAAACCTTATTTTGGGAACTCGGTATTCCGACCCCGAACTTCGCGACCGTCGATAGCTTGGAAGAGTTACAACGCGCAGTAGAACGCATGGATCTACCGGCTGTGCTGAAAACCCGCCGGCTGGGTTATGATGGTAAAGGCCAACAGATTTTGCGCACCCGTGAAGACATCGAGCCGGCCTGGAAAGCGTTCGATGGGGTTCCTTTAATTTTGGAAGGTTTTGTGCGCTTCGAGCGGGAAGTCTCAGTATTAGCGGTCCGGTGTCTTGATGGTGAGACAGCCTTCTACCCCCTTGTGGAAAATCACCACCGTGACGGTATTCTGCGCTTGTCACGCGCACCTTGCCTTATGCCCGGTTTGGAGCAAGAAGGCTGGGATTACGCCCGCCGGCTTTTGGACCGATTGAACTATGTTGGGCTGCTGGCTATCGAGTTTTTCGTCAAAGACGACCGGCTGATCGCCAATGAAATGGCTCCGCGCGTGCATAATTCAGGGCACTGGACTATCGAAGGTGCCGAAACCAGTCAGTTTGAGAATCATCTAAGAGCGATTCTCGGGTTGCCGCTGGGATCAACTGCAGCCATCGGCCACTCTGTGATGCTGAACTGCATTGGTGATTTGCCCGGACAGCCGCCGGTGCTGGCGGTGCCGAATACGCATTATCATATTTATGGCAAGATCCCGCGCCCAGGGCGTAAGGTCGGGCATATCACCCTGCGCAGCGATGATCCCGATGTCGTGCGGGATGGGTTAAAGCGGTTATTGCCGTTGGTCGGGTTCAGCCCAAATGAGTTTGATTAAGCAGATATTCTAGGTGTCAGAGATGAGGTTCCTGTCTGACACCCTCCTCGATAGTCCGCACTGCTTCACCCAATGGACAGGCACGGATGGCTTCATCCAGCAGAGCGATGACTCTGTGGCGCGGAAAACTCTTGCGCCAGGCCAACGCCACCACCCGGGTAGGTGCTGGATCGGCAAATGGCCGGACGCTGAGCAGATCGCTGGCATGCGCATAACCGCTGACCGAGGTGTACGGTAACACCGTGACGCCGATTCCGGTTGCCACCATTAACCGGATGGTTTCCAGCGAGCTGCCCTCTAGTGTCTTCTGCATGTTGCCAGAAGTCACGCTGAGCCGGTTGCATTCCGGACAGAAGCGCAAAACCTGATCGCGAAAGCAGTGACCGGGACCCAGCAGCAACAAATCCTGTTGCGCCAACGCGGGGGAATCGATGACGTCTGCCTGTTCCAGTGGATGGCCAATTGGCATCAACACCACAAACGGCTCTTCGTACACGGCTTGTGTGAGTATCCCAGATTCATCAAATGGTAACGACAGGATCAGCACGTCCAGGTCACCGTCCTTGAGCCGCTCGCTTAATACTGCCGTGTAGCTTTCCTCGATTTGCAACGGCATGTTGGGTGCCCGGCGATGCAAGCGGGGAATCAGGTGTGGCAGCAAATAGGGACCGATGGTGTAAATAACTCCCAATCGCAATATCCCGGCTAAATCGTCTTGGCTCTGGCTAGCGATTTGTTTGATAACAGCAGCCTCCTCGATCACCCGCTGTGCCTGCTCAACGATCCGCCGCCCTACCGGCGTGACCGTCACTTCATTTGGCGCTCGCTCGAACAGAGCTATGCTCAACTCATCTTCCAGTTTGCGCACCGCTACGCTCAGAGTCGGTTGACTGATGTGGCACGCTTCGGCGGCTCGGCCAAAATGCCGCTCGCGAGCGACAGCGACGATGTAACGGAGTTCATTCAAAGTCATGGCGGTATCCCGGTATTCCAGCAAGCGGCGGCGAGCGGCCGACCCCCATCATCATGGACAGAAAAAGTGTTTACGTGTAGCTTAATGCACGCTTTTCGCGCCGGATGCGGGTATTTTTCAGCGCGCCGCGTGTTCCAGAATTCACATCTGTTAGAAACCAAGACGAGAAGGAGGGCCCATGGCCTACCAGCATATCTGCATTCCTACGAGCGGTGAGAAAATTACTGTCAAGGATGGCAAGTTGCATGTTCCCGATCAACCTATTGTGGGTTATGTCGAGGGCGATGGCATCGGTCCGGATATTACCCGTGCCTCGCTGCGGGTTTGGGATGCAGCGGTCGAGGAAGCCTATGGTGGCGAGCGCAAGATCCACTGGTGTGAAGTTTTCCTGGGTGAGAAGGCCGCCGAAATCTATGATGGCAACTATTTCCCGGAAGAAACCCTCGAAGCTATTAAGGAACTGGTGGTCGCGATCAAAGGTCCGCTGACGACGCCGGTTGGCGGCGGCTTCCGCTCGCTGAACGTGGCGCTGCGCCAGGATCTGGATCTCTACGCCTGTGTCCGTCCGGTGCGCTACTATCCCGGTGTCCCCTCGCCGGTGCGCTACCCTGAAAAGGTCGATGTCATTATCTTCCGTGAGAACACTGAGGACGTCTACGCGGGTATCGAATACAAGTCCGGTTCGCCCGAAAACACCAAGTTGGCTAAATTCCTGCGCGATGAGATGGGTGCAGAATTCTTCGACGAAGCCGGCCTCGGCATCAAGCCGATTTCCCCGTTTGCCTCCAAGCGATTGGTGCGCAAGGCTATCCAGTATGCTATTGACCATGACCGTGACAGCGTGACCCTGGTGCATAAGGGCAATATCATGAAGTTCACGGAAGGCGCTTTCCGCAACTGGGGCTATGAACTGGCGCGTGACGAATTCCCGGATCAGACCATCACCGAGAATGAGCTGTACAGCGTTTACGGCGGTAAGCAACCGCCGGGTAAGGTGGTGATCAAGGACCGCATCGCCGATATTATCTTCCAGCTCCTGCAACTGCGGCCGGAAGAGTTCTCAGTGCTGGCCACCATGAACCTGAATGGCGACTACCTGTCTGATGCGGTGGCAGCGGAAGTGGGCGGCATCGGCATTGCGCCAGGGGCTAACATGGCCGACCATGTCGCTGTCTTTGAGGCCACCCACGGCACCGCGCCTAAGTACGCTAATCTGGACAAAGTCAATCCTGGCTCTCTGATGTTATCCGGAGTGATGATGTTGCAGTACATGGGCTGGAAAGAAGCGGCTGACCTGATCGAAACTGCGTTGACTCAGGTCATCGCTGATAAGACTGTCACCTACGACTTTGCCCGGCAGATGGATGGCGCTACCGAGGTGCCGACCAGCAAGTTCGGTGATTTGATCATCGCTAAGATGAAAGCGCAGGGCGCTGCGCTGCGTGCTGAAGCCGATCGGCGCCGCCAGTCCCTCGAAGCTGAACGCCGCGCTTTGGAAGCGCAGCGTGTGGCCGATCCATTGCAAGCCATGCTGGCCTCCGGGCGTATGCCGACCACCGTAGGCGGCATCATGTCACCGGTCGTCACCGTCAAGAATGACGATATGGTCAATGTCGCCATGCATGTCATGATCGAGAAAGGTGTGAATGCGGTGATGGCTGAACCCGATGCCAGCGGTCGCTGGGGTATCATGACGGACCGCGATGTGCTTAAGAAGATTATCAGCGTCAATCGCTCACCGGCACGAGTACCTGTGAGTGAAGTGGCTACCCGGCCGCTCGTGACAGTTAAGCGCGAAATGTCACTGGCCGAAGCCTCGCAGCGGATGGCCGAAGCCAACGTCCGCCGTGTAGTAGTCGAAATGGATGGCAAACCGGTTGGTATGGTTACTGACAATGACCTGTTTCGTGCCGTGGAGGTGTTCGGCTGGGGCGATGTCTAATCTTGGACACCGGAAGGTAACACCGGAAGTAGCGGGTACGCCACGACGCATTAGCTAAACTGGAACGCTGCTTTCGGTCATGCTTCAGCGGGTGACCGCTGTGTTCAAAATCTTGATGTATTAAACACGATACTAGTGACATATAACCTGCTTGTGGGCGATCTCAGTGGAATCTTGCTCACAAGCAGGCTTTCAACGGGCTTTCAAAATTAATCGGTTGATTTTTTCTACAGCATCTAAAATTCAATAAGCAAGCTTGCGCTAACCTTGCAACGGGTTGGTGGAACATGGGGCAACAGTTTAGGCGATCCTGCCGCTATGGATGAGATCATTGTAGAATTTTTGACCGAAAGCCTGGAAGGCTTGGATCAACTTGATAATAAATTTGTTCTACTTGAACAGAATCCCGATGATCGGGACACGCTTGCTAGCATCTTCCGGACAGTTCACACAATCAAAGGCACGTGCGGTTTCCTCGGTTTCAGCCATCTCGAAAAACTGGCCCATGCCGGGGAAAATCTTCTATCGCTGCTGCGGGACGGCAAGCTGAGTTTCACCCAGGAAATCGCCAGCGCATTGCTCAATATGCTGGATGCCGTGCGTACCATGCTGGGTGAGATCGAACGGACTGAAACCGATGGTGAGGAAAGCTATTCTGACCTGATTCAAGTGCTGAATCGTCTTAAGGAAGGAGGTTCTGCATCCCCTGTGCCGCCTTCCCCGCCGGTGCCGGTGGACGCCACGCCTCCGGCGAATGAATCATCGGCTGCCGAAGATGCCGATGCAGATGACGCGGGTAGTGAATTATTGCCTCCCGGCTCAGTTTTCCTGCTTGAACCGGTTTCCGCTCCCCCAGAAAAGCCATCTGCTCTATCATCGTCTGCCCAGTGTCCGGAATCGCCTGCTACACCCCCATCATCGGCAGACACGAGCGCAAAATCCGCGCAACCTGCGGCCCAGGCGTTGGAACGTGCCGCTTCCACCCCTGCTGCACTGGAACGTGCCCCCTCAACGCCGGCCTCTGCTGCGGGGGGGCCGAGTATCGCTGAAAGTTCAATCCGCGTGGATGTGCCGCTGCTGGATAAGCTGATGAACCTGGTTGGCGAGTTGGTGCTGGCGCGTAATCAGATTGTCGAGTACACGCTGCTTCAGGAAAATCCACAACTGATGGCGGCTTCACAACGCCTGAACCTGATTACCAGTGAGTTGCAAGAAGGCATCATGCGTACCCGGATGCAGCCGATCAGCAATATCTGGGCGAAATTCCCCCGTATTGTGCGCGACCTGGCGGTGAATTGCGGTAAGCAGGTGCGGGTAGAAATGGAAGGCAAGGAAACCGAGCTCGACAAAAGCTTGATTGAAGCGATGAAGGATCCGTTAACCCACCTGATCCGTAACGCGGTCGACCACGGTGTCGAGTTGCCAGCGGTGCGGCAAGCCTCGGGTAAGCCGGAAGAAGGGTGCTTGTTATTGCGCGCCTATCATGAAGGCGGCCAGGTCCATATTGAAATCGCTGACAACGGGGCCGGTATTAATCCGATCAAATTGCGCAATAAAGCCGTGGAAAAAGGGCTGATTACCCTGGAGCGCGCCGACGCGATGAGCGACCAGGATTTCCGGCGGTTGATCTTTCTGGCAGGGTTCTCCACCGCCGAGAAAATCACCAATATTTCCGGACGCGGCGTCGGCATGGATGTGGTCAAGACCAACATCGAAAAAATCGGGGGCGTGATTGACCTGGAAAGCGAGTTAGGTCGTGGCACGACATTCAAGATTCGCATCCCCTTGACCTTAGCTATTGTCCCGGCACTTATTGTCACCAGTGGCGGGGAGCGCTTCGCCATCCCTCAGGTTAATTTGCTGGAGCTGATCCGCGTCAACGAGGAACAACGCGATGCTGCGATTGAATATGTCCACAGCAATCCTGTTTACCGGTTGCGTGGCAAGCTGCTACCGATTGTTTATCTTAACCACGAGTTGAACTTGATCGCCACTGCTAGAGTTCTTAACATCGTGGTGCTGCAAGCAGGCCAGCATCAGCTTGGGTTGGTGGTGGATCAAATCAATGATACGCAGGAAATTGTGGTTAAGCCGCTTGATAAGGTGCTTCAGGATATCCCGGTGTTCGCCGGCGCGACAATTATGGGCGATGGCCGGGTTGCTCTGATTCTCGATATCTTGGGTATCGCCCAGCAGGCGCGGATTTTGAGCGATAGCCATGATCAAAACGTCGCAGCGCAACTGGAGAAGGAGCGCGACCGTAAGGCCGAAATTCAGACGCTGTTACTGGTGCGGTCGCCAGGTAATGGCCGGCTGGCTATTCCGCTGGCTCCGGTTTCCCGCCTGGAAGAGTTTGAATCTGAGCAAGTGGAAAGCGCTGGTGATGTGGATGTCATCCAGTATCGCGGCCAGATTCTGCCGCTGGTCCGCCTTAAAAACGTTCTTAGTGCAAGCTATAGTTCTGATCGTCTGGCACGAACGGAAACGGGGGCGCTCACTACCCCGCTGTTGCAGGTGATTGTCTTTGGCGATGGTGTCCGGCGGATCGGTTTAGTGGTGGACGAGATTATCGATATCGTCCAGGATGTTTTTGAAACTAAAGGCCGGGCGACCCGTGCCGGTGTGGCCGGCACCTTGGTTATCCAGGGCCGGGTCACAGAGCTGTTCGATGTCCAGAGTTTCCTGCAACGGATGATGCCATTACTGGCATTGGCTGAGGGAGCTTGAACCAATGGCCGATAACCACCAGCTTTGCACCTTTTTCCTGGAAGACCGGTTTTTCGGTGTTGATGTAGAAAAAGTCCAGGAAGTCATCCGCTATCAGGTAGTTACCCCTGTACCTTTAGCGCCGCCGGTGGTGCGTGGCTTGATCAATTTGCGTGGCCAGATTGTCACGGCCATCGACCTGCGGCGTTTACTTCAGGTGGGTGATCCTCAGGATGACCGTCGACCGATTAATATTGTGGTACAGACCCGGCAAGGTACCTTTAGCCTGCTGGTGGATCGCATTGGCGATGTGTTAGAAGTCGATCAATCCTGCTTCGAGCGGCCACCGGACACGCTTGAGGGTATTGCCCGTGAATTAATCCAAGGGACATATAAACTTCAGGGCCGGTTGTTGCTCACGATTAATATCGACAAACTGTTCAACCTAGCTCTCCTAAACCGTTATCGCGCAACGGCGAAAAATACCGAGTAACTGAAATGATGCTTTTAAAAAATTTCAATTTGCAGGGTAAATTAGCTCTGCTAGTCGGTTGGGCCGTCGCCAGTATGCTGTTTCTGGCTGTCCTGTCGCTTCAGGACCGTTCGCGATCACTGGAAGCCTCACAAAATCTCGCGCTTAATTTAGTGGAGATGGGTGCTGGTGTCATCGAGCGCTACCAGAAACAGGAGCAGGCTGGAGCGCTGAACCGTGAGCAGGCGCAAAAGCTGGCTATCGAAACCTTGCGCAATATGCGTTATCAGGATCTCTATTTTGTCATCATTGATGCTGATCAGCGCTTGTTGCTGGAAACGACGCGCCCGGAACTGGAGGGCCAGCCGCTGCGTGGCGGTCGCGACGCCAACATGCTTTCCAGCATCGTCTCTGAGCTGGTCGATGTCACCCGGCGGGAAGGGGGTGGCTTCGTGACCTATGAATGGCCTCGCCCAGGCAGCAGCAAACCGGTCACCAAGGTGGGCTACGCCCGGGAATTCGTACCCTGGGACTGGGTGCTAACCGCTGGGGTTTATATCGATGACCAGAACGATGGATTATTGGGTGCGATCTTTCGCGAAATCGTGCTCATCCTAATCCTGGCTGGGCCGTTGCTCGTGTTGTTTTTCCTGCTGCGCCGCAACCTGCAAACTAGCATTCAGGGTGTTCTGGAACTCGCTGGCCATCTTGCCAACGGCAATTTGTCCTGGCAGGCGCCGATTATTGCCAGCGACGAATTAGGCCGCATGACGCAAGCATTGAACCAAGCTGTGAAAAACATTCAGGTGGTTTTTCAAGCAGATAAAGTGGACTGGAATGAAATGGCTGAACGGCGCAGCAAAGCAGGACACATCCTTTCCATGGTCCAAAGCGCGCCCTTCAATGTTATGATCGCTGACCGTAACCTGCAGTTACGCTATATGAATCCGGCCATGGAGCGGACTTTGCGCGGGTTGGAGTCACATCTATCAGTCACTGTTGGTCAATTGATCGGTCAGCCGCTGGATGTGCTCTACCGCCGTCAGGATGATTTGCGGCGGATCACCTCCGACCCGGCTTATCTTCCAGCCCATCTTCCTCATAAGGCGGCTTTCACTCTGGGCAATGAATCCTTTGATTTGCATTTCAGCGCTATTCATGATGCAGACGGCTCGTATCAGGGGCCAATGATCACATGGGAACGTCTAGCGGAAGAGCCACGCAGCGTACTGGTGGAAAAGCCTCGCAGTGAGCCGGTTGTTAAGGAGGTTGTTAAGGAGGTTGCCGATCATCACGAAAAGGAATTGCTCCAGCTTCTACAAAATCGAGTTGAGCAGATGCTGCAAGCGGTGAGCGCGGCGGCTGATGGCGATCTGACCCAGGAATTGACAGTGACCGGTACTGATTCCGTTGCGCAGATGGCGCAGGGATTGAACCAATTGCTGGCGACCCTGCGTGACAGCATGGCCCAAATCGGGCTTAATGCTCAAACCTTGGCGAGTGCTGCTGAGGAACTGACTATGGTCAGTCATCAGATGGGCAGCAATGCCGAAGCGGCTTCGAGTAAAGCGTCGATGGCGACTTCAGTCGCTGACCAAGTCAGTGCTAATGTCGAAGCGGTGGCAACCTCGACTGAGGAAATGGGGGCCAGTATTCGTGAAATCGCCCAGAATGCTGCGGAGGCTGCTAGGATTGTCGCTTCGGCGGTGACTATGGCGCAAAATGCCAACACCACGGTCCGCAAATTGGGCGACAGCAGCGCAGGTATTGGCAATATCATCAAGGTTATTACCTCGATTGCTGAACAAACCCATTTATTGGCACTGAATGCGACGATTGAAGCGGCCCGCGCCGGCGAGGCAGGCAAGGGGTTTGCGGTGGTCGCCAACGAAGTCAAGGAGCTGGCCAAGGAAACCGCCAAGGCCACCGAGGAGATCGGCCGCAAGATTGAAGCAATTCAAATGGATACTGGTAGCGCGGTGGACGCCATTGGCGGCATCAGCGCAATTATTAACCAGATCAATGATATTCAGATCACTATTGCTAGCGCTGTTGAGGAACAGACGGCGACGACCAATGAAATCAGCCGTAGCGTCGCTGATGCTGCCCGGGGTAGTTTGGAAATTGCCCAGAATATCACCAATGTTGCCCAAGCTGCTCAAAATACTCTGAGTAGTGCCAATGATGTGCATACCGCTTCGGATGAAATGGCGCGTATGGCTGCCGAACTGCAACATCTGGTCGACCGCTTCCGTTATGATGAAAGTCTGGCTTATCGAGGAGCTAGCCGTTCAAAGCGCACTGGTACACGTGCTAGCTTACGCACTAACCTCTAATCCGTTACCGCTAAATCCGCAATTGAACAGGTTTCTAAGGTGCCTGTTGCTGGCGCTGGTGAATATATGATGAAGCCGTTTACTCGTAATGCGGTGTTGGAAAAACTCAACCTGCTGGGAATTGTCCCCAATTAAGCTTATGGCCGAAAAAATCCGCATTATGCTGATCGATGATTCGGCGGTAATCCGTCGATTGCTCACGGATGTACTGACCAGTGATCCACAACTGGAAGTGGTCGGTAGCGCCCAAAATGGGCAAATTGCCCTGGAAAAATTGCCGACGCTCAATCCTGATCTGGTCATTCTGGATGTAGAAATGCCAGTCATGGATGGTCTGGAAACCTTGACTGAAATCCGTAAGCGCCAACCGCGTTTGCCAGTCATCATGTTTAGTTCGATTACTGAGCGAGGGGCGATTGTCACGCTTGAAGCATTGGCGCGGGGTGCTAATGACTACATCACCAAACCCTCGAACACGGGGAACATGAGCAAATCGCTACAGCGGGTGCGGGATGAGTTGATTCCGCGGGTCAAAGCATTCTGTCAGCATCTGCTCAGTCCAGTAGCCCCCGTAGCCCCCGTAGCCCCCGTGGCTCCGGTGGCTCCGGTGGCTCCGGTGATCCAACCATCCGTACCCAAACGAGCTATTTTTTCAGAACCGGCGCCATTGCCAGTTTCACCTCCCTCACCAATCACGGTCTCTCCTCGCCGTCCCATTGCTGCGGTACCGCACTTACGCGTGGATGTGGTGGCGATAGGCGCTTCTACGGGCGGCCCTAACGCCTTGGCCACGCTCGTGTCACGTTTGCCAGCCCAATTTCCAGTGCCGATCCTGATCGTTCAGCATATGCCGCCTATCTTCACTCGCCTGCTGGCGGAACGGCTGGCTACCCAGACGAAGCTGCCGGTTGCTGAAGGCGTGGCGGGTGAAATCCTGCAACCGGGTCAAGTCTGGTTAGCCCCCGGTGGTTCGCACATGGTTCTAGAGCGTCAGGGCACTCAGGTCCGTCTGCAATTGAACCAGAATGAGCCTGAGAATTCCTGTCGACCTGCTGTGGATGTACTGTTGCGTTCGGTTGCTGCGACCTACCGGGCCAATGCTTTAGCAGTGATTCTAACGGGTATGGGCAGCGATGGACTTAAGGGTTGCGAGGCAATCCACCATGCGGGTGGACAGGTCCTGGTACAGGATGAGGCTAGCTCAGTGGTATGGGGAATGCCTAGTTTTGTGGTAAAGGCGGGCTTGGCGGATGGGCAAATTGCATTGCCGAAATTAGCTGAGGAAATTACCAGTCGTGTGCGAATGCGCCTTTAGTCGTTATTGGTGCCGGGTCACTGACAATCTTTAATGAACAACGCCACGAGCATCAGTGACTTTGACTTCATTCGCGAGCTGGTCCGGCGCCATGCCGCTATTGTATTGGAAGCAGATAAAGATTACCTGATCGAAACACGGCTGACGCCGTTAGCGCGGCGGGCGGGATTTGCCTCATTGGCGGCATTGATCGCGTCACTAAGAACAGGCTCTGCAGTAAACAGCCTTTGCGAGCAAGTTATTGAGGCTATCGTTACTCATGAAACCTCCTTTTTTCGTGATATTTACCCATTCGAGGCTCTTAAGACATTGATATTGCCTGAGCTACTACAGCGGCGGCAATCTTCCAGCCTGACGATCTGGTGTGCGGCCTGCTCTAGCGGCCAGGAACCCTTTAGTGTGGCGATGCTGGTGCGCGAACACTTTCCTGCCGCCCGGAACCGGGTGCGTATTATCGCTACCGATCTATCCGGTGCCATTCTGGCGCGTGCGCGTACGGGTATATACAGTCAGATCGAAGTGAACCGTGGCCTGCCTGCCATGCTACTGACCAAGTATTTCCAGAAACAGGGCTTGCAATGGCGGATCAGGTCTGAGATTCGTCAAATGGTGGAATTCCAGCAGAGCAATCTTGCCGGGCCTTGGCCATCGATTCCACCGCTGGATATTGTTTTTATCCGCAATGTTCTGATTTATCTTGATTTAGATGTCAGAAAAACGATCTTGAGCAAGATTCGTGGTATTTTGAAACCAGACGGCTATCTATTTCTAGGTTCTTCGGAAACAACTCTGAATTTAGATGCCGGTTATGAACCGGTGTCTATAGGGAAGAGCGTATGCTACAAACTACGCTAGAATAAAGCGCCATAGATAGAATTATCCTTAGATATTCTATCTGCACTGACCAACGAGTAGGATTCTCTATTGGAATTGGACAGCTATCGCGTTGACGGCACTGGCAGTGGGTTGGGGTTGATGGGATACCCTCGGTGAGTTGACCCACCGAGCGGGCGGGAATTTGAAACGTCTGTTACCCGTGCCTTGCTTCACTCTCCCTCTTCTATCATGGAAGGTTACAATATCACTATAGTAAGGACGGGCAATGAGGCAAGTTTTTCTGCGTTGCAAAGACCTGCCTTTACAGATCAATTGTTTTGTTTGAGCGGGAGAAGACCATGAAAATCCTGATTGTTGATGACAGTAACGCCATGCGCATGATCGTCCGGCGTACCTTGCGCGAGGCCGGTTTCAACCACCTTGAAGTCCAGCAGGCCAGTGATGGCAATGAGGCACTGGAGTCGATCCACAAGGATCCACCTGATTTAATCCTCTCAGACTGGAATATGCCCAATAAGTCAGGGTTAGAATTGCTCCAGGCGCTTAACGAGGAAGGCTATAAGATTACTTTTGGTTTCGTCACCACCGAGGCAACGGCCGAGATGCGTTCTAAAGCGGCTCACGCTGGCGCCAAGTTCATAATCAATAAACCCTTTACTGCAGAAACCTTTGCTAAGACCTTAGGTAATTTCATCTAAGGATTGACAATATCCCGGCCGGAAGTATCAAGAGTGCTGTTTGCACCAGCCAGGATCTTGCCGAAACCCCAGACTCAAGTGATATTCAACGGAACGCGCTATGCCCACCACCTTCATTTTGCCTAAAGCCACTGATGTGAGTAAGACACTGGTTATGCTGTTTGGAGGCAACGTGCCGGCGACGCCGGGGAAACCACTGGATTCCAAGCCCGGCTCCGGTAACCTGATTACGAGCTATGTCGATGACCACGGTAAAATAGTTGCAGCCTTCATCTGTGACATTCCCCTGGCTGCCAATGCCGGCTGCGCATTATCTATGATGCCTGCTTCTGCTGCTAAAGACGCTATCAAGACCAAGAAACTAGAACAGGCTATGCTCGATAATCTGTATGAGGTTGCCAATATTCTCTCTACCCTGCTGATGAATGATAAGACACCTCATCTTAAGATAGATACATTGTATCCTGATGCGGGTAAGTTGCCCGCAGAGGTCCGGGAGATGCTGGATGCCGCGAAGGGACATGTTGATTTCATGATCAACGTTCCCCGCTATGGCAATGGCCGTATGTCGCTGCTGGCTCTCTGACTGAGGCGCTGCAGATGTAGAACAGGCATGCAGGGTCTATTAAGCAGGCCCTGTATTCCAAACGCTTGATTGGTTGTTCCTCTCCAAATCTTTTCACCTTAAAGAGGCGAAAGGATTGCTAATGTTTTGTTTCCAGACGATGTGTTTCTGTTTCTGCACCCTCCTATGCTTGGCTTGATCATCTTATTGCGACAGAATTTTGACGATCTTCCAATCAATATGCTGATGGCCCAGTATTTATATTAAATAACATGTTGTTTATTATTAATAAATATAATTTTATTTTATAGTTGGTGTGTTATTTGCCTAATATGAGCCTGTTCATTTCACGAAGATTCAGGGGCCCTTATGGCTGAGAAAGACGCCGCCAAACCTGAGAAGAAAGGTTCCGGCATCCTCAAAATTCTGCTCCTTCTGGTTGGCGGCCTAATTCTGGTCGGCGGCTCGATCGGTGCAACCTTGTTTTTAACCGGTGCGTTAAACAAGGGAGGGGAGGAAGATCATGCAGCTGCTGCGCCGTCGGCTCATGGCGCAGCTGCGCCAGCGCATGGTGGTGCTAATGTTGCTCCACCGGTGTCTTTTGGAGGACCACCGATTTATCTTCCTATCGAGCCGGCGTTTATCGTCAATTTCGAAGATCAAGGCATGCTGCGTTACTTGCAGATCGGTATGACTGTCATGGCCCGCAATCAACAGGTTCTCGATGCGGTTACCCAGAGTATGCCTCAGATTCGTAATGATCTAATTCTCTTGTTCTCCAATCAGAAGATGGAAGTCCTGGCCTCTCTTAATGGCAAGGAGAAATTGCGAATGCAGGCGCTCGCGCAGATTCAAGGTATTTTGACCCGGGAAATCGGCATGCCAGGTATCGAAGCCGTGTACTTCACCGCTTTTGTGTTGCAGTAACATCCATGTCCACCGATCAATTTCTTACCAAGGATGAACGCGATGCCCTGATGGAAGTCGTGTCTAAAAAATCGAGGAGCCGGAGTGTAAGCTCAGGCGTTTTCAAGGATGAAGCTCAGTCGTATGATTTAGCCAGCCAGGACTATGCAATCAACAACTTGTTGCCGGTCCTGGAAACTATTCATGAACGCTTCGCCCATCGCTTACGAATCGGCTTGTTCGACTTAGTCCGCCGGGATTTAATGGTTACGGTCGGCGCGATCGAAAAGCGCAGCTACACGGATTTAACGACTTCTCTCAGCGTCCCCTGCAGCGTCAATGTCATTGGCATGGCACCTCTAAGCGGTCCTGCCCTGTTGATCTTTGACCAAGAGCTGATCTTTATGGTGGTCGATACGTTCTTTGGCGGGACTGGACGCTTATACAAATCTCCGAGCGTCCGGGCTTTTACCACGACTGAAACCCGTTTTATCCAGCGCCTGCTTGAATTGTCCTTTCGCTGTTTAGAGGAAGCTTGGGAGCCCTTTGCTAACCTCAAATGTACCCAAGAGGATTCTGAAAGCAAGCCGCAATTTATCACTGCGCTCAATCCAACCGAAACCTTAGCGGTCAGCAGCGTCCATATTAGCCGGGACAATATTGCCGGCATTCTGCATCTAGCGTTGCCGTATTCTATTCTGGAACCGATTCGTAAAACTCTGTTGAACAGTTTGCACAAGGAACACCCTCATCCTAACCCGCAACTGACCACACGTTTGCGTGAGGGCATCCAGGACAGCCAGATTGAGGCCCATTGCTACTTAGCCGGTTTCGATCTTTCGCTCAGCGAGCTGCTAGACCTGAAGGTTGGTGATGTTATTCCGGTTGATATTCCTGCTACAGCTACTTTACAGGTGGAGAACGTGCCAATTTACCGTGGTTCCTACGGTGTTGCTCAGGGATGGCGCGCGCTTAAGATCGAACAAGCAGTTGGCCGGTCTAGCAAGTTAGCCACACACTCCGTGCCATCAACGGATTTTTCGCCCTTCGAAGTCAAAAACTGACAGTAACCCTCCTTTAATCCGCAGCTTTATTTCAAGAGAACGTCGTATCATGAACGATGAAGTTGATGCCTTGGATACCGCGACGACGATGCAAGATGCGCCGGTACAGAATGGCGCCAAGCCTGAACCGAATCTGAGCATGGTGATGGATATTCCTATCACCCTGTCACTGGAGCTAGGTCATACTCGTATGAGCGTTCGCGAATTGCTGCAATTAACGCAGGGCTCGGTCGTTAAACTAGACCGTCCGGGAGGTGATCCGCTGGATATTTTAGTCAACGGCTGTTTGGTGGCGCGCGGCGAAGTGGTCGTCATTAACGAGCGTTTTGGGGTGCGAATTACTGATATTGTCAGCCCTGAAGAGCGCATTCGCCGTTTGCGGTGATTGCTATGCATGCAGTCTTGGTCTTTATGCTGGTCTTACCGGGAGGGGCGCTGGCGGCGGGTGTTGAGCCAGGCCATGTCGAGTCCACAGCATTACTCAGCGGCGGTATGCTGGCGCAACTCACGCTAGGGCTGCTGTTGGTGCTGGGGCTTGCAGCCGGGCTGAGCTGGTTGTTGCGCCGCTATGCGCTGCCCCGCGACGGATTGGTCCGCGTGATCGGCGGGTTGCCACTGGGTGCCCGGGAACGCCTGCTACTGGTCGAAGTTGATGAAGTGCGGCTGCTGATTGGGATCACCGCGCATCAAATTCAGGCGCTGCATGTTTTTACCCCTTCGTCCTCTTCGTCCTCTAAGCCAGCGACGCCTATTTTCCAGGCCACGTCAACCCGCGCTCCGGAGCCGCTCCATGACCCGCCATCTTCCTAAATGCGCATGGCCGGCCCTTAGTACACTGGCAGGATTGCTGCTGATCTTGCTGCTGAGCGGCGCAGAATCGGCTTTGGCGGCACCCGCCGGCCTGCCGGCATTGACCATTACACCCACCGAGGGCGGTGGCGAAACGTGGTCGATGAGTTTGCAAATCCTGGCGCTTATGACCGCGCTGACCCTGTTGCCGTCTGCGCTGCTGATGATGACCTCCTTCACCCGCATTATTATCGTATTGGCTCTGCTGCGCCAGGCAATAGGCACTATGCAAACGCCAAATAATCAGATTCTGATTGGCCTGGCGCTGTTTCTGACTTTTTTTATCATGTCTCCAGTCTTCGATCGTATTAACGACCAAGCACTCGCCCCTTATCTAAATGAAACGCTCAGCTTCCAAGATGCGCTGCGGGAAGCCCAGCAGCCTTTGCAAGCCTTTATGCTGGCCCAGACTCGGGAAAGCGATCTGGCTTTGTTTACGCAATTGTCTGGACGGGCCACCCTGGAATCCCCTGATGAAGTGCCATTTTCGTTGCTTGTGCCAGCCTATATTACCAGCGAACTTAAAACCGCTTTTCAGATCGGTTTCATGCTGTTCATGCCATTTCTGATCATCGATCTGGTCGTCGCCAGCGTGTTGATGTCGATGGGCATGATGATGTTGTCGCCAATGATGATTTCCTTTCCCTTTAAATTGATGTTGTTCGTGCTGGTTGATGGCTGGGGACTGATCATGAATACGCTAGCCTCCAGCTTCTATATTCCGTGAATCTTGTTGTTGGAGATCGCTATGACCCCGGAAACGATTATCACCCTTGGTCAGCGTGGTCTGGAACTGGCTATCCTGATTTCGGCACCCATGCTGTTGACAGGTCTAGTCGTTGGTGTCCTGATCAGTATGTTTATGGCTGCGACTCAGATCAACGAAATGACGTTGACCTTCGTACCCAAACTGCTGGTAATTGCGGCAGTGCTCTTGCTAGCGGGTCCCTGGATGTTGGAGCTTCTCATTGATTTCACCCGGACTCTTTTCAAAGAAATTCCGAACCTGATTGGCTAGACCATGCAGATCAGCAGCGCCGAAGCCGCCGCCTGGGCTGGAACGTTTCTGTGGCCGCTAACTCGGGTTGCTGCAATGGTTCTTACAGCGCCAGTCTTCAGCTCGCGGGTTACCCCTCGCAGAGTTCGCTTGATGGTGGCACTGGCTTTGACATGGGCGATCCTGCCCTTTGTACCGCCGATGCCGATGGTTGAACCGCTCAGTCCGGCCGGTCTTCTGGTTACAGCTCAGCAGCTGCTGATCGGACTGAGTATGGGCTTTCTGCTCCGGCTGGTATTCGGTGCTTTGGAACTGGGCGGTCAGGTAATCGCGACCCAAGTCGGTCTCGGTTTCGCCAGTCTGGTAGATCCGCAGAGCGGCGCGCAAAGTGCGTTGTTGAGTCAGTTCTATACCCTGCTTGGCACGTTGGTATTTCTAGGGCTGAACGGTCATTTAATGCTGATTCAATTACTGGCCGACAGTTTTACCGTATTGCCGGTGGCGCCAACCGGTGCTGACCGTGATTGGCTCTGGATTGTAGTCAACTGGGCGGGCCACATGTTTGCCGGAGCTGTGCTAGTCGCGTTGCCGGCCATCGCCTCGCTTTTAGTGGTCAATATGGCTTTCGGGGTCATGGTGCGTGCTGCACCGCAGCTCAATATTTTTGCGGTCGGATTCCCGATCACGCTGATACTCGGATTGTTGATCATTCTCTATAGCCTGCCCAACCTGATGTATCAACTAAATAATTTATTTTCAGAGGCGTTTCGTGGCATCAGTCAATTGGCGGGAGGAGCGGGCTAATGGCCGAAAATGAAAATGGCCAGGATAAAACGGAAGAAGCCACGCCTCGACGTCGGCAAGAAGCTGCTGAAAAAGGACAAGTCGCTCGTTCCCGCGAGTTAACAACCTTGATGATGTTGCTGGTTGCTTCAGGTAGTCTGCTGATTCTAGGGCCACATCTCATTGAAGGATTGGCCGCGCAGATGCGTGCTGGTTTGGCAATGGATTCCCGGAAAATGACCGATCCTACCCAAATTCCGCAGGTATTAGGGCAGCTATTTGGCGATCTATTGTTGTTGCTGACACCTCTTCTTGGGCTGATGCTGGTCATCGCGCTGTTAGCGCCATTAGCGCTCGGCGGGTGGACTTTCAACTTGAGTTTTAAGGGAATTCATCCTATCAAGGGGTTGGCCAGGCTGTTTTCCTGGAATTCGCTGATGGAACTGGTCAAGGCGCTGATCAAATTTCTGATTATCGGTAGTGTAGCGGTATTTCTGCTCTGGCAGGGTGAAGCGGAGTTATTGAATCTGGGCCGGGAACCGCTATTACCCGCGTTGGCGCATACTGCCCAGATTCTAGGCTGGACCTTTCTAATCTTGAGTTTGCCCATGCTGTTGATTGCTGGCGTGGATGTCCCTTTCCAAATCTTCAACTATCTCCGGAACCTGCGTATGACGCATCAGGAGGTGCGGGATGAGATGAAGGATACGGATGGCAAACCCGAGGTCAAAGCGCGTATCCGCCGCTTGCAAATGGAATTTGCGCAACGACGGATGATGGAGAAGGTGCCGGCTGCTGATGTGGTGGTCACTAACCCCAGCCATTACGCAGTGGCAATGGAATATAAACAAGCCACGATGGCAGCGCCGGTCATCGTGGCCATGGGCGTTGAGCAGACGGCCTTGCGTATTCGCGAATTGGCGGTCCAGCACCGGGTTCCATTGGTGCAGTCGCCGTTGCTGGCGCGTGCCCTGTACTATAACGGCAAGCTGGATAAACCCATTCCCAATCCCCTGTATCGTGCGGTCGCCCAAGTACTGGCTTATCTGTATCGCCTGCGTCAGGAAGAGCCATTTAATCGGGATCCGATCATCCTTGATGATGTGCCGGTACCATCTGAAATGCGTACCGAGTAATTTAGAGAAAAATATGAATTTCATTATCTTATCTCTTATAAAAAGAGAGATGCGGTGAGCTTGGCCGCGACCTTAGGTAGCATAACCCGTTCCGGCTTGGGTGCCCCAGCCCTGATGATCGTTATCCTGGCGATGGTGGTCATCCCGCTGCCGCCTTTCGCGCTGGATGTATTCTTTACCTTTAACATCGCCTTGGCACTCGTGGTGTTGCTGGCGAGTGTTTACAGCGAACGTCCTCTAGATTTCACCGCCTTCCCCACCATATTGCTAATCGCTACTTTGTTGCGGCTGGCGCTCAACATTGCCTCTACCCGGGTGGTTTTGCTCAATGGCCATGCAGGAGCGGATGCGGCTGGCAAAGTCATTGAAGCCTTCGGGCAATTTGTGATCGGCGGTAATTTCGCGGTCGGCATTATTGTGTTTATCATTCTGACGATTATCAATTTTGTCGTGGTCACCAAAGGTGCTGGCCGGGTATCAGAAGTGAGCGCCCGCTTCACATTGGACGCTATGCCTGGCAAGCAGATGTCGATCGATGCTGACCTCAATGCCGGAGTCATCGATCAGGCTGAGGCTAAGCTCCGGCGATCCGAGGTGGTGCAGGAAGCCGATTTCTATGGCTCCATGGACGGTGCCAGCAAGTTCGTGCGCGGCGATGCCATCGCTGGCCTGCTGATCACCTTTATTAACATGCTGGGCGGTATCGCTATCGGTACTTTGCAACACCAGTTGTCAATGAGCGAAGCGGCTCAATTCTACATCCTGATGACCATTGGTGATGGTTTGGTGGCGCAGATACCTGCGCTGTTGCTGTCAACCGCCACTGCCATCATTGTCACTCGTGCCTCTGGTTCTCAGGACATGGGGCAGCAGGTGACCCGGCAACTGTTTGGCAGCCCGCAAACGCTGGCGGTGACGGCAGGCATCATCGGCTTGCTGGGGCTGATTCCGGGCATGCCCAATCTGGTGTTTCTTAGCCTAGCTGCCGGGGCGGGCTATCTGGCTTGGCGCATCCATCAACGGCAATCCGCCGCTGTGCAGCCGGATATAGCCGAAGGTGGTGTTCTTACTGAACCTGGCGCTGCTGAAAGCGCGGATACCCGTGAGGTTGGCTGGGATGATGTGCCGCCTTTGGACACGATCGGTATGGAAGTCGGCTACCGGCTCATTACTCTGGTTGATCGCAATCAGAATGGTCAACTGCTGGCGCGGATTAAGGGTGTTCGCAAAAAGCTATCCCAGGAATTGGGGTTTTTGATCCCTCCCGTGCATATTCGCGACAATCTTGATTTGGCACCGGCGGCTTACCGGGTCACCTTGCTGGGTGTTACCGCCGCTGAAGCCGAAGCCTTCCCTGACCGGCAACTAGCGATCAATCCTGGCCAAGTGCAAAGCACCTTGCCCGGTATCGTCACCCAGGATCCAGCATTCAAATTACCCGCAGTGTGGATTGAGCCCAGTCTGCGTGAACAGGCGCAAACCCTTGGCTATACGGTAGTGGATGCTAGCACGGTGATCGCGACTCACCTCAATCAGATATTACTGAGCCACGCCCATGAATTACTCGGGCATGAGGAAGCCCAGCAATTGCTGGACCGGCTGGCGAATGCTATGCCGCGCCTGGTGCAGGATCTTGTACCTAAAACTCTGACACTGCGCATCGTGGTGCGGGTGCTGCAAAACCTGCTGCTTGAACAAGTGCCGATCCGTGATATGCGAACTATCGCCGAAACTTTGGCGGAACATGGTGCCCGGAGTCAGGACCCTGACGTATTGACCGCTGCTGTCCGAATAGCGCTTGGACGAATGATTATTCAAAATATCAATGGCTTAGAGGATGAATTGCCTGTTATTACTTTGGCCGCTGATCTGGAACAGATATTGCTCCGTACTCTGCAAACGGGTAGGGACGAGCAGGTATCTCTGGAACCTGGACTTGCTGAACGTCTCCATAAGGCGTTGCTGGAAACTGCCCAAAAGCAGGAGCTCGTCGGGCAACCGGGAGTGTTGTTAGTTCCAGACGCGATCCGTCTCATGCTGGCGCGTTTCACCCGGCATGGAATCCCCCACCTTCACGTCCTTGCTTTCAGCGAGATCCCTGAGGATAAGAAGCTCAAGGTGATTGCCACAGTGGGTAAGTAAGCGAACCGACGCGGCTGGCCGAGGATGCGGAGGTCGTGACAACAGCGGGAAGAAAGCGATGAAAATCAAAAGACTATGCGCTGCGAATATCCGTGAGGCCATGCGCAAGATTCGCGAAGAACTGGGACCGGATGCTGTTATCCTGTCGAATCAACGGACCGCTGCCGGTTTCGAAATCGTTGCAGCCATTGATTACGATGAGCAAACACTGCAGCAGGCGACGTTGGAGGCTGCCGCTCAGCGTCGCGCATTGGCTCGGGAAATAGAGGAGCAACCTGGCCGGGATCCAGAGGATGACAAACCATCCATAGCAGCAGATCAGCTATTTGATCCAGCTATCCAGCAAGCCACTGCCGTGCCTGAATCGGATCAGCTTGCAACCTGCACCTCTCAGGAGCGAGCAGCACCAGCGCGGCTCGACAAATCGCGAGTGGTTTGGGCCCAAGATCCTTTGCTGGTTGAGATGCGTAACGAAATCCAGGTCATGCATAACTTGCTAGAACAACAGTTATCGGGTTTGGCTTGGGGAGAGCTGGCTCGTCAACAACCTCATCGGGCCGATTTGTTAAGTCAACTGCTGGATTTTGGTTTTAACCCGCATTTATGCTTACGTTTAGCGGAAGCTGCTGCTAATGAGCGGCATCCGGAACGGGCTTGGCGTCTGGCGCTGGAAACTTTGGGGCGCAGTCTTACGGTCACCGAGGACGATATTTTGACGCAGGGTGGGGTCGTTGCCTTGGTCGGCCCGACGGGGGTAGGCAAAACCACGACCATTGCCAAATTGGCAGCACGCTATAATCTGCGGCATGGCCCGCACCATGTGGCGCTGGTGACTACGGACAGCTACCGGATCGGTGCCTTCGAACAGCTTTGCACCTTCGGTGTCATTATGGATGCGCCTGTCAAACTGGTCCGCACTGCTCGGGAGTTGCGCGACGCCATCACCGGTTTCTCCGATAAGTCTTTGATCTTGATTGATACCGCTGGCATGGGCCAGCGTGATCTGCGTCTGTCACAACAGTTTGCGCTGTTAAAAGACGCGCCACAGGTCCGTAATTACTTGGTATTGGCAGCCAATGCGCTGCACGCGGTGTTGCGGGAAACTGTGACGGCGTTTGGTTGTGCCCCCTTGAGCGGCGCCATTCTGACCAAGGTTGATGAAACGACTCGACTGGGTGCAGCACTTTCTGCGGTCCATGAAAAAAGACTACCGCTGGCTTATATTGGTAACGGCCAGCGGGTACCTGAAGATCTTTTGGTGGCGCGCATTGATGCCTTGATTCGCATGGGTGAAGAATTCGCCGGTTTGTACAGCGAACCGGCTGAGCGTGATACGCTCGCCTTGACCTTTGGTAAGAGGTTGGCTGCCCATGCCTGCTGATTCAGCTCAGAGTCCGTCTGTGAATATACCAAGCCATCACCGGCCTGTCCGGGTCATCTGTATTACCAGCGGCAAAGGTGGCGTGGGAAAAACCAACATCACAGTCAATCTTGCACTGGCCCTAAGCCTTCAGAACCAGAACGTGATGTTGCTGGACGCGGATCTGGGGCTGGCCAATGTGGATGTGATTCTGGGGCTTCATCCACTTTATAATCTCTCCCATGTGATCAGTCAGGAACGCACGCTGGAAGAGATCATCATTGCCGGGCCGAACGGTATCCGCATTATTCCAGCCAGTTCCGGAATCAAACACATGGCGGAGCTGGGACCGGAAGAGAATGCGGGTCTGGTTAATGCCTTCAGTGAGCTGAATGATTCACTGGACATCATGCTTATCGACTCTGCTGCTGGCATTTCTGATAGCGTGGTCACGTTCTGCCGGGCTGCTCACGAAGTAGTCGTGGTTGTTTGCGATGAACCAGCATCGATTACTGATGCTTACGCCATGATTAAGTTGCTCAGCCAGGATTATGACGTAGACCGGTTTCACATTCTGGCCAACCGGGTGATGACCGCGCAGGAAGGTCGAGAACTGTTCACCAAGCTGGTGAAGGTCTCTGACCGGTTTTTGGATGTCACCTTGGATTTTTTTGGCTCCATTCCTGAAGACCCGCAACTGCGTAAGGCAGTTCAAGCACAGCGCGCTGTTGTCGAAGCGTTCCCCGGTAGCCGCTCGGCAGAAGCCTTTCACCGGCTCGCCACTCAGGTTGTCAGCCGTTGGCCGATGCCGCGCACGGCCAGCGGCTATCTGCAATTTTTCATTGAGCGGCTGATTAACCCGGATTATGCGGTTGAGGAACGCACTGAATGAAAGGCTTGGCCCTGTACGCTAGCCTCGGCGGCGGTACGGTGGATGATTTAATCGCCCGAGGCGTGCCGCAGGTCAAACGTATTGCCTATCATCTTTTGGCGCGTCTACCGGCATCGGTTCAGATTGATGATTTGATTCAGGCCGGTATGTTGGGCTTATTGGAAGCTGCACACCGCTACGATCCTGCACAGGGTGCTAATTTTACAACGTTTTCTGAGCCGCGCATTCGCGGCGCGATGCTCGATGAAATCCGCAAGGGTGACTGGGTTCCGCGCTCGGTGCACCGCAAGGCTCGCGAAGTATCGGCAGCCATTCATGCCGTAGAGATGACCACCAGGCGTGAAGCACGGGATCAAGAGATCGCTGAGCAAATGGGTCTCACGCTGGCAGAATATCACAGCACATTGGCTGACCTGCGTGGCCAAAAACTGTTGTCTCTCGATGAAGCTGGGGCAGATGATGAGAGTGAAATTCAGCGGATTCCAACTGGTGACGATGATCCTTCTGAAGCGGTCAATCGAGAGCATTTGCGGAAGCTGCTGGCAGCCGCGATTGATTGGTTGCCAGAGCGGGAGCGATTGGTGCTATCGCTCTATTACGATGAAGAGCTTCACCTGAAGGAAATTGGCGCGGTATTGGGTGTCAGCGAATCCCGGGTCAGCCAGTTACACAGCCAGGCACTGGCTCGATTGCGCGCCCGAATCGCGAGCAAGATCGAATAGATAGATATTTTAAGGAGCGGAAAGCAATGGATATTTTGACGCTTGCGGGTCTGCTTGTCGGGTTCGGAGGTATCATTGGGGGCATGCTGCTGGAAGGTGGCCATATTGGATCACTGATCAATGCGCCAGCGTTTCTTATTGTTTTCGGAGGTACTATTGGCGCGGTCTTGATTCAATTGCCTATGGATGTGTTCAAACGGGCATTGGGCCGGGCCATGTGGGCGTTTATGCCGCCCACCGTGGATTTTCAGGCGGCAATCGAGAAAATCGTTGAATGGAGCAATATTGCCCGTAAGGAAGGTTTGCTGCGTTTGGAGGATTATATTCAACAGGAACCTGATCCCTTTGCTTCCAAGGCCTTGCAATTGCTGGTTGATGGCAAAGAGCCTGAAGAAATCCGTCATATCCTGGAAATGGATTTGACGATTCATGAGGAAAGCGAATTGCAGGCAATCACTTTTTTCGAAGGCCTGGGTGGCTATGCTCCCACCATCGGTATTATTGGCGCGGTGTTGGGTTTGATCCATGTCATGGGTAATTTGGCCGATCCTAGCAAGCTAGGCGGTGGTATCGCCGCCGCATTCGTTGCGACGATCTATGGTCTTATTTTAGCGAATGTTTTTGCTTTACCGATGGGTAACAAAATTAAAAGTTCTATTAAAAGGAAGGGCCGTCTTTGTGAGTTAATTATTGAAGGGATTATCGCTATTGCCCATGGCGAAAATCCACGTAACATTGAATCACGCCTGCAAGGCTTTATTCAGCACTGAAGACGCCACCATGAGTCGCAAGAAACACGCTGAAGGCCACGAAAATCACGAGCGCTGGCTGGTCTCCTATGCTGATTTTATTACGTTATTATTTGCGTTTTTCGTGGTGATGTATGCAGTTTCATCAGTTAACGAAGGCAAATACCGTGTGCTATCTGAGTCGATGTCGGTCGCTTTTAAAACGGTCGATGCGCATAGTGCTAAGCCGATTCTGGTCGCCGATATGGTTGGCGTGCAAGCCAGCCAATCATTTGGTGCACCCAGCGCAATGGGTCGTAGTATGGCGCCTGATCTGCGCCCTATGCCGACTATGGCGATTCAACGCTCTCCTCGGTCCATCGTTACGCTGGCTAGAGGCGACAATACAGCAAATAAAGCCAATACGACTAATGCTGAATCTAGCACCGATTCAAATCTGGCCAAGATCGTAGCTAAATTGCAGGCTTATCTATCAGAATTGATCAAGGCAGATATGATCAATCTCCGGAGCAATACGCTGTGGGTCGAAGTCGAGATTAAAAATAATATTCTTTTCGATAGTGGTAGCGCTATTGTCAATCCGGACGCTCAGGAACCTTTGGCTAAAATTGCTGAGGTTTTACGCGAAGTGCCCAACCGTATCCAGGTTGAGGGATTCACTGACAATCGCCCAATTAACACGCCAGTCTACCCGTCAAATTGGGAGCTTTCGGCAGCACGAGCGGCTAATGTAGTCAATCTGCTAATGAGGGAAGGGGTCCGGCCAGAGCGGATGTCGGCAGTGGGTTATGGCGAGTTCCAGCCGATTGCTGATAATGGTACTGAGCAAGGCCGTATGCAGAACCGGCGGGTCGTGCTGGTCATTATGGGTAATACTGAACCCCGTTATCCTGTCCAGGTTAATGAGGCAAATGTAACACTACCCTTGAAAGGTGGCTCCACTTCTCAGCTTGTCGAGGCGCAATCTATTATGGTAACCGCCGCTCATAAAAAACCAGAGTCTTGAGTCTCATAAATCAGGGTTAGCCCATGTACGATATCTTGTTCTACGGGATTGCAATCATGGCCTTGCTATTCAGCAATGTGTTGCTGATCACGCTAGGTTTTATGGTAGCCCGGCTTCACTCGCCTGCTGTATCAGAGGGCGAGTTGGAGCAGGAGACGCCAAATCTGCATCAGGAGATCAAGAGTATATCGCTTTCATTGGCAGCACTCAGCGAACGATTGGTCAAACTGGAAATTCAAATTGGACAACTCAGGGATCAAGCGGGGCAGCAAACATTGCCACTTAACCGGGATGCCGAACAAAAATCTTTCAAAGTGGCAACCAAACTGGCGTTACAGGGTGCCAGTGCGGATGAGATTGTTGAGCTTTGCGGGTTAACGCGCGGCGAGGCAGATTTGATTTGTATGTTGCATTCTAGCAATCAAGTGAGTCCCAATGGCGTAGCGAACGGTGACTTCAAATCTCAGAAGGCTATCTCTCAGCCTTCTGAGCGTTACGGCGGCAGCTTTGATGGCCAGGAAGCTCCTAATTCCGGTCAGGCATCGGCTTAGTCTGGTTGATATATAACCTTTTCAGCCGGTTGGCTTTCCTCACAGCCAGGGATCTAGGCGTAATCGTCTACTATTCCAGGCGGCAATCGGGGTGACCGCGATTCACTTTCATCGGAGGAGGGTTCCGGTCCCGATAGAGTGGGGATTGAAGGCCGGCCATCACGCGGGTTGTGTGCTGATTGTTCGCCTGAACCGGTTTGTTGACGGGCGAGTGGCTGGTCAGATACCTGTGCTTGGTTCAGAGAGACGCCTTGGCTGTCTAACATTTCCCGTAAGCGGGGTATGGTACTTTCAATGGCTTCTCGCACTACCGCATCATGACATAAGAATGTCACGTTAGTCTGGTTCTGATGTAGCGACATCCGGATTTCTAGCGGACCCAGTTGCGGTGGATTCACTCGAATTTGTGCTTGTTGCAAGCGATTGTTGACCAGCCAGCTCAGTTGATGCCCTAGTACGCGTCCCCAGTTATCCTGGCGTAGATCCAAGGTCTCTTGCGGTGTGGGTAAAACCGCTGAAGATGTTAGGGTATCAGCGGTTCGAGCCGGTGCTGCGGGTGGAACGCTTGTTGGCGTCGATGTTCCGCTAGCTGGAATGTTGGGTTCGGCAACGGGAGCGTTCGCTGGGTTTGCCAAGACGGCTCTTTGCTCTAAAGCCGCAGACGAAACAACAGCATTGCTGCTCAATCGTTGATTGGCTTCGAATGAAGGCAGGTGGTCATTTTTGGAGGATATTGTCCGCTCTGCCGTTTCAGGTGCTGGGCCATTCGTCAGAGCAGGTGCTATGCGTTGTATCCGCGTGGAACCTTCAGAAATTGTTGTGGCTAGCGTTCGCAGGTCCTGAGCAGGTTGTTCTATTTCAGTGCCAGCAAAAGTTTCAGTAAAAGGTTTAGCGAGTAAGGGACGTCTTTGAAAATATTGTTCCTTAGCCAGTGGTAATGCTTGTTGAATGGCCGCTAAGTGATCTGGGTTGGTAATAGCGATCTGGTCGTTAATAGTTGCCGCTGCTATGGCGGGCGCCACAGATATCGTAGAGACGGCGGGTAGGGGGGGTACAGTTGCTATAGGTGAAGTTGCTGGTGTGATGGGCACTACCGGCATTGCAGACCTAGTAAGTATTGATGGCATTGCTAGCGTGGCCGAAGCTGCCGGTACTCCGGGTGTTGTAGAGGGGAGGGATGCTGCTGGTGTCGCTGGCGTTGCTGGTGTCGTAGGATCAGTCCGTGTGATTGAGACGCTTGGCTTTTCAGATGCCGATGATGTGACAGGGATGGCAGGTTCTTCCGCAGGCACAGTTGAGGGTATGTGAGTAACGCCTTGCGTGGCTGAAGGTGGTGACAGCGCTGTTGCAGGCATTGCCGGCAGGGCGGGAACTCCACGCGGCGTGGCTGAATCACTGGGCGTGACCGCAATCGCCGGGGCTGCCAAAACGCGTGGCGTGGCGGAAGCGGATGCAGAGATGACAGGCGCTGGATCTGCCGGCGTTGCGGGGATGACCGGCAGGGTGGTGGTTGAGACGCTTGGCATCGCCGGCAGGGCGGGAACTCCACGCGGCGTGGCTGAATCACTGGGCGTGACCGCAATCGCCGGGGCCGCCAAAACGCGTGGCGTGGCGGAAGCGGATGCAGAGATGACAGGCGCTGGATCTGTCGGCGTTGCGGGGATGACCGGCAGGGCGGGAACCCCATGCGGCGTGGCTGAATCACTGGGCGTGACCGCAATCGCCGGGGCCGCTAAAACGCGTGGCGTGGCGGAAGCGGATGCAGATGCAGAGATGACAGGCGCTGGATCTGCCGGCGTTGCGGGGATGACCGGCAGGGTGGTGGTTGAGACGCTTGGCATCGCCGGCAGGGCGGGAACCCCATGCGGCGTGGCTGAATCACTGGGCGTGACCGCAATCGCCGGGGCCGCTAAAACGCGTGGCGTGGCGGAAGCGGATGCAGATGCAGAGATGACAGGTGCTGGATCTGCCGGCGTTGCGGGGATGACCGGCAGGGTGGTGGTTGAGACGCTTGGCATTGCCGGCAGGGCGGGAACCCCATGCGGCGTGGCTGAATCACTGGGCGTGACCGCAATCGCCGGGGCCGCTAAAACGCGTGGCGTGGCGGAAGCGGATGCAGATGCAGATGCAGATGCAGAGATGACAGGCGCTGGATCTGCCGGCGTTGCGGGGATGACCGGCAGGGTGGTGGTTGAGACGCTTGGCATTGCTTAAGCGGGGCAGGAACCCCATGCGGCGTGGCTGAATCACTGGGCGTGACCGCAATCGCCGGGGCCGCTAAAACGCGTGGCGTGGCGGAAGCGGATGCAGATGCAGATGCAGAGATGACAGGCGCTGGATCTGCCGGCGTTGCGGGGATGACCGGCAGAGTGGTGGTTGAGACGCTTGGCATCGCCGGCAGGGCGGTAACCCCATGCGGCGTGGCTGAATCACTGGGCGTGACCGCAATCGCCGGGGCCGCTAAAACGCGTGGCGTGGCGGAAGCGGATGCAGAGATGACAGGCGCTGGATCTGCCGGCGTTGCGGGGATGACCGGCAGAGTGGTGGTTGAGACGCTTGGCATTGCCGGCAGGGCGGGAACTCCATTGGGTGTTGGAGTTGCGGTGACTGCCGGTGTAGTGGATATCACGGGTATCGCTAAAGTTGCCGAAGGTGTAATCGGCATTACTGGTGTGATTGAAGAGCTTTGAATGGCTGGTATTGCAGGGTTTGTTGTTATGGCTGAAATTCCGGCTGGTTTTGCAGAAACTGCTGGCACGACAGGTATTGCTGGCGCAGTGGATGTGATTGGGGCTGCGGGCACAGCGGATGTGATCTTATTGACTGGGGTGGCAGGTAATTCCAGGGCTGGTCCCTGTTTCGATAATCCTAATCGTTCACTATTTGTTAATGCGTCACTGCTTCTCTCTGTCGCCGTGGATATCGGAACCACTCCGGATGCTTGATGGCTCCTCCTTCGCTGTGCCAGCCCATCGATGGGCGCTAACCACGGTGAGCTAACTGCCGGATGATCGGTGGCTGTTTCAATTGTTGCTGCTCCACGGTCGCTATTGGCTGCTGCGGGTGTTGTTTCCGCAACTTTAGACGGCAGTTTTATACTCTCTTGCATACCGTTGCTAAGCGCTGTCAATACTGGAGAAGCTTTTTGTCCATCAGCTCCCGCTTTTTCCGGAGAAACGGCCGTACTGCTATCAACAGTTGTCAGTTCTGACAAAGTTCCCACTGACTCGCTCACATCATCCGGATTCGCGGTATTTGGTATTAATGGGGAATCCTCTCTCGAAAAACCAGTACTCTGTAAAGCAGCGCGGGATTCCATAAATAGCGAAAACCCGGCCCATGGCATTTCAATTGCGTGCTTATCATCCGGAGTTTCTGGATGATTTATTTTTTTTCCAGCAGCCAGCCCTTGCGATTTTTCCGGCGTGCTTCCATCGATTGGCAGTACCTCTTTCTTTGTTCCCAAATCTGGCATTGGTGCGCCTGCAAGCTCTTCCAGATCCGAAGTGGGCGTCTGCTTTTCAAAATCTAGAATTGAATTGGCTGGTTGCGCGTCAGTTCCGGAATCATCAGGCGCCACTAGAGTTGGAATGGCTGCCTGCGAGTCACCGGGGATGAGATCATCAGAAGAGGCCGGATCAGCCGCTTGTGAAGGGTCTTGCGGTGTTCGTGCATTCGCAATTTCTGCTAATGAATCCAAAGGCGCTTCTGAAGCAGGGGGATTTCCTAACTCAGAATTTGTTTTGTCTGCTGCCGGATCGCCCAGAATACTGGTTCGCAACCATTGACTGAAGGAAGGCGATTGGATCACGGTCTCTTGGCCCGTTTCCACCGTTGCTCCCGCTGCGATCGCAGTACTGGCCTTGCTGCGGTTCGATGCGAACAAATGAGCGAGTTCGAGATGAGCCATGGTGCCGTCCTTACATAAAAGCGGTTTGGTAATGTCAGCCCAATGATTAAACACCGTTAATAAAATGCATTTGGCCAGCTAGATCGCGAAGATTATGTTCGTCGCTGTCGCGTTGTTCGCGTCGACCTTCTTCCCACAATTGGGCTTTCCGGTCGCGTTCGATAACTTCATCAAGCGCCATGGTTTTGGCGCGGTTTTGGAGCCAGGCGAGCCGTTTCCGCTGGAGTTCCTGCTCCATCCACGCCAACTGCTGCTGAAGTTGAACGATGCCGTGATCCATGTTGGTCAAAAATGCAGAATAATCTTGATACCGGCGTGCCGAGATGCCAGTACTGCCCTCGTTCTGAAACTGATTTGCATATTCGGTTCGAAACATGAGCAATTGTTGCAGGCGATTCTGCTGTTCAGTCAGCCGTTGCTGAGACTCGCTTAACGCCTTAGCTGCCGCCTGCTCGCGGGATTGTGCAACCTGAGCCGCCGCTTGCAATGGATGAGGTTTATTCGCCATCGAACCTGACCTTTATCGACCTTTGTCCTTAGGCTTAGATTGTAGAAGTAGCTCAAGTGCCTTGAGACTGTCTCCCATGGTGACGCGTTCATCAATGCCCTGCATGAGAAACTGCCGGAGACGCGGGTAATACTCCCGAGCCTCATCCACTGCCGGATCGCTGCCGGCGACATAAGCGCCGACATTGATCAAATCGCGATGTTGCTCATAGGTCGAATAAATATGTTTGAACCGCTGCGCCAATTGTTTGTGGCGGGGACCACTAATTTGCGGCATCACCCGGCTGATCGATGCTTCGATATCAACGGCTGGGTATTGACCGGCCTCAGCCAGCCGCCGCGATAACACGACGTGACCATCGAGAATGGCGCGGGCCGCATCGGCAATGGGGTCCTGCTGATCATCACCCTCGGTTAGCACCGTGTAAAAGGCCGTGATAGAGCCGCCGACGGTGTCATTGCCGGCCCGCTCCACTAAACGTGGAATTTTGGCGAACACCGAGGGCGGATAACCCTTGGTCGCTGGCGGTTCGCCAATTGCCAATGCGATCTCCCGTTGCGCCTGGGCATAGCGGGTCAACGAATCCATCAGCAATAACACCTGCCGGCCAGCATCGCGGAAATATTCGGCAATTCGGGTGGCCAACGCGGCACCATGCAGGCGCATGAGCGGTGGAGCGTCCGCCGGTGCGGCTACTACCACGGCTCGAGCCATGCCTTCAGCGCCAAGAATCTCTTGGATGAATTCCTGGACTTCCCGGCCGCGCTCACCGATCAGTCCAACGACGACGACTTCAGCTTCAGTAAACCGGGTCATCATGCCCAGCAACACACTCTTACCAACGCCAGAACCTGCGAACAATCCCATACGCTGGCCGCGCCCCACTGATAGTAAGGCGTTGATAGCCCGTACCCCGACATCCAGCGGTTCACGGATTGGTTTGCGCATCAGCGGGTTGATCGTCTTGCCGGTCAGTGACACCAGCTCGGTATGCACGGGCGGCGGCAGGCCATCCAGAAAACGCCCAGAGCCATCCAGCACTCGCCCGAGCAAGCCTTCGCCAATGCGGGCTTGGCTGACGCCACCGGTCGGGATCACTCGAGAATTGGGCGTCAGTCCGTGAATATCACCACTTGGCATTAAAAACAGCTTGCTGCCAGCAAAACCGACCACCTCGGCTTCAATTCGCTCTCCATTAGGGTTGATCACCAGACACCGGGCGCCAATCGGTGCTACGCAACCGGCGGCTTCCAGAGTCAGGCCGACCATCCGGGTCAATTGTCCTTCCACCACCAATCCTGGGGTCTCTGCAACTCGTTGCCGGCGTTCGGCGAGATGCATTCGCCAGCGTGGGGTATGATCCATCTCAGGAACGCCCGGCATGGCTTTCACGCTCATCGCCGAGAACAGAGGCAATCACAGTGCCTAACCGTTTCTCAACCGTCGCGTCGATGCGCGACAACTCAGTGCTGATAACGCAACCGCCGCGACTGAGCGCCTGGTCCTCGATAAGCCGCCAGACCGGTTCATCATCGCGTCCTAGCGAGAACATTTCGCGGATTAGCCGGGCATCTTCCGGATGCAGGCGAACCTGGATATTGGTATTGCCCACCGGCAATAAGCCTACTGCCTCGCGCACCACCGCCACCACCTCGCCTGGCGAGGTGCGCAGCTCGCGCCGCACCAGTTGCCGGGCAATCTCGGTTGCCAGCTTGGTCAATTCTTCTTCAATCGTGACATCGAGCGCTTCCAGCGGTTGATGCATATAGCTCAGGATCTGATCCAGTTTCTGTACCCGCAGCAGTACCTCATCGCGGCCAGCAGCCAATCCTTCGGCATACCCCCGTTGATAGCCTTCGGTGTGGCCTTCTTGCTGGCCTTTCTTATAACCTTGTTCACGGCCCTCGCGGCGGCCTTCCTGATAACCCGCAGCAAAGCCTTCCTCGTGCGCCTCGCTTTGAATCGCCTCGATCTCATCCAGCGTCGGTGGTGCCGAGGATGTTTTCGGTCCACGTGGACTACGTTCGCGAGTTTCCGTCTTGGCGGGAACTCCTGCGGGTGTTGCCGCCGGTAGCTCGGGTTCGGGCGGCGGCTGATCGACGCTGGGTAACTCCCATCGCTGGTAAGCCGTTAAGTGATCACCTGAAATAATTTTAGACAAGCTGATCTCCCTTACTGCTCAGGGTGATTTCACCAGCCTCCGCCAGCCGCTTGGCGGTGCTCAAAATATCCTTCTGAGCGGCTTCTACGTCGCTGAGTTTGACCGGCGGCATGGCCTCTAAATCGTCGCGCAGCAGGTCGGCGGCGCGCCGGGACATATTGCTCAAGATCTTGTTGCGAACCGCCTCGTCCGCACCGCGTAGTGCGACCAAGAGTGTCTCGGAGGAGATTTCGCGCAGCAGTGTTTGCATGTCGCGATCGCTGAGACCGAGCAGGTTTTCGAAAACGACCATTAAATCTTCGATCGTGGTTCCTAGATCGGCATCGGTTTCCTTGATCTTATCGAGAATCTCGCCTTCGATCACGGCGTCCAGGCGGCCGAGGATCTCAGCAGCTCGTTTGGGACCGCCGATCTTGGATGTGGCCGCGGCATTGATGTTACGCATCACTTGTTTTTCAATCAGTTCGTTCAATTCTTCAAGTGCGCCGGAGGGTATTTCATCGAGAATTGCCACTCGTAGCAGCGCTTCATCACGCAATGGGGATGGCAGCAGGCCGACTATCTGAGCAGCCTGGTCAGTTTGCAACGAGGCTAGCACCAGCGCAACGACTTGCGGGTGCTCCTCACGCAAGCCACCAGCAATAGCGCTGGCGTCCATCCATTTCAGCGAATCGACACCGGACTGGCCTTCGGTATCGAAAATATGTTCGAGTATCCCTTTGGCTTTTTCACGGCCTAGCGCCCGGGTCAGGACACCGCGAATATAACTCTCGCTGTCCACGGTCAGAGCACTCTGGTTACGGACTTCCTCATTGAAAGTATGAATAATTTCACTGATCTGATGACGAGTGACATTTGTCATGCTGGCCATGGCGACGCCGATCTTATGCAGCTCGCGCGGGTCCAGATGGCGGAGAATTTCGGCAGCATGGCTTTCGCCGAGCGCCATTAACACCACAGCAGCTTGTTCGACACTCTTAAGGGTAGGGTTAAGTTCTGGCATTACCTAAGCCTCGCTGGTCAGCCAGTTCTTGATGACCTGGACCGCCCGTTTCGGATCCTCGGACACCAGGGAACGGGCCAGATCCATACGTTCTTCGAGTTTTTCAATGGGAGTGCTCAATTTGCCCTGGCTCCGGCCATTTTCCAGAGTGCCGCCAATTTGCACTTGATCTTCCAGCAGACCCTCTAGGCCATTCTCGTCGGTGGTTCCGTCTGTCAATGCAGGCTGGCCTGTTTGGTCACTTTCGAGGGCAGCCGCTTTGACAGGTGGCGGCAGCAAGCGCCGCATCACTGGGCGTACGACGAACAGTAGAATCAGCAGTGACAGCAACCCAATGACTGCCCACTTGACCAGTTCTAGGAACCAGGCCTGCTGCCACATCGGGAGCGGTAATTCATCCAGTGCATTGAGTGAGTCGAGGGCGGCTAGCGAAGACGGTGCGAAGGTGGCGTTGAAGACATTGACGCTGTCACCGCGTTCGGCATTGAAACCAACGGCTTGTTTGACCAGTTCGGTGATCCGCTCGATTTCTTCCGGGGTCACCGGGGTACGCACGGGTTTTCCTTCCTGGAAGACAACCCGGTCATCGATTACCACGGCCGCTGATACCCGTAGCACTCGCCCTGGCCCGCTGCGAACTTGGGTCAACCGCCGGTCCAATTCATAATTACGGGTTACTTCCTTGCGGGTGGGTGCGGGAGGAGCAGTTTGCGCGGTCTCGGCGGTAGTCCCTGGTGCGGCGGGATTTTGCGGGTTAGCAGGAGGCGCAACAACTTCCGGTGCTACAGCTACGCCAGGGGGTTGGTTGGATAGGGCACCGGGAATTCCCATCGGGTTTTGCCGGGGATTGTTTTCCTCCAGCAATTGCTCGCTGCGGATCGGGCGCGGTTCATCCCGGGGTTCGTAGCGTTCGGCTGTTTCTTCGCTGGTAGTGAAATCGACATCCAACGAAACTTGGGCGCGAACCCGGCCCGCGCCCCATACGGGGGAGAGTAAATCTTCAATGCGCCGGGCGTAGCGTTCCTCAATCCGGCGCGCATATTCCAATTGATCCAGATTTAATCCGTTGTTAGCACCTTCCCGCTCGTTTCGGGTCAATAGATCGCCTGCCTGATTGATCACTGAAACCTGAGCCGGTTTGAGCTTGGGGACGCTGGAAGCAATCAGGTGAACAATAGCAGCTACCTGTCCTTCATCCAGTATTCGTCCTGGATGGAGCCTCACCAGCACTGAAGCCGTCGGTGGTTGTTGCTGGCGGGCGAACACGGTTTCCTTGGGGAAAGCCAGATGAACCCGGGCGCTTTCCACAGCGCTGATGGTCATTACCGAGCGGGCTAGTTCGCCTTCCAGCGCGTGCTGGTAGCGGGTGGTCTCCATGAATTGAGAGATACCGAAGCTATTTTGTTGTTCAAGCGCTTCCAGTCCATTAATGGTTCCTCGGGGCAATCCTTGGCCGGCTAGCTTCAGACGGGCCTCATGAACTTGATCAGAGGGAACCATCAGTGCGCCGCTACGTGTGTCGATCTTGAAGGGGATATTGGATTTTTGCAGGGCATCCATAATGTGGCCGGCGTCTTGCTCGGCCAGACCCCGGTACAACACATCATAGGCCGGTGCGCTATACCACAGAGCGAACGCCACCAGCAGTGCTAGCAGCAGTGCTGCTCCAGCCATGATCCCAATCTGAGCCGGACCGGGGCGGCGGAACTTCTCGAGTTCCGCGCGCCAGTCGATCCGTGCCGGTAGATTGGGTGGCGAGCCGTTATTTTCTTCAGTCACGACGCCTTCTCCTCAGCGCACGATCATGTCGGTAGATGTAAAGATCAGACCGGCATGTTCATGATATCTTGATAGGCAGTGACTAGCTTATTGCGAACCTGTAAAGTGCTCTGAAAAGCCAGGCTCGATTTCTGTTGAGCGATCATGACAGATGTTAAATCCTGAT
>JACKNF010000009.1 GCA_024234995.1 Gammaproteobacteria bacterium
GAATCGGCAGACGCCCAATTTGAACACCGGTCAGGATCGGTCCCGATTTGCCCGGCGTGAGTTGTACGCTTGCATTCAGATAGCGGCCTATCGGGTTATCCGGAAGGGGCAGCGTCGCTTTGATCTCCGCATGGTCTAGGGTAAACCGGGTCTGCGCCTTGACCTGGGCAGTGTCTGGCCATCGCGACAGCATTTGATCAACCAGCAGACTGGTGTCGCGTTCGGTCAAGGTCAACGAGCGGGTTTCACCATCCTTGAGCTGGCGAGGATCGAGCTCGTGCAGCAGGTGCTTGGCTCGTTTGACATCTTCTACAGCGAGCTGATCCTGCTCATTGACCCAAGGCTTTTCTTCAACCATCAGCCAGAGGAGAGTAGGTAGGCCGAGCACAATGCTGAGTATGAGCGAATAAAATAAGACTTTGAAAATTAAATAAAAAATACGCATAAGCTGTTAAATCCAGGGTGAGAGTCTGTGCAAAAACTCTCTTTAGTCTTGTAGGAGAGAGACTGGAGGTAAAGGTATTTTTTCTGAAAACCGGGCTGTGACGGTCCTATTTCTTGGTGGCTATTCTAATCTGAGATAGCCTGGATCTGTGACCCGGTGGTGAGCTGCCGGGTTCCTTAAAATGCGTTACCCGGACTAGTAATGATATGAATTGGAAAACGGCCTACCGATCGTTTTACTACGAGAATGCACCCGAACCTGACGATTTGATTCTGAATCTGGCTGAGACGGCCATGCTCAGCATCGATGTGCAAAACACGTATTCACAGATCTCCAGCGATCCTGTGGAAGCCGCACGCTGGGAACCTTTCCGGCAGCGTATGCGCGAGATCGTCATTCCGGCCACCCGTGCGCTTCAGGATGCTTTCCGCGCCAAAGGCGTCGATGTTATCCACGCCCGTATCGCTTGCTTGCTGGAAGATGGGCGCGATCGCTCTCTCAGCCAGAAAAAGCCAGGCTGGAATAACCTGCTGTTACCAAAGGACAGCAAAGAAAGCCAGTTGATCGATGATCTGGCGCCAAAGCCGGGAGAAATTGTCGTCACCAAGACTACGGACAGTGCGCTGACCGGTACTAGCCTGCGGCTGATTCTTAGCAATATGGGCATTCGGAATGTGGTGATGACCGGGATTTTTACCGATCAATGTGTTTCGTCTACTGTGCGCAGCCTGGCGGATGAGAGTTTTAACGTGATCGTCATAGAAGATTGTTGTGCGGCAGGCACCGATGAACTCCATCAGCGGGAGCTGGAAATCATCAACCTGATTTACTGCTATGTGATCTCCAGTCAGGAGCTCCGGCATATCATGGGACTCTGATTGACGGGCGTTCTTGTACAACCGTTTCAGTCAAGTGCCAAGGAAACTTCCTCGGCTTTGGCCTCTCTTCTATTTTTAGACCCATTTCTAATGCCAATGATGATCGAGAGTCTGCCTATGAAAACACAATATACATTGTATCAACGCCGCGCTATTCTCCGCGCGGGCACGGATAGCCCCGATAACTGGCCTCGCTGGGATCTTTACGGTGAGCCTCAGGATGAGGGCGGTCCCAATCCCTATTATGATATCGATTACCTGCCTGTCGCCGTGGAGACCGATCTTACCCCGGTCGAATACGGTGGCGGTGGCATCGAATGGCAGGATACTACTGGCATCACTCTCACGACGGATGAAGCTGAAGCGCAGGGCCGGCTCATTGTCCAGGGCGCTTCTTGAAATTAGCCTGAGCGTAACCGTTTATGTCTCTTGTCTGCTTGCGGGAGAGAGGCTGGGAATGAGGGCGGCGGTTTCAAGAACTGACCCCCGGACCCTCGGCTCTCGCCCCCGTGGCAGGAGGCAAGGGGACTGAATGATGACATCTGAGTGTAAGAATTGTTCTCCTTCTAAAGACTAAGTTAGCAAGTCCTTTGATTCATCTGAGAGAATAGGTATGCGTGACACGTTTCCACTCCTTGTAAAAACTAATTTTCCTACCGTTTACCGCGCCCGCATCGATACCTTGCAAGCTAACCTGGGCTATCGTTGCAACCAGTCCTGTACTCATTGCCATGTTGCAGCCGGTCCTCAACGCACCGAAGAAATGAGCTGGGAGACGATGGAGCTATTGCTTCGCTACTTGGAAGTGCGCCAGGTAGCGGCACTGGATTTGACGGGGGGTGCCCCTGAGCTGAATCCGCACTTCCGTACTCTGGTCACCCGTGCCCGTAATCAAGGTGTCCATGTCATGGACCGTTGTAATCTGACCATTCTTAGCGAACCCGGTCAGGAGAACTTGGCGGTGTTTTTAGCCAAGCACGCTGTTGAAATGACTGCTTCTTTGCCCTGTTACTTGGAAGAAAATGTTGACCAGCAGCGTGGTAAAGGGGTGTTCGAATCTAGCTTGGCCGGCTTGCGGCAACTGAATGCCCAAGGTTACGGCCAGCCCGGTAGCGGCCTTACGTTGAATTTGGTCTACAATCCGCTTGGTCCAGTTCTCCCTCCCGATCAGGCCTGTTTGGAGGCAGCCTATAAACACGAGTTATTTGCTCGTTACGGAATTGTTTTCTCTCGCTTGCTGGCACTGGCTAATATGCCGATTCAGCGTTTTGGCAGTCAGTTGATATCTAAAGGGCAATTTGCACCCTATATGGATCTGCTCAAGTCTGCGCATCGCGATGAGAATCTGGATGCAGTCATGTGCCGTAATCTGATTTCGGTGGACTGGCAGGGGTACGTTTACGATTGTGACTTCAATCAGATGCTGAAACTGCCTTTGGGGGTCAGCACACCGGGCCACACCCATCTTAGTGAGTTGCTGGATCTCGATTTGACCGGTACCCGGATCCGGGTTGCTGATCACTGCTATGGTTGTACCGCTGGGCAGGGGAGTAGTTGCGGCGGGGCACTGGAATCTACCTTAGCATCTACCACTGCTAAGGCTGCATGAAGCCGTTTTGCTACAGAGCTAAAAGGGCCGGTTCCGCTTGTTTGCGGACACGCGCCACTGTGAAGATAAGAACTTGGTTCTTCGGCGATTCTTGTAGAGTCGGGTACCTTACCGGGCTAATCCCGCAAGTTTAAGGTTGAAGAACCAAAATTTAAATCCGGAAATTCTGTATAGCCGGCTTTATAAGCTGCCCTACAGTATTTTCAGAGATAGCGATGAAATCATCAGGGCGCAGAAGATATCAATCAATCTGTTACCACCGTGACCGGCCACCACCGCCACCGCCGCGTCCTCCGCGCGCTGGCTTTTCGGTAGCCATATTCACTTTAAGGGGGCGGCCTCCCACGGGTTTGCCATTTTGCTCAAGAGCTTTTTCCGCAGAATGCTGAGCAGCAAAAGTGATGAAAGCAAAACCCTTGGGCCGTCCTGTCTCGCGATCCATGATCAGGGCCAGATCCTCAATTTCACCATAAGGTGAGAACAGTTCCCGTAGCTGCGATTCGTCAACAGTATAGGGGAAGTTACCTACATAGATCTTATTTTGCTGCATTGCATCTCCAACATTCATCAATATCGGAATGGACAAGATGGGTCGACATGTCACTAGATAAAAACCATCGTGTCATACATAACGTTCTTCTGTATAGCACCCTTACCTAATCGTTCTGACCCCCGGATCAAACAAACGAAACCTAGTCTATGGTCAGCAAAACGTCAAGTTTTTCCGACACAGAGCACCGGTTATCAAATGACTTCTGTGGTATGGCTGTATCAACATGAAAAATCAGGCGAACTGAAGTATTCAGCTCATTTGCACATTTTTGTTGATGTAGATATCCAGCGCAATCTGCATCTGCAGGGTTCTGTAAGGTTTCAGCGTCTTGCCCGACTAAACTTGAAAATTCTTTTGCACGACTCATCGACCGCAATGCGCGGGAACCGGAGCTATGGCTAATGAATACTCGCAAACTCGTGCTAATCGTAGTGATTGCTATCTTGGTCGGTGCCTTCTTCGCCTTTGACCTGGGGCGCTTTTTTAGTCTGGATTATGTGAAAAACCAGCAGGTGGCTATTGATGCATACCGGGTGGCGCATCCTGCCCTGACAGCGGGGATCTTCTTTACTCTTTACGTGGCGGTCACCGGCTTGTCGCTGCCAGGCGCGGCGATCATGACGCTGGCCGCCGGTGCGATCTTCGGATTGCTATGGGGGATGATTATCGTTTCTTTCGCTTCAACCATTGGCGCGACCCTGGCTTTCCTCTCAGCCCGTTTTGTACTGCGCGACTGGGTGCAAGGGAGATTTGGCGATAAACTGAAAGTGATCAACGCCGGGATGGAAAAAGAGGGTGGCTTTTATTTATTCACTCTGCGATTGATTCCAATTTTCCCTTTTTTTGTCATCAACTTGGTAATGGGATTGACGCCGATTCGCACTTGGACTTTCTATGGAGTCAGCCAGGTTGGCATGTTAGCCGGCACCCTTGTCTATGTGAACGCTGGCACGCAGCTGGCGCAAATCGATTCGCTGAAAGGCATTTTGTCACCTGAGCTACTGGCTTCCTTTGCCTTGCTAGGCATCTTTCCGCTCATCGCCAAGAAGATTGTTGCCATAGTGAAAGGGCGGCGAGTCTATGCGCAATGGTCGAAACCAGCTTATTTTGACCGCAATTTGGTGGTGATCGGGGCAGGTAGCGCCGGGTTGGTGACGGCCTATATTGCTGCCGCAGTGAAAGCCAAGGTGACGCTGATCGAGAAACACCAGATGGGTGGCGACTGCCTCAATACCGGTTGTGTCCCTTCTAAGGCATTGATCCGTTCAGCCAAACTGCTTTCCCATATCCGCCGTTCTGCGGAGTTTGGCATTCGCAAAGCCAAAGCCGATTTTGACTTTTCTGAGGTGATGGAGCGGGTTCAACGGATAGTCAGGGAAGTTGCACCGCATGATTCCGTGGAGCGCTATACCGGTTTGGGTGTGGATGTGGTGGAGGGTACGGCCAAAATCACGTCGCCCTGGTCAGTGGAAGTGACCACTGTTGAGGGAACGCAGACTTTGACGGCGCGCAGCATCGTCATTGCTGCTGGAGCCCGGCCTCTTGTGCCGCCTATTCCGGGATTGGAAGACGTGGGCTATTTGACTTCCGACAATATCTGGACATTACGGGAATTGCCGGACCGGTTGGTGGTGCTGGGTGGCGGCCCGATTGGCTCGGAATTGACCCAGACGTTTGCCCGCTTCGGCGCGCAGGTGACGCAGGTGGAAATGGCGCCGCGCATCATGATCCGTGAAGACCCGGAAGTTTCCGGATTGGTAACCCGGCGGTTTCAAGAGGAAGGTGTGAAGGTCCTGGTTAATCACCGGGCTAAGCAGTTCCTTGTGGAAGAAGGTGAAAAAATACTGATCGCCGAACATGAGGGCCAGGATGTGCGCATTCCGTTCGATGCCGTGCTGGTTGCGGTGGGACGGGTGGCAAATACCACCGGTTACGGGCTGGAGGAGCTGGGGATTCCCACGACCCGCACCCGCACAATAGAGACTAATGAGTATTTGCAAACGCTCTATCCCAACATCTATGCCGCTGGTGATGTGGCCGGGCCGTTCCAGTTCACACACACTGCCGCGTATCAAGCTTGGTATGCGGCAGTGAACGCGCTATTCGATCCTTTCAAGAAATTCCGGACCGATTACTCAGTGATTCCCTGGTCTACCTTTGTCGATCCTGAAGTAGCGCGTGTTGGTCTGAACGAGCAGGAAGCAAAGGAGAAAGGCATTCCTCACGAAGTTACGGTGTACGGTATCGACGATCTCGACCGCGCGATTGCTGACGGTGAGGCCCACGGTTTCGTCAAGGTGCTGACCATGCCCGGTAAGGACAAAATCCTGGGTGTTACCATCGTTGGCGAACATGCTGGCGATTTGTTAGCTGAATATGTGCTAGCCATGCGCCACGGTATCGGTCTAAACAAAATGCTTGGCACGATCCATATCTACCCGACCCTGGCAGAGGCCAGCAAATACGTTGCGGGGGTTTGGAAGAAAGCCCATGCACCGGAGAGGGTGCTAGCTTGGGTGGAACGCTTTCACCGGTGGCGGCGTGGTCAGGCAATCCGCTCATTGGAAACGGCTGCCAATGACGCCAACGCCAACAGCTAGGGAGTATCGATCATGCAACTGACTCAACAAAGCCGATGGTTAATCGTGCTCACACTGCTGTTTATGACTTCTCTGGCGCAAGCAGCCTTCGACCATCGCCATACCGCGTGGAACACCCTGCTCAATCAACATGTCGTGCTGATTGAGCAGGGTCATGCCTCACAAGTCGATTACGCCGGTTTTAAGGCTGACCAGGCGGCACTGAAAAGTTATCTCGATCGCTTGTCAGCGGTCAGTGAAGCTGAATACCGGCGTTGGAGCAAACCCCAGCAATTGGCCTTTTTGATCAATGCCTACAATGCGTTCACGGTGGATTTGATCCTAACCCGTTATCCTGATCTGAAATCGATTAAGGATCTGGGCTCGGTCTTTCAATCACCGTGGAAGAAAGTGTTTTTCACACTATTGGATCAAGAGCGCAGTCTGGATCATGTCGAACACGGCATGATCCGCGCGCCCGGTGTGTTCAATGAGCCACGCATTCATGTCGCGGTGAACTGTGCGTCTATTGGATGCCCGATGTTGCGCAACGAGGCTTTTGTGGCCAGTACGATCGAGACGCAATTAGACGACAGCATGCGCCGCTTCCTGGCTGACCGTAGCCGCAACCGGTTCGATGCGGCTAATCAGACCCTTTTGGTCTCGAAGATCTTCGACTGGTACCAGGATGATTTTGCAAAGGGCTATCAGGGATTCACTTCGCTGAATGCAACGTTTGCCCGTTACGCGGATGTTCTTGGTGATACGCCCCAGACAAGGGATGCCATTCGCAAGGGCGGTTTGAACATCCGTTATCTAGATTACGACTGGGCGCTTAACGCTACGCAACGCTAACCCTCACGCATTCAATTCTGGAGACGGCCATGTCCAGCAAACGGATGCCCCGCCAGCCTGTTCCCGCGCTCAAGGTGCCGGTAATCGAGCATGGCGATTGGTACATGGCTGCTCAGAAACCCAGTCATTTCACCCTGATCCTGGTCTATCGCGGTTTTTTGCATTGTCCGATCTGTCGGGGCTATCTCAAAGAGTTGCAAACTTTGCAAGATGAGTTTGAAAAACACGGTGTGAACGTGCTGGCGCTGTCCACCGATACTGAAGAGCGGGCGCGGACTACACACATCCAATGGGGATTGGCCGGCCTGCCGCTCGGCTACGGTTTGCCGGTCGAAGCTGCCCGTGCCTGGGGTTTATATATTTCCACCAGCCGTGGCGTAACCTCGGCGGGCATTGAGGAGCCAGCCCGGTTTGCGGAGCCTGGATTGTTCCTCATCCGGCCCGATGGGACCTTATATGCCGCTTCGGTAAATACCATGCCTTTCGCTCGTCCGCACTTCAAAGATGTGTTGATGATGCTGGATTTTATTATCAAAAATGATTGCCCAGCGCGGGGTGAAGCCTGAGTTGACAATTAATTGCTGGTGTTGGCTGACGTAATGCAAAAACCGGTTTTGAAACTGGACAAAAAACCGTTTCATGCCCATCGGATCTGGCATCTGATCAGCGGCAAGATTAACTCTAACCTCTCGACTATGGGATTGACATCATGTTGTCAACGGCGTTTGGCCTGACTTTCTGGGGTGTTCTGATTTTTTACGGTGTAGCGCTGTATGCAGTAACACCGAATGCGCGCACGGCCGGTGCTTTCTTTCGGGGTGAGGACAACAGTGGACGGGAAGCGCACCAATGGGCATTGACCGCTAGTATTTTCATTTCCTGGATTTTCGCAAAATCCGTGACCAATGCCGCTAATTTAGGAGCGAGTTACGGCATCGTTGGCGGACTGGCTTATGCGACATATTGGTTGTCGATTCCATTGGCGGGTTTCGTCATCTACCGCTTGCGCCGCAGTACGGGGGCCACCAGCCTGGCAGGGTTCCTGATCAGCAAGTACGGCCGGGCCGCAGCACTGGCCTTTACCGCCGCCATCCTGATCCGGCTCTACAACGAAGTGTGGAGTAACACCGCTGTCGTTGGCGGCTACTACGGTCCTGCAGGGAGTCCAGCATTTATTAGCGCTGCGCTACTGTTTACTGCCGCTACTCTCTTTTACAGCATCAAGGGCGGTTTGCGTGGTTCGATCGTCACCGATGTCATCCAGGCTGCGGTCTTTGTCGTGTTTCTAGCCGCGGTACTGCTACTGGTATTGCCCAAACACGGTATTGCGGCCCTGCTAAGAACTGGCGAGTTTAACTTGACGGCGGGCGTGGATTTGTTGCTGGTTGCTGGCTTGCAGATCTTCAGTTATCCGTTTCATGACCCGGTGTTGACCGACCGGGGATTTATCACCGGGGAGAAGGCAATGTTAAAAGCCTTCATTTTGGCGGGCATCGGCGGTTTCTTTGCCATTCTGGCATTCAGCTTTGTCGGTATCGATGCCCGGCTGGCTGGCCTCGATGGCGGTGGCAATGTGCCAGCGGCGGCCGCCCAGGCGCTAGGCATTGGCGCGCTATTTGTCATGACCGTATTGATGATTGCAGCGGCAGGCTCGACTTTGGATTCGACCTTTGCCTCACTCTCCAAAGTGATGGCGCAGGAGTTACCGGTCATCGCTGGACGGCAGCCGCCGGCAGCCGCTTTACGCTATGGCACGGTGGCGATGATCGTCATTGCTGTGCTCGGTAATCTGCCGATGATCGCCGGCGCCGAAATTCTTGCGGCCACCACGTTAAGCGGCACCATGGTTATGGGTTTGGCGCCGGTTTTTTTGCTGCAACGCTGGACAGGTTATTCACCCTGGAGTTTCCATTTGAGCTTTTGGCCTGGTTTGTTGCTCGGTTTCTTGCTGGCAGCCGGCTGGATTCCTGCGGCTTGGGCGATTGGTGAAGGGAAATACGCATTGCTTCTGGGAACGAACCTGTATGGTCTGCTGATCTGCACGGCGGGCTATCTGCTGCCCGGACTTTTGCACCGGTGGCGTGGAATGCTGGCGGTTCAAAGCGAATCCGCATGAGCAAGCCAGGCCAGGTCTGCCCGTTGCGTTATCACTACGGCCCAGCAGCGCTGGCGGTTGCGCCCGAGCGGCCAGCGGAAACCTTGTATGTGACGGGTGGCCTGTATGGAAATCGTCCAGCGCTCGATGCTGTGGAGGTGTTGGCCGCTGCTGAACCCGGTCCGGTAACCTTGTGTTTTAACGGGGACTTCCACTGGTTTGATATTGATGAAACGGCCTTTGTCGAGATCAACGAGCGGGTGCTGCGCCATGATGCGCTTCTCGGTAATGTAGAGGCGGAGCTGCTCTCTCAAGGCGGGGAGGCCGGTTGTGGTTGTGCCTACCCGGAAACAGTCGATGCAAGCGTTGTGGAGCGCTCCAATCAGATTCACGCCTGCCTTAAGTCCACTGCTCAGCGCTATCCCAGCATGTTAGCCGGTTTGAGCAAATTGCCAATGTACGCTTGTTATCGAGTGGGCGGCGTGCGGGTTGGTGTGGTGCATGGCGATGCTGAGGCGCTGGCGGGCTGGCGTTTTGATGCCAATGCGCTGGATGATCCGGCGAATCGTGAATGGCTGGCATCAGCGTTCCTGGGAGCGGGTGTCGAGATCTTTGCCAGCAGCCATACGTGCTTACCCGTTTGCCGCCGCTTTGACCTGGGAGGCCGGTTTGGCTGGATTATCAACAATGGGGCAGCGGGGATGCCTAATTTTACGGATACGCAATTTGGTGTCATTACTCGAATCGGTACAACGCCCAGTCCGCATCAGCGGTTGTATGGTGGAAATCTAGGTCAGGTTCACATCGACGCCCTAGCGCTTGCCTTTGATACTGATCGCTGGGAGCGTGAATTTCTCGCCTGTTGGCCAATGGGGTCACCCGCGTATGTCTCCTACTTCGAGCGTATCCGGCGCGGTCCTACCCATTCACTCACAGACGCGGCGCCTTCAGGGTGGTAGGCGCTAGATGTTGAGTTCTCATGCGTATTCTTGCAACGCCCCTCGCATAACGCCATTATCCGGTTGAATGACCTGTTCTCGCAGGTCTTAGGCTGCCGGGGAGAGAGGATGAGTGTTGCGAATAATCTTTCAGCCCGCGTGGACGATTTGCCGCAATCGCTGCGTGATGAGAAATTTCTAGCCCAATTGCACCATGACATGCTCCGTTTTGTGGAGTTGCAACTGCAGGATCGGGTGACCGCCGAGGATTTGGTTCAGGAAGCATTGGTCGCCGCTATGAGTGGTCAAGAACATTTTTCTGGGCGAGCGGCCCTGAAGACCTGGGTATTTGCGATTCTTAAAAACAAAATTGCCGATTACCTGCGCCAGCGTCAGCGTGTTGTAGATATTGCTAGTTTGGCACGAGAGACAGATGATGAAGCGGATTTTGACATACTGTTTGATCATAGGGGTTTCTGGATGCCGGAGGATCGTCCAGATCGCTGGGGAGACCCAGAAGCGGTGTTTGCCCAGCAGCAGTTTTGGACAATATTTGAAATCTGTCTAACCCAGTTGCCTGAGAACACCGCCCGGGTTTTTATGATGCGCGAGTTTATCGGCTTCGATACTTCGGAAATATGCCAAGAGCTGAGTATTACTACCAGCAACTGCCATGTCATTCTGCACCGTGCCCGTATGGGACTTCGTCTTTGTCTGGAAAAGCGCTGGTTTGCGCCGGAGGATTAAAGGATGTTGAACTGTAAGCAAGTGACGCGTCTGCTGTCTGAAGCACAAGAACGTGACCTCCAATTTAAAGAGAAAATCCCGCTTAAGCTGCACTTGATGATGTGCGCAGGTTGTGACAATTTCCGTAAGCAAATAGATTTTCTACGGCAGGCTTGTTACGAATATGCAAAAGGGAAGCCAAAATCTTGGCCTGATCCATCCTGACCGTGCAAATTTTCTTGGTGTGAATTTGCCGGTGATAATGACTTGAAGCGGGTTAGGCTAGGCTATAGGCTATCCAACTTTTTGATATTTCATGATGAGACGCCGCGAGCTATTTGCGGTAGAGTTTGCAGGGAAAGTTCCTTGGAGGGTATTGCTATTTTACAATATTAGCTGATGCTGATTGAGGAAACCTGGTAAAACTTAGTAGAATAGTAGTGTCTTTCCCGATTTATCCTGGCCTGTTTTCCTATCCTGATAACAATATTGATTGGAAAACATTCAAAAAATTCCAACCTGTGGCTTGCTAAGGAGACTTGGATTATGGCCCTGAGCGCAGTGTTGCCAGCCGAGCAATATAATTACGATATCGTCCGGAAATTTACGATTATGGCCATGGTATGGGCGGTGATCGGTATGTCGGTCGGTGTTTATATTGCTTCTGAATTGGCTTGGCCGTTCCTGAATTTCGATATTCCTGCCCTGACATTCGGACGCTTGCGTCCGGTCCATACAACGCTAGTGATTTTTGGTTTTGGCGGCAGTGCCCTATTTGCCACCTCTTACTATATTGTGCAACGCACCTGCCAAGCGCGCCTGGCATTTCCCTGGCTGGCTGAATTTACCTTCTGGGGTTGGAGCGGTGGTGTAGCACTGGGTGCATTGACCTACATGTTAGGTATCACTCAGGGCCGCGAATATGCCGAGTTCGAGTGGCCGCTGGATATTGCGATCACCTTGGTGTGGGTGAGTTATATCGTCGTGTATGTCGAAACTATCCGCCGGCGCAGTCAGCCGCATATTTACGTCGCTAACTGGTTTTTTATGGCGTTTCTGTTGGCGGTCGCTCTGCTGCATATCTTTAATAACCTTGCCATTCCAGTCAGCTTGACGAAGTCCTACAGTCTGTTTGCTGGCGTGCAGGATGCTATGACGCAATGGTGGTATGGTCACAATGCAGTTGGATTCTTCCTGACGGCGGCCTTTCTTGGCATGATGTACTACTTTGTTCCCAAGCAGGCAGGACGTCCGGTGTACTCCTACCGGTTGTCGATCATCCATTTCTGGGCGCTGATCTTCCTGTACATGTGGGCTGGCGGTCATCATTTGCACTGGACTGCGCTACCCGACTGGGTGTCGACGCTGTCAGCCGCGTTCTCTGTCCTGCTGCTAATGCCCTCCTGGGGAGGCATGATCAACGGTATCATGACCCTGTCTGGCGCCTGGGATAAGCTGCGCTCTGACCCGATCATGCTGTTTTTAATCACCTCGCTGTCATTCTACGGCATGTCGACTTTCGAAGGTCCGCTGATGTCACTCAAGAGCGTCAACGCCCTTTCGCATTACACGGACTGGACGATCGGTCATGTCCATTCCGGTGCGCTGGGCTGGGTGGCGCTAGTCAGTTTTGGCTCCTTCTATCACTTGATCCCTCGGTTGTGGGATACCCGGATGTATAGTCAGCCCCTGATCTATATCCATTTCTGGTTGGCCACTATCGGTATCGTGCTCTACATCACTTCGATGTGGGTCGCAGGCATTGGCCAAGGATTGATGCTGCGCAGTTTTGACGATTATGGCAACCTGGCTTACACCTTCATTGAAACCGTCGAATTCATGCACACACCGTATATCTGGCGGGCGCTGGGCGGTGCGTTTTTTGTCGCAGGTGTCTTGGTGATGGTGTACAACATGTACATGACAATACAGTCGGCCCGGCGTGAGCAGGCGGCTATCGAAGCCAAGCTGGCGGCCAAATTGGCGAAAGCCTAAGAGCGCTGGAGAGCAGAACCATGCGACATGAACAAATCGAAACCAACTCAGCATTAATGCTGGTGTTGATCCTGCTGGTTATCAGCATTGGTGGCCTGGTAGAAATCGTTCCATTGTTTTATATCAATGAAACGATTGAAAAAGTCGACGGGGTGCGTCCCTACACTCCGCTGGAAATTCGCGGTCGTGATATCTATGTGCGTGAAGGGTGTTATCTGTGCCACTCTCAGCAAATTCGCCCCTTCCGCGATGAATGGCTGCGCTATGGCCATTATTCGCTGGCGGCGGAATCGCAGTATGACCATCCCTTCCAGTGGGGGTCTAAGCGCACCGGTCCCGATTTGGCACGGCTGGGCGGTAAATACTCCAACCATTGGCATGTTCAGCACCTGGTCGCGCCACGTTCGGTAGTGCCGCAATCGATTATGCCTAACTATCCGTGGTTGCTGGACAGCGATCTGGATTACACCGATGTCGATGGGCGGATGCGTGCTCTGCGGGTAACCGGGGTGCCGTATTCTGTGACCCAGGCCGAGTATGACGCCAATGTCCAGAAATACGGCCAGGCCATCGCCGACCAGCTGGATATTACCAAGGCGCAAGATAGCTTGCTCAAGCAGGCGCGCGAGAAGGATTTCGATGGCCTTCCTGGCCGGATTACTGAAATGGAAGCGCTGGTCGCGTACTTACAGGTGCTCGGGACGATGGTGGACTTCACCCAGTACAACGAGGGCTACTTCGTCGAATTCCGCTAATGACGAGGTAACCGTTTATGCTCTCTTCTCTCCTGCTGCGTATTAAGGAGGGGAGGGAGTCAACGCTTACAGTGGAGCTTGGCCCTATGTTCGACTGGCTGATGTGGTTCACCCACATGGAAAACTCCAAGCCGCTGGCGCTTGCCATCTTTCTTGGTGCGTTTTGCGGCATCCTAATATATGTATTGACTGGTAAGCAGCGTGCCCAGCGGTTGGAATCTTACAAATATATTCCTTTCGATGATGACGAACTTCATCCGCCCGATCGTTCACCCGCCAAGCGCCACTCCCAATCCCGCAATGGTAACGGACAATGAGTGATAATACGAATACCCCACAACCTTCCGGCGCGGTGCAAACCACCGGCCATGCCTGGGATAGCGATCTTCAGGAATACAACAACCCACTGCCGCGCTGGTGGTTGTGGTGCTTCTACGGAACGGTCGTGTTCTCGATTCTTTACTGGTTTATTTATCCCTCCTGGCCAGTGGGGAATACTTGGATCAAGGGCTTTGGCACGGTTGAATACACGGCCGTGGATAAGGCAACAGGCCAAGAGCAGGGAAAGGAATTCCGCTGGAACACCCGCGCCTTGCTGCTTGAGGAGCTGGGCAATGCGGCCAATGATCAGCAGCGTAAGGCTATGTTAGCCAAGGTGCAGGCGGCGGATTACGAGCAAATTGCCAAGGATCCAAAAATGATGGAATTTGTGCGCTCGGTCGGCAAAGGGTTGTTTGGCGACAACTGCGCGGCTTGCCATGGCCGCGGCGGTCAGGGTGTCGTGGGCATGTATCCTAATCTGACCGATGATGATTGGCTATGGGGCAGCAGCACTGACAAGATTCATGAAACTTTAGTGCAAGGCCGGAAGGGGTTTATGCCCGCCTTCGGTCAAGTGCTTAAGCCGGAACAATTAGATGATGTGGCCGAATATGTGTTGACCCTGTCAGATGAAGCGCCATCAAGTGAGGACTCTGAACGGGGCAAAGTAATCTTTCAGGGTCAGATAGGTGGCTGCTACTACTGCCACGGAGCCGACGCTAAAGGTATTCCTTCACAGGGTGCGGCCAATTTAACCGACAAGATTTGGGCCATCGCTAATGTACCGGCGCAGAAGACCCTCCAGGATAAGAAAGCGGTGATCAAGGAGTTCGTCGCCAAGGGTGTCAACAATACCCGCGTAATGCCGGCTTGGAAAGACCGCCTATCGCCGACCGATATCAAATTGCTGGCGGTTTATGTTCATCAGTTGGGAGGTGCTCAATAAATTTCAGTGGCATCTTTCCCAGCTAAATGAATACCCTCACCCCCCAATTGGGGGGTGAGTGGTTTATGCTCAATCCATTCGCTTTTCGAGAGGACTTGTATAAGTCTGTAGCCCTCGTTGCCCTAAATTTTGTTGCTTTGCACAAAATTTTATCGTAACTTATTGATTCTATTTTCAGCTTTAACAATGCTTGACCGGCCTGTTTAATTTTTGATGGATCGCAAGGACGATAGGCATTCATGTAGGTCAATATCAATATTATTTTTCAATTAAAGTCAGGTGGGATATGTCCGAAGAGACTATTCAGCTTTATCAAAAGCGCATTCAAATCCATCCACGTTCGGTGAAGGGAACATTCCGCAATCTCAAAACCGGTATCCTGGCCCTGGCCTTGACCATCTATTTTCTGTTGCCTTGGCTACGTTGGGAACGGCCCAATGCGCCAGATCAGGCAGTGCTGTACGATTTGCCGGGACGGCATTTTTACATCTTTGGCCTGACCATCCAGGTGCAGGATATTTTCTGGCTGGCTGGGGTGTTGATCATCTTTGCTATCTCGCTGTTTTTCGTGACGGGGTTAGCCGGACGGGTCTGGTGTGGCTACTTTTGTTTCCAAACCCTGTGGACCGATCTGTTCATGATGATCGAGCATTGGGTGCAGGGTGAGCGGCCGGCGCGCATCCGGCTGGATAGAAAGCCTTGGAGTAACCGGGATAAACTGATCAAAAAAGGTACGACTTACGGTTTGTGGCTGCTGGTCGCATTCTGGACTGGCTTAACCTTTACCATGTACTGGGTCGATGCGCCAACTCTGGTGGTAGAAGTATTTACGGGTCAGGCGTCCTACGCTGCTTATTTCACCACCTTTTTTCTGACTGTCACGACCTTCGTCATGGCCGGTCTGGCGCGCGAGCAGGTTTGCATCTACATGTGCCCCTATGCCCGCTTCCAGAGCGCGATGTTCGATCATGACACACTGATCATTTCCTACGACACGAAGAGAGGCGAAGGATCGAAGGGCCGGGCCAAGCAGCACCGGGGTTTCAGAACACCGGAGGAACGGCAAAGCAAGGGTGTTGGTGAGTGTATCGACTGCGGGCATTGCGTCCAGGTCTGTCCGATGGGTATCGATATTCGTAATGGCTTGCAATACCAGTGTATTTCCTGTGCGCTGTGCATCGATTCCTGCGAACATGACTTGATTAACTACACGTCGGAAAATGCTTTGAATGGTGGCAAGACTCAACTTTTGCGACCGAAAACGATTGGTTATGGTGTGATTCTGACTGCAGCGACAGCAACATTAGCTTGGAGTGTGCTTACCCGGTCACCTTATACCGGAACAGTAGAACAAATCCGTCAACCGCTGTATACCCAGCTTTCAGATGGCGGAATTCGCAATGCCTACGAGATTAAGCTGAATAACAAATTGACGGCGCCGATGACCGTTGGCATTCGCATTGAAGGTCTGCCCGGCGCGACCCTGGACATGAGCGGCATGGAGCGGCTGGAACTGGCGCCACAGGAACGGATCAAGCTGCTGGCGCGTGTGCAGATTCCTCCAACCCAGCACCATGCTGCGTCCGGCGATAAGATTACCTTTATTATCGAGGCGCTGGATGGGGTATCGATTGAACCGATTCGCCGGGAGGCGCCGTTCTACATTCCGGAAAACAGTTAGATGAGTGATTTGCTGCTCGGTCTGGCGCTTGGTACCGGGCTGATCATTCTCGCTAATCTGTTTCTGGTGCGTTTTACCCGCATGAGCGCCCAGCAGGCTGCTGCGATAGTGATCTTAACAACGCTGGGTCTGTATGTGCCTTATGCGATCGTGCGCTGGCCTGGCGGAGATATCTTCGCTATTCATCTAGCGATCTATCTATTGACCTCGCTGGCGTGTGGAATGTTACTGAATGCCCGTGCTGGAGGCCGGAGTCTGCACTGGGGACCGGCAGTGATCGGTGGTTTTTTCGTGTTTGTAGTAGTGTCGGGCGCGGTATTCGTGGCGGTTGCCGAGCGCGGTTTGACCTCCTCGCTCTGGTACCGGCTGCTGCCTGAAGCGGACAGCCAGCGTGCGGTGACCTCCGTCTTTCCTGGGGTAGTCTCGCACGACTTCCACAAGAAGGAATCACTGTATAACCAGTATCTCCAGCAGGTTGAGCGCCAGCGTCAGCGTGGGTGGCAGGTGCAAAAGGGCTGGCTGGGCGAGCCGGTTGCTGACCAGCCAGCTTTGTTTCGGGTTGCGGTGCGAACGCGTGAAGAGACGCCGGTAACCGGCGCGGCCGTGGCAGGCCAATTCCTCCGGCCTTCCACGAACGAATTGGATATCGATTTTGCTTTGAAAGAAACCGCGCCAGGCATCTATGAATCGAACGTGACCTTGCCGGCTGCCGGTCGTTGGAATCTGGTGTTGAGTATCCGCAAAGGTGAGGAATTACATGAGATCCAGGCCAATACTTCGGTATTGGCCCACCCGCCGGCCCAATAATTCATGTCTGTTACGGCTCAATCGACGGTGCCGGTTGCGGGTGATTCCAAGGCCGGGTGTTTTCATTGTGGCCTGCCCGTGCCGTCAGATGCTCGCTATGCAGTGGTCATTGACGGTCAGCGCCAGCCAATGTGTTGCCATGGTTGTCAAGCAGTGGCCGAGGCGATTGTTGCTGCTGGGCTGACCGGTTTCTACCAGCATCGTACCGCCCGTTCCCAGCGGGCGGAGTACCTGATTCCAGAGCAACTGCGCGGTTTGGAATTGTATGACCGGGCCGATTTGCAAAAGAGTTTTGTCCGTGTCGAAAGTGAACAGGTTCGTGAAGCCGCCCTGATCCTGGAAGGCATTGTCTGTGCCGCCTGTGTCTGGCTGAACGAACGCCATGTCAACGCGCTGCCCGGTGTTCTGGAATTCCGGGTTAACTACTCTACCCATCGCGCCCGAGTGCGTTGGGATGAACGCCAGATCAAACTCAGTGCGATTTTGGCGGCTATTGCTACGATCGGCTATATCGCCCATCCTTTTGATCCCAGCCGTCAGGAAGCCTTGCAAAAGCAGGAGCGTACCCTCGCTTTACGGCGCTTGGCGGTGGCCGGGTTGTTCGCCATGCAAGTGATGATGCTGGCTGTGGGTCTGTATGTCGGTGAATACCAGGGTATGGATGAATGGATTCGCGAGTTCTTGCGCTGGGTGTGCCTGATTCTGACCGTACCTGTTGTTGCCTACTCCGCGCAGCCCTTCTTTACGGCTGCCTGGCGTGACTTGCGTCGTCGGCAGCTTGGTATGGATGTTCCCGTCTCGTTAGCCATCCTCGCGGCCTTCATTGCCAGCGTCTGGCACACCGGGCAGGGTCATGGCGAGATTTACTATGACTCAGTGACCATGTTTGTATTTTTCTTGCTGACAGGCCGGTTTTTGGAAATGACTGCCCGCCATCGGGCTGGGCAAGTGTCTGAGGCATTGGTGCGGATGCTGCCAGCGACCGCGACCCGGTTGGATACTGCGGGCTGTGAGACAGTCGTTCCCATCGCCGAATTGGCTGCTGGCGACCGGGTATTGGTGCGGCCCGGCGAAACGATCCCTGCGGATGGCCGGGTGGAGGAGGGTGCTAGCAGTGTCGATGAATCGTTGCTGAGTGGCGAAAGCCTGCCGTTGCCCCGCCAGATTGGCGAGGCGCTGATTGGCGGTTCGGTAAATATGGAAAGTCCGCTCGTGATGCGGATTGAGAAAGTTGGCGCTGAGACCGTGCTATCCGCAATTGTCCGGCTTCTTGATCGCGCTCAGGGCGAAAAGCCGCGTCTGGCGCTGTTGGCTGACCGGATTGCCGGTTGGTTCGTTGCTGCGTTGCTGGCGGTGGCGGCTCTGGTGTTTTCAGTTTGGTGGTCGCTGAGTGATTTTGACACCGCTTTCCGCGTCACCCTGTCGGTGCTGGTGGTGACCTGCCCCTGTGCGCTGTCGTTAGCTACGCCGACCGCTATCGTTGCCGCCACCGGTGTATTGACTCGGCTAGGCGTGTTAACGACCCGTGGTCATGCGCTGGAAACGCTGGCGTGCGTGACCCATGTTATTTTTGATAAAACGGGTACTCTGACCTACGGTCGGCCGCAGGTGGTCGCTGTGGAATCTGTCAGCGATTGGGAGCCAGAACATTGCCGGAGACTGGTGGCGGCATTGGAGCGGGGCTCCGAACATCCCGCTGGCCGGGCATTGGCAGAAGCGGCTCATTTGGTGATACCAGAAGCCACGGAGCTGCGTAATACACCAGGCAGTGGCGTGGAAGGCTGGGTTGAGGGTCGCTGCTATCGGGTAGGGCGGCCTGAATTTGTGGCCGGGCTTAGTCATGAAGAAGTAGCAGAAAGGCATGATCTCGATGTTGCCAGCACCTGGGTCGCTTTGGGTGACGAAACTGGCTTGTTAGCCTGGTTCCAGTTGAACGATGTATTACGACCTGGTGCGGCGGAAGCTGTGACCGCCTTGCAAAACCGTGGCTTGACATTGGAGTTGTTGAGTGGCGACCGGCCGGACGCCGTGGCGCATATCGCTCAGGAGGTGGCCATCGCCTCAGCGCAGGGTGGTTTATCGCCTCAAGATAAACTGAATCGGCTGCGGGAATTACAACGGCAAGGTGCGGTCGTGGCGATGGTCGGTGATGGCATCAACGACGCGCCTGTTCTAGCAGCAGCCCAGGTCTCCCTGGCCATGGGCAGTGGTACGCAGTTAGCTCAAGCTACGGCAGATATGATTCTACTGTCGGAGAAGTTGGAGCATCTGGTGCGGGGCGTGGATATAGCCCGGCGCACTCTATTGATCATGCGCGAGAATTTTGCCTGGGCGATCGGCTACAATCTGGTTGCGTTGCCACTGGCGGCAGGCGGCTGGCTAACGCCCTGGATGTCGGCGCTCGGTATGTCGTTTAGTTCATTGCTGGTGGTAGTGAATGCCTTGCGGCTCCGGCAAGACTGAGAGGGAGGTGAGTGTCTCATGCGAATCCTATTCTTTTTAATACCTATGGCTTTGGGAGTGATCGGTGTGGCGCTGTGGGCCTTTCTCTGGGCGGTGCGGACCGGGCAGTTCGACGATCTGGAAGGGCCGGCCCATCGCATTCTGATGGATGACGATGATCCACGCATTCCCCGGTATTCTCAGCGGCAGGATAATAAGCAATCCTTGGATGGCTGAGAGAGTTTGTTTAGCATTTCACAATAAACTGCAAGGAGAATATTTGATGTTTACTTTCCAGAACTTCCCGCTCGTTGTCATCATTGTATTGCTGATTATTTCGTGGTTGAGTTTTTTTTCAGTGGTGCCTTGGGGTAACTTGTTCTAATTGTTGTTTTTTTATGGCAGGTAGTGTGTTTGGCCGTCCGCCATGCAGGGATAAATATTTTATGAAAACCGCCTTTCTCCGCCAGGGGCAAGGCGGTTTTTATTGCTATTAGAGCAAAATTGATGAAAGTTGCATTGGAGTTGCTGGACCGGGATCGCATTCTGGCAGAATTAACCGGTACTGCCCGTGCTGCATTGAATCGGCTGGAGGTGCATCCGGTCCTGGATTCGACCAATCGCTATTTGATGGCGGGGGCGCAGACGGAATGGCCAAGCGGCATTGTATGTCTTGCTGAACAGCAAACTTCTGGCCGGGGCCGGCAAGGGCGTAGCTGGTTGACGCCTTTTGGTGCCAGCTTGGCGTGCTCGTTGCTGTGGCGGTTTACCGCTCATCCGGCAGCGCTGAGCGGTTTGAGTCTGGCAGCAGGTATTGCTATCGCACGCGTGCTGGAATGCTCAGGCGTCACCGGGGTGGGTTTGAAATGGCCCAATGATGTATGGTGGCGCGAACGTAAGCTGGGTGGCATCTTATTAGAATCTGGAGGGACCTCTGGGGACTTTTACGTAGTGGCGGGTGTTGGAGTCAATATTGCCCTGCCGCCTCAGGAAGCTGCCGTCATCGATCAGCCCTGGGTTGACTTACAGGAAATCCTGGCTGGTGAGCCGATTTCCCGTAACATGTTAGCGGCTGCCCTGATTAGCGGATTGATTGAAACCTTCATACGCTTTGAGCAGGGTGGATTTGCTGATGCAGCAGCAGACTGGGCGCGTTTTGATCAAGTGAAGGGACGCCAGGTTTCCCTGCATCTACCGGATACTACGGTAACCGGCATAGCCCGTGGTGTGGACGCAACTGGCGCGTTGCTGCTGGAAACAGCGAGTGGCGGAGTTAAACCGTATATCGGCGGGGAAATCAGTTTGAGGCTAGATCCGTGATTCTATTGGCAGATGCCGGTAATAGCCGGATTAAGTGGGCTGTTTGGGATGCAGGCGATTTTCAGCAACGTGGCCAAGCGAGCCACGATGATGAAAGCTGGGCTGCTTTGGCTGAGAGGCAATGGCGCGACTTGCCGCGGCCGGCGCGGGTACTAATCGTCAGCGTCACCGGGTATGAAGCCCGCGCCAATTTGGCGGCATGGATCGATCGGCGCTGGGGGATCGAAGCAGAGTTTGCGGTCTCGACGGCGGCGGCTTGCGGCATCCGTAATTCTTACATCGAGCCGGAGCGCATGGGTGCAGACCGCTGGGTGGCGATGATCGCTGCGCGGGCGCTAACCGGTCAGGCTTGTTACGTGGTGGATTGCGGCACGGCGGTTACCATCGATGCCCTAGCGGCGGATGGCCAGCATCTAGGTGGCGTGATTATTCCGGGAATGCGGTTGATGCGCGAGGCGCTATACCGGGAAACCCGGCAGATTCCTCCAGAGACGGGAGCGGTCCGGTTATTCGGTCAGAGTACCTGTGACTGTGTTTGGGGTGGAGCGATGTATGCAGTTGCCTCAGCGATTGACGGCATTATTAAGCGGATGAGCGCCAGCCATGGTCCGGGAGTGCGTTTGTTGACCGGCGGCGATGCAGCAACCGTGCTGCCCTGTTTACAAGACGAGTATCGATGGGAGCCGGATTTGATTTTTACCGGGCTTCGGGTGATTGGGGAACATCAGTCCAGGATCCGTTAGGTAACGGATCGCCCGCGTGCCTTCGCCAGTAAATAGAATATATTTCTTAATAGAATTGAGTTCTTAAGTAGAGTGCAGCTCGAAATCCAGCGCCTCTGCTTCATCCATTTGGAACAGCTTGGCTATCTATTCGATGGGGTGGGCTTTGGCTTGTAGCGGGGACATCTTTTTGGGTACCTTGAGGGTGTGTGTTCGAATCATCATAGCAACCGGAATAGCAGGCACTCATCTTCGTTTAGCGGATCATTGCACTGAGTTGAATCATTGTATGGAATTGCTCACACGTATCGAACGACATTTTACCGCCAGCCTTGAAGCGAAGCAGCGGACCTTTGCGGTCATGGGGCCGCGTATTGTCCAGGCCGCTGAGCGGCTGGTTGATAGTCTGCGTCACGGCCACAAGATTCTCGTCTGTGGCAACGGTGGTTCTGCCGCTGATGCGCAGCATTTTGCTGCTGAACTGGTGAACCGTTTTGAAATCGAACGGCCTGGATTAGCGGCTATTGCGCTGACTACTGACAGTTCAGCACTGACCTCCATTGCCAACGATTATGCCTTTGAGCAGGTGTTCGCCCGGCAGGTGCGTGCGCTCGGCCGTCCCGGTGACCTGCTGCTGGCCATCTCTACCAGTGGTCATTCCTCCAATATTTTGGAAGCGATGGCTGCGGCGCGGGAATGCGGCATGATTACTGTGGCTCTGACCGGGCGCGATGGAGGGGGTATGGCCAGTCAACTGAACGAAAATGACCTGGAAATCCGAGCCAGCGCCACAGCGACTGCAAGGATTCAGGAAGTGCATATTCTGGTGATCCACTGTTTGTGTGACTTGGTGGATCAAATACTATTTGGTAATGAGGGAAAGGTATGAATGCCATGTGGATTCAACAGGCTGGCATACTGCTGCTGGTCTTGTCTCTAAGTGGTTGCGCGGGCCTGCTGGTCGGGGGCACAGCGGTGGGCGTCAGCGTGGCGCATGACCGGCGAACCACGGGTATGGTGGTCGATGACCAAACCATCGAACTTAAGCTGTATGACATGCTTAATAAGAGACTACCGCCTGGCAATCAAATCAGTATTACCAGCTATAACGGAACGGTGCTCCTCACTGGCCAGACAGTGTCAGATACGGCGCGGTGGCAAGCTGAGGATATTGCCCGTAATTTTCGCGAACCGCCCGTGCGGATAGTGCATAATGAATTGATCATCGGGCCGCCTGTTCCGCTTTCCGTGCAGAGCAGTGATGCGTTGTTGACTACGAAGGTCAAGACCGCGCTGTTTCAGATCAACTATATTTCAGGCTTCGATCCAACCCGGGTCAAAGTCGTGACCCACCGGGCAGTGGTCTATCTAATGGGGCTGGTGCGGCGCAATGAAGCTAACGCCGTTGCTGATGTCACCAGCCAGGTTGGTGGCGTGCAGCAAGTGGTGACGTTGTTCGAACTCATCGATTGACCCGCTATTCCCTGATGCATCAGTACCGGTTATTTCACAATTTTCAGCGTGGGCTTTCCGCGAGTGGGTTTGGCTGGTGGTTGATCGGGTTGCGGAGTGTTTGGCGGTGCGGATGATTCACCATCATCATCGCTCTTTTCCTCACCGAAGGCCATGCCTTGGCCATTCTCATGAGCGTAGATGGCCAGTACTGCGGGTATTGGAATCTGTACTGTGCGAGCGACGCCGCCAAAGCGGGCGTTGAATTCAATCCAATCATTGCCTAGCCGTAGATCGCGCACCGCTGCTGGATTGATATTGAGGATGATCCGGTTTTCGCGCACATGTTGTTTGGGGACTTCCACGCCGGGTAACTCGGTATTGACCAGAATATGGGGCGTCATCCCATTGTCTTCAATCCACTCGTAGATGGCGCGAATCAGATAGGGGCGGGTCGAAGTCATTGCGGGCCGGTTGTTGAGTCGATTTAAACAAAAAATTCTCCCGCTGGAAGCAGGAGAGCCAGTTGGCCGTTTCGCCGGAGAAAGGATTAGCTGCCGCCCCCCGGCGAAATTGACATCAATGCACGTCCTTCCAATATTCCTTCTTAAGTAGATAGAACACCACGAAAGCCAGTACCAGGAAGAGTACCACCCAGATACCAATCTGCTGGCGCTCCAATTGAATAGGTTCGCCAACATAAGCCAGGAAGTTGACGAGATCTACTATTGCTTCCTTGTATTCCGGAGGACTCATGCTGCCAGGTTGAACCAGTTCAAAACCTTCGATGGTTTTGTTTTCATGGCCTTCAGCATCCTTATGCACTGCGTAGACCGGTTTTTGCATCCCTTGCAATTGCCAGAGCACGTGCGGCATGCCAGTGTTTGGAAATGCGGCATTGTTGACCCCATAAGGCCGGCTGGGGTCTTCGTAGTAAGTCAACAGATAAGTATAAAGATAGTTCACTCCACGGGAGCGGGCAATCAATGTCAAATCGGGTGGCGTCACGCCAAACCACTTTTTAGCATCCGCTTTAGGCATGGCGTTTCGCATCGTGTCACCGACCTTAGCGCCGGTAAAGATTAGATTATCTTTGACTTGTTCATCGGTCAAACCAATATCGCGGGCCATGCGGTTATAACGCTGATGCTCCAGAGAGTGGCAACCCATGCAGTAATTGACAAACAACTTGGCGCCTTTCTGTAAAGATGCCTTGTTGTGTAGATCAATCGGTGCAGTCATAAGATGAGAGCCGCCGCTGGATGCCATGGTCAGACCCGGTAAAGCGAGCAGTGCAAGTGCAATGAGCATTTTTTTCATTGTTCAGTCACCCTTTCCGGTACCGGCTTGGTCTTTTCGATCATCGGCAAGAACGGTAGCGCGGCAAAGAACGCAAAGTAGATGAAAGTGCAGGTCTGGGCCAGTGCTGTGCGGAGTGGATCCGGTGGCAACGCCCCTAGATAGCCCAGAATCAGGAATGACACCACGAACAAGACCATGCCCGCTTTGAACAGGAAGCCCCGATAGCGGATCGATTTGACTGGACTGCGATCTAGCCATGGCAGGAAAAACAGCACCAGGATGGCGGCGAACATGACGATAACACCCCAGATCTGGGTGCCGGCGAAGGACGGCACTGCTCGCAACATGGCGTAGAATGGAGTGAAGTACCACACCGGTGCAATATGCGCGGGTGTTTTCATGGGGTCGGCTGGATCGAAGTTCGGGTGTTCCAGGAAATAGCCGCCCATCTCAGGCATGAAGAAGATCACGACGGAGAAAAAGATAAGGAATACTACGACGCCCACCAGATCTTTAACCGTGTAGTAGGGATGGAAGGGAATACCATCCAGCGGCTTACCATCCGGACCTTTCACCTTTTTGATTTCCACGCCATCGGGGTTGTTGGAGCCGACTTCGTGCAAGGCGATGATATGAGCAACTACCAGACCCACCAGTACCAGCGGCACGGCGATGACATGTAGCGAGAAGAAGCGGTTGAGCGTCGCGTCAGACACCACATAGTCCCCGCGAATCCACACCGATAGATCCGGGCCAATGCCAGGGATGGCGCTAAATAGGTTGATGATCACCTGGGCGCCCCAATAGGACATCTGGCCCCAGGGCAGCAGATAACCCATGAATGCTTCAGCCATCAGGCATAAGAAAATAACGACGCCAAAAATCCAGATCAGTTCACGTGGTTTCTTATAGGAGCCGTAGATTAGGGCACGGAACATGTGCAGATAGACAACGATAAAGAAGGCTGAGGCGCCGGTGGAATGCATATAGCGGATCAGCCAGCCCCAGTCGACATCGCGCATGATGTATTCAACGGAGCCGAAAGCATCGGCAGCGGAAGGCTTGTAGCTCATGGTCAGCCAGATGCCAGTCAGAATCTGATTGACCAGCACTAACAGTGCCAGCGAACCGAAAAAATACCAGAAATTGAAATTCTTCGGCGCGTAGTATTCGGTTAGATGCTCACGCATCATTTTCGTCAGCGGGAATCGCTCGTCAATCCAGCCGAGCAGTCCAGTGGTACCTTGTGTATTGGCCATTATGCAGTCTCCGGATCAACACCAATCAGTACCCGGGACTCACTTAGGTACCGGTAGGAAGGTACTACCATGTTGGTCGGCGCAGGGACATTTTTATAGACACGCCCGGCCAGATCAAAACGGGAACCGTGGCAAGGGCAGAAGAAGCCGCCTTTCCATTGGGGTCCGAGATCAGCCGGTGCCACATCAGGACGGAAGGTCGGCGCGCAGCCAAGATGGGTGCAGATGCCAACTAGCACCAGAGTTTCGCGGTTAATAGAGCGGTAAGCATTTTGGGCATAGGGAGGTTGCTGGCTAGCCACCTCAGAGTTGGGATCGCTCAGCTCACCATTCAGAGTGGATAAATCTTCTAACATTTTTTTGGTGCGCTTCAACAGCCAGACTGGCTTACCACGCCATTCGACGGTCATCATCGCCCCTTCTTCCAGCTTGCTGATGTCAGCCTCTACCGGCGCACCGGCAGCCTGAGCGCGCTCGCTAGGCGACCAGGATTTTAGAAAGGGGACAGCGACGAATGCTACACCTACGCCGCCGACCACGGTTGCCGTGGCGGTCAGGAAGCGGCGTCTGCCGAGATCGACGGCATCTACCGTACTCATAAGCAGTCTCCCGATTATCAGTTTATCGTTAATATCAATAGAGTTAGCAGCCAGATGGTGTCACGGTCGCGCTGGAGCCGGATTATGCGCCGCCCGCCCGGGGGCTTGTCAAAAGCGGGCGGCGGTAAAACATAATGAGGATCGGTTCAAGCTCCCGTGATGACCACGGTACAATTTAAGATATTACCGCAGTGCAGGTATGGGGTCTATGTGCTTGCACTTTAAACCGGGTTATCCACGTCTACAAAGGTGAATTTCAGGCCGAATTGCGTGGCTAGATGCGTGCCCAGCGCCTGAATGCCGTAGCGTTCAGTGGCGTGGTGACCGGCAGCGAAGAAATGCAGATTGTTTTCGCGGGCAAAATGAACCGTTTGTTCCGAGGCTTCACCGGTCAGAAAAGCGTCTACATTTTGCTGAGATGCCATCTCGATGCAGGATTGTGCGCCGCCGGTACACCAGGCTAGCCGGTGGATCGGGGCATCGCTACCGGAGATATGCAGCGGTTTCCGTCTAAGCCGGGACTCGATATGGGCGGCGAACGTCTCTCCCTGCATCGGTGCCGCTGGTTCGCCCAGCATCACCAGCCCCGGTGTCCGCCCGTTGCCGCCGGTTGTTCCAGTGACAGTCAAATCCAGCACCTGAGCCAGTTGGGCGTTGTTGCCAAGTTCCGGATGCGCATCCAGCGGCAGATGATAGGCCATCAGGCTTACGTCATGGCGGAGCAAAGTCGCCAGCCGCCGGTGTTTCATGCCGACAATACGCGGGTCTTCGCCTTTCCAGAAATAACCGTGATGAACCAGTACGGCATCAGCGCTTTGTTCGACAGCGATATCGAGCAAGGCTTGGCAGGCAGTCACACCGCCGATTAGGGTATGTACTTCAGGCCGGCCTTGTACCTGCAAACCATTCGGGCAGTAGTCGTTGAAATCTTCCACTGCCAGCAGCCGGTTGGTATAGGCCGCCAGTTCGTTCAGTTGCACGGTCAGCCCTCTGCCAGGATATGCTGGAACGCCGCGAGCAACGCGGCGTTTTGTTCGGGCGCACCGACCGTAATTCGCAGGAACTGATCGATGCGTGGCAGGCGGAAGTAGCGGACGATGACATTCCGTTCGCGCAAGGCGGCTGCTAATGTAGCCCCGTCCCGTTGCGGATGACGAGTGAATACAAAATTGGCGGCGGAAGGCAACACCTCGAAACCCAGTCCGGTCAGCGCGGCTGCCAGTTCGGCGCGGCTGGCCATCACCGCCTGCCGGGTGCGCTCGAAGTATTCACGATCGGCAAAAGCGGCGGTTGCGCCGGCGATAGCCAGCCGGTCGAGCGGGTAGGAGTTGAAACTGTTTTTCACTCGCTCTAGCGCTTCAATCAGTTCCGGGTGTCCCACCGCCAGCCCGACGCGCAAGCCAGCTAGCGAGCGTGACTTGGACAGTGTCTGGATAACCAGCAGGTTGGGATAGCGGTTTACTAGAGGGATGGCAGTTTCACCGCCAAAATCGATATAGGCTTCATCGGCGATTACCACCGAATCCTGATTGCGTTCCAGCAGCCATTCAATGCCGGCCAGTGGCGTCAAGCAACCGGTGGGGGCATTCGGATTAGCGAAAATGATGCCACCGTTGGGGCGCTGGTAGTCGGCAATGCGCAACGTGAAGTCTTCGGCCAGCGGTACGGTGGTAAAGTCGATGCTGTACAGGCCACAGTAGACCGGATAGAAGCTGTAGGTGATGTCCGGGAATAGTAATGGCGCGGTGTGTTGAAGCAGGGCTTGGAAGGCGTGCGCCAGCACTTCGTCCGAGCCATTGCCGACGAACACCTGTGCGGGAGTAATGCTGTAGTTGTCAGCGATGGCTTGTTTGAGACGTTCAGCGTTGGGGTCTGGGTACAGGCGCAGCCCGTCGGACAGTTCGGCCTGAATCGCCGCCAGCACCTTTGGCGAGGGTCCGTAGGGGTTCTCGTTGGTGTTGAGTTTGACCAGGTTGCTCAGTTTTGGTTGTTCGCCCGCTACGTAGGGCGTGAGCTGATGGACCACCGGACTCCAATAAGGGTTGGGAGCGCGGGTTTCGTTGGCGGGCAAGTCAGTGTTTTGCAGAGTCATGCGGGTAGCGAGATTCTTTGAATGGGCGGCGATATAAAGTGATCCGTCTAGCTACCGTAATTGGCCGGGTTCGTCAATATTCGGTTTTTAGGCACTGGAAATCCACGCGGGTCCCTTTCTTGGCATTGCCTATCATTGTTTAATACTGTAAATCCTCGTTTTTGTCTCAAAATAACAATTTATTTCTTATTATTTCAATATAATAGAAATAATTGTCTCTTTTTTGTTATTTTCAGAAAAAAAGGACAATCATAGTAACAGCCATTTAAAGGATCTTCCTTGCCTCCTCTCGCGAATTGCAAGAAGATCAGAGAGAGGTTCAAGTTTTTATCAATCGCAAGAATAAAGCTGGGTTGCCAAGGATATTTTCTCGAATTTATCGTATGCGCGGGAAGATTTTCTCGATATGGTTTCGCAAACCCGGTTACAGGACTGCCTGGCTGACGGGTTGGCCAGAAAAATAGTTATTGAGAAACAGTATCATCTCTATGCTTGCATTTCCTCTCGCGTGCTGGATCTTCAATCCGGGTTGTCGCAGTATGGCCAGCCAGGATTAGCGGCCACGACCCGATTACGCCCCTGGGCTTTGGCTTGGTACAGCGCCGCGTCGGCCCGGTTCAGCAGGGTCGATGCGTCGGTTTCTCCTACTGCCGCCACCGCTACCCCAATGGAAATGGTGATCGTGGGCAGCACATCATCTTGATGTAGCACGCGCAGATCCATGATTGCTTGCCGCATGGTATCGAGCCGAACCCGCGCATCATCCAAGGAAGAACCGGGTAATACGACGGTCAATTCTTCACCGCCATAGCGGCAGGCCAAATCGCCGGCGCGGAGGAGACGGCGCAGCAGGTTGCTGACTGCCCGTAAAATGGCGTCGCCGGCTTCATGACCATAGGTGTCATTAAAACGCTTGAAATGGTCTAAATCTAACATTGCGACAGCCAATGGTTCGCCAGCACGCTCCTGACGGTGAAGTTCGCGCGGCAGTGTTTCATCCAGATAGCGCCGGTTGAACAATTCAGTCAGCGGGTCACGGATGGCCTGCTCGCGCAGCGCTTCTTGCAGTTTGAGATTGAATAATACCAATTTTGTGGATTCACCAACCGTGATGGCCAGGGTGCGCAGCTCGCGAAAGCGCTCTCCAGCGAGCGTACTGCCGGCACCAAGGTGCAGCAACCCGACAGTCTCTCCTCGGACCGTTAGCGGTAAACACAAATAAGCATGTGTTGGTGGATGAACAAAGTGCTGGCAAAGCATATTGTGAGCAGGGTCGCTAACTTCATACATCTCTCTTTGCCGCAACGCCCAGCAATTGTGTTGCTGGAAGTTTGCGACCAAACTCGGCGTGTTGCCCCAAGTCGCCATGACCTGTAGTGTGGACGAACCTTCCCCGCAGATCAGCAAACTACCTGTGCAGCCTTCGAACAATCTTGCCGCGCCGCGTCCGATAATTTCATAGGCTTCCTCACGGGTTTCGCAGGATAGCAGCAGCTCGATCATACGGTTGAGAGTGGTCATCTGCTCATCGTGGTGCTGGACTCCCACCAGAGTGTCGCACAACGCTTCTTCGACCAGGCGGCGATCGGTCGTATCGGTATAAGCGCCAGCCATCCATAGTGGCTGGCCTGCCGCATCGCGTGCCGTGACTTTGCCTCGATCCAGAATCCAGCGCCAGTCGCCTGTCTTGGCTCGTAACCGGTACTCGGCCTGATAACGTGGTATCTGTCCAGCAAAATGCATGTCCAGCGCAGTCTGCCGCAGGGATACATCGCTAGGATGCACGAGCTGCTCCCAACTGCTGATGTATGGCGGGAATTCGTCAGGTTGATAACCAAGCATTTTGATCCCATGACGACTTACCAGTACCTCGCCGGTTACGATGTTCCAATCCCAAAAACCATCGTTGGCGCCGTCCAGCACCCGTTGCAGATGTGCTTCGCTAGCGCGGAGAGCGTCTTCAGCCCACTGCCGCCCGCTGATCTCCTTTGATAATGCCTGGTTATCAAAGCGCAAACTTAAGACATCCTGAATAAGGCGGTTCATTCGAGTGGCGACGCTGAGTAGGCCCCCTAAATACAGTAGCGTCATCACGCCCATAGCGGTATGCAGCTCACTGTTTTGTAGAAAAAATTGTAGGGATAATGGCAGCAGGGCCGGTAGAAGGAACGCTACTACGGCTTCCAGTCTGGCCGCCAAGACTAATAATCCTGCCGCCGACATGCCCGCCAGCACGAAAGCCACCAAGACTTGATGGCCGATAGCGGTGGGAGGAAAAAGCACTACAGCGGCAGAACCCCAGGCGATTCCTGTCAAACCCACCCCGATGCAGTACCACCATGCCCAGCGATGGGCTGCTTCAGGAGAGGGGTGGACACGGTTATAACGGTACACTAATCCAATCCGGCTTACTGTGATCAGAGTCAAACACCCATACCATCCCAGTAATACCGGCAATGGAACATGAGTGCGTTCAATAAAAACTAAAATCAAACCGTTGATCAATGTGGTCGAATAAGCTAGCGGTGCATAGCTGTATAAGAGCTTGATCTGTCCAGCATATATTATTTTGTCAACTTGCTGCTGCGAGTTTTCAATCTCAGCAAGGGAAGCTTCTGGCGAATTCAGAGGATTCATAAAGCTATCTTTTTGTGCCAGCGACTTAATTAATAGAGCTATTGTAAAATTGGATGTGCTTTCCCAAAAGTGTAGCCTCTGCTTTATCGTATATTTTCGCCATGGTTGCTTTATGCTAAGGCGGCTGACCGGAATCCATCACCGGTCAGTCACTTATTTCATGGTCAGATTGCCAGGAATCTGCTGGATTGATGGGCTTGAGACCTATCCTGGCTTCCAGCCGCAGACTGATTATGAGGCGAAAGTTGTCAAGATTGGAGCTTGTTAGAAGTATGGCATGGAAGCGCTATCGTCGACGCAGATGCGTAAATCAATTGGCTTCGACTGTTCAGATGCCGGCGGTTAGGGGGATGCCGCCATGCTGTTCAGCCACATCGAGAAAGCTGGTCGGTATTTCGCAGCTATATAGCACTGAATAGAGCTGAAGATACACTTGCAAAGTGTAATTGCAATTCGAGTGAAATGAACGATGGCTTGAGAAAGCGTTAACTATATATCTTTTAGACGCAGTTCCGCTGATCGGGCATGGGCGGTTAGGCCCTCGCCGCGTGCTAGCACCGAGGCGATGTTGCCTAGCGTTGCAGCACCCGTTGGCGAACAATGAATCAAGCTGGAGCGTTTTTGGAAATCGTAGACGCCCAGCGGCGAGGAAAACCGTGCAGTGCGTGAGGTTGGCAATACATGATTGGGACCTGCGCAATAATCGCCCAACGCTTCAGCCGTATAGCGGCCCATGAAAATCGCGCCAGCATGACGAATGAGCGGTAGTAATTCCTCTGGCTTTTCCACCGACAGTTCCAGATGCTCCGGGGCGATGAAATTGACCACCTGCGTTGCTTCAGTCAGATCGCGCACTTGGATCAGCGCCGCCCGCCGGGTCAGTGATGCTTCGATGACCTCCCGGCGCTCCATCTCTGGCAGTAACCGTTCGACACTAGCGATAACCTGCTCCATGAATGCTGCATCGGGGCTGATCAAAATAGGTTGAGCATCCTCGTCATGCTCAGCTTGCGAGAACAAATCCATAGCGATCCAGTCCGGATCGGTCAACCCATCGCAAACCACCAGGATTTCCGAAGGGCCAGCGATCATATCGATGCCGGCTGCGCCGAATACCTGGCGCTTAGCAGCAGCGACGTAGATATTGCCAGGCCCGACGATCTTGTCTACACGCGGCACGGTAGCGGTACCATAAGCCAATGCCGCGATCGCCTGCGCTCCACCTAGAGTGAATACCCGATCCACGTTTGCTATGGCAGCAGCGGCCAGTACCAGATCGTTTAGCGCACCGCCAGGTGCCGGCGCTACCATCACTAATTCCGGCACGCCGGCTACCTTGGCGGGAATGGCGTTCATCAATACTGAAGAGGGATAGGCCGCCTTGCCACCCGGTACGTACAGCCCGACCCGGTCCAGTGGCGTCACCTGTTGGCCAAGGACCGTGCCATCCACTTCGGTAAAGGTCCAGGATTCTAGCTTCTGACGCTGAGCGTAAGCGCGAATCCGGGCAGCAGCAGTTTCCAGCGTTGCACGCTGGTTCGTGGGGAGAGATTCTAGCGCTTGACGCCAACGTGAGGCAGGAACTTCCAGATCGGCAGCTTGTGCAGCGATTAATTGGTCAAAACGCTGGGTATATTCCAATAGAGCAGCGTCGCCGCGCTGGCGTACCTGGCTGATGATTTCGCGCACTGTTGATGTCACGGTTTCGTCAGCGACGCCTTCCCAGGTAATAAGTGCTTCCAGGCGTGCCCAAAAATCAGGTCCGGTCGTGCTCAGGCGTTGAATGGTCGGCATGATGGGCTCCAGGTTATCCACAGAAAGCACGGAAAAAGACGCGTCAAATTATTGTTAAAGAACATCATGCACCAATTACGGTAGCCATTTGCTCCATGATTGCCTTGATTCGGGCGTGTTTCATCTTCATGGCTGCTTTGTTGATAATCAGCCGCGAACTGATATTGGCGATGTGCTCCAGTGGCGCGAGACCATTCGCTTTCAGCGTGTTGCCGGTATCCACGACATCGACGATATAATCGGCCAGCCCAACCAGCGGTGCCAGTTCCATTGATCCGTATAATTTGATGACCTCCACTTGTCGGCCCTGGTCGGCAAACCAGCGCCGGGTGGTATTGATATACTTGGTGGCAATGCGTGGCCGGCTTAGCCGGGGTTGATGGTTGGGATCACCGGCCACCATCAGCCGGCAGCGGGCAATGCGCAAATCCAGAGGTTCGTACAACCCTTCGCCGCCGTGCTCTAGCAGCACATCCTTGCCAGCGACGCCCACGTCGGCAGCGCCATGCTGCACGTAGATGGGCACGTCCGTGGCGCGAATGATCACCAGCTTTACATCAGATTGATTCGTATCGAGAATTAGCTTACGGCTGGTTTCCGGGTCATCCACTGGAACAATGCCAGCCGCCGCTAGTAACGGCAGGGTTTCCTGGAAAATCCGGCCCTTAGACAGGGCAATCGTTAGATGCATGGTCATGGTGGGTCAGCCCGGTGTCCGGCGGATACGTGCACCCAGATGAGAGAGTTTTTCCTCAATGCAGTCATAGCCCCGATCGATATGATAGATACGGTCGACGACCGTATCGCCTTCCGCAATCAGTGCTGCGAGGATCAGGCTGGCCGAGGCCCGCAAATCCGTTGCCATCACGGGTGCGCCGGTCAGCCGGGGGACGCCGATGCTGACGGCAGTATTGCCTTCCAGCTCAATTTGCGCGCCCATGCGTTGTAGCTCCAGTACGTGCATAAAGCGGTTTTCGAACACCGTCTCAGTAATCATGCCCGTTCCTTCAGCAACAGCGTTGAGAGCGACAAACTGGGCTTGCATGTCGGTTGGAAAGGCCGGGTAGGGTGCCGTGCGAATGCGCACTGCCTTGGGCCGGTTACCGTTCATATCGACTTCGATCCAGTCGGTACCGGTATTCACCTGGGCGCCCGTTTCTTCCAGCTTGAGCAGTACTGCTTCAAGAATATCCGGGCGGGTGTCCTTGACTTTGACCCGTCCGCCGGTGATGGCGCCAGCCAGCAGATAAGTGCCCGTTTCAATGCGATCCGGCATTACCCGGTAATGCGTCTTGTGTAAGCTTTCAACGCCTTCAACGATCAAGGTGTCAGTGCCAGCGCCGCTGATGCGCGCACCCATCGTATTCAAACATTCGGCGAGATCCACAACTTCCGGCTCGCGGGCGGCATTCTCGATGATCGTTGTACCTTGCGCGAGTGTCGCGGCCATTAATAAGTTTTCTGTGCCAGTTACCGTCACTAAATCCAGCACGATATGCGCGCCTCTCAACCGGTTGGCACGGGCGCGAATGTAGCCATTCTCGACCTTGATATCGGCGCCCATTGCCTCCAATCCTTTGATATGCAAGTTCACCGGCCGTGAACCGATAGCACAACCGCCTGGCAGTGACACATCAGCCTGGCCAAAACGAGCGACCAGCGGTCCCAGCACCAGGATCGAAGCACGCATGGTCCGCACCAGTTCATAAGGTGCTTGAAAACTATGGATCGATCGAGGATCGACCTGGATATTCATCTTTTCGTCCACCACCAGGTCTACCCCCATCCGGCCTAGCAGTTCCATGGTGGTGGTGACATCTTGCAGATGCGGGACGTTGCGAATAGTCACCGGCGCATCGGCCAGCAGAGTGGCAGCCAGAATCGGCAACACAGCGTTTTTTGCGCCGGAAGCGCGCAGCTCCCCTTGCAGACACGCGCCGCCGGTAATAATCAGTTTGCTCATGAAGGCAGCGTCCGTGGGAGGTCAGGATTGCAATTTTTGCCAGGCATCCGGGGTACAGGTTTTCAACGACAGTGCGTGGATCTCTTCGCTTTCCATCCGTCCACCTAGCGCGGCATAGACAAGCCGGTGCTGTTGGATTAACGATTTTCCAGCGAAACCGTCACTGATGACGATGGCTTCAAAATGGACGCCATCATCGCCGCGGACGATGGCCTGTGCGCCCGGCAGTTGTTCTTCAATCAGATGCTCAATATCGTGGGCTTGCATAGGGTTCACAAAGGGCTGGGGAATCGGATTGTTGGGGACGGCAGTAGGTCGATAAAACTCTTAGTTTCCGGTCAAGCAGCCCGCAAGTCAAATAACTGCGATTGATCCAAGAGTATCTTTAAATAGGTTTAACCTTGGCATTTAGCAAGATCTGTAGCTATCCTTGCGGGCGATACGGATCGTTGTATGAGCCGGTTTGGGGCATCCCCCGGCAATAACTTTTCCGCACGCGCAATTCTGGCGACCAAAACTGGACAGGCAGGCCATCAAGGTTATGCCGGGCAATCCAAGGCGCTGGCCTGTTGGGGCAAGCCTCGTGTGATCAGTCAGAATTTTGATCAAAATCAATTCTTAAGGGTAGGGTTATGACCAAGAAGTATATCTATAAGTACACTGAAGGGGATGGCAAGAACAAAATGCTGCTCGGCGGTAAGGGTGCCAATCTCTGCGAGATGACACAGATTGGTTTACGGGTGCCGCCAGGTTTCGTGATCACTACTGAAGCCTGCTTGGATTACATCAACGCCAATAATCGCTTGCCCGATGGGATCATGGGCGACTTGCGCGAACACATGGCTTGGCTGGAGCAGGAAACCGGCAAGCAATTCGGCGGCGCCAGCAATCCCCTCCTGGTTTCGGTGCGCTCCGGCTCCGCCATGTCCATGCCGGGCATGATGGACACCATTCTCAATCTCGGTTTGAACGAAAGACACTTCTGCTTACTTGATCAAGCTGACGGCAACGAGCGCTTTGTTATGATGCTTACCGCCGCTTCATCCAGTTGTTCGGCAAGATTGCGCTGGGCGTGACGATCATTACTTCGACGAAGCACTTCGAGGCGACTGCCGCGCCGGGGTGAAGGTGGATGGGCCCTGAGTGCCGAGGATCTACGCGATATCGGCCAGTTGTTCCTGCAAGTCGTCCAGGAGCAGACCGGGCGGCCGTTCCCGCAAGATCCCTATGAGCAGTTGGAGCTGGCGGTCAAGGCGGTGTTCAACTCGTGGATGGGTCAGCGCGCCGTGGACTACCGCCGCGAGTTCAAGATCACCCCGGAGCAGGCTAACGGCACCGCCGTCAATATCGTGACCATGGTGTTCGGCAACATGGGTAACGATTGCTCGACTGGCGTGGGTTTCACCCGCGACCCCGGCACCGGCGAAACGTCGCGTATGGCGAATACCTGGTCAACGCCCAGGGCGAGGACGTGGTCGCCGGTATCCGTACCCCGAAGCCGGTCGCGGAGATGAAGGACGAAATGCTGTGCTGTACGGGCAACTCGTCGAACTGCGTAACAAACTGGAAGGTCACTATCACGAAGTGCAGGACTACGAGTACACCATTGAGAAGGGTGTGTTGTATTGCCTGCAAACCCGCAATGGCAAGATGAATGCCCAGGCCATGGTGCGTAGCTCGGTGGAAATGGCCAATGAGGGCTTGATCACCCGCGAAAAGGCGTTGTTGTGGATCGATCCCGAGTCGCTCTGAACAGATGATGTTCCGCAGCTTGATCCCAAGCAAAAGTGCGCGCTTATGGCGTTGGGAATGGGTGCATCTCCGGTGCTTCGTCGGGCAAGATCGTGTTCGATGCTGACACTGCAGTGAACGCGGGCGCGGCGCCAACGAGAAAATCATTCTGGTGCGCGAGAAACCAAGCCGGAGGACATCCATGGCTTCTGCCGCCGTGCATTCTGACCAGCCGTGGCGGCAAGACCTCCCACGCGGCGGTCGTGGCGCGCGCGGCATGGGCAAGCCCTGCGTGGTCGGCGCGGAAGACATTCTGGTCAACGTGCATCAGCGCCAGGCTATCATCGGCGACAAGGTGCTGCTGAGGGCGACGTGGTCACCATCGACGGCGGTACCGGCCAAGTCTATCTGGGCGCTGTTCCCACCGTCGAGCCGGAGTTTACCCCGGAATTACGCACCTTACTGAGCTGGCCGACGAAATCGCTACCCTCAGGTGATGGCGAACGCGGATATCCGGAAGCGGCGCAGCGCGCTCAACTACGGCGCGATGGGTATCGGCCTGCCACCGAGCGCATGTTCAATGCCAGGCGAACGGTTGCCGCTGGTCCTGGAGATGATCCTGGCCGAGACCACTGAGGACCGCGAAGCGCTGGCCAAGTTGCTGCCGATGCAGCGCAGCGACTTCCGAAATCTTCCGGTGATGGCCCCGCGTCCGGTCACGGTTCGCCTGCTGGATCCGCCGATTCACGAGTTCTGCCTTCTGAGCAGACCCTAATCGACGATATCGAGCATCTGCGCCATCTGCGCCATACTGCCCAGGGTCTGAAGCGATCAGCCAGATTCTCAGCCAGGTCAACCCGAAGGCCGTCGAACAACTCGGTATTCTCAACGACGCACCTGGTCGCCGACGTTGGCCAAGAAGGAAGAAACCTGCAAAGGCGCGCGCCCTGCACGAAATCAACCTGATGCTGGGTCATCGCGGTGTCCGCCTGGGTCTGACCTATCCCTGAAATTTACAAGATGCAGATCCGCGCCATTCTGGAAGCGGCGGCGGAATGTATCCAGGAGAAGGTGAACGTCCATCCTGAAATCGGTAGCCGCAGGTGTGCACCGTGGAAGAGTTGAAGCGGGTGAAGGCGTTGGTCGACGAGGTGCTGCCCCAGGTCGAGTGCGCACGCGGTCAAGGTGCACTTCGAGTTCGGCACCATGATGGAAGTGGTGCGGGCCTGTCTGCGCGCTGGTGAAATTGCCGGTGTCGCTGAATTCTTCTCGTTCGGCACCAATGACTTGACCCAGGCTACGTTCTCGTTCTCGCGCGAGGACGCGGAGAATAAGTTCCTGCCCTTCTATAACTCCGCCAAGATTCTCAAGGATAATCCGTTCGAGGCGCTGGATACGGCGGGCGTCGGTCAGTTGATGCAGTTCGCGGTCGAAAATGGCCGGAAGACTCGTGGTGGTCTCAAGGTCGGCATTTGCGGCGAACAGGGCGGTCATCCGGCTTCGATGCGGTTCTGCCACTATGCTAATCTGACTTACGTGTCTTGCTCATCGCCCCGGGTGCCGATTGCCCGGCTGGCGGCGGCGCACGCCAAGTTGTTGGAAGGCGAATTTAAGCCCGCTACCAGCGGCTGATAATGAGAGGCGGCGTTGCGTGGAGCAGCGCCGTTGTTGAGAATGCGAGGGGCGGCTGCGGCCGCCCCTGTTTTTTGATAAAACTTCCGGATCAAAATGGAAGCAAATGCTCTTTGCAGAGATGACTGGATAACTGAATCTGATTTCGACTAAAACATGCACCCCGATCAACTGAAACGTCTGGCCAGCCAGGTTTTGACGATTGAAGCTCAGGCTGTTGAACAGTTGCAAAGCCGTATTGATGACCGCTTTGTCCATGCTTGCAATCTCATGCTCCATTGCCAGGGCCGGATCGTGGTTCTCGGCATGGGCAAATCCGGGCATATCGGCGGCAAAATCGCTGCAACCTTGGCGAGCACCGGCAGTCCAGCCTTTTTCGTTCATCCTGCCGAAGCCAGCCACGGGGATATGGGTATGATTACTGCTCAGGATGTCGTGCTGGCACTGTCAAATTCCGGCGAAACCGATGAAATTTTGACCCTACTGCCGTTAATTAAGCGCTTAGGTGTTCCCCTGATTGCTTTGACCGGTAATCCTGCTTCGACGCTGGCTGAGACTGCCGAGGTTCATATCGACGTTAGTGTTCCCCAGGAAGCCTGTCCATTGGGGCTAGCGCCAACCTCAAGCACCACCGCCACACTGGCGATGGGCGATGCCTTAGCTGTGGCGTTGCTGGAAGCGCGAGGTTTCACCGCCGAAGATTTTGCCCGTTCTCATCCAGGCGGCCGTCTTGGGCGCCGCCTGCTGCTGCTGACTGATGACGTGATGCATACCGGTGAGCAGATGCCATGCAGCGCTCCCGGCGATCTGCTGAAAGATGCTCTGTTGGAAATGAGCCGTAAGAGCCTGGGAACCACCGTGGTGGTGGACGGAGAAGACCGGATATTGGGCGTGTTTACCGACGGCGATTTACGCCGGGCGCTTGACCGGCAAGTGGATGTGCATACCGCCCGGGTTGCTCAAGTTATGACACATCCTTGCAGAACCATCGCGCTGGGCACACTGGCCGCTGAGGCCCTGCGTATGATGCAGGAATACCGGATTAACGCCCTGCCAGTGGTAAACTCTACCGGAAAACTGGCCGGTGTGCTTAACATGCATGATCTATTGCGCGCTGGTGTACTGTAGTAGCCTCCGACCCTCAGGAAACAGGCGATGCACGATGTATTGAGCAAGGCTGCCCAGATTCAATTGGTTATCTTCGACGTGGACGGAGTACTCACCGATGGCCGTCTGTATCTGGGTAACGACGGTAATGAATTCAAAGCCTTTCATATCCGCGACGGTCACGGGATCAAGATGCTGCTCGATGCCGGGGTGGACATCGCCATCATCTCCGGTCGCCATGCAGCTTCCGTAGAGCGGCGCATAACCGACCTGGGCATTCGTTATGCTTATCTGGGGGTACAGGATAAACGGGCGGCATTCAACAATCTGCTGGTACGATTGAGCCTGACTGCTGATCAAGTCGCTTATGTCGGTGATGATTTGATCGATCTGCCCGTCATGACTCAAGCCGGTCTGGCGATTGCCGTGCAGGATGCAGATCCTTTTGTCAAACAATATGCTCATTGGCAAACTCCCCATCGGGGCGGGTATGGTGCAGCGCGTGATGTCTGTGAGCTGGTGCTGGAAGCGCGTGGTCAGCTGAGATCAGCGCGGAGCCGCTACCTTTGACGTTGCCCTCCAGTATCACGGCTCGCGGCGTCCTTTATCTGATCGGGTTGACCTTGCTGGCCAGTTTGAGCTATGGCCTGCTGCGCTGGGTGGAATCCGGGTTACGTGAGCCGGAACCCGCTAAAAGCCAAGAACCGGTGATGATTATCGATCGCTTCCGGGCAGTGCGTCTCAGCACTATCGGTTTACGGGAATATGTCATTGAAGCACCGCAACTGTCTAATTTTCCTGATAAACTTGGTACTCAGATCGAATGGCCGGTGCTAGACTGGTATCAACTGGATGGCTTGACGCGCGAGTGGCGGTTACAAGCGGAACAAGGCTGGGTTGCCGCTGACCAGCAGATCGTGCGCCTGAAGGGGGCAGTGACGATGATCCGGCTTGCCACCAGCGGCAAACCACCGATGACCGTGACCACTCACGACGTGCTGATCCGGACTCGTGAGCGTTACGTTGAAACCGCCGCGCCGGCGCAGGCCATCACCCCTGGTAGCGAATTGCGCGCTATTGGAGTCCGTGCCTGGCTGGATCAGGAACGTTTGGAACTGCTTTCCGAAGTAAGAGGTACTTATGAACCCCCCAAGCCCTAGATTTGGCTGGGCGTTAGCATTAGCGCTGGCGTCATCGTTGGCCATTGCCCTCCCAGAAGACCGCAACCAACCCATCCAACTGGAAGCCAGCCGCGGGCAAATCGACCAGAAGACCGGTGTTAGCATTTACGAGGGCAACGTGGTGATCAGCCAAGGTTCTATGCGGCTGACCGCTGACACCGCCACTATTTATGTCAAGGAGGGCGGTTTCCAGCGCATGGAGGCGGCTGGCAAGCCAGCGACCCTCCGTTACCGGCCAGCAGTGGATAAACCGGAAATTCAGGGAACCAGCCCGCGGGTCGAATACGATGTAGTCAGCGCCAAGGTTGTTATGAGCGGTGGTGCCCGGTTAACCCAGGGCCAAGATGTGTTTACCGGTGACCGGGTTGAATACGATCTTAAGGATGATGTAGTGCGTGCTCGCGGTGCCGGTAATCAGGGCCGTATCCAGTTTACTATCCAGCCGCGCACCCAGAATGGGCCGCCAGCCAGGAAGCCTTAAATATGGCTCAGTTGGTTGCCCGCGAAATCGTCAAGCACTACCGCAAGCGAGCCGTAGTGGATGCGGCTTCGTTGACCGTCGCCAGTGGCGAAGTTATCGGCTTGCTGGGGCCGAATGGCGCAGGTAAAACAACCTGTTTTTACATGATTGTCGGCCTGATTCATTGCGACGGAGGGCGGGTGTTGCTGGATGATCGTGACCTGACGCATCTACCGATGCATGCTCGTGCCCGGTTAGGCGTGGGCTATCTGCCCCAAGAACCGTCGGTGTTCCGCCGCATGAGTGTTCTGGATAATGTGTTAGCTATTCTGGAGACCCGCCGTGAACTCTCACGTACTGAGCGCCGCGCGCGGGCTGAGGAATTACTGCATGAACTGCATGTCGGCCACTTGCAGAGCAGTTCGGGTATCAGTCTGTCAGGCGGTGAACGCCGGCGGGTGGAAATCGCTCGGGCGTTGGCCGCTAATCCAGCGTTTATTTTGCTTGATGAACCCTTTGCCGGTGTCGATCCCTTGTCGGTTTTGGATATCCAGCGCATTATCAGTCATCTTTCCGATCGTGGAATCGGCGTGTTGATTACTGATCACAATGTCCGGGAGACGCTGGGTATTTGCGATCGTGCGTACATTCTTAGCGAAGGCCGGGTGATCGCTGAAGGCGATTCGACCGCCATCCTTGCTAACCAGCAGGTTCGTCAAGTTTATCTCGGTGAATCCTTTCAGTTGTGAATCGGGGTAAAATAGCTACGTTCTCTTTTCTTTAACACGGAATGCATAAAACCGGCTAGGATTATAGGTAGCCTTAGTTCAATGGATCGACGCTAGATCGTATTGTTATGAGACAGTCATTGCAGCTTCGCTTGGGTCAACAACTGACTATGACCCCCCAATTGCAGCAGGCTATTCGCCTTCTGCAACTGTCCAGTCTTGACTTGCAGACGGAGATTCAAACTATTCTCGATTCCAACCTGATGTTGGAACGGTCTGACGAGCTGCCCGAGTTGCCTGTGCAACCGGAAACTCTGGCAGCCCAAACTGCAGCAGACACCAGCGCCGAAACTGAGATCGGTGCAGCCAGCACCGACAATCTGCCGGAAGAACTGCCAGTCGACAGCGGTTGGGAAGACATCTACGAATCCTATGACGGTGCCACCAGCTATTCACGGGGTGAGGATGATGAATGGGACCCCTACGAGCGCTACACAGGCGCGAGTGAATCTCTGCGCGATTATCTTTACTGGCAAATGCGGCTGACGCCGTTCAGTGACCGGGAATTGGAAGTGGCGACCGCAATTATCGATGCGATCAACGAATCCGGTTATTTGGCTATGCCGCTGGAAGAGATTTGCCAGGGATTACCGGACGGAGTTGCGGTAACCTTGGTGGAAGCCGAAGCAGTGCTCAAACTGATCCAGCATTTTGATCCCCAAGGAGTCGCTGCCCGTAATCCGGCCGAATGCCTGTTGTTACAGTTGGAAGCATTGCCGGAGGAAACGCTTTGGCTGGCTGAGGCCCGTCAGCTGGTCGAGCAGCACTTGGATCTGCTCGCTAATCACGATTTCAATGGATTGATGCGCCGGCTCAAGGTCTCGCGCGAAACATTGCAAGGGATTATCAGCCTGATCCAGTCGTTGAATCCCTATCCTGGCGCCCGTTTGTCGAATGATGAACCACAGTATGTGATACCGGACGTTCTCGTCTATCGGCAGCATACCGCTTGGCGCGTGGAACTGAATCCTGAGAGCACCCCCAAGCTGCGGATTAATGCCCGCTACGCAGCCATGACGCGGCGCAATGGTCAGAGCAGTGATACTGCTTATCTCAAAAATCACTTGCAGGAGGCGCGCTGGTTTTTAAAAAGTTTGCAAAATCGTAACGAGACCCTGCTCAAGGTCGCGACCTGCATTGTCGGACGCCAGCGGGAATTTCTCGAGCATGGCGATGAGTACATGAAGCCACTGATTCTGCGCGATATTGCTGAAACTCTGGGGATGCACGAATCAACTATTTCGCGCGTCACTACTCAGAAGTATATGCACACGCCGCGCGGCATTTATGAGTTAAAATACTTTTTTTCCAGCCACGTCGGCACCAGTGACGGTGGCGAATGCTCTTCCACCGCCATCCGCGCCATGATCCGCAAACTGATACAGGCGGAAAACCCCGGTAAGCCGCTCAGTGACGAAAAAATTGCTAAATTGCTCGGCACCGAGGGGATTCAAGTGGCCCGGCGGACGGTGGCAAAATACCGGGAGGCGATGTCTATTCCGTCGTCTTCAGATCGTAAACGCCTCGTCTGAATGGCTGGAGTTTTCCGCCCCGGCCTTCCAATCAAAGCCAGACCCAGACCTGCGAGTCAGGAGCCCATACCATGCAAATTAAACTGAGCGGACACCACATCGAAATCACCCCGGCACTGCACGACTATGTGCATGGCAAGCTGGAACGCATTGAGCGGCATTTCGACAGTGTCACCAGTATTCAGGTGATTCTCAGCGTTGAGAAGTTGCGCCAGAAAGCCGAGGCGACTATCCATGTGACCGGAAACGAAATTTTTGCCGATGCTGTCGATGAAGATCTGTACGCTGCGATTGACGCTCTAAGCGATAAGATCGATCGCCAAATCAAGAAGCACAAGGAAAAATTGACAGAAAAACACCGCAGCGAAAAGGCACGCGATTATTCCCAGCCCTGATAGATGGGTGTGAATGCGATTATTTCGATGAAAGCGGTTTCTTTATTCGCTCGATGGTTAGCAAAGGTGCTGCTGGCTCAGCCAGCAGTTTGTTTGTGCTGTGCGGGTGAATCGATGCCTTTTCTCCAGTCTGCCCAGTGGAGGGAGCCATGAGTTTGGATATAACCGACCTGATTAGCCGCGAGCGAATTGTGTGTGATAGTGAAGTGACCAGCAAGAAGCGGGTTATTGAGGTTTTGAGTGAACTGCTGGCGACTGGAGAGGCGAATCTGACTGCCCGGCCGATCTTCGATAGCCTGATTGGCCGTGAGCGGCTGGGGAGCACTGGCTTGGGTCAAGGAGTTGCCTTGCCTCATGGCCGATTTGGCTTGATTCAGCAGGCGATTGGCGCCGTAGTCAAGCTTCGTAAAAAAGTGGATTTTGATGCCATTGACCAGCAACCTGTGGATTTGGTGTTTGGCTTGCTAGTCCCGGACCACTATACCGATGAACATCTCAAAATTCTCGCTTATCTGGCAGAGATGTTCAGTGACCGGGAATTCTGCCAGCGGTTGCGGGAAAGCGATTCCAACCAGCATTTGTATGAGCGACTCAGGGATTGGAAGCCGCCAATGCCGCCATGAACCGTTCAGCAACGGCACAAACCATTTTCCAGGGGTTAAGCGCGCTGCTGACTGTGCATTGGGTCGGCGGCAAGGCTGGCGCGGAGCGTATTCTGTGGCCGCCGGTTGAGGCCGGTATACCATTTTATGGATTGATGAACTGGGTCCATCCTCCCCGGTTGCAAATTTTCGGTGTTGAAGAAAGCGCTTTCCTGAATTCGCTTGAACCGGTGGTTCAGGCGGTGCTGGTCAATCAATTATTAGGGTCGGCGACTGGGGTGATTCTGGTTTGTGATAATTTGGCTGATCAAGCCGCAATATTAAAGGCTGGCGCTGATGCCAGCGGGACACCACTCTGGTTAACCCCTTTATCGTCGGTTGCGGCTCTGGAACAGCTTTACCATTACCGGCACAGCCTTGAAGCGTCTACCGTGATTCATGGTGAATTGCTGGAGGTGTTCGGGATGGGGGTCTTGATCACCGGTGGCAGCGGTATTGGCAAGAGTGAGCTGGCACTGGATCTGATCAGCCGCGGTCATCGTCTAATCGCTGACGATACGCCAAATCTGATCCGGGTTGCGCCGGATGTGCTGGAAGGCACCTGTCCGCCAACAATTTCTGACTTGCTAGAAGTACGCGGACTGGGCATTCTCAATATCCGCCGCATGTTCGGTGACAGCGCCATCAAGCGTAATAAGCGGGTTCGATTGATGATCAACTTGGTTAAACAGGAAGAAGAGTCGGTGCCGTCGGATGAATCCCGGTTGCGAGGATTGCGTGATATTCAAGTTATTCTAGGTGTTGGCATTCCAGCCATCACCTTGCCGATTGCGCCAGGCCGCAATTTGGCGGTGCTGCTGGAATGCGCGGTGCGCGATCATATTCTCCGTTTGAATGGCTATCAGGCTGATGAGGATCTGATGGCGCGAATGGCTCGAGCCATGGCCGAGGCCGTACCTAATATGGCGGAGACTGGGCCATGCGCATAATCATTGTGAGCGGTCTATCCGGGTCAGGAAAGACGATTGCATTGCAGACTCTTGAAGATTTGGATTGTTACTGTGTCGATAATCTTCCATTCAAATTGATTCGGCCATTGGCACAGGAGATTCTCGCTGCCAGCGCGACGTTGCCGCCGACGGTAGCGGTGGGTGTCGACGCTCGTAACTTCTTTGATGAACTAAGCCGGTTTCCAGCCATACTTGCTGAGCTGCGTGCTAGCGATTTCAGCGTTGACGTACTGTTTTTACAGGCCGAAGAAGAGGTGTTACTGAAGCGCTATAGCGAAACCCGCCGCCGCCATCCATTGGATCTAGGCAGCGTCCCGTTACGAGAGGTCATTCGTCACGAACGGCAGCTATTAGGCCCTGTGGTAGCCTGCGCTGACCTGATCATCGATACCAGCGATACCAATCTTTACCAGTTGCGCGAATTGATTCATAGCCGGGTGCATGACACGCCAGGGGAGGCGATGTCGTTGCTGTTTGAATCTTTCGGCTTCAAGAATGGAGTGCCATCGGATGCGGATTTCGTCTTTGATGTCCGCTGTTTGCCCAATCCGCATTGGAAGCCCGAGTTGCGTCCCCTGACTGGGCAAGATCAACCCGTGATCGATTTTCTTGGCAGCCAGCCTGAGGTGACTGTCATGATTGACGATCTATGCCGGTTTCTCGCTGGGTGGCTGCCTCGTTTCGAGGAGAGCAACCGGAGTTACCTGACGGTTGCTATTGGTTGTACAGGCGGCCAGCACCGTTCGGTTTTTATCGCTGAAACATTAGGGTGCCACTTCAGCACGATCCGGCGCCATGTCATGGTCCGTCATCGAGAACTTAAATGATTATAGGTAGGCAGTAGTGCTGAAACGGGAAGTTGTCATCATTAATAAACTGGGGCTGCATGCTCGCGCTGCCGCCAAGTTTGTGACTTTGGCATCTCGCTTTGATGCTGAAATCCGTCTTCTCCGCAACGAGCGTGAGGTGAATGGGAAAAGCATCATGGGGGTTATGATGTTGGCGGCAGCCTGTGGTACCCGCTTGGAGTTGTGCGCTGGCGGTCCTGAAGCCGAGCAGGCGCTCGATCATCTGGAAGGATTGATCTTGCGCCGTTTCGACGAGGACGAGTGAGGAGTGCCCTATGCCGTTTTCGCTGCATGGCATCGGAGTTTCGCGAGGGTACGCGATCGGCAGAACCTATCTGCTGCAGCGTAACCAGCCGGAAATTTCTGAATACACGATTCCCGACAATATTGTCGAGGACGAGGTCCAGCGTTTTTTGAATAGTCTGGACATTGCCCGGCGGCAGTTACAGGATATCCGGGTGCGGGTTCCGCCGACGGCGCCGGGTGATGCCGCAGCTTTTATCGATGCCCATCTTCTAATGTTACAGGACGTGACTTTTACCGAAGCGCCGATTCATTTGATTCGTGAACGGCGTTGCAATGCTGAATGGGCGCTCAAAATCCAGCGGGATTTGCTGATCGAAATTTTTGAGCAAATGGATGATCCCTATCTGCGCACCCGTAAGGATGATATCGATCACGTGGTGCGGCGGATACAGCGCATCCTAGCCACCGAGGATCCGGTTTATCTAAGCGATCCTGATTATGCCGATTTGGCGTCGAGCCGGTTAGAGGGCCGGGTTATTGTCGCTGACGACATGACCCCGGCTGATACCATCCTGATGCAGCATCAGGGGGTGCAGGCCTTCGTCACCGAGTATGGTGGCCCGCTGTCCCACACTGCTATTCTGGCCCGCAGCTTGGGCATTCCTGCTGTTGTAGGCGTGCGTAATGCCCGTAGTTATTTAGGGCATGACGAACCGGTAATCGTGGACGGCCGCCAGGGGGTGATCCTGGTCGGATTGGATGAGCGGATTTTACGTTACTATCGCCACAAACAACGGGAAGAGCGCCAGCAGCAGCGTGAATTGAATAAATTGAAGGGTAAGCCTGCGATTACCCGTGACGAAGTGACAATTAGTTTGTATGCGAATATTGAATTACCTGAGGATGCGGCATCAGTGCGGGATGTGATGGCTGATGGTGTCGGTCTGTACCGGACAGAATTTTTGTTTATGAACCGGGAAGATGTACCCGACGAAGAAGAACACCTAGCATCTTATCTACATGTAATCAAGACCTTGGAAGGCAGCCCGATTACCATACGCACAGCCGATCTGGGTGCCGATAAGCAAGTAGACGGCGGGCGTGGCGGGCCAGTTACTACGAATCCAGCGCTGGGGTTGCGGGCTATCCGCATGTGTTTGAAGGATCTAGAGATGTTCCGCCCGCAGTTGCGCGCCATCCTGCGTGCATCCGCCCATGGACCGGTGCGGATGATGATTCCGATGCTTTCTAATATTCACGAGGTTTTTCAAGTACTGCGGCTGGTCGCTGAGACCAAGCAAGAATTGCTGGACCGTGGCCTGGCTTTCGACGAACATCTGCCAATCGGCGGGATGATCGAAGTGCCAGCGGCGGCGGTATGCGCCGCCCAGTTCGCGCGTTATATGAATTTTCTGTCGATCGGCACCAATGATCTTATTCAGTACACACTGGCAATTGACCGGGTGGACGACGAAGTTAACTATCTCTTTGATCCCCTGCATCCAGCAGTTTTAACCCTGATTCACCACACCATTCGTTCTGGTCAGAAGGCAGGTATTCCGGTCAGTCTGTGCGGGGAGATGGCTGGCGATTCCCGCTATACTCGATTGTTGCTGGGGCTTGGTCTAACCGAATTTAGCATGCATCCCACCGGTTTGCTGGAGATCAAGAAAGTCATTCAGGATAGCCATGCCGGTGAATTGAAAGAAATTGTGCGTCGTTTGCTCCGGACAACGGATGCCGGGAAATATGTTGAGATATTGAAGAGCATTGCACAGAACTAGGCTGGCGCAAGCGTTGACAGGGCAGCGCCATGCCGTTACCGCTACCCAACGATGTACCATGCCGGATTGGGAAGAATGGAAGGCGGGATGACAGAGGCAAGTCTGATATTTCTACAATCGATTCAGGGTCTCTAATCCAACAAAAGAGGGTTATTGCTATGACCGGCAAGAAAGTCATCGCTGTAGCGGGTGCTACTGGCGCGCAAGGCGGTGGTCTGGTCCGTGCTATTCAAAATGACCCAGGTGGCGAATTTACCGCCCGTGCATTGACGCGAGATGTTCATTCTACTAAAGCGAAGGAATTAGCGGCTCTAGGGGCTGAGGTTATCGCGGCTGATGTCGATGACATGGAGAGCTTAAAGCGAGCGTTCGCAGGTGCTTACGGAGCTTACTGTGTGACGTTTTTCTGGGCGCATTTCTCACCTGGAAAGGAGCAGGCCGAGGCCATGTCCATGGCTCAGGCAGCGAAGCACGCCGGTCTCCAGCACATTATTTGGTCTTCTCTGGAAGACACCCGCCAATGGGTGCCGCTGAGCGATGACCGCATGCCAACCCTGATGGGCCGGTATAAGGTGCCGCATTTCGACGCTAAAGGAGAAGCCAACCAATTCTTTACCGGTCTCGGTTTGCCAGTCACCTTCTTGCTAACTTCATTTTATTGGGACAATTTTATCTATTTCGGCATGGGTCCGAAACAAGGCCCGGACGGCCACCTTGCGATCACCCTGCCAATGGGAGACAAGAAGCTGCCCGGAATTGCCGCTGAGGACATTGGCCGGTGCGCCTACGGCATATTCAAGAAAGGCCCGGAATTCATTGGTAAGAGTGCCGGTGTGGCCGGTGAACATCTAACCGGTGCACAGATGGCTGCCGCCTTTGGCAAGGCCCTGAATCGGGATGTGCGCTACAACGCTGTGTCGCCTGAAGTCTATCGCGGTTCCGGTTTTCCAGGCGCGGAGGATTTGGGCAACATGTTCCAGTTTAAACACGATTTTGAGGAATATTACTGCGGAGCGCGTGATCCGGCAGTGGCTCGATCGCTAAATCCAGATTTGCAAAGCTTCGCGCAATGGCTTGCTCAGAATAAGGACCGCATTCCGCTTGAGTAATCCTCCGTTCAATCAAGTCAGGCTCTCGGATGGAACCGGGATCATCACCCGGCATACTGATTTTCTATCCCGCTATATCGCGCCGCGGCATGTCGATGTGTGGTGTCCACCAGAAGAAAGAGCGGGTTTAGCAACCCGTTACCCCGTTATCTACATGCAGGATGGCCAAAATCTGTTTGATCCTGCCCTGTCTTTCATCGGTGCCGATTGGGGTATGGATGAAGCGATGATGCGTCTGATTCACGAAGGCTGTCATTCGGGCGCAATCATCGTGGGGATTTGGAACAGTCCATTACGCTTACAGGAATACATGCCGCAGAAACCGCTGAGCACGCTTCCGGGGCAACCTATTCTGAACCGGTTCATCGATCAGACGGGGGGAAAGCCACAATCGGATGGGTATTTGCGGTTTCTGGTTGAGGAGCTCAAGCCGTTTATCGACGCACGCTATCCGGCCTTGCCGGACCCTGCACATACCCTGATCATGGGGTCCAGCATGGGGGGGCTCATTTCTCTGTATGCACTGATCGAGTATCCCGATGTTTTCGGCAGCGCCGGTTGCCTGTCCACCCATTGGCCGATTGGGGAAGAAGCGCTGGTGGATGCGTTGGGAGCAGCTTTACCACCGCCAGGCCGGCATCGATTGTATTTCGACTACGGCACCGAGACCTTGGATGCGGACTATGAATCCTGGCAGCGGCGAATGGATGAATGGCTGCGAGCGGCGGGCTACCGGGAAGGTCAGGATTGGCTCACCCGGAAATTCGAAGGAGCCGAACATTCTGAGCGGGCCTGGCGGGAACGGGTTCATCTTCCGCTGGCGTTTTTGCTAGATGAGATTCAGCCATCGCGATTACCATAAATCCGTGCGATCGCCAATGTCGCATCGGCGTTTTTCTGCTTAGGAATCAGCAGTTCCGCCCGGTAGCTGTGGCTGACCAATCGCTCGGCATGAGCCAGTGCTGCGGCTTCCGCCACGCCATAGCAACCCGTTTCCCGGAATACGATTTCAGATTTGCGGCTGAGCTGGTCAGCGTACTCATTCAGCACAATTGCCGGATAGAAGCTGATCGGCACGCCGAGCGTTGCTGCTAGCTCATGCAATCCCGGTTCGTCCCGTTTCAGTTCAATGCTCGCCAGCGCGTGCAAATTGCTGCGTTGCAGGCCGTGATGGGTCAAGATGTGATCAAGCAAGGCCAGCAGCGGTTCCAGTGGACAGCCGCGATTGCAGCCCAGACCGGCGACCAGCAGAGGTTGCGTGTAGCGTTGCGCGCCGGTGATCACTGCTTGCGCGCCGAGGAATGCGCTGACTTGCCGCGCCCATTCGTTGGCGCCGCCTTCATGACCGGACAGGATCGGCACAACGAACCGCCCGTGTTCGTCCAGCACCAGCACCGCCGGGTCCTGATATTTGCCGCGCAGTACCGGTCCCAGGGTGCGAACCGCAATGCCAGCCGCGCACAGCAGGATCAATCGATGGCCGGCCAGAAACCGTTCGCGGACTACATCTTGAAAAGGTTGCGGCCGGTGCAAATGCCCGGCCTCCGGCATCAGCGCCAGCAGCCGCTTGGCGAGCGCTTGGCCCGGACCGGTCAGGCTAATGAGGGTGACGGGTTGCATACCGCTTACCTCTCCTGTTGCCGATTCTCCGCCCGCACCACTAAAAACAACGCAAAATACGGTCCTGGCGTGGCGGGAATATCCTCGAAGCGTTTAACAATGCGTTCGGCTGGGCGGCTGGCTTGTTCGATGTACAACACATCCTCGGTGCGACCGGTTTCCCGCAGCAATTCCAATAACCGGGGTCGATGTCGGCCCGGTTTGAGAATGGCGACACTGTCGCTGTCAAGCAAAGTCCGCCGCAGCACCTCATCGCCGGCGGTGGCGGGAATGACCGTTAGCCGTTGTTCGCCGGTGATCAGGGGCGTTGCGGCAGCAGCTCCAGCGGCACTGACCGAGTTGATGCCGGGAATCACCACGCAGGGAAACCGGCCGCCCAGCCGCTGCAATAGATAGCTGAAGCTGCCGTAAAATAGCGGATCGCCTTCGCAGAGAATCGCCACATCTTTCCCGCCGGTCAATTCCTCGGCGATGACGATAGCGGCTTCATCGTAACCCTGATTCACGGGACCACGATCCAGCATACAGGGCATGGTAATGGGAATTTCCCGCTTGCCTGTTAGCCACTCCGCCGCAATATCACGAGCCTGGGCGCTGCCTTGCGGCGTAGCGGGGTAGGCGACGACCGGTACCGATTGGAGAATCCGCACGGCTTTGAGGGTCAGTAATTCCGGGTCGCCGGGACCCACGCCAACGCCGTACAAAGTGCCTGTCATCACGGTTTCTCCATTTTCATCAATAACACTGGCAGATATGGCCGCATCACCCGCTGCCCGGCCAGCCGTTCGCTACGGGCGATGCTCAACTCAGTCCAATAGGCTTCCCGGTTACCGGCAAAACCATGTAAATCCACCCGGCTGTCTTCGGTCACTGCGCTGGCGGCCAGCCGCCCGCCGGGCAACAACCGCGCCCAAACTGCCTCCAGCATCTCGCGCAGACTGCCACTGCTGCCGCCGATGAACACGGCATGCGGGTCAGGCAACGCTGCCAGCGCTTCCGGAGCGTGGCCTGGGACGATATGCAGGTTATTCACCACCCCGAATCGTTCGCGGTTGATGCCAAGATGTTCGAGCCGTTCCGGGTGGCACTCGATGGCATATACCTCGCCGTATGGATTCCAGCGCGCCCATTCGACTGACACGCCCCCGCAACCAGCGCCCACGTCCCAACCGGTATCGCCAGCATGCGGGGCGAGAAGCGAGAGGATAGTCAGCCGCACCTCACGCTTGCTGAGCAAACCCTTGCCTGGCTCCGCGCCGGTGCTGAAGTGTTCGTCAGGAATACCGGGAAATTCTGGCAATACATTGCCTGGCCCGCGGGTTTCCAGAATGACGACGTTCAGAGGAGAGAACTCAACCTCGGCACCTGCTAAATCAGCAGCGGGAAAATGGCGGAATCGCTCATCCGCTGCGCCGAGATTTTCCACTACCCAAACCGCGGATTCACCGAAGCCAGCTTCTACCAGCAACCGGCTGATCGCTATTGGTGAATTCTCCCGGTCAGTCAGCAGGGCGTACAGCCGGTGGCTTTGCAGCACCGCGCGCAAACTAGCGAGTGGCCGTCCGTGCAGACTCACCATTTGCGCCTGTTGCCAGGGCCGGCCCAAACGGGCAAATGCCGCTTGCACACTGGATACGTTCGGATGAAAGCGCAGATGTTCTGGCAAAAAGGCGCGGAGCAGGGTAGTGCTGATACCGTAAAACAGCGGATCACCGGAAGCCAGCAATGTGATGCGCTGGCCAGCGTGGCTGTGCAGTAAATCCCGAAGACCGCTCATTGGACTGGGGTAGGGGATTTTCTCGGCAACCAATTCCGGGAAGGCGGCCAAATGCGCCGCTGCGCCGATGATCAGCTCCGCCTGTTCCAGCGCCGCCCGTGCTGCCCGGCTTAGCATCCCAGCGTCCATCCCCATGCCAATCACCTGCACCGGCGGGCCGGTCCAGCCGGATAGAGTGGTCATCAAAAGCGAATCCCGCGAGCCATGCGTGCCAAAGCGTTCAGCGTCGCAGCGGCAAGGCTGCTACCGCCGCGCCGGCCCAGCAGGGTGATGCAGGGTGTCTGAAATTCACTCGGGGCAACATCCCACAGTGCTTGCTTGGATTCAGCGGCGTTGATGAAACCTACAGGCATCCCAATGATCAGCGCTGGACGGGGTCCACCTTCGTCCAGCAGATCGAGCAGGCGGAACAAAGCGGTCGGGGCGTTACCGATGACGACGATAGAGCCAGCCAAGTACAACGGCCATTCGGTCATTGCCACCATGGTGCGGGTTTCACCGGTTTGGCGGGCACGCTCGGCCACCGTGGGCGAATTCAGAAAACAATGCACGGGGCCTTGCAGATAGCGCTTGCTGATACCTTGGCTGACCATCTCGATATCGCACAGGACATTGGCGCTTTGTTGCAAGGCTGCCAGCCCAGCGGCAACTGCGCCGGGGCTGAAGTGGAGATCGTGGACGATGCCTGGATCGCCCGAGGTATGAACCAGACGCATGGCAACTTGTTGCTGGTCAGGGTCGAAGCGGGACAAATCGGTGAGCTGGCGAATCTGCGCGAACGACTGGCGTTCGATTTCGTCAGGATCGCGGAGATAGTCAAAGCGAGGCATGATGGCTCCAGATGTCTAATCTCGCCCAATGGGAAAGAGGTTGAGGGAAGGAAGTCTTTCGCTTCTCTCCCGCAAGCAGAAGAGAGGCTGGGAGGTGAGGGCGAATTTAGTGATCGTGATGGTGATGGTGATGGCCGTGATCGTGATGGTCATGATGATGCCCGGTCTGCGGTGCACCCTGCCAGTCTTCACGGCCAATAATGGGACCACGATAAGGACAAAACTGGCAGTTCATGTGCGCCGCGCCCTGTTCAGCTTCTTTCAGCCGCTCCAGGAAGGTTGTAACCACCAGTGGATGGGCATTGAGATAGGGTGCGACGCATGCTTGCACATCGGGATGGTGTTCCTGATAAGCAGCGGCCGTGGCCTGCACTTGTTCGACCAAGCGACCGGTGAATAGTAAGTATGGAAAGACAATGACCCGCTTGAAGCCAAGCCGGTACGTTCGCTCCAGTGCGTCGGCCATCAACGGTGCAGCAACGGCAGTATAGGCAGTTTCCGCCCAGCCAAAACCCATCCCTTCCCACAGTATCCGAGTGATCTTGCTGATGTTGGAATTGGCGTCAGGATCAGAACTGCCGCGCCCGATGACCATCAGCAACGTCTCCCGCCGGTCATAATCCGGCCCAAAGCCGGTCTCGATGCGCTCGATCCGTTCGCGGGCGACCTGCAACAGGTTCGGATGAACACCTAAATCTGCGCCGAAGGTGATGGTCATCTCTGGATGATCCGCTTGAAAAGCATTGAGCATCGCCGGGATGTCATTCTTGATATGGCCAGCCGCCATCAATAATGCTGGCAAGGCGATGACATGCTGGAAACCTTGCTGCCGCAGTGTTTCCAGCGCCTCTGGCACACTGGGCTCAACCAGCTCTAAAAATCCCGCCAGGCAAATACGATCAGGCAGAGCCTGCTGCAATTGATTGGCCAGATTGTGAAATTCGGCAACACCGGCAGCAAGCCGGGTGCCGTGGCCGATTAGCAAAACAGCGGAAGAAGAGGGTTGGTTCATGGGCAGCGTCGTCTTCGGGTTCGAAAGCGGGATTATTTAGAATTATAGGAGGTTTAAACCGGGCCTGTCATGATTGAGTCTTTTACCCAGTCAACCAATCAACCAGTCTATTGGGGTCAAACAGGATAGAGTGAGCTGCCAGGATGAGTTGGAGCATTTTGGTCCTTTTACCGAAGGAGCCGCCATGCAACTCCGCGAGAGCAACATTCAAAAGTTGAAGCAGGGTGTTTACGACGTCTTGATCATCGGTGGGGGCATCAACGGCGCGGTTTCCGCCGCTGCCCTGTCTGGCAAGGGTGCGCGGGTGGCATTGATTGATCAGCGTGATTTCGCGGGTTTCACCAGCCAGCAATCATCGAATCTAGTTTGGGGCGGTATCAAGTATCTAGAAAATCGGGATTATGCATTGGTTCGCAAGCTGTGCCTGAGCCGCAATCACCTCATGCGAAATTACCCGTCGCGCGTCAGAGAAATCCGCTTTTTCACCACCGTTGACCACGGGTTCCGCTTTCATCCACTGTTTCTGTGGGTAGGAACCTGGGTGTACTGGCTGTTCGGGAACGGCTTTACCCAAGCCCCGCGTCTGCTGTCTAAACGCACTATTCAACGCGAGGAATCAGCGGTTGACATCCGGAATGCTGCCGGTGGTTTTGAGTATTCCGACGCCTACTTGCCTGATAGTGATGCTCGTTTTGTATTTCAGTTCGTGCGCTCGTCGATGGATCGCGGCTGCATCGCTGCTAACTATGTGGAATCACTTGGCGCACGCCGTGAAGGTAATTTCTGGATCACCCAGGCGCGGGATGTTATCGAGAGCCGGAAGATGGAAATCCGTTCTAAGGTATTGATCAACGCAGCCGGTCCGTTCGTGGATTATCACAATACGCTGACCGGCGAACGGACCAAATATCACCATGTGTTTTCCAAAGGCATCCATCTGATTGTTCCCCGGATCACCTGCTATCAACGAATTCTGGCTTTCTTCGCTGACGATGGACGGCTGTTCTTCGTTATACCGATGGGCATACGCACCTGCATCGGCACTACTGATACCCAGGTGGAATCGCCTTTCACCGGAGTAACCAATGAAGATCGCCAGTTTGTGCTTGATACCATCAATAAGCACCTGAATCTTGAGCAGCCGCTGACTTGCGCCGATATCATCGCTGAGCGTTGCGGAGTGCGGCCGCTGGTGGTAAAGGCCCGGCGTGACGGTAATATTGAGGATTGGTTTCAATTATCGCGTAAACATCAAATCGACGTTGATCGAGCCAAGGCGCATCTCAGCATCTTCGGCGGTAAGCTGACAAACTGCATCAGTACCGGCGATGAAATTTCGGACATTGTTGCTCAGCTTGGCATCGCCTTGCCGCATCGGGATTGTCTATGGTATGGCGAACCGCATCTCTCAGTGCGCAAGGAATATCTGCACCAAGCCCGATTGATGAATCTCGATAGTTACACCTTGCCAGAATCTATTGAGAGCCTCAGCAGCCGGTTATGGCGGCGCTATGATCAACAGGCATTTGAACTGCTGACCAAAATTCGCGAGGACCCGCATCAGGCGGAAGTGTTAATCAAGGGTACCGGTTATCTTCGTTGCGAAATCCAACTGGCCAAGCATCGGGAAATGATCGTCAAGCTGGAAGATTTCCTGCGCCGGCGCTCCAAGATTGCCTTGGTAATGCGTCATGAGGATATCCGCAACGCCGAAGGTTTGATGGAAGCGTGCGAAATCCTGTTCGGCGACCAAGCCCGGCAAAAATTTGATGAGTACTTTCAGGAACAACCAGCTAAGTTCATGTGACTGCGGCTTCACCTGAGCTTATACCGTTTCTGAATAGAATTGAGCTTTTAGTAGGTTGGTCTGAACACCGTGAAGCCTAACATCCTGGCTCATTGTTGGGCAGCGTGGCATAACCTGCCGGAACCGGTAGCTCGAAGGCAGGTTATGGCTAGCGCCTAACCCGTCTACGATTCTACGATTCTACGATTCATCCAATCAGCCTAAGACACTACCCTGCAACACTCACTTTAGAGGCCACTTTTTTCAGGAGCGCCACGATGTGATCGGACATCCGATCAACCTGGGCCAGCTCCGCCTCAGCCTGATTGGTCTTCCCTTCTTTTTTCAAAGAAACCAGCGTCTTGATCCGAGTGTGGAATTGGGCATGTTCTTTTTCCATCGCCTGCATTTCATTGAGGTGTCCATATTTTTCCATACCACCCGAATAAATCCATTTCCCCAGATCGCAGTCCCGATGCGAAGTCAGTTGCGCTTCGGTCAATGTCTCCTTGCCATTCAGAAAGCGCCGCAGCCGTGTCTTCCAGGCCAGGTGTTTATTCGCCGCCGAGGTAAAATCGATGGTGGTTGACGCACTCTGTTCCAGCTTGAAGAAGCGCGTCATCATCTCCTGCAGTTTACGGGATTGGTCACCCATGGACTGGCTGGTAGTGGTGGTCTGTTCGACCAGTGCCGCGTTCTGCTGGGTGACTTGATCCATTTGCAGAATGGCTTGGTTGACCTGTTCGATGCCACCGGCCTGCTCGCGGGCGGCAGTGGCCATCTCGGCGACGATATCGCTGACTTTCTTGATCGCGGTGACAATCTCTTTCAGAGTCTGGCCGGATTGCTCGACCAGATGGCTGCCGTCCTTCACCTTACTGACGCTATCGGTGATCAGTAACTTGATCTCCTTGGCGGCATCCGCGCTGCGCTGGGCCAGCTTGCGCACCTCGCCGGCGACTACGGCGAATCCCCGCCCTTGTTCCCCGGCGCGGGCGGCTTCCACCGCGGCATTCAGGGCCAGCAGGTTGGTCTGGAAAGCGATTTCGTCGATTACCCCGATGATGTCGCCAATCTTACGGCTGCTCTGATGAATGGCGCTCATGGCGGCGACCGCCTGGTCGACCACCTGGCCGCCTTGTTCGGCCTGCGACCGGGCGGCGCTGGCTAGTTGATCGGCTTGCCCTGCGTTGCCGGCACTTTGCTTGACCGTGCTGGTCAGCTCTTCCATTGAGGTGGCGGTTTCTTCCAGCGCGGCGGCTTGCTCCTCGGTGCGCTGTGCCAAGTCGGCGTTGCTTTGAGCGATTTGGGTAGCAGTGGAACTTACCTGCAAGGTGGATTCGGTGACTTGGGTCACCATTTTTCTCAGCTGCGTCGCCATGTCGCGCATGGTGGCATAAATCCCCGTCTCCTTACCGGTATTGGTAAAGTGCACTGTCAAGTCACCTGCGGCAATCTGGCCAGTAAGCGCCGCTATCTCCGCTGGCTCGCCGCCGATGGGGCGCATGAGACTTCTGATGATCAAGTAAGTAATGCTGCTCAGGAGTACAACAATACTCAAAACGACTCCTGAAATATCGAGAAGTAACTGGTCAATAATTGAGAAAAAATCACTTTTTTTAATACCTGTATAGGTGATACCGATCACCTCTCCAGCGGCATTTTTAATCGGGTCATAGGCTGTTAAATAGGTCTCATCAAGGATATCCGCTACCCCTCGATAGGGTTGCCCCTTACCCAGCACGGTATCCATGACTGGACCGGGATCCAGTTTCGTTCCAACAGCGCGTGAACCGTCTGCTTTCAGGACATTGGTCGAGACACGGGTATCACCCATGAAGATCGTTGCGGTAATGCCCAATAAGTTCTTGATTTCATCAACGACATCAAAATTGTCGTTGACGGCGTGATCTCCAAAAAATAATTTCCCGTCGGTAATTCGAAAATCGCTTCCTTTCTGTTTGATGACTGACCAAGCGACCCGCATATTAATATCTTGTCTAGCAATCGCTTGGCTTTCAATGTGTCGATACAATAACAAATAAACAATAAGACTCACTGACCCTGCGAGCAGTATTAAGCTCACTATATTCAAGCTAACAACTTTGAATGAAAATGGTAGCTTTTTAATAAAAAACATAATCATACTGCTCCCATTATTATTTGTTATTTATAAGAAGCACATATCAAAGCCACGCAACAACAGGTAAATCTGCTGGTGAAGTTAACGTGCTTCCAGCAGGAAGAGCATCGTCATCATCACCAGCGTCATGTGATGGTGCCAGCCGCAGCGCCAGCCACGGATTTGATAGTCGCCTAGCCCGGCATCCATCGCGTCAATATAGTGAAATCCGCTGTCACAAGACAAGTGGTCTTTATTGATAATATTGAAAAAAGTGAGGTTATAGGGTGACTCACAACCAAACCCAAATCCCCTCTGAGTGTCACAATATGCGTAACCATTGAGGATGCAAAAACACCAGCCTCAAGTAATTGGTTCATTTTTATTAATTACATTGCTATTATGTATAACTAACATAAAACTTTTCTACTATAAAAATGTGCTTTAGCTTATTGTTTTCTAGCTATAGAAGAGTCATTTATCACAAATGGTTTATAGGTATTCTTCTCTAGAATATTCAATGAAATCAATTTATAACCAGATGAATTTTCTTGGTTAAATTCAATTTTTAATCCTCCTAATTCCAATGGTTTCTGGTATGCTGTCTTGATGAAATTATCCCGCGTGATGGGTTCTTTCATCGACTTCAAAATAGCTAAGAACAATCGGCCTGCAATATAACCTTCGAGGTTTACGTGATTGAAATCATTTTCGAGGCTATTTCTAGCATCCCTAACGATTGGGAGAGATGCATCTAAATCCGGCACTACTTGAGTAACAATAATTTCATCGTTGATAGAATAATTTGATAAGTGCTTGCTAAGAGCATAGCCTGCAGCTGTTGCAGAGATTGCACCAAAATGCCAAGTTTCATTTTTATGACGCGAATATGCAATAAAATCGGCTGCAACTTTCGGAACAGCCACGAGGATAACAAACCGGCATGGTTTTCCACTCTTCCGCCCCCATTCTTTTAAGGAGAGATATCCATCTCTAATGAGTATGGTTTCATGGGGGTAAAATCCAATTGGTCCAAGATTATTAGGAGCAGGATTAATTCCATTCATTGTCATATCAAGGATATGATCTAATTTATCAATAATAGTCTGTGTTTGAGGAAAACCCTTTAGTCCATTTTTAAAGCCGTTAATTGCCGCCACACCAAATACATCATTTTGGGCAAAAATACAGATTTGATCTGGTTTAATACCTGTATTAGTTACAACGGTAACCAGTGTGGCTACTTCGTCGGTAGTCTGGGGGCGATAATTCAGTGTATCATTGGTATTGACATCACCAAGCGTATAGAAACCCACGCTGGGTATTTGGTTTGCTTTGAGGACTGGCATTAATTCCAAGGTTTGAAGTGCTCCAATGTTACCTAGCATCAGAAAAACACCTTTATCAATTAATTGATTGGCTGCTTGAATCGTGGTAATGGGGTCACTTGAATCATCCATTACCTCAAATTCAATTTTTCGGCCTTGTACGATCTGATTTGCTAACGCAGCATCAATGCCTTTTTTCATATGAATGCCGTAATAATCATTATCTCCAGTTAAAGGCATTATGGCGCCAATACGGATATATGTATCGGTTATTCCAGGATCAACCTCTGCCGAGTAAGCCTGGCTAGCACTAATGATATAGCAATATAATAATAAAAATATAAATAGAAAATTTTGTAATTTTAATTTAAATTTTTTTGTGTTAAAAAAATATATATAAATATACATAAATTTCTCTTTAATCGGATTTAAAGATAGACGGAATCAGTAGTTAGCCTGAATTACGAAGTTTTTTTCGGAAATTCTTCAAAAGAAGATAAATTATCACTAAAATAAAGCCGTCATATTTCAATTTAATGAAATTTTTGGCGATATTTGTGAATTTTTATGGTGAAGCTGGATATTTTATTGATCGTGCTGAGATTTCCTGATTATGATTTATAGAAATTTTTCAGGAACTCTTATGAGTATGAAGGATGACGTTCCCTTGGGAATCATTGAGGAGTTAAGAGAGATGATTCAATAGAAGAATGAAGAGAAACCGGGTGTTTGCAGGCTTTGGTGACCCGTAACTTTCAAGGTGCCTAGCAGGGCATTTTTGAAGAAGGAAAACCAAAAAGGGCGTGTTGTGAGCACGCCCTGTCTTTATTTCACCGTGTCAAGGCTTCAGGAAGGATGATCGTTGGCCATCCAGCGATGGAAGAAACCCGCTGCTGCTGCGCCGGCGATCGGCGCCAGCCAGAACAACCACAATTGCTGCAAAGCCCAGCCGCCGACAAAGATTGCCTGGCTGGTGCTACGCGCCGGATTAACCGAGGTATTGGTCACCGGAATGCTGATAAGGTGGATCAGGGTCAGGCACAAGCCAATGGCAATAGGGGCAAAACCGGTTGGCGTGTTTTTATGGGTCGAACCTAGAATGACAATCAGGAAGAAGAAGGTCATGACCACCTCAGACACCAGTGCGGCATTCAGGCCATAACCACCCGGTGAATGTTCACCAAAACCGTTGGCAGCAAAACCGCTAGAGACCACATCAAATCCTGGCTTTCCGGTCGCGATGAGGTAGATGATGCCGGCACCGGCAATAGCGCCTAGCACCTGAGCGATGATGTAAGGGATTAAATCAGCAGTTGGAAGGCGGCCACCAGCCCACAAGCCAACTGAGACAGCGGGGTTGAGATGGCAACCAGAAATATGACCGATAGCGTAAGCCATGGTTAACACAGTGAGGCCGAAAGCCAGTGACACCCCCACGAGCGCGATACCGAGAGGGTATTTGTCAGGGCCGTAAAACACAGCAGCCAGTACAGCGCTGCCGCAACCACCCAACACAAGCCAGAGAGTGCCGATGAATTCAGCAGCAAGACGATTGGCAATTGGCATAAGAATCCTTTATGAATTAGATAAATAGAGGTATATTGATTAAATCAAAACCTTTGCAGAAGGTTCTTGCTCCCGGATGTTCCCTCAAGGTTGAGGCTTCAAATCCAATGGAATTGCCGATGGCAGTTTAAGCGCCAGACGGTGTCTCATTATATAGTCCCTTATATCCGCAACTCCACCATCTGCGTAAGGGGGCGCTATTGTAGCGGCAGACCAGCAATACCAGCGAAATCATAGAGTAGCTTAATATATCGTATAGTTAATAGCTGAATGAAAGAGTTATGTTATTAATGAGCTATGCATATCCATTCACTGTCTGTTTGTGCGAATAGCGTTCGCTAATTCGAGGCTAAGCGCTGCCAGCGCGGTACTGTGTGCGGCCACCAGCGCTTCGTAGTCCGAGGACGCCACTGGCGATAGATGCTCGAACCGTTTGGTGATCAGTGGCTTACCTGTGCTCTCATCGAGTAGCGTCCAGATGGCATTGAGGGTGACTTCCTTGCCGGGACGGCCATCGAATTGCTGGACATCAATAGCGAATCGATAACGAAGATCCAACGGTTCTGAACTTGGATAGCCATGCACCCGGTGCGTGGCTAGCAGCCGGGATAGATTCTCGATCAGTACCCGGGTGAAATCTTCTTGGAGAGAGCCGCCCCAACGATGGAATTCATCGATGTCAAGCCGGTTGGCAGTGGTTCGGGTTACGATCTGTGGCCGATCCAGGAATTCAGGAATGGTGATGGGACCGACACCAATGATATCGCTGTGGGATACGCCGGTTTGGGCAGTCTGCAAAGACGTATTGAGTGGGCTCAGGGTATAAAATGCAGTAGGCGGTGTGCTGCCGCAGCCTATCAGCATAAAAATCCCAATCATGGCACAGATGATCCGGCTGTGTAGAGACATCGCACTTACCTCGTCTTGCCTTGAATCAATGCTTCCGGATGCCGCTCAAGATAGTCTGTCAGCAATCTAAAGGAACGGGCGGCGGCTGATAGCTCTTTCAACATCCGTTGCACTTCCCGCTGAAGTGGCGAGTCTGCTGCCAGTGACTTTTCAGCGGTACCTAAGGTTTTCTCGGCAGTCGTCAGGGCCTTATCTGCAGTTTCCAGAGTCTTTTGGAGTTGTTCCAAGCGTGCAGTCGCTTCGGGCAATGCACGGGTGTTGAGTTGATGAGTGAGTTTGGATGCTTCGATGGCTGTCTGGCGCAGCGCGGTTAGACTTTGCTGCAAATCGGTACCTATCTGCTCTAGAGGTAACCGCTGCAATTTTTCCAGAAACTTGGTTAGGACGTTTCTGATTTCTTCCAGCGATGTCGGGACTGTAGGCAATTCAGGGTACGGTTCCTTCCAGACAATCGTCCGGGGTGGCGAGCCGGGATAGACATCCAAATCGACGAAGAGAGCGCCAGTCAGTAGATTGCCAGTCTTAAGCTGCGCGCGCAGCCCTTTGGCAATGAGTTGGTCCCAGAGGTTCTTTTGGAACTGTTTAAATACGTGCTCATTGTCATAGTCGGGTGATGCACCGATCCATTGGAAGCGATCAGCCTCGATCTCGATGAGAACCGGGATTCGGGCAGTGAAGTCGTTGAGATCGAATTCTAACTTAACATCGATTACCTGGCCGATGCGAATGCCCCGGTATTCTACAGGCGCGCCTATCGTCAGTCCGCGGACCGAACCGGTAAAGTGCAATAACCAGTGGCTTTTATGGATATAACTGCCCTCTTGGACACTTTGCCGGTTGGGATATAAATGAAAAATTGCACCTTCTTCAGCTAATTGTCTGGATTCAAGATTAATGGGTGTCTCGAAAGCGAGGCCGCCGATCATTAAGCTAACGACGGAAGCAGTGTCAACTTTGACGCCATTCGCGTCCAGAGTGATATCAAATCCAGAGGCATTCCAGAAATAAGTGTTGGTACGCACTAACTGATCATAAGGGGCATTGACAAAAATCTTGATTTCCACAGTTTGCCCGTTTTCGGAAAGCCGGTAACTTGTCACCTGTCCCACTTTGATGGCTCGAAAGTAAACTGGCGAGCCAACATCGAGCGAGCCAAGCTCAGCGGCGCGCAGCGTAAAGCGGCTTCCCATTTGGTCAGTCGTCACTGCAGGTGGCGTTTCTAATCCTGTAAAGGTATCGGTGCGTTGACCCGTGGCGACTGGATCAACGGCGATATAGGCGCCGGCGAATAGGGTGCCGAGTCCACTTACACGGCCGGCGGATACGCGCGCGCGCTCTACCCAAAACCGGGTTTTTTCCGTGAGATATTGTTCAGTGTCCTTAATCAGTTTGGCGGTCACAATCACCCGGGAAAGATCTTCTGTGAGTTTGATGCTGCTCACTTGCCCGAACTCGACATCTTTGTATTTAAGTTTAGTTTTGCCTGCTTCCAGTCCATCAGCGGTGCGAAAGGTGATGGTAATAGTGGGTCCCTGCTCGGAATAGGTTTTGTAGGCAAGCCAGGCACCAATGGCGAGGGCGACCAATGGAATGAGCCAAACCAGCGAGAAACGGCTGCGTTGTTCAAGGATGGCTTCAGGGAGCGGTGCAGCTGCAGGGCTATCGTTGTGCGGATCATTCATGATTTTTTTCCAAACTATCCCAGATCAATCGAGGATCGAAGGTGAGGGCAGCGAAGATGGTGATTACCACCACTGCTCCAAAAAAAACCGCGCCCGTCTCCGCGCGAATGGTCGCTAGATTTCCCAAATGCACCAGGGCGACAAGAATCGTCACCACATAGATATCCACCATAGACCAGCGGCCGATGGCTTCAGTAATGCGGTAAAGCCGGGTGCGGTCGCGAGGCCGCCAGCGGGAGTGAAGCTGCACTGAGATCAGCAGATAGATAAGGATCACCAATTTAAGGAGCGGCACCACCACGCTGGCGAAGAAGATCAGCAGCGCCAGCGGCCACATGCCGTGTAATAGTAGATAGGCGGCGCCGCTCAAAATGGTATCGGACTGGGTTTTTCCCAATGACGTTACCGTCATGATCGGTAGCATGTTGGCGGGGATATAGAAGATTAATGCAGCGATTACCAATGCCCAAGTGCGCGCTAGGCTATTGGGTTTGCGGGTGTGCAACACAGCACCGCAGCGTGGGCAGCGCATACGAATCTGGCCGTCGAAGCGGGCGGGCGCCTTGCACAATAATTCGCAGGAAGGGCAACCGATGAGGGATTGGCGGACGGCGCTGGGTGGCCAAGGCTTCACGGCGCGTATCTCACCTTTTCCCAGACGCGATGTGGATCGAGCGCCGCTGCTGCCGCTGCCAATACGAAGATTAGCAGGCCAAATGCCCACAATGCCAGACCCGGTACAATGGTCGCCATCCCCGCCAGTTTCACCACCGATACTAGAATGCCCAGCATGAAGACTTCCATCATGCCCCATGGTGTAAGGGTTTGCAGCAGCCGGAAAACCCCGGCGAGGTGTCCAGGTGTGCGTCCAAGCTTGATGGGCACCAGCACATACAGCATTAGCGTCAACTGCACGGCAGGTACAATGATGGTGGTAAACAGCACCAGCGCTGCCAGTCCCCACATGCCTTGGTGGTAGAGATCGGTGACACCGGTGAACAGCTGTGTTTCCGTGATCTGCCCCTGCATTTCAAAGGCTAGGAAAGGAAAAGTATTGGCGATTATGAACAAGATAAGCCCTGCCAGGCTCAGCGCCAAGGTTCGATTTAAACTATTGCGTTTACTGCGATGCAACACCGCGCCGCAGCGCGGGCATCGGGTGCAGCCACCGGGAGGAGGTGGTTTGAGTTGTTGCAGCAGATCACATTCATGGCAGGTAATGCGTGTCTGTTGATTCATGGCTCTAGGAGATAGCCTGAAACAGGCCTGAGAAGCGTTAGGATGCGAATAGGGTAATCTCGATTTTGTCCTGCTTGTTTCGTTTCATTAGGGCTTGGCACGCCGATTCAGTAGGGTGCGTAATTTGCGGCCTAGCTCAGCTTTGCGATAGGGCTTAGCCAGCACTTCCACGCCTTCCGCGTGCTTGCCGCTTGCAAACAGCATGCGTTCAGTATAGCCGGAGGTGAACAGTACAGGCAGTTCGGGGCGGCGGCGGGTGGCTTCGGTAGCCAGATGAACTCCATCCATATCGCCTGGCAGCACAATGTCGGTAAAAAGCAGCGCAATCCGGGTGTTTACGTTGAGAAGCTCAAGGGCCGTCTTAGCGTCGCCGGCCTGACAGGTCTCATAGCCTATACTGTGCAGCGCCTTAATAGCGAATAGGCGGACATCGGCGTCATCTTCGACCACGAGAATGGTCTCGCCGTGACCTTCGAGCGGGGTATCAGCATCGGGTAGTTCAAGCGTCGCTAAGGTTTCGTTGTGAATTCGCGGCAGGTATAGCCGCACCGTGGTCCCTCGGCCAGATTCACTGTATATCGTCACATGGCCGCCGGACTGCTTGACCAGGCCGTACACCATGCTCAGGCCCAGACCGCTGCCCTTGCTGGTTTCTTTGGTAGTAAAGAATGGTTCAAAGGCCCGCTCCAGCACTTCCGGCACCATACCCGTACCAGAGTCGCTGACGGCCAGCACGACATAGGCTCCAGGCCGTATGTCCTGGTGACTGGCGGCATAGTCTTCGTCGAGAATGGCATTCGCGGTTTCCAATACCAGCCGGCCGGCTTGAGGCATGGCGTCACGGGCGTTGATTACCAGGTTGAGCAGGGCACTTTCAAACTGGTCAGGATCGACAAAAGTTTGCTCCAGATCCGGTGCCAGCGTGGTTTCGATCTGAATGGTGGCGCCCAGAGTGCGGCGGATCAGTTCGATCATGCCGAGCACCAGCTTATTTAAATCGGTCGGTTGCGCTTGCAACGGCTGGCGGCGGGCGAAGACCAATAAACGCCGGGTTAACGCTGCACCCCGGTCGACCGCTCGCAAGGCTTGCAACGCCAGCTCATACAGCCGGGGATGAACAGCCAGTTGCTCGTGCAATAATTCCAGGTTACCCATGATAATTGCAAGTAAGTTATTGAAATCATGGGCTATTCCACCAGTGAGCTGGCCAATGGCTTGCATTTTCTGTGCTTGCCGGAGCTGATTTTCCGCCTGTTTGCGCTTGGTGATGTCGCGAGCGACCACAATGGCGGCTAATTTTTCGGCAGACGGGGTCTCTGATAATGCAAACAGGTTCATTTGAGCGCCACTGATCATCATGGTCTGCTGATCAACAAGCGGGATATCGAGCGGGGCGGTGCGCGACTCGAACCAGCGCAGTCCTGAACTGGTTGCCAATTCGTATTCAGCGACCTGAATTTGCCGGGTTTCTAGCGCGCGGTGAATGATGTCGATGAAGAATTCTGCCATCTCCGGGGTGTGGACCTCACTGAGCAGCTTGCCGCGGACCGGAATAATCCCGGATGCGGTGCTCTCGTAAGAATCAGCAAGTGTTTCAAGGGGTTTTTGGAGGTTCCGGGATCCAGTTTTTGCCAGGAAACGGCCTCGGGCCGGGGTAAGCCGGTGGGTGTCCCATTCCCGGCCGGCCGCTAAGACCTCGCGATAGCGGCCTTCCATATCGACGACGAACACCAGGTCGGGAATAGCCCGGGTCATGGCGCGTATCCGTGCTTCGCTTTCGCGCAGGGCTTTTTCCGTTTGGTTACGAAATTCGATCTCTTGAGTAAGAGATGCGTTGGTCAGCGCTAGCTGGGTCGTGCGTTCTAAAACCCGTTTTTCGAGTAATGCGTTAGCCTCACGCAATTCCGTCTGTGTTTGCTGCATCGAAGCACGCATATGGTTGAACGAGCGGGTGAGTTCGCCAAGCTCATCGTTGCGTTTGATAGGCAAATCATCGGCCGGAAAACCGCTCTCCAAACGCCGGGTTGCTTCGGCTAACGCCGCGATCGGGCGAGCGAGGGAGCGCGCGCGTTTCCGGGACATGTGATAAGCCGCAGCTAACATAGCCAATGCGGTCATGATTAGGATCGAGATGGTCACGATGCTGGCTAAGCGTGCGGCGTGAGTTTCCCGCTCCAAACGTGCTTTAGAATCAGCGGCCATTGCCGAAATCAGGGCAGTAACCCGGTTAGCCAGCGGATCTGTTTCAACGGCCATGCGATGCAAGGCCAGATTCCAATCTGCGGCTTGTCGGCGCCGGGTCATTTTTCTGGCCAGCACTACAAAGGTTTGCAGCTCCTGTTGAAAGTGGTCGAGGATTTGAGTTTGCTGGGGGGTTAGCAGGGGATTTATGTCTATCTGCGCCATCAATGGCTGAACAGTATCCACTTGTTCTAAGAGGGCTTTAGCATAATGCAAGCCGTTGATCCCCAGGGTCTCTCGTAATAACAGATGAATACTGAAAACAGCATTCTGAATTTTCATAATCTGCCCCAGCAGGAATTTGCGTCCTGGGGCATCAGGTTGCGCGCCTTCCTCGCGCTGCAACGCAGCAAGCAGCGCTTTTAGCTCCGTTACATTCGGTACGATCTCAAGCTGGTAAATCAGCCGTGCGGGCTCATTGTCAGGTGTGTGGGCTATGTTTTTCACCCACTGCTGGGATTCTTGCAGCTCAGTTAAGAGCGCCTGAAGTTCAGAGAATCGCGGCAGAACGCACGTTTGCTCGAACCTGTGCTGACATTGTTTGATCGTCACGATGGTTGGCAGGATGTTCTGGTCCCAAGCCGTGCGCCAGCCTTCCAGAAAGTGGGGATCGCCCAGGCTGACCCAGCCGCGGAGACTGGCCAGCGAGTATTGCACACCGGCCAATACCTGCAAGGAAGCCTGGGCCATAGGTGCGCCTTCACGGGCCAGCAGGACAACCCGGTTACGTAATTCGTAGGTCGAGACCAGCGCAGCTAGCAGCATACTGATACCCACCAGTGCCACTGATAGATGGGAAAATAGTAATTGACGATGCAGAGGACGTTTTTTTGCAGGGTGTCCGGTATTCTGAGCGAGGATATTCATGTGTAGCCTTTTCCAAAGGCACTGGGAGTGCTAGCGAATAGGATGAGGAACAGGCCAGTTGGCAAGAGCGGGGTGCAAGAGGGTGTCATGGATGCTCTTGGCGGCTGAGAACAGCGCGTAACCGGGCCAGGCTGAAAGGCTTGACCAGGGTTGTTACGGTTCTCAATCCATTGAATTCAGCTAGAATTTTTGCATCGCTGGCGTAATCTGGATTATAGCCAGTGGTGATGATCAGATCGGAGGCATAACCTTGTTGCAGCAGCCAGAGCAACAGTTCATTGCCGTCCATATCGGGCATAACCATATCCAACATGATTGTGGTCGGCTGGAAATGGGTATAGCACTTCTGGGAGGTACTGCCGTCTGTAGTCACCATCACTTCATAATCCAGTGACAGGGCAACCTGGCGGACAAATTCTCCGAATGCGGGTTCATCGTCAACGATCAGCAGGCGTTTCTCATTCATAAAGGATTCTGATTCCAGATTATTCAAAAGTTACTTAAAAGTGACAATTAATCAATTGGGCATGAATAGTCTTTCGAAAACCAGCATGTTGATCATGCAATTATGTCAAATTCCGGTGTTCATTCGGGGAAAGCGTAACGAAAAATCCGGGGAACGCCTAGTTTAAGCCCTCCCCCAAGACGTAAAAATGAGGTAAGCCTCTGTTGTCTCACTGTCTACTGACGGAAGGGTGCCGCTCGTTAGTACGGCAAGCGGGCCGTTTGATCCTGGCGTTGACGTGATCGCTCACCGGGCTTAACATTATTTTATAAACAATACCGGTTCCCAGGGGTAGCTGGCCCTAGGGGAATAAAATTGGGAATCTGGTGCGGCAGCCATGGCGCTGCCTAATCCAGAGCTGCCCCCGCAACTGTGAACAGCGAGTCACGCCCCCCGTAAACCACTGACCGGCAAGGTTGGGAAGGTTGGGCGAGCGACGAGGACCTGTGAGCCAGGAGACCTGCCGGTATTGCTATTTCATCACGTATTTCCGGGCGGGGTGTTCCGGGGTCGCGGACGGTCTCCTGCCTGTGTTGCCGCGAGTTCATTGCGGTCACTGACATCTTTTAGGGCGACTTCCCTGAACCTGCCGCTTGCAAACTCAGGGGAGATCGTTATGCATATTACCGAAGGTTTTTTACCACCCCTACATGCTGTTGCATGGACCGCAGCTTCCTTGCCATTCATTTTTTTTAGTGTCTATCGCGTCAATCGATTGATGCGCGAAAAGCCCGAAACCAAATTGCTACTGGCAGCGTCGGGCGCATTTGCCTTTGTCATTTCGGCGCTCAAGCTGCCGTCGGTTACCGGCAGTTGCTCTCATGCGACTGGGACAGGCTTAGGGGCGATTTTGTTTGGTCCCTCGGTGATGGCTCTATTAGGAACCATTGTGCTGGCGTTTCAGACACTGTTGTTAGCACATGGCGGGGTGACCACTTTGGGCGCGAATGTGTTCTCAATGGCGATTGCCGGTCCCTGGGTCGCGTATGCTGTATTGCGTAGCGCGAAAGGATTGAAGGCACCCTTGGCTGCGAGCGTGTTTCTAGCAGCGATGCTGGGTGATCTGACCACCTATCTGGTGACTGCAGGCCAACTTGCTCTAGCCTTTCCTGATCCAGCCAGCGGAATCGTTGGATCGTTCCTCAAGTTTACTGGAGTGTTTGCCCCCACCCAGTTACCCCTGGCGGTGATCGAAGGATTACTGACTGTGGTGATTGTTAATTTCTTGCGGGAATACAGCAGCGATGAATTGCAAAATCTCAGATTTTTACCGAAGCCCCTTGTCTCAGAGGCTCGCCCATGAAAGCACGAAATAGTTGGTGGCTGTTAGCGGTGGCAGCCGCTTTAATTGTGGCCTCGGTACTCATTGGCAGCCGCCATGAAGGGACTGAGTTTGCGGGAACGGATGGACAGGCGATGAAGACGATCGCTACGCTGAATCCAGATTATCAGCCTTGGTTTGATTTTATTTGGGCACCGCCTCCTGAAATTGCCAGTGGGCTGTTCGCGCTGCAGGCAGCCCTGGGTGCGGGAGTGCTGGGCTACTATCTAGGCTTCAAGCGTGGCCAGCGCCAAGGCCGGCAGAGCCGCTCCGATGCGGGCGATTGATCATTATGCCTGGACCAATCGCTGGCGGGATTGGCATCCTGTGGAAAAAGGATTGCCCGCTATCAGTCTGCTGGTGCTGACCCTGCTTTTGCCGCCCTTAACTACCGCGCCGCTTGTGCTGGCAGGCGCGATGTTAACCACAGTGTATGGTGCTGGAATTCCCTGGAAAACACTGTTGAGTGTCCTGGCTGCACCACTGATGTTTTTGCTAGCGGGTATCCCGTTTCTGGCAGTTTCAGTCGATTTTGCTTCCGGTTTTGACTTGACGCTTTCACCTGAAGGTTTGCAGTTAGCACTGGTAACGGCGATCCGCGCGCTTGCGGCGATGAGCTGCCTGGCTTTTTTGATCCTGACTACTCCATTGACCGATGGAGTTCTCTTGTTGCGGCGAATCGGAATTCCTGCCGGAGTGATTGAATTGATCTTATTGATTTACCGGTTGATCTTCGTATTTTCCGAGCGGGCGTTGACCGGGCGCCAAGCCCAGGCAGCGCGATTGGGTTATTCGCGCCTGGATCGATCCGTGCGCTCGTTAGGCTTGCTGGGAGGCAACCTGTTTCAGCGCGCCTTAGAGCAGGCCCGCCGGCTGGAGATTGGGTTGATGGCGAGGGGGTATACCGGTGAATTGCAGGTGCTGCCGCCGCAATGGAAACCGTCATGGGCCCGGCTGATGGCCGGGATGATGGGGGTCGGCCTGGTCGGTCTGGCCAGCGGCTGGCTGGCGCGCGGCCTGTCATGAACGAACCTTTGCTGGCAGTCCGTGGATTGGAGTATATCTACCCCGGTGGAGTAGTGGCGCTGCGTGGCCTTGATTTGAGTATCGAACGAGGCCAGAAATTGGCGATTCTCGGTCCTAACGGGTCTGGCAAGACAACCCTGTTGTTGCATCTGAACGGTCTCTGTAAACCCACCCGGGGTGAAATTCAGCTTGATGGCCAGCCGGTTGGCTACGATCATCAGGCGCTCAATCATTGGCGGCGGCGGGTCGGGCTGATCCTGCAGGAGCCGAATGACCAGTTATTTGCTGCGACCGTCCGTCAGGATGTGTCTTTCGGGCCGCTGAACCTTGGTTTATCCAGCGCCGAAGCCGGTGAACGGGTGCGCGAGGCATTAGAAGCATTGCGCGTAGCGCATTTGGCCGGCCGGCCTACCCATACGCTGAGTTTTGGCCAAAAGAAGCGGGTGGCGATTGCCGGCGTGTTAGCGATGCGTCCGGAGATTTTGGTGCTGGATGAGCCGACGGCCGGCCTTGATTCGCATGGTGTGACGCATCTGCTGGGTGCTTTGCAGCAGTTGTATGAGGCAGGCACCACCCTCGTGTTCTCAACGCATGATGTAGAGCTCGCGTATGCCTGGGCCGATCAAGTTGCTGTGTTCTATGAAGGCGCCGTGCTGCGCCAGGGGGAGACGGCGCTGGTGCTGGGAGACCGGGAGGTCTTGCGTCAGTCGCGGCTACGGCCGCCTTTGCTGCTGGAAATCGCAGAGGCGCTAGGGAATGGCCGCAATCACCTGCAATCCACGCCGCGTTCCCGTGAAGGGGTCCTGGCGCTGCTTCAGGAGCGGCTTGCCGGCAATAGTTGAATAGCCAGTTATTCTTGGCTTGTTGAAGGGGTTGGCTGAGCCATCGTCCGGTTGCGGTAGTCCAGCGCGTACACGCCAGCCAGCCGGATTGCTTCCGTCATGCTCAATGGATTGGCTTGACCAGATCCGGCCAAGTCGAAAGCAGTTCCGTGGTCGACGGAGGTGCGAATGAAGGGCAGGCCGATGGTGATCGCGATGGTGCGGTAGAAATCCACCATTTTGGTCGCGATATGTCCCTGATCGTGATAAAGGGACAGCACGGCATCGAATTCGCCTTGGCGGGCGAGATGGAACACGGAATCAGCGGCGATGGGGCCAGCGACATCGAGGCCCAGGGTCCGCGCTTCAACGATGGCCGGTTCTAGCACGCGCATTTCTTCGCGGCCGAACAGACCGTGCTCGCCGCAGTGAGGATTGAGTCCGGCTACTGCCAATCGTGTCCGGGGAAGGCCGAGCGCTTTCAAGGCTCCGGTACAGCGTTGCAAATAATCCAAAACCCGTTTGCGGGTGATGAGCTTGATCGCCCCGGCAAGAGAAACATGCCGGCTCAGAAAGAAGACTTTCAGGTCAAGCACCTGGAACAGGGTCAGTGGATCGGTCGTGCCGGTCAACCGGCCCAGCAATTCAGTGTGGCCGATGTCCTGGATGCCGGCAGCTTTGAAGGCTTCCTTGTTGATCGGGGTAGTGGCCAGCGCATCCACTTGGCGGGTCTGGCACAGTTCTACGGCGTTCTCGATGAATTGGTGTGCAGCGCGGCCAGCTTCGGCCTGCGCCCGTCCGAAAGGTATCCATTTGGCATCGATATTGGCCAGATTGATCAAATCGATGCTTCCGTACTGATAGCGGCCCTGCGCCGGGCCGGACACGACATGGATGTCCAGATGATGAAATCCTGTAATCCGTAGGGCCCGCCGCAGAGCACTGATCTCCCCAATCACCAAGGGCCGCACTGTTTCATAGGTTTCTGGCTGTGCCAGTGCCATCGCAACAATTTCTGGACCAACGCCAGCAATGTCACCCAGGGGAATGCCGATAATGCTTCTGCTGGTTTCCGGTGTATCGTTTACCATCGTCCTCACCTTATCGTTGTGCGGGGTGGGTTGCCTATCCAGGTTACTGTCCGGTAATTTTAAATCCTGATGATTGAGTTTGTGCTTCAAAACGCGGCCTGCAAGGTCAAGATAAGCTGTGCTGCGCCTTCAGGGATATCTGATAGGCTTATTCACATAGCACGCGGGCAATTTTGAGAGAGACGCGGAAAGTCCTTCGCGTGCGTCCGGCGCGCGCGGGTGATTTTATGCGCATTCGCCAGGTTCCGGCAGCTTCCGCGAGCCGTTGCTGTTCTGTCTTTCCGGGGTGATATTGAATCCGCTGGAATTCCAGCGTCAGTGAACGGGCGAATGCTTGAGCCAGAGCCATTTTGCCGGGACCTAGCAAGTCTTCGAGAAGCACATGCCTGCCGGCGAGAGAAGCAGCCAATAACCAGCGAAGGTTCCGGTGCGGGCCGGTTATGCCTGTTTCCAGATTCTCTAACAAAATAAAGCAGATCGCACGGCTCATAGTGAGGTGTTGAGCGGGAAGCAAGCATGGTTGCAGGTTCCGATGATCTCAGGAATACGGTGGCCAACCCTGATGGTGATATACTCCGCCGCTTCATAGGAGTGGGTCATTCGGACGGCGCGTAATGGGGCGGCCATTCCATTTTCATTCTAGTTGATTTAGGTAGAGCAGCATGGCAGAGAATCGTTATCTCCTGAACACGCAATTGGCGCAGATGCTCAAGGGCGGGGTCATCATGGATGTGGTCAATGTGGAACAGGCCCAAATCGCTCAGGAAGCCGGTGCCGTGGCGGTCATGGCCCTGGAGCGGGTGCCGGCGGACATCCGCAAGCAGGGCGGGGTGGCGCGGATGTCCGATCCTGACTTGATCAAGGCGATTAAAGGGGCGATGACGATTCCGGTCATGGCAAAAGCGCGCATTGGTCATTTCGTCGAAGCCCAGATCTTGCAAGCCCTCAAGATCGATTACATTGATGAAAGCGAGGTGCTCACGCCGGCCGACGAGGAATGCCATATCGACAAGACCGGCTTTGAGATCCCTTTTGTCTGTGGCGCGCGCAATCTGGGTGAGGCGTTGCGGCGGATTGCTGAGGGCGCGGCGATGATCCGCACCAAGGGTGAAGCCGGTACGGGCAATGTGGTCGAAGCCGTGCGCCACATGCGCACCATGAACCGGGAGATCCGCCAACTGGCGAACATGCCCGCCGAGGAGGTGGTAAGCTTCGCCAAGAACAATGGCCTGCCTTATGAACTGGCGCTGGAGGTGAAGAAACTGGGCCGGCTGCCGGTGGTCAATTTCGCCGCGGGTGGCATCGCAACTCCGGCGGATGCTGCGTTGATGATGCAGCTGGGTTGTGACGGCATATTTGTCGGTTCAGGTATCTTCAAATCCAGCGATCCGGTGCGCCGCGCCCGCGCGATTGTCAAAGCAACGGCCTATTACAACGACCCTGACAAGTTGTTGGAGGCATCATTTGATTTAGGTGATCCGATGCCAGGACTGGATGTGGCTTCTATGCCTGATGACGAGCGATTGGCGGGGCGTGGCTGGTAATGAATGCAGCAACCGGTTCTGGTGTGATCGGTGTCCTTGATTTGCAGGGTGGCGTACAGGAGCATCTGGACCACCTGTGCCGGATTGGGGCCGCGGGCCGTCCGGTCAAACGCACTGCGGACCTGGAAGGACTGGATGGACTGATTATCCCTGGCGGCGAAAGTACCTGCCTGTCCCGGTTACTGAATATTTTTGGTTTACGCCAGGACATCGAGGCGCATTATCGTCAAGGTTTGAAGTTATGGGGCACCTGCGCTGGGGCGATTCTGCTAGCGCGGGAGAATATTGGCGAGGCGCCATTTTTTGGTTTGATCGATATCGCCGTCAGCCGCAACGCCTTTGGCAGCCAGCTTGACAGTTTCAATGGCCAGGCGATAGTGCCGATGGTGGCATCGGAGGCGATTCCGCTGACCTTCATCCGTGCGCCGAAAATTGTCCGGACCGGACCAGGAGTACGGGTGCTGCTGTCCATGGATGATTATGTGGCCGCTGCCGAGGATGACCAGATTCTGGTCACGGTCTTTCATCCAGAGCTGACGCCCAGCCTGGCGTTTCATCGTTATTTCGCCCGCAAGTGCGGTTTGCACCCGGCCGGTGATGATGCGATGGGCCTCGATACGGGCTGGACGCCGCAAAGCTGGGTTCGTTTCAGCCATCACATCTGAACGCCCAGTGAGAATGGAGCTTCAAATCCATTCTCTTCAATTGGTTAGTTAAAACCGTCAGGCCGGCTTTTTTGCGTGGTTTTGTAAAAATCCGCCACGAACCGTTCCAGCCGGCTCTCAATGATCGCTGCGCGTAATTCGCGCATCAAATCCTGGTAATAATGCAGGTTGTGAATGGTATTGAGCCGGGCGCCGAGAATTTCATGACACTGATCAAGATGGCGCAGGTAAGCGCGGCTATAGTGCCGGCAGGTGTAACAGCCGCAGTTTTCATCCAATGGCCGGGTATCGGTGCGGTACGCGCTGTTGCGGATGCGCAGGTCGCCATGCCGGGTAAATAGATGACCGTTGCGGGCATTGCGGGTCGGCATCACGCAATCAAACAAATCGATGCCCCGGCATACAGCCTCAACGATATCGGCAGGTTTGCCGACGCCCATTAGATAGCGCGGTGCGTTTTCCGGCAGCAGCGGTGTGGTGCATTCCAGCATTGCCAATCGCTCCGCCAACGGCTCGCCGACGGCCAGCCCGCCGATGGCGTAGCCGTCGAAACCGGTTTCCTGCAATCCTTCGGCGGAGATGCGCCGCAAAGCCGGATACATCCCGCCCTGAACGATGCCGAATAATGCCGAAGGGTTGTCAGCGTGAGCGGTCTTGCTGCGCCGCGCCCAGCGTAATGATAGTTCCATGGACTGGCGTGCTTCGGTTTCCGTGGCGGGGTAGGGGGTACATTCGTCGAAGATCATAACAATATCTGAACCCAGCGCCCGTTGCACCGCCATCGACTCCTCTGGCCCCAGAAACACCATCCCGCCGTCCACCGGTGACCGGAATTTCACCCCGGCCTCGGTGATCTTGCGGATCGCTGCCAGGCTGAAGACTTGAAAACCGCCCGAGTCGGTCAGAATCGGACCATTCCAATGCATGAAACCATGCAATCCCCCGTGCTGCTCGATGATCGCTGTACCCGGTCTTAACATCAGATGAAAGGTGTTGCCAAGGATGATGTCAGCGCCGCTGGCGCGCACCTCTTCCGGGGTCATCGCCTTGACTGTGCCATACGTGCCTACTGGCATGAAAGCCGGGGTTTCTACCGTGCCACGGGGGAAGGTGAGCCGGCCACGACGGGCGGCGCCGTCGGTCTGGAGGAGTTGAAAATGCATGAATACCATCAACCATTGGAATATTTTGAGATAAGCATCCAGAATCCGTGAAAACTACCCACAGGACAAGATCGTGATGCTGCGTTATCGAAGATTCATTCGACTGTTCGTTTGGCTGGCGGCACTGACCGTCAACCCGGTTTTCGCGCTGGACAAGACGCAAGTGACCGTCGGCCCGGCGACCTTTCAGGCCGAGATTGCGCAAACGCCGGACGCGCGTCAACGCGGTTTGATGTTTCGCCAGGAACTGCCATCTAATCAGGGAATGCTATTCGTCCAGCCACCCGGCCCGGCGGTTTTCTGGATGAAAAATACCTATATTCCCCTGGATTTGCTGTATTTCGATGCGGAAGGCCGGCTAGCGCAAATTGTGGCGGAGGTTCCGCCCTGCAAGACGCTCAACTGTCCGGTCTATCCCAGCCATACGGCCACCGTGCGTTATATCCTGGAAATTAACGCAGGTGAAGCAGCCCGGCGCGGCATCCAAATCGGCGATTCCTTGCGGCTGGCACCGCAACCCAGCCCCTGAATCTCCTTAAATTGCCTATCCCATCCCTGGAATTTGCTGCAAAATCACTGGATTTTCGATCAAGCAACCGGGGATGTTCATGGCTGGCGAATTACCTGATTTCATCCGTTGCGGCCGGGCGCTGTGCGGCGATTTGATCCAGGCTGAGCGGCGTGAGTGGTGGCTAGCCAACGGTTCGGCCGTGATGTCCGGGAACGCGACAGCGGTTATCACCAAGGGCCGGTGTGGGGTTGGCTGTTAGGGCATTTTGCCTTGGCTGCGTATCGGGTGAATAGTGACGCGGCGGCGGCGCAAGCTTGGCTGGAGCCGATCCGCGATCATCTTAGCGATGCCGGGTTGGGTACGGTCAGTGAAATCTTCGATGGCGCTCCCCCGCATCATCCTCGCGGTGCGCCAGCACAGGCTTGGTCGGTGGCTTGTGTGTTAGAAGCCTGGTTACGATTGGAACGGTTTAAACAGACCTCCTCGACTTGATCTTCAATCTTCAAGAGGTGATGGGGTCATCGATGAACGCCCATTGCAGGCTTTGAAGCTGGTGTTTTTACATCCCCGAAGTGTTATATGAATTGTGACACTTGGTGGATATTTATTTATTGATGTAAGTTGTTATATAAAATCTATTTTTTCTATTTTTTCAAAAAAAGCCACTTGTCTTGTGACGGCAGATTTCACTATATTGATAATCAAATACAGGAAGGTTTACCGGGCTGCAACGGATATGGTCTGGAGCAAGACGCATAGAGCTGAAGTAGTAGCCACTGGGAAACTGAAGATGATGAGATGAGGGGCTGCCTATCTCCCGGTTCCGGGATACATACCTATCAGTAGATCATTTTTGCAGGCGAGGAGGCAGGTCATACACTAAAGCTGCAATGAGTCTACGGCGATAGATCTGGTTTTCAAGATGATAGGCAGCTTAAAAATGTTAGTAAAATCAAAAAGTATCTTATCAGTAATGATGGGTTACGATGATAGGCGGAAATCGCATAATTACTTGTTGCCGCGGACGCTTCGCGCCCGCGGCAACGGGGCGGCGGATCGGCATCCACTGCTTGCGTGGCGCGAAGCGCCACACAACCAGCGGGTCAACCGGACATCGCCCGTCTAAAACTGCGTTTTGTCCGGGCTCGCCGGTTATCCGCCGCCCCGTTATATTTCACTGGAGTAAGGTTGTGGATTTTAAGCGTGCCATTAAGGAATTGATCGAGAATTCAAGCTCTCTATTCGCAGTTCACTATTCTTGTCAAAACCTCAGCGATTCAAATGAGGGGTATTCTCCTCGAATCACATCAATTGCAGTGTTGCACATTGAACACTCGATCATGCACAGTTTTTCTATCCATCTTATCGCTGAAGAAAACCATGTCGAAAGAGAAAAGCTAGAGTCGTGCTATGATTCATTAGAAGGAGAAATGTTAGGTAGATTTTATGCCTTCGTTTTAGATAATCCAGACGCTCGTTGGATTCACTGGAATATGAGTAATATTAACTATGGTTTCGAAACTCTGAGTCATCGATATCGTGTTCTCACAGGAAAGGATGCTCCAAGAATCCCCGATGCAAGACGCTACAATCTTTCTACATTAATCATGGCTAAATATGGAAGCAATTGCGTGGATGATCCAAAGATGGCGAATTTGATGGATTTAAACGGTGGGAAGCATCGAGATTTCTTGCGTGGTATAGATGAAGTCAAGGCCTTTCAAGATAAGGAATTTATCAAACTGCATAAATCTACTATGTCAAAAACGTATTGGTTCCAAAAAATTTATCTTCGCTTATTGGAAAACTCGATCAATACACAACGCAGTAATTGGAAAGCAAGGGTAAATCGAGCGCTCGAATCTCTGCCAGCTAAAATCCTCGGGTTTATTGCCGTGCTATTTACCGTGGGACAACTAATCTATCTTGGCATTCAGAATACTAACAACGGCAAAGGGAATACTTCAGCACATCAGGAGCAGGCTAAATGAAATATAACAATCTGCTCAACATCGTTCGCTATCGCTCACTCGGACGCGCCACAGCTGCGCTGTGTCGTGCCGGTTAGCAGGGCGTTAGGTGAGATCAATGGAGAAAAACTGGTATCGCGAGACGTTGGTCGCACTGAATATGCGGTCGCGCAAGAATACGGTGCACAACAGGATCAGCGAAATTTCGATTCGTTCCGATGATCCAGCGCTACGAGAATTGTGTAAAAAGGTAGTTACTGAAATGGGGTATTCCGGCGTGGATACCGAGTCCACAAGTCTCGCTGATGCAAAGTCCGTCAATACCACTGAGCTAATCCGGCATTGTGAGGCGAGAGCGTACGTCGAACCGAACGATGAGTTCGGAGGAAGATGAGGGTTTTGCTTTATGTATCCTTTTCATCGCCTAGGTTCGAATTGTGGAGTGGCCGCGAAGTAACTTCGGTTGTTCTGCTTGCGTGCGCGAAACATCACCTAACAAGGCGGTCAAGCCGTTCGCCTGCGGCTCACCCGGACGTTCAGTACTCCGCGCCTGCTCGGGCATGGCTTCGCCATTTTGCCCGATCAGTTGCTCCATACTGAACGCCGCTTACCTGGGCGTTATGCCTCCTATAGAGAAATATGAGCAACATCACCGTTCGCCAAGCAGTCCTATCTGACATTGAAGCACTTGCTCCACTCTTTGATGGCTATCGTCAGTTCTATGGTCGCGCGAGTGACCTTTCCGCCGCACGCGAGTTTTTGCGCGCCCGCTTCAATCACGGCGAGTCAGTCCTGTTCATTGCACATGAAAGCAGTGCACCAGTTGGCTTCACTCAACTCTATCCAAGTTTTTCGTCGGTATCGCTTGCCCGTGTATTTGTGCTCAACGATCTTTTTGTGCATGAGCAAGCCCGCCGGAAAGGCGTTGCCTCAAAATTGATGTCCGCAGCTACTGATTTTGCGAAATCATTGGGAGCCGTTCGTGTCTCGCTATCGACCGCAACGAGCAACGAAACAGCCCAAGCTCTTTATCAATCCGCTGGCTGGAAGCGCGATGAACAATTCTTTGTCTATCACTTTGCTATTTCGGCATAACCCTGCGCTTAACCGGACCTGTGCGAAAAGCCGCGCAGGCCGGTTAGCGCCCCGTTAGATTTTATTGGGTTCTGCCAAGGCTCAAACTGCAAAGGTGAGCAATGAAAGCTGTAATATGGATGGCGTATGGTACCCCGGATGTCCTTGAAGTTCAGGATCTTGAAGAACCTACCCTAAAAAATCATGAAGTCTTGGTCAAAATAGCCTCATCTGCAGTTACTACTGGTGACTGCCGGATGAGAAGATTTGACGTGCCAAGCGGGTTTTGGCTTCCTGCTCGCCTGGCGTTTGGTTTGCTCAAGCCTAGAAAAAAGATAACTGGAATGGATTTTTCTGGTGAAGTTGTTGCAGTGGGTAAAGGTGTCAGCTTATTTAAAAAAGGAGATAGGGTATTTGGTACTACGGGTATGGCACTTGGTGCGAATTCTGAGTATACGTGTATCGCTGAAAACAAAGCCCTTATAAAAATACCAGATTCAATTTCACATACAGATGCTGTTTCTTTAATTTTTGGTGGAATAACAGCGCTATATTTTTTACAGGGAAAAATCAAACAAGATAGTAAAGTATTAATTAATGGTGCGTCTGGCTCTGTTGGTAGCTCAGCAGTTCAAGTATCAAAAAATTACGGAGCCAAAGTAACAGGAATATGTTCTGGTAGTAACAGAGAGCTGGTGTTATCAATCGGGGCAGATAAAGTGATTGATTACACTAATAATGATTTTTCTGATAATGGTGTGGTTTATGATGTAATTCTTGATACCGTAGGTAATTTGTCTTATGCCAGTTGTAAGAGATCACTATCTAAATCAGGAAAATTAATTCTTATCAATGCCGGTCTAGGTACTATTATAAGCTCACTTGTTAAAAAAAATTTGATTTGCGGTGTCGCATTGGAAAGCAAGGAACTACTACAAGAGATTTTGCGTTTATATGAGACTAAAAGATTGAAGCCTGTCATCGATAAAGTCTACTCCTTGGAGAAAATAGTTGAGGCACATAGATATGTGGATAAGGGGCATAAGAAGGGAAGTGTTGTATTAACCATTGAGTAAAAAAATCTAACAATGCAATCAAGCCGTTCGCTGCGCTCACTCGAACACTCCGCAGCGTTGCTGCTTCGCGCCGCTTATTGCGGCGTTAGGCATTCCACTTCGCATTTTCGCCAAAGGAGAAGCATATGGAACTTTCAGCAGTCTTAACCCCAGCCCCGGAAGGAGGCTATGTGGCGTTTAATCCCGAGATAGGTACAACCACACAAGGTGAAACCGTCGAGGAGGCATTGCTGAATCTCCGTGAGGCAACGGAACTTTATTTGGAAGAATTTCCTCTCTCGATATATGTGATAAGGCATGACCAAACTACTATTTATTTGCAGTGAGTGCCGATTGCGTAGCCCTACTGCGGCAGAAGTGTTTGCGGCGTATGAAGGCATAGAAACAATGGCGGCGGGAACGAATGCCGATGCAGAAACGCCGCTGAGCGGTGATCTCGTTGAGTGGGCCGATGTCATCTTGGTTATGGAGAAATCCCACAAGAACAAGGTCACGAAAAAGTTCCACGGTTTGCTAAAAGGCAAAAAAGTCGCAGTACTGGGAATTCCGGATGAATTTCAACGAATGCAACCAGAGTTGGTTAGCCTGTTGAAATCAAGAGTACCCAAATATGTCCGGTGCCAGTGTTACTCTAAACGCAGTGGCCACAGCGCTTGGTATTGAGTTGCGAGATGTTCGCTTCGGGCCGAAGGTGATCTTGACTTCTACGGAACATTGGGGCTGTCAAAGGAGGTGCCGGCGCTCTCTTGTTCCAATTCAGTCTCATGATAGCTGTAGCCCTCATTGCTGTTTTGCTTATCGCGGTCATGCTCAATACGCCCGGTATCAGCCTCTAGCCCCCCAATCCACCAGAAAAAGATAGCGCATGAGCAATAAAGAGGTTGGGTCAGGTTAGTTTTGCATTAACTGTATATTCAGGAGGAAAAATGCCAAGTGTACTCATAGAAGTGCGTCAGCAGTACGCACCAGAAATTGAATCGGAAATAATGGAAGCCGTGCATGCAGCACTGAGAGAAGCATTCAAAATACTCCCAGGCGATAGAAATGTGCGACTGCTTGTACATGAACCACATAGATTTCAATGTCCGCCAGACAGAGAAAAACCTGAGTACTACACGCATATAAGTATTGATTGCTTTGCAGGGAGGTCACTCGAAGCAAAGAGGAAACTATACCAAACTATCATAAAAAATCTGTCTCAGTTTGGCATCCCTGCAGATCATGTAAAAATCATGTTGCGTGAAATTACAGCAGAAAATTGGGGAATACGAGGCGGTAAGGCCGCATGTGATGTTGATCTTGGATTTGAAGTTAAAGTGTAGTTTGCAGCTAACAGAGCAAATGAGCTGGCCAAAAAAGCGCTAAGCGCTTTTCGATCGGCTGATTTGCGGCGTTAGGAAAATACTTTAAAATACATAAGATAAGATTATCCATGAAGAAAAATAATAGTTTATTTCATGTATCTGTAATTATATTGATTTCAGTAATTTTAGCGGGCTGTAGCCAAAAAACTGAAGTCATGAGTAATCCTGAAGGAGATAACTATGCCTCTCAGAGAAAAAATAATAAATTCCTTGCATATACTCATTCAATTTCTATTGAAATAGCTGAAAATCTTATCCAAAAAAAATACAATGACACAATAAATGCGTGTACTGAAGCAACTGACTTTAAATGTATAATTATTCATACAGAATTAAGCGCAGGAGATTATACAAAAGGAACTATTCAGCTGCGTGTTGAACCCAAAGGAGTTAATAAAATAATCCAAATCTCTACTAATGGAGGGGAGGTTACAAATAAATCAACGTATGTAGAAGATCTCGCAAAACCGGTCAAAGATAACCAAAAAAGACGAATCATGCTTGAAACGCATAGAGATCAGCTAATTGACCTTCAAAGACGGCCTGATAATGATATCGATTCATTGGTAAAAATTTCTACTGAATTGGCTAAAATACAAGCAGAATTAGAACAAGCAGAAGGGGAAAATGCTCACTTAATAGAAAAGACTGAACTTGATATGGTGAATATATTCTTCCGGGTTGAACAATATGAATCATTTTGGAAACCAATCATAAAATCAATTAAAAATTTTTCAGGTTCCTTATCAAAAGGAATTTCGGAAACGATAGAGGCTATTGGCTACTTTATTCCATGGTTTATCACTATCATCATTGCACTTATCTTCTTTAGGTTTGTTTGGAGAAAAACTTCACAAAGAAAATAAATTGCCCGGCAAATCGTTCCAGTGGATCGCCGAGGTTTCTGCTCGCAACTCGCTCTATCCCTGGCGGCCGCCGCTCCATCGTTTTCTTATTCTCTGGTTGTGAGAGAGGCCAGTTATCATGAATGCCGAAGAATTGCGTTCTGTCCAGGCTCCGCTAAAGGAGCAATATCGCGAAACCCCAGCAGCGGCGCTGATCACCTTGAGTGCGCAGGGCCGCATGAGTGAGGGTGTTAGCTGCAAGATCGAAACAGGCAAAGCAGGGGTTGTCGCCGGGTTACATCCGGCCACGGGCGGAAGCGGACTGGCTGCCTGTTCAGGTGACATGCTGCTCGAAGCCTTGGTGGCTTGCGCCGGCGTTACTCTAAGCGCAGTGGCCACAGCGCTTGGTATTGAGTTGCGAGATGCTTCGCTTCGGGCCGAAGGTGATCTTGACTTCCGCGGAACATTGGGGCTGTCAAAGGAGGTGCCGGTCGGTTTTCAGAACATACGGTTGCAGTTTACCCTTGATACTGACGCATCGGAGGAGCAACTCGCAACTCTTCTGCGTCTGACCGAAAGATACTGCGTTGTGTACCAAACGCTGGCATCTCCACCTGCCTTGGCGGTTACACGCAAGCGCGCCACTGCTTGACCCCCCTCGAAAGGCATGAAAAACCCGCGTTAGGCGGGTTTTCAATCTGCGCAAGCCATAAAAACCCGCGTTAGGCGGGTTCCTGAACGTCCTTGAACGGTGTCGAATCCTCAGTTGGAGGCTCAATCACTGGCCATTGCCTGTCAACTCAAGAGAGCACGAAGTCCTGCTATCTATTAGTTTCATCAAATACTGATAGGTAACCGTTCATTATCTGTTACATAGAAAATTGCTTCAGGGTTGATCGCAGATTGCGCTTGAGCCAGGAGAAGACAGGTGTTGCGGACGAGTTTTCAAGAAATCCAATGACCTTGGTCGTTTGTTCTTGTATTTTTTCAACGATATTATTGAGATATTTCTTGATCGACCGGTTTTTCAGGCGCAGTGATTCGAATCGCATCAGCCCATTTAAAATGTATTTTATAATGACAAAAGTGTCTTTTAAGTAGCAAATCAGGGAAGAACTGGTGCTTAATAAAAACCTAGTAATACACCTTCTATATTCTTGTCTTCTTTTGCGCTAGGGTATTCTGGCATCTGCCATAATTAAGTAACAATTGCAGGCCAGGATACCCTATGCCGACCCTAAAAAATGACATTTCCACGGCGCGTATCGATTCCGCCCTCAAGCAAGCGATGCGCATTGCTGCTGCGATGGAGCGCCCAGTCTCTCGAATGGGATCGAGGTGATGATCTGCACATGTCGTCAGCCGTGCAGTGTGATTCTCCTCAGATCTCCGCTGTTTGTGCCGCCAGACGTTCATTGCCATGAGGCGCGTTTCATCGTGCCCCTCAAAAATGACCTGGCAAGAGGGTTTCTATGCATGTTGAAGAAAACCAGCTTCAGCCGTTCATTGAGCCCATCAATTGGAAAGGGTTTATGGATACTCAGCTAACTGATTATTGGGGAAAAGCACGTCTTGATCCTGCTCGTAATGTCTTGCTCGCTTGGCATCCCTTAGCAGAACACTGTCTCGATGTGGCGGTAGTCTTTCGTGCTTTAGCCGCCTTGCCAGTCATCCGCCGCCGTTTGGACGTGGCAGCTCAATCTCCACTCACTGAAACTGATTTAGATCGTCTTGCAGTGTTTGCGCTGTTGCACGATCTGGGCAAACCCAACTTGGGCTTTCAGGACAAGATCTTGCGACCCGATGCGCCGCTCGCGGGCCATATCCGCGAACTGGCCCCACTGTTTTTTGAGGAAGACCTCAATGAATGTCTAGTGACCGCGCTGGATATCAACACATTGGGAACCTGGTTTGTTCATCCCGATGAGTGTGAGGCGCTCTTGATCGCGGCGCTGTCGCATCATGGAACGCCGGTGCGTTTTGATCCGAGTGAGCGCACGGGTTTTTACCATACGGCGAAAACGCAATGGTGGCGACCGGAAAACGGACGAGACCCCTTCCAGGGTATTGCGGCGTTGTGGACGATGGCGCAGCGGGCTTTTCCAAGGGCCTTTGTCTCAGGGGAAGCGCCATTGCCGGCGCCGCCTGCGTTGCAACATCGCTTCGCGGGACTGGTGATGCTAGCCGACTGGCTGGGTTCTCATGAGAGCTTCTTTCCCTTCGACCAGGACACGGGTGACCGTTTAGCCTTCGCGCCTGGTGCAGCCAGCAGGGCATTGCGGACGGTGGGCCTGGATGCGCGAACCTATCAAACCGCGCTCGGTGGCCAAGCGCCGGCATTTGCCACGGTGTTTGGGTTCACGCCACACCCGTTGCAAGAGACGTTAGCGGCGTGGCCGGTCACTGGGGAGGATCGCCTGTTGATCCTGGAGGCGGAAACCGGCTCTGGCAAGACCGAGGCGGCGCTGGCGCGTTTTCTGGCGCTGTTCGCGGCAGGAGAAGTCGATGGACTGTATTTCGCCCTGCCTACTCGGGTTGCGGCGCGAGAACTCTACGGCCGGGTGCTACGGATGGTGGAGACGGTGTTTCCCGACCCAATCGATCGGCCCCCAGTGCTGTTGGCGGTGCCTGGCTATGCGCAATTGGACGGGGTGGATGTAAAAACGCTGCTGCCCGGTCCGGAAACCCGCTGGGAAGACGATGCCAGCCGAGCCAGGCAGGAACGGGCCTGGGCGGCGGAACGGCCCAAGCGGTTTCTGGCGGCGACCGTGGCGGTCGGTACGCTCGATCAGGCGTTATTGAGTGTGCTGCAAGCGCCTCATGCCCATTTGCGCTCGGTGTGTCTGGACCGGCAATTACTGGTGGTGGATGAAGTCCACGCCAGCGATCCGTATATGCGGGAATTGCTGATGCAGTTGCTGGCCCATCATCTGGGCCTTGGCGGTCATGCCTTGTTGCTGTCAGCGACGCTGGGCGCTGTGGCGCGCACCCGGTTTCTTCATGCTGGCGCTCGACCCCAATCCGGCCCGGATTATGAGACCGCACAAGCAACGCCCTATCCGGCGTTAACTGTGGCAGGGCAACCCTCCTGGGCGATTCCTGCGGCGACCCGAGGCAAAACCGTGCGCGTTGAGCGCGTATCGGCGCTGGCCGGTCCCGTGGCGCTGTTACCGCGCTTGCAGGAGGCGGTAGAGGCCGGGGCGCGGGTGTTGGTGGTGCTGAATACCGTGGCGCGGGTGATAGCGTTGCAAACAGCACTGGAGGCAGCGTTGTCGGCTGAGACACTGTTCCAGTGTGCGGGGGTTCTTGCGCCACATCATGGCCGCTTTGCGGCGGTGGATCGGACGGTGTTGGATGCGGCGGTCAGCGCCCGCTGGGGCCGGGGCTCCGCGCCGGGGCCGGTGCTGCTGATCGGGACACAGACCTTGGAACAGAGCCTCGATCTCGATGCCGATCTGCTGATCACGGATTTGTGTCCGATGGATGTGCTGTTGCAGCGCATCGGGCGTTTGCATCGGCACAGCCGGACGCGGCCCGCCGGATTTGAAACGGCGCGGTGTGAGGTACTGGTTCCTGAAGATTTGACCTTGGAAAGCCTGCTGCGGAGCGATGGCCAGATCAGCGGCATGGCGGGGTTGGGCAGCGTCTATCCGGATCTGCGGGTGATGCGGTTGACATTGGATTTATTACGGAACGAACCAATCTGGGTTATTCCCCGCGATAACCGCCGCCTGGTGGAAGGAGCGACGCATCCCGAGGCGCTGGCGATGCTGGATAGCCCGATATGGCAACGCCATGCTCAGAAAGTGGAAGGTGAGGCGTTGGCGCAGGCGCTTCAGGCCACCTTAGCCGGTATCCAGCCGGAACCATTTGGCATGTTCACCTTTAATCCGCTGAATGCGACGGTGCAAACCCGGTTAGGACTGAAGGACTGGCGGGTGCGCCTGGAACGGACCGTGACCAGTCCATTTGGGCAACGGTTGGCGGAAATCGTGATTCCGGGCCATCTGGCCCCAGCGGTGCCGGAAGAAACCGCGCAAGTGCTGACCCAGGATGCAGACCGGATCATGTTTCAGTGCGGTGAACGGCGCTACCGCTATACCCGCATGGGCTTACAACGGGAGGAGGAGGTATGAATCTGCTAACGGAACCTGTGTTTCGGGTACAAGCCACGGCTGGCGCAATGGCAATGAGTTTGCCGGGGTTGCTGGCGGCGCTGGGGGCGGATGCGGTCGGGTCGCTGCCGGGCCTGCAACGCCATCAGGAAGATGCGTTTCATATTTTCCTGTGTTACCTAGCCGGAGCGGTGCTGGCGCGTGCCGGCGTTCAAAATCCGGTGCAGCCGGAAGCCTTCTGGCGCGCTGGGTTGCGGCAGTTGGCCGGACGCGACGATGACTGTGCCTGGGCGCTGGTGGTCGAGGAGGTGACGCAACCGGCGTTTATGCAGGCACCGTTGGTGAACAAAGCCGATTGGGCTGCCTTCAAGCCCAAAGCCGATACGCCAGATGCACTGGATGTGTTGCCCACGGCTAAGAATCATGATCTTAAAGCTACCCGTGTTATCAATGCCGCTGCTGAAGCTTGGATTTATGCCTTGGTCAGCTTGCAAACCATGAGTGGGTTCTTCGGGCAAGGGAACTACGGCATCGCCCGTATGAACGGTGGCTTCGGCAGTCGGCCATGCGTGGGATTATGGAAAAACGAACGACCCGGCGGGCGTTTTCAACGCGAGGTACATCGCTTGTTGGATGTGCGTCTCGAGCTATTAAATCCACCTTATCCGTATCTGACAGATGGACGAGTGTTGCTGTGGGTACTGCCGTGGGATCGTGCTAGTAGCTTAGATTTGAAAACCCTTGATCCATTTTTCATCGAAATTGCTAGATCAGTGCGTTTAGTCAGCTCAGCTGGGCAAATGCGAGCATGGAGTGCATCTACCTCGGCAGCCCGATTAGGTGCCAAGGCGTTGAATGGCCTGGTCGGTGATCCATGGATTCCGATCAACCTGAAGACCAACGGCGCTCTGACCGTTTCTGATACTGGATTCACGCCGGAACTGGTACACAATCTGCTCTTTGAACAGGGCTTTGTGGCAGCGGCAATGCAGCAACCCATTGCCGCCGAGACGTCGGTAATGGGGTTCTATACGGCGGTGCTAATACGCGGGCAAGGTAAGACCGACGGATTTCATAGTGTCGTCCTACCGATTCCAGCCAAGGCGCGGTCGGCGCTATTCCGCCGCGGTGCCGAACGGCAGCGATTGGCCGACCTGAGCAAACGGGGGTTGAACGATGCGGCGGACATGCAGCGCAAGGTGCTCAAGCCAGCACTTTATGCCTGGCTGGAAGCGGGAGAGGTGAGCGCCTGGGTGGAACAAGCTGGTCACTTATTTACTGCCCGCTGGCAACCCGCATTTTTCGATTGGCTATGGGGTACGGTAGACACAACCGGCGATGATGTCGCCCGCCTACCCTGGTTGCAAACCCTGGAAGGCAATGCTCGTGACACCTTGGCCGATGCCATTGCCCGCTTCCCCGCGCGCACTGGCCGTTATTACCGGTCACGGGTCCGGGCCAACGGCGTGTTTTCCGGTTGTTTGTTCAAGATTTTTCCCGAATTGAAGGAGATCACCGATGCCAGACGCCGTACTGTCACCGACGCTACCTGCCCCTGAACCGCCTTCGCTGGCCCATCTGATCGGTCAGGTCGCTGCAATCATCGGCAGCGAGAATTTCCCGGCTGGGGAGCGGGCCGCGCTCAAACGCCTAGCCCCGGATCGGCCACCGTCGCTGGCCTTCTACCGGTTCTGCTTCCAGCGGCGATTGCCGGACGGTTGGCAAAACAAGACCGGTGCATGGCAAACCTTGCTGGCAGGTTTGGCATTGATGGGAACACCAGCGCATAACCCGAAGCGGCCACTGGGTCAAGCACTGGCGGAGCACCGTTACAGTGAGGCCCGTTTGGAACGGTTGCTCGCAGCTCAAGACGACGTGCTGTACACCCTGACCTTACGCGTCGCCCGCTTTCTGGCCGCCAAGGGGGAAAGCGTCAATTGGCTGGATTTAGCGCAATTGCTGCTCGCCCAGGACCAGGACCGCGACAAACGGGAGGCCGTGCGTTTGAAGATCGCTGGCGACTATTACCGTCATCAAAATAATGAGAAGGACTGATCCATGTTCCTGCAAATTCATACTCTGACTTCCTATCACGCCAGCCTGTTGAACCGGGATGACGCGGGCCTGGCTAAGCGGATTCCCTTCGGGAATGCGACCCGTTTGCGCGTGTCCTCGCAGTGCCTCAAGCGCCATTGGCGGGCGCGTTTGCATGAAACCGTACCCCTGCCGGGCGGCTTGCGGACCCGGCATTTCTTTGAGCGGGTGATTATCCGGCGCTTGGTGGAACAGGAAGGAGTGCCCCCGGATCAGGCGCAGGCGCTAACTTTAGCATTGGTGGCGTTGTTGTTGCAGAAGTCGGCAAAGGCGGACAAAGCCGCCAAGGCAGAGAAAGGGAAGAAAGGGAAGAAAGCCAAGGAGGCGGCGGAACAGCCAGAAATGGACTTTGGCGAAGAGGGAGAGCCGGTGGACACTACGGAAACAGCAGAGTTACTGGTCAAGCAACCGATTCTGTTTGGCCAGCCTGAGGCGGATTTTCTGGTGGCGGTGCTCAAAGACTGCGCGGCGGCGGGTCCAGATGCGGAAAAACGCTTGCAGGAACGGTTGAAGAAAGACAAAGACAACTTCAAGGCGATGCTGGCGCAAGCGGGTCACGGCCATTTGTATGCTGGCTTGGAGGGTGCGTTGTTTGGGCGGTTTGTGACCTCGGACATTCTGTCCCGCAGTGATGCCTGTGTGCATGTCGCCCACGCCTTGACGGTACATCCGTTGGATACGGAGGTGGATTATTTCACAGTTGTGGATGACTTGAATCGTGACGATGAAACCGGCGCGGCCCATGCCGGGGATATGGAACTGGGCGCGGGACTGTTCTACGGCTATGTCGTCGTGGACGTGCCTGGATTGCTGTCGAACCTGACCGGCTGCGACCGTAAGGATTGGAAGGCCCAAGAGGTTCAGGAAGCCCGGCAGGTATTGCAAGGGCTGGTGCGCACCATTGCCGAAGTTACGCCAGGGGCGAAATTAGGTTCGACCGCGCCTTACGCCCGAGCCGATTTTGTGCTGTTGGAAACGGGGCCGCAGCAACCGCGCAGTCTGGCCAATGCCTACTTGCAGGCGCTGAAACCGCGTGATGATGGAATGGAACAGGCAATCATCGCATTAAAACAGTATTTGGATGCTCAGGAACGGATGTATGGAGCGACGGCGGCGTTCCGGGCGGTGGCCTCCACCCGGACGGCAGATTGGGGTACTGTGCCCGTGCTGCCGCTGACGGATGCCAGCGGCCAGGCGCTGGCGGCGCTGTTTGAGTAGGCCCGCATGGAGGTTCTCCTGCTGCGGTTCGATGCGCCTCTGATGAGTTTTGGCGATGTCATCGTGGATCATCACAACGTTACGGACCGGTTTCCCCGCCTATCGTTGCTGACCGGACTGTTCGGCAATGCGCTCGGTTATCGGCATGGCGACATGGAGGCGCTCACCGCATTACAGGCGCGAATTGAGTTCGCGGCGCGCTGGGAGGTAGAACCGGTAGCGCTGGTGGATTACCACACGGTCGATCTCGGTCAGCGAAAAATGGCGGGTAAGGGTTGGACTACATGGGGCGTAACGGAACATCGGGAGGGTGGGCCGGACGCCAAATTGGGTACCCATATCCGCTATCGGCATTACTGGGCCAATGGCGTGATGGCAGTGGCGGCGACGCTGACCGGTCATGCAGAACCTTCCGTGTCTACGCTGGCTGTGGCGTTGCGGGAACCGGCGCGCCCCTTGTTTCTGGGCCGCAAGACCTGTTTACCGGCGGCGCCCCTGCTCCAGGAAGTGGTCGAAGCCCGCGATGTGCTGGCGGCATTGCAGGCTATGTCTAGTAAAACGCCGCTGCGTCCTGGCGCGCGGCGGTCGGCGAGCGCCTGTTGGCCGGTGCATCTTGGGGCAGAGCTGCCGGGCCGGGTTGTGGCGATCTATGACCAACGCGATTGGTGTAATCAAATTCATACCGGACGGCGTCTGCGCCGGGAAGGGATCTTGCCCGATGAGGAGGTGGTATGAACGACTGTCTGTATATGGTGCAGCTACGGCTGGACCCGGTCTTGTTGATTCAATTTGCGCAGGATCATGGGGTCAACCAGGCAGCGGATGAAGATCTGGGGTATGGCGTGCATGCTTGGCTAGCGGCGCTATTCGGGCCGCTGGCGCCCAAGCCGTTCCGGTTGCTGGAACCGGGAACAGCATGGCGGAAAGATCAGCCGTTGCAGTGGCTGGGCTATAGCCGCCAGGACGGTGCAACGTTGCGCGAACAGGCCGAGACGTTTGCGTTGCCGTTGGCGCTGGCCGTGTGCGATGTGGCGGAATTGACGGCAGCCAAGCCGATGCCGGCAACCTGGCCAGTGGGCCGGCGATTGGGCTTTGAGGTATTGGCGTGTCCGGTGAGCCGGCGTGAAACCGAAAAAGATGTATTTTTGCGGCGGGTAGAAAGCATGGGCGAGACGCATCCACCGGTAAATCGGGTGACGGTGTATGGCGAATGGCTGGCCCGGCAGGTGAAGGGAGCAGCAACACTGGAATCGGTGCAGTTGGCGGGCTTTCGATTGGTGCGATTGTTGCGCCGTTCGCAGCGGACGGCGACTCAGGAATGGCGTTTTGGACGACCGGTGATGTTGCCTCAAGCGCTATTGCGTGGCGTGATGACCGTGCGGGATGAGGCGGCGTTTGCGGCACTGCTGGCGCGGGGAGTCGGGCGGCATCGGGCATTTGGCTATGGCATGTTGTTATTGAGACCGTCGGCATGAGCTTGTTGGTGGGACGGCTGGGGTTGGCGGCAGCGCGGATTCCGCAGGTGGACCGGCATGGTTTGATCTGGCTGGAGCGCGGGGGGTTGACAGTCGAGGATGGAACCTTGCGGTTCCGTGCGGCGAAGTCGGATACTTTAGAATCGGGCGATTATGCAGTGCCCTATCAGGGGGTATCGATGATTCTGCTGGGGCCAGGGTCGACGGTAAGCCACGATGCGTTGCGGTTATTAGCGCGGCATGGGACGTTGTTGGCGGCGGTGGGCGAGGGTGGGGTAAAGATTTATACCGCGCCGCCCTTGGGGCCGGGATCGTCGGCGGTGGCGCGGGCGCATGCGCGGTTGTGGGCCGATGAAAAGACGCGGCTGGATGTGGCGTGGCGGATGTATGCGTTCCGGTTCGGGCGGATTTTGCCGCATAGGGAGATAGAGGTGCTGCGTGGGATTGAAGGGGCGCGGATGAAGGAAACTTATCGGATTGTGGCGGAACAACAGGGGATTCCGTGGCAAGGCCGCCGGTACAACCGGCAGAATCCAACCGGCGCAGATATTCCGAATCAAGCTCTTAACCATGCAGCAACCTTTGTGGAGTCAGCAGCGGAGATTGCAGTAACAGCGGTGGGCGCGTTAGCGCCGCTTGGGTTTATTCATGAGGATTCGAGCAATGCGTTTACGCTGGATATTGCCGATTTGTACCGGGCGGAATTGACGGTGCCATTGGCGTTCAGTGTGGCTAAACGGGCACTGGCGGATTCGGAGTTAGTGTTGGAGCGAGCGTTACGCAAGGAAGCGGCGCAACAATTTCGTAAGCAGCAAGTGATTGCAGGGATGATTGATCGTGTGAAGGAGTTACTTGGTGTCAATGACGGTGGTCGTAACACGTAATGTCTCGGATCGTATCCGGGGTTTTTTGGCTTCATCAATGTTGGAGCTAGGGCCAGGGGTGTACAGTGCGCCGCGTTTGTCGGTGGCGGTGCGTGAACGGGTTTGGGAGGTGGTGTCGGAGTGGTTTTTGCTGGAGCGTGAGGCATCGGTGGTGATGGTGTGGGCAGATTCTCAGGTACCCGGTGGGCAAAATGTCCGGGTGTTGGGTGTGCCACCCGTAGAATTGGTGGAAGTCGATGGGTTGATTGTGACACGCCGGCCATTTAAGCCAGAAAAACCGGCTGGTGATTTAGCCACCAATTAAGCTTGCGTTCCTTAAAAACTTGGTTTATGAATGAGTTGTTTGCTAGAGTTTCCCCCGCGTACGCGGGGATAGACCCGGATATGCCGAGTGTTGGTCGATTGAGAGTTTGTTTCCCCCGCGTACGCGGGGATAGACCTTGCTGCCCAACGCCGCCCCAGCGGACGCCCCCGTTTCCCCCGCGTACGCGGATAGAACCGGGGATGCGCTGGTCGTGTGCGTGAGCAGCAGTTTCGCGTACGCGGGGATAGACCTGTGATACGAAGACGAGACTTGGTTGGGATTTGTTTCCCCGCGTACGCGGGATAGACCTCAGCAGAGATCAGAGCGACACGGCCCATAGTAGTTTCCCGCGTACGCGAGATGACCGCGCTTCTCCTTCGAAGAAAGATGAAATTTGTTTCCGCGTACGCGGGATAGACCCTCCAAAGGGAGGATAAATCCTCCCAAAGTTTCGCGTACGCGGGATAGACCTTTAAAAGCACCGGTTCCCCAGTTCCCCGTTTCCCGCGTACGCGGGATAGACCGGAGACATGTCACAAAAGAAAGCAGATAGTTGGTTTCCCGCGTACGCGGGATAGACCTATCTCGCAACTCATTAAAAAGCTGCGGGTTTAGTTTCCCGCGTACGCGGGATAGACCCCGCCAGCAGTCCCAGCCACAAGCAAAGTCTGGTTTCGCGTACGCGGGGATAGACCTGCGCCGTTGTTTCAGCCAGGTAGAACCCGCGTTTCCCGCGTACGCGGGATAGACCCCTGATGCCCGTGTTTCCGCTCATGGGTTGTTTCGCGTACGCGGGATAGACCTTCCACTACGGAGGGGCGTGTTGATAGTTATCGTTTCCCCGCGTACGCGGGGATAGACCCTTCGCAAGGAAGAGGATCGTTTACGAGAAGAAGTTTCCCCGCGTACGCGGGATAGAACCTCTTCAGGCTTAACACGTTGATTTTTAACAGACGCTTCTCGCGTACGCGGGATAGACCTTAGTTAATATCCATTGGCCGAGATCGTTTCGTTTCCGCGTACGCGGGGATAGAACCTCAATAGAAGGCTCAGATGAATAACCACCGGCTGTTCTCGCGTACGCGGGGATAGACCCGATGATGGCGTTGTGTGGCAGAGCGGTTGAAGTTTCCCCGCGTACGCGGGGATAGACCTGGCCTACATCGACATTTATAACGCCAGTATCGGTTTCCCCCGCGTACGCGGGATAGACCCTGCTTCTATTCCACATCCGGACAACCCTGCGTGTTTCCCCCGTGTACGCGGGGATAGACCCTTGCCGCTGTTTGTGAGCGCGTCGAGTTGGGTGTTTCCCCCGTGTACGCGGGGATAGACCCAAGACAATGACGAGCGCCAATGTTGCGTATGCGTTTCCCCCGTGTACGCGGGGATAGACCTGCGACATTTCCCGCAGCATCAACCGCCAGACCGTTTCCCCCGTGTACGCGGGGATAGACCCTTCATCCGCTGGACACTCAAGACCCGATCTATGTTTCCTGCGTACGCGGGATAGACCTTCATCCGCTGGACACTCAAGACCCGATCTAGGTTTCCCGCGTACGCGGGATAGACTACATTCCGCTACCCAGTGCCGCTTTCAGTTGATTTCCGCGTACGCGGGATAGACCCTGCTTCACCAAGGTCGCTACGGCCGGATTTCGTTTCGCGTACGCGGGATAGACCTTGTTGCCGATACCAATCCGTGCGCCTGCTCCGGTTTCCCGCGTACGCGGGGATAGACCCTGGGCGACCGTCGGTGGCGGATGGAGCCAGACGTTTCGCGTACGCGGGGATAGACCCGACCCACTCTATTTGGGCACCCTCATCGTCACGTTTCCCCCGCGTACGCGGGGATAGACCCTCACCGCCTCGGCTTTCGCCCCAAGGATCACGTTTTCGCGTACGCGGGATAGACCCAAGACAGCGTCAAACGCGCCCAACGGGATGCTGTTTCTGCGTACGCGGGGATAGACCCCGCGTTTCCTCCGGTTGTTACGCCAGGATTTCGTTTCCCCCGTGTACGCGGGGATAGACCCCACACCGCGGCCTAGACGCCGAGCTAGAAAAGGTTTCCCCCGTGTACGCGGGGATAGACCCGAACTAAAAACGCTGGCTAAGGCCGTCGGATGGTTTCCGCGTACGCGGGATAGACCTGGATTATGTTAGGTGAACCGCCCCGGGAATTCCGGAGGCTGGTTGTTGTGAGTCACGCTGCCCTGGCGGACTCGGTGAGTCGGCGATAGTGGGCTGCTTCGGCCTCGGCGGGCGGGATGTAGCCAATGGACTCCAGCAACCTGCGATGGTTGAACCAGTCCACCCAGGTGAGGGTGGCCCATTCCACCGCCTCCAGGTTGGCCCAGGATTGCCGATGGATCACTTCGGCCTTGTACAGCCCGTTGATGGTTTCGGCAAGGGCATTGTCGTACGAGTCGCCTACGCTGCCTACCGAGGTTCGATGCCCGCCTCAACCAGGCGCTCCGGTGTAGCGGATCGACACGTATTGCACTCCTCGATCGCTATGGTGGATCGCTGCTCCGGCTAAACGGCTGGCGCGCGTGTAGAGCCTGCTCCAGTGCATCCAGCACGAAATCGGTGCGGGCAGAACGGGATACCTTCCAGCCAACGATATATCGGGCAACATACGTCGATGATGAAGGCGACATAGATGAACCCCTGTGCCAGACACATACGTGAAATCGGATACCCACAGCGCATTTCGGACGCTCCGCCGTGAACTGGCGGTTGACCCGATCCTCCGGACAGGGGCTTCCCGGTCGCTGACCGTGGTTTTGACCGGCTTGCCGCGCCGCACGCCTTGCAGGCCGAGTCGTTGCATCAGTCGTTCCACCGTGCAGCGCGCCACCTCCACACCTTCGCGCCGCAATTGCCGCCAGACCTTGTCGGCGCCTGGACCGCAAGTTCTCCTCCCAGACCCGCCGGATTTCCTCGCACAGACGCTCATCACGCTGGGTTCGGGCCGACCTCTGCGCAGGATCGGCCCTCCGGGCGGCATGCAGATAATACGTCGATGGAGCAATCGGCAGCACCTTGCAGATCGGTTCGACCCACAGACATCGCGGTGTTGGTCGATGAACGCCTTCATCGCTTGAACGGGCGGTCGAACTCCGCCTGGGCAAAATAAGCCGACGCCTTGCGCAGAATCTCGTTGGCCTGGCGCAGTTCCCGCACCTCCTGCTCCAACGCCTTGATCCGCTCCCGTTCGGCGCTCGTGACCCCCACACGCTCCCCGCGGTCCTTCTCGGCTTGCCGTACCCAGCGCCGCAGGGTTTCCGCCGTACAGCCGATCTTAGTCGCGATTGAGCCAATGGCCGCCCATTGCGATTCATGCTCGCCTTGGTGCTCCCGCACCATGCGAACCGCCCGCTCCCTTATTTCCGGTGAAAAGTTTGCTGATGTCTTCATAGCTCCATACTCTCAAATGTTGGAGCCTCCGGGAAAGTCGGGGCGGTTCATAGGACTTACGCATTGACAGGAGGTTGGAATTGTGGGTTGAGGTGTCCCAAGTTAGGGGCGAAGGCTTGAATAAACGTGGCAATCACCTCATTAAACAACTCACGCTGCAAACGATAACAATTACGAATCACGTCGGTAGCCTGTAGTCGTTGCAATTGGACATAGCCACAGATCGCCGCAAAGAGATGATTGCGAATGGCGGTGGGTTGTCGGACCTGAAAATGCTCGATGTGGCACACTTGTTTGAGCGTCCGATGATACTGCTCGATTTGCCAGTGTTGGTCGTGGAGCTTGAGGAAAGCAGGACGATCAAAAGCGACCCAATCCTCGTCGTTCGGCTGATACAAGGCATAATGGTGTGGTTGGTTTTCAACCACTCCCGAAACACTTTGACCGTACCGAATCCCGGAGGTACACAGGAGCGAGCCGTCTTCGGGAATCGCCAGTTGTTGTACCTGGAGCCATTGGCCTTTTTCCACAGAAACCGACGGTTGCTTTCCAGCGCAAAGAGAAATCCCCGATGATGGTTTTTAATCATCTTGAGATTTGCTGCGCTACTATACCAACTATCGCCGGTGACAAAGGCTGGCTGGAGTCCCCAAGCCAACACTTCCGCGAGCATCTCCTGAAAATAATCGTTTTTGGTCTTGTTCGCGGCTTTATCGTAAATGCGGTAATCGAGCGGTTGATGGTGACCGTGCGGATCGGTGTAATACAACGTGATCAGATTGATCCCTTTCACCACGCCATGATGTTTTCCCGACCAGAAATGCCCAACAAAGGCCATCAGTTGGCTGTACGGTTTATCCAAGACACTGTCGTCGACACTGATCGTGCCACCCTTCAAATTCAAGCCGGAGCAGGCTTCCTCGAACAAATCGCGGGGGGTGCAGTCTTCGCGGAGCAAAAACCGGTTGACGCTATCATGGCTGATCTCCATGATCTCTGCCAAGCGATTCCCCGTTGGCGAATGCGGCTCACCCAACAAAAAAGAAACATACATCGCCAAAGTGCAACGCGCTGTCGATGGGCGACTGATGACTCTCATCAACCGAAAACCTTCGTGGACCGAGTTCGTCTTTACCGACCACATCATACGATGCTTGTCAATGCGTAAGCTCTAAAGGTGTATCTTTTGGGTGAATACGGCGTTTCGCGTACGCGGGGATAGACCTTGAATATAGCGCTTGAAACGATGTCTGCTACCGTTTCCCCCGCGTACGCGGGGATAGACCCGCGATTATGGCGAACCTTCATGTAAACCTATAGTTTCCCCCGCGTACGCGGGGATAGACCTAGCGCGGATGCCCCACTTTGGCGACTGGAAGAGTTTCCCCCGTGTACGCGGGGATAGACCTTGATCGGTGAACTCACCATTAGGATCGAGTTTGTTTCCCCCGTGTACGCGGGGATAGACCCAGTATCCAGGTCTCGTTTGATCTGCTGGCATTGTTTCCCCCGTGTATGCGGGGATAGACTCATCGAAACTGCAATGACCACGAGTAGAGAGCAGTTTCCCCTATGTGCGCAGGGTGGCTAGGGACACTAAAAAACCCGCGCTTAGGCGGGTTTCTGAACGTCCTTGAACGGTATTGAATCTGGAGGCTAGGGTCGGAATCGAACCGGCGTCCACGGCTTTGCAGGCCGCTGCATGACCACTCTGCCACCTAGCCAGAATAAGCGTTCCGGCGAATTCCCGGAAGATAAAAAAACCTCGAATAATCGAGGCCTGAAAATGTGGAGCGGGAAACGAGACTCGAACTCGCGACCCCAACCTTGGCAAGGTTGTGCTCTACCAACTGAGCTATTCCCGCTATGCAGACCGGCATTCTATCCTGAAAAACTGGACTGTCAAGTCTTCACCGTTGCCGAAATACCGGCCAAGCCGCCGCTAAATAGTGCAGCATGGACCAGAGTGTCAGCGCTGCTGCGACTACCAGCAAACCTAATCCGGCGTCCAGAGTCGGGAAAAACCCAATAGGTTCCCGGTACAACAGCAACAGTACGGCCACCATTTGCGCCGTGGTCTTGAATTTGCCCACCATCGATACCGCCACACGCCCATGATCGCCGATCTGCGCCATCCACTCCCTCAGCGCCGAAATGGCAATTTCGCGGCCAATAATCACTGCCGAGGCAATCGACATCAACGGCGTTGGAATTGCCTGCACTAATAACACTAATGCCGTTGCCACCATCAGCTTATCAGCGACCGGATCGAGGAATGCGCCAAACGCCGAGGTTTGATTGAGCCGCCGCGCTAGATAACCATCCAGCCAGTCAGTGAGCGCGGCCAGGCCGAATAGCGCAGTGCAGAGCAGATTGGCGCCGTGAAATGATAGAAAGAAGACTCCGACGAAAACGGGGATCAGGGCGATACGCAGCAAGGTCAGCAGGGTGGGCAGATTTAATTGCATGATGGGATACGCAATCAATTGCCGCCGTGGAAAGCGTCATAAATCCGCTGCGCCAGCTCGGTATTGATGCCATCCACTTGTGAGAGATCCTCAACGCCAGCCCGCGCCAATTGTTTTACGCCGCCAAACTGCCGCAGCAACGCCCGCCGCCGTTGCGGGCCAATACCAGGAATCGCATCGAGCATAGAACCGGTGCGGGCTTGTTTACGCCGCTGGCGATGCCCGGTGATCGCAAAGCGATGTGCTTCATCGCGAATTTGCTGCACTAGATGCAGGGCAATCGAGCCGGCAGGCAAGATCAGTGGACGATTTTCATTGCACAGATACAGCGTTTCCAAACCAGGTTTGCGCTCCGGGCCCTTGGCGATACCTATCGCCATTACCCCCGCTACTTGCAATTCTTCCAGCATTTCACGTGCCTCGGCCAATTGTCCCTTGCCTCCGTCTACAAAAAGAATATCAGGCAAACGCCCGTTTTCCTCTCGCAATCGAGAATAACGGCGTGTCAACGCCTGACGCAGAGCCGCGTAGTCATTACCAGGCGTGATGCCTTCAATATTGTAGCGGCGATAGTCCGTTTTGAGGGGCCCCTCCGCGCCGAAAACCACGCACGCCGCAACCGTCGCCTCGCCTTGGGTATGGCTGATGTCAAAACATTCCAGACGTGATAGAGCGTGATCGATGCCCAGCGCTTCTTGCAAGGCTTTCAGGCGCCGCCGCATTCCAGCCTGACTGGCCCACTGCGCAGCCAGCGCCTGTTCAGCGTTGTGCTGCGCCATCGCTAGCCAGCGCGCCCGTTCACCGCGCGGGCGCGGGGTGAGCGCAATCCGCCGGCCGGCCCGTTCTTGGAGCGCTTGAGCAAGCAACGGTGCGTCCACCGGCTCATGGCTCAGCAGCACCTCAGCAGGGATGACTTTGTCAAGATAGTATTGCCCCAGGAAAGCGGCCAGAATAGCGCTGGCTTCCTCGCTTTCGGGTAGGGCAGGGAAAAAGGCCCGGTTGCCCAGCAGGCGGCCGTCGCGAAATACGAAAACCTGCACACAGGCCGCACCATCGCGCAGCGCGCAAGCAACGGCATCGAGATCGCCGTGTTCCCCTTCGACATGCTGGCGTTGTTGAATATGCCGCAGCTCGATGATCTGGTCGCGGCAGCGCATCGCTTCTTCAAATTTCAGTTCAGCCGCCAGCGTTTCCATGCGCTGTGCCAGATCATCGATCACCTGGCTGCTCCGGCCCTCCAGGAACAAGACGGCGTCGCATAACTGGCGCTGGTAACTTTCGCGATCAATCAAGGCTACACAGGGGGCGGTGCAGCGCTTAATCTGGTATTGCAAGCAGGGACGAGTGCGTCCATGGAAAAAACTGTCCTCGCACGAGCGCAACCGGAAAATCTTTTGTAACAGGTCAAGCGTATCGCGTACTGCGTTCGTATTCGGATAGGGCCCGAAGTAACGGCCTTGGCCGCGTTTAGCGCCGCGATGCAGCGACAATCGAGGGAATGCGTCCGCGGAAATGTGGATGTACGGATAACCTTTATCGTCGCGCAGCAGGATGTTGTAGCGGGGCCGCAATTCCTTGATCAATGCGCTTTCCAGAATCAGCGCCTCAACCTCGGTGTGGGTCACTGTGATTTCAATAGCATGAATTTGTGAAACCAGGCGCCGGGTTTTAGCGGAGGCATGCTTTTCCCGGAAGTAGCTGGAAACTCGCTGCTTAAGATTGCGGGCCTTACCAACGTAGAGTACCTGACCTTCGCCGTTCAGCATCCGATAGACGCCAGGCAGAGCCGTCAGGGTTTTGAGAAAGGATTTAGGGTCGAACACAGAAGAAGGGCCGGTCATCTGATCGACAGGGAGTAGTGGAATAGCGCAATCGTAAAATTTTCCTGTCCCTGTCTCTCTGGATAACCTATCAGGAATCAGTGCTACATACTATCGCGCCGGATGTCGTATTTCTCCATCAGCCGGTACAGCGTCATACGCGATACGCCCAGCTCCTGCGCGGCGCGGGCAATGTTAAAGCGAGTCCGCAACAATGTGGCTTGTATCACGTCACGGTCCGCCGCCATTCGCGCTTCGTCGAGGGTCACAAACTCGCGGATGTCGGTACGCCGTTCCAATTCTAGATCAACAGGGACAATATAAGGGCCTTCGCTCAACAACACTGCCCGGCGGATTCGATTCATCAAATCCCGGACGTTGCCCGGCCAGTCGTAACGGTTGATTACTTCTAGCGCATCGCGGCTGAACCCTTTGGCGGAAGTGCGCGTTTCGGCAGAGAACTTGGCAAAGAAGTGCCGGGCCAGTAGTTCAACATCGGCCTTCCGCTCGCGCAGGGCAGGGGTACGCAAGTGCAATACATTCAGCCGATAGTATAAATCTTCGCGGAATCGGCCTTCTTGCACGGACTGTTCAAGATGGGTATTCGTCGCGGTGATTAGCCGGACGTCGGTGGGAATCGGCTTGGTGCCACCGACCCGGCGAATTTTCTTCTCCTCCAAAAACCGCAACAGATTCGCTTGCAGCTCTGGCGCTAGATCGCCGATTTCGTCTAAGAACAGGGTGCCGCCATTCGCTGATTCCATGAGGCCGATGTGACGTTCGCTGGCGCCTGGAAAGGCCCCTTTTTCGTGGCCGAACAATTCTGACTGAATCAAGTTCGGTGATAGGGCCGCACAGTTCATAACTACAAACGGCGATACCGCCCGGGCTGAGTAATCATGAATGGAACGAGCGGTCTGTTCCTTGCCTGTCCCGCTTTCACCGGTCACCAAAACGGGTACATCGACTTCCGCTGCTTTCTGAATACCGCGAAACAGCGATTGCATTACGGTGCTGTTGCCGATCATTCCGTATTGCGATTCTAATTCGTTTTGTTGACGAGCAGTGTTTTCACTCAGAGTTGCCATGCCATAGGCATGACCTAGAGTGACGACCAGCCTTTGCGCATCAGCCGGTAATGTATGGTAGTCATAGCAACGCTCAGTGATAATGCTGGAGAGTTGCTTGCGATCGATACATTGGCGAGACAAAGCTAGCACCCATTGCATCTTTCGACGGGCTAAGATTAGATCAGCGAGCCATTGGACTGATCGTTCCGATTCACAACTGAACAGGATGCCGAGTCCTACCTCAAATTTATGCTCGGTCAATAAGGTCCTCGCCAAGCCTATCTCATCGGCCCAGTAGATTTCCCAGTCAGCGGCTGCGATTTTTTGGAGTAATGTCTCCTCAATCGTTCCTGTGCTCAGAATCAGAAGCTTGCGCATTGAATTTACCTGCTCTTTGTCATTATTTGGAAGAGGCCGTCGACCTTACGTCTCATGGAGGTTGCCCTCTCGATCATGTTGGTAGTCACACAATATTAACAATCATTGTGTTAGAGGTCGCGTAGAATACATGACTTTCATACGATATTTTTATTTACATCAAAGAAATACCTTTATAATTAGTATAGGTATTACGCTGACTCATGATCCAGGCATATTTTCATCGTAGTCTGTCATTATGGTCAAATCGCTTCATTAGCCATGCATGAAACCATTCTTGAGCATAATATACAAAATAGCAGTAAAAATGGATACTATTTACTCAACAAAAAATTCCTGATCGCAACAGTTCCGGGACTTTGGCTTTTTTCTACTGATTTGTTTTTTTGTATTTATCTAGGAATTTAAATGTCTTATCTTTTTTTACGTACCCTCTTGTTTCAGCTTGATCCTGAGACTGCTCATGATTGGACATGCAACTTTTTGCGTATCACCCCATCGTTTCCTTTGAAAGCGGTCTTTAGTGCCGGTATTCCTACCACACCACTTCAGGTCATGGGATTGCATTTTCCTAATCCAGTGGGGTTAGCGGCGGGTTTGGATAAGAACGGTGAATGTATCAAGGCTTGGGATGCTTTGGGCTTTGGCTTTATTGAAATCGGAACTGTGACGCCTCGTCCGCAGCCAGGCAATCCCGGTCCCCGGATGTTCCGGTTGCCGGAGGCTCATGCGTTAATCAACCGGATGGGTTTTAATAATCAAGGTGTTGATTATCTGGTAGCGCAAGTGCGGCGGGCCCGCTTCAAGGGAGTGCTGGGCATTAATATTGGTAAGAATGCGGACACACCGGTTGAACGGGCAGCCGATGATTACCTGCTTGGTCTGCGTAAGGTCTATCCCTGGGCCAGCTATGTCACTGTCAATATCTCCTCGCCTAATACCCCGGGCCTGCGTAATCTGCAATATGGTGAGGCGCTTGATCAATTACTGGCCGCACTGAAAAAAGAGCAGCGGCAGCTGGCTGACAGCTATGGCCGTTATGTCCCATTGGCGATCAAAATTGCGCCTGATTTGACAGATACGGACCTGGTGACTGTGGGGCAGGCGTTGCTTCGTTATGGCATAGATGCGGTAATCGCGACTAACACAACCTTTTCACGTGCCGGCGTTGAGCATTTGCCTCATGCGAGGGAGGCAGGCGGTTTGAGCGGTGCACCATTGATGGTACGCTCTACCGAAGTGGTGCGGCAATTAGCCAGCGTTTTGGGCGGTGAACTGCCAATCATCGCGGCGGGTGGTATTCTCAGCGGAGCTGATGCAGCGGCTAAAATCGCCGCTGGGGCCAGCCTAGTGCAGATTTACAGTGGTTTGATTTATCGCGGGCCAGCGTTGATTAAAGAGGCGGTCGTGGCGCTGCGTGGCAAAGATTTCCTTCCGCCTAGAGAGGGGCTGGGGTGATGGAGCTGAACGCGTCATGTTAGATCGTCTCATCTCAATTGCCCCTATGCTGGATTGGACGGACCGGCATTGCCGGTTTTTTTTGCGCTTGCTCAGCCGTCGAGTGTTGCTTTATACCGGGATGGTGACCACCGGAGCAATGCTGCACGGTGATCCGCAACGGTTTTTGGCGTATGACCCGGTTGAACATCCTTTGGCCCTGCAACTAGGGGGTAGCAATCCCGATGAACTGGCGCAGTGTGCCCGGATTGCGGCAGATTGGGGTTATGACGAGGTGAATTTGAATATCGGCTGTCCTAGTGACCGGGTGCAATCGGGCCGTTTCGGAGCCTGTTTAATGGCAGAGTCGGCGCTGGTGAGTGATTGTGTAGCAGCAATGCGGTTGGCGGCGGATCTGCCGGTCACGATCAAGACTCGAATCGGTATCGATGAACGGGATTCCTATGAGGAATTGACGGATTTTGTCGGTCGTGTGGCAATGGGCGGTTGCCAGGTGTTTATCATCCATGCCCGCAAGGCATGGTTGCGTGGTTTGAGTCCAAAGGAAAACCGGGAGATTCCGCCATTGCACTATGAGGTTGTGCATCGGCTAAAACGGGATTTTCCCAGTCTGACTGTTGTGCTGAACGGGGGGTTGACGACCCTGGATCAGATTGCGAAACAGTTGCAAGAAGTCGACGGGGTAATGATTGGCCGGGCCGCTTACGAGAATCCGTATTGGCTCACTGAAGTCGATTCACGGTTTTTTGGCTTGCGCACGTCGCCACCGAGCCGTCATCAAGTGGTTGAAGCGTTTCTCCCTTATATAGAGGACCAGTTGCGGCGAGGAACGCCATTGCATTGCATGACCCGGCATATCTTAGGGCTGTTCCAGGGCGTACCTGGTGCGCGCGCCTGGCGGCGGACATTGAGCGAGCAGGCGTGCCAGCGTGGTGCGGGGAAGGGTGTGGTAGAGGCAGCGTTGGGGCAGGTATAACAAAAGCCGGTTCGAGAGAGAGCAGGGAAACGGACTTTGGCTTGAGGAAGACCAGGGCGCGGGGGATCGCATGATCACTGTCCCTCATTAAGAAGGACCTGCTTCAAGGTTGTCTGCAAGACGCCTAATTGTGCTTACATCTGACCGCATTTAAAAATTTTGAGCTAAATTTAGGGGCAATGCGGCCATTTTCTGTGGTTTATGCCGCTTGTGGCTTGGAGACTGCTTCAAGCTTGGGTTAGACTCAATCCAGACGCAGCGCCGGCACAATATTCCGTCGCGCCTTGAAATTCATCAAGCAATTCAGAGGAGTGATTTATGCCAAAGAAGAAAGAGTCGACCGGAACACCGGTCAAAACCGGCTCCACGAAAACCGCTAACAAGGCGGAGTCTGTGAAGGCGGCGCCCGCAACGCCTGCAAAGCCGCCAGAGGCCGCTAAACCGGCCATTGTGCAGAGTTCTGCGGCTAAACCAGCGGCCAAATCCCCTGCTCCTGCGAAGGCCGAATCGGCAGCGGCTAAAGCGGCTCCTGCCCCAGCCACCAAAGCAGCACCGGTGCCGAAGGCAGCCGAAAAGCCTGTTGTCGCCTCTACTTCATCCGGGTCTGCAGAGAAATCTGTTGCAGCGCCGGCCCCGGCCAAAGCAGTACCCGCACCGTCCCCGGCCAAGACTGAAAAGCCGACGGCTTCCACCAAAGGAAAAACTGCCAAGACCTCTGCCACCGAGACCAAAGTGCCTGCTTCCGGCAGGCGCGCCGGTTCAGTGGTTACTGTTATCGTCGCTAAATACGATGTTGGCTTCGGTAATAGCCTCTACATTCGTGGTGAGGGCGCCGGTCTCAGCTGGGACACCAGCGTACTGATGAAGAATGTCGAGAATGATGTCTGGGTGTGGACAACCAATGAAATGACTGAGGGGATGGTTTCGTTCAAATTCCTGATTAACGACAGTACTGAGCACTGGTCCAGCGGGGACAACTTGTCCGCCTCGGCCGGTGAAACGACAACCGTGTCTCCTTCCTTCTAACCCGATTCCGGGCTGCGCCGATAGCCGGAAAACGGTAGTCGGCCTTGCCCCGGCAGCGATTTCTACTCCGCCTCTTGTTGTAATCGTGAAAATTCCTGCTGCGAACGGGTCACACAATCCTCAATGGCAATCCCAGCAAAATAATTGCCGGTCAATGCCAACCGGCTCTTTGCCAACAATCTATCAATGGCCTGCGTTCGTTCGCTATGGCCAACCCGCAAAACAGGTAATTGATTGTTCTTCCTGACTATGTTTGTTAACGTCAGAAGATCGTTAGGTAATCCGAGTACCCGGGTGATGCAATCCCGCTTCCCTGCTTCATCCAGCATTCCCGGCCGGAAATGAAAACTGAAACCCCGATACGCGGGGTCTGGCATGACATCGCGGGAGACGACTGAAAAGAAAGGTTCATTCCGGCCAATCAGTCCAGCCAGCAGCGGCAAGTTCAACTGAGATTTTGGAATTGCCACCCCCACTGTTTCCACTGTTGCTGTTTCCACCTCTGCTAGGTGGCTGGCCAGTTCCGGAAATTCAGATTCAAGCAAGCGAGTGGCAACCGCCACCGGCGTTGCCAAGCAAAGAGCACGTGTGGTGTGATCACCACTGCTGGTTCGAACGATAAACTTGCCGTGACTATGTTGAATATTCTGTACCATTTGGCCGAGTTCTACGCGAAGGCCGGATGATCCAGCTAAAATATCAGCAAGGCTTTGTAAGCCGCCGTGCAGAGTAAAACTGCGTGGAATATCCCGGCGGCGGGGCCGGGGATTAAAAAGGCTATCTGCGGGAAACTGGTCAGCCGGTTGGCAGATCACTGCGCTGAAAGCCGGTTCGAAGACCGCTGCATAGTTGCGCGGACCCACAATATGGCCATAGTATTCAGCAATATTGCGCCCGGTTTTAATTAAACCCAGCAGCCGGAAGGGTGCCCGCAGCAGCTCGGAATAAGCGAGTTGCGAGGGGATGCGGCGCACCGCACCGTTAGCAAACAGACGAAAGCCAACCTTGGCGCGAGGCTGCAAGCGGCGAAGTGCATGGTGCGATTCGAGGATTTCCAGCAGATTGCCATAAGAGCTGAAAGCGCTGTGCGCACCTAGTTCTAGCCAAAAACCATCCAGCGCGCCAGTGAACCGGTGCGAATGCAGGCATCCCCCGGCCCGATATTCCTGTTCTAGAACCAGTACATTCCACCCCGCAGCAGCAGCATAATGTGCCATGCTCAGGCCGCTGATCCCAGCACCAATAATCAATAAATCGCTATCTGCCATGATGCCCCCAAGTTCGTTAAACCCTGCTGGGTTCATTCACCTGATTTTATCTACTATTAAAGGGTTTATTAACATGAACCTGGAGGGAACGCCATGACTATCACCTCATATTTTGCCAAAGATCTGTTCCTTGGCCAGACCGTTTTTATTACCGGCGGTAGCAGTGGTATTAATCTTGGCATCGCCCGCAACTTTGCAGCAGTGGGGGCGAATCTCGGCATCGTCGGCCGCTCACCGGAAAAGCTTGATGCAGCAACGGCGGAGTTGCAGGCGCTCGGTGCACAGGTTTCGGCCCATTCTGCGGATGTGCGCGACTATATGGCGCTGGAAACTGCCATGCAGCGTTGCCGTGAAGAATTAGGACCGATGCAGACCTTGGTATGTGGCGCGGCGGGTAATTTTCCCTGTCCTGCTGAACAGATTACCCCTAATGGCTTCAAATCAGTCATGGACATCGATCTGCTCGGTACGTTTCACGCGTGTCGAGCCGCGTTTGAGCAACTTAAGGAGACACGTGGCAATATTCTCTTCATCTCGGCAGGACAGGCATTTATGCCTTATGCTTTCCAGGCCCACGTTGGCGCTGCTAAAGCGGGCATCGATCAGATGATGCGCAATCTGGCGCTTGAATGGGGCCGGTTCGGCATTCGTTGTAACAGCATTGCGCCGGGTCCGATTGAAGGCACTGAAGGCGTGCGCCGGCTGGTTCCCAAAGATAGCGCCGGTCCGCTGAAAAAGACGATTCCATTGGGCCGTTTTGGCACTCCCGATGACATTGGCCAATTGAGTGTATTCCTGGCCTCGCCGCTGGCTTCCTACATTACTGGTACGCTGGTCGTAGCCGATGGCGGCCAGAATCTCTCTGGTTCCGGGGTGTGGACACAGTTGATTATGGCAGAAATGGCCAAAGCGAAGAGCGAAAGACTATTAGGGTTATAAAGATGATTGTTCCCTGCTTCCACCTGAGTCCTTTGACGCAACGCCGGCTCGCGCAATTTCAAGCCAACCGGCGTGGCTGGTGGTCGCTGTGGGGATTTCTGCTGCTGTTTGGACTCAGCCTGGGTGCGGAGTTCATTGCCAATGACCGGCCATTGCTGGTCTATCATCAGGGTGCGCTCTATGTCCCCGTGTTCAAAGATTATGCGGAAACTGACTTCGGTGGAATTTTTCCCAGCACTGCTAATTACCGTGATCCTTACCTGATCAAATTGATTAACGAGGATGGCTGGATGTTTTGGCCGCCTATTCATTTTCGCCACGACACCGTCAACTATGACCTGCCGGTTCCGGCACCGGCGCCGCCTTCCACCGATAATTGGCTTGGCACCGATGATCAGGGCCGCGATGTGCTGGCCCGGTTAATCTACGGCTTCCGTATCTCGGTGCTGTTCGGTCTGCTGCTGACGTTGACTTCCTCGGTTATCGGGGTTGCGGCTGGTGCGGTGCAGGGTTATTTTGGCGGACGGGTGGATCTGTTCTTCCAGCGCTTCCTGGAAATCTGGGGGGGGTTACCGCAGTTATTCATCCTGATCATTGTTTCTAGCGTTGTGATACCCGGCTTCTGGACACTGCTGCTGGTGCTGATGCTATTTAGCTGGACTTCGCTGGTGGGGGTGGTACGGGCCGAATTTCTACGTGCCCGTAATTTCGATTATGTGCGTGCGGCGCGGGCGCTGGGTGTGAGCGACGGGCGGATCATGTTCAAGCATGTGCTGCCCAATGCCATGGTGGCCACGCTGACCTTCCTGCCTTTTATCCTATCGGGCTCTATCGTTGCTTTGACCGCACTGGATTTTCTTGGCTTGGGACTGCCACCCGGTTCAGCCTCATTGGGTGATTTATTGCGGCAGGGCAAAGATAACCTGCAGGCACCCTGGCTGGGTGTCTCTGGCTTCGTCGTAGTGGCGCTGATGCTCAGCTTGCTAGTCTTCGTCGGCGAAGCAGTGCGGGATGCGTTTGATCCACGCAAAAATGTGATTTGATGGCTTCTGGATCAAACACTTAAGCAAAGATATCCAGTAAGCCGCCTAACACTTCATTGTTCGTGCTGATAATCTTCGCGCCAGCTTGCGCCTGATAAAGCGCTCTATTTTGCTCCACCAATGGCTCGATCAGCGAAGCGGCTTGAGGTCCATGAGAATTCACCTCAGTCTGTTGATCTCCCGCTGGAGCGGCGGCTGACACGGGGTCTATGGGGTGAATCGTTTGTTTGGCAATTTCCTGAGCGCTACTGTCCAGGCTCTTGATAGCTCCCTGGATGCTAGCGCTACCCGTGCTTACAGCACTGTTGATCATCATGTTGCACCTCCTGCTACCCGGGTATTTTCCAAATATAGAGCAAAATCAGTCTTTATTAAACCATTTTTACTCTAAATTCTGTATCTTGAGTGAGTAGGATGTTCTTATTAAGAACATCTGCCGCATCCATAGTTTCACCGGCAGTCTTCCTTCAAGCATCTTAACAAGCCTTGAATTAAGATTAACAGAATCGAATTATCGAGGATCACGTTGTTATGTATGAATTCCTGCAATATCTAGTCTGTGATGCCATGACCCCTGAACCTATTGCAATGAGTCCTAAAGCCAAGCTCCGCGAGGCGGAAGCGCTGTTCGAAGTCCATGATTTTAACGGCGTGCCTGTTGTGGATGACCAGCGGCATTTACTCGGCATCTTGACCAAATTTGATCTGCTCAAAGCCTTCATTTTCGATTTCCATACGCTAGTTCCCCACTACGACGAGATCATGGAGCAGACCATTGAAACGGTAATGACCTCTCATCCCGTCAGTGTCGAGCCGCAACTGCCGCTCAGCCGGTTATTACAAAAACTGGTGGAGATGCGCGCTAAGAGCCTTCCAGTGGTCAAGGAGGGCCGGTTAGTCGGCATGATCGCCCGTGAAGACGTGTTGAAAGCACTGCGTCGCGCTGCCATCCAGCATGAAACGCCTGCTCGCGAGGAACAATGATCATGACCACTCTGCTCTATACGCATCCGCGCTGTTTGGAACACGATGCTGGCTTTGGTCATCCGGAATGCCCTGCTCGCCTGACAGCGATTCTCAATGCCCTCAAAACTGCCTCTTTCGTTACGCTGGAGTGGCGGGAGGCTCCGGAAGCCAGCCTCGAACAACTGACTCGAATTCATTCACTAAAACATGTTGAACGTATCTTTGCCCGTGTTCCCCGGCATGGACACTACGCCATTGACGGCGATACGATTATTTCTCCGCAATCCGGCGAAGCAGCGTTGCGTGCTGCCGGTGCGGTTTGTGCGGCAGTCGATGCCGTGCTGAAGGGTGAAGCCAACAATGCGTTTTGCGCCATCCGTCCGCCGGGGCATCATGCTGAGCCTCATCAGGCAATGGGTTTCTGCCTGTTTAATAATGCCGCTATCGGGGCAGCTCATGCGCGTGTTGTTCACGGGCTGGAACGGGTCGCAGTCATCGATTTCGATGTTCATCATGGTAACGGTACGCAAGCAGCGTTCGAAACCCAGCAAGGCTATCTCTATATTTCTACCCACCAGGCTTATATCTATCCTGGCACGGGCCGCCGCGAGGAGCGTGGCATTGGCAATATTGTTAACGTTCCTCTGTCAGCCAGCGCAGGCTCAACAGAACTACGCCAAGCCTGGATTCAGGATGTTGAACCGGCGTTACACGCTTTCCAGCCGCAACTGATCCTGATCTCAGCAGGTTTCGATGCCCATTATCTGGATCCGCTGGCGGGATTGAATTTCTGTGAAGAGGACTATGAGTGGTTAACCGGGAATATTCTGGCAGTGGCTAAACAGTACTGCCAAGGACGGGTCGTTTCGATGCTGGAGGGGGGATATAATTTGCAGGCATTGGCGGCCAGCGTGGCGGCGCATGTTAAGGTGCTAATCGATGCGCCGCTCGCAGCGTAGCCGCCGGGTTCAAGCCGCCCAGACCCTTTGAATACGCCTCCTTGGACAGGAGGAGAAAGACCCGGTAATTCTCTGCCAGCCGGGCTGGAAGCACTCATCAGTTAACGCAGTCTTAGGGCAGCAGAACGGTTGAACCGGTCGTTTTGCGCGCTTCCAGATCACGGTGCGCCTGGGCGGTTTCGGCCAAGGGATAGGTTTGCTGCACTTCAATTTTTACCGCCCCGATAGTGACCATCTCAAACAATTCAGTTGCGCTGGCAACCAACGCTTCGCGTTTGGCGGTATAGGTCATCAGGGTCGGCCGGGTCATGAATAGCGAACCTTTGGCGGCCAGTATCCCTGGCTCAAACGGTGGCACTGGCCCGGACGCATTACCGAAGCTGACCATCATCCCCAATGGTTGCAAGCAGTCCAGGGAACCCATGAAGGTGTCTTTACCCACCGAGTCATAGACGACTGCAACGCCTTGACCATTGGTGATTTCACGAACCCGCTCCACAAAATTCTCACGGCTGTAAACAATAACATGGTGACAACCGTGGGCGCGGGCTAATTCGGCTTTCTCATCATTACCTGCTGTACCGATCACCAGCGCGCCTAATTGCCGCGCCCACTGGCTGGCAATCAGGCCAACTCCGCCAGCGGCGGCATGCAATAGAATGGCATCACTGGGTTGCACCCGGTAGGTGCGCCGCAACAGGTATTGGGCCGTCATCCCTTGCAGCATCATAGCAGCAGCGGTCTGATCGTTAATGTTTTCAGGCAATGCCACTGCCCGGTCGGCAGGGAGCAATCGCACTTCGGCGTAAGCGCCGACTGGTGGACTGGCGTAGGCGACTCGATCGCCGGCCTTGAATCCGGTCACACCTTCTCCAATTGCCTCCACGTATCCAGCACCCTCCATACCGAGTGTCCAAGGCAATGATGGCAGCGGATATAGGCCAGTACGGTGATAAACGTCGATGTAGTTCAGGCCAATTGCGGCATGACGTATCCGAAGTTGACCAGGACCCGGATCACCGGTTTCGACGTCTTCCCAATGCAGTACTTCGGGGCCGCCGTATTGATGAATGCGAATTGCCTTGGGCATGGACTATCTCCTCAAATTTCCGTTGGAGAAGGTTTGGAGAAGGTTAGGAGAGCGATTTAAGCAAAGTCTAGCTGAACAGGTCATTTTGTCATTTTCATCCCAACCACCGCCGGGCATTACGGAATATCCGTAACCAAGGACCGTCCTCGCCCCAGCCATCGGGATGCCAGGAATATTGTACAGTGCGGAACAGGCGCTCTGGATGCGGCATCACGATGGTAAAGCGCCCATCGCGGCTGGTCAGGCCGGTAATCCCGCCGGGCGAACCGTTGGGGTTAGCGGGATAGCGCGTTGCCGGCTGCCCGGAATTATCGACAAAGCGCAATGCCGCCAGGTTTGCTGCCAACACCGCTTCCATCCCGCCATCGGGAAACTCGGCTCGTCCCTCGCCATGTGCTACGGCAACCGGCAACCATGAGCCTTCCATTCCTTGCAGGAACAGCGACGGTGATGGCAGCACTTCAACCAGGCTCAAGCGTGCTTCGAACTGTTCCACACGGTTGCGAACGAAACGTGGCCATAACTCGGTTCCGGCGATTAACTCGTGCAAGCTAGAGAGCATCTGGCAGCCGTTACAGACACCCAAGCCAAAGCTGTCCGCCCGGCCGAAGAACGTGGCAAACTCGTCGCGGGCGCGGGCATTAAATAGAATTGATTTGGCCCAGCCTTCCCCAGCGCCTAGTACGTCACCGTAGGAAAAGCCTCCGCAAGCGGCGATGCCGTGAAAATCCGCTAAAGTCACTTTTCCAGTAATGATGTCGCTCATATGGACATCCATTGCGGCAAAGCCAGCTTGATCAAAAGCGGCAGCCATTTCGACCTGACCATTGACTCCTTGCTCGCGCAGGATGGCAATGCGCGGCCGTTCGCCGTTGGCGATATAGGGAGCAGCCACATCTGCGGCGGGATCGAACGTCAAGCGTACCTTCAAGCCGGGATCATCGGGATCACAGGCAGCGGCGAATGCTTCATAGGCACAGTCAGGATGATCACGTAAGGCTTGCATCTGATAGCTGGTCTCCGACCATAGCCGCCGCAATTCAATCCGGTCAGCGGCGAATGCTACCTCACCGGCATGGCATAAAATCAGCCGGTCATTAGAATTGAGTGTGCCGATGACATGGCTGCATTCCCCCAAGCCAGCAGCAGATAACCGGGCCAGCACCGTCGAGCGATCAGCAGTCCGCACCTGGACCACGGCTCCCAGCTCTTCGGTGAACAATGTGGGTAATAACTCCTCACCCAGATCATCCAGCAGCACGGTCACTCCGCAGCCGCCGGCAAACATCATTTCTGCTAGCGTTACCAACAAACCACCATCCGAGCGATCGTGATACGCTAGTAATCGGCCCGCTATATTTAATTCCTGAATAACCGCAAAGAACGCTTTAAGAATCTCTGGTGTATTCACATCCGGAGGAGCATCATCCGGCCGGGAATAAATCTGGGCCAGCACCGAGCCGCCCAACCGGTTTTTTCCACATCCGAGATCAATGAGCAGCAGATCGGTGTCGCCTCGATCCGTGCGTAATTGCGGGGTCAAGGTACGGCGTACATCCTGCACTGGCGCGAAAGCAGAGATAATCAGGGACAGTGGCGCAACAACACTCTTATGGTTGCCATTCTCCTGCCAGACGGTTTTCATTGACAGTGAGTCCTTGCCAACAGGAATGGTAATACCCAGTGCCGGACACAGCTCCAAACCAACGGCCTTAACCGTGTCGAATAATTGAGCGTCTTCGCCGGGGTGACTGGTTGCCGCCATCCAGTTAGCGGACAATTTAACATCACCCAGCTTCTCAATACGGGCGGCAGCGATATTGGTCAGTGCTTCCCCGACCGCCATCCGTCCCGATGCCGGCGCATCGAGCAGGGCCAGAGGCGTCCGTTCGCCCATCGCCATCGCTTCGCCGGTGTAGACGTCAAAGCTAGTGGCGGTCACCGCAACATCGCTGACTGGGATTTGCCACGGTCCGACCATTTGATCCCGGCAAACCAGGCCGGTCACCGTGCGGTCGCCAATGGTGATCAGGAAGCTTTTGTCCGCCACTGCTGGAAAGCACAATACCTGTGCTACGGCTTCCGTCAATTCGATGCGTGTGGAGTCAATTTCCCGCCGGCTGGACGGGCTAGAAGCCCGTTCCACATCCCGCACCATCCTCGGCGGTTTGCCAAATAGGACGCTCATGGGTAAATCCACCGGCTGGTTATCGAATTGCCGGTCGTGGAGCATCAATTGCTGTTCTCCGGTGGCGGTGCCAATCACGGCGTAAGGGCAACGCTCTCGCTCGCAAAGAGTCTTGAATTTTTCCAGCCCTTCAGCAGCAATCGCCAGCACATAGCGTTCCTGCGCCTCGTTGCACCAAATCTGCATGGGCGACATGCTGGGATCGTCATTCAGGATTTCACGCAATTCAAAGCGCCCGCCACGCTCCGCGCTATGGACGATTTCCGGTACAGCATTGGATAGACCGCCAGCGCCTACGTCATGCACCGAGAGGATAGGGTTGTTTATCCCCAGTGCGACGCAGTGGTCGATGACTTCCTGAGCGCGGCGTTGAATTTCTGGATTGCCGCGCTGCACCGAAGCGAAGTCCAAATCTTCATGGGAACTGCCTGCGGTCATGCTGGATGCCGCGCCGCCACCCAGACCGATCAGCATCGCAGGTCCACCGAGGGTGATAACCGCGGTTCCCGGCGGTAATGGGGCCTTATGGATATGGGGTTCGCGGATATTGCCCAGTCCGCCGGCGATCATGATTGGCTTATGATAGCCACGCCGCTGACCGTCAGGCCCATCCTGTTCAAACGTGCGAAAATAACCGCTTAAATTGGGACGCCCGAACTCATTATTGAACGCTGCTGCGCCTATCGGGCCTTCAAGCATGATGTCCAGCGCTGAAGCGATCCGGCCGGGCTTACCATAGTCTTGTTCCCAAGGCTGAATGAAATTGGGAATCTGCAAATGGGAAACTGAGAAACCGCACAACCCGGCCTTGGGTTTCGCCCCGCGCCCGGTTGCCCCTTCATCGCGAATTTCCCCGCCAGAACCGGTGGCCGCGCCTGGAAACGGTGCAATGGCTGTCGGATGGTTATGGGTTTCCACCTTCATTAAGATGTGGATATCTTCCGGGTGATAACGATATTGGCCATCTGCAGGGTCCGGGAAAAAGCGCCCGGCGGGGAAGCCTGTCATCACTGCTGCATTATCGTGATAGGCCGATAGCACGTCGGTGGGGTGGCATTCATAGGTGTGGCGGATCATGGCGAATAGTGAATGCGCTTGGCGCTGCCCGCCGATAATCCAATCCGCGTTGAAAATCTTGTGCCGGCAGTGTTCGGAATTAGCCTGGGCAAACATCATCAATTCTACGTCGGTTGGATTTCGTTCTAGACGGATGAAATTTTCCAGTAGATAGTCAATTTCGTCATCCGACAAGGCCAGCCCCAGCTCACGATTGGCGGCTGTTAGAGCATCGCGCCCGCCATTGAGAAGATTGACTGTTGCCAGTGGCGCTGGTTTGGCTTGGGCAAACAGGATGCCTGGATCGTCGCTCGCTTCCAGCACTATTTCGGTCATCCGGTCATGCAGCAACGGTTTTAATGCCACCAGTTCGCTGTCGCTGAGCGGCCGTTCGGATTCCACGAAATAGGCCACGCCCCGCTCGATACGATGGACCCGGCGCAGGCCGCAGTTATGTGCAATGTCAGTGGCTTTCGATGACCAGGGCGAGATGGTGCCAGGCCGGGGAATGACCAGAAAAAGTGGAGCATCGCTGGGATTGCGGTGCTCGTTAAATGTTGTCTTCCCTACCAAGGTCAGCTGGCGCGATGTAACCCGGTTAGGGCCGTACTGCAGCAACCGGTCCAGCACTTCACGATCCGGTATAGTCAGTGTGCCATCCACAAAATGTACAAACTCGGCATAGACGCCGGTGATGGCGGGAGCCCGTTGGCGCAGCGCAGTCAACAGTTTCTCCAGACGGAACGGCGACAGAGCGGGGTTTCCACGGAAACGTAGCATCGCGAACACTCTCCTGGGTCGGACGGGGAACGCAAGATGATAGCAGTAATCCCAGTCTGCTTTTAGCGGATACGCAGAGACGAGGGCTGTTAGGTGATGCCTTCTATTTCCCTACCCGCAGTAATCCACTTAAACCATGCTGGTCGAGAAAAATATTGGCGCGCTCACGGATAGCGGCTGCAGTGTCAAGATCAATAACCTCAGCCAGCAGCGCCTGGGCCTTTTCATAACCGATGCTGCGGATCATCCATTTGATTTTGAGCAAGCTGCCCAAATTCATACTCAAACTGTCCACACCCATTGCCAGCAGTAGCAAGGCTGCTGCCGGATCGCCCGCCATTTCGCCGCAGACGCTGACCGGTCGGCCCGCTGCCCGCGATTGTTCGATCACATGGCGGGTTGCTGCCAGCACCACTGGGTGCAACGAATCGTACAACTTGGCCACCCGGTCGTTACTGCGGTCCACCGCCAGCAGATACTGCGTCAAATCATTGCTACCGATGGAAGCGAAATCGACCATGCGAATCAGCTTATCGAACTGCCAAACGGCTGACGGGACTTCGACCATCATACCGATTGGCGGCATCTTCACTGGAACGCCTTCTTCTTGCAGTTCGGTTTTGGCGCAGTGCAGCAATTCTAGGGCGTCACGCAATTCGCTAACGGTGCTGATCATCGGAAACAGGATCGACAGATTGGCATAAGCCGTTGCAGCCCGCAGCATGGCTCGTAACTGGGTCTTGAACAAATCCGGCTGATCCAGGCTGATGCGGATGCCGCGCCAGCCCAAAAAAGGGTTCTGCTCAGCAATAGGGAAATAAGGTAGTGGTTTGTCGCCGCCGATATCTAACGTGCGCAGCACCACTGGGTGCGGGTCCATGATCCGCAGCACTCGTGTGTAAATAGTGGTTTGCTCCTCCTCGGTCGGAAATCGGTCACGCAGGAAGAAATGCAATTCCGAGCGGTACAGGCCGACTCCTTGCACGCCGCTGTTACGTGCAGCGGCAATGTCGGCGAACAACCCGGAATTGGCATACAGATCTACCCGGTGGCCGTCCAGTGTCTCTGCCGGTAAGTCGCGTAGATGTTGCAAGCCACGTGACAGTTCAGCTTCTTCGCTGATTAGCTTCAGGTATTCCTGGCGCAGCGCGGGACTAGGCTGGATACACACCCGCATTGTATAGCCATCTACTGCTACTTCACGGCCATTTAAACGGCCCGGTGGTAGATTGCTGACCCCAAAGACCGCCGGAATGCCTAAACCGCGCGCCAGCAGAGCGACGTGCGAGGTGCTTGTGCCGCGCACTGACATGAGTCCCTTGATTTTTTCCTGCGGCACGTCCAGCAATTGTGAAACACCGATTTCGTCGCCCATCAGGATGGTGTTATCAGGGTAGTGGCGATTGACGGTCTGTTCGTCTTGCAAACGGTCCAGCAAGCGTTGTCCGAGATCAAGAATGTCAGCGGCACGCTCGCGCAGGTAGGGATCATCCATTTCCGCAAAGATGTTGGCATATTCCAGTACGGTGGCGCGTAAAGCACCGGGTGCCCAGTTGCCAGCGTAAATCCGTTCCAGGGTGCCATTGACCAGGCTATCGCTGCTTAATAACAGGGCATAGGCGTCAAATAGCGCGCGATCACCGGCTGATAGCAGCAGCCGCATCCGCTCGCTGAGCCGCTGTAATTCCGCCAGTTCCGCCGCTACCGCCTGGCGAAAGCGCGAGGCCTCGGCATCCGCGCTCTCAATATCCTTGTCCGGTACCCGGTCCAGCGCCGTTGCTGGGAAGACCACAACAGCCTCGCCCAGCGCAACGCCTGGGGCGCTGGCAATCCCTTCCAGGAATAGGGTGCCTGATAGCGCATCATCACCAAGACGCTCCAGCGCTTGGCGGATCTCGGCTTGAGTGATACAACCGGCCAGTTGCGCAGCCAAGGTGACCAGGAAGGATTCCTCGTCAGCGGTGTATTTGCGTTGTTCGCGCTGCTGCGCCACCAGTACACCTAATACCTTGCGCCGACGGATGATCGGTACGCCAATGAATCCGTGAAACGGTGCCTCGCCAGTGGCAGCGATGTAGCGGAAGGCAGGATGGGCGGGGGCATTATCGACATTGACCGGCTCAGCCCGGCTGGCGGCCAATCCGGTCAACCCCTGATCGAATTTGAGCCGCACCTTACCGATCGCACCCGGCCGCAGGCCATCAGTGGCCATCAGCACGTGTTCGCCACGTGTGTGATCAGTCATGTATACCGAGCAGACATCGGTATGAATGGCGCCTTTTACCTCAACCACAATGAGATTAAGCACCTCGCTTAGATTGCGGGTGGCGTTGATGTCCTGCACGATGCGCCGCAGAATATCCAGCATGGAGCCGTCCTCAACAGGCAACAGAGACCGCGAAATTGTTCAAATTCTTCCAACTATAGCCTTCAAGGCTGCAAATATAAGGGGGGATCAGAACAATAGCGACTGCCCGGTTAATGCAGTGATTCTGCAAGTAGGCTTTAAGCCTCACAAAGCAATATAAAACAATAAAGCAAGAGAGAGTCAGGCGAGGGCGCGGCCCAGCAATGATGGGGTCAGGTTTGTTAAGGTTGTCTTCATCGTGGTGACCATCGCTGCCGGCCCGCTGCGATTGTGCGCGAGGGCCGCACTTCCCGGCTTTCATCTAGAGCCCCTGCATCTGGCAGATCCAATGCCGGCTTGGCCGCCGGCTTTTCCAAAGTGCTCAAGCACCGTGTTGCTACAACCATCCGGGTGATCACCGGATTTTGGCTATTCTCGACCTGTCGCATTTGCAAAACAGTAACTTGCTGGATGCCGGCGCTCAAGCAAGGCGATTCCAGATTCCGTGTCCGCATTGGGGAAGGCCAGTTTTCTCGCTCTTGCGAGTCGCGTAAGACAGTCTCGATTCGCCGTGCAGCGGTGGTTCGCCGGGGTGGCGACGTGACCGGCAGGTAAGATGCTAATTCGTGCAAGGCTCGCCAGTAAACATGGCGCTTGAAGGCCACGACAGCGTGCAATGGATACCAGTAATCGACCCATTGCCAAAGGTCGAATTCGGGATGCTCGGATAAATCCAGGCGCACAACATCTTCGCTGCATCGCATCCGTAGCAGAAACCAGATCTGTTTTTGGCCAATGCAAGGAGGCCGGCAGCCATGACGAACCAAGCGTTTCGGTAGACGATAGCGCAACCAGCCCCGTGTAGAACCAATCACCTGGACATGTTCCGGGCGCAAACCTACCTCTTCAGCCAGTTCACGGAACATGGCTTGTTCTGGCGACTCATCCCGCCGAATGCCGCCCTGGGGAAACTGCCAGGAATGTTGCCCAATGCGTTTCGCCCAAAACAAACGTCCTTCTGCATTACACAAGATGATGCCGACGTTTGGCCGATAGCCCTCCGAATCGATCACGGTAAGAACCAATAGTTGCAATGGATTTGTTGATACTTATTCTTTCACAATGCAGCGCTTTTGACCATCACGAAGCCGGGAACGGACTATGCTATCAGTCATCGAACCTGCGCACCGTCGTCGCTGGTCCTTTCGCTAGTCCTTGTTCCAAGGGGTTATTCGCGATGCGTTATTTATGGCACCTGATTTTTTTGCTGGCATGCGTATTGTCTTTCAGCGCTCATGCGTTTGAAGATACACCACTGGCTGTAGCCGCAGCCCAGTATCTGCAATCGATCCGGGATGGACGCGATCCCGCTGGCCAGGCAGCCCCGGCGTTGCTGCGGCAAGCAGAGCAACAGGCCCAGAAGAAGAACTGGGCGGATGCGATTACCTCCTATGAAATGGCTATCCTCGCTGGGGCGGACCAGACAGCAACCTGGCTGGTGCTCAGCCAGGTTTGGCAGACACAGGCGCAACGGCAAGAGCAAAGTAACGTGAACTATGCAATCCGGCAACGTTCGCGTGAACGGATGCAACAGTCGGCTTGGAACGCGCTGCAAGCTGCCCGTGTCCCTCTGGAGCGCGCCCGTGCCTTGTTCCGGCTGGGTGAACTCTATGACCGGAGTCAGGAGCCGAAGAAGGCCATCGCTGCCTACCGCGAGGCGCTGGAATTCGAGGACAACGCGCGCATCGCCAAACGCTATCAGGAATTGATAGATGCCAATGCCTTCCAGATCAAAGGTGTTTCAGTCGAATCAGACAGTGCCACGCCGAAAGTTTGCTTAAGTTTCTCTGATGACTTGGCCAAAGGCCGGCAATTGCACTACGAAGATTATCTGGTGATCGAGCCGGCCATCCAGCCGGTCGTAACGCCTGAAGCGCAGCAGTTGTGTGTGGAAGGCGTTAGTCATGGCCAGAGTTATGTCATCAAGGCCCGGGCCGGTATTCCCGCTTCGAACGGTGAGAAAACCCGCGTTCCTCAGGAGTTTACCGCCAAGGTTGAGGACCGCAAGCCAACCTTGGGTTTCCGGGGTGCAGCCTATGTCCTGCCGAAAACGGGTAACCAGCAGCTACCGCTGACCAGTGTCAACCTGGCGGAAGCGCAGTTACGGGTCTTGCGCATCAATGACCGTAATCTTCTGCCAGAAATCACGAGAGACCGCATCACCCATCTTCTGGATGGTTACGATCTTAACGCGATCACTAAAAATTCTGGTGAACAGGTCTGGGAAGGCACGTTGACCTTGGCCAGCAGCGAGCGTAATCAGGAAGTCACTACCGCTTTGCCGGTCAGTGAGATTCTGCATGATCCGCAACCGGGTATTTACATTGTGGTTGCTCAACCAGCTAGCAAAGACCCGGATAATAAATGGGAAAGCCAAGCCACCCAATGGCTGGTAGTTTCCGATCTAGGCCTATTTACGATGCGTGGCAACGATGGTTTGCACGTCTTTGTCCGCTCGTTGTCCAACGCCCAACCGCTGGCCGGAGTCACCCTGCGGTTGTATGCCCGCAATAATGGCGAATTGGGTGCGGTAACAACGGATGCACAGGGTTACGCCCGGCTTGATCCAGGTTTGCTACGCGGTGATGGCGGGCGTGAACCTGCCGCGTTGATGGCCTTTGGTCAAGGTGACTACAATTTTCTCGATTTGACTCAGCCAGCTTTTGATCTTAGCGATCGAGGGGTCGAGGGCCGCGCTGCGCCGGGGGTGGTAGATGCCTTTCTTTATACCGAACGCGGCGTGTATCGGCCTGGTGAGACTGTGGAATTGATGACCTTGGTTCGCGACAGCCGAGGCTATGCACAAGCGGAAACGCCGCTGACACTTAAAGTATTCCGCCCCGACGAAGTGGAATCTGCGCAGTTGAGGCCTGCCGGCCCGGCGCTGGGTGGTTATCACACACGCATTCCGATGCCATTGAACGCCCGTACCGGAGTCTGGACCGTCAAGGCTTACATCGACCCCAAGGGCGAACCGGTGGGTCAGATCAGCTTCCAGGTTGAAGATTTTGTACCGCAACGGCTGAAGCTGGAGTTGAGTTCCACTGCGCCCGTGCTGAAACCCGGCGAGCCGGTGAGGGTGGACATCAATGGCCGTTTTCTATACGGCGCGCCAGCGGCCAATCTTAAGGCCGAGGGCGAGCTAGTGCTACGCGAAGACCCCAATCCCTACCCGGCTTTTCCTGGTTATCGTTTCGGACTGGCGCAGGAGAATTGGACCGCGCAGCGTTTCCCGGTCGTCCTGGCGGGTACCGACGACCAAGGAAAGGCCCAGGCGAAAGTGAGTTTGAACGAGATACCGGATACCACGCGGCCCTTACTGGCCCGGGTGCGTGTCTCTTTATTCGAACCTGGTGGCCGCCCGGTAACGCGCAGTCTCGACCTGCCTTACCGGGTCCAGCCTTTCGCCATTGGCATTAAGCCGCGCTTTGGTGATGGCGGCGTCAAAATTGGTCAGGAGGCAGCGTTCGAGATAATCACTGTAGATATGCTGGGTCAGCTCCAGGCGCAAAGCGGGCTGAATGTCAAACTGGTGCGGGAGGAGTACCAATATTATTGGTACTACAACGAAGGGCGCTGGAACTACAAACTCATCATCCGCGACAGTACTTCAGTCGCCAGCCAAACATTGAACATCGTTGCTGGACCACCTGCTGTGGTGACACAACGCGGTCTGGACTGGGGCCGTTACCGCCTGGATGTGTTGGACACTAAGACCGGGGTTGCCTCCAGTGTGCGCTTTAATGTTGGCTGGTTTGAGAGTCCGAGCGATAGCGATACCCCGGATCAGATGAAAGTAACATTGGATCAGCCACGCTATCCAGCAGGCGCGACCGCCAAGGTTTTCCTGCGAGCGCCATTCGCGGGCGAGGTTCTGTTGAATGTCGTCGGTGACCGGTTATGGCTGAGTCAAACGGTTAGCATTCCCGAGGATGGCGCAACCGTGGATCTGACGATTCCCGCTGAATGGGGGCCGGGGGTTTACATTACCGCCACGGCATTTCGTATCCCGGCTAAGGTTGAAACGAACGCTGGAACCGCTGGATCACCCAGTCCACGCGGGCCGGGCCGGGCCATCGGCGTTGCTTGGGCCGGATTGGATCCTGCGCCACGAACTCTCAATATCGCCTTGAATGCTCCGGCAGAATGGAAGCCGCGCCAAACTGTGGAACTGCCTGTTACCGTGACTGGACTGGACCCCGGTCAGCCGGCATATCTGACAGTGGCGGCTGTCGATGAAGGCATCTTGCAGTTGACCGATTTCACCACCCCTGATCCGGTCAACTACTTCCTGGGCAAGCGTCGGCTTGGTATACAGTTTCTTGATCTATATGGAAAATTGATTGAGGCTGGCGGGCAGCCAGGTGCGCTGAAAGTGGGTGGCGACGCCGAAGCCCGGCAACTGGACTCTTCTGCTATCCGCACAGTGAAAACCCTGGCGCTGTTTTCCGGACCGGTCGCGCTGAATGCAAATGGCCAGGCTAAGATTCCGTTGGAGTTGCCAGATTTCAATGGTCAAATCCGGCTCATGGCGGTGGCCTGGGATCGTAACCGGCTCGGTCGCGCTGAAACTGCGCCGCTGGTGCGTGATCCTCTGGTGGCGCGAGTTTACCTGCCGCGGTTCTTGGCGCCAGATGATCAGAGTCAGATCAATGTGACGGTGCAAAACCTGAGCGCTCCACCGGGCAATTACTCGATTCATCTGAGCGCCGATGGAGCGGTGGTGGTGGATGGACCGGCGGCATTCACCTTCACAGTGACAGATTCTGCCGTGCAGAACAGTGAAAGCCGCACCTTTACTCTGCGTGGATTGAAACCAGGTGCTGGCCAAGTGTGGCTGCATCTGGAAGGGCCGAATGGCTTCAGTCTGGTCCGGCAATCGGATATCGGGGTGCGGCCTGCGCAGAACCTTGTAACCGAGCGCATCGCAAAACGGCTGAACCCCGGCGAAACCTTGCGGTTGGGTAGCGAATTGCTGGAAGGATACCTGTTGGGCACGGGCCGGATGCGGCTAAGCGTCGCCAGCCGGCCGGATCTGAATGTCCCCGGACTGCTGGCTCAGCTGGACCGCTATCCCTATGGCTGTCTGGAGCAAACCACTAGCCGTGCTTTGCCGCTGATTTATTTTAACGAGGTTGCCGAAGTATGGGCGGGCCAGAATGCGGCCGAGGCTGGTTTACGGGAACGGGTGCAGCAGGCGATTCAGCGTGTCCTGACTTTGCAGGATGCTGGCGGCGGTTTTGGCCTATGGGGTCCTGATAGCCCGGCCGAGGATTGGTTATCGGCTTATGCCATGGATTTCATCGTGCGTGCCCGGCAGGCGCAGTATCTGGTTCCCGATAATGCGTGGCGGCGAGGGCTGGCGTATCTGCAAGAACGGCTGCGGACCGATAATTTCGCTGATGCGGAACTGGGCTGGCGGGCGTATCAACTGTATGTGCTGGCGCGTGAGCAGAAAGCGGCTATCGGCGATTTACGTTATTTGCACGACAATTATTTGCAGAAGCTGCCGACAGCTTTGGCTCAGGCGCAACTGGGTGCAGCGCTGGCCCGTTACGGTGAGTTGGAGCGGGCCAAAGAAGCTTTGACAGCGGCGTTGAACCGGACTGACCGGACAGCAGTGCGCGATTATGGCAGCCCATTGCGCGACCGCGCAGCGGTGCTAACGTTGTTGGCTGAATCGAGATTGCTGCCCGAACGGGTCCCGCCCTTAGCTGAGGAAGTAGCGGCTGATTTCAACCAGCGTCGCTATACCAGCACCCAGGAACAGGCTTGGCTGTTGCTGGCGGCCCATGCGCTGTTGCAACAGACCGGCGCGCTACGGTTAACCGTTGACGGTCAGGCGACAACTGCCGATCCGTTCTATCTGAAGCCGGAGACTAATCAATTGACCAGGGGCATGACTGTGGTCAATCAGGGTGAGCAACCGGCCTGGACAGTGCTGGATCGCAGCGGTGTACCGGCTGTTGCGCAGCCGCCAGCCCGGGAGGGTTTTACCATCACCCGTCGTTACTACACCCGTACCGGCAAGGAAGTGGACCCAGGGCAAATTCGTCAGAACGACCTGCTCGTAGCGGTGATCACCGGTGAAGCGCAGGGTAACGAGGGGCAGCAGGCGCTGGTGGTGGATTTGCTGCCGGCAGGACTGGAAATTGAGAATGCCCAGGTGGGGCATGGCGCTTCGACTTTAGACATTGCTTGGTTGCCGAAATTGACTAGGACGCTGCACACCGAAATCCGTGACGATCGTTTCGTGGCAGCGCTGGACATCGATCGGGGCAGCGAACGCGCCTTCACTTTGGCTTATTTGATGCGGGCGGTTACGCCAGGCGTGTATCGGCAGCCAGCAGTGTACATAGAGGATATGTATAAACCGTGGCAGTTCGGGCGCGGGGCAATGGGAACGGTCAAGGTAGAGTAAACGGCGCATATGCCGGAGCGGGCCAAGGATTGGCCTGTGTCTAGCGGTATGCCGATGTCCGCATGTATTGTTCCCGCAACTTCATACCGGCCGGTCTATTCCCTCTATAAAGCAATAATAATACAACTGTATTTTTCGAGAGGGGCCGTCTTGCATGACTGCGCCGAAGGTCTGTGTTCACTGCTGAAGGAAGCACAACTGTGGCTCTATCGGAATCAAGCGAATGATGGCGTATCGTCGCTGGCTTCGCTAAGCCGCGCCAGCGCTGCTTGTCATCAAAGATAGACATTCTTTTTGCTAATCTCGTGTAGGGATTTCCGGGTGCCACGCAAATTTCCATGCGACTAGCCCTAAACCGGTTACGCTTATTTTTTCCCAACCCTGCCCAGCGCGAAACTTCATGCACGACCTTATTCCTTTAACGATCGCTGTGATCTTGCTGATCAGCGTTGGTGCGCAATGGCTGGCCTGGTGGTTAGGCTTGCCTGCTATCCTGCCGTTGCTGGCCGTCGGTATTATCGTCGGCCCGGTCACGGGTTGGCTCAACCCCGATCATCTGTTTGGTGATTTGCTATTCCCCATGGTCTCGCTCGGGGTGGCTGTGATTCTATTTGAAGGTGCGCTGACCCTGCGTTTTAAGGAGATTCGTGGCCGGGTGCGGGTGGTGCGCAACCTGGTCTCATTTGGCGCGTTAATCAATTGGCTGCTCATTGCGCTTGCCACTCGCCTGTGCATGGATTTGCCCTGGTCCTTAGCGCTGCTGTTTGGTGCGTTGGTGACCGTCACCGGCCCAACGGTGGTAGCGCCATTGTTGCGCAGCGTCCGCCCTCAGCACGAAATCGCCAGTATCCTGCGCTGGGAAGGTATCCTGATCGACCCTATTGGCGCCCTGTTGGCGGTACTGGTGTTTGAATTCACCATTTCCGAGCAGGCTCAAATCCAGAATACTTTGTTGCTATTCGGCACCACTGTCGTTGCGGGCGCCTTGCTTGGTTTGGCTGGTGCGTGGTTGCTCACCAATTTGATATGCCGGCAATTATTGCCTGAATACCTGCACCGCATTGCCAGCCTGGCGCTGGTACTGGGGGTATTCGCTTTCTCCAATACCCTTGCAGAAGAGTCTGGCCTATTAGCTGTGACGGTTATGGGCATGAGGCTGGCCAATACCCGTAATCTGAATATTGAGGATATCCTTAACTTCAAGGAAACCCTCACTTTGCTATTGATCTCAATATTATTTATTGTGTTGGCAGCGCGGCTTGATCCTCATGCCTTTGCTGGAATGGGCTGGGGTGCGCTCGGTGTGATGCTGACGATTTTATTTGTTGCCCGCCCTGCTGCAGTGTGGCTGGCCGCCATTGGTTCGAAGCTCACCTGGCAGCAAAAGGTGGCTTTGGCCTGGATCGCCCCGCGTGGTATCGTCGCGGCGGCGGTCTCTGCGCTGTTCGCCTTGCAACTGGAGCGGCTAGGCTACGCTGACGCACGCACCTTGGCGGCGCTGACATTCCTGGTCATTCTGGTCACGGTCATCCTGCAAAGCCTTACCGCTAAAGCAGTGGTGAAAAAGCTGAGACTGGCAGCGCCTCCACCACGTGGAGTGCTGGTGATGGGCGCTACCCGGGTAGGGTATGCAATTGCTAAGGCACTGTACGAAAGAGAAATTCCTGTTATTTTAGCCGATCCTGTCTGGCAGAGTCTCCGCTCCGCCCGCATGGCTGGCATACCGGTTTATCATGGCAACGTGCTGTCCGAGCATGCCGATACGTATCTGGATCTCAATGGTATCGGTAAGCTATTAGCCATGTCGCTGTGGATGGAACGCAATACACTGGCCGGCCTTTACTTCCGGCCCCTTTTTGGGGCTGACCAAATCTACACTCTGCGCTTGGATGAGGAACGAGATAGCATTAACCGCAACCGGGTGATCGCATCCTATCGCACCGCCCGGTTGTTCGGTGAGCAGGTCACATTTGCCCGGTTGCAGGACCGCTTGGATCAGGGTCATGCTATCCGCGCTACGCCGCTAACTGCCAATTTCGACTTCGCTGCTTTCAGCAATAAATGGGGCGAGCAAGCCATTCCTTTGTTCGCGCTTGATCCTAAGGGGGTGCTGCGGGTATTTTCAACTCGGGAAACCCTGCAACCGGGTGCTGGATGGACGCTGATCAGCTTACTGCCGCCAACCGAGGCAAAGAATTCAGGGACAGCATAGGGATGACCGCGGTGGTTTCAAGCGATGCAAAGGCATTTGCATTGATTTCCGCAGTGTATCAAGAGCGGCATCACCACCTATCGCTTCGCGGCCAATGAAGTGTTTTCGATGATAACGAGTAACTTGGTTGCCAATGCGAACCTGGATGAACTATCCTAAACACTTAGATGGCAGATCGAAAATTTTCAGGGCAGTAAAAATTGGACCAGCAGGATGAATAAGTAAAACAATCTATTCCTGGTTCATTTCAATAGAAACCCTAGCCTGCATCTGTGCCTTTCATGCTGGTGTGGTGGAATGGTATACACACAAGACTTAAAATCTTGCGCCCTTACCGGGCTTGTGGGTTCGAGTCCCACCACCAGCACCATATTTTCAATAAGTTAGCGTAGGCTGCTTTTCCGCTTCTGCATTTGATTACCGCCGTTTTTGGCGGTTTTTCGTCTCTGATTGTCCCGTGAGTGCCCCGCATAATCGGGCAAGAAATCATCTGATGATTTGTGGATAAGTCGAGTTATCTACAGACTGACCCCAGCGTTGTTTAGGGGTGGGCCATCATTAGCAACAATATTGGGTAGAATGACAACGTTATACGTTTCCCCTTGGGTCAATAAGGGAGAAACCAGACGCCTCCGACAGTGCCCGCTGTTGGGGGCGTTGCCGTTTAAGGGAGCCTATCCCGGCTGTTTTGAGGTTCGAACGCGCGCCAGGATGTCGTAGATCTGGGTGACCGAGAGCTTGTAGCGATGGGCGAGTTCAGCGTGGTTATGCCCGGTGAAGTCCTTCCAGATGGCTTGGTCGCGCTGGGCGCGTTTCATGGCGTCTTGCTTAGGGATATAAATCTGGCAGCCGGAAAAGGTCAGGCCCAGATCCTCGGTGCAGGCCACCGCCAGGGTTTCGGCGGTCGTATCGGGCAGGTGCTGTCCTAGGCGCGCGCGCAGTAGGTGGGCAATGTCGGTTAGGATTAGGGGGTAATGATCGGGAATCTGCATCATGACCTCGGCGCAATGGGGAGCGGGAACGCGGTCATTTTATCCGACCTGGGCGCGGCATTCCGCTTGCATGATCATGGGCTTAGTGTTGTTGCCATTTGTCCTGGTTCTTCCCCGTTCTTCCGGGTTAAACGCCGGTGATGGTGTCGGGAGCGGGGAAAATACGCTCTGTGGCGAAAAAGTTTTTAGGATCGGGCGTCCCTGCCCCAGATGCACACGTGTTGAATCTTCCCGATGAAGCCGGTCTGAATCAGAGAGGCGGTTGTTTCCAATGGGAACGGTTAGGGGCGTCAAACGTCGCTATGATCCGGTTCGAATCCGGCGCCGCCTCACCTGCCATTTTGAGCGGGCGAGGCGCGTGAATAGTCAATGCCGTTGCGTTTCTCAAGGATCAAGAGTATTCAGAAGGCAGAGGCGGCCTCGTTTCGGACGTTTATGCTTGGGGGGCGCGTTAGCGCAGCATCAAGCCCCGCCTGTTTACTGATCCATGCCGCTGTTCGGTCACCTACCGATGCCTTCAGCCTGGGCTGATGATGAGCACGAGCGGGGGTTGCTAT